>NZ_CP041189.1:5365000-6712511 GCF_006517195.1 Pseudomonas sp. NIBRBAC000502773 | reverse complement strand
TGCGGGCCGATTATTTTCCTGGCTGATCACCAGCTCAACCTGAGCCCGGCCAATCCGTATTTGCTGGCCGGTATCTGCGCCGTGGCGCTGATGTTCTGGACGCGTAACGTATTGATGACCGTGCTGCTGAGCATGGCGTTGTTCTACCTGTTTCGCTGGTGGCTCTGAAGCGCAGGCGAAAAAAAGCCCGCGGGAGGGCGGGCAGAAGGACACTTCTAAAAATGAGCCAGGCCACTATAGGCGGCATATTCTCCCTCCACAGTGAAACAAAATTCATGGGGGCGTCAGTCAGCCTTGCGGCAATGGTACAGTCGCGTTTTTTCCAACGAGGCAAGGGCATGCACAAGGTGGTAATGGGCGCATTGGTATTGACGGCACTGGCCGGTTGCGCGGGTTCGAAGATGAACGAGGCGCGCCTGGGGGCTCCCTATAAGGCCATGGCATCGGACAAGGCCACGCTGGTGGTTGCCGAGTGCATCCAGTTTGGCTGGCAGGATGAAAGCGTGTTTGGTGTCGACGCCGGTGGCTTCAAAGAGCCGAACGGGGCCGGTGGTTTCACCGTCTATACCACGGGTGGCGATTACTTCGTCGACGTGCAAAGCGCCGGTGCCGGTTCGTCCGTCAAGTACTACGCCGTTGAAGATACGATGCCGGCCAAGCGTCGCTTGGCCGCACTTGCGACCTGTCTGTAATCCGTTGCCTTAGTCATTTCAGGAAACGCCCGGCGGGACAGCCGCCGGACATTCGCTTATGATTCAATCCGCCCGCCCGACATAATGGCTCTTTACCAGTACACGGACGTCGAGGCCTTACCGTCGGGCGGGCACCTTTAGTCTTTATCGCGGCATAAAACCCAAATGCCAGCGCCGGGGAATCTTCAGCGACACCAGCCCCAACACGCCCGCCAATACACCGCTGACCACCAGCGCCCTCAGCCCCATGTGCTGCTCCAGCAACGCGCCAATCACCGCGCCGACAAACATCCCCGCCCACGGAATCAGTTGCACCCGCCAGCCGTTGCGGCGCTCCCCCAGCATCCAGCGTCCCAGCCCGCGCCCAAAGCGTGACAGTGCGCCGGTCACGTAGGTCAGCCCCACCGGCAAGCCGTTGACCTCTTCCACGGCTGCGTTGAGCATGCCCATCGCAATGATCGCCGCCAGCAGCGCCGGCAAGGTGTCGGTGAAGGGCAGCAAGGCTGCGCCGCAGAGCAAGGTGGCGATACACAACAACAGGGGCAGCGCATGGCGCCGGCTGAGACGGCCGACCACTACGCCCAAGGCGTTACCGGCGACGAATGTGGCGACCAGCAACAGCAGGCGTGCGGTCAAGCCGAGATCCCCCACACTGATGGCCACTGCCAGGCGCGTGGTGTTGCCGCTCATGAATGAAACAAAGTCGCCGCTGGCCATGAAGCCGATGGCGTCAGTCATGCCCGCCAATACCGAAAGGCTGGCCACCAGCATCAGGCCGACACGGCCGCGCCAGCGCTTTTGATGGGCCAGTGCGGCATTGGCATAAGGCTTTTTGGGCGAAGGCAGCATAGGGCCGGGTTCCTCGGTGAGATTATCCGGCCACTACCCTAGGACGCTTTGATTGCGCGCGCAATGACCTCAGACACACTCCAGGCGCCAACCCTCAGGTTGCCAGAGCAAACGGTGGGTTGGCCCGAACGCCTGGATGAACGCCTCATCATGGGATACAACCATCATTGCCCCGCTGAAGCCCTGCAGCGCCTGTTCAAAGGCGATCACCGATTCCAGGTCCAGGTGGTTGGTGGGCTCATCAAGCAACAGCAGTTGCGCGGGTGTTTCACCCCACAGGGCAATCGCCATCGCGGCTTTCAACCGCTCGCCGCCGCTGAGGTGCGCGGTGGGTTGGGTGACCCGCCGGGCATCCAGTTGCAGCAAGGCCAGGCGCGTACGCAGTTCGGCTTCGGGCAGCGGTGTGTCGAGCAGGTTGAGTTGTTCGACGAGGGAGCGTCGGTCATCCAGCAGCGCCTGGTGCTGGTCGATATACGCGCAGGGCACCGGCACCGTGCACTCACCGCTGGCGGGCTGCAATTGGCCGGCCAGTACCTTGAGCAGGGTAGATTTGCCGCAGCCGTTCGGTCCCTGCACGGCCACGCGCACCGGCCCTGTGAAGTTGAGTGTGAGGGCGGGATGCTCCAGCCAGGGCAACCGGACCTCCGTCAAGGCCACCACCTGACGGCCATTGGGCACGATCGACCCCGGCAAGGCCAACAGGGTCGGCGTTTCATCCACCACGCGCTCGTAGGCTTGGCGCACCTGCTCATCCAGCGCGTGTTTGTACGCGTGATGGGCACTGCGCACGGTGCCGACGACTTCGGTGGCGGCGCTTTTCCAGCGCGCCTTGGTAAACCGATCCACATTGGCCGTCTCGGCGTGCTTGCGGGAGCGCGCCGCCTGGCGTTGCAGGCTGTCATGGTCTTTCTGCACGCGCCGGCGTTCGCGGTTGCGTTCAAGGCGTGCGTGCTCCAGCGCCGCGACGGCGGCGTGCTGTTCGGTGTCGCGCTGCAGGCGATAGGCATCATAGTTGCCGCCGTAGACGAGAGGGCCGAGTGGGGACAGTTCAATGATGCGCCCGAGGGTGTTGAGTATTTGCCGGTCGTGGCTCACGACCACCAGGCCGCCGCGCCATTCCTGCAACAGGTGCAGCAGCCACCTGCGGCCGGCGCTGTCGAGGTGGTTGGTGGGTTCATCGAGCACCAGCAGTTGCGGTGCGGCCAGCACGGCGCCGATCAGCCTGAGCCGCGCCAGTTGCCCTCCACTGAGTTGATCGGCCGGCGTATCCACACCCAGCTGCGCAAGGCCTGCCGTATCCAGTGCGGCGCGCAAGCGTTCGGCAAGGTCCCAGCGATTGTCGATCAACTCAAGGTCATCGACCTGCGCCGTCCCTGCCGCCATGCGTGCCAGTGCGGCCAGCACGGGCGTGGTGCCCGTCAGGTCAGCGAGGGTGTCTCCCGCGGCAACCGCCATGTCCTGAGGGATATAGGCCACGCTGGCCGAGCGCTTGAGCGAGCCGGAGGAGGGGGGCAACACGCCGGCGATCAATTGGGCGAGGATACTTTTGCCCCGTCCATTGCGTCCCACAATCCCGGTGGGCGTGTGGTCGATGGACAGGTTCAGATCGTCCAGCAAGGTCTCGCCATTGGCGAACTGGAAGCACAGGTGTTGCAGGGAAACCAATACGGGTAGCCGGTTGACGTCAGTCATCAGCACCTCCAAAAAATGTCGGACAGGCCAACAAGCGCGCCAGGCGGCTCGTTGCAGGTACATTCTGGAAGGCTTAGTGATTCACGTCGGCGATCGTCCCGGAAGTCAGAAAGGAGCCAGAGCCTAACCCGCCTTGGCATTGCCGGGCAAGTCGGCGGCCAGTTGTTCAAGGAACATCGCCAAGGCGACTTCCTCGGCCTTCAGGCCTTTGCGCACCCGCGGCTTGGGCAACCTGGACAATTCCCCCAGGCTGAAATGCTCCAGTACGGCCGGGTGGATATAACACTTGCGGCACACCGCAGGCGTGTTGCCCAGTTGCCTGGCGACATCCTTGACCATCGCCACCACATGTCGCTTGGCGTCGGATTCCGGTTGCCATTCCAACTCCCGCAGCACCGCCAGCGCCATGGCGGTGCCGGCCCAGGTGCGGTAATCCTTGGCGGTGAAGTCGGCACCGGTAAGGTCGTGCAAGTAGGCGTTGACGTCATGGGAGCTGACGGTGTGCCGCTCGCCGTCTTCGTCCAGATACTGGAACAGGTTCTGCCCCGGTAACTCCAGGCAGCGCTTGACCACCGTGGCCAGGCGCCGGTCCTTGACACTGACTTGGTGCTCCACGCCACTCTTGCCGCGAAACTGGAACTGGATCTCGCTGCCTTTGACATCCACATGGCGGTTGCGCAGGGTAGTCAGCCCGTAGGATTTGTTGTCTCGCGCATATTGGGTATTGCCGACGCGGATCAGCGTGGCGTCCAGCAGCATCACCACCGTGGCCAGGACTTTTTCGCGCGTGAAGCCGGGTTCGGCGATTTGCGCTTCGAGCTGTTTGCGCAGTTTCGGCAGGGCGTTGCCGAACTCCTGCAGCCGCGCGTACTTGTCGCTGTCACGCACCTCACGCCAGCGCGCGTGATAGCGGTATTGCTTGCGTCCACGGGCATCGCGGCCGGTGGCTTGCAGATGCCCGCGCGGGTCGGCGCAGATCCACACATCGGTATACGCCGGAGGGACGGCGAGGGCGTTCAGGCGCTTGATCTCATCGGCATCCCGGATACGTTCGCCCTTGGCGTCGAAGTACTGGAACTTGCCGCGCACTCGCTTGCGGCGGATGCCGGGCTGGGTGTCGTCAACGTAATGCAGGTCGCGGGGCAGGTCGGCGGGCAGCGCGGAGTCGGGCATGGTGCGGGTTCCTTTGGCAACGGATCAGGCCGGTATTCCTGATTGACCGCAGCCGTGTGCGGTCGTGCCAAAAGGTTTCTTATGCCAGCACGGCCACCGCCTTGATCTGCGCCCACAGCGCCTGACCGGGCCGCAATTGCAACTGGTCGCGGGAGAACCGCGTGATCCGCGCCAGCAACGGCGTGCCGTCCGCGTCCAGGCGCACCAGCACATGGGCGCTGTTATCCGCCGCGATCTCCTGGGTAACCGTCACCGGCAGGCGGTTGAGGATGCTGCTGTGCTCTCCGGCTTGCAGGCTGAGGCTGACGTCGCGCGCCTGTACCTTGACCCGCAACGCCTTGCCCAACGCCAGCGGCGCATGGGCTACGCGCAGGTGCTGGGCACTGTCGGGCAGTTGCAGCGTGAGCAGATGGTAGTGATCGTCGTAGGCGCTGACGCTGCCGTTGATCACCACGCCCGCGTCGTCCCCCAACGCCAGGGGCAGGTCGAGCCGCGCCAGGGTTTCGCCGATGGGACCACTGGCCAGGGCCTTGCCGTCGCTGAGCAACACGATGTGATCGGCCAGGCGCGCCACCTCATCCTGGGCATGGCTGACGTACAGCACGGGGATGTCCAGTTCGTCGTGCAGGCGTTCCAGGTAGGGCAGGATTTCGCTTTTACGCTCGCTGTCGAGGGCGGCCAGGGGTTCATCCATCAACAGGAGTCTTGGGCTGGTGAGCAGGGCACGGGCGATACCGATGCGCTGGCGTTCACCGCCGGACAAGTGTTGGGGGTGACGCTCCAGCAGATGGCCGATCCCCAGTAACTCTGTGGCCTGAGCCATGTCGACGCGGCGTTGCGGGCGCGGGATGCGTTTGAGACCGAACTCCAGGTTGGCCCGCACCGACAGATGGGGGAACAGGCTGGGCTCCTGGAACACGTAGCCGAGCGCGCGCTTGTGCGGGGGCACGAACAGACCGTTGCGGCTGTCTTGCCAGACTTCATCGTTGATCTGGATAAACCCATCTTCGGCCCGCTCCAGCCCGGCAATGCAGCGCAGGCAGGTGGTCTTGCCGGAGCCGGAATGCCCGTACAGCGCGGTGACTCCACGGCCGGGCACATGCAGGTCCACGTCCAGGGCAAAGCCTGTGTACTTCAAGTTCAGGCGCACATTGATCATCGGCATCAACTCCAGCCCATCCTGGTTTTACGGCTGGAGTAGAGCGCCAGCAATACGAGAAACGCGAACACCACCATGGAGCCCGCCAGCCAATGGGCCTGGGCATACTCCATGGCTTCGACATGATCGTAGATCTGCACCGAGACCACGCGGGTCTTGTCCGGGATATTGCCGCCGATCATCAGCACTACGCCGAATTCTCCGACGGTATGGGCAAAACCCAGGATGGACGCGGTGATAAACCCCGGGCGCGCCAGGGGCAGGATCACCGTGAAGAAGGTATCCCACGGATTGGCGCGCAGGGTCGCGGCCACCTCCAATGGGCGTGTGCCGATGGCGGAAAAGGCGTTCTGCAACGGCTGCACCACGAACGGCATGGAATAGATCACCGAACCGATCACCAACCCGGCGAAGCTGAAGGTGAGGGTGCCCAGGCCCAGCCATTGGGTGAACTGGCCGAAGTAGCCGTGGGGGCCCATGGTCAACAGCAGGTAGAAACCGATGACGGTGGGTGGCAGCACCAATGGCAAGGCTACTACCGCGCCAATGGGGCCGCGCCACCATGAACGGGTGCGCGACAGCCACAGGGCAATCGGAGTGCCGATGACCAGCAGGATCACGGTGGTCAGTGACGCCAGTTTGAGGGTCAACCAGATTGCGGAAAAATCGGCACTCGACAGGGGCATTTACTTGCTCAGTTCATAACCGTAGGACTTGATGACGGCAGCGGCTTTCGGCCCTTTGAGGTACTCGACCAGTGCCTTGGCTGCAGCGCTGTCCTTGCCCTTGTTGAGGATCACCGCGTCCTGTTTGATCGGGTCGTGCAGGGCGGCCGGGACGATCCAGGCCGAGCCGCTGGTGACTTTGCCGTCTTTATAGATCTGCGACAAGGCCACAAAACCCAACTCGGCGTTGCCGGTGGAAACGAACTGAAAGGCCTGGGTGATGTTCTGGCCTTCGACGAGCTTGTCCTTGACCTGCTCAGTCAACCCTTCCTTGGCCAATACCTGGGTGGCGGCGAGGCCGTAAGGCGCGGCTTTCGGGTTGGCGATGGACAGATGCTTGAATTCATTCTTCTTCAACACCTCGCCCTGGGCGTCCACATAACCTTCCTTGGCCGACCACAGCGCCAGGGTGCCCACGGCGTAGGTGAAGCGCGAGCCCTTGACCGTGTCGCCTTCGCTTTCGAGCTTTTGCGGGGTGGTGTCGTCGGCACTCAGGAACACTTCGAACGGCGCGCCGTTCTTGATCTGGGTGTAGAACTGCCCGGTGGCGCCGTAGGCTGCGACCAGTTTGTGGCCGGTGTCTTTTTCGAAGTCGGCGGCAATCGCCTGGATCGGTGCGGTGAAGTTGGCCGCTACGGCCACCTGGACTTCATCGGCGTGGGCCGCTGCGGTCGCGAGCAACGCAACCAATGCCGCTAGGCACGTGGGTACAAAGCGAGGGGTATTGAAAGTCATGAACGGCTCCGTTTGAGAAGGTGCAGAACCTGGTGCCGATTATAGGGAAGGGCGCTGCCAGGCGCTGTATGTATAGGTATATAGCGCAAAAATGGCAAGGGAAATCCATCCTTGGAATCGATGTCGGCGTGCGGTCGAGATTTCCGCCCGTCGACGCCCCCATGGCTGACAGCCAGGCGCTGGTCGCAACGCGATAGTGAGCGGTGTATTGATCTGAAACGGAAGCACATCATGGGCAAGGAATACGCTTACATTGACGTGGGCGCGACAAACACCGAGAGCAGCGAGGCTTACACGCAGGCATGGATAGAGCGTGTAGTGGCTCAATCCACGCTGGAACCCCAGGCCAAGGCACTGATCCGGGCAGACGCCCTGATTCCCGTCGAATTCTCGATATTCGATACCGATGACAGCCAGCGACAGCCGATCATCGTCGAGCACGAGTCGTTGCCGCTGTGGCACATCCTCAACGATCGGTTTCCCTGGCAGGCATATGCAGGCAAACAGCAAAACACCGACAGCGTACAAACCAAAGTCCTGATGCCGTATTTTTATGGCGAGGTGGCACGGGAGCTGAATTTCACGCGATTTTTTCTAGGTCGCATCCAGGTCGGGGGGCAGATCCACGCGGGCTTTTGGGTGCAGCATGAGTTGATGATGCCTAACCAGGCGGTACTCAAGACCGAGGTGGTGGTGCTATCGGTGTGGAACACCCACGCCGAAATGATGGCGGAAATCTGGTTCGACCTGCCTCCCACATCCCTGGGAGCCAACCAATGGCCCAAGGCGATCAGCCTGGAGTGGCCGGGCATGCGCATTGGTGCGCAATCAGGCAGCCGCTTCGATTATTCAGCCGATACGAGCCAGAACCGGCTGTGGCTCAAACCCTTTGAAGAGCCGGTGGGGGTTGCGATCTTGAGTATCCTTCCGCGGTGGACACTCAAGGACGTGCAGCTGCCAGACACTCACATAGAGCCCAATCAATTGCTCAAGGTGACCCTCGGCAATCTTCCAGGCGATGCGCCAGCGCTGGAATACTCGATCACCGTCGCCCAGGAATATCGAGCGTCAGGGCGCTGGCAATATTATCTTGCGGTCTATTTGAATCACCGTTGTCCTTGGGTGAACTGCGGGGTGATGGATGAAGAGGGCGTGATCCGCGCACAGAGTGACCAGCAGAATTTCTGGTTCGTGCGCAGCGACGCCTCCCAGGCGTCTTTTTCGATACACATATTGCCTGGGGACCTGGCGCAGTGGCTGGAGGGCGTGCCGACGTCGATACAGCCGGTTACGCCCCCCAAGGCCTGGCAAAAATGGGACAACCTGCTGAGCAGTGTGTGGAACGCTGAACTCTCCAAGGACTATATCCAGAACCTTATCGAGCGCTGCCTGAACAAGTCCGGGCTGCCGCAACGTACCCAGGATCGGTTCAGGGACGAAAAACGGTTTCGCTATAAATACCAGGTGGGCTACCCGGTCTATTCGGCGGGCATGACCGCCTATGCGCCACCGCGCTACAAGCATTTTTCTTTCTTGCAGGTGCTGACGGGCGAGCCGCAGCGCACGGCGTATTTCCAGGAAACCATCGCCAACATCCATGTCAGCGGGGAACCGCTGTCGAGCGTGGAAGTGCGCACCCTGGGCCGCTTGCGCGACATCCTGTATGAAACCTTTGTCGCCGATATCGACGAACTGGCGCGCAACACCGACTACAAACAACTGTTTGGCGAAACCTGCGAGGCCTTGGCCAAGGTCCGCGCGGCACAATTCCTGGTCGATGATGCTGAGCAGGATGTGTCCCTGCGTGAACTCGCCCATCGTTTTCTCAAAGGTGAAGTCAAGCCGCGCCTGCTGCTGTTCCGGGAAAAAGTGGTGCCCAATGCGTTGGTGCTCAAGCTCAGTTCACAGAAGGCACTGCTCATCTCACTGAATATGGCAGAGCTCACTTGGGCGGTGTGGCAGCCCAGCGGCGTGGCGGGGCAACCCAGTGACGACTTGATGCGGTTTATCACGCACCACCTGCCATTTCCGGAAAAACTCAGCGTGGAGCGCTCGGATTTCTATCCGCAGAAAAAGCGCTACGGCTATCACTACCGCCGCGTGCCACCGCAGCCGGTGTCTTTCCGGGAGGTGACGAACATCAACGATGCGCTATATGAGATCGGTATCAGCGAACTCAAGCACATGATGAATTACGCGGTATTTTCCTCCGATGAAGAGCGGCGCCTGGCGAAATGGGGCATGTTCAAGGTCGCTACCCGCGCGGTGTCCAGCCTGGTGATAGCGGCGGTCGGTCCCGCATCGGGCGTTGGGGCGTTGCTGTTGTCCGGTGGTGTCGGCCTGATCGCCAATGTCGCGGACGCAAGCTTCTCCTACCAACTGGCCCGTAGCATGGACCGACCCGAGGATTACGCCGCCTATGTGTATGAGTGCAAGTTGGGCGTCTTGCTGGGCGTGGTGGAGCTGGTCGCCGACGTTACCCTGGCCAGGGGGCAACTGCGCACGCTGTTGAAACGATCGGCCCAGACCGGGAAGTTGCTGTTGCCGGCCTTGAGATCCCGTGAGCGCCCGGACACCCCTGTTTCCCTGGAACAGGCAAGCGCCTCCACGTTGTTCCTGCCCACATCAGCGGACCTGCTGGGCATGCGCGGTCGTCTGGAAAAGCTGTATCGCGACGCCAATAAGCTGGCCGAATTGGCGGGCGACTCCGAGGCTTCGACTACAGGCGGTTTCGTTGAGTCCAAGCGCTGTGCGGACTACCTGTCAAGCCAGTCCTGGGACGTCCAGGCTATCGGCGTCTTGCTGTTCGCCGAACCGGACGACCCGCGTCCCCAGTGCCATTTTGCCCTGTCGGTTCGCAATGAAAGTGATGCGGCGGTGCTGGACACGGGGTTGGGGCGCCTGGACCCTTCGGCGCAGCAACTGGCCTATTTTGATTCCATCGCCGGCTGGGAGCAGCGCGTGCAGCAAGCACCGGCGTCAAGCGGCAAATTGGTGGTCTACAAGCTCTACGCCAATGTCATCGAGGCCAGTCATGAGCTCAACACGGTGTTCCGGCTGGGAGTGAGTTGGGGGCGTTTCTTCAATACCGGCAGCTATTCGGTCCTCGCGTGTCCGCAGCGCTTTATCACCGCCATCCAACGCCAACTGCCGAGGTTATGGGATGTGCTTTCCCGGGAGCTGCCAGGGGGCGCGTCGCAACTGACGACGGCGCTGCAAAACACGCCGCAGCCGTTCGATCACGCCGGCCTGTTGCTACAGGTCAGTAACCTGCGAGGCTTGATCGATGAGTCCGAGGATATGTTGCGCCGTACCGTTGGAGTTCCGGTCGTTGGCAACCTCAGGGCGCAACTGCTGGGGGCTTTCCGGAGTTGGCGCCACGAGTCGCTGGAAGAGTATGTGGAGCTGATGGACAGCGTTATCGCAGAAGAGGCGGAGTTGGTGCGCGGAGCGTTGGCTCACCTGGACCAGTTGCAATCGGGCCTCGCCAGCCCGATTGCCACGGCGGAGAACGCCCTGGTCGATTGCGTCGACTGGATCGCACTGCGGGCCGGCCAGGAAGACGACGACTGGCGCAGTTTGCTGCGCAGCGAAATCGAACGCTATGTCACGGGGGATCGCGCCCGTGCGGACCTGTGTACAAGGGCGCAACTCGACTACCTGCACCAGACGCTGGCCGCCCATCGCGAAGTGCAGATACACCACGTACTGGGGGCCAGCTACGAACGACTCTCCATGAGCACCGGCCAGGCGCTGTTTGCTATCGGGCTGAAGTTGATCAACGCCATGGCCACCCATCGGCAGTCCGATTGCTTCTTCGCCCTGATCATGACCTGCCAGCCCTACGAGAACAGTAACGAGCACTTCGCCCGCATCATCTACGGTATCCACGCCCTGCGGCAAAAGCGCTTCATGGTACTGACCCAGGCCCACGAAAACCGCTTGAGCGGGCTGCGACCTGCGGAACCTGTACCGCTCTAGTCCGGCGTGCGGGTAAGCGTCTTGAGGGCTTGCGCGGCGAGCAACGTGGTCAGTTCGCGCGTCGACAATGCGTGCTTGAGCCCGACGGCCTGCCCGGCCCACTGAGAGCCAAAACCGGCTTCCTCCCTGGCCTTCAATGGCATCAGCGCGCCGCCTGCCAGGGGGAAGGCCGGCGCCGCCGGGTTCACCGGCCCCAGCTCACGCATGAGGCGATTCAAGAGACCACGGGCAGGGCGCCCGGTGAACAGATTGGTCAGCGCTGTGCCACTGGCCTGGGCCGTCAGCAAGGCCAGATGGTGGGCCCGGCTGAGCGTCGCCTCCGGGGTGAACAGGTACGCGGTGCCGATCTGCACCGCCGAGGCCCCGAGGGCGAAGGCCGCGGCAATACCGCGCGCATCGCCGATTCCGCCGGCGGCGATTACCGGGACGCGCACTGCGTCCACCACTTGCGGGACCAGGGCCAGCGTGCCGATCTGGCTGCTCAGGTCCGACGTCAGGAACATTCCTCGGTGCCCGCCGGCCTCATACCCCATGGCGATAATCGCGTCGCAACCGTGCCGCTCCAACCAGATCGCTTCTTCGACTGTGGTGGCCGAGGACAGCACCTTGGCCCCGGTCGCCTTGACACGTTCCAGCAGGCTTTTTTCCGGCAGGCCGAAATGAAAGCTCACGACCTCGGGGCGGTGCTGCTCCACCACTTCGCAACTGGCCGCGTTGAACGGGGCGCGATTGGAGACCGGTGTCGGCGCATCAAAATCGGCGCCCAGTTCGCGGTAGTAGGGTTCCAGCAAGGCCTTCCAGTGGCGATTGCGTTCCTCGTCCGGCTCCGGCGGCTGGTGGCAGAAGAAATTGACGTTGATAGGCCCGCTGCTGGCATGGCGCACGGTGGCCAGGGTTTCGTGCAGTTGCTCGATGCTCAGCATCGCCGCAGGGATCGAACCCAGCGCGCCGGCCTGGTTGGCGGCAATCACCATGGCGGCGCTGGTCGCACCGGCCATAGGTGCCTGGATGATGGGCACGTCGATGCCCAGCAGGTCGAGAATACGGGTGTCTGGCCAGGTGCTCATGGGACGTGTCTCCAGTATCAGTGAGGCTTGTCGCTGTTTTAACAGGGCCCTTGGCACCCGGCCAGTCTGTTTTATTCACTGGACGAGGGACGCTTTTCGTGCGCGTCAGTGGTCTCTTTCACGCTCCAGCAGCTGCCGCTTGCGTTCAACCCCCCAGCGATAGCCGGATAGATCGCCATTGCTGCGCACCACCCGATGACAGGGAATCGCCACCGCCAGGCTGTTCGCCCCGCAGGCCTGGGCCACCGCGCGAAAGGCCTTGGGCGCGCCGATGCGTTGGGCGATCTGCCCATAGCTGGCCGTGCTGCCCACCGGAATCTCGCGCAGGGCCTGCCAAACCCGCTCCTGGAACGCGGTGCCACGCAAGTCCAGTGGCAAGTCCAGGCCCAGGGCCGGCGCCTCGATAAAGCCCACCACGTGCGCGATCAATTGTTCGAAACGGCGGTCGGCCCCCACCAGGTTGGCGTTGGGGAATTGATCCTGCAGGTCGCGCACCAGTTTGTCCGGGTCATCCCCGAGCAGAATCGCACACACGCCACGGGCGCTCTGCGCCACCAGGATTGCACCCAGCGAGCATTGCCCGACGGCGAACAGAATATCGTTATTGGTGCCGCCGGCCTTGTAGTCGCTGGGCGTCATGCCGAGCCGTTGGTTGGCCGACTCATAAAAGCGGCTGTTGGAGTTGAAGCCGGCTTCATACAACGCATCGGTTACCGAATGCGGGCCCTTGAGCCCCTCGCGGACCTTGCGTGAACGATGGGCGCTGGCGTAACCCTTGGGCGTCAGGCCGGTCACGCCTTTGAACACACGGTGGAAATGGAACGGGCTCAGGCCGGCCCGGCTCGCCAGCGTGCCGAGGCTGGGCGCGGTGTCGGCGTGTTCGATCTGCCGGCATGCGTCAGCCACCAATTGCGCATGCTGCGCAGCCAGTTGTGTCTGGTCACCGGCTGCGCGTTTGCTGGCGCGATAACCGGCGGCCTCGGCCTGTGCCGGGGTGTCGAAAAACTCGATATTTTCCGGGCGGGGCAATCGCGAGGCGCTGCTCGGACGGCAATACACACCGGTGGTTTTCACGCCGTAGACGAACAGCCCATCGGCTTTCGGATCGCGGGCAAGAATCGCAGCCCAGCGCGGATCTTGTTCGGTAGTCATGGTTGGCACTCTTGACGGGTCCTGGCCAGATTAACCGTGCTGCAGTGGCCTGGCACTCCGAAGCTTGCGGTCAAATCAGCCGGCGGTGCGAAAAGTGAGGTTGATACGTTGCGGGCCCATGATCGGGTGCATGCCTTCCTTGATCGGCATCACCCCATGAAAACGCAGCCGATCGACCCCGCCCCAGACCACCACGTCACCATGGAACAGCGAGACCTTGCGGGTCTTGTCGCTGCGGGCGTGGCCACCGAACAGGAAAACTGCCGGCAACCCAAGGGATATCGACACGACGGGCTCGCTGTAGCGACGTTCATTCTTGTCCTGGTGCAAGGACATTTTCGCGCCCGGAACATAACGATTGATCAGGCAGGCGTCGGGGGCAAAGTCGACAAACCCGGCGTCTGCCGCGGCTTCTATGGCCAGTTGGCGCAAGGTGTCCGGCAGCGCTGGCCAGGGTTGCCGGGTGCGAGGGTCCAGGGGCGTGTAGCGGTAGCCGCTGGTGTCGCTGGTCCAGCCCAGCGCGCCGCAACTGCTCAAGGCGGCCGACATGGTAAAGCCCCCGGGCGTAACCATTTGCCGAAACGGCGATTGCGCCAGCACACGGCGCAGTTCTGGCAGAAGGCGTTCAATCCAGGGCAGGGCATAGCCTCTTAGCACGTAGGACTGTTCGCCGATCTGCTCACGCGCTGCGGGTTGTTGCAGGGCGTCATGGGCGAACAGGTCATCAGTGGGGCCGGGCATTGCCTTACAGCGCCTTGCTCACGTTGATGTCGGTGATGACATCGCTGGCATCGTGGATTTTCGCCAAGGCCTGCGAGGCCTCTTCCACGCTATTGCTCGTCAGTTGGGCGAACTCGAAGCGGCGTTCGCCGTTGAGTTTGTACTTGATTACGTATTTGGTGGTAGCGGTCACGGTGATTTCCTGTGGCGTCTTCGAGTCAGCTCAGCTTGGTGCTGGTGCGACGTACGATGCGAATCTTGTGGGACAGCGCCGGCTTGCGGGTGACGCTGATTGCGCGGCGTGTCACCACGTCCAGGGTGATATTCCAGAACCCGGTGCTGGGGGCAGTGATCTTGGCGGGGAATTTGTCGAACGCGCCGCCGTGGTACGTGTGGCGGCCGCCATTCTTGAAACTGCGAAAATTTGCGTCGCTCATCAGGCGAATATTACAAGTCTGCGAGCATTCGATGACGACAATGTCCCCCTCGTTGAGGTGCTCGCGCTGGTGAATAAATTTCATGAGGGTGTCTCCAGAAGGGCTTTTTCTGAAAAATCAGAATGATACGTAGGTTAAGATGGAGTTTATCAGCCCCAGCGCGTTTATTATCGGCCCGTCTTCAACGGCGTCGACAATTTAAAACAGTTATTTACCGAGTTATCAGGGATAAATCCTACGTGGGCGGGAGAAAATTACCATCTCCGCTGTCGTAGGGTCTTTATTGGAGGTTTTGTATGAAATGGAGTGTGTTGGTTCTGGCCTTGGCGATAGGTGGGTGTGCTTCGGTTGCAGATATCAAGCAGACCCCGCCGACGTTGGTCGTCATTTCCGGGAAAAAACCCCAGGAGTACGCGGCGTGTGTGGTAAGGAAGCTGTCGACCACCCGTCGGCCGCCGCAGATTGAACCGCATAAAGACGGTGTGCAGGTCATCGTACCGCAGAAGTTTTCCGCCGACCCTTCGGCTATTTTCGAAATTGAAGAGCGCTCCAGCGGTAGCAGCATCAAGCTCTACGAGAGCATGTCCAACGTACCGATCCGCCCGGGAGATGTGAAAAAGGCCGGGGAAGAGTGCATTTCCGGTTGATGCCGCTGGGGAAAGCCGATATGAAGCGTGAACATGTGAAGGCCCGTCATGCCGAGGGTGAAATCTCGGCCACCCATGTCATCCAGAACCCCGCCGACCTGGGAGAGTGGATCGTCTTCTTCAAGAAAAGTGGCGGTCGCAGCTTTTTTCTGGTGGATGATCAGGATGAAGTCGAATCCTTTGCCAGTCTTGACGAGCTGAGCGAAATTCTTCGGGAACTGGGAATCAAATTCGCCGAGATCCACCTGTAACGCGCGGGGTTACTTGCAGACGACCACCACGCTGCGACTTTTGTAGTTGCCCACGTCCTGGCCCAGGGTCTTGTCGCTTTCCTTAAGCGATGGCGTGCCTTCGGTGCCGACAATGCGATAGCCGGTGCCTGCGCAGGAGGCATCGGCTTTTTCGTAGCAACTGGCCCAGGAGTTGGCTTCGCCTGAACAGTCGATAGTCAGGCCTTGCTCGCCGTTCTTGAGGTAGACATCGGAAGTGGTGGTGCAGCCGGCGAGTGCCAGTACCGCAGTCAGTGCCAGAAATTTGTTCATGTGTGTTCGTCGTCGAGGGTGTGGGAGGGGCGCTGACACTGTCGTGGGGCGTTTGTGGAAGATTATAGCGAACTGCCATCTAGGTACAGGCAAAACCAAAAAAGCCCCGTGAGTCGGGGCTTTTAGCGCAGGGCTGCCGGCTTACTTACCCTTCGGCCTCTTGCTCGACGCGTGGCCCGCTTCGTCAACAAACACTTCGGCGACCGCGATCGCCATGCTTTCGGTCTCGAAAACGCCCGCGACGCTGTCTCCGTGGAAGTTGATCAGGTGCCAGCCGTCTGCTCGCTTGGTGATCAGGTAGCCGTTCACGCCTTTTGGTTCTGACATCTATTAACAATCTCGTGGTCTGATTCAAGGGAGCAATGATAGCCCCAATTGTCCCGGTGCCGCGCAAGTTATTCCAGGTCAGTGTTCTGGCCTGAAAAGCGTGCTAAAAGGGTTGCAACCCCTTTTAGGCATGAGGAGATGACTTTTCTTAGCGTGGCGGTGAAGTCGCTCTTTGTAAGATCAGCGGAACTTACGCCGACATTTTTTCTCTATGATGACATCGCAACGCCAGCAGGACCCATTGTAAGGTGACTGCGGCCTGATTAGACTGCGCCGAATTCCGTACGCACAGCCCTTTGTAAGGACTTATATGATCAAGAAATGCTTGTTCCCAGCAGCCGGTTACGGCACTCGCTTCTTGCCAGCGACCAAGGCCATGCCCAAAGAGATGCTGCCGGTGGTAAACAAGCCACTGATTCAGTACGGCGTCGAAGAGGCATTGGATGCCGGTCTGAACGAAATCTCTATCGTCACCGGTCGCGGTAAGCGCGCACTGGAAGACCATTTCGACATCAGCTACGAGCTGGAAAACCAAATCAAGGGCACCGACAAGGAAAAATACTTGGTCGGCATCCGCAAGTTGTTGGACGAGTGCTCGTTCTCCTACACCCGCCAGACCCAGATGAAAGGTCTTGGTCACGCCATCCTGACCGGTCGCCCGTTGATCGGTGACGAGCCGTTCGCCGTAGTACTCGCGGACGACCTGTGTGTGAACTTGGAAGGCGACGGCGTACTGACCCAGATGGTCAAGCTGTACCAGAAATACCGCTGCACCATCGTTGCGGTTCAAGAGGTCGATCCTCAAGAGACCAACAAGTACGGCGTGATTGCCGGTGACGACATTGGCGATGGCCTGATCCGCGTACGCGACATGGTCGAGAAGCCGGCGCCTGAAGATGCACCGTCGAACCTGGCGATCATCGGTCGTTACATTCTGACCCCGGACATCTTCAAGTTGATCGAAGAAACCGAGCCAGGCAAGGGTGGCGAGATCCAGATCACCGACGCCCTGTTGAAACAGGCCAAAGACGGTTGCGTGATCGCCTACAAGTTCAAGGGTCGTCGTTTTGACTGCGGTGGCGCTGAAGGCTACATCGAAGCCACCAACTTCTGCTACGAGCACTTCTACAAGACTGGCAAGGCTTACTGATTCACGCAGGCCTGCCTTTGAAAAAGCCACCTTCGGGTGGCTTTTTCGTTTTTCAGCCCCATGTAAGTCGGTATGCTGATGTCCTGCCGAGGAGAATGAAATGGCCTACGATTTTGACCTGTATGTAATTGGCGCCGGTTCCGGCGGTGTTCGCGCGGCGCGCTTTGCTGCGGGCTTTGGGGCCAAGGTGGCCGTGGCGGAAAGTCGCTACCTGGGTGGCACCTGCGTGAACGTTGGCTGCGTGCCGAAGAAACTGCTGGTGTACGGTGCGCATTTTGCCGAGGACTTCGAGCAAGCCAGTGGCTTTGGCTGGTCTCTGGGTGAAGCGAATTTTGATTGGGCGACCCTGATCGCCAACAAGGATCGTGAGATCAATCGCCTCAATGGCATCTACCGCAACCTGCTGGTCAACAGCGGCGTGACCCTGCATGAGGGGCATGCGCGCCTGGTTGATCCGCACCAGGTGGAAATCAATGGCGAGCGCTTTACGGCCAGGCACATCCTGATCGCTACCGGGGGCTGGCCGCAGATTCCGGATATTCCGGGGCGTGAGCACGCCATAGGCTCCAATGAGGCGTTCTTCCTAAAAGAGTTGCCCAAGCGCGTGCTGGTGGTAGGTGGTGGCTATATCGCGGTTGAGTTCGCCGGGATTTTCCATGGCCTGGGCGCGCAGACGTCATTGCTGTATCGCGGTGACCTGTTCCTGCGTGGCTTTGATGGTTCAGTGCGCACACACCTTAAGGAAGAGTTGACCAAGCGCGGCCTCGACCTGCAATTCAATGCGGACATCGAGCGCATTGAAAAGCAAGCCGATGGCAGCCTCAAGGCCACCTTGAAAGACGGGCGCGTGCTGGAGGCCGATTGCGTGTTCTATGCCACCGGCCGGCGTCCGATGCTGGATAACCTGGGCTTGGAAAATACCGGCGTGAAACTGGATGAGCGCGGTTTCGTCCAGGTGAACGACCAGTACGAGACCACCGAAGCGTCGATCCTGGCGATCGGTGATGTGATCGGCCGTGTGCAGCTGACGCCGGTGGCTCTCGCCGAAGGCATGGCTGTAGCACGTCGCTTGTTCAAGCCCGAGCACTACCGCCCGGTGGATTACGCAATGATCCCGACAGCGGTATTCAGCCTGCCGAATATCGGTACGGTCGGCCTGACGGAGGAGGAGGCGAAGAAGAGCGGGCACAGGGTGCAGATCTTCGAAAGCCGTTTCCGCCCGATGAAGCTGACCTTGACCGAGTGCCAGGAAAAAACCTTGATGAAACTGGTGGTCGATGCCGACACCGACAAGGTCTTGGGCTGCCACATGGTCGGTCCGGATGCAGGCGAAATCGTCCAGGGGCTGGCGATCGCGCTCAAGGCCGGCGCGACCAAGCAGCACTTCGATGAAACCATCGGTGTGCATCCCACGGCGGCGGAAGAGTTCGTCACCATGCGCACGCCTGTAGCCGACTGATCAGGCTGGCGGTGTTGCCTCTGGCGCCGTCGCAACGGCGGCTGCCAGGCGCAACGCCTCGATAGTGGCATGGGCCTTCATAAGCTCCAGTTCCAGGCGCTTGTTGGTGTGCCCGTGCTCAGCCAGCGCTTGTTGGCGTGACTCACTTTCAAGCAAGGCCGCCCGCAGGCGCTCCTGAAGGAGAGTGCGCTCGCTGTCGATCTGGCTCACGTGTTCGCTCAGCTTCAATTGCTGGGCCTGGCCTTTGCGGGTTTCCTCCTGCAGCGCAGCCAATTCCTTTGTCGTCACTCGGTGCTCGATCAGCAGGCGCTCGTTGTCGCGGTGCAGCTGGGTGATTTCGTCCTGGCGAACCATTGCACTTTGCTGGGCTTGGCGCAGCTCTGCCTGTACTTGCTGCAGCTGGCCTTCATGGCGTCGGTGTTCCTGCTCGCGCTGCTCCTTGATCGCATTACGGTAATGCTCCAGCGCCTCGCGGGCGTGCAGGTGCTTTTCTTCCAGCGAGCGAATCTGCTCGTCCTTGTCGTTGATCCGCAATTCGTAATCACCGCAGGCCTGGCTGAGCCCGGCGTTGCGCGTTTGCTCGGTTTGCAGGCTGGTGCTGACGGTTTGCAGGGCGGCGCTTTCTTGCGCCAGTGCAGCCGCCTGAATATCGAATTGTTGCTTGAGTTCGCCGTGTGCTTCTTCAAGTGCCTCGACCTGGGCGAGCAGGGCGGTTTTTTGCTGCTCGAACTGCGCCAGGGCCAGGTCAATCGGCTCTTGAGCCTTGTCTTTCAAGCGCTGCGCCAGGCGTGCAACCAGTTCACCCAGTTCGTCGTCAATCGGCGCTTCGGTGATGGTCAGGCGGGCTTCGCTGTCGTCCAGCTCCTTCAAATAGCGGTGGATCGTGGTTTTCGAGCCGGTATTGCCCATCTCGATGCGTACCGCGTCGATGCTGGGGTTCTCGCCGCGGGCAAGGATCGCCAAGCGTGCCGTTTGAACTACTGCTTTATTAATGCCGCCGCGAGCCATGGGGGTCTCCGTCGATTTAGTACTGTGGTATGTATTATGTAAATACGTACTATATCACGAATAAAAACCTGTTCAAATTCATGATTTAACAGATGGGATATTGGCGTATTATCCCGTGTCATATGCGCCTGGAGCGCTTATACCTCTGCCAGCAGTACGAATAGGCCTCCCATGAGCGATCTGGACCGTTACCTAAACGCCGCCACCCGCGATAACACGCGCCGCAGCTATCGTGCGGCGATCGAACACTTCGAAGTCAGTTGGGGCGGATTTCTGCCGGCCACCAGCGACAGCGTGGCTCGTTACTTGGTGGCGCATGCCGGCGTGTTGGCAGTCAACACCTTGAAGTTGCGGCTCTCGGCATTGGCGCAATGGCATGCCAGCCAGGGCTTTCCCGATCCGACGAAGGCGCCGGTGGTGCGCAAGGTGCTCAAGGGCATTCGCGCCGTGCACCCGGCGCAGGAGAAGCAGGCCGAGCCGTTGCAACTCAGGCATCTGGAGCAGGTCGTGGCCTCCCTCGAGGCTGAAGCGCGAGAGGCCGGTGATGCACATGACCAACCGCGATTGCTGCGCGCCAAACGTGACACTGCGCTCATCCTGCTGGGCTTCTGGCGTGGTTTTCGCAGCGATGAGTTGTGTCGCTTGAGCATCGAACATGTACAGGCAACACCCGGTGCCGGCATCCGCCTGTACCTGCCGCGCAGCAAAAGTGACCGCGACAACCTCGGCAAGACCTATCACACCCCGGCGCTGCTGCGCCTGTGTCCGGTGCAGGCCTACAGCGAATGGCTCAGCGCCTCGGCCCTGGTGCGCGGTCCGGTATTCCGCGGTATCGATCGCTGGGGAAACCTGGGGGAGGAGGGCTTGCACCCCAACAGCGTGATACCGCTGCTGCGCCAGGCGCTTGAGCGCGCGGGCATCGCCGCCGAGCAGTACACCAGTCACTCGCTGCGTCGGGGCTTTGCCACCTGGGCCCATTCCAGCGGGTGGGACTTGAAGTCGTTGATGAGTTACGTCGGCTGGAGCGACATGAAATCCGCCATGCGCTATGTTGAAGCGACGCCCTTTCTCGGCATGACATTGGCCACTCAACCGCTGCTTTGAGATTTCTTCTATTAATACCGTCACCTGATAGGGAAAACCAATCGTCAGCATCAGGTTTGCCAATGAGCCATCTGCCGAGAGAGTGGGTAGGATTCACCTCATCAACTTCTTAACCCCTGACGGAGAGTCAACGATGCCTATCATCAACAGCCAAGTAAAACCGTTCAAAGCAACTGCATACAAAAACGGCAACTTCGTAGATGTGACCGACGCTGACCTGAAAGGCAAATGGTCGGTAGTGTTCTTCTACCCAGCCGACTTCACCTTCGTTTGCCCAACCGAGCTGGAAGACCTGGCCGACAACTACGCCGAATTCCAGAAACTGGGCGTGGAAATCTACAGCGTTTCGACCGACACCCACTTTGCCCACGCTGCCTGGCACAACACCTCGCCAGCCATCGGCAAAATCCAGTACACCATGATCGGCGACCCGACCCTGACCATCTCCCGCAACTTCGACGTACTGATCGAAGAAGCTGGCCTGGCTGACCGCGGTACCTTCGTGATCAACCCGGAAGGCCAGATCAAGATCGTTGAGCTGAACGACGGCGGTGTTGGCCGTGACGCTTCCGAGCTGCTGCGCAAGATCAAGGCTGCTCAATATGTAGCCGCTCACCCAGGCGAAGTGTGCCCGGCCAAGTGGAAAGAAGGCGAGGCCACTCTGGCGCCGTCCCTGGACCTGGTCGGCAAGATCTAAGTCTGTGAAGACGTATCAAGGGCGGAACTCCGCACTTAAGTAAGCTGCATCCGCCCTCAAAACGCCCGGGCGATAGTCGCTCGGGCGTTTTTTTGTCTGCAATAAACCGAATTAATAGGAAATCGCCCGTATGTTGGACGCCAATCTTAAAGCTCAGTTGAAGTCATACCTGGAACGGGTCACCCAGCCGATCGAGATCGTCGCCTCCCTCGACGACGGCGCGAAATCCCAGGAAATGCTTGCCCTTTTGCAGGACGTAACCAGCCTCACCACGCTGATTACCCTGAAGACCGATGGCGATGATGCGCGTAAGCCATCGTTCTCCATTAACCGCCCGGGTGCCGATATCAGCCTGCGTTTCGCCGGCATCCCCATGGGCCATGAATTCACTTCGTTGGTGCTGGCCCTGCTGCAAGTCGGTGGCCACCCGTCGAAGGCCAGTGTCGAAGTAATCGAACAGATCCGCGCCCTTAAGGGCGAGTTCAGCTTCGAGACTTACTTCTCGCTGTCCTGCCAGAACTGCCCGGACGTGGTCCAGGCGCTGAACCTGATGGCCGTGCTCAACCCGAATATCCGCCACGTCGCCATCGACGGCGCGCTGTTCCAGGCTGAAGTCGACGAACGTCAGATCATGGCGGTGCCGAGCGTCTACTTGAATGGTGTGAACTTCGGCCAGGGCCGCATGGGCCTGGAAGAAATCCTCGCCAAGCTCGACACCAGCGGCATTGAAAAAGCCGCCGAGAAAATCAGCGCCAAGGAGGCCTTTGATGTGCTGGTCGTCGGTGGTGGCCCAGCCGGTTCCGCAGCCGCCATCTACGCCGCACGTAAAGGCATCCGCACCGGTGTTGCCGCCGAACGCTTTGGTGGCCAGGTGCTGGACACCATGTCCATCGAGAACTTTATCTCGGTCCAGGAAACCGAAGGGCCGAAACTGGCCAGCGCCCTGGAAGCCCACGTGCGTCAGTACGACGTGGACATCATGAACCTGCAGCGCGCCAGCAGTCTGGTGCCGGCGAAGAATCCCGGTGATCTGCACGAAATTCGCTTTGAAAGCGGTGCGACCCTCAAGTCCAAGACCGTGATCCTGGCCACCGGCGCCCGCTGGCGCGAAATGGGTGTACCGGGCGAGCAGGAATACAAGGCCAAGGGCGTGTGCTTCTGCCCGCACTGCGATGGTCCGCTATTCAAGGGCAAGCGTGTGGCGGTGATCGGCGGCGGTAACTCCGGCGTTGAAGCGGCCATCGACCTGGCCGGTATCGTCAGCCATGTGACCTTGCTGGAGTTCGACAGCAAGTTGCGCGCCGATGCGGTATTGCAGCGCAAGCTGTACAGCCTGCCTAACGTTGACGTGATCAGCAGCGCGCTGACCAGTGAAGTCAAAGGTGATGGCCAGAAAGTGACAGGCCTGGCCTACAAGGACCGCGATACCGGTGAGTTCAAGACCCTGGACCTGGAAGGCATCTTTGTACAGATCGGTTTGCTGCCCAACACCGACTGGCTCAAAGGCACTGTGGAACTGACCCCCCGTGGCGAGATCATTGTCGATGCCCGTGGCGAAACTTCACTGCCAGGGGTATTCGCCGCCGGTGACGTGACGACCGTGCCGTACAAGCAGATCGTGATTGCAGTAGGCGAGGGCGCCAAGGCTTCCCTGAGTGCTTTCGATCACTTGATCCGTACCTCCGCTCCGGCGTAAGCCCAGGTCCGGAAACGAAAAACCCCATGAGTGATCATGGGGTTTTTTGTTGTGCGTTAGAAACTTACAGCGGTGCTGGCTGAATAATCTCAACCCAGTACCCATCCGGATCCTTGATGAACGCCAGGCTTTTCATGCGGCCATCGGTCAGGCGTTTCTGGAAATCGCAGCCCAATGCTTCGAAGCGTTCGCATGCGGCGACGATATCGGGCACCGAGATGCAGATATGGCCAAAGCCACGCGGGTCGGTGTTGCCGTTGTGGTAGGCGAAGTCGGCATCGTTTTCGGTGCCGTGGTTGTGGGTCAGTTCCAGGATGCCTGGGATCGACTTCATCCATTGGGTGCGCGCGGCGGCGTCGGCCGGGATCTGGGACTTGTCCACCAGGGCCAGGAAGTACAGGCTGAATTCGGCTTCCGGGAAGTCGCGCTTTTCAACCAGGGAAAAACCCAGGACCCGGGTGTAGAAGTCCAGGGACTTGGTGATGTCCTTGACCCGCAGCATGGTGTGGTTGAACACGAAGTTAGAGGTGGCGGTATCGGGTTGGGCGGTGACGCCCGGGAAGGTGTTCAGTTCGTGCAGGCTCATGGGCCCTCCAGAGAAAAATGGGGCAAACGCGGCTCCAGGTGCGAGGAGCGTTCCCTTGGCTTGCGGCTGGCGTCCGTGCAGCCGGAGCATGATACGCAAGGCTCGCCTGCTGCGCCAAATGAAAAAGCGCGCGCAGGTCTTGCGACCGGCCGGTGGCGGGGCTCACACTTTGTCGCTTGAACCTTGGGTGTCTTTTGCAATGATCGAATGTCGTTTACCGCTGTTGAGCGCTCTGTGTTTGCTGTTGGCCAGCCCTTGGGCGTGGGCGGGCGACCCGGAAATTCATTGGCCCAGCGGCTGGCAGGTCGAGGAGGTGGTGCCCGACGGCGACGCGCCGGCCACCCCGCAGCCGGTCTCGCGGCAGCGTGCGATCAAGAACGACGAAAATGGCAACACGTTGATGGTGATGGAGTTGACGGGGACGCCGATCGAAGCCGGACATAACGTTAATCTTCAGGGCGTATTGTTGGAGATGCGCAAGTCCATCCAGAAGGATTTTGCCCAAGGCGGTTACCAGAGTGTGTGCAGCAAGATGCACTCGACAACACTGAGTCGTCTTGAAGCCGTGGAAACTACGTGTGTGATTACCGAGAATGGACGGCACGTGCTTTCACAAACATTGGTCGGGGCTGTTGATACCGAAAAAGCGTATGTTTTTTCATACGCGGGTCAAGCCGACGCTTACGAAGCCAGCAAGGACGAAGTCAGTTTGGTGCGCGCCAGCCTCAAACTTTAAGTGCGTTTCGCCCGTCGATTCCGAACAAAGTGAAATGTTATTTAAGTTCTGTTTCAAACCCTTGAATAAAAAAGCCCCGCATGTGCGGGGCTCTTTGTTAGTGCGTTGTGATCAGCCGCGAAGCCAGGAGTCTACAGTGGCGGCGCCATACTGTTCTTTCCAGGCCTTGAGGCCACGGTGGTTACCGCCCTTGGTTTCGATCAGTTCGCCAGTGTGCGGGTTGTGGTAAACCTTGACCACGCGCGCACGGCGCTGTTTGGGTGCGCTGGCGGCGGCAGCGCTGGTCTTGCCCGGGTTTGGATCAAGGATCAGGATGATGTCGCGCAGGCCTTTGCCGTAGGTTTTCATCAGGCCTTGAAGCTTTTCTTCGAATTCGATTTCTTTCTTCAGGCCAGCGTCGTTCTTCAGGGACTCCAGCTGGGCAAGCTGCTCTTGAAGGGCTTTTTCTGCTGCGCGAAATTCGGCGAGTCTGGACAAAATCTGTACTCCAATAGTGTATTTGGCTGATGTCAACTACAGACAAAGCTATAAGCCAATAGCGTTAAGGCGACTCACAGAAGAAGTCGTCCTGCGAGTTCTGCACAGGCAAGAAAAATTGTAGTAGTTAATCCGCCACGAGTAAATCATGTCTTTTGTCTTATTAACATTATTTC
Organism: Pseudomonas sp. NIBRBAC000502773; assembly: GCF_006517195.1. Taxonomy (NCBI): domain Bacteria; kingdom Pseudomonadati; phylum Pseudomonadota; class Gammaproteobacteria; order Pseudomonadales; family Pseudomonadaceae; genus Pseudomonas; species Pseudomonas sp. NIBRBAC000502773. The sequence goes on along the minus strand of NZ_CP041189.1, from coordinate 6,687,524 downwards.
AACACCGCTAGTGCATGGCTATTCAATGGCTGGCCAGATTTTTAATGAATTCATCGCTGGGTAATGGCTTTCCAAACAGATAGCCCTGGAGGAAATCCACGCCGTGAGCGGCCAGGTACTCGCATTGCTCGGCGGTCTCTACACCTTCTGCAACGATGCCCAGGTCCAGCTTGCCGGATAATTCGATGATGCTGTCCAGAATATGCCGCGATAGTGCATCGGCCCCGATCATGGCGACAAAACTCTGGTCGATCTTCAAGTAATCCACATTGAAGTTGCGCAAATAGCCCAGGCTGGAATGGCCGGTACCAAAGTCATCGATGGCAATCATCACACCCAGTTGATGCAGGGCGTCGAACAGTCGGCGGGTAATATCCGTGGGCTCGATCAGTTCGCGCTCGGTCAGCTCCAGCACCAAGGTCACCTGGCCCGGTGCAAAGGCGGCGAGAAACTCACGGCAATCCTCCACCAGGGCAAGGTCGTGGCAATGGCGCGCGGTGATATTCACGCCGATATGGAAGCCCGGGCTGAACTGCGTCGCATGGGGCGCCAGTTGGGCGGCGGTCTGGCGCAGCAGGGCGCGGGTCATCGGCACGATCAGGCCGGAGTGTTCAGCCAGCGGGATAAACAGGTCGGGCCGGACCAGGCCTTCCTTGGGGTGCTGCCAGCGCATCAGCACTTCGCAGCCGGCCCATTCGCGGGTGTCACCGCGTACCACCGGCTGGAAGTACGGGATGAACTCATTGGCCCCCAAGGCCCGCTGCAGCTCATGGGTGGGCGCCGAGGAGCGCTTTTGCAGCCAGTGCGCAAGCAGGCCCGCAAGGACGCCAAAGAACACCACCAGGCTGAACAGCGCCGGGTAACGCGCCTGCATATAGCGCCACACTTCACCGGCCGGCATGCCGGCGTCGACGCTGTAGCGATAGCGCTCGGACGCCAGATGATGATGGGCCACGGCAAATACCGGGACGGCGGTGTCGTGCACGTTGCCGTCCGCGCCGAGCCAGTGAGGCCCGACTTGCAGCACGAGCTGGGCATAGCGGCTGATCAGGCGCAGGGCGTTGGTCAGGTGATAGCCGTCGATGGAGGCAAACGCCGCTTTGTCGCCGTCGACCAGGCGGTAGACCAGCAACGCGGTATCCGGTGTAACCGGGTTGCCGTTCATCAACCACAGGCGGCCATCGACGTAGTCATCCGGGTTTACCGGTGACTCGTAGTTGCTGCCGAACAGGGAGCTGCAATAGATGTTTTTCTGCCAGGACAAGGTCGTCGCCCGCACAAACGGCCGGCGCGTGACCTGTTCACGCAGCGCCAGTTGCGCGCCACTGTCACACGGTTGTCCGGCCAGGGGCAGCAAGGTCTGGGCGGCGAGGGCGGTATTGTCGAGCATCAGGTCGAATTGACGTATGGCTTCCTGGGCGGTTTGCGCTGTGCTTTGTTCAAGGGTGCGCTCGGCCTGCCAATACAGGATGGCCGCACCCAGCAGGATCGGCAGCACACCCGCCAACAGGCTGATCGCATAGCGGGTGAGAAGTCTTCGCGGGCCTTTGACAGTGAGGGGCATGGGTTCAGGCCTGTTGCGCAGGGGGCGGGCTTTACCGGCAGGCCGGCGGGGAATGTTCCGATGATAGATGGCCCGTTTGGAATTTGCTCGCCCTGACAAGGTTTTGCGCAATCTCGATAAAGGCCAGGGTCGCCGGTGACGACTGCCGCCGATCCAGCACCGCCAGGCCGATCTGGCGCGGCACACGGGGCGAGAGCGGTCGCTTCACATAGCGCGGATCAAGTGCCTGGGGCAGCGACGCTTCGGCGACGATGCTCAGGCCGTCCCCACGGCTGACCGCTTCCAGGGTGCTCAGCAGTTGCGCGCAGCGGTAACGCACCTTTGGCCGCAGTTGGCCGACGTCGAACAGGCGGGTGACTAACTCCGAGGAGCCGGCTTCGGTCAGGATAAAGGCATCGTCACACAGGTCCGGCAGGGTCAGCGTGTCCCGCGCAGCCAATGGATGATCTGCCGGCAGCAGCGCCACCATCTGGTCCTCGAACACGGCAAAGGTGTCGAAGCGCTCCTGTTCCAGCACCACAAAGCCCACATCGATCCGTCGCTCATCCAGCCACTGCAGCACCTGGCGGTCGGGCCCTTCGTCCACATGCACCTCAATCCCCGGATGGGCGCTGCGAAACTGGCTGAGGATGGTAGGCAGCAGGCGAATCGACGCGGTCGGCCCGAACGAGCCGATGCGCAAAGTACCGCGTCGCATGCCACGGGCATCGGCCGCTTCTTGTTGCAGGGTGTTGGCCAGGCCGAGCATGGCACGGGCACGTCCGAGTAATTGCTGGCCGATGTCGCTGGGTTCTACCAGCGACTGGTGGCGCCGAAACAGCTCCACACCCAGTTCCTGCTCCAGGGCCTTGATAGCATGGGACACCGCCGATTGGCTGATGCCCAGGCGGTGGGCGGCACTGGTGAAGCCCTGCAGCTCGGCGACCAGCGAGAAGATTTCCAATTGGGTCAGGGTCATGAGTGAAAGCTCATTTTACGATGATCAGATATTAGCTGAAGAATACGCCAATTCTCTCCGTACTTAGAGCCATCCCCATGCATCCCGCCTCCGATTACCTGACTTATTGCAAACTCGCCGCCGTCACCATGATCTGGGGCGGCACCTTTGTCGCCGGGCGCTTCCTGGCCGACCAACTCAATCCGCTGCTGGCCGCCAGCCTGCGTTTTATCCTCGCCAGCCTGGCGTTGTTGCTGTTCATCGCCTGCGCGCGTATTCGTCTGTTACGCCCGAACCTTCGGCAGTTTGCGCAACTGGCGGTACTGGGCTTCTGCGGGATTTTTTTCTACAACCTGTGCTTCTTCTATGGCTTGCAGTACATCAATGCGTCGCGGGCTTCGTTGATCGTGGCGTTGAACCCGGCGGTGATCGGCCTGGCGAGCTGGCTGTTATTCAAGGAGCGGCTGAGTCGGATCAAGCTGCTGGGGATCCTGTTGTGCCTGGTCGGTGCCGGGACGGTCATTGTCAGTCGTAACCCGCAGTTGTTGCAGGCCACCGCCGATGCCTGGATCGGCGATCTGCTGATCCTTGGCTGCGTGGCAGGGTGGGGCGTTTATTCGTTGTGTGCCCGTGGGCTCAACCAAAGCCTGGGGCCATTGCAGACGGTCACCTGGTCGGTGCTGCTGGGCACGTTGATGTTGACCAGTACCGCGTTTGTTACCGCAAGCGTCAGCGTAGAAGCGCTCGGCCGCTTGCAGCTCACCCAGTGGCTCAGCCTGGCCTACCTCGGCGTGTTGGGCTCGGCGCTGGCGTATATCGGTTACTACGACGGCATCCGGCGTATCGGCGCGACGCGCTCCGGCGTGTTTATCGCACTCAACCCACTGACGGCGGTGATCTGCGGTGCCTTGCTGCTGGGGGAGCAACTGACGGCGCCCATGCTGGCGGGCGGGGCCGTCATCCTGCTGGGCATCTACCTGTGCAACAAACCCCTTGCACAGCCCAGGGCAATGGGGATTTGATAAGAGTACGGACAAATACGGTTACGCTGTGTAGAATCGATTTACGCATACAAGAATATGGACTTGCGCTCACGCAAGCCTCGGCCGTCAGAGACTGATGTAACCATGAAGCTACTCGGCTCCCCCCTCATCTTTGGTGACTTCCTCGCCCGCAGTGTGCGAGGCCTTTCCTGCGCGCCGCCCTCCGACCTCATCCTTGCTCGCACATAACCAATTGCTACCCACAAGAATGATGAGGCACCGGCCATGACCGACCACTACGAAAACCCAATGGGCCTGATGGGCTTTGAATTTATCGAATTCGCATCGCCGACCCCGGGCACCCTGGAGCCGATCTTCGAGATCATGGGCTTCACCAAAGTCGCGAATCACCGCTCCAAGAACGTCCAGCTGTTCCGCCAGGGCGAGATCAACCTGATCCTCAACAATGAGCCCAACAGCATCGCCTCCTATTTCGCCGCCGAGCACGGCCCGTCGGTGTGCGGCATGGCGTTCCGCGTCAAGGACTCGCAAAAAGCCTACAACCGCGCCCTGGAACTGGGTGCCCAGCCCATCCATATCGAAACCGGCCCGATGGAGCTGAACCTGCCGGCCATCAAGGGCATCGGCGGCGCGCCGCTGTACCTGATCGACCGTTTTGGTGAGGGCAGCTCGATCTATGACATCGACTTCGTCTACCTCGACGGCGTCGAGCGCAACCCGCAAGGTGCCGGCCTCAAGGTCATCGACCACCTGACCCACAACGTCTACCGCGGGCGCATGGCCTACTGGGCCGGCTTCTACGAGAAACTGTTCAACTTCCGTGAAGCGCGCTACTTCGATATCAAGGGTGAATACACCGGCCTGACGTCCAAGGCCATGAGCGCCCCGGACGGCATGATCCGCATCCCGCTGAACGAAGAGTCGTCCAAGGGCGCCGGGCAGATCGAAGAGTTCCTGATGCAGTTCAATGGCGAGGGCATCCAGCACGTCGCGTTCCTCACCGACGACCTGGTCAAGACCTGGGACGCACTCAAGAAGATCGGCATGCGCTTCATGACCGCGCCGCCGGACACCTACTACGAAATGCTCGAAGGTCGCCTGCCGAACCACGGCGAACCGGTGGATCAATTGCAGGCGCGGGGCATCCTGCTGGACGGCTCGTCCATCGAAGGCGACAAGCGCCTGTTGCTGCAGATCTTCTCGGAAACCCTGATGGGCCCGGTGTTCTTCGAGTTCATCCAGCGCAAGGGCGATGATGGGTTTGGCGAGGGTAACTTCAAGGCGCTGTTCGAGTCCATCGAGCGGGACCAGGTACGTCGTGGTGTGTTGACCGCCGACTGAGCATGAAAAAAGCCCGACCGAGGGACGCCTCGGTCGGGCTTTTTGTCGCTTGGCATTCAGGCCCGGCGCTGGCGCACCAAATGCTTGAACCCTTCGAACACCAGGACCATGACCGCCATCCAGATCGGGATGTAAGTCAACCATTCGCCAGCCTTGATGCCTTCACCCAGCAGCAGCGCCACTACCAGCAACAGCACCGGCTCGACATAACTGAGCAGTCCGAACAGGCTGAACGCCAGCAGGCGGCTGGCGATGATATAGCTCACCAGCGCCGAGGCGCTGATCAGGCCCAGCATCGGGATCAACCCGTACAGCTTGGGGTGGGCATCCATCACCGCGAAGCCCTGTTCGCCGCTTTGCACAAACCACCAGGCCACCGGCAGCATCAGCGCCATGTCCAGCCACAGTCCGCCAAGATGGTCGGTCTTGAGGTATTTGCGCGCAATGAAATACAGCGGGTAGCCGATGATCACCACCAGCGTCGCCCAGGAAAAACCGCCGGCCTGGAACAGCTCGTTGATTACCCCAAGGCCGGCAAAAAACACTGCAAGCTTTTGCAGGTAGGACAGCTGTTCGCCCCATACCAGGCGCCCGGTCAGCACCATGGTCAGCGGCAGCAGGAAGTAACCCACCGATACATCCAGGCTGCGCCCGTTCAGCGGCGCCCACATGAACAACCACAACTGCACGCCCAGCAACGCCGACGACAGCACCACACCGCCGATCAGCCGCGGCTTGGCTGCGAGTACTTGCAGCAATTCCCACACCCGCCGCCATTCGCCGCTGACGATCATGAACACCGTCATGCACGGCACGGTCAGCAACATGCGCCAGCCGAAAATTTCCAGGCCGCTCAATGGCGTCAGCAATGACGTGAAGTAATACATCACGGCAAACAACACCGAGGCCGACACCGATAACACGACACCTTTAGACACGTTGTCCTCGCGAAAACCGATTTCAAACAAGTAGAGGGAGTTTCAACAGGGGATTATGGTGCTTTTGAAGCGGGAAGGGTGCGCTGTTTTGGGGCGTTTTTCAGGAAAATGTCTCGCTGCCGCTGTCTGGGTCTGCTTGGTCGGGGCAGCCGGGGCAGTCGGGGTGTTGTTGTTGTTGTTGTTGTTGTTGTTGTGGTGGTGAGCGGGCTTGCCCCGCGCTGGGCTGCGAAGCAACCCTTCAAAGCCGTCGCGCTTTTCCAGGAAAACCTCGTCGCCAGTTATTGGGGCTGCTGCGCAGCCCAGCGCGGGGCAAGCCCGCTCACCACAGCAAGCCTGCTCACCACAACAAGCCCGCTCGCCACAGAAGGCCGCTGCGCAACCCTTACTTGGTCAATCAGGCTATGCGCGCGCCACTCGGCCCGAGACAAAATGGCCCACATCATTGAACCCCGGTGTGGATGAATGCCCCGGCGTTACCAACGAATCAATGAACGCTTCATCCTCAGCCGTGATCTTCACGTCCAGCGCACCGGTGTAGGCGTCCCACTGCGCCTCAGTGCGCGGCCCCACGATCGCCGAGCTCACCGCCGCGTTGTTCAGCACCCAGGCGATGGCAAACTCGACAATCCCCACGCCACGGCCCTGGGTGTATTGCTGAATCTGCTGGGCGATACGCAACGACTCCATGCGCCATTCGGTTTCCAGGATGCGTTTGTCCTGGCGTGCCGCGCGGCTGCCGGCCTCCGGGGTGACGTCCGGCGCGTATTTACCGCTGAGTACTCCACGCGCCAGAGGGCTGTAAGGCACCACGCCCAGGCCGTATGCGGCGGCGGCAGTGATCTGTTCGACTTCAGCCTGGCGGTTGACGATGTTGTAAAGCGGCTGGCTGATTACCGGCCTGTCCACGCCCAGGCGCTCGGCGACGCGGATCACCTCGGCAATCCGCCAGCCACGATAGTTGGACAGTCCCCAGTAACGGATCTTGCCCTGGCGAATCAGGTCGCCGATGGCCGATACCGTCACCTCCAGCGGGGTGTCGTGATCTTCGCGGTGCAGGTAGTAGATGTCGAGGTAGTCGGTATCGAGGCGGGTGAGGCTGGCTTCCAGCGCGTTGAAGATGCGCTTGCGGCTCAAGCCGCTGCGGTTGGGCAGGCCCTCGGTGGGGCCAATGGCGACTTTAGACGCCACCACCCAATCCTGACGATGGCGAGCGATGGCTTCGCCGACGATTTCCTCGGAGCGCCCTCCGGTGTAGACATCCGCCGTGTCGATGAAATTGATGCCCTGGTCCCAGGCCTTGTCGATGATGCGCAGCGAGTCCTCGGTGTGGGTCTGTTCGCCAAACATCATGGTGCCCAGGGTCAAGGCGCTGACCTTCAAACCGGACTGGCCCAATGTGCGGTAAATCATGCAAAGCTCCTTGCGGCTGTGAGACATGGCCTATGCAATAGCAGACTCGACGGCTCTGGAACAAGCCCTGCGCGCGTTTCTTCATGCACTCAGCAAGGCCTGGCAACGCACTTGTAGAAACCGGTGCAGCACTTTCACCCGCTCCGACACTTGCAGGCGGTGCGGGCACATCAGGTTGAACGGCGTGGGTTCGCCCTGCCAGTCCGGCAGCAGGTGCACCAGCCGTCCGGCCTTGAGGTCCCGGGCGATGTCGAGGTTGGCCTTGTAGGCAATCCCGTGGCCGGCCAGTGCCCAACGCCGCACAATCTCACCGTCATCGCTCAGGTAGTCGCCCGTCACTTCCACTTCCTGCAACGTGGTGCCCTGGCGGAAGTACCAGATGCTGTTGGCCCGGCCCTGGCGCATGTACCGCAGCGTATTGTGTTGCGCCAACTCCGCCGGGGTGTGCGGCGTGCCGTGGCGTGCCAGGTAGTCGGGGCTGGCGCAGGGCAGGCGTTGGTGATCGGGCACCACCGGCAGCGCCACCAGGCTGGAGTCCCGTGGGACGCCGAAGCGCAGGGCGATGTCGACGGTGTCGCGGAACAGGTCGGCATTGCTGTCGTTGAGCAGTAGTTGCAGGCGGATGTGCGGGTGTTCCAGCTTGAACTCATCCAGCCAGCCCAGCACCACATTACGGCCGAAATCCGAGGGTGCGGCCAACTGCAACAAGCCGGTCAGGCCCTGGCTCTGCTGCTTGAGCGCTTGCTCGCCTTCGGCCAAGGCGGCCAGGGCCTCGCGCACGCTGTCGAGGTAACGCCGGCCTTCTTCGGTCAGGCGCATGCTGCGGGTGGAGCGTGCCAGCAGGCGGGTACCCAAGCGGGTTTCCAGGCGCTTGAGGGCAATGCTCGCCGCTGCGGGGGTCAGGCCGAGCCCGCGTGCGGCGGCAGACAGGCTGCCGGTGTCGGCGGTGCGCGCGAACACTTCAAGGTCGAGGATTGAGCTCATTTGTAAAAATCCTTTAAAGATCTTGTCGTTTTACCGGGATTTTTCGCCGATTGCCAAGCTGGGAAGATGAACGCTCACTTTCTGACCCAGGACACTACCCCATGAATTCCTCACTCAACGGCAAAACGGTCATCGTCATTGGCGGCAGCAGCGGCATCGGTGCAGCCGTGGCCAAGGCCGCTGCTGCACGCGGTGCCCAGGTGGTGCTGGCGGGGCGGCGCCTATCGTCAGGCCGCGACAACGGCCTGCGCAGCGAACCGGTGGACGTCACCGATGCCGCGTCCCTGCAACGGTTGTTCGAAACCGTCGGGCGGTTTGACCATCTGGTGTACACCTCCGGCCCCTCGGTGCGCGCCAAGGCCCTGGCCGAAACCGATCTGGGCGAGGCTCAGGACAACTTTAACGTGAAACTCTGGGGCGCCTTGCGGGCGATCCAGCACGCGCTGCCTTTCCTCGATGAGCACGGCAGCATCAGCCTGACCTCCGGGCAACTGGGGCGTAAATGGGTGCCGGGGCAGTTCATCAAAGTCGGTATCAACGCTGCCACTGAAGCCCTGGGCAAGCAGTTGGCCAAGGAGTTGGCGCCGCGTCGGGTCAACGTGGTGAGCCCTGGTGTAATTGATACCCCGGCGTATGCGGGGTTGGCCGAGGACCAGCGCCTGGCGATGTTGGCCAAGGCGGGGGACGCGCTGCCGGTGGGGCGTGTGGGGCAGGCCGAGGACGTGGCGGCGGGGTATGTGCTGGCCATGGAAAATGGCTTTATGACCGGTGCTGTCATTGATATCAACGGCGGCGGCCTGCTGTAAACGCAGACCCATTGTGGGAGGGGGCAAGTCGAATCGACGCACCGCCCTCCCACATGGACCGCGTTAAACCTTCAAGGTCCGCGTCATCCGCAACGCCAGCACAACGCCCGCCACAATCACCGCCGCCAGCAGGTACAGCGCCACATCCGTGGACCCGGTGGTATCCTTCACAAAACCGACGATATACGGGCTGAGGAAGCCGGCCATCTGGCCCATGGAGTTGATCAGCGCCAGGCCGCCGGCGGCTGCGCCCGCGCTGAGCATGGCGGTCGGCACCGGCCAGAACATTGGCAGGCCGGTGAGGGCGCCCATGGTGGCGATGGTCAGGCCGAGTATGGCGATGGCCGGCGTGGTGGCGAAGTTCACCGCGATCACCAGGCCGATGGCACCCATCAGCATCGGCACCACCAAGTGCCAGCGACGCTCCTTGCGCAAGTCCGCCGAGCGGCCCACCAGCAACATGAACACCGCTGCCAGCAGGTACGGAATCGCACTGAGCCAGCCGATCACCAGGTTATCGCTGAAGCCCAGGTTCTTGATGATCGACGGCAGCCAGAAGTTGATGGCGTATACGCCACTCTGGATGCAGAAGTAGATCAGGCCGAACGCCCAGATCGCCGGGTTCTTGAACACTTCGGCGAGTGAATCGCTGGTGGTTTTCGGCTTGTTGGCCAGGTCGGTGGCCTGGTCGGCTTCCAGCACGGCGCGTTCGTGGGGCTTGAGCCACTTGGCATGGGCAAAGCTGTCGCTGAGCAGGAAGTAGGCGAGGGCGCCGAGGATCACGGTCGGGATGCCTTGCAGCAGGAACATCCATTGCCAGCCTGCCAGGCCGCCCTGGCCGGCGGCGAAGTGGTTGAGGATCCAGCCGGAAAACGGGCTGCCAAGCAAACCGGACACCGGGATCGCCGACATGAACAGCGCCATGATCCGCCCACGACGAAACGTCGGGAACCACTGCGAGAGGTACAGCACCACACCCGGAAAGAAGCCGGCTTCAGCCGCACCGGTAAACAGGCGCAAGGTATAGAAATGCGTCGGCGTGGTGACGAACAACAGGCAGGTGGACAGCGTGCCCCAGACGATCATCATCAAGGCAATCCAGCGCCGTGGACCGAATCTGGTCAGCGCCAGGTTGCTCGGCACGCCACACAGCACGTAGCCGATAAAGAAGATCCCGGCACCCAGGCCGTACACGGTTTCGCTGAATTTCAGCGCATCGAGCATCTGCAACTTGGCAAAGCCAACGTTGACCCGGTCGAGGTAGTTGAACAGATAGCAGATGAAAATGAAGGGGATCAGGCGCAGGGTAATGCGCTTGTAGATGGCGTTTTTATCGTCATCGGTGGCCAGTGTGACAGCGGCGCTCTGTGACATGGGAGTCTCTCTTTATTATGATTTTTCGCGATGCGAAGGTAACGTCGATCGCCCAATGAGTCTCGGCCACGTGGCGGGGTGCTGTCTTTGTGCTTGCGCACAGGGATGCATGCTTTGCGCTGTGCCGATGAACAACCACGCTTTCAAGGACTTTCTTTTAAGGAGATGGCCGCATGTTCGAGCTGGATCATGACCTGGCGCAGGATATCGTCAATCGCACCATGGCGATCCTGCCTTATAACGTCAACGTCATGGACAGCCAAGGCCTGATCCTCGGCAGCGGCGAACCCGAGCGCATCAACACCCGCCACGAAGGCGCACAACTGGTGCTGGCCAACGGTCGTGTGGTCGAGATCGACGGGCAGACCGCCAAGCACCTCAAGGGCGTGCAGCCGGGCATTAACCTGCCGCTGATGCACGATCAGCGCTTGATTGGCGTGCTGGGTATCACCGGCGAGCCCGAGCTGTTGCGCACCTATGCCGAATTGGTGCGCATGACCGCCGAAATGCTCGTCAGCCATCGTCATCAGCAAGCCGAGCAGCAATGGCGACGCCAGCGTTGCGATGATCTGTTGGCGTTGCTCCTCGCCGACAGCGGCGACTCACCACGCCTGGTCGACGAAGCCCAGCAATTGGGCCTCAAGCCGCAGCTGGCACGCACGCCGTACCTGTTCGAACTGGGGGCGGGCCAATCGGCGGAGGCCTTGAACACCTGGCTGACCTCGCGCTATCCGGACAGTTGGTGCGTGAGCTCGGCGCAGTTCTCGCTGCTGTGGTGCCGACCGGCGGCGCAGCAGGTGGACAATCCACGGTTGCTGGAAAAGCTCCAGGGCCTGGGCTGGAACATCCTGCGGGTGGCCGTCGGCGGCCAGGCGGATGGCCTGGCCGGATTGCGCCGGTGTTATCGGCGGGTCGGCGATTTGCTGGCCTACGGTCGCGATGTACTGCCGCACTCGCGGCTGTTGACCCTCAACCGCTACCGCCTGCCCGTGATGCTCTGGCGTCATCGCAACGACGATGCCCTGGACGAACTGCTCAACCCCTTGCGCAAGGTGCTGGCCAAGGACAGCAACGGCCAACTCCTGGCCACGCTGCGCAGTTGGTGCGAACACGATGGGCAAAGCCAGGCCTGTGCCGACGCCCTCGGCATTCACCGCAACAGCCTGCGTTACCGTATGGAGCGCATCGCCGAACTCAGCGGCGTCGACCCGCTGACCCTGGATGGCATGCTGGCGCTGTACCTCGGCGTGCAGCTGCTGCCCCAGGCTTTGTCGGAATGAACAACAAACCTTACCCGTACTTGTGCATCGGACCGGCGTCAGCGGCGGTGCCAACTGGCAGCATGGGCGTGATAAAAATCGGAGAAAGCCCATGAAAGTCATCATCGCCCCCGACTCGTTCAAGGACAGCCTGAGTGCCGAGGGCGTCGCCCAGGCCATTGCCGCAGGGCTGGCGCAAGTCTGGCCGGACGCACAGTTGATCCAGTGCCCGATGGCGGACGGTGGTGAAGGCACGGTGGACGCGGTGCTCGCCGCTTGTAACGGCCAATTGCGCCAACAGGCGGTGCGCGGGCCTTTGGGCACTGCGGTGGAAGCACGCTGGGGCTGGCTGGCCGACAGCCACACCGCGATCATCGAAATGGCCGAAGCCAGCGGCCTGCAATTGGTAGCGCCAGGCCAGCGCGATGCGTGCACCAGCAGCACCTACGGCACTGGCGAGCTGATTCGCGCGGCCCTGGATCTGGGGGCCCGGCGCATCATCCTGGCGATTGGCGGCAGCGCCACCAACGACGGCGGCGCGGGGGCGATGCAAGCCCTGGGCGTGCAACTGTTCGACGCTGCGGATCAGGCCTTGCCACCGGGAGGCCTGGCCTTGTCGCGGTTGGCGCGTATAAACCTGGAAAAACTCGACCCGCGCCTGGCCCAGGTACGCTTTGAAATCGCCGCCGATGTGAACAACCCGCTGTGCGGCCCCCACGGTGCCTCAGCGATATTCGGCCCGCAAAAAGGCGCCAACCCCGAGCAGGTGCAACAACTGGACGCCGCCCTCGGCCACTTCGCCGATCACTGCGCCAACGTCCTGCCCAAGGACGTGCGTGACGAGCCCGGCAGCGGCGCCGCCGGCGGCCTGGGTTTCGCCGCCAAGGCGTTCCTCGGCGCGCAGTTCCGCGCGGGCGTGGAAGTCGTCGCCGAGTTGGTAGGCCTTGACGACGCCGTACGCGGCGCCGACCTGGTCATCACCGGCGAAGGCCGCTTCGACGCCCAGACCCTGCGCGGCAAAACCCCCTTCGGCGTGGCCCGCATCGCCCGGCAACACGGCGTACCGGTGATTGTCATCGCCGGCACCCTGGGCGACGGCTACGAGCAGATGTACGCCCATGGCGTGGCAGCGGCGTTTGCCTTGCCGAGCGGCCCGATAAGCCTGGAGCAGGCCTGCAGTGAGGCGCCGCGTTTGCTGCGCGAGCGCGCGGCGGATATTGCGCGGGTGTGGCGTGTGGCGGCCAAGCGCTGACGCATCACGTCGAACATGGGACAATCCGCGCCATTTTTCGACACGGAGAGTCCCCATGCTGCGCCCCGTACTCCTCGCCCTGCTGCTGACCGGCAGCGCCAACCAGGCCTTCGCTCAACCGCCCGCTGAAACCGTACCGCTGCTGCGGGAAATCAAGAACTGGGTCACCGGGTGCGATAACCTGCGCAATTGTCATGCCCTCAGCGCGCCCAGTGGCGTCGATGAAGAAGACTACAGCTCCCTGACCTTGCATATCTGGCATCAGGCCGGTCCCGAAGGGTATCTGCGCTTGCGCTTCGACCACCGCGGCGAAGCGCTGGACCTGTCGACCTTGCTGTTGGACGGTCAGCCGCTGGGCCTGGAGCTGACCCGGGATCTGCATGTGGAACTGGACGATCAGGGCGGCGATCCCGAAGTGCAGTCTTACGGCGTGATCGAGGACGCTGCGGCGCGGCGCTGGTTGCAGCGTTTGCGCAATGGCCAGCGCCTGCAATTGCCGGGCGATGAGCAGGCCCATGTGTCGCTGAGCGGCCTGAGCGCTTCGCTGCTGTTGATGGATGCGGTGCAGGGGCGGGTGGATAACGTGACGGCCCTGGCACGCCCCGGAAAAGCGCCGGCCCATGAGGTGCCGCCACGTTTGCCGACACCGGTGCTGCGCAAGTTCCCTGTGCCGCCGGCGTTGACCGCGCAGGAACAGGCCGGCCTGGTGGCCGCTGCATTGCAGGCCGTCACGCCGGAGGAGGGTGAGCCCGAGGCAAAGGCCGGGGCGCTGACGGCGCAACAGGCGATGACGGTGGTGCGTTACGACTGCGCGGCCTACAACTGTGAGTTCGACGTGGTCAGCCGCCAGCGTCAGGCGCCCTATGCGCAAACGCCGCTGGAGATTGAGCCCTTGCCGTTGGACGGCGCTGCGCTGCAAGGCTCGGTGGGCTATGACGAAGCCACCGGCACCTTGAGTTATTTCTACAAGCAGCGCGGCATCGGTGACTGTGGCGGCGGTGGTGTCTGGGTGTTTGACGGTAAGGCGTTCCAGCTCAGTGAGTTTCATAGGATGCCGCGCTGCACCGGTGTCGGTTACGGCGACTGGCCGTCGTTATGGACGACCGTGCCGGCGCCCTAGCCAGGGAGCAGGCACGGCCTCTACACTGGTCGGCCACGTGTCTTTCAAAGGATGAAACCCCATGCACGCACCTGAACCCCATATCGTGATCCAGCGCTTTACCGAGGCCCACCTTGAAGGTGTGGCGGCGCTCTATAACGAACCGGCCGTGTGCCGGCAGGTGCTGCAGATGCCGTTCCAGTCGGTGGATGTCTGGCGCAAACGCCTGGTCACCGACAACGAGCGGCGCCTGCAACTGGTGGCGGTGCACGGCGGCGAGGTGATCGGCCAACTGGGCCTGGAACAGTACCTGCGCGTACGCCAGGCCCATGTCGGTTCGTTCGGCATGGGCGTGGCGACGGCCTGGCAGGGCAAGGGCGTGGGCTCGCGGCTGTTGACGGCCGCGCTGGACGTGGCCGACAACTGGATGAACCTGCACCGGGTGGAACTCACGGTGTACGCCGACAACGACGCCGCGCACCACCTGTACCGCAAGTTCGGCTTCGAGGTCGAAGGGCGCTTGCGTGATTACGCCCTGCGCGATGGGGTGTTTGTCGACACCCTGAGCATGGCGCGCCTGCGCCAGTCGGCTTAATCCGCGAGTGCAAACGCCACCGCAGCCTGCGCATGCAGCTCGGTGGTGTCCAGCAGCGGCAGGTCGCTGTGTTCGGGCTTGACCAGCAGGCTGATTTCCGTGCAGCCGAGGATGACCGCCTGGGCACCCCGTGCGGCCAGGGACTCGATGACCCGAAGGTAAACCTGGCGTGACGCATCGCTGATCACGCCGACGCACAATTCCTCATAGATAATCCGGTGCACGGCGCGGCGCTCCTCCGCGTCCGGCACCAGCACGGTGAGGCCCTGGGCGGCCAGGCGCGACGTGAGAAAATCCTGCTCCATGGTGAACGCGGTGCCGAGCAAGCCGACGGTCAAGGTACCGGCCGCCACCGCCGCCGCAGCGGCCGCATCGGCGATATGCAGGAACGGAATCGACACCGCCGCCTCGATACGCGGCGCCACCAAATGCATGGTGTTGGTACACAGCACCACACACTCGGCGCCGCCGGCCTGCAAACGGCGCGCGGCGTCTTCCAGGATCAGCGCGGTGTCATCCCAACGCCCGGCGTGCTGGGCCTGTTCCACCGGGCCGAAGTCCACGCTGTACATCAACACCTGGGCCGAGCGCAGCGGGCCGAGCTGGTCGCGCACGCGCTGGTTGATGATACGGTAGTACTCGGCGCTGGACTCCCAGCTCATGCCGCCGATAAGGCCGATGGTGCGCATGCGATGCTCCTGACAGGGAAAGTCGCTTCACCTTACCCATCAGCCGCTGAATAGTCATACGCAGTTGCCCGCCAAATGACCGGAGCAGTTTCACATGTCCAGGTTGACCCATCCCGGCCGGGGTTGCTCCGCGGCAATGGCGTGGATGGGTTTACCCGTGGCCTGCTCCACGCGCCGCGCCACCTCCGGGTCGTCGGTGAACGGCAACATGCTGGCTTCGTCCAGGCTCGTCTCGGACTGCCCGCGCAGGCAATACTCCACCGCAGCGTACAGGCACACCACGATCAGCAAGCTCCACATATCAGGCGATCCGCGCATCGAGCCGGGCCACGTTCAAGTCTGCGACCCGCACCGTGCGCCAGGTGTTGTAGGCCATCAGCAACATGCCCGTGAGGAAAAACACGCCCCCCGTAAACCGCACCACAAACCCCGGATGGCTGGCCTGCAAGGCTTCGACAAACGAGTAGGTGAGGGTGCCGTCGTCGTTCACCGCGCGCCACATCAGGCCTTGGGTGATGCCGTTGACCCACATCGACGCGATGTACAGCACCGTGCCGATGGTTGCCAGCCAGAAGTGCAGGTTGATCAGCGCCACGCTGTGCATCTGCTCGCGGCCGAACAGCTTGGGGATCATGTGGTACAGCGAGCCGAAGGTGATCATCGCCACCCAGCCCAGGGCTCCGGCGTGTACGTGGCCGATGGTCCAGTCGGTGTAGTGGGAGAGGGCGTTGACGGTCTTGATCGCCATCATCGGACCTTCGAAGGTCGACATGCCATAGAACGCCAGGGACAGCACCAGGAAGCGCAGGATCGGGTCGGTGCGCAGCTTATGCCAGGCACCGGACAAGGTCATCATGCCGTTGATCATGCCGCCCCAGCTCGGGGCCAGCAGGATCAGCGACATGGCCATGCCCAGTGACTGCGCCCAATCGGGCAAGGCGGTGTAGTGCAAATGGTGCGGGCCGGCCCAGATGTACAGGGTGATCAACGCCCAGAAGTGCACGATGGACAGTCGATAGGAGTACACCGGCCGGCCCACTTGCTTGGGCACGAAGTAATACATCATCCCCAGGAAACCGGTGGTCAGGAAAAAGCCCACGGCGTTATGCCCGTACCACCACTGCACCATGGCATCGGTCGCGCCGGAATACACCGGGTAGGACTTGAACCAATCCACCGGGATTGCCAGGTGATTGACCACGTGCAACATGGCGATCACCAGGATAAACGCGCCGAAAAACCAGTTGCCCACGTAGATATGCCGGGTCTTGCGCCTTACCACCGTGGTGAAGAACACAATGGCGTAGGCCACCCACACCACGGTCATCCACACCGCGCCGGAAAACTCGATCTCGGCGTATTCCTTGGTGGTGGTGTAGCCCAGGGGCAGGCTGACCAGCATGATCACGATCACCGACTGCCAGCCCCAGAAGGTAAACGCGGCGAGACGGTCGGAAAACAGGCGCACCTGGCAGGTCCGTTGCACCGCATAGTAGCTGGCGGCAAATTGCGCACTGCCGGCGAAGCCAAAGATCACCAGGCTGGTGTGCAACGGCCGCAGCCGGCCGAACGTGGTCCAGGGCAGGTCCAGGTTCATCTGCGGCCAGACCAGTTGTGAGGCGATCCACACGCCCATGGCCATGCCCACCACGCCCCACACAAGGGTGGCGATCACGAATTGGCGGACGACTTTATAGTTGTAGGCCTGCTCGGTTGTTGCGGTGCTCATGCTCAGTCCTCCCACGGTTCCAAGTGGCGGGCACTGTAGGAAACGCGGGAAAAACAAAACAGGCTCAGAAAAAGCTCATTACAGCGGATCAGTCGACAAGCACGCCCACTGGCCTGTCAGCGTTAATCGTACGGTGAGTGGCCGCATCTGCCATGATCGGGCATCGCAACCTGGCACACCCAAGGAAATCCGCAATGGACGATGTACAGCAACTGGGCGAGATGCTTCGTCATTACGCCGATAGCGAAGCGCACAAGAAGCAACAGTTCGATGTGCAGTCGGCGCGCTGGACGCACAAGCTCGACGAGCTGTTCGGGCAGATCGAGCAATGGCTGGAACCGGTCAAGACTGTCGGCCTGCTGGAGGTGCACCGTGAAGCCTATGTCGCCAGCGGGCCGGGCGTGCCGGTGGAGACCTCGACCTTCAAGACCGAAAAGCTGCTGGTGCAGATCACCGGTAAGACCGTGGAGTTCGTGCCTGAAGTCATGGGCGTGGGCGGCTTGATCTCGGTGTCAGTGATGGGCTTGACCGCTGCCCGCCACGGCAGTGTGTCGCTGGTGCTGCCGGCCGACAAAAACGACTGGCTGTGGAAGAAAACCAATGGCCTCAAAGACCCGGACACCTTTGGCTTCGACGCCAATTTCCTGGCCTCGCAGTTGCAGAGCCTGATTCCGCGCGAACGCGGCTGAGGGGCTCCCGCTTCGCGCAACGTCGATGGGGACGCCGGTGTGTCAAACACTGGGTGGAAATACGTATTTTTTGCCCAGGATTGGCTATACCTACAGCTCCATGTTTAGATGATGATCGCCAGGGAGTTCAATGATGAAACTAAGGCTAATGATCAGTACGCTGTGCGTGGCTTCCATCGCAATGGCCGGCTGCGCCAGCAAGGTCACCCAACCGGACGAGTACTCAGGCTTTCTGTCCGACTACAGCCAACTCAAGGAAGCCAAGTCGCCTTCGGGGGTCGAGGTGATGCGCTGGGTAGACCCCCAACTCGACCTGAGCCGCTATAACGCGGTGTATATCGAACCGACGCAGTTCTACCCCAAGCCCCAGGCCACCACGAAAATCCCCGACAGCACCCTCAATGGCATCAACACCTACTTCAACCAGGCGCTCAAGCGTGAGCTGGGCAAATCACTGCCCCTGGCCAACGGGCCCGGCCCCGGTGTGATGGTGGTACGTGCGGCGATCACCGCCGTCAGCAGCAAGACCGAAGGCCTCAAACCCTATGAATTCGTGCCCGTGGCCCTGGTGGCGGCAGCGGTGAGTACCGGTACCGGCATCCGCGACCAGGAAACCACCCTCGGCACCGAGGCGCAGTTCCTCGACGGTGCCAGTGGCAAGGTGCTCGCCCAAGTGGTGCGCAAGGGCACGGGCAAGCCGCTGTCCAACGACTCGCAGGTGATGAAGGCCGATGACGTGAAAGGCGTGATCGATGGCTGGGCGTCGGACTTGCATCAGTCGTATGTGAAGCTGAAAAAACACTAGGGACTAGAACGCATTCCTGGCGGGTTTATTGTAGTAGCTGAGCAGGGCGTCGTAGCGACGGGTGATGACGTAGTAGTCGTCACTGAGTTGCTGCGGCGAGGCATGTTCCCGCCAGTGCTGATGCAGGGTGCGCAACGCCTGGAGGTACGCGTCGGCTGATGAGCGGGTGGCGTACCAGAGGTGAGTGGCTTCCTCCTCACGTTTGCTGCGCGGCATTTTTACCAGGAAGTCCCTGCTGGCATCGCTGGCCTGTTGCAGCGTCTCGATCAAGCTGAGCAGTTGCTGGGGCGTCAGGCTGGCGTCGCGGACACCCTGGTCAATCCGGTTCATCGCCTGGCGGGCCGCGATCATATGGTTGAGCAGGTGCCAATGCAGGTCCCGGCCGAAGCGCGATTCGATTCGCGCCAGTTGTACCGGACGCAGATGGATGTCTTCGTTTTCCAACTGGGTGCGTAACTCGGCGGATGCCTGCAGGTATTCTTCGCCCCGCTGAGCCAGTTTCCCTTCCAGACTCTTGTTCATGGCCTGCGCCACAAACTGGCGCATGTTCGACGGCATACCTTCGGTTTGTATCGGGTCAACCATGTCCGCCAGCGAGGTGAATTTATTCAGCTTGTCGGCATACACCGTGGCGAGAGTACCGAGGTGGCTTCCGGGCTGCTGGCGCTCCAGTTTGAGTGTGTACAGCTGCGAACAGACCGCCGCCTGGATAAGGCGTGGCTCGGGCTCGTCACGGTCGCCAAACTTATCCTGGGTGGGCGCTTCGGGCTGTGTCGAACGCATACGGTAGTACGCCAGGCGCGTATCGCGATCAATGCGGTTCACGCAGTCAATGATCGGCGCCAGTGCGCTGGCCGTCGCGGTGGAAGGGCTGTCCCGTTGGTCGAGCCATAATTGCATGCGTTGCAGGGGTTTGGTGGCGCCGGCCACACCGAGCAATCCCAGGCCCAATACCAGGCTGATGGGTAACAACCATTTCGGATTCATTGCGCGGCCTCCTGGCCATACCACTGTGCCTGGGTGGCGGGCGCCTGACAGTCGGGGGCGGTGCGAGGCATGCGGCTGCACAGGCGTTCGGGCCACTGTTGCAGGCCCTGGTTACGGGTCACGTGTTGCTGGTTGTCGAGCACCTTCAAGCCGGCGTACAGCACAATCCCACTGGTGACCAACAGCACTATGCCCAGGGCCGTCCAGCGCGGGTGGCGAGCGGTCCAGGGGGTGTGGCTGTTCATGAAGGGCCGCTTGATCACCCCGATAACCGCCAGCGTCGCGGCCAGCGCCAGGCTGGCAAACGGGCCGAACGCGTAACCCAGCGCTGCGGCAAGGACCAGCCCTGGCAGCAGATCCCGTATCGGCAGCAACGGCAGGTGAGTAGGGCTGAGCCAGCGCGGCAGGTGCTCACTGAGTCGTTCATCGAGCACGCGGTACTGATGAGCCAGCGGGCGCCAGACCTGCCAAGCCAATCCGGCACCTATCACGGCGCCCAACGACCACAGCAGGCCGTAGCCCAAGGTCGGCAGCACATTGCCGGCCAGGGGCTCGGCATTCACCAGCACGCCCACCAGGCAGCTCAATACCAGTGCGACAATCCAGGGCCAGGTGTCCATGGCCGTGTCCCAGCCTTGCCAGAAATACACGGTACCGCCGGGCATCGCTTCGGCTTCGGCCACATGGTCGGCGTAGATATCTGCGCTGAGTGCCTGGCAGGCTTTCCAGTCATGTTCATCGAAGCGTTGGGCGAAGGCACGGCGCTGACCCAGGCTCATCGGAGCCAATAGCAGCCGGGCGGCACGTTGTTGCGGGCTGTTGGGCGCTTCGGCGGCCAGTGCCCGTTGACGTGCCATGAAGACCGGGCCTTGCTGGCGTTGCAACAGCCGCGCCCAATCCCCCGCCGGGCAGTCGTGACCGGCGCCGCCATGCCAGTGCTGGCCGGCGCATACCGCGTCGAACACGGCGCTCGACCAGTAGTGACTCTGCGCAAGCAGGCGGGCCAGCCATTGGTTGAACCACTCGGCATGGGGATGATTGTTCACCCAGGGATGTTCGGAACGTGCGGCATAGGCAGCCAGGAAAGCGGCCTCGTCCTTTTGCTCAAGGGCCTGGCGCAAGGGTTGCTGCAACGCGCCGCGGTGCTTGCGCTCTAGTCTTTCGATCAGTTCACCGGGCAACTCCAGGCGCTGCCAGGCCGTCAGCCAGTTGAAGGTTTCAAAGGCCCAGCGGGTGTCTTCGGGGTTGAGATGCCCCTCGATGTCGCGTAACAACAGCTGGATTTCAAAGTGCAACGCATTGCCATGGGCCATGGCTGCCTGGTAGTGGTCGGCAAGGCCGTCGCCCAGGATGTCGATGGCCACTTCGTCAGCTTCCTGCTGCCCCTGACTCCACTCCAGCGCGGCCTCATAGGCTTCGCGCAGGCGCTGGAAACCCTCGGGATCATCATCCGGTCGGGTTTTCTTCAGCAGGGCGGCGTATTGGCGCTTGATCGCGCGGCTATCGGCATCCGGGGCCAGGCCGAGGACATGCCAGCAAGTCATGTGCAGTGCAACTCCATAGACAATCGCGCGCACGTTACCCGTTTTACGGGTTGATAAACCAGCGGTAGCACGGGTTGGCGCTTACAGCAGAAATGGCCTGGCCTGACGCGGTCGCGACCGGGCACGCGTCGTCACTTGAGCGGCGTCAACGGCGGCAGTTTCCACTGGCCGTTACCCACCTCAGGCGTGGGCAGGTAAATCCGCAGGGTTGCGTAGAAGGGCCCGGGAGGGGCAGGCAACCAGTTGCTCTGCTCGGCTTTTGGCGGCTCGTGGTGCTGCAGGGCCAGGGTCAGGCCGCCATCGGCGTCGCGCTTGAGGCCGGACAGCATGTGCGAGTTGATCAGGTAGCGTTTCTTGTGGTTGGGCACCAGTTGCTTGGTCTTGGCGTCGTACATGGTCAGCGACCAGAACGCATCGGCCGGTGGCAACTGGTCCTTGGCGAAATGCACGGTGTAGCTGTGGCGTGCGCCGTTGGCAGGCTTGCCCTCGCTGTCGATGACGTAGTTCAGGTACGCGACCTCATCGCCGGAGTTACCGAAAATCCCCATGTCCGCACCGGCGTAGCGGTACAGGTAGTTGTTGTTCAGGTGGTCGCGGCTGCCGTACAAATCGGCACTGGAGACCTGATGGGTGTCGATCTTGTCCTTTTTGAACGCGGCAAACTCGGCGCGGGCATCGGAGATACCGTCTTCCAGGGCCTTGCGCTGTTCAGCGGTCAACGCCTTGACCTTGAAGGGCGCGCCTGGGGCGATACCGATCTTGGCGAAGCGTGCCAGCAGGTCTTTCTCGCTGTCCTGGGGCGCGGCGAAGGCCAGCATGAAGTTCAGGTAGCGAAACAGTTGCGGGCCTTCGGTCATGGTCGCCATGGGCTTGGGCCACTCCACTTTCGGAGCCTTGGCCGGCGCGGCTTGCTTCACGTAGCTGCTCAGTGACTGCACTTTGTAGCCGTTCTGGATCTGCTTGACCTTGTTCAGGTCCTTCTCGTCGAACAACTGCGTACGGTAGAGGGCGTAGGCGATGTTGCTTTCGCTGTACACCACACGGTCCACGTTGACCGGCTGCTGACCTTTCCAGTCAGGGCCGGCGATCATGTAGTGGCCGCCGTTGTTGCCGGTGCTGCGGGTGCCCAGGTAGGCGATGTTCTGTGTGTAGAGATCGATCAACTGCACCGAGTAATAACGGTTGTCTTCGATCCTGGGCAGTGTCAGGACCTGAGGCTCGCTGCGCAGGTCCAGCCAGACAAAGGAGTAGGGCGTGTCCAGGTTCGGGGTGACGACCGCGGTGTCCTTGGGGGTGAACACCTGAGCTGTATTGCCGATATGGTTGAACGGCGCCTTGAAGTTGGCGCCGCCCTTGTCGACGGCCTGGGTGTAGAGCGTCTTGTACATCTCCACCACTGGGTAGCCATACAGGTAGGCTTCCTTGGCGATGGCCCGGGCTTCGCTGGGGGTGGCGGTGAAATCGGCCCAGGCGCCGGTACTCATGAGTATCGAGAGGCTCGCCAACAGCAGGCGCGTCGGTTTTCCAATCATGTTGTCGCGTCCTTCCAAAGTGCGTTTGACTGACGGGGAATAAAGGCGATGAGTTTCCTGTTTTATTTCCCGAACGTCACGTTAATCCCTGCGAATTATGCGAACTCATCAATGCCGATCCGTACGGCGGCTTGAACCTGTGGGTAAAGACGCACAAATAGCCGCCTTGATGGGCGGCACTGTGTAAAAGAGGGGGCTCAGGCGGCAGGCAGCATCGATTTGACTTTGTCGCGCAATTGATCGATGGAGAACGGCTTGGCGATCACCTGCATGCCGGCAGGTACATCGATGTTCTCGGCATAGCCGCTGGCAAACAGGATCGGCAGGGTGGGCCGCACTTCACGCACCTTGGCTGCCAATTGCTTACCGTCCATATCCGGCAGGCCGACGTCGGTCATCATCAGGTCGAGGTGCTGCGCGGCATTTTCGACAATCTTCAAGGCTTCTTCAGCGTCCGCAGCTTCAAGCACCAGGAACTCCAACTCTTCGAGCACATCAACGATCAACATGCGCACGATGGCATCGTCTTCGACGACAAGGAGGGTGGAGGGGGCTGCGGACATAATGAGGGTTCCCGAAAAAAATGGAGGTGCAGGTCTTTAGCGGTTGAAAGACCATTCTCTAATGAGTCGCGTCAATCTCGGCAAGTTCCGTTGGCGCGGGCATTGTGACGGGATTGGAGGAAAATGTCGCGTTAACCACGAGGGTCCGCGAGCTGTCAGTGGCACCTTCCTGCGCGCCGTTCAACACCTTGCTTTTTCAGAAGCCCCCAGCCCTGACAGGGGCCGGGGCAATCCCATGCATCAGGACGGCAAGGGCGTGGACACCATCATTGAAACCGCAAAACTGTCGACCTTGTCTGTGACGATGTCATCGGGATGGAAAGCGCTCACGTGGAATTCCTTTTTGCCCGCCGGCGAAACCTTAGGCTTCAAGGTCGCGCTGACACCGCCGCTGTTGAGGATTTTTTCGATGCCTTCGCGCATGGACTCTACGTTGTCAAAACTGACCAGCCCGCCATTGGGTTCGAAGAAAAACCACTCTTTTTGGCCATCCTTGACTCTGACACCTGCCAGCATGGCGTGATCTTCCGTGCTGATTCTCAGGTATTTTGACGTCGTGGACTTGCTCAGGTCGTCGATGATGGACTGATGACTGATCAGTGAAGGGGCGGCGTTTATATGGAAGGTGTCCTTTGTGTTTACGGCGTACTGCAGTGTTTTTATATCGTGATTGAATTTGTCATGCAGCGAAGAGGGCAATTTAGTGGTGGAGGCCTTGCGAAGATTGTCGAGGAATATTTTTTCGTCGCCTCGATGCAAGGCGAGCGCCATGGCATTCGAGAGCCCGGCGCAATCGCCCCTGGAGGTCAAATCAACACGGCCGAGGTAGTCCGCCTGGGCAAAGCGATTGATGGAAACCCCGGGATTCCCGACGTCGCTGGCAAGCAGCGCCGTGAAATACTCGCCCTCTTCAATTCTTCTGGCCTTCAACTCCCTGGCCAGAATTCCCATTTCTTCCGGTGTCCTGCCAGGTTTTGCCGCTAACGCCACCAACGCCTCGAAACTGCGCTCTCCAGCGTAATCCGACAGGTCATCCAATGCACCGCTTCGATAACCGTGGTTGAATTTCGGAAGCGCGTTGGAGGTCCTCGCGTTAGCGATATTCGTTCCGACACTCGTCAGGTGCGTATCCGCGACGCTATCGAACAGACTGCCGCGCAGGGGGGAGAAATCCTCGATTGGCGGGCCATAGGGCAGGTTCCGGACAGGGTCATAACTGAACCACTGATCGTTTTTCAACACGGCAAAGCCTTCGACGCTTTGCTCTCCGACCTTATAAGACCCTATCAGCGTCGGGCCATATTGCTTGTTTGCCGCCTTCAACAGGTCATAGCTTCCCGATGCGCCACGCACCTTGTTGATCAGCACCTGCCCGGAATCGCCGAGAAATCTTGCGCCGCGCGTGGTCAGCTTGACGGCTCCCGTCGCCGCGCTCCTCACTCCGCTCAGCGGGTTGAGCGAGCTGATAAGGCTGCTGCCGATGACGCGACCCGCTTGCAATGCCTTTACGGCAGCGGACGCCGAGGACGAAGCCACCTTGGCGACCTTTGCGGCAGCACCGTACCCCATGGTCAGCAGCCCTAGAGCATCCAGGCCAAGGTCCATAAGCCCAGCTTCATAGTCACCGTCGCGAAAGTTGACAATGGCCGATCTCAAGGGAATCAAGTTGAGAAAAAACTGCCTCACTCGCTCATCACCTTCTTTCTGCTGATCGAGTGTCGTGCTTCCATTGGCTTGCTGCCATTGGTTCCTGATACCAAGGTGCTCAAAAAAAGCGTCTGCCAAGTGGTGTGTTCGGGCTGAGGTGAAACTCGGTGGGGGACGAGAAGGGTCCTCCGGTGGCTGTTCCTGTTCTAGCAGGACCTGGTGCTTAGGTTTGAATTGTTCTACCTTGGTCAATATATTCGCGTCGCGCCACTCACCCCGTTTGATGGCTGCCTCACTCTGTCGCTTGACGATGCGTTTGTTCGTGATATCGATCTCATAAACACTGACCTCGGTTTTTCCGTCAACCTGCCTTTCGGTTCTTACCAGCAATTCATTGAGCTTGGATTGGAAGGTGGGCGGATTTATGAAACCCCTGCCAATCTTGTATTGGTTGTATTGAAATAAATCGACTTTACCGAACTCCAGGTTTTTCCGATCCTCCAGTGGCAGCTCGGAAATCATGTGTTTTACCTGGGTCTCAATGCCATCTTTGAGTGATTCGATTGCCGATTCGTATTGCCCTAGAAATATCCCATTGACGTTGAGCCGGGGTTGCTGATTGATCACATCGATCGGGAGGTCAGGGTCGTCGGTTTTCCAGTTGACGTTGATGCCCATCATGGCCATGTCCAGCATCGAGTGCTTGCCATCCAGTTGCTTGGCTTTGTCATCGGTGACGGTTGAGAGACTTTTCGACTCAAAGTCCGTGCGCTCACCAAAATGCTCCTTGAGTCTTTCCAGGGCGATGGCTTTTCTACTTGGAATCTCGGCAGTGATTGATTGGGAGGCCTTGATTCTGGCACTTAACTGGTCATTGAACGCGGTCCGGATGCTGTCCACTTCCTCAGGGGTGTAGAGGGCGTCGTCCTTCTTTGCAACCAGCCCGTTGGACACGCCCCAATCCAGCAACAGGGCCGTGATGGTGTGTTCCGCAGGATCATTCAAGGCTTGTGCGGCACTCATGACGTGGCCGTAGCTCATTTGTGATGCGGTACCCGGCGCACTTGATTCCACCTTGGCCACCGCAAGGCAGAAACTCACCCAGGCCTGGCTGCCGTTCACCAGCGTATCGGGAATATCCTTGACCAGGAACTGGGGCGCTGTGTACGACAGCAACAGGTGGGTGGCCAGCTTGGCCGTGGCTGGCGTAGCCCGGCCTTTAGCCACCAGATGATCACTGAGCCCCTTGACGATGGCTGACGGTGGCAGGCCCCAATAGTCTTGATGGCTCAAGTCAAAGCCGGCGATTGAGTTTCTGACAGGCAACCCGACGGATTCACGATCGAGACCGATGTGAAGGGCGGCCAACACGTAATCGCTGATGCTGGTTGGCGTGGCGATACCATTCAGCCCGTCCTGGATCCCTTGCCCTATTGTCTGGGCCATCGGGGACTTGAGCAGGGTGTCCAGCGCCCGGGTCGGGTCTTGCAGTTCGACGTCCGAAAGAGCGCTGGCCTTGATAAGCGCACCCAGCGCCGCTTTGGCCAGCTCCGCCCGGGCTAATGAGGGCTCTGCCTGGATATTGCGGCGCAGGATGCTGGACTCGACGATGACCCGTATCTTGCGGCGTTGTTCCTGGGTCAGGGGAAGAGGCCAGGATAATCCCCCGCCGAGATCACCCAGCGGCGGTTCCAGGGCGCGGGCGTTCGCGGCATCTGCCAAGTGAACCAGGTCGGCTCGGGTTTCAGGGATAGGTAAATCATGGTGCTTGATAAAGCTTTCCAGGTTGACAGTGGAGTCGCTGCCCGGCGCGCCGGACGGGTGAAAGGCCGAGTGTGGATCAATGACTGTTTGAGTGGTTTTCAAATGTGACAACACGGCTGCTGGAGTCGCGTCCTCTCCCAGGCTCTTCGTCGCCTCGGTGAGCTGGTGCGCGAGGTTTTTCCAGTTCTGTGCGTTTGCCTGTGCGCGTGCTTTTGGTGAAAGAGGCAGCGACTCATCCGAGGAGCGCCGTGCAGGTGTGGAAGTTGGGTCGCTGTGTATGGACAGGGTGTTACCAGGGGTGGCCTGCGACTGAGCAGGCGTCGATGCGATGGAGTGATCTATAACCTGGGGCCGTGGCTGGAGGCTCAATGAGGATGCCATCTTCATTACCTTTGGTTGTTGGTCCTCCCTGGACCTGATTCAGACCTCCGTTGAGTGTTGGGGACGCACCAAAGTGTTCCTCCAGCATTGGTTCCATAAATGTCGGGCATCGGCACTGGCAAGTTTGGGGTGTTCATGTGTTTAAACCTTAATCCGCGTCAGAAACGTAGCCCTCTACCGGCACTTTGGGGCAAACTCCCGGTTTTTCCCTATTTGGCCAAGGCATGCCCATGACTCCCGCGTCGTCCGTCGATGAAAAGAGCTTTCGTACACTGCTCAGCCGAAACGTGGCATTGCCCCTGGGTGTGGGCGTGCTCAGCGCGGTGTTTTTCGTCTGTCTGATCACCTATTTGCTCTCGGTGATCCAGTGGGTGGAACACACGGACCGGGTCATCAACAACCTCAACGAGTCGTCCAAGCTGACCGTCGATCTTGAAACCGGCATGCGTGGTTTCCTGATCACCGGGGATGAGCACTTCCTCGACCCGTACGAAGTGGCCAAGCCGCGCATCATTGCCGACCTGCGTAACTTGCAGGAGCTGGTGGCGGACAACCCGCAACAGGTGGACCGCCTGAAACGCCTTGAAGCCCTGCAAGCCGAATGGAACAAATACGCCCAGTCGATGATCGACCTGCAGCGCGAAAGCGGTGACTACCGCAACGCCGTCAAGTCCGGCCGGGGCAAGCGCCTGACCGACGAAATTCGCAAGGAATACGAAGACGCGGTGGCGATGGAGCAGCAGTTCCGGATCACTCGCAATGAACAAGTCACGCGCACCACAGTGATCAGCGTCACCCTCTATCTGTTGTTCGTTCTCGGCCTGAGCGGGATCCTGGCCTATATCGGCAGGAAAAATTTACTCTCTCTATCAGATAGTTATAGTGCAAACCTCGCGTCGCAACAGAAGATCGCGCAGCGCCTGGAGCGGCAGGCATGGCTGCGTAACGGGCAGACCGAACTGGCCGAACAGGTGCTCGGCCAACTCACCCTGAACATGTTGGGACGCAATATCCTGCAGTTCTTTGCCCAATACATGGGCTCGGCGGTGGCGGCGCTGTATGTCCGCGAAGAGCACGGCGGCCTCAAGCGTGTGGCCACCTATGGCTTCTCCCGCGAGCAGGAGCAACTGGAGCAGTCGATCTACAGCGATGAGGGCATCGTCGGGCAGGCCGCCCAGCTCGATCGCCTGATTCGTCTGGACGACGTGCCGGTGGACTACTTCAAGGTCAGCTCCGGCCTGGGCGAAGGCTCGACCCGCAGCGTGCTGGTGGTTCCCACCAGCGATGACGACCGCGTCAACGGTGTGATCGAACTGGGCTTTTTGCGCCCGCTGGAGGAGCGCGACGTCGAACTGCTGGAGCTGATCGCCGGCAACATCGGCACCTCCATCGAAGCCGCCCGTTATCGCCAACGCCTGCAGGAAGTGCTGGCCGAAACCCAGCAACTGAACGAAGAACTGCAGGTACAGCAGGAAGAACTCAAGACCGCCAACGAAGAACTCGAAGAACAGTCGCGCATTCTCAAGGAGTCCCAGGCTCACCTGGAAACCCAGCAGGCCGAGCTGGAGCAGACCAACGAGCAACTGGCCGAACAGACCCAGACCCTGGCTGAGCAGCGCGACGCCATGGACCGCAAGAACGTCGAACTCAACCAGGCCCAGCTGGAGCTGGAAGATCGCGCCGATGAATTGCAGCGCTCCAGCAAGTACAAGTCCGAATTCCTCGCCAACATGTCCCACGAACTGCGCACGCCGCTGAACAGTTCGTTGATCCTGGCCAAGTTGCTGGCGGAAAACCCCCAGGAAAACCTCAGCGCCGAACAGGTCAAGTTTGCCGAGTCGATCTATTCGGCGGGTAATGATCTGCTCAACCTGATCAACGACATCCTGGATATTTCCAAGGTGGAAGCCGGCAAGCTGGAAGTGCGCCCGGAAAACTCAAGCGTCACACGCCTGGTCGATGGCCTGCGCGGGATGTTCGAGCCGTTGGCCGCCGACCGTAAGCTGGGCTTCCAGGTACAGGTGCAGGCCGATGCACCGATCATGCTGTTCACCGACCGCCAGCGCCTGGAACAGATCCTCAAGAACCTGCTCTCCAACGCGATCAAGTTCACCGAGCAAGGCGAGGTCAGCCTGTCGGTGTCCCGCGCGCCGGGGGAAGGCATCGCCTTTACCGTGCGCGATTCGGGCATCGGGATTGCCCCGGACCAGCAGGAAAGCATCTTCGAGGCGTTCCGCCAGGCCGATGGCACCACCAACCGCCGTTACGGCGGCACGGGCCTGGGCCTGTCGATTTCCCGTGACCTGGCCGCGTTGCTGGGCGGCTATATCAGCGTGACCAGTGAGCCTGGCAAAGGCAGTACCTTCACCCTGGTGCTGCCGGAGCAGTATGTCGAACGCGAGGAAGATGCCGCGCCGATCGAGCAACCGCGCCAGGTGGTGACAGCGCCCGCACCCACGCCCATCGCAATTTCGCCGCTGCCGGTGGCCGACGCCAAGCAGATCCCGCGCTTCGCCGATGACCGCGATAAAGCGCCGTTCACCACCCGCTGCATCCTGGTGGTGGAGGACGAACCGAACTTCGCCCGCATCCTGTTCGACCTGGCCCATGAGCTGGGTTACCAGTGCCTGGTGGCCCATGGCGCGGACGAGGGCTACAGCCTGGCCGAGGAGTACATTCCCGATGCAATCCTGCTTGACATGCGCCTGCCGGACCATTCCGGGCTGACTGTGTTGCAACGTCTCAAGGAGCATGCCAACACACGCCATATCCCGGTGCACGTGATTTCCGTGGAAGACCGCGTCGAAGCCGCCATGCACATGGGCGCCATCGGCTATGCGGTAAAACCGACGACGCGCGAAGAGCTCAAGGACGTGTTTGCGCGCCTTGAGGCCAAGCTGACCCAGAAGGTCAAGCGCGTATTGCTGGTGGAGGACGATGACCTGCAGCGCGACAGCATTGCCCGCCTGATCGGCGACGATGACATCGAGATCACCGATGTCGGCTATGCCCAGGCGGCCCTGGAGCTGCTGCGCACCAACGTCTATGACTGCATGATCATCGACCTCAAGCTGCCGGACATGCTGGGCAACGAGTTGCTCAAGCGCATGGCCACCGAAGATATCTGCTCGTTCCCGCCGGTAATCGTCTACACCGGGCGCAACCTGACCCGCGATGAAGAGGCCGAACTGCGCAAGTATTCGCGCTCGATCATCATCAAGGGCGCCCGTTCGCCAGAGCGCCTGCTCGACGAAGTCACACTCTTTCTGCACAAAGTCGAATCCCAGCTGTCCCATGACCGCCAGAAGATGCTCAAGACCGCCCGCAGCCGCGACAAGGTCTTCGAGGGGCGCAAGATCCTGTTGGTGGACGACGATGTGCGTAACATCTTCGCCCTGACCAGCGCCCTGGAACACAAAGGTGCCGTGGTGGTGATCGGGCGTAACGGCCGCGAAGCCATCGAGAGACTCAATGAAGTCGACGATATCGACCTGGTGCTGATGGACGTGATGATGCCGGAGATGGACGGCTACGAGGCCACCGCCTTGATCCGCCAGGACCCGCGCTGGAAGAAACTGCCGATCATCGCGGTGACGGCCAAGGCCATGAAAGACGACCAGGAGCGCTGCCTCGCGGCGGGTTCCAACGATTACCTGGCCAAGCCGATCGACCTGGATCGCCTGTTCTCGCTGATTCGCGTGTGGCTACCGAAGATGGAACGCATTTAAGTGGAGCAACGTTTTTTGGAGAAGAGCAGCGATATTGAGCTGCGCCTGTTGATCGAGGCGATTTACCTCAAGTACAGCTACGACTTTCGCGATTACTCCGGTGCGTCGGTCAAACGCCGCGTGGCCCATGCCTTGCGCCAGTTTGACTGCGCCACGATTTCAGCGCTGCAGGAGCGGGTGCTGCACGACCCGGCGGCGTTCATGCAGTTGCTGCAGTTCCTGACGATCCCGGTGAGCGAGATGTTTCGCGATCCGTCGCACTTCCTGGCGATCCGTCAGGAAGTGGTGCCGCTGCTCAAGACCTACCCGTCGATCAAGATCTGGATTGCCGGCTGCAGCACAGGGGAGGAGGTGTACTCCATGGCCATCCTGCTGCGTGAGGAAGGGCTGCTGGAACGTACGATCATCTATGCCACCGATATCAACCCCGCGTCCCTGGATAAAGCCAAGCAAGGCATCTTCTCCCTGGAGAACGTGCGGGCCTACACCGCCAATTATCAGCAGGCCGGGGGGCAGCGTTCATTTGCCGACTACTACACGGCGGCTTACGATTACGCGATCTTCGACAAATCGCTGCGTGAGAATGTGACGTTTGCCGACCACAGCCTGGCGACCGATAGTGTATTCTCAGAAACTCAATTAATTTCATGTCGTAACGTACTGATTTACTTCAATAAAAAATTGCAGGATCGAGCGTTTGGGTTGTTTCACGAGTCGCTGTGCCATCGCGGCTTCCTGGTCCTGGGCAGTAAGGAAACCCTGGACTTTTCCGCCTACAGCAAGCAATTCGAACCCTTGGTCAAGCAGGAACGGATCTACCGCAAATCATGAACGACGTTGCCGCCAACCCGATTCGCGGGATTGAAGCCATCGTCGTCGGCGCCTCCGCCGGCGGCGTCGAGGCGTTGCTGAGTATTTTCAGCGAACTGCCCGACACCTTCGGCCTGCCGATCATTGCCGTATTGCACCTGCCGGATGAGCGCCGCAGCCAACTGGCGGAAGTCTTTGCGCGACGCCTCCCGATTCCGGTAAGGGAAGGGCAGGACAAGGAAGCGATCCAGGCGGGCACGTTGTATTTCGCCGGGCCTGGTTATCACCTTTCGGTCGAGCATGACCGCAGCCTGTCCCTCAGCCAGGAAGAGCGGGTACACCATTCCCGGCCGGCGATCGACTACCTGTTTGCCTCCGCCGCCGATGCCTATGGCAAGGGCCTGCTGGCGATTTTGTTGACGGGGGCCAACCAGGACGGCGCCCACGGGCTGGCCCATGTCAAGCATTCGGGCGGCACCACGGTGGTCCAGGACCCCAGCGAAGCGCGGATTGCCGTGATGCCGCGGGCGGCCCTGGCCCTGCACACCCCTGACCATATTCTGACCCTGAGCCGCATTGCCGCATTGCTGGCTTCCCTGGAATCCTCCCCATGTTAAGTACTGTCCAGGCCAAACTGCTGATCGTCGACGATCTGCCGGAAAACCTGCTGGCCCTCGAAGCGTTGATCAAGCGCGAGGACCGTCAGGTCTTCAAGGCATTGAGCGCCGATGAAGCCTTGTCCCTGTTGCTGGAGCACGAGTTCGCCATGGCGATTCTCGATGTGCAGATGCCCGGCATGAACGGGTTCGAACTGGCCGAGCTGATGCGCGGCACCGAGAAAACCAAAAACATTCCGATTGTGTTCGTCAGCGCCGCCGGCCGTGAACTCAATTATGCGTTCAAGGGCTATGAAAGTGGCGCCGTGGACTTCCTGCACAAGCCGCTGGATATCCACGCGGTCAAGAGCAAGGTCAATGTGTTTGTCGACCTGTACCGCCAGAGCAAGGCGATGAAGCAGCAAGTCGAAGCCCTGGAGCGCAGCCGCCGCGAGCAGGAGCTGTTGCTCACGCGCCTGCAGGCTACCCAGGCCGAGCTGGAGCAGGCGGTGCGCATGCGCGACGACTTCATGTCGATCGTCGCCCACGAGGTGCGTACGCCCCTTAACGGCCTGATTCTCGAAACCCAGCTGCGCAAGATGCACCTGGCCCGGGATAACGCCGCCGCGTTCACCCTGGACAAGATGCACGCCATGGTCGACCGCGATGAGCGCCAGATCCAGAGCCTGATCCGCCTGATCGAAGACATGCTCGACGTCTCGCGTATCCGCACCGGCAAACTGTCGATACGCCCGGGGCGCTTCGACCTGGCGCAATTGGTGAGCAACCTGGTGGAGAATTTCGCACCGCAGGTGGCTGCCGCCGAATCGTCGATGCACCTCGCGGCCGAGGGGCCGGTGGTGGGCAATTGGGATGAGTTTCGTATCGAACAGGTGGTCACCAACCTGCTGACCAACGCCCTGCGCTACGGGGCCAAGAGCCCGGTGGAGGTGCGCGTGTATACCGAGCATGGCGAAGCCAGGGTAGAAGTGCGTGACCACGGGATCGGCATCAGCGAAGAGAACCAGAAGCGTATTTTCCAGCAGTTCGAACGGGTGTCAGCCAGCCAGGTTGCCGCGGGACTGGGCCTTGGGTTGTTTATTTCCGAGCAGATCGTGGCCGCCCATGGCGGCACCATCGAGGTCGAGAGCCAGATAGGCGAGGGCGCCTTGTTCCGGGTGTGCCTGCCCCTTGAACCGTCGGCATGAAATCAATCGTCACCCCGACGCAACCTCTACGTGACCCCATGGTCGTAATTGCAGCAATTGACCGGACAAAGGCTTCCCATGAGTGAAGATGCACAAGATGTCGTACTGATCGTCGAGGACGACGAATCCATTATGTTTGTGCTGGGTGAGTACCTGGCCGGCCTGGGGTATCGGGTATTGAAGGCGATCAACGGGGAGCAGGCCTTTGAAATCCTCGCCACCAAGCCGCATCTGGACCTGATGGTCACCGACTACCGTTTGCCCGGTGGGATTTCCGGCGTGCAGATCGCCGAGCCGGCGATCAAGTTGCGCCCGGAACTCAAAGTCATCTTTATCAGCGGTTACCCGCAGGAGATTCTCGACTGCAACAGCCCGATCACGCGCAATGCGCCGATCCTGGCCAAGCCATTTGATCTGGATACGTTGCAAGAGCATATACAGCGGTTGTTGGCCTGATTATGTTCACGGGCTTTACCAGCTATTCCATTACCCAACATGAGTAATGGAATAGCTGTTTTAGTTCACATGGGATAGGACATTATCCGGCAGTGTTCCATGGTTTCGTTCCATAGAAAGCGGGGCGATAGTTAACCACTTCTTGCCCTAGCCTCACTTGCCCATTCCATCCGATGCTGAAAATGGGTCTGTTATGCTCATTATCTACCGTTAGAATTCTGTCAAGTCTCCCTTCAAAGTCTCTTTTAAGTTTCTCTTCGGCAAGGTTTAAAAGACTGCTCTCATCTGCCTGCGGATTTTTGATTTTGGCGATATTCAAATTATCTTGAAAAGGCTTTTCGAAGTCGTTCGCCTTGACAGTGACGCTACCTTCGAAAGAAGCCACGGGCTTTCCGGTAAGCTCCTTAAACTTGGCGGCAAAAGAGTGGGTGCCGGCTTCTCCTGAGAAACAGGTGACAAAACGTATGCTGTCGTATTTCTGCGGGTCGATACCACTCTTCTTAAGCAGTTCGAGAAATTGCGCGGGTGAGTAAGACTTACCGACCGAGTCGGATACTGTGGAACCCAAATTAAATAACTTTCCGGCCGAGTCGGACACTGTGGGATCCAAACTAAATAACTTTTTAAGCGGGTTTCTTTCCCAGCCATGGGCAACAATAGTTAGCCGGGATGTGCCTTGAACGTCGTTCACAAAAGTGAATATCTCTTTATCCAGCGCTTTGAGCTCCCTCATCGAACCGCCCATATCAATGACATTGTCCGCCGCCAGCTGTCTTCCGAGTAAAGAGGTTCTGTCATTGGCGCCGCCAGGGTTCATGCTGAAACCCTCGAGCGGCCGGCCATAAACTTTATCCGCCTTGGCCGAATAGCGAAAGACTTTGCCGGTTCTGTTGTCGACTTTGGCGAGCGTCCTGTATTGGCTAATCCCGTCGGCACTCTTGACCGCTACTTCGGCGATATCCGCTCTTTGAGCCAGCTTGATCAAGTCCACACTCTGCGCGGTACCTGTCAGTCTGCTCAATCCTTGGAGTCCGGTGGAAACGAGTTTTTGCCCGCCGTTTCCTATCAAGCGCACCAGATCATCCATACCTCCCGCCGGGTTGGCGGCCGCGAGCACCGCACCACCGGCAATTTTGGCAATACTTATGGCTTTGACTGCACCGCTTGTACCGACCTTCCCGAGAATACCGGCCGCTTTGACACCTGGGGCGATAAAGCTCACGCCATCCATAATGAACAGCATGATGGACTCAGCAGTATTACCCTTGATGGCGCTTTCTATGGCGTTTTTAAACGGGATCAAACCTAATAGAAACTCCTGGCCGGCTTTGTATATCCGCTCCGTTTTTTCTATACCGCTCTCGCCGCGGGCGCCATTTTTGGACAGCTCATAATCAGGTGTAAAATGCTGGCTTGCCGCTATTTCAGCCAGATACTCGGTCTTTTTGCCAAAATAAGACATGGGTGCGGTGACTGAAGAGGTGCCGGGTGATTCTGCCGCCCATTCCTTATTGGGGGGAGCCGATAAACGAGTATTTCGGATGTGGTTGTTTGCTCTCGAGGTGGCTTTCCAGTCTTATACGCTTCCCAATCAAGTGCATGAGTTCTGTTTATCTCGATGTTCCTCATATCTGGTACGCCTCCAAGACTGAGTTTCTTGGGAAGATCCGTACGTTTGCGAATCAACATGGAGTTAGGAAACACCTCGTAATAGCGGACATCCTCTCCGAGTTCCGAACAAATGAGCACTCCCCCCAAACCTTTCGCGGATTTTGCCTCCGAATCGGGTATAAGATGGGTGTAATGTCCTTCAATGGCCGGGCGCAAGTAATAAAATTCCTGCTTTCCACGCTCAAGGTGTTTGCGATCCTCTTCAGGCAATTTAGAGAACATATTTTTCAAGAGGTTCTTATAATTGACCTTCAAGGCACTATGATATTCATCGAAGCGTTTTTCGAAAAGCCAGTTAGGGTTCAATAATTTTGGTCCTTTGAATACATCAACGGACTGTTTCGAATCTATCGACCTCCACTGAGGAAGATGTAATTGGTCAGACATGTATGCATCAAGGGGCGAGAAAAAGTGGTCATCCATGCCTCCCCCAGTGGTGGACTGCAGGAAATTTTTCTCAAAAGGTATTTTATCGCCATACGCCTCTTTCAAGTTTTCCAGTGCCAGTGCACGACGTGTGGGCATTGGCGCCATGAGGTACCTGGGTATTTTCGACAACTCTCCAACTTGCTGATTTAATTTTTCCTGGCACAGTTTTAAATCTTCCGGCGTAAACTCTCTGATATGTGATTTCGTGATTAAGCCGTTGAGCTTACCCCAGAGCAAAAGTGACTCGTTGGTGAACGCGTTCCGAAGGGTTTGCTCTTCGCTGCTGAGCGCGGGCAGGTTGGCGTACTCCATGACTTGGGTAAACGACATATGTGAACTGGCACCAGGCGCCTGGGCCTCAATGAACTTGACTGCCGCCCTTAAGCTCATCCAGGAAGGTGAGCCATAGACAACGTTGCTGGGAGTGTCCTTGATCAGCAGCTCGGGGGCTGCCCGTGAGAGCAACAGATACGCACCTAGAGGCGCTACCGCGCTCGTGGTCCTCTTGTCTCGGGTTAGCTTGTCCTCCAGTGTCCGCTTGACCTGTGCCAGGGGAAGCCCATGCAGGTCATCCGCCTCCAGGCAGAATCCAGCCGTATGATGCAGCCTGGGACTGAACACAGACTGGCTGTCCAGGGTAGCCATGATTGCCGTCAAGGCCCAATCCTGGGCACTTCCCTCAGTTTCTGCGCCGCCCATCTTTTCTTGAAGTGCCTTGCCCAACCTTTGGCCTTTTTCGGAATGGATCAGTTTTTCTATCGCACGACGAGGGTGACTTAAATCTGCAGAGTCAAAGGCAAAACCATTCGCGAGGTAGCCCAACGCTCCATATTGTTTACCATCGCGCTGCTGTTCACCGAGACCTGAGACAAGATCCTCCCCATTCAAATAAACTTGGTTGAACACAAGTTTTTGCGACTCCTGGTCCAACGGTACGGGCCAGGAAAACCCACCCCCAAGTCACCATGCGCCGGTTCACTCAATGAAGGCGATTTAAGGGCAAGGATCATATCTGCCACTTGAAGGGGGCCTGCTGGCTTGCTCCAGCCGCTTCCTAAAATGAAGTTTTCAAGGCTGACCGTATTAGTGTCCTGATTTTCCTGGGTCAGGGCATAGCTGGAATTGGGATGAACGTCTATCGTGGTCGTTTTCAAATAGTCGGCGATTTGCTGCGGTTCCCTGCCAGGAATGTTTTGCAGCTTGTTCCTCAACATGTGTTTATTCTGAGTATCTGCCAGCGCTATTTTTTCAGTGACCAGCGCATCGTCAGATCGGTCATGAGCCAATCTTTCCACATCAAGAGAGGACAGTTCGTTAAAAGACTTTTTCCCCTCAAGTTCTGCGGCACGTGTTTCCAAAGCTTCCTTCGTATACAGCGGTCTGCTCGCTCCATAGAAACTCTCCACGGCCTCAAGGGGCGCGGAAGAGTTAGAGGTCGGCGCCATGACCAGCGTCGCGTTCGGCGTCGTGGACCACCTCATCTGAGTAACATTTCTCGCACTGAGACTATAGAAGAACTCGTTAATGTCAGAAGTCGTCGCCGCGACCGGTGCCCTTTCCGCTCCGATAATGGCAGCGGCTCTCATGACGGGAGCTACAACCACGGGCCACATAATGTCTTGTTCCCGTCCAATTAACGCCTCGCGCTGGCCATTAATCGTAACGGTCATTTGGTCGGTAGAGGGATACAGCTCTATGGGCTTCGACAGGTCAATGTTTTTGCCTTTTGCCCACTCAGTGAACTGCGGGCTCTTGATTGCATCATGAAAATGAGACCACCATTTACCGAAGGACGAATCGCTCGGGATATTATCGATATGTGTGGGCATTACATTTTTTGTCGCGCCCTGACGCAATGCTGCGGCATAAAGGCCCGAAAGTTTACTATCACCTGAAACTTCATTCTCAGCACTATGAGGTATTGGCTGCTGTGCGCGCGCAATTGGTTGTTGCGGGTTGGACGCCTGAGAATTTTCCACGGACGTTGAGTTTGGAGGGCGAGCGTTGATAGTTTCAGTTGACAGCATGCGAGTACCTTTTGTGAGGTCGTGGATGAGTGCTTTTTATTTATGAGCTTATCCATATAGTGTCCACGCCAAACAACGGGTTCCATGATGGAAACATGAAGAACAAAATCGGGCTATTGATGAGAGCATGAGGAAAATTATTAGAGTGCTAGTTGCCGCCTCAAAGAGAAATTGGCCTGAATACAAGAACATAACGGTTATAGAGTGCGATAGCGTCATAGAAACCGTTTAGGCTGAGGAGGTTAAGTTTTCTCCAAAAAAATCTTCAAATATGCTGAAACATAGCTTCGCCACCTGAAGCAAGCCGCCCATGACTCAGACAAGTTTTTCGGTTTTGAATACTCCAGCAAGCGTAAACGAACACACCGCCAACGGCCCCTCTTGTAGATGGATCAGGGCGTGCCCTGGAACGGCTTGCCGCTGAAGCCACCAATATCAATACGCTGCGCATCAAATAACGGCCTTCATACCGAATGAAAAACGTTATGCTCGAATCATCTCCCGCACCTTCGCCGTCAACAAATCAAACGTAAACGGCTTGGTGATCAACTGCATCCCCGGATCCAGGAATCCGCCACGCACCGCCGCATGCTCGGCATACCCGGTAATAAACAACACCTTCAAGTCCGGTCGAATCTGCCTACCGATCTCTGCCAGTTGTCGCCCATTCATGCCGGGCAAGCCGACGTCGCTGATCATCAGGTCAATGCGTTGGCTGGATTCGATAATCGGCAGTGCGCTGTCAGCATCGCCCGCTTCGACAAAGGCGTAGCCCAGCTCACTCAATACCTGGCTGACCAGCACGCGCACCGCCGGGTCGTCCTCGACGATCAGCACGGTTTCCCCGCTGTTGGCGATCGGCAACAGGGCAGGGTCCACGGTCACATCGGGGGTGATTTCGCCGACGAAACGCGGCAGGAACAGGCTCACCGTGGTGCCTTTGCCTACCTCACTGTGGAGAGTCACATGCCCGCGCGACTGGCGTGCGAAACCGTAGATCATCGACAAGCCCAGGCCGGTGCCCTGGCCAATGGGCTTGGTGGTAAAGAAGGGGTCGAAGACCCGGCCCAACAGGCTTTCCGGAATACCGCAGCCGGTGTCGCTGACGCTCAGCTCCACGTAGTCGCCGGGCTTGAGCGTGCCGTAGGCGGCGGTGAAGACGCTGTCGAGGTGACGGTTGCAGGTTTCGACAACCAGGCGGCCCCCACTCGGCATGGCATCCCGGGCGTTGAGCGCCAGGTTGAGCAGGGCACTTTCCAGTTGATTGGGGTCGGCCTCGGCGGTCCACAACTGAGTGTCCAGGCGCATGTCCAAGGCGATGCTTTCGTTGAGGCTGCGTTGCAGCAGCTCGCCCATGGACGTCACCAGCTGGTTGATCTGTACCGGCTTGGAATCCAGCGATTGGCGCCGCGAGAACGCCAGCAGGCGGTGGGTGAGGCCGGCGGCGCGGTTGGCGGAAGTCACGCCGAGATCGATCAGGCTGTCCAGATCGTCCAGCTTGCCGCGGGACACACGCCTTCGCAGCAGCTCCAGGCTGCCGATAATGCCGGTGAGCATGTTGTTGAAGTCATGGGCGATACCGCCGGTCAATTGGCCGACGGCTTCCATCTTCTGGGATTGGCGCAAGGCTTCTTCATTGCTGCGCAACTGCGCCGTGCGTTCTTCGACTTGCTGCTCCAGCGTCTCAAGGGTGCGCTGCAGACGCAGTTCGCTCTCGCTCAGATCGATCAACCTGTCCCGTGCTTCATATTGCCGACGCCGTCCGCGCAGGGCGGCGCTCACCAGGCTGATCAAGGTCACGGGGTGGAAGGGGCGCTCCAGGAACGTCACGTTGCCCAGCAGGCCGCTGAGGTGGGATGAACCGTTCTGCTCGCTGCCGCCGTGATGGGTCATCAGCACGATGGGCAAGTCGGACCAGGCGGGCTGCTGGTGCAGGTATTCCAGCAGGGGCTCCAGGTCCGCGCCGCGCAGGGCTTCGGCTGCGATGATCAGCATCCCGGCGCCTTGCTCCACGGCCTCGCACAATGCGGGCAGGCTGCTGGCAACCATGCCGGTGTAGCCAGCTTCCTTGAGCATCATCAGCGCCAACGAACCATCACGGCCCATGGGCGCCAGGACGATTGCGCGTTCGGATACGGGGGAAAGGGTGGTCACACGGCCTCATCCTTGAGCAAAGGCGAACCGGCGCCCATGTAGGTCGGGATGCCGCGCAAAACCCCCTGGAAATTGTCCAACGGTTCCCCGACGGTCATGCCGCGGCTGCTGATACGGTATTCACGGATAGTCGACTCGTGGGCGCCGGTGCGTTTCTTGATAATCGAGATGGCGCGGCGCACCTTGCCCAGCGCCTCGAAATAACGCAGCAGAATCACGGTGTCGGCCAGGTAAGTGATGTCGACAGGGGCCTGCATGTCGCCGACCAGTCCATGTTGCGCGACGGTCATGAACGTCGCCGCGCCACGGCGGTTGAGGTACAGCAGTAGTTCGTGCATATGCAGGATCAGCGCGTTTTCTTCCGGCATCGCCGCCTGGTAGCCATTGATACTGTCGATGACCACGGTTTTGATCCCGCGCTCGTCCACGCAACGGCGCACGCGGTGGGAAAACTCGCCGGGGGACAGCTCGGCCGCGTCCACCTGTTCGATCAGCAGGTTGCCGGTGGCCTGCAGAGCGGCGAGGTCGATGCCCATATTGTTCATGCGCTCGAACAGCAAACCCAGTTCTTCATCGAAGATAAACAGCGCGGCCTTTTCGCCACGGCCTACCGCCGCTGCGGCGAAAATCATCGAGATCAGCGACTTGCCGGTACCGGCCGGGCCAAGAATCAGGCTGCTGGAGCCGGTCTCGACGCCGCCACCCATCAGGGCATCCAGCTCGCGAATACCGCTGCTCAAGGTCTGGCGTAGGTAACCGCCACGATGCTCGGCGGCGACCAGGCGCGGGAATACGTGGATGCCATCGTGCATGATGGTGAAGTCGTGAAACCCACCCCGATATTTCTGCCCGCGATATTTCACCACCCGCACGCGACGGCGTTCGGCGCCGTAGTTGGGGGTCAGCTCTTCCAGGCGAATCACCCCGTGGGCCACGCTGTGCACGGTTTTGTCGAGGGATTCGGTAGTCAGGTCGTCGAGCAGCAGCACGGTGGCGTCGTAGCGCACGAAGTAATGCTTGATCGCCAGGATCTGGCGTCGATAGCGCAGCGAGCTTTGCGCGAGCAGGCGGATTTCCGAGAGGCTGTCGATGACCACTCGGGTCGGCTTGACCCGCTCCACCACTTCGAAGATCTGCCGGGTCGCTTCGCCCAGTTCCAGGTCCGAAGAGTACAGCAGGCTCTGCTGATGCTCGGCATCCAGCAGGCTCTCCGGCGGGGTCAGTTCGAAGATATGAATATTGTCGTCCAGGTCCCAACCGTGGGACTCGGCGCCCTGGCGCAACTCACGCTCGGTTTCGGACAGTGTGATGTAGAGCGTTCGCTCACCCGCTTTCGCCCCGGCCTGCAGGAAGTGCAGGGCGACCGTGGTTTTACCGGTGCCAGGTTCACCTTCCAGCAGGAACAGGTGGCTGCGCGATAGCCCTCCGGCAAGAATGTCGTCGAGACCTTCGATGCCGATGGCTGCTTTTTCGGTTAACAACGCTTTGGATGTAGACAAGAAGTGCCCTCAGGTCACATACGAGTAGAGGATGCGCATCCAGGTGGACGCGCCATATTCTCTTGACCGTAGCGCTTTGTGGCGGTTCAAACTGATGCGCGATTATTGTGCCTACAGGCCTTGCTGCAGTGCCGGATCGTCAGGGTTTTGCTGTTCGAGCTGGGCGAGCAGCACCTGCACATTCTGCAATTGGCCGCTTTCTTTCCAATAGTTGACCAGCAACACCCGCGCCTTGCGATTGGCCGGGTGGCGCTGGACGATTTCCTCCAGCTGGCGCTGGGCCGCTTCCAATTCCTGCTGGGCATGCAGGGTCGTGGCGAGGTCGTAGCGGTAATCCTGATTGTCCGGTTCCAGCTCCACGGCCTTGGACAGGCCGAGCAGGGCATAGGTGCGCTCGCCATGGTGCAACAGCCACATACCCAGGGCATGTTGCAGGTAGGCCGACTCAGGATGCGCCGCCAGTTGCCGGGCCAGCAGTTGGCGGGACTCATCGGTCTTGCCCTGTTTATCCAGCAACTCGATCTGCGCGACCACCGCTTGCAGGTTGTCCGGTTGCAAACGCATGGCCTGTTCCAGGGCGTTTTGCGCCTCCGGCAGCAGGGCGCTGTGAATGTACAGGCGCGCCAGTTGAATCCAGCCTTCGGCCGTTTCCGGCTGGGCCTTGAGCTTTTTCACGAACTCGTCCAATACCTGCTGCAACGGCCCGAAGTACAGGCCCAAGGTGTCGGGCGACAGGCCGAGCAGGGCATTGGCGGCGGCAAAGCGTACGCTTTGTTCGGGATCATCGAGCACCGGGCCCAGCAGCAGCGTGCGCTGGCCGCTGGGCACCAGGCCGACAATGCTGTGGATGGCCGCTTCGCGCACCTGCGGGGCGTCGCTGGTGAGGTCTTTGTCGGCGAGCTTCAAGGCCTGGGGGCTGGGGTAGTTGGGCAATTCGGCATGCAGCGCGGCGCGGCGTTCGGGGGACAGGTCCGGCCGGCCCAATTGCTGATACAACACGCGCGCGGCGCCCGGCTCACCGTTACGTGCCTGCTTCAAGGCTTTCGAATAACCGTGGGCAATGGCCGCAGGCACGGCCACCTGGGTGGTGCGGGAGAAATACCAGGTGATCAGCACAATCAACAACAGGGCGCACAGGCCGACGATGGAGTAACGGCGTGACTTTGACATGCAGGCGTCCGAAAAGCTGAAGAAGCAAAGCCGCAAGCTTCGGCCAGACCACGGCAGGTGTCAAACCCGCGTCAGGTCAGCACGTATTCCACCGGTTCCAGGGCCGGCGGCAGGTCGGTTTCGCCGAGGGCGGCGAGCAGCTCACGCTCCAGGGTGCGCAGGATCGCATTGCAGGGCAGGTCGTTTTCGTCAAAGCCGAAAGGGTCTTCCAGGTCGTCGCCGATTTCATCGAGGCCGAAGAAGGTGTAGCTGACAATGGCGGTAAACACCGGCGTCAGCCAGCCCAGGGGTTCGGCCATGGCGAACGGCAAGAGGATGCAGAACAGGTAAATGGTGCGGTGCAGCAGCAAGGTATAAGGGAAGGGCAGCGGCGTGCTCTTGATGCGCTCGCACGCGGCCTGTACCTGGCTGAGGCTGACCAGGCGGGTTTCCAACTGGGTGTAACGCCATTCGCTGAGGGCGCCTTGCTCGGCCAAAGCGGAAAATCCCGCGCCAATCTGTTGCAGCACCCGGTCAGGGAGGTTGGGATGACTCGCTTGCACACGGGTCCAAGGCTCTATCGCCCGGGCTTCGTCTTCGTGGCGCAAGCGCGCGACCAGCCCGTGGGCGAAGCCGCCCAGGCCCCGCAGCAGGCGCCCACGCTCCGCCGGGTCAGTGAGCACCTGGGTCTCGCGAATCAGCGAGCGCACCTCGATGATCATCTGCCCCAGCTGCTTGCGGCCTTCCCACCAGCGGTCATAGCAGGCGTTATTGCGAAAACTCATGAAGATCGACAGCGACAGCCCGAGCAGCGTAAAGGGCGTGGCGTTGACCTTGGAGAAATAGGCCGGGTGCAGGGTTTCCACCAACACGATCACCGACGCCAGCAGCGTGACCAGCAGGCTGCGCAGGGCGATGCGCTTGGCAATCGAGCCCTTGAGGGAAAACAGGATACCCAGAAGGTTCGGTTTGGGACGTACGATCATCGCGGGGAGGACTTCTTCGGTGGCGCAGGCCCTCAGGTTAGGAGCTTGCACGGCGCACGTCCAATCGCTTGGGCTGACCGGCCGATCAGCGCGGTCGATGATTGGCCAAACCAGTCAGCCATGTTGAAGGCTTTGACCATTGCTGCCGTGGCGTTGCAGAGCGACTATTTCGACGATCTCGACCGTTCAAGGAAACAATAATGCAGATTGAGAACAAGGTTTTTCTGGTAAGCGGCGGCGCGTCCGGCCTCGGTGCAGCCACCGCAGATATGCTGGTCGCGGCCGGCGCCAGGGTCATGCTGGTGGATTTGAATGCCGACGCCGTGGCGGCCAAGGCCAGGCAGCTCGGCGACAACGCCCGCAGTGCAGTGGCGGATATCAGCCAGGAGGCCGCAGCCGAAGCCGCCGTGCAGGCAACGGTCGCGGCGTTTGGCGGTTTGCATGGTTTGGTGAACTGCGCGGGGGTGGTGCGCGGTGAAAAGATCCTCGGCAAGACTGGCCCCCACGGGCTGGCCAGCTTTGCCCAGGTGATCAACGTCAACCTGATCGGCAGCTTTAACCTGCTGCGCCTGGCGGCAGCCGCCATCGCCGAAACTGAAGCGAACGCCGACAGCGAGCGCGGGGTGATCATCAACACCGCTTCGGTGGCTGCGTTCGACGGGCAGATCGGCCAGGCCGCTTATGCGGCGTCCAAAGGCGCGATAGCCAGCCTGACCTTGCCCGCCGCACGGGAGCTGGCGCGCTTCGGCATTCGCGTGATGACCATCGCCCCGGGCATTTTCGAAACCCCGATGATGGCCGGCATGACCCCGGAAGTACGCGACTCCCTGGCCGCCGGCGTGCCGTTTCCGCCGCGCCTGGGCAAGCCTGCCGAATACGCCGCGCTGGTGCGGCACATCATTGAAAACAGCATGCTCAATGGCGAGGTGATCCGTCTCGACGGCGCCTTGCGCATGGCGGCCAAGTAAGGAGGATGAGCCATGAATGATCCCATCGTGATTGTCAGCGCCGTGCGCACCCCCATGGGCGGGTTCCAGGGCGACCTCAAGGGCCTCACCGCGCCGCAACTGGGCTCTGTGGCTATCCGTGCGGCGGTCGAGCGTGCCGGCATCGCCGCCG
Source organism: Pseudomonas sp. NIBRBAC000502773 (assembly GCF_006517195.1). Taxonomy (NCBI): domain Bacteria; kingdom Pseudomonadati; phylum Pseudomonadota; class Gammaproteobacteria; order Pseudomonadales; family Pseudomonadaceae; genus Pseudomonas; species Pseudomonas sp. NIBRBAC000502773. The sequence goes on along the minus strand of NZ_CP041189.1, from coordinate 6,642,799 downwards.
ATGCCGTGGATGAGGTGTTGTTTGGGTGCGTGCTGCCCGCCGGCCTGGGCCAGGCGCCTGCGCGTCAAGCCGCCTTGGGCGCCGGGTTGGATAAGTCCACGCGTTGCACCACCCTCAACAAGATGTGCGGCTCGGGCATGGAAGCGGCGATCCTCGCCCATGATTCCCTGCTGGCCGGCAGCGTCGACGTGGTGATCGCCGGCGGCATGGAAAGCATGTCCAACGCGCCCTACCTGCTGGACCGCGCACGCAGCGGCTATCGCATGGGCCATGGCCGCGTCATCGATCACATGTTCCTTGACGGCCTGGAAGATGCGTATGAAAAGGGCCGCCTGATGGGCACCTTTGCCGAAGAGTGCGCGCAGCTCAACGGCTTCAGCCGTGAGGCGCAGGATGCGTTTGCCATCGCGTCGCTGACCCGTGCACAGGAGGCAATCACCCATGGCAGCTTTGCTGCCGAAATTGTCCCGGTACAGGTCACCGTCGGCAAAGAGCAGAAAACCATCCTGCATGACGAACAACCGCCCAAGGCCAAGCCGGAAAAAATCCCCGGCCTCAAACCGGCGTTCCGCGAAGGCGGCACGGTGACGGCGGCCAATTCCAGCTCGATTTCCGACGGCGCGGCAGCGTTGCTGCTGATGCGTGAGTCCGAGGCGCAAAAGCGTGGGCTCAAGCCGCTGGCGGTGATCCACGGGCATGCGGCGTTTGCCGATGAACCGGGGCTGTTTCCGGTGGCGCCGGTGGGCGCGATTCGCAAGCTGATGAGCAAGACCGGCTGGAGCCTCGACAACGTCGATCTGTTCGAAATCAACGAAGCCTTTGCCGTGGTCAGCCTGGTGACCATGAGCAAGCTGGAAATCCCCCACGCCAAGGTCAACGTCCACGGTGGTGCCTGTGCCCTGGGCCACCCGATTGGCGCGTCCGGCGCGCGGATCCTGGTCACTCTGCTCTCGGCCCTGCGCCAGAAAGGCCTCAAGCGGGGCGTAGCCGCCATTTGTATCGGCGGCGGTGAAGCCACGGCCATGGCCGTCGAATGCCTGTATTAAGGACTGAGCCCAATGCTGCCCAATGACGAACAACTGCAAATCAGCGACGCCGCCCGGCAATTTGCCCAGGAGCGGCTCAAACCGTTTGCCGCCGAGTGGGACCGTGAGCACCGCTTTCCCAAGGAAGCCATCGGCGAGATGGCCGAACTGGGCTTTTTCGGCATGCTGGTGCCCGAACAGTGGGGCGGGTGCGACACCGGTTACCTGGCTTACGCCATGGCCCTGGAGGAAATCGCTGCCGGTGACGGCGCCTGCTCCACCATCATGAGCGTGCACAACTCGGTGGGCTGCGTGCCGATCCTGAACTTCGGCAACGATCAGCAGAAAGAGCAATTCCTCAAGCCCCTGGCCATCGGCGCCATGCTCGGTGCTTTCGCCCTGACTGAGCCGCAAGCCGGTTCGGATGCCAGTGGCCTGAAAACCCGCGCACGCCGTGAAGGCGATCATTACGTGCTCAATGGCTGCAAACAGTTCATCACCTCCGGCCAGAATGCCGGGGTGGTGATTGTGTTCGCGGTGACCGACCCCGCAGCGGGCAAGCGTGGCATCAGCGCGTTTATCGTGCCCACCGATTCGCCGGGCTACAGCGTGGCGCGGGTCGAGGACAAGCTCGGCCAGCATGCCTCCGATACCTGTCAGATCCTGTTCGAGAATGTAAAGGTCCCGGTGGCCAACCGTCTTGGGGAGGAGGGCGAGGGTTACAGGATCGCCCTGGCCAACCTTGAAGGCGGTCGCGTCGGCATCGCCTCGCAATCGGTGGGCATGGCCCGCGCCGCTTTCGAGGCTGCACGCGACTACGCCCGCGAGCGTGAAAGCTTCGGCAAACCGATCATTGAACACCAGGCCGTGGCCTTTCGCCTGGCGGACATGGCCACGCAAATCGCCGTGGCACGGCAGATGGTGCACTACGCAGCCGCCCTGCGGGACAGCGGCAAGCCGGCGTTGGTCGAAGCTTCCATGGCCAAGCTGTTCGCCTCGGAAATGGCCGAAAAAGTCTGTTCGGCCGCCTTGCAAACCCTCGGCGGTTACGGTTACCTGAGCGACTTCCCCGTGGAGCGGATCTACCGCGATGTGCGGGTCTGCCAGATTTACGAAGGCACCAGCGATATTCAACGCATGGTCATCTCACGCAATCTCTAAGGAGCCGATACATGAGTTACGACACCATTTTGCTCGAAGTCCAGGGCCGCGTCGGGTTGATTACCCTCAACCGCCCGCAAGCCCTGAACGCCCTGAATGCGCAGTTGGTCAGTGAGTTGAACCAGGCCCTGGATGGCCTGGAAGCCAACCCGGAAATCGGCTGCATCGTGCTGACCGGCTCGAAAAAAGCCTTCGCCGCCGGCGCCGACATCAAGGAAATGGCCGAGCTGACCTACCCGCAGATCTACCTCGACGATCTGTTCAGCGACAGCGACCGCGTGGCCAACCGCCGCAAGCCGATCATCGCCGCGGTCAACGGCTTCGCCCTGGGCGGTGGCTGCGAGCTGGCGCTGATGTGCGACTTTATCCTGGCCGGTGACGGCGCCAAGTTCGGTCAGCCGGAAATCAACCTCGGCGTGCTGCCGGGCATGGGCGGCACCCAGCGCCTGACTCGAGCGGTGGGCAAGGCCAAGGCCATGGAAATGTGCCTGACCGGACGGTTTATCGATGCGGTGGAAGCCGAGCGCTGCGGGATCGTCGCGCGCATCGTGCCCGCCGATGAACTGCTCGACGAGGCGCTGAAAGTCGCCACGCTGATTGCCGGCAAATCGGTGCCGATCAGCATGATGGTCAAGGAAAGTGTGAACCGCGCGTTTGAAGTGAGCCTGTCGGAAGGCGTGCGCTTTGAGCGCCGGGTGTTCCATGCCGCGTTCGCCACGCAGGACCAGAAGGAAGGCATGGCGGCGTTTGTGGCCAAGCGCGCGCCTGAGTTCAAGGATAAGTAGTCGTTGCAGCTGTATAGCTTCAAGCTGCAAGCTGCAAGTAATCGCCAATGCGCTTTTACTTGAAGCTTGCAGCTTAAGACTTGCAGCTCCTACAGCTGGTAGTTTTTGAGTTCCCGGGCAATCACCATCCGCTGTATCTCGCTGGTCCCTTCGTAAATCTGCGTGATCCGCGCGTCCCGGTAGTAACGCTCCACCGGGTAATCCTCCAAATATCCATAGCCGCCATGAATCTGCATTGCGCTGGAGCAGACTTTCTCGGCCATTTCCGAGGCGAACAGCTTGGCCTGGGACGCTTCCGAGAGGCAGGGCTTGCCGGCGCTGCGCAGGCGCGCCGCGTGCAGGATCAGTAAACGGGCAGCGTTCAAGCGGGTTTGCATGTCCGCCAGCAGGTTGGCCACGCTTTGGTGTTCGATGATCGCCTTGTCGAATTGCACCCGGTCGCGGGCATAGGCCAGCGCTGCCTCGAAGGCCGCACGGGCGATGCCCAGGGCTTGGGCGGCAATGCCGATGCGGCCGCCTTCGAGGTTGGACAGGGCGATGGCCAGGCCTTTGCCGCGCTCGCCGAGCAGGTTGGCCTCGGGCACGCTGCAGTGGTTGAGGGTCACCGCGCAGGTGTCCGAGGCTCGAATACCCATCTTGTGTTCGGTACGGTCGACCACAAACCCTGGGGTATCGGTGGGTACCAGGAACGCGGAAATGCCTTTCTTGCCCAGGTCCGGGTCGGTCACGGCAAATACAATCGCCAGCTTGGCGCGCTTGCCGTTGCTGACGAATTGCTTGGCGCCATTGATGACCCACTGGCCATCGCGCAGTTCGGCGCGCGTACGCAGGTTGTGGGCCTCGGAGCCGGCCTGGGGTTCGGTCAGGCAGAAGCAGCCAATCGCCTGGCCACTGGCGAGGTCGGCCAGCCAGGTGTGTTTCTGGGCATCGGTGCCGTAGTTGAGGATTGGCCCGCAACCCACTGAATTATGGATACTCATCAGTGCGCCGGTGGCGCCATCGCCGGCCGAGATCTCTTCCACGGCCAGGGCATACGCCACGTAGTCGACATAGGTGCCGCCCCATTCTTCCGGCACTACCATGCCCAACAGGCCCAGTTCACCCATCTTCGCCACCAGGGCATCGTCGATCCAGCCGGCTTTTTCCCAGGCTTGGGCATGGGGGGCGATTTCGCCACGGGCGAAGTCGCGCGCCATGTCACGGATCATTACCTGTTCTTCAGTATATTCAATGTCTTGCATGGCTTATTTCGCAACCTGCTCGAAGTGATGGAAGAAGCTGTCGACATGGCTTTTGTCCAGTCCATGGAGCGTCGGCGGGTTCCAGCGAGGGTTCTTGTCCTTGTCGATGATCAGCGCGCGGACCCCTTCGATCAGGTCGCCGCGTTCGAACCATTGGCGGTCAAGGTGCAGCTCCAGGGCAAAGCACTGTTCCAACGGCAGGCGCCGGCCGCGTCGCAGCATTTCCAGGGTCACGGCCATGGCCAGGGGCGAGCGGGTTTGCATCAGGTGGACGGTGTTCAGTGCCCACTCATGGCTGTCGGCGACGGTGACTTCCTGGAGTTGCTCGACGATGCTCGGAATATCCGGCAGGCCGAAGAAGTGGTCGATAGCGGGGCGCAATGCGGCCAGCGGCGGGTCGGGCAGGCGCTGCACCGCCAGCTTGGCCAGCACGCCTTGCAGGTCTTTGAGGGGCGACTCATGCCATTGCAGGCTGTCGAGTTTCTCGTCGAGGCTGGCCAGCTTGGCGCTGTCCAGGTACCAGTTGGCCAACCCGCAATACAGGGCGTCTGCCGCGCGAACCTGCACGCCGGTCACGCCGAGGTAAATGCCCAGCTCGCCGGGAATGCGCGGCAGGAAGTAGCTGCCACCGACGTCCGGGAAGTAACCGATCGCCACCTCCGGCATCGCCAGGCGGCTGCGCTCGGTGACGACGCGCAAATCCGCACCCTGCACCAGGCCCATGCCGCCCCCCAGGACAAACCCGTCCATCAGGGCCAGTACGGGCTTGCGGTAATGGTGGATGGCCAGGTCCAGCGCGTACTCCTCGACGAAGAAGTCTTCGTGCAGGGTGTCGCCGCGTTTGAAACTGTCATACAGGGAGCGGATATCGCCGCCGGCACAAAATGCCTTTTCGCCCGCACCGCGCAGGACTACGGCATGCACCTGCGGGTCGTCTGACCAGGCTTGCAGCTGTTGCGACAGGCTGCGGACCATGTCCAGGGTGATGGCATTCAAGCCGGCGGGGCGATTGAGGGTGAGGTGACCGATATGGTTGCGTACTTCGGCCAGTACGTCGTCCTGACGCCTGTCGGCGCTGCTTGCTTCGCTTGAAACCTGAGCAGTCATCTGTAACTCCCTGCTTTTATTGTTCTTTATCAAGATGGTCGTGCGCAAACACTCCCGTGATCGTACCAGTGCAAATTTGCACAGTACAACCCGGAATCATGCAGGTCGTTTTTGCATTTATGCAGGGTGTCGGGCGCGGGTTCAGGTCACGCGGGTTGCCAGTACTTCACCGATGCTGCGGCGCCGCGCGTGGGTTTCTGCAGCGTGGATCAATTGTTCCAGCTCCGTCGGGGCCACGTCGTAGAATTGCTCCATGTCCGCCAGCGCCAGCTTCAAGTCGGCGGCCGTAATAGCGGGGTCTCGGGCGGCCCTGGGGTCAGGCAGGACAGACGTCGACGTCTCGACAGCTCCCTTGGGGTAGCGCGTTCGCGTCGCATTATTGTAGGCCAGTGCGCAGGCCAGCAAGGCGCCGGCACCGAGTAATACGGCCCCCAATTCGTGCCAGCCCAGGGCGGCGGAGGCAGGGTCGGCCAGGACCAGGCTCATGGCCAGTCCACCGGCGGGCGGGTGCAGGCACCGCAGCCAGCACATCAGCACCACGGCCATGCCGGCCGCCAGGCAGGCACCGCCCAGGGTGCGCCCCAGGACGCGGGCCACCAGCAATGCCACGACACCGGCGCACAGGTAGCTGCCGATGATCGACCAGGGTTGTGCCAGCGCACCGGACGAGACCGCAAACAACAACACTGCCGAAGCCCCCAGCGGGCCCAGCAGGTGCAGCGCCACCTCCATGCCAAAGACCTGGGCGCAGAGCCACACACTGAAGAATGTACCCAAGGCCATGCCAATCGCGGCACGGCTCCATTCGGTGGGGCGGGTGTTGATAGCAGCGGGAAACCAGCGAGAGCGCATTGAAAGGAAATCCATAAACGGCGGGCAAAAAAAAGGCTTGTCTGGTCGCCCGGAAAAGCCCTTTGAAAGTTCCTGCATTTGGGGGAGGAACCCGCGCAGTGTGCCGTGCCTGCCAGGGCACCGCCAATGCATATTAATGAGGGTTAAATACAAAAATAATGAGTTTATCAGGGCATGACGGGAGAATTGAGCTTGCCCAGCACACGAATATCGGTCTCTTCATTGAACAAATGTTTTTGCAGGTTTTCCTGCAACCCTGGCTCCCCGGCCAGTGGACCTTTGAGGGCCACCAGGGCATTGCGCAGCCACATCAGCCGATCCAGCGGCGCAATGGGCAGGTAGCCAATATGGATTTCATTACGGGTCAGTGAAGCTGGGGTATACGGTAAACGGTCATCCGGCACGGTTTGCCCTCTCACGAAGTAAGCCGCAGTGCTGGCTGCGGCTCCTGGCGTCCTTGTTGTTATCCATGGCCTGTGGCGGTAGACAGTTACCGCGCGTGGCCATCGAGTTTACAGTTGGGTTTCAGACGCGGGAAAGGGAAATGACACCAGCCATTACGCATAGCTGCGTAGGATCTTTCTGCGTCGCAACTCAAGGCTGAGGGGCTTTGGCCAGGTACAGCAGCACATAGGGGTTTCGGTCGAACTCACCGCTCAGGGTTGGACTAATTGCACGCAGGCGCGGGTCCTGCAAACCGTCGAAATCCGCCTGGCTCATCACCAGCCACGCCGGCCCTTGCAGCGGTGCCAGGTCAGAGGCTTGTTGGGTAAACAGCGGCACCTGGTCGCAGTCGAGGTTGACCATGTATTTGATCGCCTTGGCGTCTTTGCCCAGGCCGTGCAATACCACGGGGGCGCGCTGTTGCTTGACCTGCTCATGCACTTGCAGGGTAAAGGTGCGGGTGTCGTAGACGCTGCGCTCGAGCGGTTCGACCACGGCAATATAGGTTGCCCACACCGCAAGCACGGCGGCAAGCGCCGGACCCAGCGGCCGCAGGCGAGCCCTGAACAACGCCAGCAATGCCAAGGCTTGCAACACGCCGAGAACGGCGAACACCGGCCCCAGCTCGCTCAACTGCTGCGGATAGCGTGGCCGCGCGAATACCAGCCCGACGATCAGCAGGCCTGGCAGCAGCGTCCATAGACCCAGCATCAGCCCGCGTAGCCCTGCAAACAGCCGCCCCTCAGCGACCTGGAACGGGTACGCCGCAATGATCGCCGCCATCGGCAACATCGGCAGTACATAGCGAGCCTTCTTTGCCTGGGGAATCGACAGGCCCAGCATCACCAGCAAGCCTGCGGCGGCGCAGTACAGCACCAGTTGCAACGCCGGCGTCGGCACGCGTCGCCCACCGACCGCAACCGCCAGCAGCACCAGCAGCGCCACGGGATAGGCGAGGGCGTAGTTGCCCAGCGAGCTGGTGAAGTAATACAACGCACCACTGGAGCCTTCACTGCCGTCCATGCGCCCCAGGAACTGCATGCGGATCACATCCTGCATGAAGCCCTCGCCGCCACTGAGCTTGGCCATCAGCAACAGCAGGCCGACACAGGCCGCCAGCAGCGCCAGGGCCAGCAGGCCAAAGCTGAACAGTTGGCGCCATTGCCGGTTGATCAGGTAGTAGCTGCACAGCACGCCCGTGGGAATGACCAGCCCGATCGGCCCGCGAATCGCAAAGCCGAGGATCAGCAGCAGGTACAGCCAGTACAGGCGTCTGCCCGCACCGAAATGGTCATGGGCATAACCGAGGTAGAACACCGACAGGGCGACGGCGGCGAGCATCTGGTCGAGCGATACCGCACGTGTTTCACTGATGAAGGTACTGCTCAGCAACAACAGCGCGATGCTCAGCAGGCCCCAGCGCTGGGAGTAGGGCGCCGTCAGGCGATACACCAGGATGACGATCACTGCCGAGGCAATCGACGTGGGCAGCCAGGCCGTGAGGCTGGTGACCTGGCCCAGGGGCAGGGACAACAGCCAGGTCATCAGCGTCGAGGTGGCCAGGTAATCGGCATACGGCTGCCCGTACGTGGTGGGAAAAAACCCCGGCCCATGGCGCAGCATCTCCTGGGCAAACACCACGAAACGTGAGTCGAAACCGATAATCGCCTGGTGCCAGCTGCCGGCGATGAACAACAACAGCGCCAGCAATCCCAAGGCGAGGGATTGGCGACGGATCGTCGGGCTGAGCAGGGACGGTTGAGCTTTGTTCACGACTCAGGCTTCCACGACCTGCGGCACCCACTGTTGCTGGGGGATCGGCAACTGGCAGGAATCGCCACGACCGATCGGGTAATACTGGAAGCCTTTGCGCGCCAGGCGCTCGCCGTCATACAGGTTGCGGCCGTCGAAGATCACCGGGGTTTTCAGGCGCTGGTGGATCAGCTCGAAGTCGGGCGCCTTGAACTGCTGCCATTCGGTGCAGACGATCAGCGCATCGGCGCCGAGCAACGTGGATTCCGGCGTGCCCATCAGCATCAACCGCTCCTCGTCAGCGTAGATACGCTGGGTTTCCTGCATGGCTTCCGGGTCGAACGCCCGCACAGTGGCGCCGGCGGCCCACAACGCTTCCATCAGCACGCGGCTGGGTGCATCGCGCATGTCGTCGGTGTTGGGCTTGAACGCCAGGCCCCACAGGGCAAAGGTCTTGCCGCGCAGGTTGCCCTGGAAGAACGCATTGATACGCTCGAACAGCTTGCTCTTCTGGCGCTGGTTGATGGCTTCCACGGCTTCCAGCAGGTCGCTGGAGCAGTTGGCCTGCTTGGCGCTGTGGATCAAGGCACGCATGTCCTTGGGGAAGCACGAGCCGCCGTAGCCGCAGCCGGGGTAGATAAAGTGGTAGCCGATGCGCGAGTCGGCGCCGATGCCCAGGCGCACGGCTTCGATGTCGGCACCCAGGTGTTCGGCCAGTTCGGCGATCTGGTTGATGAAGCTGATCTTGGTCGCCAGCATGCAGTTGGCGGCGTATTTGGTCAGTTCGGCGCTGCGCAGGTCCATGAAGATGATGCGGTCATGGTTGCGGTTGAACGGCGCGTACAGGTCGCGCATCACGTCGCGCACTTCTTCGCGCTCGCAGCCGATGATGATGCGGTCCGGGCGGCGGCAGTCGGCAACGGCGGAGCCTTCCTTGAGGAATTCCGGGTTGGAGACGATATCGAACTCCAGGTGTCGGCCGGCCAGGTGCAGGGCTTTTTCGATATGGGCGCGCAGGGTGTCGCCGGTGCCCACCGGGACGGTGGACTTCTCCACCAGGATCACCGGGTCGATACGGTGGCGGGCCACCGCGTCGCCCACCGACAGCACGTACTTGAGGTCGGCCGAGCCGTCTTCATCCGACGGCGTACCCACCGCGATAAACAGCACTTCGCCGTGTTCGACGGCAAGCTTTTCGTCAAAGGTGAAGTGCAGTCGCCCGCTCTCCAGGTTTTCCTTGACCATGGCCGCCAGCCCCGGCTCGAAGATGCTCACATGGCCTTGCTGCAGGAGCTTGACCTTGTTCTGATCGACGTCCATGCAGATGACATCGTGACCGACTTCGGCTAATACGGTGGCCTGTACCAGACCGACGTAACCACTACCAAATACACTGATTTTCATGGGGCATTCCTGGCGCTTGCAGCGCTAGCACGGCGAGAGTTAATAACCAGCACACCAAGGATGACAAGCGCCACCCCCAGGGTTTTCGAGAGAGAAAAATGTTCGTTGAACACCGGCAGGCTGGCGGCCAGCAGGTACACCAGCGCATAGCTGATGCTCAGCAGCGAATAGGCGCGGCCCAGGGGCAGGTGCTTGAGGGCGCCGAGCCAGCAGAGCATCGACAGCGCGTAGGCCAGGATCGCCAGGCTCACTACGCCCAACGCGGCGAAGTCGATGGCATTGCTGTTGAACGCCGTCAGCCAATCGGTGGGCAAGGGCAGGCGCGTCATGCTCCAGCGCATGCCCAACTGGGCGGCGCTGACCAGGCCAACGCTGCCCAGGGCCAGGGCAACCCCATGCACGCGGCTCATACCTGGCGCCCCAGCAGCACCACACCGGCAATCACCAGCACCACACCCAGCCAATGCCGTGTGTCGATGGGCTCCTTGAACACACAGCGCGCCACCAGGGTGACCAGGACAAAATTGAGGCTGAGCATCGGGTAGGCGATGCCGACTTCCAGGCGCTGCAACACCAGCAACCACACCAGCAAACCAAAACCCAGGCACAGCAGGGCCGACCACAACCATGGCGAGCGCAGTTTCAGCGCCCAACCGTCGGGCTGGCCGCGCCAGCCTTCTACGGCGAATTTCTGCGAGACCTGGCCCATGCATGTCAGCAGGCAGGCCGCCAATAACAGGAGCAGTGTGATCATGGCGCAACCTGCGGGAACACCAGGATCACGATATTGCCTTGCTCGTAGCGCTTGCCGTCCTTGGGCAGCAAGTCCACTTCGGCGATTTCGTCGTCACCCTTGACGCGCATCACCACACCGACCGCGCCGTGTTTGCGCGCGTCGCTCATCCATTGCTGGACCTGTGTGGGGTCGACCTTGTGATGGGCCGCATCGTCGAAGGCCAAGCCATATTTCACTTCGCCGACGGTGTTATAGAGGGTCACGTCCGGGCGCTTGACGCGCCATGCGAGGGCGGAGGCTGCACCGAGGTCGTTGCTCAGCAACGCGCTGGTCTGGCTCAACTCCTGGAGGTGATCGATGATGAACTGGTCCGGGGTCTTGTTATAAACCACCGAATGGGGCAATGCGGCCGGGACCAGCGCCACCAGCAACCAGCTGCCGATCACCGGCGCTGCCCACAAGCGCAGCGGGCGCGAGGCCTGCAACAGGTTGGCAACGATCCAGCCGAACAGGAAGACAAACACCAGCACCAGGCTGAGGGTTTCACTGCCGTGCTCGTACACCGGTTTTTTCAGTTGGAACCAGGTCAGGGCCAGTAACGCCACAACGCCAATCACCAGGTTCAGCCAGCCGTTGATGCGCAATACACGACCACGGGCCTGGGCCAGTTTGTCGGCCAAGGTGTGGCCCATCAGCAACGCCAGCGGCAGCAGGCACGGCATGATGTAGGAAGGCAACTTGCCCTTGGCCAGGCTGAAAAACGCCAGCGGCATCAGCAGCCACAACAACAGGAAGGCGGTTTTCGCCGCGCGTTTTTCCTGCCACGCCTGTTTCAGGGTGGACGGCAACAGCGCCACCCACGGCAGGCAGAAGGCAATCAGCAGCGGCAGGTAATACCAGAACGGTTCGGCGTGCTGGGCATCGTCGCCGGCAAAGCGCTGGATATGCTCGTGCCAAAAGAAGAAGTTCCAGTAGTCCGGCTCCTGCAGGTGCACGGCCAGGGCCCACGGCAGGCTCACCGCAATGGCCACGACCACGGCGACCAGGCCGTAGCCGAGCAGTTCGCGAAAGCGCTTCTGCCAGATCGCGTAGGGCAGGGCGATCAACACCGGCAACAGCCACGCGAGGAAGCCCTTGGTCATAAAGCCCATGCCACAGGCAAAACCGAGCAGCGCCCAGGCCCCCAGGCGGCCGTTGCGGGTGGTGCTGTCGAAGCAGAACCACAGGGCGACGCCGGTCAGGTTGACCCAGAACGTGAACTGCGGATCGAGGTTGGCATAGCCCCCTAAAGCCGCCACGCTGACAAAACTCATGTACAGCACACTGCTGACCAGGCTTTTTTGCGGGTCATTCCACAAGCGGCGCGACACCAGGTACACCAGCAGGATGCTCAAGCCGGTGCTCAGCGCCGAGGCGAAGCGCACGCCAAACAGGTTTTGCCCGAAGATCGCCTGGCCCAGCGCGATCATCCAGTAACCGGCAGCCGGTTTTTCGAAGTAGCGGATCCCCATGAAGTGCGGCGAGGCCCACTTGCCGGTCAGCAGCATTTCCTGGCTGATCTGGGCATAGCGGGTTTCATCCGGAATCCACAGGCCGTGGGTGGTCAGCGGCAACAGGTAAAACACACCGAACGCCAGCAGGAGCAGGGGCAAGGCCCAACGCCGGATCATGCCTGCTGCACTCCGAGCCAACCCTCACGGCCGCTCAAGGCGCCGCGCACCAGGTGTTGCCGGGGCAGGGTGGTCAGGTCCGTAGGCAGCAAGTCGCCCAGGGGGTTGAAGTCGATGCCGCGCTGCCCTGCCTGGGCGAGCAACTGGCGAAAATCATTGGCCATCAGAATCCCTTCTACTTCTGCGTGGATCGTGTAGACGTTGAGCTTCGACTCGGCAAACCGGTCAAGAATGAAGCCGTTGAAGTCTTTGGCGGCCACCACCGGCCCGACGACTTCGTCGAAGGTCGGCAGGTCCACCGGAATTTGTGGCGTACCCGCGCTGCCATCGGCCAATGTCGGCCGAAACAGGCTGGTACCCCGGCAATCGCTGTTGTAGCGGAAGTTGAAACCTTGCTTGGCCTGCACCACACGCTCGTCGGCACGCCAACCGGCCGCCGCCGAACAGTCGATGCGCTCGCCGAGGATGTCGCTCAAGGTCTCCACGCCGCGTCGAATCTGCTCCACCAGCTGTGCATCGCTCCAACGCCCGGTGTTGGCCTGCCAGCCGTGGTGATCCCAGGCGTGCAGGCCGACTTCATGCCCCGCCGCCTTGGCCTGACGCATCAAGTGCCCCAGGTCGCGGCCGATCGGCTTGCCAGGCCAGGCGGTGCCGGCCAGCAGGATGTCCCAGCCGTACAGGCCGGCCGCGTTGGAACGCAGCATCTTCCACAGGAACTGCGGGCGAATCAGGCGCCACAAGTGGCGCCCCATGTTGTCCGGCCCGACACTGAAGAAGAACGTCGCCTTGACCCCGGCCTCATCCAGGGATTCGAGCAACCGTGGCACGCCTTCACGGGTGCCGCGGTAGGTGTCGACGTCGATGCGCAAGCCTGCCTTCATTACTTTTTGTCCGCGATTTCGAGCATGGCTTCACGCAGGAAGAAGTCCAGCGTGTTGCCGATGGTTTCGCTCATTTCCACGGTCGGCTCCCAGTTCAGCAGGCGCTTGGCGTTTTCGATGCTTGGCTTGCGGTGTGCCACGTCCTGGTAACCGGTGCCGTAGAACGCCTTGCTCTCGACGTCACGGAAACCGGCGAACGGCGGGAAGTTGCCGCGCAGCGGGTGCGCCTCGAACTGACGCAGCAGCTCTTCGCCCAACTGGCGGATGCTGGCTTCGTTTTCCGGGTTGCCGATGTTGATGATCTGGCCGTTGCAGGCATCGTTGTCGTTATCGATGATGCGCGCCAGGGCTTCGATACCGTCGGCGATGTCAGTGAAGCAACGCTTCTGCTCGCCACCGTCGAACAGGCGGATCGGCGTACCTTCCACCAGGTTCAGGATCAGCTGGGTGATCGCCCGGGAGCTGCCGATACGCGCCGAATCCAGGCGGTCCAGGCGCGGGCCCATCCAGTTGAACGGACGGAACAGGGTGAAGTTCAGGCCCTTGGCGCCGTAGGCCCAGATCACGCGGTCCAGCAGTTGCTTGGAGACCGAGTAGATCCAGCGCTGCTTGTTGACCGGGCCGACCACCAGGTTGGAGGTGTCTTCGTCGAAATACTGGTCCTGGCACATGCCATAGACTTCGGAGGTCGACGGGAAGATCACGCGCTTGTTGTACTTGACGCAGTAGCGCACCAGCTTGAGGTTTTCTTCGAAGTCCAGCTCGAACACGCGCAGCGGATTACGGGTGTATTCGATCGGTGTGGCGATGGCCACCAGCGGCAGAACCACGTCGCACTTCTTGATGTGGTACTCGATCCACTCGGTGTGGATGCTGATGTCGCCTTCGACGTAATGGAAGTTCGGGTGGCTGCGCAGGCGCTCGATGGCGTCGGAGCCGATGTCCAGGCCGTAGACTTCATAACGGTCGTCACGCAGCAGGCGCTCGGACAGGTGGTTACCGATAAAGCCGTTCACACCCAGAATCAGCACGCGGGTCCGGCGCGGCTTGCGGCCGGACTCGGCACCGCGCAGTACGGAGCCGTCGACCAGGCCCAGTTCGTTGGCCAGTGACGGGCCGGCCAGGTACAGGCCGTTGTCGTTGCGCTGGCCGAACTTGACCACCAGAGAGTCTTCGCCGCAGGCGATGCGCAGCGGGTTGACGCTGATCACACGGCCCGGCGCCAGGCCTTCATTGCCCTTGACCACTTCGGCTTGCCAGACGATGAGCTTGTGCTCGCCGACGGCGCAGAACGCGCCTGGGTACGGTTGAGTCACCGCGCGCACCAGGTTGAACAGTTCTTCAGCGGTTTTTTTCCACTCCAGCTTGCCGTCGGCAGCCGTACGGCGACCAAAGTAGGTGGCCTGGCTTTCGTCCTGGGCCGTCTCGCTCAGCTTGCCCGCAGCCAGTTGCGGCAGGGCGTCGCGCAGCAGGCTGGTGGCCGCATCACGCAGCTTGGCGTGCAGGGTCAGGCCGGTGTCGGTGCGCTCGATCACGACTTTTTGCTGGGCCAGGATCGCCCCGGCATCGGCGCGCTTGACCATGCGGTGCAGGGTCACGCCGGTTTCGGTTTCGCCGTTGACCAGCACCCAGTTGGCCGGGGCACGGCCACGGTATTTAGGCAGCAACGAGCCGTGCAGGTTGAACGCGCCTTTGCTGGCGGTGGCCAACAGCGGCTCGCTCAGCAGGTTGCGGTAGTAGAAAGAAAAAATGTAGTCCGGGTTCAGCTTGGCGATGCGCTCGATCCACAGCGGGTGGTTGGCGTCTTCCGGCGCGTGTACCGGGATGCCGTTGCGCGCGCAGAGTTGGGCGACGGAGCCGTAGAAATTGTTTTCCTTGGGGTCGTCGGCATGGGTGAACACGGCGGCAATGTCGTAGCCCGCAGTCAGCAGGGCTTCAATGCCCGCACAGCCAATATCGTGGTAAGCGAAGACAACGGCTTTTGAATTCATGACGAAACCTGATCGGAAGGAAAAGTAGTGGTGGAATGGGAAGACACCAGGCCGTCGACGACGACCACGGGTGCCGGTGCTGCCGGTTGGTTGCGCAGCACTTTTTCAATAAAGAAGCGGGGGCGGGCGCGCACGTCGCTGTACATGCGGCCCAGGTATTCACCCAGCAGGCCCATGCCGATGAACTGGCCGCCGGTGAACACGAACAGCACCGCGAACAGTACGAACAGACCGTCACCGGCCCAGTCAGCACCGAAGGCCAGGCGCATCACGATCAACGCAAAGGCGAAAAATACGCCCAGCGCGGCCAGGCTGAAGCCGACGATGGAGAGCAGGCGCAGCGGGGTGGTGGTCATGCAGGTCAGCAGGTCGAACATCAGGCTGATCAGGCGCATGGCGCTGTATTTGGATTCGCCGTGTTCACGCTCGGCGTGGTGCACCAGGATCTCGGTGGTGTGACGGGCAAAGCCGTTGGCCAGGATCGGGATGAAGGTGCTGCGCTCGCGGCAGGCGAGCATGGCGTCGACGATGGTGCGCCGGTAAGCGCGCAACATGCAGCCGTAGTCGCTCATGGCCACGCCGGTGGAGCGTTGCACGGCGAGGTTGATCAGGCGCGAAGGCCAGCGGCGAAAGGCTGAGTCCTGGCGATTGTTGCGCACCGTGGCGACCACGTCGTAGCCCAGGGCGGCCTGTTCAACCAGGCGCGGGATTTCTTCGGGGGGTTCTGCAGGTCGGCGTCGAGGGTAATCACCACGTCGCCCCGGCACTGCTCGAAACCGGCCATGATCGCCGCATGCTGCCCGTAGTTGCGATTGAGGATCACCGCCACCACGTTGCTGCCGTCTTGCGCGGCGGCGTCTTCGAGCAATTGGGCGGAGTTGTCGCGGCTACCGTCATCCACCAGGATGATTTCGTATTCGTAGGCCAGTTGCTTGCAGGCGGCAGTGGTACGACGCAGCAGTTCAGGCAGGCTTTCTTGTTCGTTGTAGACCGGGATAACGATCGACACGCAATGAATAGGGTAGGGTTTCAAAGATTCATGACCTCAGGGTTAGAGCAACTTGGAGCGTAAGACAACAGCAATCAATGGCCGAAAAGGCCGGCGCTTGGTTAAACCTTGCGTGGGTTTGTGATGTTCATCCGACCGTCCTGGTGGGCTAATGGGGGGCTTCCATGGGCATAAGGGAGTAAAGACCAAAATCTACAAAGGTAAAGCGGAATCAACGAGTTAGTTGGCACAACGCGGTTCGTTCTCAAGTCCTGACCCCAAGATTAAGCGTAAAAATGTTCAACGAATATGAAAGCCAGATGAAAAACTCGTTTATTTGACAGGTAGACAGCTAGTGTTCAGCTACACAACTAAGTCACTGAGGGCATTATTTATTGGGTGAAACAGGAACGGTTTACATGACGCGGGGCGGACTCGAAAGGCATCGGCCGCCGGATTGCGCCTTACCACCGCCTGCTACGTGTTTATATTGAAGAATCTTCTCTGCAATGCGCCTCAAGTGCCGGTAAAGTAAGCCATCTCTTGCCAGGGTACTCGGATGAATAGCGTGCAGCGTATAAGCGGCCAATGGCGGCCCGTTTTGATCGGATTGTTGATGACGGCGGCCTGCGTCACCGCCGTACGGGCAGATGATGGCGTGGCCCTGACCGCGCTCGCCCAAGTCCCTGAGGGGGTTGAAGTGCGCGGCAGGCAGGTCGCCGCCTATACCTGGGACGACCGCCAGGGCAAGAACCTGCTGGTGCTCTCCGAGCAGGTCAGCGAACGCGAGGATGACGGTACCCAGTCGGCGTTTGTCTATGCGGCCCAATACCTGATCGACGGTGACCGTCCCAAGCGCATGTGGATGCTCTACGACGACGTGCAGCATTGCCAGTTCGATGCGGCGCTGCGCTTCGACATGGCCGCGACCAAGGTCACCGACCTCACTGGCGATGGCGTCACCCAGGCCACCGTGGGCTATTCGCGCACCTGCACCAGCGATGTCAGCCCCAACGAATTCAAGCTGATCATGCATGTCGGCAAGTCGCAGAAGTACCGCCTGCGCGGGGTCGACCGGGTCGGCGCAGCCTGGTGGGATGAGGAGGCCGGGGCCCTGCGTGGCATGCCGCTGCCCAAGGATTGCAGCGTGGCCGGGCAGCAGGCGCTGGTCAGCCAGTACAAGGAGCAGGGCACGGAGTTGCCGTTGCCGGGTTGCTATGGCGATGAGAAGGACTTTGCCAAGGCGCCGGACGCTTACCTGGCCTTTATGCGTCAGCACTGGTTCGCCCTGATGCAGAAGCAGGATGCCGAATGGAGCCAGGCCCAGACCCAGCCCCAGGCACCCACCGAGGATGACGACACGGCACCGTGATTTTGTGCCAGGGCTTTTCCTGGGTTAGACTCAGCCTTCGCCAATTCACTAAATATCTCGATTAAACAATGAGTTGTTCGAGGTATTTAATCCAAAGGCTGATCTACCTTGACCGAGTCTATCCGCAACCCGTTGACCCTCTACCTCACCCGCCTGGCCCCCTCCAGCCAACTGACCATGCGCTACGTGCTGCAGGACGCCGCCGACCGCCTGGGCTTCGAAGACATCAACCTCGAAGACATCGACTGGCACCAGCTGCAACCCGAACATGTCATCGCCCTGGTCGCAGCATTGCGTGAAGACGGCTACGCACCGAATACCTCATCCTTGTATGTGAATGCCGTGCGCGGGGTGATGAACGAAGCCTGGCGCATGAGCCTGATCAGCCAGGAACATCTCCTGAAAATGCGCACGGTCAAGGCCACGCCCGGCACGCGCCTGGGTCAGGGCCGCAATCTGCGGCGCACGTTGATCCGGGAAATGATGGAAGTCTGCGCCGCCGACCCTCGCCCCCAAGGCCTGCGTGATGCAGCAGTCATCGGCATCCTGTACGGCTCAGGCATGCGTAAGTCCGAGTCGGTCAACCTCGACCTGGCGCAGATCAACTTCGATGAACGCAGCCTGCGGGTAATCGGCAAGGGCAATAAGGAATTGGTCAAGTATGCGCCGGACTGGGCTTTCGCCAAGTTGCAGGCATGGTTGGCCTTCAGGCGCGAACAGCTCAAGGAAGGCGAGCAGGACGACAGCTTCCTGTTCAACCGCATACGCCGGGGCAGCCATATCACCCGGGAACGTATCACCAAGCATGCGATTTACTACATCGCCCGCCAGCGGGGTGAGCAGGTCGGGGTGAAGATCATGCCCCACGACTTTCGCCGCTCGTTTATCACGCGGGTGATCGAGGAGCATGACCTGTCGATTGCACAGAAGCTGGCGCATCACACCAATATCCAGACCACCGCCAGTTATGACGTGCGTGACGACAACGAGCGGCGGCGGGCGGTGGATCGGTTTGATCTGTAGAAGAACAGCTGCGGACCTACAGAATCGGTTTGCCGCCGGTGACCGCATAACGCGAACCCGAGATATAGCTGGCCTCGTCCGATGCCAGCAGCACATAAATCGGCGCCACCTCCACCGGTTGGCCGGGGCGGCCCAGTGGGGTTTCGCTGCCGAAACTCTGCACGTCGTCATCGGTCATGGTCGCCACGATCAACGGCGTCCAGATCGGGCCGGGCGCGACGCTGTTGACGCGGATGCCCTTACTGCCGAGTAATTGCGCCAAGCCGCCGGTGAAGTTGGCGATTGCGCCCTTGGTGGCGGCATAGGCCAGCAGGGTCGGCTTGGGCATGTCGGAATTGACCGAGCTGGTGTTGATGATCGAACTGCCGGCCTTCATATGCGGCAGCGCAGCCTTGCAGAGGCGAAACATCGCGGTGATGTTGATATCGAAGGTCTTGACCCATTCCTCATCCTCGATCTCTTCGAGCGTCTCGTGGGTCATCTGGAATGCCGCGTTATTCACCAGCACGTCAATGCGCCCGAACTGTTCCACGGTCTTGTCGACCAGCGCCTGGCAGGTGGCTTTTTGCGCAATGTCACCGGGCAGCAACAGGCATTGGCGGCCCGCTTCCTCGACCCATCGCGCGGTTTCCCTGGCGTCCTCGTGTTCGTCCAGGTACGCGATGGCCACATCGGCGCCTTCACGGGCGAAGGCGATGGCCACTGCGCGGCCAATGCCGCTGTCGGCGCCGGTGACCAAGGCGATCTTGTTGGCCAGCCGGCCGGAGCCCTTGTAACTCTGTTCCCCACAGTCCGGGTACGGGTCCATGGTGCGTTGGGTACCGGGCACGTTTTGCGCCTGGGGGGCGAAGGGCGGGCGTGGGTAGTCAGTCATTTCCAATCTCCATAGGTTTCGAACGGTGCTATGGGATTAGTAGTTTCATGGCCGGCGATAGTTGTAATGGATGCCGGCCAGGCCCGACGAGCGGTATCGCTCAGCCGTGGGGCGGGGCGCTCGCCAGGTGTGCCGGCAGACGGCCCAAGGTCCACAGGGTGGTGAGCATCGCCGCGACGGCGCACAGCGCAATGCCGACCAGCATCGGCGCCGGAGTGTGGTCGGCGAACACTCCTACCAGGGTCATGGACACGGCAGCGGTGATCATCTGGATCGCGCCCAACAGGGCGGAGGCAGAGCCCGCCACAGCACCATGATCTTCCAGGGATAACACGCCCGCCGCCGGCAACAACAGGCCGAGGAAACCGAAGCCGATAAACAGCAACGCCATCATCAAGGCCAGGCTGTCGACCCACAGCGTGGTCGCGGCCAGCAGCACCATCACGGCGGCTACGGCGACCACCGACCAACGAATCAGTGGCGCCAGGCCAAAGCGCGCGCTCAAGCGTGCAGTGAGTTGGCTCATGGCGAAAAACGACGCGGCGTTCAGGGCGAAACACAGGCTGAACTGAGTAGGCGTGAGGCCGAAGTATTCGATATACACGAAGGGTGCACTGCCGATAAACACGAAGAACGTCGCCAGCCCGAACCCGCACACCACCGACAGACCGATGAAGACCGGGTCACGCAGCAGTACGCCGTAGCTGCTGAACGCCGTGCCCAAGGTCTTGCCCAGCCGGCGCTCGGCGGGATGGGTTTCGGGCAGCTGCACAATTGTCATCACCAGGCACAGCACGGCCACCACCGCGAGCACGACGAACACTTCGCGCCAGCTCCACAACGAAATCACCAAGCTGCCGGCCAGCGGCGCGAGAATCGGCGACACACTCATCACCAGCATCAGCAACGCCATCAACCGCGCGGCTTCATGGCCGGTGTACAGGTCGCGCACGATCGCCCGAGGAATGACCATCCCGGCACAGGCGCCGAAGGCCTGCACGGCACGAAAGCCGATCAGCACTTCAATGGTGGGCGCCAGCGCGCAGCCGACGCTGCCCACGGCAAAGATCAGCAGACCGGCGTAAATCGGCGGCTTGCGCCCGAACACATCGCTGATCGGGCCGTAGAACAGCTGGCACACCCCAATGACCATGAAGAACACGGTGAGGCTCATCTGTACCGCCGCCGGCGAGGCGTGCAGGCTGGCGCCCAGGGTAGGCAGGGCGGGCAGGTAGATGTCGATGGCGAACGGGCCGACGGCGGTGATCAACCCCAGCAGCAACGCAAGGTGGGCAATACTTCGGGACATGGGCGGTTTCCGGCAGCGCAAAAGTCGATCAGCTTAAGGGATCCGCGCAGATCCGCAAACTTAGGCTTCACTAACAGGGATTGATGCCGATAACGGTAAGAACGTTGCTTCGACGGTTGGGTATGGGGATGTCAGCATGACGATCAAATTACGCTTGATGCTGTTGATTGCCACCGGGTTGCTCACGGCTCTGGTCATGAGCCTGGCCGGCTACCTGGGGAATGTTCGGATGAGCGAGGCCGTACAGGATAGCGAGGTGAGCATGACGGTCCTGCGCAATCATATGGAAGCCGACATGATGCACGACGCACTGCGTGCCGACGTGCTGTCTGCCATGCTCGTGGGGTTGGGCAAAAGCACCAGCAGCAAGGATGAGGTCAACACCTCGTTGAAGGAACACGCCGAGCATTTCCGTCAGGTACTGGGCGACAACCTCAAGTTGCCGCTGGATGCCACGATCAAAAGCGGCCTGGAAAAAATCAGACCCAGCCTGGACACCTATATCAGTGCCGGCGAGCGCATCGTCGCGCTGGCACTGGAGAATCCTGAGGCCGCTCGCGGGGAACTGGACACCTTCAACAAGGCGTTTTCCCAGCTGGAAGATCAAATGGCGGCGATGAGCGAGCTGATCGAAAGCAATACCCAGGAGACCAGCGCCAGCACGCGGCAGACCATCAGCCACGCCAATTTGACCTTGGGCGCCGTATTGCTCGCCAGCCTGTTGCTGCTGCTGGCCCAGGGGCGCTGGGTGTTGTCGAGCATCATGGCGCCGCTGCAGGCCGCCAGTCGCATTGCTGCCAGTATCGCCCGGGGTAACCTGAGCGAGCCGATTGTCGAACCTAAGCGCAAGGACGAAGCCAGCTCGTTGATCCGCAGCCTTGCCACCATGCAGCGAGATCTACGCGGCATGATCGAGGTGGTGCGCAGCAATGCCCACGGCGTCAATGGCATGAGCGAACGCTTGAGCCAGGGCTGCCATGACGTCGCCGGCAGCAGCCAGCAGCAAAGCGCGGCCGCCAGCACCATGGCGGCGGCGGCCAGTGAAATGACCGCCAGTATCGAGGAAATCACCCGGCATGCCGGACGCGCCCTGGACATGGCCAACCAGGCCGAAGCCCTGGCCAAGGACGGCGGCCGGGTGATCCACCAGGTGGTGAAGGACATGGATGGCATTGCCCGCTCAGCGCAGCAATCGGCCCAGGTCATTCGTACGCTGGACAAGGAGTCCGAGGCGATCTTCAGCATTATCCAAGTGATCAAGGGCATCGCTGACCAAACCAACCTGTTGGCCCTGAACGCCGCGATTGAAGCCGCCCGCGCCGGCGAACAGGGACGCGGCTTTGCGGTGGTCGCCGATGAAGTGCGCAGCCTGGCGGGCCGCACCAGCGCCTCGACCCAGGAAATTGCCAGCATGGTCGGGCGTATCCAGCAGAACACCCGGGAAGCGGTGACCAGCATGGAGGAGGGCGTCACCCAAGTGGACAAAGGCATGGCGGTGACTGCCGAGGTGGAGCGAGCGATCCGCGATATTCTGCAGGCCACCCTGAATACCACCGAGTTGGTGAACGACATCTCGCGCACCATCGGTGAACAGAGCCTGGCCAGCAACGAGATCTCCCACCAGGTGGAGATGATTGCGGGGATGTCGGAAAACAACAGCCGCATCATCGGCGAAACCGCCTCGACCACCGATGAACTGGCCGGGCTGGCCGGCAAGTTGTCGCAATCCGTGGATCGCTTCAGCCTGTAACACCGCACAGACCTGATACACGCTTTATGGACCGGCCCCCTGTGGGTCGGTTTTTTTTGCCCGGTCCACCGGCCCACCCGCAGCGCTCATTGACCGGGCTTTGCAAAAAAAGATTGAATATTCACACCTAATGTTATTTAAATAACAAAACAAGAGCGCCACGACCTGCCTGGTCGGGGTGCAACAAGGTGGAATAGCAATGAGCAAGATCGCAGTCATCGGCAGCAATATGGTGGATTTGATCACCTACATCGACCGCATGCCGGCCCAGGGCGAAACCCTGGAAGCGCCTGGTTTTGCCCTCGGGTGTGGCGGCAAGGGGGCAAACCAGGCGGTGGCGGCAGCCAAGCTTGGGGCCCAGGTGCTGATGTTGAGCAAGGTCGGCGACGACATGTTTGCCGACAACACCCTGGCCAACTTCCAGCGTTTTGGTATCGACACCCGTCATGTGCAGCGGGTGCCTGGGGTTTCCAGCGGTGTCGCGCCGATTTTTGTGCGGGCCGACTCCCACAACAGCATTCTGATCGTCAAAGGCGCCAATGCGCATTTGTTGCCGGCGGACATCGACGCGGCGGCCGCCGACCTGCGCGAGTGCACGCTGATCGTGCTGCAGTTGGAGATCAATCTGGAGACGGTCTACTACGCCATCGAATTTGCGCACCGGCACGGCATCGCGGTGCTGCTCAACCCGGCACCGGCCCTGGCCGGCCTGAGCGGGGAGCACCTGGCGCAGCTGGATTTCCTGATCCCCAATGAATCGGAACTGGCGTTGATCACCGGCCAGGTTGTGGACTCGCCGGACGCCGCCCAACGCGCCGCGCGCACGCTGGTGGCCAGCGGTATTCGCCACGTGATCGTCACCCTCGGTGAACACGGTGCGTTGTACGTGGGAGAGGAGGGCGAATTCCGGGTGCCGGGCCGAAAGGTCGTGGCACGGGACACCACGGGCGCCGGCGATGCCTTTATCGGTTGCTTCATCCAGCACTGGAGCCGCGACGGTGGTATCCGGCAGGCCATGGAACAGGCCGTGGCGTATTCCGCCTGCTCGGTCATGGCGCTGGGCACCCAGACGTCATATCCCGACAGCGACGCGTTCGCCCGATTCCAGCAACAGCCGTAACCCCCAAACCAGCCCGGAGAACAATAATGAACAAACCTGCGCTGCAACAGACACCCGATGGTTTCTACCTGAACCGCACGCCCTGGTTCGCCTTTATCCTGCTGTGCAGCATCTTTGCGCTGTGGGCGGCGGCGGCAAGCATGAATGACGTGCTGATCGCACACTTCAAGAAAGCGTTTTTGCTCAGTGATTTCCAGACCGCCTTTGTGCAGTCGGCGTTTTACCTGGGTTACTTTTTCGTGGCGATTCCGGCGGCGATGGTGGTGCGTCGTTTCAGCTACAAGAGCACGATCCTGATCGGGTTGCTGCTGTACATGTTCGGCTGCCTGCTGTTTTTCCCGGCGGCGTCCACGGCCAAGTACGGCATGTTCCTGCTGGCGCTGTTTGTGATTGCGGCCGGCCTGTCGTTCCTGGAAACCGCCTGCAACACCTACTCGACCCTGATGGGGCCCCGGGAAACCGGGACGCGGCGCTTGAACATCTCACAGACGTTCCACCCCTTCGGTGCGATGGCCGGGGTGTACGTCGGCAGTTTCGTGATGTTCAAGGACACCGACGCGACCACGGAACAACTGACCCGGATGAGCGCCTCCGAGGCCGCCGTGCAGCAGTTGCAGATGATCCAGTCCACGCTGTTGCCCTACAAGTGGATGATCGCCGTGCTGGTGCTGATGTTTATCCTGGTCGCGATCACCCGGTTCCCGGCCTGCAAGGGCAATAAGCCAGCTGACAGCAAGCCTGGCAGCCTGCGCCACAGCCTGGGCCGACTGTGGCGTAACCCGCGCTTTACCTTTGGCGTATTGGCGCAGTTTCTCTACGTGGGCGCCCAGGTCGGCGTGTGGAGTTTTACCATTCGCCTGGCGATGCAAATGGGCGGAATGAATGAGCGCAGCGCTTCATGGTTTTTGCTGACCACCTTTGCCGCCTACTTTGTCGGCAAGATGATCGCCAACCTGTTGATGCGCCGCCTGCATCCGGCCAAGGTCCTGGCGATCTACGGTGTGCTGTGCATTGTGCTGCTGGCCTACACCATTCTGGTGCCGAATATTTCGGCGGTGTATGCAGCGGTCGGCGTGAGTATTTTCCTCGGCCCGTGCTGGCCGACCATTTACGGCCTGACCATCGATGGCCTGGGTGAAGACACCGGCGTCGGCGGTTCATTGCTGGTGATGAGCATCGTCGGCGGCGGGGTGATTCCGATCTTCCAGGGCCTGTTGTCCGATGCCAGCGGCGGCAATATGCAACTGGCCTACAGCGTGCCATTGCTGTGCTTTATCGTGATCGTGATGTATGCGGTCAAGTGTATGCGCCAACCCGGCACGTTGCCGTCGAGCGCCGCCGCGGCGGTGGCCTCATGAATACGCGGATCCCGCTGTATCCAGCGGTGTTTGCCGAGCAGGAGAGAGTCCTGTTGCAGTCCGAGGATTTCAAGGTCAGTGCCTGGATCTATCCGTCCGGCGTGCTGGCCGTGAGCCTGGAGAACAGCCGTGGACGCCTGGTGCTGCTGCCTTATCAAGGGCAGATGATCTGGTCGGCGGTGTTCGACGGCTGTGACCTGACCATGAGCAATCTGTTCGTGCAACCCCGGCCCAGCCCGACGGTCATTGATACCTACGGCTGCTTCATGTTTCACAGTGGCCTGCTGCGCAACGGTTGCCCGGCGCCGGATGACACCCACGCCTTGCACGGCGAAATGCCTTGCGCCCCGATGGACTCGGCCTGGCTGGACATCGGCGAGGGCTTTGTGCGCCTGGGCGGTTGTTATCAATATGCCAAGGGCTTCGGCGATCGCTACCGGGCGTGCCCCAGCGTGACCCTGCGCGCCGATTCGGCGGTGTTCGATATCGACATGGACGTGACCAACCTGGCCGGCAAGCCTATGGAACTGATGTACATGGCCCACATGAACTACGCCTTTGTGGCCGGCGCGCGGTTGGTCGAGCCATGGGGCATGCAGCGCCTGCGCCTGCGCACCAGCATTCCGGAACACGTCAAGCCGACGCCGGACTGGAGTGCCTACATGGCGCAACTGGCCGAACAACCTGGGCAATTGGCCTGTCTCGATCAGCCGGGGTTGTACGATCCTGAAATCGTGTTTTTCTTCGACGGCGTCGGCACGGACGCCACCGGCCAGGCCCACTTCCTGCTGGATCATCCCGGTGGCGCGGCGTTCTACACCCGCTATCGCCCCGAACAATTCGCCCACGCCGCACGCTGGATCCTGCATACGCCGGATCAGCAAGTGGCGGCGTTCGTGCTGCCATCGACGTGCGAACCCGAGGGCTATAACGCCGAGAAAGCCAAAGGCCATGTGCGTCTGCTGGCGGCGGGAGCCAGCGCTTCGTTCAGTGTCAGCACCGGCTACCTGAGCGCGCAGGAACGCCAGCGGTTGCTGGGTTAAACCAGCAATTGCGCGCCGTGGGCCTGGATGGCGTCCTTGTAGCTGCGGGGGATTTTCTTGTCGCTGACCACGTACTGAAAGTCTTGCAGGGCAGCAAAGTGAGCGGTGCGCACCGTGTCGAACTTGCTGAAGTCGGCGAGCAATACACGTTGCTGGGCCTGGCGCATGACCTTTTGCTTGACCTCGATTTCATTGAAGTTGAAGCACGTCACGCCGAATGCCTGGCTGACGCCGGCGGCCGTCACGAAGGCCCAGGTCAGGCGCACGCTGTCGAGGATGCTGCTTTCGGCACTGTTTTCAAACACCTGGTTCTTGCGGTGAAAAGTCCCGCCGCACAACACGATGTGGCAGTTGGGCTTGTTATGCAGCTTGAGCAGCACGTTCAGCGAGCTGCACACCGCCGTGAACTCCACTTCATCAGGGATGAAATCGATCACAAACGGCGAAGTGGTACCGCAGTCGAAAAATACCGTGTCACCGGGCTGGATCAGTCGCGCGGCGAGTTTGCCAATGCGGCGTTTTTCCTCGACGTGGCGGGTGTCCTGCTCGGCAACCCGGTAATCGCTGACCTCGCTGCCGACCCGGGTGATGTAGCCACCCAGCAGGCGCAGGTGATCACTGAAGTGGTTGAGATCGCGGCGCAGGGTCATCTCCGAAACCTCCAGCAGCGCCGCCATTTCCCTCAGGTGAATGGCGTTCTGGTCCTGCAAGGCTTGTTGGATAAGCTTGAGTCGCTCGGCTTTTCTACTGTCCACGAGTATTCCAGGGCTTGATTGTTTGTGTTAGATAAGTAACATTTAGTGTTATTATTATAACGCATTAGTGTGAGTGCTGTGACAAGCGGCACACGACCATTCGCAACATACAGGCAAGGGCACGTTAAATGAACACTCTTCAACCCGCAGCATTGGCCAAGTACATCGATCACACCTTGCTGGCGCCCGACGCCTCCCGCGAGCAGATTCGCACCTTGTGCGAGGAAGCCCGGGAGCACGGTTTTTATTCGGTGTGCCTGAACTCAGGGCAGGTGCCTTACGCCGCTTCCTGCCTGACCGACGACAGCGTGGTGATTTGTGCCGTGGTGGGCTTTCCCCTGGGCGCCGGCCTGAGTGACACCAAGGCCTTCGAAGCCGAACGGGCGATTGCCGCCGGGGCAGGGGAGATCGACATGGTGCTCAATATCGGCTGGTTGAAGGACGGTTTGCTGGAGGCAGTGCGCGAAGACATTGCCTTGGTCCACAAGGCCTGCGGCGCCGTGCCGTTGAAGGTCATCCTGGAAACCTGCCTGCTGGACGATGAAGAGAAAGTCCAGGCCTGCGAAATCTGCCGGGACCTGGGTGTGGCGTTCGTCAAGACCTCCACGGGGTTCAGCCGAAGCGGTGCCACCGCCAAAGACGTGGCCCTGATGCGTAAAACCGTGGGCGCTGCGGTTGGGGTCAAGGCGTCCGGGGGCGTGCGCGATTATCCGACGGCACTGAAAATGATTGAAGCCGGGGCGACGCGCTTGGGCAGCAGTTCGGGGATTGCGATTGTCGGCGGGGCGATGACGGCGGCCAGTGGTTACTGAGTTTCGGGCCGATGCCTGGCAGCCTGTAGGGAAATCCCTACAGGCTGCGCAACTCATTAGAGCACTATCCGGATTTCTTCATGGCTCTTTGCTATATGTCACGCTAGAGTGATTGGAAGATTCAATGAAGTCTTGATTTCTCCGGCCTCGGCCGAGGCCGCAGGACACTTCATACCTGTGGAGTGCACCATGAAAGTTCTAATCGCCGATGATTCATCCATGTCCCGCAAGATGGTCTTGCGTTCCCTGCCGGAATCACTGACCGAAGATGTTCGCCAAGCCTGTAACGGTGCCGAGGTGATGGAGGCCTACCACGCCGGGCAGGTCGATCTGCTTTTTCTCGACCTCACCATGCCCGTCATGGATGGCTTCCAGACCCTGGAGGCACTCAAGCGCGAAGACGCCAATGTGGTCGTCGTGGTGATCAGCGCAGACATCCAACCCCTGGCCAGGCAACGGGTATTCGACCTGGGCGCTGCTGCCTTTGTAGCCAAGCCGGTTACGGCTGAAGCTGTAGTCAATGCCTTGCACGTCATAGGAGTGCTTTGATGGAAACCTTGGCCGCACTCACCGAAGACCAACGTGATGCCCTGCAGGAACTGATGAACATCGCCATGGGGCAGGCGGCCGAGCGACTGGCGCTGCTGACCGATACCATGGTGACGCTTTCGGTTCCCTTTATTCACCCGCTGATCCGGGAACAGAATAACCTGTTGATTCCGGAGCATCTGCGCCGGAGCTTCATGATCGTCACCCGCCAGTCTTTTCTGGGTGAGTTACGTGGCGAAGTGTTCGTGTGCTTTGGCTCCAAGGGGGCCGATGAACTGGCCGAACTGCTGGGCTACAAGGGCAGCGGCCTGGAGCAGCAGCACGAGTTGATGCTTGATGTCACCAACATCCTGACCGGCGCCTGCATCAGTGGCCTGGCAAGGCAGGTGGCGACTCAGGTGAGCTATGACGCACCGTCCATTCTCGTCCACACCGAACATGCGGCGAATGCACTGGATGAATTGAACCTGAATGAACACCTGGCGATGGTGCTGGAAATCCGTTTCGAGGTTCAGGCTCATCAGTTCTCCTGCGACTTGTTGATCTGCATCACTGAACGTACGGCTGGGGTTGTCGTTCGGGCCATCGATCGTTTGCTGGACGAACTTTGAAGGGATCTCTTCATGACAGACATCAAGGCAATTTCCCGGGAAACCCTTGAGTCGATGCTCAAGGCCATCAACATGGGCGTGCTGCTGGTCGACCAGGACTGCAAGGTGCTGTTCTCTAACCAATTCATGTCCATCAACAGTGGCCGCAGCGCGGAAGAACTGGTCGGCCGTACGCTGTTCGAAGCCTTTCCGGAGCTGCCGGAGGCCTGGACCCGGCAGAAGATCAACAGCGTCATTACCCTGCAAAACTTTGCGTTCACGTCATGGCAGCAGCGGCCGCACCTGTTCAATTTCGAAAGTACCCGGCCCATCAGTGGCATGGTCCGGCTCATGTATCAGAACTGCACCTTCTTCCCCGTGCAAGATGCCGATGGCAGCAATCTTGGCGTGGGCCTGGCCATCAGTGACACGACCGATACCGCTGCCCGTCAACTTGAGCTGACGCACCTTAACAAGTTGCTGGAAGAAGAGAAGGGTGCCCAGGCGCTGCTGATCGCGCGGCTCGAAGACGCACAGGCGCAGTTGCTGCAGTCCGAGAAAATGGCGGCGATAGGGCAACTTGCTGCAGGCGTGGCCCACGAGATCAATAACCCGATCGGGTTTGTCGGCTCCAACGTCAACAGCCTGCGTCGTTACCTGGTGGACATCTTCGCGCTGCTCGAAGCCCATGAACAGGCGACCGACGACAGGCATGCCAGCGCTCATCCCGAGCTTGCGGTGATGCGGGACAAGATGGATTACACCTTCATGCGCCAGGACATCGACGACCTGCTGGCCGAGTCGGTCGACGGCCTTGACCGGGTCACTCGCATCGTCAAGGACCTGCGCGAGTTCTCCCACGTCGACAGTTACGAATGGCAGTTGGCCGACCTGCACAAGGGGCTCGACAGTACCCTCAACGTTATCTGGAACGAGATCAAGTTCAAGGCTCAGGTGATCAAGCGCTACGGCGATGTGGAACCCATCGAATGCATGGGCTCACAGATCAACCAGGTCTTCCTGAACCTGCTCATCAATGCCAGCCATGCCGTGGGGGCCGACGGCGAAATCACCCTCAGCAGCGGCAGGGAGGACGGGGGCGTCTTCGTCGAAATCGCCGACAACGGCCATGGCATTCCCCTTGAAATCCAGAACCGGATATTCGAACCGTTCTTCACAACCAAGCCGGTGGGCATGGGGTCGGGCCTTGGCCTGTCGTTGTCGTACAGCATCATGGTCAAGCACCATGGACGGCTCACCGTCGACAGTGAGCCGGGCAGGGGGAGTCGCTTCCGCGTCTGGTTACCCTTGCGCCAGCCGGTAATCGAGGCTGTCTCTACCTGCGCCGTTGAAGGACGCTGATCATGGACACGCTGTCTTCCTGCGAAAAACGACACATCGTCATGCTGGTGGATGATGAGGAAAGCATCCTCAACAGCCTTCGACGCCTGCTGCGCGCAAAGCCTTACGACTTGCTGCTGGCCACGAGCGGGGCCCAGGCGCTGAGCCTTTTCGAACAACACGCGGTGGACCTGATCGTCTGCGACGCGCGCATGCCGTTCATGGACGGGCCGACCTTGTTGCGCGAAGTGCATAGGCGCGATCCGCACTGCGTGAATATCCTGCTGACCGGCTACGCCGATATGAGCATGATCACCCAGGCGATCAATGATGGGTATGTGTTCCGTTACATCAGCAAGCCCTGGAATGATGACGATCTCAAGCTCAGTCTCGATCAGGCGCTGGAAATGAAGAGAGCGCTCGCTGAGGGTAACCCTGCGACTTCGCCCCCACGTCTATAACTCAACTAAATAGTCATTTAGTTGAGTTGGCTATCGGGGCAGGGCTCAGGCCTGGGCGAGGGCGCTGATACGCCGTTCGCTGATGCGTTCGACCGTGTCCATATGTTCGGTGCCCCACACGCACAACGCGCCCAGCGCAGTGGCCAGTGACTGCCCGAAGGGTGTCAGGGAATACTCGACCTTGGGCGGGATCTCCTGGAAGTCGATACGCGCGATGATTTCGTCGCGCTCCAATTCCTTGAGTTGCTGGATCAACACCTTGTCGGTCACGCCGCCAATCGCACGCCTTAACTCGCCATACCGATGAACATGTCGCGCCAGGTTATACAGGACCAGCGGTTTCCATTTGCCGCCAATCACCGCCAGGGCAGCCTCGAGCCCGCAATTGAAGGTGTTGTTCGCCATGTGATGGGTGCTCCAAAAGGGTACTTACTAAAAGGTGCATACTATTCAAAAGAATAGTCTGGATCTAGAGTTGGGCCTCAACATTCTTTGGAGTTAACCATGAGCAGGCTCGACGGAAAAATTGCAGTGATCACCGGTGGCAACAGCGGCATTGGCCTGGCAACCGCCATGCGCTTTGCAGCGGAAGGTGCACAGGTGGTGATTGTGGGACGCAGGCAGGAAGAACTGGACAAGGCGCTCGGGCTGATCGGGCCTGGAGCGCTCGCCATTCAAGGAGATATCTCGAGGCTGGACGACCTGGAGCGCATTTTCACCCAAATCAAAAGCGTCAAAGGTCGCGTAGACGTGCTGTTCGCCAATGCGGGCCTGGGGGATTTCCAGCCGCTCGGGTCGATCACTGAAGAGTCGTTCGATCGCACGTTCGGCATCAACGTCAAAGGCACACTGTTCACCGTGCAAACAGCGCTGCCGCTGATGCACGCCGGCGGTTCGGTGATCCTCACCGGTTCGACCACCGGCACCATGGGCACACCAGCGTTCAGCGTGTACAGCGCCACGAAAGCCGCATTGCGTAATTTCGCCAGGAGCTGGGCGCTGGATTTGAAAGGCAGCGGTATCCGCGTCAACGTACTTTCACCGGGACCGATCTCGACACCGGGCCTGGACCTGGCGCTTTCAAGTACCGGCCAGAAGGATGCAATCATTGACGACATGACGGCGCAGTTGCCACTGGGCCGTATCGGCCAACCGGAAGAAGTTGCGGCGGCGGCATTGTTCCTGGCGTCGGACGACAGCAGTTTCATGACAGGCAGCGAAATGTTCGTGGATGGAGGGTTCGCTCAGGTTTGAACCAGAGAGGGGTTTTGCCTGTTGGAATCTGACGGGCACTGCCCCTCATTACGTAACATCGTATTACGCATAATGTATATTATGTTAAATCATATGTCAGGCTCAGCCACTTCCAGCTCACGTCGCCTACTGCGGTGCACCATCGCTCTCATAGGTGCTGGGGTTCGTACCTGACGGCATTACTCATCGCCGGAGGGAACGCTAATGCTTGACTTACTTCTCAGCGAATCAAGATTCATGAGTGTGTTCCCGGAACGCTTACGTACTCGGCACCGTGAATCCGGCTTTACGTCGCGGACTTCACCCTTAATTTCATGCAGCAACTGGATGTAACTCAGGTATCGCCATGATAACGCTCGAAGCGTTTAAGGGAGAAAGACGAGAGATCCAAGTCGGTCGAACCGCGTATGCACCACTGTGCAAACGCTTCGCCTAACGCGGCGGAATGTTTGAAGCCGTGACCGGAACAGGCGGACACCACCAAGGTGTGCTGCCACGACGGATGCTCATCGATAATGAAATGGCGATCCGGCGTCACGGTGTAGGCGCAGACAGCAGACTTGACCACGTTCGAGGTAACACCGACGATGCGGCCGCGCACCTGGTGCTCATACATGTCCCGCTCTTCCGCCGACGAGACCGTACGATCCATTGTTTGCGGCAACGAAGTAGTGTGGTATTGCGCGGTGGCGATTTTCAGGCTGCCCTCGCCGTGTAATGCGGGAAAGCCGTAGTTGATTTTGTCGTCGCCACGGCCGTGAGTGAGGATAAACGTCGGTGAGTGATCCACCCACTCGGCGCCCTCCTCCAGCCCGAACCAGAACAGCTTCTGCCGGTAGACGCTGAGCAGGCTGTCAAACGGCTCGCCCAGCAAACCGCCGCTCCAGTTGCCGGCGCTAATCACAAGCTTGTTTGCAAAGAGCGTGCGCAGATTCGTAGTGACATGGACTCCCTGCTCATTCGAGCTAATCCCAGTGACGGTTTCGCCTTTGTAGAGGATTGCTCCGTGTTGCTCGGCCAACTTGAGCTGCACATCAATGCAACGTTCAGGACGAACAAAACCTCCACCTGGCTCGAAATAGCCGATGGCAGTGTCGTGTACGTTGGCAAATTGTGGAAAGCGCTGGCGAATCTGTTCGGCGGATAAAACGTCGTGCTCAATGCCATAGGCCTGTGCTAGGCCGATGGTGCGCAATGTGAAGTCGGTTTTATCGTTGGGGTCAAACTCGGGACTCGAAGTCAGAGCCAATAGACCCGACTGTTCGAACAGCGACTCCCCTGACAATTGCTCAAGCTCGCGCCAGATGCGGTGGGAATTGCGCACAATGGGAACGTACTGCGCGCCCTCACCCACCGAAAGCCGTGTAATACGCGTATCGCCATGGCTGGAGCCCAGGTTATGAGGTGGGTGATGGCGGTCGATACCCACAACATTCGCACCCGCCTTCGCCAACTGATACACCGTAGCGGCCCCCATGGCCCCCAACCCCAATACCACTACATCACACCGCTCGGACATCAACGCTCACCGGTCAAAAAGAAGCCAGTTGAAAGTGAAGCCGATTAAGAATCAACGACTAAAAGAGCATATGCATATTATCAACCGAGCATCACCGGCCACTCTGCTGCTGCAATACTACGCAGTGCTGAGGCCAAACACGCGCCTCTCCCGGCAACACACGAGAGGCCGCCTGCCTGCATACCGCTGAGCTATCAGAGGAATAGAAAAAACAACATCATAATGATGGCACTGTCTGATACCGTGCACATAAACACAGCCACTCCGAGGATTGTCATGGGCGCAGGCGCTCCTATTCCGCCGAATGAAATTGAACGGCTTAAAGAGGTCGCGAAATTTTGTCCAGCCGACAGCGAGTACGATACTGTCTTCGATAAAATCGTCGAGATGGTTTCTGCTTACTTCAACGCACCCATAGCGCTGATTTCGATCGTCGATGAGCATCAGCAATGGTTCAAGGCGCGCGTAGGGCTTAAAGAGACGCAGACACCACGAGAAGTGTCCTTCTGCGCTTACTCGACGCTGGATAACGCCCCGCTGGAGGTATTGGACGCGACGCTTGATCCCCGTTTTAAAGACAATTCCCTGGTAACGGGGCCTCCGTATATTCGTTATTACACAGGCACCCCACTGATTACCGAAGAGGGTTTTACGCTGGGAAGCCTGTGCATCATTGATACAGTCTCACGCGCCGCTATGAGTGAGCGTGATAGCGCGATGCTCAGCGGTTTTGCTGAACTGGTGATGATGCACATCCACAGCATGCGCTCTCGAAACTTCGTCGACCAACCCACAGGGTTATTTAATCGACTCCGGTTTGAGGAGGATATACGCCAAGCGCTCAAGACCCACAGCGCGTGCCAAGCGTATGCGGTTGACATCATCTCGCCAAAGTTCCTCAACGATATCGTGAAGGCGCTGGGTTACAGTTTTGCCACAGACTTGGTCCTGGCAATCAAAGCGCGCCTACAAAAACTATTACCGCCACAGTGTCTACTTTATAAAATTAGCCCGACGCGGTTTGGTTTCCTCCTTGAGGAGGATCAAACGGCCGAGCACATTTGTGAAAACATCCTCAAGGACTTCAAAAAGCCTGTCGAATGCCACGCCATCCCCATACTCATGCAAGTCGGGATTGGCGTCCTGCCTATTCATAGCTCAGGGCTCCAGCAAGACTGGCTTCGCCTGGTGGTCAGCGCTGCGGATGAGGCGCGTGACCGCAGGCTGGGATGGTCGCGCTATGAACCCCATTTTGATGCGGCTCAACAACGCGCGTTCATGTTGTTGAGTTCGTTGCCGGAGGCGGTCTGCGCCGACAAACAGTTCAGCCTGGTGTACCAGCCAAAAATCAAACTGCCCTCAGGACGGTGTCATTCAGTAGAAGCACTATTACGTTGGACACATCCTTTACTGGGGCCCATCAGCCCTGCTGAATTCATACCCTTGGCTGAAAAAACCGCACTCATACCCTCTGTTGGTTTGTGGGTGCTCAACGCAATCATCCAGCAAGCGGTTATTTGGAAAGCGCAAGGTGTGCGCCTGCGGATAGCGATGAACATTACCGTCAGCGATCTTGAAAGCGCCGAATTCGTCGACGCGATGATCCATGAGATTCAACAGCACGGCCTGGACCCCGCTGGCTTTGAACTTGAGTTTACCGAAAGCATGCTCATGACCAACCCTGAAGAAGTCATCCGGCAACTGGAACGTGTCCGTAAGTTTGGCGTAGAGGTTGCTGTTGATGACTTTGGCACCGGCTACAGCAACTGGGCTTATTTGAAGGAGCTCCCGGCCAATACCGTCAAGCTTGACCAATCTCTGATTAGCGGGCTGGGCAGCAATCAAAATGACAAGCAACTGGTTAAAACCCTGATCGGACTGGCTAAGGGGCTCGGCTACCGGGTGGTTGCAGAAGGCGTAGAAAATCAGGAAATCCTGGACCTGTTAATACAGTGGGGATGTTCCGAAGCACAGGGTTATTTGATAGCCAAGCCTATGAGCGCCGAGGCATTAGAAGCCTGGATAGCACAAGGAATCGATGGAGGTCGGGGCCGGTAGAATGACTGCCGGGGACGCGCAAGCAAGGACTCTGTAGATCGCGGAGATCACCTGCATCGTTGCGTCCTCGATCGTGCCTTCATTACGGCATACAATCCAACCGTGATCTGCCATCGCTCGCTCGAATGCCTGGGTACAAGCGCTATGTTCTTCCAGCTTATGGATCACCGTGCTGCTCAGCCCACGCCGTCTTGCCGCTGCCCTCGCCCATGAAATCTCAGGGGCGGTGACAATCCCGACATGCAGGTCCGGCACTCGCACGTTTCGATCAATGTTCAACTGCAGGATCTCTGCAAACGGAATTATCCGGCGAAACGCGGCATCCGACGGGTACCAGCGATCGATCAGGATGATGCTGCCTGGTGGCTGTTTAGCCAGCACCTGCCGGGAAATCCAGGCACGGCTGTCAGCAAAGCGTTCACACACCCGCAGCTCCAGCTCCCGGGAGGGACTTCTGACGAGCTGGTTAACAAGCGCCATTGTTCCCTCCCGGTACGGATCGCTTTTTCTCTCGCAAAGCCGGATCACCTTTTTGTTGTCTGCCCTCAGTGCTTTCGTAACGGCCTCCAACAGCGTGGTTTTGCCGGTGCCCTTGGGCCCATCCAGAGAAACAAACAGCGGACGATTCATTCTTCACTTAACAATTGAGATACCGTTTTTTTGCCCTGTCCGGACGCTGGAACTGCTCAGTGCGGCGACGCGAAGGCCCTTATGAACAGAAAGTGATGAACACTCTACCCTTGTTTTGGCTCAGGGGTCCCAAATCCACGGAGACAACCGCTGGTGAGCATCGATTATCGCCCATCAGTCATGCGTGAGTGAGGTACCAGCGCCAGTCCTGCTCCCCGACTTCAGCGTTGAATTGACGGAACTCGCGCCATTTGATCGCCAGATACACCTTCAGGAAGTCGGCGCCCAGCGCCTCGCGTGCCCACGTTGAATCCTGCAAGGCCTGCAACGCGGTCAGCCAGTCGGTAGGCAGGAAATCCGTTGCCTGTTCATACCCATTTCCCTCAATCGCGGCACCAGGATCGCTTTGATGGGTGATGCCGTGGTGAATCCCCGCCAGTAATGCGGCAGCGGCAAGATACGGGTTGGCGTCGGCCCCGCAAATGCGGTGTTCGATATGCCGACTTAGCGCAGGGCCGCCGGGCACGCGGAACGACACCGTACGATTGTTGACCCCCCAACTTTTGGCCAGCGGCGCGTAACTGCCGGTCTGGAACCGGCGATATGAATTGGCATGGGGGCAAAATATCGCCAGCGAGTCAAACAAGGTCGCCATCATCCCGCCAATTGAGTGACGCAACAGTGGCGTACCCTGTGGGTCTTCGCTCGCATACAGGTTGTTACCCTCCTCGTCGGCCAGGCTGACGTGCAAATGCATGCCACTCCCGGCCTGGTCACTGAACGGCTTGGCCATGAAGCAGGCTTGTAGCCCATGTTTGTTGGCGACACCTTTGACCAGGCGTTTGTAGCGTACGCCTTCATCAATAGCCTGGAGTGCGTCGAAACGATGTTCCAGGGTCAACTCCACTTGGCTTGGAGCGTACTCGGAGATGGCTGTGCGTACGGGCAGCCCTTGTAGCGCGCACGCAGCGTAGAGGTCATCAAGAAAAGGTTGCAGCTGTTCTAACTCGTATAGGCCATAAACCTGCGGTGCCTGGGGACGGATGCCGTTGGTCTGCTGCGCTGGCTGCGGCCGACCGTTGGCATCGCGTTGCTGGTCCAGCAAGTAAAACTCCAGCTCAACGGCCATTACCGGGTGGAAACCATCGGCTTTGAGTCGGTCAATGACATGCACCAGTACGTGTCGCGGGTCGGCCGGTGCGGCGGGAATACCTTGGGTCGGGTGCATGCTCACCTGCACCTGACCGGTGGGGTTGGTGCGCCAGGGTTGCAGGGTCAGGCTTCCCGCCAAGGGGTATGTCCAACAATCGGCATCGGCGACATCCCAGACCAGGCCTGTGTCTTCGACGTCTTCACCCTGTACGGTCAAGGCGAGAATGGAGCTTGGCAGCGGCCGACCGTTTGCGTAGATCGCCAGCAGTTCGTCGCGATGCAGCAGTTTGCCTCGCGGAACACCGTTCGCGTCGAGAAGGAACAACTCGATGCTCAGCACTTCAGGGTGG
The DNA here is from genome assembly GCF_006517195.1 of Pseudomonas sp. NIBRBAC000502773. Classification (NCBI taxonomy): domain Bacteria; kingdom Pseudomonadati; phylum Pseudomonadota; class Gammaproteobacteria; order Pseudomonadales; family Pseudomonadaceae; genus Pseudomonas; species Pseudomonas sp. NIBRBAC000502773. The sequence goes on along the minus strand of NZ_CP041189.1, from coordinate 6,605,442 downwards.
GCGGCCAGATAGTCTTCGGCCTCTTTTTTATCAGCAAATTTCATATCAAACCTCTCGGCGCTCATTCAAGCGACTGGACAGTATTCAAGAACAATGGAATTTATGAACAGATAACCCGCGCTCCAGGTAAGGCAAGCAGCGCGGTCAGCGCGTTATCCAACTCACCGATCAGCCTGTCGACATCCCCTTCACTTGTTTGCGGACAGCACAGGGTCATGTTGTGAAAAGGCGTGATCAGGATCCCGCGATTGATCAGATAGAGGTGCAGCGCCATTTGAAGGCTGTCATGAAAAGCCGCCTCGGCTTGCGCGCCGGTTCTGGGCGAGGTGGCACAGAATTGAAACTCACAACGAGCCCCCAACTCGGTTACCGACCAGTTCAATTGGTGCCGCTTGAACAGCGCTCGAAACCCCTGGGCCAGTCTTGAGGCCAGGGGCAACATGTGCTGGTACGCAGACTCGGTCATGACCTCTTCGAGACTGACGCGCATGCAACGCATCGCCAGTGCGTTGGCGGACAAGGTGGTTCCCATGCCGCTGTGACCATGCCCGCCGCTCGCTTCGCTGATGCTCTTCTGCGCATCGTGCATGGCCAACGCAACGTGCTCGGTCATGCCAAAGACTGCGCAAGGCACGCCACCGGCGATGGGTTTCCCCACTACGAAAAAGTCGGGCTTCAAATCCCATTGGCGCGTGCATCCACCGATGCCGGTAGAAATAGTGTGGGTCTCATCAATGACCAACAGGCTGCCGTATTTTCGCGTCAGCTCGCGGCACTGTTGCATGAACCCCGGATCGGGCAGGACCATGCCGATATTGGTCATCGCCGGCTCGCACATCAGCGCGCACACGTCGCCCTGAGCTAAAGCAGCCTCCAGTGCAGCGACATCGTTGAAGGGAATGGATCGACTGTATTGGGTCAAGTCGTAGGCTTGCCCCACCAGGCCCGAACGGTGCACGGTCTTGCCCTCTCGGTACCGGACCATCACGTCATCCACGGTGCCGTGATAACAGCCGTCGAACACCAGTAGAACATTGCGCTGGGTGATAGCGCGCGCCCAGCGCAGCACATAACGATTGGCGTCGGTAGCGTTGGCGGTAACTTGCCAATAAGGCAGCTCAAACCGCTGGGCCAGCAACTCTGCGCAGACCACCGCGTCTTCGCCGGGCAGCATCGTGGTCAAGCCATTGTTCGCCTGCTCGGCTATGGCGCGGGCAATAGGATCAGGTGAGTGGCCAAACATCGTGCCGGTGTCGCCGAGGCAAAAGTCTATGTAGTCATGACCGTCGACATCGGTGAAGCGGGCACCTTTGGCACGCTGGACAAAGAGCGGCGAAGGCATCGACCAATCGCTCATCCAGTGCATGGGCACACCGTTGAACAGCGCCGCCTTGGCACGCTTGGCCAGCGCCATCGACGCTGGGTTGTTTTCTATAAACCGGGCACGCTCGGCTGCGGCAAAGGCAGCAATCGCTGATTCACCAACTCCACTGTTCGACATGATTAGAACCCTTTATTAAGCATCACATTAGTTAAACTTCGTTGCCGTATAGATAAGCCACACTCCATCATTCTCCAGGTGCAGCATCAGCTCCCGAATATTGGGTGAATATCGCTCCGCAAACTTATAACATGGGTGTTGGCTTTAACTATTTACATTGCCGGCTGACATATAGCCTTGATATATCGCGCAGATGTTCATTCAAACGTCATTAACCGGATTGAGGGGCTTTATTCTCGACCAGGCAATTACCGCCATCGACCACGATAACTTCACCGGTGATGTAACTGGATTCTGGAGACGCCAGAAATGCAACCGCCGCCGCCACTTCGTGGGGACTGCCTGCCCGCCCGATCGGGGTAAAGCGCCCCGCCTCTGCTTCAACCGGCGTGGTTGAGCCCGTGGTGATCCATCCGGGCGCCACGCTGTTGACGGTAATCCCGTGCTTGGCGACTTCAAGTGCCAGTCCCATGTTCATGCCCACCATCGCGGCTTTGGCAGCGCTATAAGCGGCTTCGCCCGGATTGCTCCCCCGGGTGCCCGTGGTGGAACTGATATTGACAATGCGCCCGTAACTTCGCGCCCTCATACCGGGCAAAACAGCCCGCGTCAGAAGAAAAGCGGTGGTTAGGTTTCTGGCCAGTGAAAGATTCCACTCATGCAGTTCCATACTCGCCAACTCCGAGAAAACCTCAGGGCTGCCTTGCATGGCCATACCGGCATTATTCACCAGAATATCGACCCGTCCCCAGACCGACACCGCCCAGAGGCCGAATTCACGCACCTGACGTTCATCGGTGAGGTCAACCGCCCTGCCCTCAACTTCAAACCCTTCTGCGAGCAGCTCTTTAACGCGTTCCTCGATGCGGCGGCTACTGGCGGTGATGATCAATCTCGCACCCGCTGCACCTAGCCTGCGAGCGATCGCCATGCCAATACCCGCTTCACTTCCGGCACCACTGACAAGTGCCACATGCCCCCTCAAATCAGTATTTAACATCGTGTTCTCCACGTACTTCATTTGGAATAGAAGTGGAAATTAGGCTAATAAACCTGATAAATAAAGACGATCATCATCAGAAAATCTGACAACCACCATGGCGTTTACCAGTGAGTCACTGAAAGTTTTCCTTGCAGTTGTCGACAGCGGCTCCTTTTCTGCCGCCGCACGCAAATTGGGGCGGGTACCCTCGGCCATCAACATGGCGGTGTCCCAGCTTGAAGCCGAACTGGATTTATTGCTTTTTGACCGATCAACCCGCAAAGCCATTCCTACGGCAGCCGCCAAAGCACTTGAGCCCCAGGCTCGACAGGTCGCCAGCCAGTTAAACCTGCTGGACGCCCATGCGCTCCAGCTTCACCAGGGGTTGGAGGAGCGCTTGGTCCTTGCGATGGCGCCGGAGTTGCAAACAGGCGTGTGGAATCGTCCGCTGTCCATTATCGCCAGGGAGTTTCCCACGCTTGAAATCGAGATTCGCTCCGCGTCCCATCCGGAGGCGATGCGCATGCTCCATGAAGGGCGTGTGCAGTTGGCCCTTGGATTTGAACGACCAGGGCTTGACGAGCGGGAGACGTTTCTTGAAGCGGGGAGCCAACTGTTGGTAGCCGTTGCCGCTCCGGATCATCCTGCGGCCGCCGGCAAGAAAAGCCCCTTGAGTGAAGAGCAACTGGTCAACGTTCGGCAGATCATTGTGGCTACTGGAGGGCCTACAGACTCTGATCCACGTGTTGTGCTGTCACGGCGGATTTGGCACAGCGACAATTACCTGGCAACGCTGGATCTGGTCCAGCAAGGATTGGGCTGGGCTTATCTTCCACAGCCGTTGGTACAACCTCTGATCAGTTCGGGCGCATTGACGGAGGTGGTGTTTGACAACATGCCGAGTCAGATGCGGCTATGGGTCGATATCATCTGGGTAAAGAACCGTCCCCTGGGGCTGGCAGCGAGTCGCTACCTGAGCCTGATGCGCAAGATTGTCGAGGACGAGCCGCGTCGTGTTTGAGAAAAAAACCAGCCGTATGGCTCATTGAGGCCATTGCTCAAGCAGTATCGAGACGAATTTTTCCGCCGCCGGCGAAAGCGATGCTCCCCGGCGATAGACCAGGCCCAAGGAGCGGTTCACAACCGGCTCGATCAACGGGACGCTGACCAAGGTTGGATGATCTTCAGCCGGCATGGCCAGGCTCGGCATTGCCGAAACCCCCAGGCCGGCCTCCACCAGGCCCAGCGAAGTCGAGAGGTGCTGGACTTCGTAGAACCATTGCGGCCGCCAACTCAGGCCAGACAACGCGTGATCGAGCAGCATGCGGTTGCCGCTCAGGCGCCCTACCCCGATCAGGCGGTAATCGCTCAATTCGGACCAGGTGACCGAACTGCGTCCAGCCAACTCGTGATCACGCCGGCACGCCAATACAAAGGGCTCGCTGACCAGGGGCACGAACTCAATGTCCGGATGCTGCCCACTCATCATGTTGATCCCGAAGTCGGCCTCTCCCCGCAGCACCGCTTCAAGCCCCTCATTGGCACTCAAGTCCAGCAGGCGGATGCGGATTTTTGGGTAGCGCTCGTTATAAAGGCGAATGACTGACGGCAGGAAATAGAAAGCCGCAGTAGGGATACACGCCAGGGTTACCCGGCCAATCTGGCGTTCGGCCAGTTCACGGATATTGAGAATCGACTCATCGAAGTCATCGAGCAACCGACGTGCCTTTGGAAGAAAGTCACGACCGACGCTCGTGAGGCTGACCTTACGAGTGGTGCGATCAAGTAACGAGGTGCCCAACCCCTCTTCCAGTTTTTTAATTCGGCGACTGAGTGCCGGTTGAGACAGGTGCAAGGCATCGGCTGCTTCGTGAAAACTGCCGAGTTCAGCGATTTTCACGAAGGATCGAATGTCATTCAGCTCATATTCCATGTCTTATCTCACCCGCACAAGGCGTCAAAAGGAAACTCAGCGTAAATTTATCATTCGTAAAACGCAATAATCTCTTCAATCTTTGCATTTGAAACATTTTTTAAAGCTTGAGACTCTTGCTCCAAGAACATCAATTACACCGATTGATCAACAAGAGTCAGTATCATGCAAAGAATTCCCTGTGTGCTGATGCGCGGCGGCACCTCGAAAGGTCCGGTTTTTCTTGACTGGGATTTGCCCGCCGCCGTTGAGGCCCGCGACGAACTGCTACTCAACCTGATGGGCTCCGGTCATGAACTGGAGATAGACGGCATCGGCGGTGGCAGCCCGCAAACCAGCAAGGTTGCGATTGTCAGCCCTTCGCTGCACCCAGATGCGGACGTTGATTACCTGTTCGTTCAAGTGATGGTTTCACAACGCAGGGTCGACAGCGCCCCCAACTGCGGCAACATGCTGTGCGCGGTGGGCCCGTTCGCCGTCGAGCAGGGTCTGGTCAAAGGCACCCCAGAGCGCACCCGTGTGCGTATTCGTAACGTAAACACCGGCACCTTCATTCACTCCGACGTGTACACGCCGGATGGCAAAGTCAGTTACGAGGGCGATACCGCCATTGATGGCGTGCCCGGTACGGCCGCACCGGTGCAACTGACGTTCCTCGACGCAGCCGGCAGCAAGACAGGCAAGCTCTTTCCCACCGGTAACACGCAGGACGTGATCGATGGCATTGCGGTGACCTGTATCGACATGGCGATGCCTATGGTGCTTGTCGAAGCCAGCCAACTGGGCAAGCGTGGCGATGAGAGCCCGGCGGAACTGGAAGCCGATAAGGAATTCCTGCGGCGCCTCGAGACACTGCGGCTTCAGGCCGGCCTGGCCATGGGCCTGGGCGATGTCAGCGACAAAGTGATTCCCAAGCCGGTACTGGTTTCGCCCGCGAAAGCTGGGGGCACGATCCAGGTTCGTTACTTCATGCCGCACAACTGCCACCGCGCGCTCGCCATTACCGGCTCGATTGGTTTGGCCACTGCGTGCGTGATCGAAGGCAGCATCGTTGCGCAGATGCTCGGCGGGATCAGTACGCCGCGCCTTGAAGCGGTGCGGATCGAACACCCGAGCGGCGGAATTGATGTCGTATTGTCCTACACCGGCGTGAACGGTGAGACAATTCAGGCCTCAGTCGTACGCACCGCCCGCAGGCTTTTTTCCGGCTACGTCTACGCCACTGACTCGCAGCGCCTTGCCGGATAAATTCCGATAGTCGTTGGCATTTTTGCATCCGCACAATTCTAAAAATGGGTGATGCCATGAAAGTTGTTAAATCGCTCTACTTCCAGATCCTCTGCGCCGTGGCGCTCGGCATCGTGGTCGGGCATTTCTGGGCCCAGCAGGCCATTGCACTCAAACCCCTGGGTGACGCGTTCATCAAACTGATCAAGATGATGATTGCGCCCGTGGTGTTCTGCACCATCGTCACCGGCATCGCCGGGATGAGCGACAAGCGCTCCCTCGGGCGCCTGCTGGGCAAAACCATGCTGTTGTTCTTTGTCCTCACGGTGATCAGCCTGGTGATTGGCCTGGTCGCGGTGTACGTGTTCCAGCCGGGCGCCGGCATGAACATCGATCCCAGCCAGCTGAGCACCAAAGGATTGGCCCAGTACACGGAGTCGGCCGCAAAACTTGGGGTGGTGGAGTTTTTCATGCACATCATCCCCGAGACGTTTATCGGCGCCTTCAGTAAAGGTGAAGTGTTGCCGGTGCTATTTATCGCGGTGTTGTCCGGCTTTGCCTTGTCGTCGCTGGGCGAGCGTGGCAAACCGGTACTCGACGTGCTCGAATCCGCCTCGCAAATGGTCTTCAAGATCTTTTCCTATCTGATGCGTTTTGCACCGGTCGGCGCTTTCGGGGCCTTGGCGTTCACTGTCGGCCAGTACGGCATCACCTCGCTGGGTTCGCTGGCGAAGTTGATCATGACCTTGTACATCGCCTGCGGCTTTTTCGTCTTCGTGGTACTGGGCAGCATTTGCCGCGCCAACGGCTTCAGCCTGTGGAAGCTGCTGCGCTATTTTCGCGAAGAGTTCCTGGTGGTACTCGGCACCTCCTCCACGGAACCGGTGATGCCGCGCATGCTGGAGAAACTCGAGGCACTGGGTTGCAAAAAAGGCGTCGTCGGCCTGGTACTGCCCACCGGCTACTCGTTCAACCTGGACGGCACGGCCATCTACCTGTCGTTGGCGGCGATTTTCATTGCCCAGGCCTGCAACATTGATCTGAGCCTGATGCAGATCATCACCATGCTGGCGATCATGCTGCTGTCCTCCAAAGGCGCCGCCGGGGTTACCGGCAGCGGGTTCGTGGCACTGGCCTCGACCCTGACGGTCATTCACGACATCCCATTGGCCGGCCTGGCATTGCTGATCGGCGTTGACCGCTTCATGTCTGAAGCACGCGCCCTGACCAGCCTGGCCAGTAACGCCGTAGCGACGGTGGTGATTTCGATGTCTGAAAATGCCTGCCACCGCGACACGCTGAACCGGATGCTCGACGCAAAATCTTCTGCCGCACCGGGAAAAGCCTGGGACGACCTGAAGGACGCCAAGCGCGTCTAGAGACAACCGGATAACGCTTCCCCCCTGACTTGACTGACCCCCCTCCCCGCCAGGCGCGTTGTGCCGCCCGGCGGGTCAGGGCTCGTGCGCCTCGGCGTCAGCCATTTTTACGATAACAACAAGAGAATCGTCCTATGCTCGCTTTCCTTGGCTTGGCCATGGTGGTCGTATTCACCTATCTCATCATGACGAAGCGCTTGTCGCCCATCGTCGCGCTCACCGTGGTTCCCATCGTCTTCGCGGTGATCGGCGGCTTTGGCGGCACCACCGGCAAGATGATGCTCGACGGCCTGAAAATGGTCGCCCCGTCTGCCGCGTTGCTGCTGTTTGCGATCCTGTTCTTCGGCCTGATGATCGACGCAGGCCTGTTCGACCCGCTGATCCGCAAAATCCTGAAGAGGGTCAATGGCGACCCAATGAAGATCGCCGTAGGCACGGCCCTGCTGTCGTTGCTGGTAGCGCTCGACGGCGACGGCACAACGACCTACATGATCACCTGCGCCGCAATGCTGCCGCTGTATAAACGCATCGGCATGAACCCGATGATCCTGGCAACCATCTCCATGCTGTCGCTGAGCATCATGAGTGGCATGACGCCCTGGGGCGGCCCTGCGACACGGGCTATTGCCGCGCTGGGCCTGGATGCCGGCGAGTACTTCGTGCCGTTGCTGCCGACCATGATCGGCGGTGCCCTGTGGGTGATCTTCACGGCCTTCATACTGGGTCGCGCAGAGCGCAAGCGTATCGGCAACGTGCAGCTGCAAAGCGGCGGCGGCGATTGCTACATCGACGCGATTCTCGAGGACACGCCCCACAAACGTCCGAAGCTGGCCTATGTCAATCTGGTGCTGGTGATCGCGGTGATGGCGGCGCTGGTGATGGGGCTGATGCATTCCGCGATCCTGTTCCTGATCGGCTTCGTGCTCGCGCTGATGATCAACTACCCGCAATTGGACATTCAGAAAGAACGCATCCTGGCGCACTCGGGCAATGCCATGACCGTGGTATTGCTGGTATTTGCCGCCGGGATCTTTGCCGGGATCTTTTCCGGTACAAAGATGGTGGATGCCCTGGCACAAACCCTCGTCGACTGGATCCCCCCATCCTGGGGCCACCTGTTTCCATTGGTGGTTGCGATCACCAGCATGCCGCTGACCTTTGTACTGTCCAATGACGCCTACTATTTTGGCGTGGTGCCGATCCTGGCCAATGCCGCCGCCGCTTATGGCATCGACCCGGTCGAAATCGCCCGCGCCTCGATCCTGGGCCAGCCTGTTCACCTCATGAGTCCGCTGGTGGCCTCGACCCTGCTGCTGGTGGGCATGGTCGATCGCGATATCGGCGACTTCCAGAAGGCCACCGTCAAATGGGCCGTGCTGACCTCCCTGGTCGTCACCGCCCTGGCCTTGTTGACCGGTGCCATCAGCCTGTTTACCTGATCCACCCATAACCCCTGCTGCCTTCCAGCGCGCCTCACTCACGAGGCGCGTGCCGACCTGTACCCCAAATAACAACAACGAGTCATTTGCCATGAACCCTATGTATACCCGTCGAGCTTTGTTTTGCGCGTTAGGCCTGGTACCCGTCGCGGCGGCCAACGCCGAAGGTTTTATTGATGACAGCAAGCTCAAGCTGCAACTGCGCAATGTGTATTTCAACGAGAACTTTCGCGACGAGCATGGCTTGAGTGCGCGGGCCGCCAGAACGGCAAAGAGCGAACGCACCGAGTGGGCCCAGGGATTTCTGCTGGACTATCAGTCCGGATTTACCGCGGGCACCCTCGGCTTCGGCGTGGACGCCCTGGGGCTCTATGGGGTAAAGCTCGATTCAGGGCGCGGGCGCAGTGGCACCGGGCTCATGCCGGTGCATGATGACGGGCGGGCGGCCGGCGAGTTTGCCAGCGCCGGCGCTACGGCAAAAGCCAGGTTCGCCAAAACCACGGTCAAGTACGGCACCTTGCTGCCCAAGACGCCGGTGCTGATTTACAACGATGCACGCTTGTTGCCCCAGACCTACCAGGGCACCCAGGTCAGCAGCAGCGACATCGAGAACCTGACAGTGACCGGCGGGCATCTGGACCGTTTCAAACTGCGCGACTCCACCAACAGCGTGCCGATCGTGCCTGATGGCTACAGCGGGGAAAAATCCGGTGATTTCAACTACGCCGGGGCTGAGTACAAATGGGGCAAAAACCTGCGTTTGAGTTATTTCTACGGGGAACTGGAGCACTTCTACCGACAGAACTTCGCCGGTATCCAGCACGACCTGCCGCTGGCCGGTGGCGTGCTGACCAGCGACCTGCGCTACTTCAACAGCGTTGATAGCGGCTCGGCCTACGCAGGCAAAATCGACAATGACATGTTCAGCGGCCAGTTGTCCTACGTGATTGCAGGCCATACCCTCGGTGGCGGCTACCAGGCCCTTCGCGGTGATGCCGGATTACCCTACATCAGCGGCGCGACCGTCTACTCGTTCAGTAATGCCGGCATCGGCAAATTCATTGAGGAGGACGAGAAGACCTGGATGCTCAACTATGGCTACAACTTCGCCGCCGTCGGCGTGCCCGGCTTGACCTTCTCAACGCGCTACCTGAGCGGCAATGACGGCAAGTCCGCGACCACGGTCAAGGAATGGGAGCGTGATACCGAGCTGGCTTACGTTGTGCAAACCGGCACGTTCAAAGGGCTGGGCGTGCGCATGCGCAACTATGTCTACCGTTCTGAGTTCTCCCGCGGCCGCGACAGCAATCGCCTCTACCTCACCTATGACATCGCCCTTTGGTAAGTCGACGATCGCGGCCCTTGCGGCCGCTTTCCTACAGATTCAGGTGAGGAACCCCACGCATGCTGTTTAAAAACAAAGTACTGATGCTGGTGCTGGCCCCGGTGGTGCTGTTATCCACAGTACTGGCGCTGACAACGAGCACCACCTTGCTGTCGAGCGCCGAGCAGGAAGTCACGGCGACCCGGGAACGCCTGCTGGATGAAAGCCGGGAACGCTTGAAAGACTACGCCAACCTTGCCCGAACCTCGGTAGCGGAACTGTATGCGCAGGCCGAGACAGGGGACACAGCAACGCGTGCGCTGGCGATCGCGCGGCTGTCCCGGATGAAGTATGGGGACGACGGCTATTTTATCGGCTACGACAGTCAGGTCGTGCGCCTGTTTCGTGGCGACAGCAGCGAAGGCGTCGGCACCAACATGAGTGAGCGCAAAGACAGGAACGGGCTTTACCTGAACCGGGAAATGGTTGCCGCCGCGAAGAACGACACCCACTTCGTCAACTATTCGGGGGCCCTGATCAATACGGATAAAGTCGTTCCCAAGCTGGCTTACAGCTTTTACCTGCCGGCCTGGGACATGGTCGTGGTCACCGCGATCAATCTCGACCGAATCGAAAGCCAGGTTGCCCAAGTACGAGGGGAAATCCATCAGCGTGTGCGCAGCCTGGTCTACGGGATAACCGTCATTGCCTTGATTGCGCTCGGGATCACCGGCGTGCTCGCAGTGTTAATGGTTAAAAGCAGCCTGCGTCCCCTGTCGCGGATTCGCGAGCACCTCGATGAGATCGCCGCGGGCGAAGGCGATCTGACGCGGCGCTTACCCATCAGCCGCGACGAGTTCGGCCAGGTGGCCGTGTCGTTCAATGCCTTCGTCGATAAGATTCATGGGCTGGTCGGCCAGATCGTCGGCATGGCCAGAGAACTGAATACGTCCGTGACCCAGGTGGCCGAACAGAGCAAATGCATCGATCAGGTCATGGAACAGCAACGCCAGGAAACCGATCAAGTCGCTGCAGCAATCAATCAGATGTCATCTGCGGCGCAAGAGGTCGCCAACAGTGCCCAGAGCGCTTCAGAGGCAGCAGGCGAAACCGATGTGCAGGCCCAGCACGCCAGGCAGGTCGTCAATGAAAGCATCACCCGGTTGGGCAGCCTGACCGAGGACCTGTCCGCGGGAGGCGCCTCGCTGAAAAGCCTGCAAGGCGATGTAGCAGGCATTGTCACGGTGCTGGATGTAATCCGCTCGATCGCCGAGCAAACCAACCTTCTCGCACTCAATGCCGCGATCGAAGCCGCCCGGGCCGGGGATGCAGGTCGTGGATTTGCCGTGGTTGCCGACGAAGTACGCGCGCTGGCAAGCCGGACGCAACTCAGCACCCAGGAAATTCAAGCGATGATCGAGCGCCTTGACCAGGCCACCACCAAGGTCGTCACTGCAATGAGTCACTCCGGCGCAGCAGGTCATGGCGCCAGCCTGCACGCTGAACAAGCCGGGCAGTCGCTGGGCAAGGCGGTCGAGTTGATCGTTACCATCAACACCATGAACGCGCACATCGCCAGCGCCGCGCAAGAGCAGACGTCGGTTGCCGAAGCCATCAATCGCAGTGTCCACCAGATAGCCCGCGCGATTGAAAACGTCGCAGACCAGACCCAAAGCGGCGTACACACGGTCGATGAGCTGTACGCCATCGGTCATCGCCTGGAAGGCCTGTTGAGGCAATTCAAGATTTAACCGGCGTGTTTTCGGTGCCCAGTGCGTTGAGGCATTGTCCGCGGCGCTCAAAGCGCGGAATCGGCAACCCCAGGCTTTCGCGCAGGGTCGTCCCTTCATACGCTTTGCGATACACGCCACGGGCCTGTAATAACGGTATGACGTCTTGGGTAAAACGCTTGAATTGCTCGGGGTGCCCGATGTAGATGTTGAAGCCATCCACGGCGCGGGCCTCGAACCAGTCGGCCATTTTCTGCGCGACCGTGTCAGCTGTGCCGACGAATGCGCCGGGACGCAGTTGTCGACCAAACTCTACGGCCTGGCGCAGCGTGAAACCTTTCTCGCGGGCCTGATCGGCAATCCGTTTGGCCGCAGTAAAAAAGCTGCTGCGCGCAGACTCGAGGCTTTCCTGGGGAAACGGCGCATCGAGGTCGTACTGGCTGAAATCATGCCAGCCAAAGTTACGTCCGAATTCCTTCAGCGCGAGCTCAAAGCTGTGGTCGACCTGATGGTAGTGCTGCTCGATTTCACGGGCGTGCTCATCCGTGTCGCCGACGTAAATTTCAGCGCCAGGCATGACCAGTATCTGCTCCGGGTCGCGCCCCCGTTGTGCTGCCCTGCCCTTTACATCCCGATAGAACGCCTGGCCCTGTTCGATACTGGCGGCATGGGTAAAGATCACATCCGCCGTGGCGGCACCCAGCTCGCGCCCCTGGGGCGAATCACCGGCCTGGAATATCACCGGCTGGCCTTGGGGTGAGCGTTGGATATTCAGCGGGCCGACCACCGAAAAGTGCTCGCCCTGGTGATTCAGGCGATGCAGTTTGCTCGGGTCAAGAAACTGCCCGGTCGCCCGGTCGCGCACGAAGGCATCTTCCTCGTAGGAGTTCCACAAGCCCTGCACAACCTGAACGTGTTCAGCCGCTCGGCCGTAGCGCGTGTCGTAATCGTAGTGTTCGTCCCGGCTGTAATTGCCGGCGGTACCGGCATCGCCGCTGGTCACCACGTTCCATCCCGCACGACCTTTGCTGATCAGGTCCAGTGAAGCCAGGCGCCGCGCAACGTTGTAGGGCGAGTTGTAAGAGGTGGTCAGCGTACCGACCAAGCCTATATGGCGTGTGCTCACGGCCAGCGCCGAGAGCAGCGTCAGCGGTTCCAGCCGATTCAGATAATGGGAGGGCGACCCCGGTGTGATGAACTGGCTGTCGACGATAAACATCAAGTCGAACAACGCCGCCTCGGCCTGACGCGCAATATCGATGTACCAGTCGACGTTGATGCTGGCGTCGGCCGGTAATTGCGGATCGAGCCACAGGTTATGGCGACCCGGCCCGCCACTGCCCATCGTCAAGGCACCCAGTTTGAGCTGTCTGTTAGTCATGTTCAGAGTCTTCCTTGACGCCTTCACGGCTGGTTCTCAGCGACGGCCGGCTGCAGGGACGCCGCGAATGACTGATCGAACAGATTGGCTGCCGGGTACGACTTGACCAACCCTTGGCCGGCAAAAAAGTCCACAGTCTTTTGCGCCTCTACTGGCGACTGCGCCGTCACGGGCTCGACGGTCGTGCGCGCACGGGCAAACCAGGCCCGCGCTATACCAGCGTCCGCACGCGTACGCCTGGCCCACGCATCGGCATAAGCGTCGGTGTTGGCCGGGGTTTGGCGAGCCCAGTCACGCGCCTTTTTCAGGCGCAGGAGAAAATCGCTGATCTGCACACGCTTGGCTTCGACGGCACGGGCGTTGGCTGCAATGAAGCTCTGGGCCGGAATCAATCCATCAGCCGTCGCGAGCACCCGCGCGCCTTGGCGTTCCTGCTGCGTAACGTAAGGTTCCCAGGTGGCGATAACGTCCACCGAGCCGCCTTCCAAGGCATGGGAGGCATCCAGCGCACTGAGGTAGCGCAACTCCAGTGAGTCCGATGGCACGCCGGCTTTATCCAGCGCCGTCAACAACAGTTGCTGGCTCCAGGAGCCTTTCCAGATGGCCGCACGTTTGCCTGCAAGGTCCGCAAGGCTCCTGATGGGCGAATCGTTTTTCACCAGAATGGCCACGCCGTCGAGATTTTGCCGACTGACCGCAATCACCTTGATGGGCGCGCCCAATGCGCCCAGGAACAGCACGGGCGCATCACCCAGCAAGCCAATGTCCAGGCTGCCGACGTTGAGTGCTTCGGCAACCGGCGACCCGGCGGTGAACTGCTTCCATTCAAGGGTATAGGGCAGGTTTTCAAGCACCCCCGCCGCTTCCATCGCGGCCTGGGCGTTGTAGCTTTGGTCGCCCACCACCAGCGTTTGCGCATTCGCGGTCAGGCACAGCAATACGGCCGCCAACCCGGCCGCCAGTCTCGTCAGGTAACGCACGTTCGTCTCCAGATGCCTTGTCAGGCCGTTCAAGTCGATCCGCGCGTACGGTCTCGGTAGTGTTCACAGGAATAATCTGCCCACACCATAAGGACCGGACTGGCCGCTGTAAACTTCTTATAATGCATAACGTAATTCTATAATAATGCGGAATCAGCATTTTAAGGCCGACGTGCACCATCTGTTTCCAGCATACCCCATGCTCAAACGTCATAATCCCCGCCCCGCCTGCATGGTAATCTCGGGCGACCACGAATAGACATAGATCGTCACATGACGATGACCAGAGCCAGGAAAGAACATGCCCAAAAAATCTCACTCGACGCTGCGCCGCAATTTCCGCGAACTGCTGGCCAAGCCGAGCTGCGTTGAAACCGCTTCCGTATTCGACCCCATGTCCGCCCGTATCGCGGCAGACCTGGGGTTTGAGGTGGGTATCCTGGGAGGGTCAGTTGCGTCGTTGCAGGTATTGGCTGCGCCCGACTTTGCCTTGATCACGCTGAGTGAGTTCGTCGAGCAGGCCACCCGTATCGGCCGCGTCGCCCAGTTGCCTTTTATTGCCGATGCCGACCACGGTTACGGCAATGCACTCAACGTGATGCGCACCGTCGAAGAGCTTGAGCGCGCCGGCGTTGCGGCATTGACGATTGAAGACACGCTGCTGCCTGCACAATTCGGGCGTAAATCCACCGACCTGATTTCCATCCAGGAAGGCATCGGCAAGGTCCGCGCCGCCCTGGAAGCCCGTGTCGATCCTGAACTGTCGATCATCGCCCGGACCAACGCCGGCGTATTGCCGACCGAAGCCGTTATCGAGCGTACCCTGGCCTATCAAAAGGCCGGTGCCGATGGGATTTGCATGGTTGGCATCAGCGACTTCGAGCATCTGGAAAAAATCGCCGAAAACCTCACGGTACCGCTGATGCTGGTGACCTACGGCAACCCCAAGCTCCATGACGCCCAACGCCTGGCCAGCCTAGGCGTGCGCGTGGTAGTTGCCGGTCATGGCGCGTATTTTGCGGCGATCAAGGCCACCTACGACAGCCTGCGTGCCCAGCGTCAGTTGACCCACAGCACCTCGAACCTCAGCGCTACCGAACTGACCCATACCTACACGTTGCCAGAGAGCTATGTGGCGTGGGCTGAAGAGTTCATGGATGTGAAAGAGTAATCCCGAACCATCACCCTCCTTGCCTGGGTTGACTGACCCATCCACCTGCCCAGGCTTGGGCCTGCCCTTAGCCTGGTCCTGCCTTCAATTCTCCCGCCTTGGCTGCCAATTCTGGCCATTTGCCTCTATGCTTGCCGGCTTGACCGCCACACCTATCGAAAAGGACTCCGATGTCGACTGAACACGCCCCTAATCAAGCCGTTGCGCTGTGGAATATCCTCGTGGCCTCCGGTCTCGCGTCTTCGCCTCAGGTCGCTGTCGAGCAAATTGCCTGCCTGATTCTGATCAAGTATCTGGAGCACCTGCGGTTTGACCGGTCCTGGACCGCGCTGCTGGAGAGCGCCGACCCCGCTCCCCTCCTGGCGGGCAATGTCTTTCGGCGCCTGCGGGACTATGAAGCGATCCACGATGTGTCCGACAAGGTGCGCCTGGACTTGAATGGGCTGTTCAGCGACGCCTATTTCCAGTTGGAATCCTCCAAACCCGAAGCCTTGCTCATGCTGTTGAAGGCCGTGGACGGGCTGTTCAACTTCGTTGAAAAAAGAACGCTTACAGCCCCGTCGGCCGGCAAGGCGTTCGATGATCTGCTCAAGCTCGCCGCCGTGGGTGGAAACTCGCTGAATACCACGCCGCCGCGACTGTCGCGATTTATCGTGTCGTTGTTGGACCCCACACCCGGTGCCCGCTTGATCGATCCCGCTGTGGGCACGGCGCGGTTATTGCTCGACGCCGAGCACTACATGATGAATAGCGGCAGCAAAGCTTCGCGCAGGATCCCTGTGGGCATCGACGTAGACAAGTCAATGGCGCGCATCGGCTGGATGAGCATGCTCTTGCACAAGCTCAATCCCACCCAGTTGCACACCGGTAACAGTGTTTCCCGACTGCTCGACGGTCATGCCGTCAAAAGGTTGCTGCAAAGCGCTCATTACGATTATGTCCTGTGTGACCTGCCACTGGGCAACGTAGGTGATGATGCCCTGCCGGCCAGTGCGGGTTACCTGCCGCCTAGCGCATTCAGTGAAAAAGATAAACTCACCCGCCGGCTGGAGCTGCTGTTCATTTGGCGCTCCCTTGATTTGCTTAAAATCAAAGGCCGTGCCGCCTTGATCGTGCCCCAGGGCGTGCTCTACGGAACCACGCGAGCACAGCGCCGATTGCGCCACGAGTTGCTCGTGCGGCATGTCGTCGAGGGGGTGATTCTGCTGCCGCCCGGAACACTGCCACAAGTCTCTACCCCCGTCGCTTTGCTGATCTTCAAGAAAGTCCAGAGTTCGGAGCATGCCTCAGCGCTGGACACCCACACCGCACCCCAGACCGGCAGCGTGTGGTTTTACGAAGTCGGGGAAGACAAGAACGACCTGTACGACGCCATGGTGCACTTTCGGCGGCGAAATAAGCGGTTGGAAAGCGGTGTGTATTATCAGCCTCTGGATGGGACAAAACAGGCCACTCGCGACTACTTTGTGAACGAAGTCATCGCGCTGTCTACAAACGACCTGGATGGCAGTGCTCCGGGTCGTCAGTTCATGCAGTTCTTCCCAAGCCGGGCCAGCGTTACCAAGCAATGGCGAGTGCCTGTTCGCGAGTGGGTGCCCAACCCCGAATGGCAGGACCTTACCGGTCAAATCAAGGGTTCCCACGACGAGGCCCGACGCGTGCGTCCGGAATACGCGGCAGAGATGGCGCGGCAACTCTATGTCGACGGCGTCCTGCAGAAGGGTTTCCTGGCCCCCCACTGTATCGAGGCCAACCAATGGAGCCTGGATCTCAATGATTACCGCTGGCCTGAAGCGCCGAGGGTTCCTGAGGGCGCCAGCACGCTGGAGCTGCTTGATGAGCTTTGCGCGATAGAACAAAGCATTCTCGACCGGTTGGGCGACTTACGTGGGCTGCTGGAGGCGGGCCAATGAGTGCCGTTTCCCGTTGGCGGGAAGTGCCGTTGCTGCAGGTGTGCAAGCTCAACCCGAGGCACAGCCTGCCCGCCGATGAATTGTCGGTCGACTACGTCGACTACGCGGGAATTGACGATGAAACCGGCGAAATCCTGAACACCAACCAGCGCTTGTTGGCCGACGTCCCTGAAGGCACCGCCATGTTTTGCCAGGGCGATGTGTTGTTTGCCGGCGTCACGTCAGGGCGTTGGATTTCGGCGGTGGTCGGCGACTTGCCACAGGGGGTGGGATTCGGCCCCCAGATGAGCGTTCTACGCCCAGGCCCCCAACTCTCTGCCCACTATCTCTGGCATTTCTTCCAACAACCTTGGCTCCGGCAACTCGCCGCACGCAGTAACACCTCAACGCGCAGCCAGCCCACCTTGTCCCATGGCTTTTTTCGCAACCTGCACATTGCATTGCCCTCAATCGACGAGCAGCGGTATATCGTCGACGCGCTTGAGCAAGCGAGTGTCCGTCCCTATCGCGAAGCCGTAAACAGAGCCCACCACCTCAAGCGCGAGCTGGCAACGCGGCTCATGTTGCCGCCTGCCGGGACAACAGGGCCAGGTTGGGCACTGCTGACGTTGGCTGACATCGTTTGGATCAACCCTCACGATGACGGGGCCAAGGCTGGGTACGCAGCGGATACCGAGGTGGCGTTCTTTGCCCACCGGGATCTTTTAATGTCCCACCTACGGCCAACCTTGGTGCGTTTACACGACATGCCCAATCCCGGCCGTGAAGTTCGCACCGGTGACCTGTTGCTCGGAGCACATCCCGACCGGGTTACCTATGGCCAAGTGGGCGTTGTGCCCGAGGGGGATATGCCGAAATTCGCCTCACGCACATTGACCGTCTTGCGCCCAAAGAATGAGGTTTGCGCTGACTACCTCGCGTCGTTGTTCCGATCGGCCTGGTTCGGCCTGACCGTAACGACCGAACGGCCTCTCGTTGAAAAGTATCTGGGGCGCATGAAGGTTGCACTGCCAACTCGGGCCGAGCAGCGCCGCATCCTTGGAATACTTGACGCGGTGCCTGTGACCGCGCTTGAGCAGGCCAAGAAAAAGTCCCGTGTTCTCTATCATGCAATCGCTAGGGACGCCTTCGACGGCAAGTTGTCCGCACGTTGGCGCGCGCCTTCACCGCCGTATGTGGCGCTATCGGTACCCGACGATGAAATCGACGCCAGTGAGGTTTCACCGGTCTTATCCAGCGCATTCAGGCGTGCCTACCGCACCACGGCGACTGAACAACTCTCCTTGCTCCAACGCCTGGTATGGCGCGGCCTGCGTGGACGCCGCCAGGCGCTGATTGTCGACGACCCTGAAAGCTTCGACGCCTTCTGCACCTCGCACGCCTTGAACCCTCTGCATGAATACGTCAGTCCCAGCCAGATCCGCCGGACCTTGGAACAACTCTGCGCGCTGGGCTTGATCCAGCACATCAGCCTTCCGCCCCGTGGCCAAGGCGATGCGGCGCCCTATCTGGCAGCGTTCCGCGCCTATCGGCAGAGCGCGGACGGGCACGTAAAAGACGGCCTGGCATCACGGGATGCCAAAGCATTGAGAGCGAGCATTCTCGAAGCCGAGTTGGGGTTATAAATGCGCCTGCGTTATCTGAGTATCGACCGTTACCCTCCACTGTCCCACGTCAAGATCAGTTTCTCGAACAAGGCCCCTTGGCCGGTGCTGGGTGATGAAACCAACCGCTGCGGGATCCATTTCATCGCCGGGCTTAACGGAAGTGGCAAGAGCCATCTGCTCAGGGCGATTTCCGCAATCTTCCTGGCAATGGCGGACGGGCAGCTCCCGGGTTTTCCCTTTACGCTGATCTATGAGTTGGGCGCGGATGAACAGTTTTCCGAAATCGTCTTCGACAACCCTGGCAAAAAAAGCGAAGCCGCCATCTGGCAACGCACGCAGAATCCTTTTCCCAAGCATTGCGCCGAAGCCACGTTCACCCAGTGCCTTGCCGCGTTGCGCAAGGGTGAGCATGAGTCACTTGGATTCGTCACGCGGGTCCCCAGGGGCAGCTTCCCCCAGGGCGTGAAAGATCTGCTGCCCAAGGTCCTGGCCTACACATCCGGGTCATGGAGGCCCTGGCAAGCCATCTGGCAGCCACCGCTCAGCGCCGATGCGCTCCCCGACATCAACGATCAGGAGCTCTACGGCCAGGGCATGGAGCGCCCGGCCGGCTGGACTCATTACGACGAGAGCAGCGTACGGCTCGCAGAGTTGCCGAGCCGGCAGAGCAGCCCCTTGGCGTATATCAACCGTGATGCAAGTGACCTGCTCAGTCGGCCTTTCCTGCTGAGCGACAATCGTCCTGATGCAGCCCTGCTGGCGGTGGCGCTGCACGATAGCCTGGTTACCCGCAACGGCCAGGGAGAGCCTCGGTTGGCCGCGCTGCTGCAAACAGCAGGCTGGCATCAATTGGTCAGTGTGGGCCTGCTGATTGACTTGGATAAAGTGAAGGACGCGCCGCCCGCGTTCCAGAAAAAAATCCATGACCTGCTGCTGATGGCCGGTGATGTGATTGCAATCCCCCATCCGAATCGCTCCTTGCGCAGGGTTTATTTCGATATCGAAGGAGATGTGCCTGCTACGCGAACGTCCTGTTTCGACGCACGCTTTCACAACCAGGGCATTCAACATCAGGGCGACGTACTGGCGCTGATGCTTGGGGAAGCCAGCCAAAGTCCATTCAGTCGCTTCCATGAGTTGATCCGCTGGATGGCCCTGGGCTTGGTTGGCGATCTTGAGATGTGCATTCGTCGCGATGGCAAAACCAGTCGCGAAGACGCCCTCCACGACCAAGGCATCATGGCCTACAGCGAAATGTCGGACGGCGAACAGATGGTCCTGCGGCGCTGGGCGCTGTTTTATCTGCTGGCCGGCGAGCCGGATGCGCTGTTGCTGTTGGACGAACCCGAGACCCATTTCAATGACAGCTGGAAGCGCGAAATTGTCAGCATCATCGAGCACGCCATGGGCAGGGACAACAGCGCCGTGCTGGTGGCCAGCCATTCGTCAATTGTGTTGTCCGACGTGTTTGACGAGGAAGTCATTTTCATCGCCAAGGACAGCGTCGGCCACTCCCGCGCCGGCACATTGAAAACACGCACCTTCGGCACCGAGCCTGGGGCGCTGTTGATGTCGGTGTTCAAGGCCAAGGACAGCATCGGTTCACGGGCGAAGGCTCGCATCGAGAAATTCCTGGACGAGGTGAAAGGTATCGAAGTGCCGCTGGCTGAGGACATTGCCCGCGTCGAAACCTTGATTGCGCACCTGGGCACGGGTTTCCACCGTTCGGAACTGCGGGTGCTGTTAAACCGCTGGAAGGAAGATGACGAGGTCAGGGCATTGAAGCAACTGCTGCCAAGCTTGAAAGACGGTGCGATGCGCAACGGTGTCCTTGAGTTGCTCAAGCAACATTACGAGGGCAAATCGGGTGCTTAAGCCGATTCAATACAGCAAGTGGGCACCGGCGTTGGCAGCCTGCCAGAAAATGATGCACACCTTTGCCTTGTGGTTGTGTGAACCCACGGTCCACAGCGGCCGACTCACTGAAGCAGAACTCATCAAGGCACTGGGCACGCGGATCGAGGGTAAATGGCTCTGGCACTTTCTGGGGCGAAAGGTGGGTAAAACACCGCTGTTGACGCACGCCATTCGATTGGCCGATCTCAGCGTCAGCGACAAAAACAACCTGAAACAGTGGGTGATGAAAACCAGCGATGTGTCGGGCTATTTTTCATTGGCGCCCAACACCCCTGTGCTCCCGATCAAAAAACCATTCCAGACCGATGCCGACTGGGACGCGCTGCAAATACTGATGGAAGCGTTCTACTCGCCAGGGTTGCGCAAGGGATTGCCCTATGGTGTCGCGGGCAATGTCACTGACGACAAGCCCAGCCAGGTTACCTACGAGTTCTTCAAGCAGGACTTTCAGCAGATTCACAAAGTCGACGACCATCCCGATGCTCGCGAGGCGTGCGTAGTGTGTGGGGCTGAACTGGGCAAGGCGCATGTGGATCACTGGGTAGCCAAAGCGCAATTCCCGATGTTGTCAGTGTGCAAAGACAACCTCATCCCCATGTGCGACGACTGCAACGAAGCCCCGAATAAAGGAGCGGACAAGGTCCACACAGATGGCTCGTTTCAAGAGTGGTTCCATCCCTACAAACGGCCACCGGCGGGAAAGTTTGCGCTGAAGCTGCTGCCGGTCGACCTTAAGGTTGAACTGGAAAGCATCGACCCGATTGATGCACCAAGGGTTGTCAACCTGAATGGCGTGTTCAATCTGAGCGAACGCTGGAGCAAAGAAGTGCGCGCCGAATACCGTCGGGTCCAGCGCTGGCTGGAGCGCTGGCAGGTGGATAAAAAGGCCGCCCTGACAACCCAGGAACTTGATCGGGAAGTGTTGGATATGGCCAAGCGTCTTTGCGCGGCAGAACCCAATCATGCCGTGCATCAGGCATTGTTTGAGGTGATCTGCGATCCAGCTCGACTGCTGGCGTGGCAGACCGAGCTAAAAGCTGACTTCGAGGAGAAAGTAGCACTGGGCCTGGTCTGAGCCCTGCCCGTGCAGGTAAGCCTGTCGGTACGCGGGAATTATCCCACCCAGCCGACAGCCGTCTTGGGAATAACCTCCGACTCATCCAGTTTCGACGCAAACATACTCACGGCCTGCACCGCATCACTGGTGCTGGTGCGGATCTGCAAAATCACCGAGCCCGCCTGGTCCGCCAGGTTCACGCCACGCTGCGCGCCTTCCTGGGTGGCGCTCATGCTGGCCACCGCGTCGCGGGTTTCCGAAAGGATCATGCCGATCATTTCGGCGATTTCCGCAGTCGAGCGGCTGGTACGCCCCGCCAATTGCCTGACCTCATCGGCCACCACGGCAAAACCACGTCCTTGGTCGCCCGCACGGGCAGCCTCGATGGCCGCGTTGAGCGCCAACAGATTGGTCTGGTCGGCGATGCCTCGAATGGTATTGACGATGGCGGTAATTTGCTCGGAGCGGTCGCCCAGCTGCCCGACCAGGCGCGCCGATGCGCCGATGTTCTCGGCGATCCGGCGCATCTCTGTCGCCGTATCCTGGATCACCTGGGTACCGTGCTCGGCAAACCGCTCGGTCTCGGAGGAAATATGGTAGGCCCGGGAGGCGCCGCGTGAGTCTTCCTCGAACTTTTCCACGCGTTCAGTGATGTCACTGGCAAACTTGACGATCTTGATCAGCGTGCCGTCGCCGTCGTAGACCGGGTTGTAACTGGCCTCCAGCCACGCGACACGGCCATGCTTGCCGAGACGTTTGAACTGCCCGGTGAAAAATTCACCGTTGTTCAAGCGTCGCCAGAAGTCGGTGTACTCGCTGCTGTTGATCAGGCTGGGTTCGCAAAACAGGCGGTGGTGCTTGCCTTTGATTTCGGCCAGCGTATAGCCCATGACGTGCAGAAAGTTCTCGTTGGCGTCCAGCACCTGACCGTTCAAGTCGAACTCGATCACCGCCATTGCCCGATCCACTGCGGCCAGTTTGCTGCGGGTCGCCGCCTCCTGTTCGACTTTGGCGGTGACATCCAGGGCGTACTTGACCACTTTCAGCACTTGGCCACGCTCATCCAGCACCGGGTTGTAGCTGGCTTCCAGCCAGACGGTTTTGCCGTGGGCATCCACGCGCTTGAAGGTGCCCGATACGAACTTACCGGCCTTGAGCTCACCCCAGAACTGGCTGTAGGCGGGGCTGTTGGTCAGCGCCGGCAAGCAAAAGTCCCGGTGGGATTTGCTCGCCAATTGGTCGCGACTGTAGCCCAGGGTTTTCAGGAAGTTATCGTTGGCACGCAGGACCTTGCCGTTGAGGTCGAATTCGACGACCGCCATGGAGCGTTCCAGGGCGCTGATCAGTCCTTTGTACTCGGTGACTTCGGCCGTCCTGGCCGCCAGTTCGTTTTTGAGTGTTGTATTGAACATGACGAGCCCTCAGCCGTGCGGAAAAACCTGTGTCTTGACTCGCTATCGGCTGGGAAATACGCGACTTTAAGGGGTGCAGCAGGATTATTTTCTGGCGTCAAATTATTGCTTGAGCCCGCAGGATTCAAGGCTTTGCGGCAAGCGAAGCCAAGCGCTCCCGCATACCGGTACTGGCCGCCGGGCCGGCCTGCAACACACAGTCCTCCAACGCTACGATGTGTCCCTCTGCACTCGCCAACATCGGCTGCACCGGCCGCCCCGTGTCCCGCTCGACCAACTCGACACTGGTGCCCTCTTCGGCGTAATGCCGGTTACCCCACGCCACCAGCGACATCAGCACCATGCGGAAATCCTCGCCCTTGGCGGTCGGCACATATTCATAACGCGGCGGCCGCTCACTGTAGGCCCTGCGCTCCAGCATCCCCGCCTCCACCAACGCTGTCAGGCGACGCGTGAGCATGTTCGGCGCGATGCCCAGGCTGCGCGAGAACTCATCGAAGCGGCGCAGCCCCTGCAACGCGTCGCGCATGATCAGGATGCTCCACCACTCCCCTACCCGGTCGAGGCTGCGGGCGATGGGGCATTCGTCGCGGGTCAGGGACTTGCGTTGCATAAGGATTCCTTGGGGCCGGTGCACAGTTGTGTGATGCCATGTTACTTTCATCATGATAGTGACGTCCATAAGGTCTGGACCCTCAACGCAACCGGAGTCGATTGATCATGAGTAAACGTATCGTTGTGACAGGCATGGGTGCGCTGACACCGTTGGGCGCCGATGTGGAGTCAACCTGGAAGCGCCTGTTGAACGGGCAGTCGGGTATTCGTCGCCTGCCTGAAGAACTGATCGGCGACCTGGCCATCAGCATCGGCGGCCAAGTGCAGAGCGTGCTGCAGGACCCTGAAGCCGGGTTCGATCCTGATCGCCTGCTGGCGGCAAAAGAGCAGCGCAAGATGGACCGTTTTATCCTGTTCGCACTGGCGGCGGCCGACGAAGCCTTGAAGCAGGCCGGCTGGGCACCGAACACCGCGCAGCAGCAGGAACGCACCGCCACCATCATTGCCTCGGGCGTCGGCGGTTTTCCGGCCATCGCCGAGGCGGTACGCACCACCGACAGCAAGGGGCCGCGACGTTTGTCGCCGTTCACCATCCCATCGTTCCTGAGCAACATGGCCGCCGGGCATGTGTCGATCAACTATGGCTTGAAAGGCCCGCTGGGAGCGCCGGTCACGGCCTGTGCGGCGGGGGTGCAGGCGATTGGCGACGCTGCGCGGATGATCCGTGCCGGTGAAGTGGACGTGGCGGTGTGCGGTGGCGCCGAAGCGGCGATCCACCGCGTCAGCCTGGGCGGCTTCGCGGCGGCACGGGCGTTGTCCAGCGCCTTCAATGACGCCCCCGAGCGCGCCTCGCGCCCGTTCGATCAGGCGCGTGACGGCTTTGTCATGGGCGAAGGCGCCGGCATCCTGGTCATCGAGGAGCTGGAACACGCCCTTGCACGCGGTGCCCGGCCTATTGCCGAATTGGTGGGCTATGGCACCAGTGCCGATGCCTACCATATGACCGCCGGCCCGGAAGACGGCGACGGTGCGCGCCGGGCGATGACGCAGGCGTTGCGTCAGGCGGGGATCGAGGCGTCTGCGGTGCAGTACCTGAATGCCCACGCCACCTCGACGCCGGTGGGCGACAAGGGCGAATTGGCAGCCATCAGGACCGTGTTCGGTGTCGATGGCCAGCTGGCGATCAGCTCGACCAAGTCCGCCACCGGCCATTTGCTGGGCGCCGCGGGCGGCATTGAGGCGATCTTCACCGTACTTGCCCTGCGCGATCAGGTCGCACCGGTGACCCTCAACCTGGAACACCCGGATGATCTGGCCGAGGGGCTGGACATGGTGCGCGGTGATGCGCGGGCGATGGCGATTGAATACGCGCTGTCCAACGGCTTCGGGTTTGGTGGCGTGAATGCCAGCGTGTTGTTCCGCCGCTGGGTATAAGCCAGCGGTTTGCCCCTGGGATTGTTTTCGGGGACCATGGCGCCTTTCCGTTATTGCCAACAAGAGGCGCCCATGGCCAACCACGACCTGTCCTACACCCCCGATCCGGATGCCGAGTCGATTTCCTCCGACGTTGTCGGTTTCAACGGCATCCTGGTCTCCACCCAGATCCCGACCCGCGCCGACGGCAGCCTGGAACTGGGCGATATCACCCTGCAAAGCGAATGCACCCTGCAAGCGCTGAAAGTGGCCCTGGAAAAGGCCGGCAGCTCCATGGACCGGGTCATGCACCTGACCATTTATCTGACCGATATGGCCGACCGCGCCGCGTTCAATGAGGTCTACAAACGCTTTTTTGCCAAGCCATGGCCCGTGCGTGCGGCGGTTGGCGTGGCTGCGCTGGCGGTAGACGGCATGCGCGTGGAAGTCACCGCGATGGCCGCTCAAGCCTGAAGTAATGCCGGTCAGGCATTTCACAGCTACAATGCGCGCCTCAACCGTGACAAGCCTGACTAAAAAAACTATGTCCTTGCCCAAGCATCACCTGGAATTGCTCAGCCCTGCCCGCGATGTCGCCATCGCGCGCGAGGCCATCCTGCATGGCGCCGACGCCATCTACATTGGCGGCCCGAGCTTCGGCGCGCGCCATAACGCGTGCAACGAAGTGAGCGATATCGCTCAACTGGTGGAATTCGCCCGTCGTTACCACGCCCGCGTCTTCACGACTATCAACACCATCTTGCATGACAACGAACTCGAAGCCGCGCGCAAGCTGATCCATCAGCTCTACGACGCCGGTGTCGATGCATTGATCGTGCAGGACCTTGGCGTGATGGAGCTGGATATTCCGCCCATCGAGCTGCACGCCAGCACCCAGACCGACATCCGTACCCTGGGCCGCGCCAAGTTCCTCGACCAGGCCGGTTTTTCGCAGTTGGTGTTGGCCCGCGAGCTGAACCTGCAGGAAATCCGCGCCATCGCCGACGAGACCGATGCCGCCATCGAGTTCTTTATCCACGGTGCCCTGTGCGTGGCGTTCTCCGGGCAGTGCAATATCTCCCACGCGCAAAATGGCCGCAGCGCCAACCGTGGCGACTGCTCCCAGGCGTGCCGCTTGCCGTACACCTTGAAAGACGACCAGGGCCGCGTCGTGGCCTTTGAAAAGCACCTGCTGTCGATGAAAGACAACAACCAGAGCGCCAACCTGCGCGCGCTGGTGGAAGCCGGCGTGCGTTCGTTCAAGATCGAAGGCCGCTACAAGGACATGGGCTATGTGAAGAACATCACCGCCTATTACCGCCAGCGCCTCGACGAAATACTCGAAGACCGTCCGGACCTGGCGCGCGCGTCCAGCGGCCGTACCGCGCACTTCTTCCTGCCCGACCCGGAAAAAACCTTCCACCGTGGCAGCACCGACTACTTTGTCAGCGACCGCAAGATCGACATCGGCGCCTTCGACACCCCGACCTTCACCGGTTTGCCGGTGGGCGTGGTGGAAAAAGCCGGCAAGCGTGACCTGCAAGTGATCACCCATGAGCCGCTGTCCAACGGCGACGGCCTCAATGTGCTGGTCAAGCGCGAAGTGGTGGGTTTCCGCGCCAACATCGCCGAGCCCAAGGGCGAGTTCGAGGAAGACGGTGAGAAGCGCTACCGCTACCGCGTCGAGCCGAATGAAATGCCGGCCGGCCTGCATCAGTTGCGCCCGAACCACCCGCTGAACCGCAACCTCGACCACAACTGGCAACAGGCGTTGCTCAAGACCTCGGCCGAACGCCGTATCGGCCTGTCATGGGTCGCGCGTTTGCGTGAAGAGCAGTTGGACGTCACCGCCACCAGCGAAGAAGGCATCCACGCCAGCGTCACCCTGCCCGGCCCGTTCGGCGTGGCCAACAAACCGGAACAAGCGCTGGACACCCTGCGCGACCTGCTTGGCCAACTCGGTACCACCGAGTATCACGCCACCCGTATCGAACTGGATGCACCGCAGGCGTTCTTCATTCCCAACTCGCAGCTCAAGGCATTGCGCCGCGAAGTGATCGAAGCGTTGACCGCCGCCCGTGTTGCCGCCCACCCCCGTGGCGGGCGCAAGGCCGAAACCACGCCGCCGCCGGTGTACCCGGAAGCGCACCTGTCGTTCCTGGCCAACGTCTACAACCAGAAAGCCCGCGACTTCTACCACCGTCACGGCGTGAAACTGATCGACGCAGCCTTTGAAGCCCATGAAGAGAAAGGCGAAGTGCCGGTGATGATCACCAAGCACTGCCTGCGTTTCTCCTTCAACCTGTGCCCTAAACAGGCCAAGGGTGTCACGGGCGTGAAGACCAAGGTCGCGCCGATGCAGTTGATTCATGGCGACGAAGTGCTGACCTTGAAGTTCGACTGCAAACCCTGCGAGATGCACGTGGTGGGCAAGATCAAGGGGCATATCCTTGGCTTGCCACAGCCGGGCAGTGTGGTGGAGCATTTCAACCCGGAAAATATCATCTTTCAGGGCACGCACTGACCCTCCTGGAGCGGGGCCACCACCAGCCCCGCTGCAACCCCGCCGCCGCCAGCAGGATCGCCGCCACCCCCAGCCATTGCAGCCAACCCAGGCGATGCCCGAAGGCAATCCAATCGACGAAGATCGCCGCAATCGGGTAGATAAACGACAGTGCGCCGGTGATGGCGGTGGGCAGTTTCTGGATCGCGCCATACAGCAACACATACATCAAACCGGTGTGCACCACGCCGAGCGTGACCAATGCCGCCCAGGCGTTGGTGGTGGCAGGCAAACTATTCCAAGGTACCAAGGGCGCCAGCAACAGTGCGCCGGTGGTCACCTGGATCAACGCCATCAAATGCGGCGGTACGTCCTTCAAACGCTTGATGATCAGTGCGGCAATCGCGTACAGCAATGCCGCGCCCAGCGCCAGGGCGATGCCTGCAAGGTAATCGTCGCCGGTTGGCTGATCGCCATGGGCGGTGACAATCGCCAGCATTCCCTGGAACGCCAGGCTCAGCCACGCCAGTTTCTGCATAGTGATCTTTTCCCCGAGGAACAGCGCCGCCAGCATCACCAACATGAACGGCTGCACGTTGTACACCGCCGTGCTGATGGCGATCGAGGCGCGGGAATAGGATTCGAACAGCAGCAACCAGTTGCCGACAATCGCCACGCCACTGAGCATCGCCAGGCCGAACGTGGCCCAACTGAGCAGGTCCAGGCGCAGATAACCCAGTAGCGCGCACACCAGCAACAGGCTCAGCCCGCCGATCACGCAGCGCCAGAACACCACTTCGATCACCGATACACCGGACACCAGCACAAACCAGCCGATGGTGCCCGAGATCAGCATGGCGGCGATCATTTCCCACGAACCGCGACGGATGGATGAATCCATGATTGATGCTCCTCAAGTGAGGCTCAATTATGGCAATCTGCTTGTGCGCGGCTCCAGTGACTAAAAAAGGCAAAATTCCGCAATCACCTTTTCTTATTAGGCGAACACCATGATCGACACCATCGACCAGCAACTCATCGCCGCTTTGATGGATGACTCGCGGCTGTCCCTCAAGGCCCTGGCGGGCATCACCGGGCTGTCCTCGCCCAGTGTGGGCGAACGCCTGCGCCGCCTGGAAGAACGCGGCGTGCTGACTCACTACACCGTCGACATCGACCCCAGGCACTTCGGCTACCTGCTGCAAGCCATCGTGCGCATCCGCCCCCTGCCCGGCAAATTGCAGGAGGTGGAGCGCCAGATCCAGGCGATCCCCGAATTCACCGAATGCGACAAGGTCACCGGCGAAGACTGCTTCATCGCACGCCTGCACGTGCGCACCATGGACCATCTCGACAGCCTGCTGGATCGGATCAATGCCTATGCCGAAACCAACACCGCCATCGTCAAGAAAACCCCGGTAAAGCGACGTTTGCCACCGCTGACCAACGACTGAACAACAACACACCGATTCTTGTGGAGAGTGGGCCGGGTGTGGTGAGCAGGCTTCCTGTGGCAAGCAGGCCTGTTGTGGTGAGCGGGGCTGTTGTGGTGAGCGGGCTTGCCCCGCGCTGGGGCGCGAAGCGGCCCCTAAACCTGACTACTCACTATGCCTGGAGAAACGCGGTGCCTTTATTGGATTGGGGCTGCTTCGCAGCCCAGCGCGGGGCAAGCCCGCTCACCACAACAAGCTCACTCACCACAACAGGCCCGTTCACCACAACAGGTCTGCTCACCACAACAGCCCCACCCACAACAGGAGCCTAGTCGTGAAGGGCCTTGGCGGCGGGCAGCAAACTTTGAAAACTGCGATAACGCGCCGCCAACACCGGCTGCTGCAACAGGTCAGGCTTATATCGCGCCTTGACCGGCATCCCCGCCGCGAGCAGCTCCGCTCCCTGCCCCATCGCCACAAACCCGAGCTTTGCCGCGCCAATACACGCGCTCAATTCACTGCCGTGCAAGGTGAAGATTTCCCGCTGCAGGATATTCGCCAGCAGCTGCGCCCAGTACTCACTGCGCGCACCGCCGCCCACCAGGGTAAAGGCTCCCACGTCGGCGCCGGTCGATTGCACCGCGCGCAACGCATCGAGCAAACCGAAACCCACCCCTTCCATCACCGCGTAACCGAGCATCGCCGGCGTGCAATCGTGGCCCAGGTTCATGAAGCCGCCGCGCAGCATAGGATCATTGTGGGGCGTGCGTTCACCGGCCAGGTACGGCAGGAACAACGGCGTCTCCAAAGGCACGTGCTGCTCAATCGGCAATTGCGCCTGTACCTGCTCCAGCAACGTCTGTTCATCGGCCATGCCCGTCAGCCGTGTGACCCAGCGCAGGCAACTGGCGCCGGCGAGCATGGCGCCCATGGTGTACCAGCGGTTGGGCAGCGCGTGGCAGAAGCTGTGCACTGCACTGGCCGGGTTGCCTGCAGCGTGATCGGTGATCGCAACAATGGCCGCGCTGGTGCCAAGGGTGATAAAGCCATCACCGGCGTTGACCGCGCCGATGCCGACTGCCGCCACGGGGTTGTCACCGCCACCGCCGGCAATCACCACGTCAGCTGACAGGCCCAGTGCCGTGGCCGTCAAGAGCGCGCTCGCCGCACCACCCTCCACCAGCCTGGGCAATTGCCCGGGCGTAAGGCCTGTAGCGCGAACCATAGGGGTAAACCATGCCCGCCGCGCCACATCCAGCCACAACGTACCCGCCGCGTCGGACATCTCGCTGATGCGCTCGCCACTCAAGCGCAAGCGCAGGTAATCCTTAGGCGACAGCACGCAGTCAATCGCCTGGAACACCTCGGGCTCATGCCGTTGCAGCCACAGCAGTTTCGGCGCGGTCAGCCCGGCCATGGGCAGGCTGCCGGTGACGTCGGCGAAGCCGGGACCCAGTTGTTCGGCCTCGGCCACGGCACGGGAGTCGTCCCACAGGATCGCCGGGTACAACACGCGGTTGTCCGCCCCCAGCAACACCGCGCCGTGCATCTGCCCCGACAGGCCGATACAGGCCACGCGGGTAAACGCCTCGTGTCCGCGCAGTTGCGCCAACGCCTGCAAGCAGGCTTGCCACCAGTCTTCCGGCGCCTGTTCAGACCAGCCGCTGTGCCGGCGCGACACGCTCAAGCGCACGCCGGCATGGGCCAGCACCGCGCCAGTGGCGTCCATGAGGATGGCTTTGAGTTCCGACGTGCCCAGGTCAATGCCCAGGGAAACAGGACTGTTCATGCGTGTGTTATTCCCATCAAGGACAGCCACAGGAGTTACGTAACTGCAGGGTCGGCGCCAGGCGCACGCTCTGGGGCGGTGCATCAGGCGACGCCATACGTTGCAGCAACAGGTCGACCGCGCGGGCGCCAAGGGCCTTGACCGGCTGTGCGATCAGGCTCAGGCGCGGCACGAAAAAATCCGCCCAGTCAAAATCATCAAAGCCCACCAGGGCCATTTGTCTCGGCACTTCAAGCTGCGCGTCACGCAGAGCGTGCATCGCGCCGAGGGTCATCAGGTTATTGCCGGCCATGATCGCCGTGGGTGGCGAAGCCAGGCCCAGCAACTGCGCCGTGGCCTGGCGCGCCGGTTCGGTGTTGGAGCCACCGTTGACCAGCAGCTGCGGATCGAAGGCCAGCCCCGCCGCGTGCAACGCCGCGCGGTAACCCCCGACCCGCTCATCCGTGGTACTGAAACCCGTGCGCCCGGCGATAAAGCCGATGCGGCGGTGCCCGTGCCCGATCAGGTGCTCAATCAGGGCCTGGGTGGCCTGGGCATTCTCCACCCCGACCTGGTCAAACTGCTCGCTCATCATGCGGTCCACCAGCACCGCCGGAATCTCGTTGGCGCGCATGTATTCCAGGGCCATCGAACCGTTCGACGGCGCCAGCACAATACCGTCGACCCGCCGGTGATGCAGCGCCGTGACCACACGCAGCTCCTGCTCCGGGTCGTCGTGGGTGTCGACAAACAGCATCATGTAGCCGTGCTTGGCGCACTCGGTTTCAATCGCGTGCACCGTCTCGCTGAAGTAATGGTTGGACAGCGCCGAGATCGCCACGCCGATCGTGTTGGTACTCGACCGCGCCAGCGAGCGCGCCAGGGTGTTGGGGATATACCCCAGTTCCTGGATCGCCCGCTGCACCGCCAGCACCGTGGCCGGGCTGACCTTGCGGGTGCCGTTCAACACGTGTGACACGGTCGACGTCGACACTCCCGCCCTGCTTGCCACGTCATCCATGGTCACCACGACGCTGTTCCTCTCACGTTATCAATGTTTACTCGACCAGCCGCTGTACGTACCGACGTTGTCGCGGGTGATCAGTTTTGGCGTGAGCAGGGTCACCGCTTCGGCCGGAGCTTTGTCATTGAGCAGGTCATTGCCGACATTCACCGCCGTCTGCGCCATGGCCCATGGGTCCTGGCTGGCTGACGCCTGGATCTGGGTGTCGGTCTTCAGCGCGTTCTCGATATCCGGCGCGCCGTCCACCGAGGTGATGATGATGCCGCTGCGTTTGAGCTGTTTGGCCGCCAGGTCACTGCCGATAGCCTGGGGGTCGTTGATCGCGAACAGGCCGTCGATTTTCGGGAAGCGCGTGAGGTAGCCCTGCATCACGTTCAGGCCGCCTTCGCGGGAGCCTTTGCCATCCTGGTCGTCGGACAGCACCTTGATGTCCGGCGCGCCGGCCAATGCGGCTTTACAGCCTTTGACACGGTCGGTCACGGCGGTGACTTGCGGGCCGTTCTGGATAATCACGTTACCCTTGCCGGCAAGCTTGTCCACCAGGTATTGGCAGGCCAGTTTGCCGGCTTCGACGTTGTCGGTCTGCACGGTGGCATTCACACCCTTGGCGTCCACATCCACCGCCACCACGACGATGCCGGCATCCCGGGCTTTCTTGATCGCCGAGGCCATGGCCGAAGGGTCGACGGCGTTGATCAGGATCAGGTCGACCTTGGACGAGATAAAGTTGTCGATCTGCGAAAATTGCTTGCTCAGATCGTAGTCGGCCGACACCGAGGTGACCTTGACGTTGGGGTTCAGCTCCTTGGCCCGGGCCGTGGCGCCATCGGCCAGGGTCACGAAATACGGGTTGCCGAGCGAGCCCATGCTGATGCCCAGGGCCTTGAGTTCGCGGGCCTCTGCGGCTTGGGACACCAGGGCAGCCAAGGCAATGACGGGAAACATGCGTTTAAGGTTCATGCGGGTCTCTCTTGTGATTGTTGTATGAGTGAAATCAGGTCCGTGCACCGGACTGGCGGTAGCGATCCAGCGCGACCGCGCCGATGATCACAATGCCCTTGATGATGTACTGCCAGATATCCGACACCCCCAGCAGCACCAGGCCGTTGGTGAGTACCGCGATGATCAGCGCGCCGATCAGCGTGCCGCCGATGGTACCGACGCCACCGGTAAAGCTGGTGCCGCCGAGGATCACCGCGGCAATCGCATCCAGTTCGTAGGATTGCCCCAGTTGCAGGCCGTTGGCGGCGAACAGGCGCGAGGCGCTCATCACCGCCCCCAGCCCGGCCAAGGCGCCGGACATGGCGTAGACGAACAGCAGCACCTTCCACACCTTGATCCCGGAGAGTCGCGCCGCTTCAGGGTTGCCGCCCACCGAATAGATCTGCACGCCCATCACCGTGCGCCGCAGGATGAACCACGACAGCGCCACCACCGCCACGGCGATCACCACCAGCCAGGGCACGCCGAGGATCGAGTCGTTGCCGATAAAGGCAAACGGCAGGTCGGGGTTGAACACCGTTTTGTCATCCGCCAGCAGACGCGCCAGTCCGCGCATGGCGGTGAGTGCACCGAGGGTGACGATAAACGGCGGCAGGCGCATGAAGGCAATCAACCCACCGTTGACCAGGCCCAGCAACAGGCCAAAGCCGATACCGGCCGCAATCCCGAACATGCCGAACTGCGGCGACATCGACGCCTGCAGCGCCACCACAGCCGACGCCGCCAGGATCGCCCCCACCGACAGGTCGATCCCCGCGGTTAGGATCACAAAGGTCATGCCCGCCGCCAGCACCACGTTGACCGAGGCCTGCTGGGTGATGATCGACAGGTTCTGCATGGTCAGGAAGTTCTCGCTGGCCAGGGCGAAGCCCACCAGCAGCAAAATCAGCACCGGCAACATGCCGACGGTGCGCATCAGTTCGCGGGCACGTTCGGCCTTGCCTGTTGTAGCAATCATTGAATCAGCCATGGGCAACCACCTGATCGCCACCGGTGGCGAGGTCAATAATACGTTCCTGGGAGATGGCGTGACCGGAGGCCCCGCCGACTTCGGCCACCAACTGGCCTTCGCGCATGATCAGCACCCGGTCGCAGGTGCCGATGATTTCCGGCAGCTCGCTGGAGATCACCACGATGCCCACGCCGGCCTGCGCCAATTGATTGATGATGCGGTAGATCTCGGATTTGGAGCCGATGTCCACGCCGCGTGTGGGTTCGTCGAGGATCAGCACGTGGGGCTTGACCTCCAGCAGCCGTGCCAGCAGGACCTTCTGCTGGTTGCCGCCGGACAACGTGCCGACATTGACCTTGCCCGACGCCACGCGAATCGACAGTGACTTGATTGCATCATTGGCGCGTTGCCAGCCATGGCCACGGTCGAGCACGCCGCCGGCACGGGCATCCGGCACACAGGCGCAGACGTTGATGTTGTCGGCCACGCTCATGTCCAGGAACAGGCCCTGGGCCTTGCGGTCTTCGGTGAGGTACACCACGCCGGCACGAATCGCATCCGCCGGGTTGCGCAGTTGGGTCACGGTCCTGCCCACCACTTCCAGGGTGCCGCTGGTGCGCGGGTCGGCGGCGAAGATCAGCCGCGCCAACTCGGTGCGCCCTGCCCCCACCAGCCCGGCGATCCCCAGCACTTCACCGGCATGCAGGTCGAAGCTGCAGTTGCGCACGCGCTTGCCATCGGCCATGTCACGCACGCGCATCACCACCGCACCGGGGTCGTAGGCGGCATGTTCCTTCTTGTAGAAACCGGACAGATCGCGGCCCACCATCATCTTCACGAGGACTTCGGCCGACAGTGCGTCGCGGCTCAGTTCGCCGATGTATTGGCCGTCGCGCAGCACCGAGACACGGTCCGACAGTTCATAGATCTCGGCCATGCGATGACTGATGTAGATGATCGCCAGGCCCTGGCTGCGCAGCTGCTTGATCAGCGCAAACAGACGGTCGGTCTCGCGGGACGATAGCGGCGTGGTCGGTTCGTCCATCACCAGGATCCTGGCGTGGGCGTGCAAGGCCCGGGCGATTTCCACCAGCTGACGCTCGGCAATCGACAGGCTGCTGACCTTAGTGGCTGGAGTGAATTCGGCGCCCAGACGCTGCAGG
Source organism: Pseudomonas sp. NIBRBAC000502773 (assembly GCF_006517195.1). Lineage (NCBI taxonomy): Bacteria > Pseudomonadati > Pseudomonadota > Gammaproteobacteria > Pseudomonadales > Pseudomonadaceae > Pseudomonas > Pseudomonas sp. NIBRBAC000502773. The sequence continues at coordinate 6,570,676 of NZ_CP041189.1, read as the reverse complement.
ACTTCGACGCAACCGGCTTGCATGCCCTTGCGGTCGATGGTCCAGCCACGGCGCAGTTCGCGGCCCAGGTAGATGTTCTCGGCCACGCTCAGGTTCGGGCACAGGCTCAATTCCTGGTAGATCACGGCGATGCCGAGGGCTTTGGCGGTGGCGGGGGTAAAGGTGGCGACGGCCTGGCCGGCCATGTGGATTTCACCGCCGGGATCGGCCTGGTAAGCGCCGGAGAGGATTTTCATCAGGGTCGATTTGCCGGCGCCGTTCTCCCCCATCAAGGCGTGGATTTCGCCGGGGTAGACCTTCAGGCCGACATTCTTGAGCACGCGCAAACCGTTGAAGGTTTTGCTGATGCCCTGCATCTCGAGCAAGGGTTCAAGGCTCATCAATGAGCTCCTGGTTTTATTATTTTTGTCGTTCAGCCCCCTTTGATCAGAGCCGATTGCCACCGACTCTAATCAGATACATTTACTTACGCAAGCGCTTGCGCAGCCCGTTTGTCGCTAGAAGAAACGTTTCATCAAGCACATAAAGTGCAATTTTGGCATTTTTAACGTTTTGGCAGCAGGTGCTCAGGGTGTTCTGCGCGCAGGCTTTCAAGGCGTAATCGCGACTTTCATCACCCCATCGCGCTGATGGGCAAACAGTTCATAGGCCGCCTCGATGTCGTCGAGCTTGAAGCGGTGGGTCACCAGCGGCGACAGGTCCACCCCGCCGCTGGCGACCACCGCCATCAAGCGACGCATGCGTTCCTTGCCGCCGGGGCACAGGGTCGAGACGATGCTGTAATCCCCCAGGCCTGCGCCAAACGCGTCATAGGGGATGCGCAGGTCGCTGGAGTACACCCCAAGGCTGGACAAGCGGCCACCGGGACGCAGCACGCGCAAGGCCGATTCGAAGGTGCCTTGGGTGCCCAACGCCTCGATGGCCACATCCACGCCACGCCCGTTGGTCAGGTCCATGATTTGCTCGACCACGTTGCCTTGCTTGAAGTCGACGATATGGGTCGCGCCCAGGCCACGGGCGACGCCCATGCGTTCGCTGACGCCGTCGACCCCAATGATCATCGACGCGCCTTTGAGCCGTGCCCCGCCACCGCGCACAAGCCGATCGGCCCGAGGGCAAACACCGCCACGGTATCGCCAATGTTGACCTCACCACGCTCGGCACCGGAAAAGCCGGTGGACATGATGTCCGGGCACATCAGCACCTGCTCGTCACTCAGGCCATCGGGGATCGGGCACAGGTTGGCCAGCGCATCGGGTACCAGGACGTATTCGGCCTGGCAGCCGTCGAGGGTGTTGCCGAATTTCCAGCCGCCGGCGGCACGGAAACCATGGCGGGTGTCGGGGCCGTCCTGGGCGCCGCAGCCGCACAGGCACGCATAGCTTTGCCCGCTGGGCGTGATCGCGCCGGCGATCACCCGTTGCCCTTCGACGAAGCCGCGCACCTGGGAGCCCAGCCGCTCGATGACGCCCACCGGCTCATGGCCCACCGTCAGCCCTTTGGCCACCGGGTACTCACCGCGCAGGATATGCACGTCGGTGCCGCAGATGGTCGTGGTGGTGATCCGCACCAGGGCGTCCAGCGGGCCGACCTCGGGGATCGGTTTGTCCTCGAGGACGATGCGGTTTTTCTCAACGAAGACAGCGGCTCTCATGGTTGCCATGGTGTGACCTCCTGCTGGGCATGTGGGGTTGGACCAGACTGCGCCGCGACGGCGCGCCGAACGTTGATCATGGTCAACCCTTTGCCGATGCGCATGACCGAATGTCGCCTGCCCTGCCCGGCGGCCAGGCGTCTTGATGCAGATCAATGGCGCCCCTGCTCCCAGGGGCATGATCGAAAGGCACTGTTGCCCGATGCTGACCGCCAGGAGCCCACCATGCCTACCCTCGAAGCACGCAACCAGCAGGCCGCCCTCGCCTACGCAGCGCAACCGAGACCCCACTGGATCGATCAGCTCGACGATGGCCGTCATGTGCTGGTGCGCCCCCTCGGCGCCGACGACCGTGAACGGGAATACACGTTCATCAAGGGCCTGTCCCGTGAATCGCGGCACGCGCGCTTCCTGGGGGAAATCAACGAGCCCGGCAAGACCCTGATGGACCAATTGATGGATGTCGATAACCAGCAACGCATGGCCTTTATCGCCCTGGTGCACGACAACGGTCAACTGATCGAGATCGGCGTGGCTCGCTATGCCGCAGCCAACGCGGATGAATGCGAATGCGCGGTCACCGTGGCCGATGCCTGGCAACACCTGGGCCTGGGGCGCCTTTTGATGCTGCACCTGATGACGGCGGCCCGCGCCAATGGCTTCAAACGCATGTACACGGTCGACGCGGCAACCAATGCGCCGTTGCGCGAGTTGAACCAGGCCTTGGGATTCCACAGCCTCATCGACCCGGATGACAGCACCCAGGTCATCAGCAGCGTGATGCTCTAAGCCGCGCCGCCCGGTAACAGGGCGGCCCGCCGCCCTGTGTCGGCGTACACTCGTTTGAGTGTATCCATACCGTAGTGCGAGCGGTATCTGCTATTGTCCGGGGACCTCATCTCCTCCTCATCGCGTCCACGCGATTTTCTGTGAGCATGCTCTGCGGCCCTGTCATCGACATGGCCGGGCCGATCTGCCTGGAAAACACCGCCATGGACAAACCCGTCACTGGACCACCGCTTGAAGCCCAATCACGGGCTGAAAAAATCGTCGAATTCAAACGCCAGAAAACCCTGCTGAAAACCGGTGCCCTGCAAGACGCAATCTTCAATAGCGCCTACTTCTCCAGCATCGCCACCGATGAAAAGGGCGTGATCCAGATCTTCAATGTCGGCGCCGAACGCATGCTCGGCTATGCCGCCGAGGATGTCCTCAACCGCATTACCCCCGCCGATATCTCCGACCCCGACGAACTGATCACCCGCGCCGCCGCCCTCAGCCTGGAGCTGGACACGCCGATCACGCCGGGCTTCGAAGCCCTGGTGTTCAAGGCGTCCCGTGGCATCGAAGATATTTACGAGCTGACCTATATCCGCAAGGACGGCAGCCGCCTGTCGGCCATGGTCTCGGTGACGGCGCTGCGCAACCGTCACGACACCATCATCGGTTACCTGCTGATCGGCACCGACAACACCGCACGCAAACACGAAGAAGCCGAACGCAAGGGCTTTGAGCGCGCGCTGGAGGAAAAGAACCTGGAGCTGGAACATGCCAGCCATATGAAGTCCGAGTTCCTCGCCACCATGTCCCACGAATTGCGCACACCGCTGAATGCGGTGATCGGTTTTTCCGAGGCGTTGAAGGACGGGCTGGTGGGCGACATGAGTGAGACCCAACGCGAATACATCGGCGACATCTTTACCAGCGGCCAGCACCTGTTGTCGCTGATCAACGACATTCTCGACCTGTCCAAGGTCGAAGCCGGGATGATGGACCTGGAGTTGGAAGCCGTGGAGCTGGCGGGCCTGTTGTCCAACAGCCTGTTGATCGTGCGCGAAAAAGCCGCCCTGCAACGCATCCAGTTGAAGCTCGAAAGCCAGGGCGACTTCGGCACACTGGCCCTGGACCTGCGCAAGACCAAGCAGATCATCTACAACCTGCTGGCCAATGCGGTGAAGTTCAGCGCCCACGGCAGTTCCGTGACCCTGGCGGTGCGCCAGGTGGCCCGCGCGCAGGTCGGGCGAGTGCCCGGCGATTGGCCGATGCACGGGTTCGCCCTGCAACCCAGCGGCCACCAGCAGTTCCTCGAATTGAGCGTCAGCGACACCGGTATCGGTATAGCCGAGGAGGACATGGGCAAGCTGTTCAAGGCCTTCAGCCAGATCGACAGCAGCCTGGCGCGCAAATTCGAAGGCACCGGCCTGGGCTTGGCGATGGTCAAGCAGCTGGTCGACCTGCACGGTGGCAGTGTTGCGGTGGCCAGCCGTGAAGGCCTGGGTGCCCGGTTTGTGGTGTGGCTGCCACTCCACCGCGGCACGGAGGCTGGATGGCCCATATCCTGATCGTCGAAGACAACCAGGCCAATATGCGCCTGGCCCGACTGCTGCTGGTCAACGTCGGGCACACGGTGGTGTGGGCCGCCGACGCCGAGAGCGGGCTGACCCTGGCCCGTGAAGCCCAACCGGCGCTGATCCTGATGGACATCCAGCTGCCGGGCATGGACGGCCTGGCCGCTACCGCGCTGCTCAAGCAGGACCCGCACACCGCCCATATCCCGGTGATTGCCCTCACCGCCATGGCCATGAAGGAAGACCGTGAAAAGACCCGGTTGGCCGGTTGCGATGCCTACATCAGCAAGCCGTTGCGCTACAAAGAGCTGTACCAGATGATCGACACGCTGTTGCAACACACCACCCTCTCCCCCCTCAGATGAGTCCTCTCCATGGCCAGCCAACCCGCAACGCTGTTGATCGTTGATGACGAACCCCAGGTTCGCAAGCTGCTGGAAACCCTGTTGCAACATGAGGGCTACCAGACCCTGACGGCGGCCAGCGGCGAGGAAGCCTTGCAACTCGTGGCCAAACAGCCACCTGACCTGATCCTGCTGGACATCATGATGCCGGGCATGGACGGCTACGAAGTGGCCAGCCAGCTCAAGGGCGACGCAGCCACGGCGAGCATTCCGATCATCATGCTGTCGGCTCTCAGCGAGTCGAGTGCACGGGTCAGTGGCCTGGAAACCGGTGCCGAGGAGTTCATCAGCAAGCCGGTGGAACGGGTCGAACTGTGGCTGCGCGTGCGCAACCTGCTGCGGCTCAAGAGCCACGGCGATCAACTTAAGCGCCATAGCCAGTTGCTTGAGCAGCAACTGCAACACCATGCCGGTGACAGCGCGCGCATGAATGTGCACGACCTGGCCCGCCAGGACCTGGAAACCGCCCTGCGCCAGGCCGTGGAACGCGAGGAATTCACCCTGCACTACCAGCCAAAAATCGCGTTGGCCGATGGGCAGATCTGCGCCTTGGAGGCACTGCTGCGTTGGGAGCGCCCGGGTTACGGCGCGGTATCGCCAGCGATATTCGTGCCTATCCTTGAAAGCCTGGGCTTGATCGTGGAGGTGGGCCGCTGGGTGATCCGCAGCGTGTGCCAGCAAATTTCGACGTGGCGGCGCAGCGCGATTGGCGCCGTCGAGGTGTCGGTGAACGTCTCCGGCCATCAGTTGATCGAGGGCGACCTGATTGCCGATATCGCGCGTATTCTCAATGAGACCGGCGTCGAACCCCATTGGCTGGAAGTGGAACTGACCGAAGGCTCGCTGATGGAGAATACCCAGCACACCATCGCCAGCCTGCAACGCCTGCACGCCATGGGTGTGAAGATCTCCATTGACGACTTCGGTACCGGCTATTCGAGCCTGGCCTACCTGCGACGCTTCCCCATCGATACGCTGAAGATCGACATTGCGTTTATCCGCGAGGTCACCAGCAACCCCCAGGATGCCGCGATCACCCGCACCATTATCGAGCTGGCCCATAGCCTGAACCTGCGGGTGGTGGCCGAAGGTGTGGAAACCCAGGCGCAATTGGCGTTCCTCAAGGAGGCCGGCTGCGATCAGATCCAGGGCTACCTGTTCAGCCGGCCGCTGCCAACTGAAGACCTGGAGCGCCTGCTGATCAATCGCCAATGAATTCAAAGCGACGCAATCACATTGAACCTGCAGTCAGCGACACGCCTCGAACGTGAATAGACCACGGCCCTGGACACCCTCCCGATGACTTTTATTCTATGGATGGCCGTCCTCGGTGCCGTGCTGCTGACCCTTGCCCTCACCTCCTCTTACCTGCGCTGGATGCCGGTGACCACCTCGGCGGTGTGCCTGTTGCTGGGCGTGGGCATCGGCCCCCTCGGCGTGGACCTGCTGCACCTGGACATCAAGCAATCTGCGCGCTGGATGGAGCACCTCACCGAAGTCGCGGTGCTGTTTTCACTGTTCGTCAGCGGGCTCAAACTGCGCCTGCCCCTGGGCCATCGCACCTGGCGCATCGCGTTCGGCATGGCCGGGCCGGTCATGCTGTTGACCATCCTCGGCAGCTGCCTGGCGCTGCATTACGTGTTTGAACTGTCATGGGGGGTGTCGCTGCTGGTGGGTGCCATTCTCGCGCCGACCGATCCGGTGCTGGCGGGCCTGGTACAGGTCAATAATGCACAGGATTACGATGCGCTGCGCTTCGGTTTGTCCGGAGAAGCCGGGTTGAACGATGGCACGGCCTTTCCCTTTGTGATTTTTGCCTTGGTCTTCATGCAGCACGGCGGCTTTGACGGTGACTGGCTGGGCGGTTGGGCGATGAAGAACCTGCTGTGGGCGGTGCCGGCCGGGCTGTTGATCGGTTACTGGATGGGCCGGGGCATTGGCCGCACGACCCTGTGGCTGCGCGTCAACAACAGTGATAGTACGCTCTCCCCCAATGACTACCTGACCCTCGCCCTGATCGCCCTGGCCTACGTGGTGGCCGAAGCGGTGGGGGGTTACGGCTTTCTGTCAGTGTTCGCCGCCGGGCTCGGGCTGCGTCAGGCAGAGTTCAGGTCAACCGGCCACTCGCACACGCCGTCGGAGCATTTGGCGCTGCCGGTGGTGGGTCATCTTGAGGTGGAACCGGAGCACGCCCTGCAGGGGGATGTGAGCGAGCTGGCCGAGACCCAGATCGCCGCCGGCGTAATGATGGGCGACATGCTCTCGTTCGGCAGCCTGGTGGAGCGCTCGATGGAAGTGTTCCTGGTCACGGTGCTCGGCATCGTGCTGGCCAGTCATTGGGATTGGCGGGCATTGCCGTTGGCGGCGTTGCTGTTCTGCGTGATTCGACCGGTCAGTGTGTTTGCAATGCCCTGGGGTCGCCTGGTCGACCGCCAGCAGCGCGGACTGATGGGCTGGTTCGGGATTCGCGGAATCGGCAGCATCTACTACCTGTTCTACGCGCTCAACCATGGCCTTATCGGCACCAGCAGCGCGGTGGCGGTGAACCTGACGTTGTCAGTCATCGCCTTGAGCATCGTCGTTCATGGCTTGAGTACCCAGCCTATGCTCGCGTGGTATGAACGACGTGCCCAGGCGAAAGCTCAGTCCTGACGCTCGGTATTGCCCACATCCGCCGCGTCATCCAGATCGTTGAGCGGTACTTCTGCATCATCCATCAGGGACCCCGGGTCTTCATTGCCCGGATCGTTGAGTTCTTCTTCCAGTTCTTTGGACATGACCGTCTCCTCTAACCGCCTTGGGTGTCGATATCGGCATCGGTTTCAGGCTTGGGCTCGCGCTCAGGCTTGAAGTCTGGACTGTAGTCGTTTTCCCTGGCCTTGGGGTCGGCGGCGGGTTTCGGGTCTTTCGGTGCATCGGCCGCCGTGCCTGGGGCCGGTTCGCCGCCGTCGATTGCCGGGTCGTTACGGTTGCTGACTTGGGGATCATTGCCTGGGCACATGGGTCACCTCTGTTGAAAAAACGCAGCCTGGGTAAAGTTAAGGCCCCGTATGGCGCGATGAAGTTCCAATTGCTTAGCACCATAGGCACCTGCTCAGTCGGCCGGTGCCTATGGAAACCTCAGAGCGCCTGCTTGCGTTATAAGCGTTTCAGCCCGCGGGTGAAAACGTGACTGGCCGATAGGTGAATGTCCAGGCTTTGATAGGGTTGTAATGCGGATTTTTCTTCGCGACGTTGAACGCCTGGCTGGCGAATTTGTTTTCCACGTAGAAATTAGCGAGACCATCAACAGCCTTGCGCTCTACCGGAAGCAGCTGCTCTTCCCCTCCCAGGGTTCGTGAAATGTATTGTGTCGATTTGAGCTTGAGTTCGTTGATGAACTCCGGTGTGACATAGGCCGACAGGGTGCCCTCGTAGCCCTTTACCGGCTTGCCGATCAGCTTGCTGAATTCGGCGGCAAAGGAGTTCTCTTTGCCATTGCCGGAGTAGCACATCAATAACCGCACATTGTCATATTCGCTGGGATCGACCCCTTTGGCTTTCAGCGTATCCAATAACTCTTGTGGCGTGTGCGGCTTGCCGTCGTAAAGAATTCTCGTTGGTGTCTTGGTGTCAGTGCTCAATGTCCAGGTATTTGGCTCTTCGCCGTGCGCCAATATATTCAAACGCACCTTGGTGTCTTTTTTATTGAGATCGGCAAATGTGAAGAGGCCATCACCCGCTTCCTTGAGATTCTCCATGGTGCCCCCCAACTTAATCAGTTGGCCGTTCTGAACAGACATTTCGCTCACAGGTTGTATGCCGTTCACAGGGCTATGCGAGGTCTCCTCAGGCAACTTTTCTGTCGCGCCCGGTATCTTGGTCCGCACCGAACTTTTAGGTTTGCCAAGCATCTCTGAGGCAGGTATGTTTTTTCTGGCGGGGCTGTCAGGTTTCAATGCAAGCGCATCCGCCATGTCCCTCTTCTCTTGATCACTGAGCGGTTCATTTCTTATCGCCTTAGCAAGCAATGCCCCCAACGTTCTTGCCTGCCCATAAAAAGGAACAAAACCTTGGGCTACGTTCCCAACGCCACTTAATATGGAATCCATTTCTACTTTTTCGAGACCGAACACCTTGCCGATCTGATTATTCTTATTCAAATCCAGCAACAGTGCGCTGAATGGATTATCCATGTAGCGCTCTATGCTGTCTGCGGTATTTTTATCGACACCAAACACCTGCAATGCGTCGCCAATACCGTTGAAAGGATGTTCAAGGTGTGTCAGAAGTTCTTCGTACAGCCCTCGAATATCATTCGCGCCTACGTTATTGGCCGCCTCGTTCTCAACCTTTGCGGCGAATTCTCCGGCCGTCATCGGCACCAGCGGCTTGTAGGTATTCAAGCCCCCTTTGATAAAATAAAAATTCTCTTTTTTATCTTCTCCGATGAAGTTCCCATAAGCGTCATATGTATAAAGTACTTTTTCTCCGTCAGGCTTCACGCCGGAATAAAAAACACGCCCTTCAGGGCTGACGCGCTCTTTTTTAAGGCTGGTCAACCCGTTGACTTTAGCCGGAGGTTCAGAGTTTTGTTTATCCAGTCGATTGAATACATCTTCGCCCTCATTGGCATAGGGGCCAACGATGGCATTGATATCGTTATTCTTAAACCGGGTCATGGTGTCGATGACATGATTTTTTGCCCCGGTGCCACCCTCTGCAAAGTGCTGACTGAAAGAATCCAACTGAGTGGTGTCACTCGCCACTGTTTTTAGCCAGTTATTCATCTCCTCCATGGTGTTGAATGCCTGAAATGAAGTACCGTCGTTTTGAGGAATGAAAAGCACGATATTGACGCTATCTGTACGAGTAGGCACACGCTGCATGAAAATTATATCGCTGGCTTGTATACCATCCACGGCAAAAGTCTTGACTTGGACATTAGGCAAGTTTTTTTTGCCCGGTGATAACAATGCTTCAACGATATTATTCGTGTCCGGTGTCACACGGCCACTATTCAAATCCTTCACCAGAGCTTCACTCAACTTTTCCTGGGAATTTTTGAGCGTATAAGTGGTATGTGACGGCTCTGCGGTGCCAGAAGCCGTTGGGGCATCTGACGATTGCGTCTTGAACTTGAATTCATTACGGGGAGCAGACCAGGCAGAGGGAGCTATAGACATTAGTTTACCAAGATCGATGGGATTGTCGGAGTAATGACTCAGCAACGCAGGATCCTTCCGGCGAGGTGATCGATCTTATGTGATTTTGTTATAGGAAATTGTTCCTACAGCAACTATTACTTATTGTTTCAACAGTAACTATCATCAGTTCCAAATGCCTAGGAGCCCGGATTATCCACCTGAATGTAAAACGCATACGCCCCTAGCAACACCCAGAACACCATGAACAGCCACGGCGCACGCATGGAGAACAGCAGCGACTTGCGGTAGCCCTTATGGGACGACTCCATTTCGGAAAACAGCGGCGACTCATCGTAGGCCATGCCCATCACCGGCTCGCTGCGCAGCAGTTCGCTCTGTTTATAGTGCCAGTGATCGATGATTTCGTACGCGGCGCGGATCCCCGGCCAGGCATTCAGGGAACTGAGTATGCCGAGCAGCGTCAGGAACACCGGCACCACCAGGGTGAACAACTTGCCCCACTCGGGGTTGAGGTTGCCCATGCCGGAGACAAAGGCAATCACCAGGAACGACTGCGCCGTCAGGTAGGCATCGGTGCGGTTGGCAAGGATGGTGGTTTCGTATTGGATTTCGCGACGGTAGAAGTCCAGGCGGTCCTTGGGCGAGCCGAAGATCTTGGCGTTGTGCTCGCTGTGGTCGGCCAGGTTCGCTTCCGGGGTGTCGGGTGAAATGATTCTGGGCACATCCGTGCTCCCTGCTGGGCTTAAACCCCTTAGAAGAATCGGGCCGTGGCGAAGTTCAAGTTTGTTGTTGCACCATATCAGTGCGAAAACCGCTCCCTTATGGTGAGCAGCCTTGTCATGGCCTGCCTTTTTTGTGTGATAAGCGGGCTTAATATGGTGATCGGGCTTGTTGCGGTGAGCGGGCTTGCCCCGCGTTGGGCTGCGCAGCGGCCCCAAAAAAACTTGGGAGCGCTTCGCACTCCAACGCGGGGCAAGCCCGCTCACCACAGCAAGCCCGCTCACCACAGCAAGCCCGCTCCCCCCAGCAGTCCGGCTCCCCCCAGCAGTCCAGCTCACCACAACAGTCCAGCTCACCCCAGAAGCCTGTTAACCCCAGAAGGCCCGCTCACCACAATGGGAAATCAGCGCGGGATGCCCATTCCGGCACACGCATTGCTTTATCCATTCATCTGCCCGAATACAGGAACATTCGTTACCCCCCGACCCAGAGCCGACCCCATAAGAAAGTAAGGACCAGGCCCTGTGGCACCCTCAGCCACGGGCTCATAAAAAAATGCGTTTTTTAAAGCGGCAGTGCCACCCAAGGCTACCCTCGGCACTGACAAGGTACTGGAATGGCTCGATCTTTCTTCGATGAAATGAATGACGCAAACGGCGTGTGCCGTGCGCACTATCAGGACTTCTCCCGCTGGCTGGCCAACACGCCGCCGGAATTGCTGGCCCAGCGCCGTCGCGAAGCCGATCTGCTCTTCCATCGCGCGGGAATCACCTTCACCCTTTATGGCGACGAGCAGGACACCGAGCGCCTGATCCCCTTCGACATCATCCCCCGCAGCATCCCCGCCAGTGAATGGAGCGTGATCGAACGCGGTTGTATCCAGCGCGTCAATGCACTGAACATGTTCCTCGCCGACATCTACCACGACCAGCGCATCATCAAGGCCGGGATCATTCCGGCCGACCAGGTGCTGGGCAACGAGGGTTACCAGAAGGCCATGGTCGGCCTGGATCTGCACCGCGATATTTATTCCCACATCTCCGGGGTGGACCTGGTACGTGATGGCGACGGTACCTACTATGTGCTCGAAGACAACCTGCGCACCCCCAGCGGCGTGAGCTACATGCTCGAAGACCGCAAGATGATGATGCGCCTGTTCCCCGAGGTGTTCGCCAAGCAGCGTATCGCGCCGGTGGACCACTACCCCAACCTGCTGCTCAAGACCCTGAAAAGCGCCAGCCGCCTGGACAACCCCAATGTGGTGGTGCTGACACCCGGGCGCTTCAACAGCGCGTTCTTCGAACATGCGTTCCTGGCGCGGGAAATGGGCGTGGAACTGGTGGAAGGCGCCGACCTGTTCGTGCACGACCTCAAGGTGTTCATGCGCACCACCGACGGGCCCAAGGCGGTGGACGTGATCTACCGGCGTATCGACGACGCATTCCTCGACCCGCAGGCGTTCAACCCGGAATCGATGCTCGGCGTGCCAGGTCTGGTCGCGGCCTACTGCGCCGGCAATGTGGTGCTGGCCAATGCCATTGGCACCGGCGTGGCGGACGACAAATCGATCTATCCCTATGTGCCGGCGATGATCAAGTTTTACCTGGATGAAGAGCCGATCCTGCAAAACGTGCCGACCTTCCAGTGCCGCAAGCCCGATGAACTGTCCCACGTACTGGCCAACCTGGCCGAACTGGTGGTCAAGGAAACCCAGGGCTCCGGCGGCTACGGCATGCTGGTCGGCCCAGCGGCCACGGCGGCCGAGATCGAAGATTTCCGCCAACGCATCAAGGCCCGCCCCCATGCGTATATCGCCCAACCGACCCTGAGCCTGTCCACCTGCCCGACCTTTGTCGAAAACGGCATCGCGCCCCGGCATATCGACCTGCGGCCCTTTGTGCTCTCGGGCAAGGAAACCCGCCTGGTGCCGGGAGGCCTGACGCGGGTGGCATTGCGTGAGGGCTCGTTGATCGTCAACTCGTCGCAAGGCGGTGGAACCAAGGACACCTGGGTGGTGGAGGGCTGAGTATGTTGAGTAGAACCGCCGCAGATCTGTATTGGATGTCCCGTTACCTGGAACGCGCCGAGAACCTGGCGCGCATGCTCGAAGTCAGTTACTCGCTGTCGCTGATGCCCCAGGCCGGGCGTAGCGATGGTCTCGACGAACTGGCGATGTCGTTGCTCAGCAGCGGCACCCTGGACAGTTACCTGGAGCGCCACCAAACCCTGGATGCCGAGCGCATGCTGCACTTCTTCGCCCTCGACGAAGAAAACCCGGCCAGCATCTACAACTGCCTGCGCGCCGCCCGGGGCAACGCCCATGCAGTGCGCGGGCGCATCACCGCCGACATGTGGGAAAACCTCAACGCCACCTGGCTGGAAATGCGCAGCATCGCCGCCGGCGGCCTGGCACGCCATGGCATCAGCCACTTCTGTGACTGGGTCAAGCAGCGTTCGCACCTGTTCCGCGGCGCCACCTCGGGCACCATCATGCGCAACGACGCCTATCGGTTCATTCGCCTGGGCACCTTTGTCGAGCGCGCGGACAACACCTTGCGCCTGCTGGATGCACGCTATGAGATGTTCGGCGAAGAGTCGGAAGAAGTCAGCGACCTGTCGGCCCGCGGGTATTACCAGTGGAGCGCCCTGCTCCGCGCGTTATCGTCGTTCGAGGCATATACGGAGCTGTATCCGAATGCGCTGAATGCGCGGTCGGTGTCGGAGTTGCTGTTATTACGCAGTGACGTGCCGCGTTCGTTGCATGCGTGCATTGAAGAGTTGAGCCATATCCTCGCCGACCTGCCTGGCAGTTACGGGCGCACCGCACAGCGCCTGGCGGCGGAGTTCGAGGCGCGGCTTAGGTACACCGGGATTGATGAGATTCTCGAAGACGGCCTGCATAGCCGTCTCACGGAGTTCATCGACACCGTGCGCGAGTTGGCGCGTGCGATCCACAGTTCCTACCTGGAAGTGGTCTGACGGTTCAGTGCCGGCCCAGGAAATCGAGCAGCAACGTGTTAACCCGCGCGCCCTGCTCGTTCTGGATCCAGTGCCCGCAGTTGGCCAACACGTGCAGCTCCAACTGCGGCACGCATTCGGGCATGCGTTTGAGCGTATGGGCCTCGAATACGCCCACCGGATCGCGGTCGCCAATCAGGAACAAGGTCGGCTGCAACACCTGGCGGCCGGCGAGGAACTCGGTGCGCTGCCAGTTGCGCTCGAAATTACGGTACCAGTTCAACGGGCCGCGAAAGCCCTGTCCAGCGAAGGTTTGCACGTACACGTCGAGGTCTGCCGGTGTACACCAGCGCGGCAATGCACCGGGCGTTGAAGTGCCCTCAAGCAACGTGGCGGTGGCCGGTTTCTGCTGTAGAAACACATCCTGGTCCTGCATGAACAGGCGCAAGGTGCGTTCGATATCGGCATCCAACTCCTGCTCGGCCACTCCCGGTTCCTGGAAATACAGGATGTAATTGAAGCGGTCGGCATACAGCTCGCGCATGATGTCGATCACCGGCCGCCGAGCACGCCCGGCGAAAGGCACGGACATCGTGACCAACCGAGTGACGCGCTCCGGCTCGAGCAACGCCAGGTGCCAGGCCACCACGGCGCCCCAGTCATGGCCGACCATGGTGACCTGATCATGACCGAAGTGATCCATGGCCTGCTGAATATCGCCACACAGGGTCAACAGGTCATAGTCGGCAATCTCGGCGGGCGAACTCGATGGCCCGTAACCGCGCATTTGTGGGACAAACACCCGATAACCTGCCGCGGCCAACGCCGGAATCTGTTCACGCCAGGAGTGCCAGCACTCGGGAAACCCATGGAGCAGCCAGATGGGGCGGCCCTGTTCCGGCCCCGCGACATGCACCCATAGCTCAATACCGTTTACAGGGATCTTTTGCGCGGGCAGTTGGCTCATGGTCGGTGCCTTTCCTGGAAGTTTTTGCCTAGCCTGGGGGATCCGTCGTGCAAGAACCAGCATTATTGATGGCAGGAATAGCTCAATAAACCGTCCACCATCCCGGCAACAACTGGCGGACCCGCGCCTCCCCGAACCGATCATCCATCAACATCACCACGCCCCGGTCGTGCTGGCTGCGGATCACCCTCCCCGCCGCCTGCACGACCTTTTGGATGCCGGGGTACAGGTAGGTGTAGTCGTACCCTGCGCCAAAAATCGCCGCCATGCGCAGTTTTATCTGCTCGTTGACCGGGTTGAGTTGCGGCAAGCCCAGGGTGGCGATAAATGCGCCGATCAGGCGTGTGCCCGGCAAATCGATGCCTTCACCGAACGCGCCGCCCAGCACGGCAAAGCCGACGCCTTGGCTGTGCTCGGTGAATTGGTCGAGAAAGCCTTGGCGTTCGGCCTCGGCCATGCCCCGCGACTGTTGCCACAGCGGGATCTGCGGGTGTGTTTCGGCAAGCAGTTGCGCCACCTGCTGGAGGTAATCAAAGCTTGAGAAAAACGCCAGGTAGTTACCCGGTTGCCGGGCAAACTGACGGGCGATCAGCTCGACAATCGGCGCCAGCGAGGCTTGACGATGCACGAAGCGGGTGGAGATGTCATCGACGATGCGCACGTGCAGTTGTTCGGCCTTGAACGGCGATTCCACGTCGACCCAGGCCGTGTCCGCTGGCAACCCCAGCAGGTCGGCGTAATAGTGGCGAGGGCTCAAGGTGGCGGAAAACAACACGCTGCTGCGGGCCGCCGTCAAGCGCGGCCGGATGAATTCGGCGGGTACCACGTTGCGCAGGCACAGGGTCGAGCTGCTGCGTTTGCCGCCGAGCTGGCGCTTGCTGATGTCGAAGATGAAGTGCTCGTTGAACAGCTCGGCGACCTTGCTAAATTGCAGCGCTTCGAAGTAGAAGGCTTGCAGGTCACCGCTGAGGGCTTCGGGGTGGTCGTTGAAGTAATCGCCCAGGGCGCTGGTGCACAGGTTCAGGGCCTGGAGCAGTTTGTCCGGGCGCAAGCTGTAGGCCTGGTACGGCGCGAGCTGGTCCTTGTGCAGGGCGTTCCATTCGCGGTTGAGGCGCTGCAGGGGTTTCTTCAGCGGCTCGGGCGCGGTGTCCCGCAGGATCTTCAGGCTGTACTGGTCGAGGCTCGCGCTGTACATCGAGCGGGCGCGCTCGACCAGGTTGTGGGCTTCGTCCACCAGCACGGCAGCGCGCCATTGGTTGAGTTGGGCCAGGCCGAAGAGCATGGCACCGAAGTCGAAATAGTAGTTGTAGTCGGCAACCACCAGGTCGGCCCAGCGTGCCATTTCCTGGCTCAGGTAATAGGGGCACACCCCGTGATCGAGGGCGACATCGCGCAGGTTGTGTTGATCGAGCAGACGGACCTTGGAGGCGGCAAGGCGCGCGGCGGGCAAACGGTCGTAGAAGCCCTTGGCCAACGGGCAGGCATCGCCGTGGCAGGCTTTGTCCAGGTGTTCGCAGGCCTTGTCCCGCGCCACCAGTTCGAGAACGCGCAGGGGCAGGTCGCTGCTGGCGTGCAGCACCTTGGCTGCATCGAGGGCGAGTTTGCGACCGGGGGTCTTGGCGGTGAGGAAAAACACCTTGTCCAGTTGCTGGGGCGCCAGGGCCTTGAGCAGCGGGAAGATCGTGCCGATGGTCTTGCCGATGCCCGTGGGCGCCTGGGCCATCAGGCAACGGCCGGTGCTGACGGCCTTGTACACCGACTCGGCCAGAGTGCGTTGGCCGGGGCGAAAATCGGCATGGGGGAAACGCAAGGTCTGCGCCGCCGCGTCGCGCGCCTCGCGGTGCTGCATTTCCTGGCGGGCCCAGCCGAGAAACAGTGCACATTGCTGGTCGAAGAACGCTTGCAGCTCGTCCGCCTGGAAACGTTGATTGAGCAGGGTTTCGCCTTCGCCGACGATATCGAAATACACCAGCGCCACGTCGATATCCGTGAGGCCAAGCTTCTGGCACATCAACCAGCCGTACACCTTGGCCTGGGCCCAATGCAGTTGCCGGTGGTTGGCAGGCTGGGCACCCAGGTCGCCGCGATAGGTCTTCACTTCTTCCAGGCGGTTGGCGTCCGGGTCATAGCCGTCTGCCCTGCCCCGCACCTTCAGTTGCTGGTAGTCGCCTTCGAGGGCCACTTCGTTCTGGTAGTGCGCGCTGCGTCGCGAAGCAACGGTGCGATGGCCCGCTATACCTTCCTGGGCGCTGGGCGACGGGGTAAAGCGCAGGTCCAGGTCGCCCACCTTGGCGGTGAACTCGCACAGCGCCCGCACGGCTACGCTGTAGCTCAAGCGGGTTGCTCCGCCCAGCGTACGTAGCAGACGGTAACGGGCATCTGGTATTCGCCGCAGAACTCCAGCCAACGCAACTGGTTGTCTTGCAAGCGGTCGCCAGGGCCCTTGACCTCGATCATGCGATAGGTCTTCTGCGCCGGCCAGAACTGGATCAGGTCCGGCATGCCGGCACGGTTGGCGCGGATGTCCAGCAGCAACCGTTCGAACCAGTAGCGCAGGTGTTCGGCCGGCAGGCAGGCCAAGGCTTGTTCCAGCAGGTCTTCACTGAGCAGGTTCCAGAACACAAAGGGCGACTGGATCCCCCACTTATCGAGGTAGCGTTGGCGGATGGTGGTCATGTAGCGCCCGTCCTGCAGTTGCGCAAAACACGCGTCAAACAGGGGGGCGCGGCGCGCGTGGAAGTCTTCGCTGTGCAGGTCCGCCGGCCCGCGCTGGAACGGGTGGAAGAACGCCCCCGGCAGCGGCGCGAAGATCGCATCCCAGCACAGCAGGCCGAACAGCGAATTGATCAGGCCGTTCTCGACGTAGTGCACCGGTGCATCAGGTGCGCTCAGGTGGGCCTGGACACAGGACTCCACCGACATCAACGACTCCGGCAGCGCAAGTTCCAGGTCCAGGCGCGTGACTTCACGGGATTTGAGCGTCGGCAGCCGGGGTTCGCCCAGCTTGCGGCGCAGGCGGGGCATGACGCGCAACAGGTGCTGCTGTTCGGCGGCACTTTCCGGTGCTTGTTGCGCGACGTTTGCCAGGGCCATGGCCTGGGCGTAATCCTCCTGGCGCTCCAGCACGCGAATCAGCCGCGCGCGGGCGCCGGGATAAGCGCAGGTGCGGTAGACCTGCTGCGCCAGGTCCAACTCGGCACTGCGCTCGCAATACTGGCCGAGCTGGAACAACAGCTTGGCCCGGCGCTTTTCCAGCCAGGGGTTGTCGGTGTTCAGCGTGGCCACTTCAGCCAGCACCTGCGCCAGCGCCTCACCGCGTTCAAACGCCTGCTGGCATTGGTGCAGGAACATAAAACCGTGCACGTCGGCGCGGCTGCGCAACCCCCGCGATTCGGCGCAGAACTCGACTTTTTCATAGGTGTAGATGCCCAGGTCGGCGAGCACGAACTCGGACCAATCCTGGTGCAGGTTGCCGAAGAACATCAGCCGCAGGCGGTCGCATAACTCCATCACGGTGAGGCTGTACAGCGTGTCGGCCAGGTCCGGGCACCAGTCGGCGAAACGGCGCGTGTCGGTGAACTGCGCCGCCAACCCGTCCAGCCAGTCGGCCTTCCTGCCTTTGGGCTGGTCGATCCAGGGTGCAAAGGTGCTGAGGATCTCACCTTTTTGCAGCAAGGCGAATAATGCTTCAAATGCCAGAAGATGCTTGTCGTCCACCCATCCCAATTCCCGCAAAGGCGCGGCAGCGGCATGGGGGCAACCAATCTCCGCGTAGTGCAGCTTGCCCGCGCGAAAATGCACGCCCTTGCGCATCACCATGCGCACCAACAGCGCCTGGGACGCTTGCGGCAACCTGTCGAATTGCTGAATGAAATGCTGTTCGTCAGGATCGAGCAGATCGGCATAGCGTTGCCCCAGCCAATGCAGGACCTGGCGGAAGTTATGCAGGTAATAGAGCGGATCGTCGAGGGGATTGGGCATGGCGGGCGCAGGTCAAATACTGGTTATGCATACAGAGTGCCGTTCCCCATACTGTGTTGCAATCGGTAATAGATAAATGGCGCACGCAACTTTTTGTATAAAAGTGATCAGATGGGGGAGTCGATGGCGTAAAATTTATGGCCCGCAGCCTTGGCGCGGGACTTTTCAGGGTTAACGGTAAGGGTTATGAACATGAAGAATTTGGGGCTGCCACTGGTTGCACTCACTTTTCTGGTATTGGCCGGTTGCGCGACGCAAACCGTAGTGACGCTGCAAAATGGCACGCAGTATTTGACCAAAGACTCTCCAAAAACCAAGACGGCCGATGGTTTCTACGAGTTCACCGACATTGCCGGCAAACACATCCGTGTCAAAGCCGACGATGTGGCGACGGTGCGCAAGGAGGACTGATTTCCAGCGGCCCGCACTGATCAAATGTGGGAGAGGGCTTGGCCCCCTCCCACCGTTTTAACCGATCACAATCCCCTCCCCCGACAAGCCAACCACACCCACCAACGTCACCGAGTCCGCGCCAAAACTGATCACCGTATCCCCGCCCACGACCTTGGCGTGATCACGGTAATCCGCACTCCCCTCAACGTCCCTGAACACCAGCTTGTCCGTTGCTTGATAGCCGATAATCCGGTCCTGGCCAAACGGCCCGCTGAACAAAAAGGTGTTATGCCCGCTGCTGTCGCGGATCGTGTCATTGCCCTTGCCACCCTCGATGAAGTCCGCGCCCTTGCCGCCCTGGATCAGGTCATTGCCGTCGCTGCCAATGATGTAGGTATCGCCCTTGTGCGGTTCGGCATTGCGGTTGAGGTCCTGCACCCAGGTGGTGGCGCGTGCCGGGTCGGACAGGTTGGCGACGATAATCGTCGAGTCGCGGCTCATCTGCCCATAGAACCCGGACTCGAGGATGCGCGTCATCCCATCGCCATACCCCGTAGGCAAATGGGAGATCCAGGTCGGCAGGTTGGTGATGGAAAACGGCAGCACATTCCACAGCGTCGAAGCGTAGTGGTCGTTGAAGCTGACGATATTGTCGGTGGTCGATTCATGGGGTTTGTCATGCACGCCCAACGATGACCAATTGAAGGATGAGCCGTCCAGCGCCCGGAATACCGGGTCGTTTTCGTAGCCGATATTAAGCACCTTGTCGCCGGCGCTCTGGGTCGGCGAGGCGTAGGCCAGGTAGTTGGCGTCCTGGTAGAAACCTGCCCATTTGCTGCTGCTCAAGTCGGCCATGCTGTTGACCGCCAGGCCGCCCAGGCTGTGGCCGCTGACCACCACGTCGTGGCCGCTGAGGCCGTGGGCACTGGCGTAGTCGGCGACGTTCTTGAGCAGGCCGCCAAAGGCTTCGCCGGCGTAGTTCTTGGCGTAATCCTTGGGCCCCAAGGCCGCGAGCAGATCGCTGACCAGATCGCCAATGGAGTCGCTGACCAGCGTTTCCCGAGGGCCCGACGTACCGCGAAAACCGATACCGATTTCCAGCAACTTGCCGGCGTCGTCGTACTTGCCCAGCACCTCGACCTGGGCCGTGGTGTAGCCAGCCTTTTCGCCGAAGAACGTACCGCGGGCGTCGACCTTGCCGGTATAGCCCAGGGTGCTGGCGCTGATGGGGGTCCAGCCTGCAGCCTGTACGGCGTCCAGGGCGGCTTTTTCCGAATCCGGGTTCCAGGGAATGCCGGGAATCACGCCCTGGGAATCCGTGCTGCCCAGCAGTGCGCCCACCAGCGTGGCGGGCAAACCGAGCCCCAGGCCGTTGTGCTGGTAGCCCACGGCAAAGCCGTTATCCAGGTTGTGGTAGGTATACAGCGTGATCGCCATGGCATCGGCGAACAACGCTTTGGAGCCCTCGGCCCCGAGGTTTTTATAGTCAAACACGCCCATGGTCTTGCCTCTCTGTTGTTGGAATTGTCGAGAAAGTCAATTAATGCGGTGCCGACCCGAACGCCTCATCCACCTTGGCCAGGTCGGTGTCGCGCAGGTTGCCGGCGTAGTAGTGCAATTTGGTCCAGGCCATCAGGTAGTCGTAACGCGCCTGGGCCAGGTCGCGCCGCGTGCTGTAGAGCTGTTGTTCGGCGTTCAGCGCATCGAGGTTGACCCGCTCGCCACCGAGAATGCTCTGTTTGGTCGACACCACCAGCGCTTCTGCGGAGGCCAGGGCTTTTTGATAGGCGCGCAGTTTGCTCACGCCGGACAGACAGGCACTGAACTGCCGACGCAGTTCGATCAGGGTCTCGCGGGTCTTGCCTTCCAGCTCATACTCGGCCTGTTCCATGGCGCGGCTGGCCTGGCGAGTGGACGCGGAGATGCCGCCACCGGCATACAACGGCAGGCTCACTTCGACGCCGATGGTGTTGGTGTCGTAGCGCTGGTTGTAGGTGTTGCCGCTGTCGGACTCCTGCTGGCGCGAACTGGCATACGCAGTGACCTTGGGCAGGTGCCCGGCGCGGTTGCGCTCCACTTCATAACGTGCGACTTCCAGGGCCTGGCGCTGGGACGCCAGCGTGGGGTTGTTGCTGATCGCCAGTTCATGCCAGGTGTCGTAGTTCGCTGGGGTCAAGGTGAACGCGGCGAAGCCTTCGTTCAACGGGGCGAGGTCGTGGATATTGACGCTTTGCACACCGATCAGCGCGCCCAGTTCTCTAAGCGAGGCATCCTGTTCGTCCAACGCCTGGATCTCTTCGGCGGTGGCCAGCTCATAGCGCGACTCGGCTTCGAGGATATCGGTGCGGGTGCCCTCGCCCTGCTGGAACAGGTGCCGGTTCTGCTGGAACTGCTGCTCGAAGGCTTTCTTCTTGGCCCGTGCGATATCGATCTGGTCCTGGGCAAACAGCGCCTGGGTGTAATAGCTCAGCACCCGCACCAACAAGGCCTGGCTCTTGTCGCGAAAGCTTTCGTCGGCGAACAGTGCCTGGGCCACGCCCTTGCGGTAGTTGGCGTAGGCCTCATAGTCGAACAGCGGCTGTTGCAGGCTGAAGGTCGAGCCGTAGCTGTTGTAGTTGCGGTCGTCGTGGTAATTGCCGCCGCGGCCGTCGGGCAACGTGGCCTGGGAGTTGTTGCGGCCCTTGTTGTAGTTGTACGACAGTTTGGGCAGCAAGCCGGCGCGGCCGATGGTGCGGTTTTCCAGGCCGGCGTCGCGCTCCTTGATCGCACCGAGAAACACCGGATCGTTACGCAAGGCCTGCTCGTACACATCGAACGGGCCCATGGCGGCCTGGGCATTGACGCAGGTGAACAGCAAGGCGATGAACACAGCTTTCATGCTCATTCCTCGGTCAACGCGGAGCCGGCGCGGTCGAGCAGCGGCTTGAACAGGTAATTGAGTAACGAGCGCTCGCCGGTGCGCACGAACATCTCGGCGGGCATGCCCGGCTTGATCACCAGGCCGTGGAGGGTCTCCAGCGCCGCCTCGCTGACGGTGGTGCGCAGCACGTAATACGGCGCGCCGGTTTTTTCGTCGAGCATCTGGTCGGCGGAAATCAGGCTGACCTCCCCCGGCACACGCGGGGTGCGGCTCTGGTTGAAGGCGGTGAACAGGATATCCACCGGCAGGTGCGTGCCGACCTTGTCCACCAGGTGCACCGGCAAATGCCCTTCCACTTCCAGGCGCGTGCCCTGGGGCACGATTTCCAACAGGGTTTCACCGGCACGCACCACGGCGCCTTCGGTGTGCACGCTGAGGTTGACCGCAATGCCGTCGGCCGGTGCGTTGATCTCGCTGTGTTGCAGATCGAAGCCGGCCGAGGTGAGTTGCTGCTCCAGGGTCAGGCTGCGCAATTGCGCGTCGGCCAACTGGCTGCGCACGTCCTTCTGGTATTCCTCGCTGTGCTGCTGCAATTTCAGGCGCGATTCAAGGATGCCCTGCTCCACCCGGCCGCTCTCTCCGGTGTTCTGCGCCAGGTCCTGTTGCACCTGGGACAGCTGGCGTTGGTACTCCATCAGCCGGTTGCGCGGGATATAGCCGTTGTCGGCCAGGGGTTGCAGGTTGCTCAGTTGGTCGCGCAGGGACTGGGCCTGGGCGGTCAGGTCGCTGCGGGCGCGGCGCATGCCGTTGAGCTGCGCGGTGGCGCCCTCGATATTCGCGCGGATGCCCGCCTGTTCACGGGCAAAGGCTTCGCGACGGCTGCTGAACAATTGGCGCTGGCCTTCCAAGACCAACGCCAGTGCCGGGTCGGGGTTGCTGCTCAGCTCGGAGGGAAAGGTGATAGCGGATTGATTGTCGCGCTCGCTCTGCCACCGCGCGACGCTGGCCCAGGCCATGCGGTACTGGGCTTGCAGGGACTGCACGTCGGCCTGGTGCTGGGTCTGGTCGAGACGGAACAGCGGCTGGCCTTGCTTCACCAGCTCACCCTCCTTGACCAGGATCCGACTGACCACGCCGGGGCTGAAGGTTTGCACCGCCTTGCGTTTGCCCGACACCACCACCGTGCCCTGCACCGGGATGCCTTGGTCCAGGGGCGCCAGGCTGGCCCAGAGGAAAAAGCCACCGGCACCGACCAGGGTCAGCAGCCAGCCCATGCGCGCAAAGAACCGGGCGTCGCGCTCTTTGAAACGTGGTTCAACAGTGATACTGCTCATGCGCCTGGATTCCTTCCGGCTTGATACTGACGGCTGAAACTCACACCGGGTTTATCCTTCGGTGCTTCATGCTGGCCCGACAACGCCCGCAGCACGTCCTGGCTTGGCCCGAATGCCTGCAAACGCCCTTCGTTGAGCACCAGCAATTTATCGGCCTGGGCCAAGGCCGAAGAACGATGGGTCACCAGCACCACACTGCTGCCCTGGGCCTTCATCTGCACAATGGCGCTGGCCAGCGCGGCTTCGCCGACGGTGTCGAGGTTGGAATTGGGCTCATCCAGGACGATCAAGCGCGGCCCACCGTACAGCGCACGTGCCAGGGCTACGCGTTGTTTCTGGCCGCCGGACAGACCACCGCCGTTATCGCCGAGGACCGTGTCATAACCGTGGGGCAGGCGCAGGATCAATTCATGCACGCCGGCTTGCTGCGCAGCTTTCACTACCAGCTCGGGGTCGGCCTCGCGAAAACGTGCGATGTTGTCGGCGATGCTGCCGCTGAACAGTTCGATGTCCTGGGGCAGGTAGCCGATGTGCGGGCCGAGGTCGTCGCGGTCCCAGCGGTGAATATCCGCACCGTCCAAGCGCACGGTGCCGGCCAGGGTCGGCCACACGCCCACCAGCACACGGGCCAGGGTGGATTTGCCGGAGCCAGAGGCGCCAAGCACGCCGAGCACTTCACCGGCGCCAAGGGTGAAGCTGACCTGATGCAGAGTGGGCATGCGCCGCCCGGGCGGCCCCGCGCTGACCTGTTCGAAGCTGACCTGGCCCTTGGGTGCGGGCAATTTCATCTGCTCCACTTCCGGCGGGAACTCGCGCAGCAGTTCGTCCAGCCGCTGATAGGCCAGCTTGGCCGAACTCCATTGCTTCCAGACGGCAATCAACTGGTCGATGGGGCTGAGTACACGGCCCATCAGGATCGAGCCCGCGATCATCATCCCGGCGGTCATGTCGCCCTTGATCACCAGCAGCGCGCCCAGGCCCAGCACCAGGGATTGCAGGCACAGGCGCAGGGATTTGCTCAACGAGGTGATCACCGACCCGGTATCACTGGCTCTGTTCTGCAAACCCAGGAACTGCGAATGCACAGCAAACCAGCGGTGGCGCAACGCGCCGAGCATGCCCATGGCCTGGATGGTTTCGGCGTTGTGCAAATGGCTGGTGGCCAGCTGCGTCGACTGCTGGGAGAAACCACTGGCCTCGCCCAATGGCTTCTTGGTCAAGTATTCGTTGAGGCACGCAAGGCCGATCAACAGCACTGCGCCGGCGGTGGCCAACACCCCGAGCCACACGTTGAAGAGGAAAATCACAAACAGGTAGATGGGAAACCACGGCGCATCGAAGAACGCGAACAGCGCCGGGCCGGTGATGAATTGGCGGATATGGGTCAAATCCCCCAAGGATTGCCCGGCATGCCCCTGGCCGCGTTGCAGGTTGCGTTCGAACGCGGCCTTGTATACGCGCAAGTTGAAACGCCGCTCCAACTGGCTGCCGATGCGGATCACGATAAAACTGCGGATGACTTCGAGCAGGCCAATAAAGGCAAAGAAGCCCACCACCATCAGGGTCAACATCACCAGGGTGGTTTCATTCTGCGAGGAGAGCACACGGTCATACACTTGCAGCATGTAGATCGACGGCACCAGCATCAACAGGTTAATCAAAGCGGTAAAACAACCGACGCTGATCAAGATGCTCTTGTATTCACCCAGCGCCTTGAATAAAGGCGCAACCGCATGGGGCCTGGCCATAGGTTCTGATCTTCCTTGAATCAAATTACGCGCATAAGTTTGCCGCCCTCTGCGATAGAGGTCGCTCAACTAATGAAATCGAGTTATAGGCTTATAACAACAACTAAGGCACTCGTTTTAATTCAACCACGGTGCCGGACTTCGTCCGAGCCTGGTACTCACCGTCCTTCTGACGATTCAGATGAGTGATCCCGCTGCCTTCGGCATTGAACAGCCAGATACCGTCGGGTGTGGGCGACCAGGTCAGGGGCTTGTCCCCCAGCCACTGCGCCACACAGGCCACATCGCCGCCCAGGGCATTGGCCTGCTCGAGCAGGTCCAGTGCACACACCTGATCCTGCTGGTGCAACTGCCAATGCCCGGCCAGTTGGGCGCTGGTAGGTAAAACAAGACTGCTCGCCATTGCGTGGGCTCCTGCCGACACGAACATCACCTGCAACACGCAGGCGATCACATTGTAAAAACGCTGCATCTGTACGCTCCAGCCTGGAGGCGCGGCGCTTGCGCGCCGCGCCCGTGCATCATGCCACGATGTCGCTGACCGCTGCCTGGCCGACGGTGGTGACGAGGAAATCCGCCACGCCGTGCCCGGAGAAGTCGACCGCCAGGGTGCCCAGGTTGGTACCTGCCGCGTAGCTCAATACCGCATCGCCGGCATGCCCGGTGAAGGCATTGACGAAGGTCAGGCCGGCCCCTTTGGTGATGCCGCTGAGGTCGATCTTGTCGGAGCCCGAGGTGAAGTCAAAGATCTTGTCCGCCGCTCCTGGCTTGGAGTCGGAACTGGCGCCGAACACAAACGTGTCGTTGCCCGCGCCGCCCCACAGTTGATCCGCGCCGCCAGCGCCGTAGATGAGGTCGTTGCCGGCGCCACCCTTGATCACGTTGGCCGCGTTGTTGCCGATGATCAGGTCGTTGCCCGCACCGCCGAACGCGTTCTCGACGGTCACGCCCTTGGCGATGGAGACGTTGCCCACCAGGCCGCCAACGTCGGAGAACGAGGCCTCATTGAGGTTGATCTTCTGGTTCTGGGTGAAGCCGGAGAAGTCCAGGGTGTCATTGCCACCACCGTCCCAGACCGAGAACACCAGCTTGTCGGCGTTGGACGTGGCGCTGAGGAAATCACGCCCAGTGTTGGAGTTGAACCCGTAGGTGGTGTCGCCGGCGCGGGTGTTGTAATTGGCACCGTAGAGCTTCTGGATCGCGGCGATGTCGTCGATCAGCGGGCCGGAGGCATAGGCTTCTACCCCGCCTTTACTGAAGTTCTGGTTGGTGTTGCTCTCGCTCCAGTAACTCATGAGGCTGTAGCCACGCGTGTCCTGTCCATAGGTCGCGTCGTTGTAGGTCGGGGCGCCTTCGCCGGCGTTGTAGTCGCCAGGGTGAGCCAGGCCCAGGGTGTGCCCGATTTCGTGGGTCAGCGTCTGCCGGCCGTAGTTGTTCAGGTCCGGGGTCTTGTTCGGCGTGTAGCTGTTGTTGGTCAGGTACCACGAGGTGCCGTCGTAGCCTGCACCGGTGCCGGGCAGGTAGGCGAAGGCTGCCGCGCCGTCCTGGCCGCTGCTGTAGTTGCCGAATGTCATGTGGCCGTCACCGCCGCTGGCTTTTTCGGTAAAGGTGACGTTGGCCACGTCCGACCAGGATTGCATGGCCAGTGCGGCCTGTGCCTTCTGCTGGGCGTTGAACTGGCTGAAGCCCGAGATGCCATGTTTGTTCATGGTGCTCGAGGACGCCGAGGTCAGGAAGGTGTAGGTCAGGTCGATCTTGCCGTTGCCGTCAAAGTCCCGGTACGCGGCGCCGTCGCGCAGCAGCTGGGTGGCTGCCTGGTCAACGGAATAGGAGGGTTTGCCATTGACCGTGAGGTTGCCACCACGGTCATACAGATGGCTGAAGCTATCGATTTGCGAGTAAGCGGTGCTGGCTTGCGCCGCCGACACGATAGCCTTGTCTTTAACTTTTGACATAAACGTACTTCCTTGTTTGCAAGTTCATCAGTCTTTGATCGATAGGAATCTCGCGGGCGAGATCGTCCTATCACTCGCCTCTTTTGAAGGCGTCACGAAACTGACACAACTTGAAATCTTTCGTCTACATCTTTTCCAACCTGAAAAGCGGACCCACAATAGCGCCAACAAGTTTGGCTCTGTATTTATTGGGTGGCGTTGCTTTTGTCTGACAAAACACACCGGGCACTTATTTAAATATTAAATAGCGTTAATGCCGCTCAAGTTGAGCGGCACACTTGATAATTGGATCCATAATATTGTCACGGTGTCATTGGCAACATTAAACAGCCACTATTTATATTTATATATCGGCGTTGTCCCCTATTACCGGGACACGCGCCAACCCGTGTCGTGCAATGCCTGTAACAAGGTCTCGCTTTTCAAACCTGGCACCTGTACGCCGTCGTCGGTCACCATGTCTTCGCCCGCCAGGATCGCGTTGATGATCGCTTCTTCTACCGCTTCCGCCGCAGCGCTGAACAGCGGGGAAATATGATCGTTATTCACCATCTGTAAGGTGCTGCTCAACGGCAGGCCCTTGCGCGCGTAGTCTGCTGGCGGCAGATCCTGGTTGCCGGTGGCGAAGGCCAGGAACAGGTCGCCGCTGGAGTCCTCGGTGCCGCCGCCGGTGCGCGCGATGCCGATAGACGCGCGTTGTGCCAGGCGCTGGCATTGGTGCGGCAGCAGGGGCGCATCCGTGGCGATGATCACCACGATCGAGCCCATGCCCGGCGTGCCTCGTTCGGCGAAGGGTGACGGGATGTCCATCAAGCGGCGGCCCACCGGATAACCGTCGACCCGCAGCTCCTGGCGCTTGCCATGGTTGGCCTGCACCAGCACGCCGACGGTCCAGCCGCCCTGCTCTGCCGGCAAGCGCCGCGAAGCGCTGCCGATACCGCCCTTGAATTCATGGCAGATCATCCCCGTCCCACCGCCCACGGCGCCTTCTTGCACGGGGCCGCGTTCGGCGCTCTCCAGCGCCTGGCGCACATGCTCGGGGGTGACGTGCTGGCCCCAGATGTCGTTGAGCAGGCCGTCGTAGGTTTCCATCACCACCGGCATGCACCAGTACACCGCCGGATCCGCCAGGCGCTCGCGCTCCAGGGCAATCAAGGTGTCGCGCACGATGCCGATGCTGTGGGTGTTGGTGATGGCCAGCGGCGTGGTCAACAGGCCTGCCTCGCTGATCCATTCCAGGCCGGTGGCGTCGCCATTGCCGTTCAGCACGTGATACCCGGCAAAGCACGGCTGCAACCGCGCTTCCCCGGCGCGGGGCTGGACCACGCTGACGCCAGTGCGCACCTGTTTACCGTCGACACGGGTCTTGAGCGTACTGTGACCGACCCGGACCCCGGGAACGTCGGTGATGGCATTGAACTCGCCGGGTGTGCCCAGCCCCAACGTGATGCCCAATTGACGTGCACGCATAACCACTCCTTACAATTTCTGAAAGGCCGGACTCGACCGGCCGCTGATGCAATACAGAATCACCGACAGGGCCAGCAAGCCGATGATGATCATGATGTCGCGTACTGACGCCGCGTAGATCAAGGTCACCAGCAAGTAACCCGCGCCCAGCACAGCCAGCAGCGCCGGCAACGGCCACAGCGGCATGCGATAGGGATGCTCGCGGTCGCGCAGCAGCACGCGGCTCATCAGCGCGCTCAACGCCACCACCAGGTACACCAATATGATCAGTAATACGCTGAACGAGGTGAGGTCGGCCAGGTTGGAGCTGAAGCTCAGCAACGCCGACGGGATCGCCAGGAACAACGTGGCCAGCCAGGGTGAATCCCAGCGCGGATGAATGCGGGTGAACAGCTTGTTAATGGTAGGCGTCCACAATGCATCGCGCCCGCTGCTGAACACCACGCGGCCGATCTGGATAACGATGGCGACGATGGCATTGGACACCGACAGGAAGATGCCCGCGCTGACCAGGCGCGACAGGGTTTCATTGCCATGGCTGGTGAGCAGGTAGCCGATGGGGTCCGGGCTGCTGATCATCGCACTCAGTGACGGCGCGCCGATCAACAGCGCCGTGATCGGCACCAGCTCGATCACCACCACCAGGCCCAGGGACCACAGCACCGCCTTGTGTACGCCCTTGCCCCCGCATTTCATGTCTTCGGCCAGCAATACGGCGGGGCCGTAACCGTTGTAGGAAAACAGGCCAATGCCTACCGCGCCGATCACCAAAGCCCAAGGCGCCAGGTGCAATACACCGTTTTCGACGATCTGGGGTTGAAACAGCACGCTGGCGGGCTGCACCGGGTTACCGAAGCCGATGCACACGATCACCAGCAACGCCGCGACTTCCAGCAGCAGGCAGGTCCCGGTGATCCAGGCGTTGAGCTTGATATTGAGGATGCCCAGGGCGTAGCTGCACACCACGATCACCAGGGCCACGGTTTGCGCGTCGAAGGTGGTACCCAGGGCATTGTTGAGATAGGTTGCGGCACCGGTGGCCAATACCGGCGGAATAAACAACAGCATCACCAGCACGGTCAGGAACGTCGCGTAGCCGGCCATGCCACCGAACACGCGCTTGGCATACACATACTCGCCACCGGCGCTGTTATGGGCGCGGCCCAGTTCGGCGTAGCAAAACGCGAACATCAGCGCCAGCAGCCCTGCCATCACGAACGCCAGGAACACGCCGCTGCCGGCCTGCTGGATGGCAAAGGGCGCGATCACGAAGACGGAACTGGCGGGGGTCACCGCTGAAACGGTAATGGCCACCACATCGAAGACGCTCAGGGTGGGTTTCAGCACGCCATCGGGCGCGGGGGAAGTGCTCATATCGTTATCCTCTGTCGTTGTTCTTGGTGTGAGGCAGAAACGAAAGGTCTGAAAGTGGCGGGATATGTTTCCCGCTGGATGCTGCCGACGTTAACGGTTGGGCTAGTGCCAGCCAATTCCCCTATTGGCGTACTCCCCTTGACGGAACCCGGCAAAAGCCGAACCCTTGGGACGATCTTTTGTTGGCGGGAGCCTGCTACATGAGCCTGTTTCGTGAAGTCGGCATGCACGCCGGCCTGGGCCGCACCGTTGCGCACATCGGCACCGAGCGTTTCTGGAAACAGCTGGTGCTGTTGTTGCACCAGTGCGTGCCCTTCGATAACGCGCTGGCGATCTTCTACCCCGTGGAGGGCCCGCCCCAGGCCCTGGAAGAATACGACGCCCAGCCGAGCAGCAAGCCGGCGTCGATGCTGGTGTACCTCAATGGCCTGTATTTGCTCGATCCGTTCTTCCAGGCCTGTCGCGAGGGTTATGCCAGCGGTGTGTATCGCCTTGAGGAAGTGGCGCCGGACCATTTTCGCCAGAGCGAGTATTTTCTCAGTTACTTTCACGACAATGTGCTGGAAGACGAGGTGCAGTTGATCCTGCAATTGCCGGGCGCGGGGACGCTGTCGCTGTCACTGGGCATGCAGCGGCGATTCAGCGTTGAGGAAACCGGGCTGATGACCACCCTGTCGGCCTGGGTGCTGCCGTTGATGCAGCAGCACTGGCAACAAAGCACCCGGCGCGTGCCGGCCATGGACAGCCAGATCCGGGATGCGCTGAGCCAATTCGGCTGCGGCGTGCTTTCGGACCGCGAACTGGAAATCGCCCGCCTGGTACTGCGCGGGTTCTCGTCCAAGGCCATGGCCGAACGCCTGCATATCTCGCCGGACACGGTGAAGGTGCACCGCCGGCATCTGTACGCGAAGCTGGATATCTCGTCACAACCGGAACTGTTTTCATTGTTTATCCAGTCGTTGGGGCATGACCTGGAAAACCCGTGAAACCAAGGTTGCACTCAAACCAAATGTGGGAGGTCCCACATGGCGCTGTCGCTCAGCAAACTGGGACCTCTGTGGTGAGCGGGCTTGTCCCGCGTCGGGCTGCGCAGCAGCCCCAAAACCAGGCGCAGAGGAATACCTGATACACCGCTCAGGGCCGCTCCGCACCCCAACGCGGGACAAGCCCGCTCACCACAAGAATGCGGTCGCCTGAAATTGTTTATGCAAGACTCAGATTAATGGGGGGGGCTTGCCCTCCCCCCACATCAGACTTCTTCAGCGGCCCATACGAATGGTGTTCCACACCCGCGTGCGAATCCGGTCGATGTTCAGCGGCATCGCTTCCAGTGCGAATAACTTGCCCATCATTTCGTCACTGGGGTAGATCTTGGTGTCCGCCTTGATCTCAGGGTCTACCAGGCTATCCGCTGCACGGTTGCCGTTGGCGTAGTGCACGGAGTTGGTGATGTCCGCCATCACCTGGGGCTCCAGCAGGTAGTTCATGAACGCGTAGCCGGCCTTTTCATCGGGGGCATCGGCGGGCATGGCGACCATGTCGAACCAGATTGCGGCGCCTTCCTTGGGAATCTCATAGCCGATCTTCACCCCATTCTTGGCCTCCTTGGCGCGGCTTTCGGCTTGCAGTACGTCGCCGGAGAAACCGACCGCCACGCAGATGTCGCCATTGGCCAGGTCGCCGGTGTATTTCGAGGAGTGGAAGTACGCGACATACGGCCGCACTTTCATCAGCAGCGCCTCGGCCTTTTTGTAGTCCTCGGGTTTTTTACTGTGGGGCGGCAGCCCCAGGTAGTTAAGGGCGATAGGCAGCAATTCCGGGCCGTTATCGAGAATCGCCACCCCGCACTTGCTGAGCTTCTCCATGTACTCGGGCTTGAAGATCAGGTCCCAGGAGTCCACCGGTGCGTTATCCCCCAGCACCGCCTTGACCTTGTCGATGTTGTAACCGATGCCGGTACTGCCCCACAGGTACGGGAAGCCATGGGCATTACCCGGGTCGTTGTTTTCCAGGGCCTTGAGCAGCACGGGGTTGAGGTTTTTCCAGTTGGGCAACTGACTCTTGTCGAGCTTCTTCAGGGCGCCGCCCTGGATCTGCCGTGCCATGAAGTGGTTGGACGGAAACACCACGTCGTAGCCGGAGTTACCCGTCATCAGCTTGCCGTCGAGGGTTTCGTTGCTGTCATACACGTCGTAGCTGAAACCGATGCCGGTTTGTTTCTGGAAATTCTTCGTGGTGTCCGGCGCGATATAGCTGGACCAGTTGTAGATCTTCACCGTCTCGGCGGCCTGGCTGATAGAGGCCACCAACATCAAGGGCAACAGGGCAATGGCTTTCATGGTTCGATTTCCTGGCGATTTTAGGGCTGTTTTTATGGCAGGCGATCAAGGATCAAAGCGTTACAAAATCAGTACGTAGGTTTTGCGCACGGTTGCCTGGATGTCCCAGATACCGGTGCTGTTGGCCGGCAACATCAGTGCGTCACCGGCTTGTATGTGAACGATTTCACCGTTGTCAGGGGTGAAGGTGCAGCGCCCCTGTATAAAGTGGCAAAACTCCTGGGCCTTGATCTGCCGACGCCAGCGGCCCGGCGTGCATTCCCAGATACCGGTCTCGACGCCGTCGCTGCGCTCAACGCTCAAGGTCGAGGCCACGGCGATCGGCTCGCCCAGGGGCACGGCCACCGGTGATGAGTCCGGCAGGTGGGCATGCAGCGTGTCTTTGAAGTGAGTGATGCTCATGGGGTTTTCTCGTGTAGGTGAAACGGCTCAATGCATGAAACCTTCCATGAACCCGGCTATGCCGATCGCCAGCTTGCGGCGCCAAGGTGCTGTGTTGGGGTTGGCCAGCACCTGGTCTTCATGGACAAAACTGCGAATGATCGCGTTGTAGCCGAGCCAGCGGCATGGCTCCGGCTCCCAGGCCTTGAGCGCGTGCAGGCCACGCTCGCGGATCACCCAGGGTTGGTGGATCAGCGGTGTGTCGCGACCAAGGATCAGGTCGGCCAAGGTGCGGCCGCCCAGGTTGGTGGCACCGACGCCCTCCCCGCCGTAACCACCGGCCAGGGCGATGCCGGTCTTGTGATCGCAGAGCATGTGCGGGCGGAAACGGCGCGACATGCCAAGGTTGCCGCCCCAGGAATGGGTAATTCGCACCTTTTTCAGCTGTGGGAAGAGTTCGCCGAACAGGTAGCGGCGCAGTGCCACTTCGCTGTCAGTCAAATCAAAGTTGTGGCGCAATTTGCCGGCGAACTGGTAACCGCCGCGGGCGCCGAACACCAGGCGGTTATCCGCGGTACGCTGGCCATAGGTGACCTGGCGGCTGCTTTCGCCAAAAGCCTGGCCATGGCTCAGGCCGATTTCATCCCAGGTACCGGCGGGCAGCGGTTCGGTGGCAACGATCAGGCTTTGCACCGGCAACTGGTATCGGCCCAGGGGCGGCAAGGTATTCGCATAACCTTCGACAGCCGGCACCACCCAGGCAGCGCGTACACGGGCCTTGGCGGTGCGCACAGTGCCGGACTGCCAGTGGGTGACCGGACTGTTTTCATAAATCGTCACGCCCATGCTCTCCACCACCCGCGCAAGACCGCGCACCAGCTTGGCCGGGTTGATCGTGGCGACATGGGGGGCATGGATACCGCCATAGGGCTTGGCGATGCGAATCTGTTCAACCAACTGTCGAGGGCTCAGCCAGCGGTAGTCGGCTTCGGTCAGGCCTTGGGCGTAGAGTTTGTCCAGATAAGCGCGCAGGCTGCCTTCCTGTTCGGGATAGCGCGCGGCGCAGTACAGAGCGCCGCCCTTGCGGAAGTCACAGTCGATACCTTCACGGGTCAGGACCTGGGCCACTTCATCGGGAATGCCATGCAACAGGTCGAATGAGGCGCGGCGCTGTTCAGGCGCAAGGCCGGCCAGCAGGCGGTCTTCGCCCAGCAGATTGCCCATCAGCCAGCCGCCATTACGGCCCGAGGCGCCGAAGCCGGCGGTTTGCGCCTCGATAATCGCGATCTTCAACTCAGGCGCCTGGCGTTTCAGGTAGTAGGCGGTCCACAGTCCGGTGTAGCCGGCACCGATAATGGCCACATCGACGTCCAGGTCATGCTCAAGGGCCGGCCGCGCCGACAGCGGGTCGTCCAGTTGGTCCATCCATAAACTGATAGTGCGCCAAGCCGGCATGCCAAGTTCCCCAACCACGTTTCGATGGGGGATCCTAGAACTGCGGGTTATTCGCTGTCTTGCGCGCGTGCACGCAGGGAAATTTGTTTGACGTAGGCCTTGGGCGACTGGCCAGTGTGCTGGCGGAAGGCGCTGTAGAACGCCGACAACGAATTGAAACCGGCGGCGAAGGCCAGGTCGTCGACCTTGATCGGTGGCTGCGCTGTATCCAGTGCGGCCAGCAGGTGCTGGAGCCGAGCCTGGTTGACGTAGCGGTAGAAACTTTGCCCCAGCACCTGGTTGAGCAGGTAGGAAATCTGATTGCGGCTGTAGCCACACTCCCTGGCGACGCGTTGCAGGTCCAGTTCCGGGTCCAGATAAGGCTGCCTGCGCTCGAAGTACTGCTGCAAGTCATTGGCCATATGCCCCAATTGCTGGGGTGACAGGCCCAGGCGGCTGACGCTGGGGCGCTGGGTCTGGGAGGGTTGTTCATGCACCAATGACGCGTACTCGTTGACGCGCCAGATCAACCCATCGCGGACGGTGATGGCCTCGCTGGTGCGGAATGACACCAGCCCCTGACCGCCGCGTAAGGTGATGCGGTACTGGATGAACGCCGTGTCGCCATCGGCGCGGATGCGGTCGGTATGTTCAATGGCCTCGTCGGCTTCGCGGGGCATGCTGGCTTGCAGGTACTCACGCAGTTCGGCGTAACCGACCACACGGTTCTGGAAAAAGTCGTGGTACTGGATGTCCGGGTGGTAGTAGGACATCACGCCGTCAAGGTCGCGATGACGCCAGCACAGGTGGTGGCGCAGCACCAGCTCACGCGTGGCGTGGGTGTTATGGCAATCATCGTCTGGCGCGATGTCGGGCATGGAAGGCTCTGAGGCGGGTAAACCTCGGAGATTGCCGAATTTTGTCAGTGCCGACAATGGCCAATTGGAACTTCGCATTAGTGGCATTGTGCCCAATCATTGGTAAGAGATGACCCACATCAAGTGAATGGCTGACAACCGCCGAACGGGGCAGAAAAAGTCACCTTGTACTTGCGAACGAATGCTATTTTTAGCTTCTACGACGCCACGACCAGTGACGGTCCTGGCCCCCTGCCGCGAGCTAAAGGAAGCGCTCAATGAACAAGGTGGGCAACATGAACAAAGTGACATTCCCCAACGCCTGCCAGCTGATGCGCTGGCATTTTCATCCGATGGGCTTCGAGGGCAGCATGGATGCGCCCGGCAGTATGGTCGCCCGCCTGTTCGACCGGGCCAGCGGCGAGACGCTGATTGCCATCGCCGGCATCCCCTGCGCCACCGTGATGAATGCTGCCGATGTGGAGCGGATTATCGAGGCGGTGGAGGATGAGTTGGAGTCGTTTGTGCCGCCGTTGTCGCTGAGGGCCTGATCCGCAGCCAACAGAAAGATGGTCAACTGTGGGAGAGGGCTTGCTCCCGATAGCAGAGTGCCAGTCACCACCTACAGTGACTGAAACAACGCTATCGGGAGCAAGCCCCCTCCCACAGTTCGATTGCGTTCATTCTCTAGTGGCGCTGATCGTCGAAAAACGCTTTCCTGCCGTCGACCCGCTCCGAGGCCTTGGGCACATTCACCGCCTGGCCTTCGGGTTTTTCCACATACCAGTAGCAATGGCTCACGGCCCGGGTAATCCCGACGTAGGCCAGGCGCAGCACTTCGTCCTTTTGCGCAGTGTCATAGGGTTCGCTGTCCCCTTCCTTGCCCAGGCCCGCCATGCGGTAGACCTGGTTCTTGTAGGGCGAGCTGGTCACATGCTGGCAATCACCGAGCAGGAATACCGCATCCGCCTGCAGTCCCTTGGCGCTGTGGTACGTCAGCTGCTTCAACCTGCGCGCGGCTGCAGGCAAGCTAGAATCAACATTAACAGTCGACTGAATATGCTCTTGAATCAGCAGCTTATCGCTACTTTTTCGATACAGCATTAATATCGAATCGCCCCGTTGATAATGCTCCAGCAGTTGCCGCCCCAACGCCGCATCGTCCCGCTCCAGTACCGTGACCGGCACCAAGGCTTTTGGCGTGCCGCTGGCCTTGGCCTTTTTCCCCGGGATGGCCGGTGCGGCGCGCACGATATGTTCTGCGGCGTCGATGATGTGCTGATGGCTGCGGTAGTTCTCGCCGAGCATGACGCGGGTAGTACTCGGCGCCGGGAATTCCTGGTTGAATTCCATGAAGTACTTGGGCGAACTGCCGCGCCAGCCGTAGATCGACTGCCAGTCATCGCCCACGCACAGCAAGGACGAACGTTGCGCGCCACGGCCCACATGCATCGCCGGCCCACGACTGCGGATTTCCCGCAGGCTGGCGCGTATCCACGAAACGATCTGGGGCGATACGTCCTGGAATTCGTCGATCATCAGGTGCGACATCGGCCGCAGCAGCGGATCGCTGAGGAGCTTGAGGTTTTCCGGGGTGTTCTCGCCGAACAGCGAGAACATGCGGTTATAGGTCATGATCGGCGGCGACTGATCCAGCAGGTGGTCTTCCAGGGCTTTCCAGAAAATGCTCAGGGCTTCGAAGAAGAAGCGGTCCGGGTCGTCCTTGGCGAAAGTCATCTGGCCGACGGCGGTCGGCACGTCCAGCCCCAGGTTCTCGATAAAGCCGGCGGCCATCACGAAACTGTCCAGCAGCGGCGCCGACGCCAGCTCGCCCTTGACCTTGTAATCAAAGCCGGGACCTGCGCTGGCGTCCCCGGCAAGGCTGCTTAACAGACGCTTTGATGCATCATAGCTATCCAGCCATATCAATGGTTTACGACAGAAAGCTTGAAACAGGGTGCGCTTTACCGCCCACTCTGCACGGACCGACAGCTTCGAATTCGGCCGGCTGATCTGGGCATTTTCCCTGGGATCAAAGCCCAGCACTACCCACGCATCCAGCGCCGGGATATAGCCGTGGCAATGGAACTGCGCGCCATTGATTTCGAAGCGTTGGCGACTGGGCTCAATCCCCTTGATCGGCCAGGCGCCGGCACGAAACCACAGGTCCTCGATCACATCGCAGAGTTCTTCATCGCGCTTGGCCGCCAGTTCGGTCACCGCTATGCGCTTCTGTACATCCGGATGATCGCGCTCCAGTTCGCGCAGTTGCAGGCCGTGGCGTGCCAGCGGCGCAATCAGTTCACGAAACCGTGCATGTCGCCCCTGCAACTGGTGGTAGCAGGCATTCATCTGCTGGCGCTGGGCGTCGCTGATGCGCAGGTCGAACGGGTTGCTGTCAGCGTCTTCGAAACCGGCACTGAGGTTTTCGAACGCCTGCAGGCGTTCAAAACCCGGCAGGCTGCGGACCATCGGCAGGATGCGCGAGTGAAAGGTGCGCACCACCGCCTGGGCTTCTTTCATGCCAATGGGTTGGCCCCACAGGGTGAGAATGTCCATGAGCTTGTTGATGAAGTCTTTGCGCGACTCGCGGGTGAAGGTGACCACGGTCATCGAGCTCAATTCGAAGCCCAGGTAATGGGTGAGCAGCAAAATACGCAGCACCAGCGAGGTGGATTTACCCGCGCCGGCACCGGCGATCACCGAGGTTGACGGCGTATCGCTGAAGATCATCTTCCATTGTGCCGCGCTAGGCTGGGCATGGGCCGGCAGCAAGCGGGCCACATCAGCCTTGATGCGTTTCTTCATGTCGGCGGTCAAGGGCAGCCGCCAATCGTCGAACAGGCTGTCATCGACGCCGGGCGCGCGGTGCTCATCGGGACGGAAGTCGCGGATCAACAGGACTTGTCGGCCCTCCTCGATGCCATCGGCCTTGCCCTCGCGATAGCCATACTCCACGCCGGCCTCGTGACCACTGCGAAAACCATCGGCCTGCCCGTGCAACCAGGAAAACCGATGCTGTGCGCGCAAACGCGTCAGGCCATGGCCAAACAGGCGTGCGGCGAGGCGTTTGAGTAGGGGCATTTCCGCCAGTGGGCGCAGTTCGGGGGGCAGATCAGGCTTGTGTTGCGGCACGCGGACTCCTGCGATGAGCTGGGTTTTGACAAGGGCACCATGGTCGCCGGAATCGGCGCTCAGTTCCAGCCAATTGCTTTACCGTCATGCAGTTAGGCGATGAAGTGAAAGTCAAGACACTGTTTACCCATCGAATCTGCTGATAGGAATCAGGCATTTTTTACGCTTTTTATCGATCATGGGCTCACGGATCATAGCGCCATCAACAGGAGACGATCATGCTTGAACTTCGACCTTTCAACGCCCTGGGCGGCGCCCACCACGGCTGGCTTGACGCCCATCACCACTTTTCATTTGCCGAATACCACGACCCCAAGCGCATGCACTGGGGCAACCTGCGGGTCTGGAACGACGACATCATCGCCCCCGGCACCGGCTTCCCGCAGCACGCCCATCGCGACATGGAGATCATTACCTATGTCCGTGAAGGCGCCATCAGCCACGCCGACAACCTGGGCAACAAGGGCCGCACCGAAGCCGGCGATGTGCAGGTGATGAGCGCAGGCACGGGGATCGCCCACAGCGAGTACAACCTGGAAGCCACGCCGACCAAGATTTTCCAGATCTGGATCATCCCTAACGAGGCCGGCCTGCCACCTTCCTGGGGCGCCAAGCCGTTTCCGAAAGGCGATCGCGAAGGGTTTGTGACCCTGGCCAGTGGCAAGGCCGGTGACAGCGAGAGCTTGCGCATCCGCGCGGATGCACGCCTGGTAGCGGCGAACCTGAAAGCCGGGGAAAGCGCGGAATACCGCTTGGACAGCGGGCGCCGAGCTTACCTCGTGCCGGCGACCGGCGTGATTGAAGTCAACGGCTTGCGTGCGCAGGCTCGAGACGGTGTAGCGGTTGAGGATGAGCAGGTGTTACGGGTGACGGCGATTGAAGACAGCGAGATCGTGTTGGTCGACCTGGCCTGATCAACCCTGAGGGAGGAAGGCAATCCTCCTCCCACAGGGTTTTGCGGCGTTACTGGGAGATGGCGCCGTCTACCAGTATCTGTGCCTCTTGCACCAGTTGCTTGAGGTGATCTTCACCAATAAAGCTCTCGGCGTAGATCTTGTAGATGTCCTCGGTGCCCGATGGCCGTGCGGCGAACCAGCCGTTTTCGGTCATCACTTTCAGGCCGCCAATCGCCTGGTCGTTGCCCGGCGCGTGGCTGAGGATCTGCTGGATGCTTTCCCCGGCCAGTCGCGTGGAGGTCACTTGCTCAGGCGACAGCTTACCCAACAAGGCTTTCTGCGCCGGCGTGGCCTTGGCGTCGACACGAATGGCGAACGGCTCGCCCAAGGCATCGGTGAGGCCACGGTAGATCTGGCTCGGGTCCTGGCCTTTGCGCGAGGTCATTTCCGCCGCCAGCAAGGCCGGGATCAGGCCGTCCTTATCGGTGCTCCACACCGTGCCATCCTTGCGCAGGAACGACGCCCCGGCGCTTTCTTCGCCGCCAAAGCCCAATGAACCCTCGAACAGGCCATCGGCAAACCACTTGAAGCCCACCGGCACTTCATACAGGCGCCGCCCCATGCGCGCGGCCACGCGATCGATCAGGCCGCTGCTGACCACGGTCTTGCCCACGGCCGCATCGGCGCGCCAGTTGGGACGGTTCTGGAACAGGTAGTCGATGGACACCGCCAGGTAGTTGTTCGGCGCCAACAGGCCGCCGGACGGGGTCACGATGCCATGGCGATCATGGTCCGGGTCGCAGGCGAACGCTACGTCAAAGCGCTCCTTGAGACCGATCAGGCCTTGCATGGCGTAGCTGGAGGACGGGTCCATGCGGATCTGGCCGTCCCAGTCGACGCTCATGAAGCGGAACGTGGCGTCGACTTCAGTGTTCACCACCTCCAGGTTCAGTCGATAGTGCTCGGCAATCGCCGACCAGTAGCGCACCCCTGCTCCGCCCAGCGGATCCACGCCCAGGCGCAGGCCGGCACTGCGGATGGCGTCCATGTCGATCACGTTGATCAGGTCGGCCACGTAACTGTTGAGGTAGTCATGGCGATGGGTGGTGTCGGCCTTGAGCGCCTGCGCATGGGTGATGCGCTTGACCCCGGCCAGTTTACTGGCCAGCAGCTCGTTGGCCTTGGCTTCGATCCACTTGGTGACGTGGGTATCGGCCGGGCCGCCGTTGGGCGGGTTGTACTTGTAGCCACCACTTTGCGGCGGGTTGTGGGACGGCGTGATAACGATGCCGTCGGCCAGGCCGCTGGTACGGCCACGGTTGTAGCAGATGATGGCGTGGGAAATTGCCGGGGTTGGCGTGTATTCATCGCCTTCGGCCAGCATCACGTGCACACCATTGGCGGCCAGCACTTCGAGTGCGCTGGCACCGGCCGGGGTCGACAGCGCGTGGGTGTCCAGGCCGACGAACAGCGGGCCGTCGATGCCCTGGGCTTCGCGATACAGGCAGATGGCCTGGCTGATGGCAAGCACATGCCATTCGTTGAAGCTCAGTTCGAATGAGCTGCCACGGTGCCCGGAGGTACCAAAGGCTACGCGCTGAGTGGAGATCGCTGCATCAGGCTGGCCGGTGTAATAGGCCGTGACCAGTCGCGGGATATCCACCAGCAACTGGGCCGGCGCCGGTTTGCCCGCAAAAGGACTGATTGTCATGCATAAACCTCGGATAGAAGGATTCGGAAAAAATGGCAGTTTACTGAGAGTTGGACTGCTGCGCGACGGTATCGATCCTACA
Source organism: Pseudomonas sp. NIBRBAC000502773 (assembly GCF_006517195.1). Classification (NCBI taxonomy): domain Bacteria; kingdom Pseudomonadati; phylum Pseudomonadota; class Gammaproteobacteria; order Pseudomonadales; family Pseudomonadaceae; genus Pseudomonas; species Pseudomonas sp. NIBRBAC000502773. The sequence continues at coordinate 6,530,528 of NZ_CP041189.1, read as the reverse complement.
TCGTTAAGAGAAATTTCACCCAGTCTGCGCCTGGCGCAACGCGTCGCTCAATGCTTCCAGGGCAATGTCCAGATTGGGTTGCCCGTGAAAGGTGTGACTCACGCGCAGGTGCTGCTGGTGCAAGCCACTGACACTGAACAGCTCCCCGGGGGCGATCACCACTTGCCGTGCCAGCAGGCGCTGAAATGCCTGGCGCATGTCCACCGCACGGGTAGAGGCCAGCCAGAACGCGGCACCGGCGGCCGGCATCCGATAAGTCACCTGGTCGCCCAGATGCTGCTCCAGGCGCTGGCTCATGTGCGCCGCCTGCTCGCTCAAGCGTTGGCGCAGTGTGCGCAGGTGCTGGTCAATCCGCCTGCTTTGGTACAAACGGGCAATCGCGCGCTGACGGATCGACGATAAACGGAATGAGCGCAGCAGGAACTGACGCTGCAACTCATTGCTCATGTGCCGGCACAGCAGGTAGCCGTAGGGGGCTTCCGAGCCAAGCACCTTCTCGAACGAAGAAAACACGATCAGCCGCTCAGGGTTCACCCGTTCGCGCAATGCGGTGTGGGGGGCTTCGAAACCCAGCTCACCAAAGGTGTCGTTTTCAAGCAACCAGCAACCGGACTGCTCCAGCAGGTGTGCCACGTCGAGACGTTCGTCGATTGACATGGCCACCCCGCCGGGCAGGCTGACGGAAGACGAGAGCAACACCAGATGCACCGGCTCATCACGCAACAGCTTCCCCAGCACGGTTCGATCCAGGCGACCCTCAGGCGTCCAGGGCAACTCGATGATGCGTACCCCGGCGTCCTGCAACAGGCGCAGGATCAGCCAGTCACAGGGCGACTCGACAATCACGGTGGTGCCCCGCAGGCCCAGCACTTCGATCAGGATATCCAGCACGCCACGCAGGTCGGCACCGATATACACATCGTCGGCATGCCAGCAGCGCGTGGGCGACGAGGTATAGCGCGCGGCCAGGGCTGCGCGTAATTCCCATACACCGCAGGGCTGGGACCAGGGCTGCAAATGCGACGGGTACTGGCGCACCAGTTCCCGCTCGAGCCGCAGCAGTGTTTCATCCAGGGAGCCCAGCAATGCCGGCTCGTCACCACTGAGTACCAGCATGCCGGGGCGTCGGGCCGCCGCGTAAAGGCGATCAAGCAGATCCCCGCCGGCCCAGGCCAGCGGGTTTACCGACATCGGCCAGGCGTAATAGCCGGATTTGGCCACCGAATACACCCTGCCTTCCTTCTCCAGCAACGCATAGGCGTACTGGATCGTCGAAATGGACACGTTCAGGCGTCCGGCCAACTGCCGTAACGACGGCAGTTTTACCCGGGTGTCAGTACTGACCTCGTTGATCAGACTGATCATGTAGCGATAGACCGCCTGGTACGCGAAATCCGCCTGACGCTCGCCACGCAGGGTCATCGCCCGAACAATGGCACGGCCTGCGCGGCGCCCTGGGCCGCAGCGGCGCGACACATGCCGTTTTCTCCGGCCAGCGGCCGCTTGCGGTACAGGTGCTGCAACAAGGGCATCGGCAAACCGCTGGTGTCCGTTACCCACTGCTGCAGCATTTCGGCGGAACCGTTGCCCTGGAGGACTTTGTGCAACTCAGGCAACGCCACCAGCATGCCCGGGTGACATTGGCGCAGATAACCTTCCAGTCGCTCTCCGTGATGTACAAACGGTGAAAACAGCAGGCAGGTCAGCTGGGTCTCATCCAAGCCGAAGAACTCCTGGGCGTAGGTACTCCAGAGCATGCGCCCTTCGCGGGTCCCGGCTTGAATAAGCAAGTCGTCGGGCATGCGCAGACGGCGCATGTACGCGGCGGCCTGCTGGACAAAACCTTCGACGCCCTCTTCATAAGTCAGCTCACGCAGGCATTCGGCCTGCAACCCACGCAGATGAGCCATCAGCAACGGATTGGAATAGATCGGATGGCTGAAGTGAAAGCCGAGTGGATCGGGAGCGTAGGCCATGAACTCGGTGAGCAGGGAGGTCGACGCGATGTCGACATCTTCCAGCAGGTCGGCAATGCCGATGTAGGCCAAGTGACGATGCCCTGCCGTGCTGGGGTTATCGCTGGCTACGTAATGCTCACCGAACACATCCTGGTAATAACCGGTGCTCCACTCGTCCATGTGTGCGAACAACGCGTTGAGGGACATCGGATGGCCCTTGGGAACACGGACGCCTGCACCCTGGGCGGTTTTCTTGAGCCAGGCAAGAAACTGACTCTGCCTACGCGGGGAGTCACCACTGACCAGCGCGTGGACGCCGCCATTGCACGTGGTGACACGCTGGTAAAAATCACCGACGGCCAGGTAAGTGTCGTTGCACAGGGTGGCGCGGCAGTCCCCGGCGCTCACATGGCCCACCATCAACATATTGCGCTGACTGATCTTTCGCCCGATCGCTGAGGCCGGGCGCTGGTGATTGAAGGGGTGTACCTCCTGGTTTTCCACCATCAACAACTCGACACGCGGGTCATCGTGGAGAAACAGCCGGCCGTAGCCGCGATTCAGGGTATCGAGCTGCCCCTCTGTCATGCCCGCGTGCCGTAACGTCGCGACCCTCAGTTGAAAGGTACGTGGCGCGCGACCGGCAATGGTCAGTTGAGCCGCTCGCAGCAGCGCCAGGGTATAGCTGCTCACTTCACCGCCACCGTGGGCCACCAGTACCTTGAAGTCCCCCACCTGTTCCATCCCGCCTGCCGCGACAATGATTCGCTGGATCAGTAACTGGAGAGCGGTACGTCCCGCGCGACTGAAGTGCCCGATCAGACGTTGCAGAACTTGCTGGTAAACATGATTCATAGCCTGTTCGTGAATAGTGCTCATAGTTCTACTACCCAAGTTGAAATATCAGTTTCAAGCAACTGCTGACAGTGATTGCTTGACCTATTTTGCGTGTAGGAAAATCGCGCCACGTAGTGTGCGTCGACGTTTAAACACTAGCACCGCGCAACAAAACGACATGAATTGCCGGGCAGCATTTCTCACCCGCGCAGGCGCACAACCCAATGAAAAATAATGGAAAACTCTTTTAAAAAGCCATCCTTAGGACTCTTCCCACAAGCTCCTACGCTTTTTTAGCTCGCCTTTTAAAGAAGCGTCCGACAATAGACTCAAACAACTTTTTCCATTTGCAGGGTCGGTGCACTTTATGAAAGTACCTGTCTTGCTGAGTACACATGTCTGCCGCGCCGATAGTTCGAATAACTATCTGCAGCCGAGTCAGAGATTCAATCATTGCTCAATCCTTGAGATGAAAGTGAAGGCGCAATTATCAGTGTTGGAATAATGATTCATAGATACAGAAACTGGCCGAAAACCAGCTCAGATGAACAACTGATGTCGCGTAAAAGGCGCACATGCAACGACGCCGCGCTGGAATTCAGGGCGGCGTCAGGGAGAAAGGGCCGGATTTGTGGGCTAAAGCGCCAGGTCGGCAGCTTCTGGAGCGGGCGGGTTAAGCCCTGTCAAATGGCGCATTTGCCCCATTCACTCAGGCGTCGGAGCACTCATTTACGAATACTCCTACAGCTCAAACAGCCGCAACCTGCAATGCAACCCGCTCGCGGCACGGGCATTCGTCCATGTAACGGTGGGCTTCGACAAACTGATTGAACGGAAACACCGTGGTTTTCAGAGGCACGAGCACACGATCGGCAGTCAGTTGGTTGATGTCACGCAACGCACGCTGCAACGCCACCTGATCCTGGATGATGCCCAGCTCCGGCTTGCCGGTGAAGTTGCCGATACAGTGCACGAAGAACTGAATGTTCTTCTGGAACGCCGCACACGCCGGGAACGGTGTCTGGTTACCACCCTGCAAGCCATACAGCACCAGGCTGCCACGGGGCGCCAGCACATCACCGAGCAGCGACATCTGCGGGCCACCCAAGCCATCGAACACCACGTCAACACCGCGGTTGTCAGTGAACTTGTTGATTTGCATCAGCAGGTCCTGTTCCTCGGTGACAATGACTTTTTCTGCGCCAAGAGAAAGCAGGTACTCGCGCTCAGCGCTGTCCTTGGTTGCGGCAATCACCCGCACACCCAGGGCCTTGCCCAGTTGTACAAACGAAGGGCCGGCGCAATGGCTGGCGTCGGTCACCAGGGCAAACTGCCCGGGCTTGACCCGTGCCAGGTCCACATACGCAAAGTAGGCGATCAGCAACGGCGTGTAGTGCACGCTGGCTTCGATGGGGCTCAGGACATCCGGATAGCGGGTCAGGGCCGAACGGGGCAGGACGATCTGCTCGCCATACACCGGGTAATCATTGGGGCTCTCGGCCGGAAAACTGGCCACTTTATCGCCCACTGCCAAGTCATCCACGCCCTCGCCCAAGGCTACGACCACCCCGGCCATCTCATGGCCAAGGCCGGATGGAAGACGTGCGTGGGAAGACGCCAGGTTCTGGCGCCACAAAATGTCATACCAGCTGATGCCAATCGCCTCGACACGGACCTGCACTTCGCCCGGTGCGGGCTGCGCGGCTGCATGCTCTTCGCACTTGAGCACCTCGGCCGGACCAAACTTGTGAAAACGGATCGTGCGGGACATCGCAAACCTCGTCAAAGTAACCTCTATTGCCATGAACTCTATCTGGGCTTTCCGGCTAAGGCCACCGGTCGCCGTTAATAGTCGACATGTCTGTCATTGATTCCGCATCTGAGGAATAGACCTCAAGTATCGTAGGAAAACTCAATTAGCCGGTGCAGAGTACCAGCCTTTCCCCGTAAGATTCATACCGGTCACGCGTCTGAATGGACCTTCAGGGCTCTTATATCGCCGTTCTCGTCAAATAAAGCTGACTCTTCCAGGACACAAGATGAACCGTAACGACCTGCGTCGTGTCGACCTTAACCTCTTGATCGTATTCGAAACCTTGATGCATGAGCGCAGTGTGACCCGCGCCGCCGAGAAATTGTTCCTCGGCCAACCAGCCATCAGCGCCGCGTTGTCGCGCCTGCGTGGGCTGTTCGACGACCCCCTGTTCGTGCGCACCGGCCGCAGCATGGAACCCTCGGCCCGGGCCGTGGAAATCTTCGCCCTGCTCTCCCCGGCCCTGGACTCGATTTCCACCGCCGTCAGCCGCGCCGCCGAGTTCGACCCGGCCACCAGCACCGCGGTGTTCCGCATCGGCCTGTCCGACGACGTCGAATTCGCCCTGCTGCCCCAACTGCTCAAACGCCTGCGCGCCGAAGCGCCCGGCATCGTACTGGTAGTGCGCCGGGTCAATTACATCCTGATGCCCGGCCTGCTCGCCTCCGGCGAAATTTCCATCGGCGTCAGCTACACCGCCGACCTGCCGGCCAACGCCAAGCGCAAAGTACTGCGCCGCAGCCTGCCGAAGCTGCTGCGCGCCGACAGCGTGCCGGGCTCCCTGAGCCTGGACGACTTCTGCGCCCGCCCCCACGCCCTGGTGTCGTTCGCCGGCGACTTGAGCGGGTTCATCGATGAAGAGCTGGAGAAACTCGACCGCAAGCGCCATGTGGTGCTGGCGGTGCCGCAGTTCAACGGGCTGGGGACATTGCTGGCAGGCACGGACATTGTCGCCATCGTGCCGGACTATGCCGCCGAGGCACTGACCGCCGCAGGTGGTTTGCGCGCGGAAGAACCGCCGTTGCCGGTGCGTTCGTTCGAGCTGCATATGGCTTGGCGAGGGTCGCAGGACAATGATCCGGGGGAGCGGTGGTTGCGGTCGCGGATACAGATGTTTTTTGGCGATCCTGAGAGCCTTTAACGCCAGGTTACGCCGACGTTCAGACAAATAGTGTGCAGGACACGTTTCTCGATGTTGGTGCGCTTCCGGCGTTACGCGATCGCTACGGTATTTCTACCCAGGCTGTGCGCGTGCAGATCAAGGGTTGATTATAGGATTTAAAACTGCAGGGCCTGAATCATCCCCCTTGAATACCGACAGTCTGTTTGGGGTAAGTGTCATGCCTGAAAAGGCTGCATCGAACAAAAAAATCCGAGAAGAACTAGAGGCGAACGGGTCAGATTTGGGCAACTGATGGAATGACGTGCACGTTGGAACCCCTTAAGCTGCTGGCTGCCATGCATTCTTCCAGAGGCTAACAATGTCATTTGATCTGCACCACTTACTGCTGGTATTCACAGCCTACATTGTGGGAGCTGCCAGCCCGGGCCCCAGCAACATGCAAATCATGGGCGTTGCCATGCACCAAGGGAGAAAGCCTGCGCTGATGCTGGCAACTGGAGTCATCAGTGGTTCTTTCTTCTGGGGGGCAATGGCCGCTACAGGTGTATCAGCCATTCTGCTCCAGTTCGCACAGGCGCTCTTCATACTCAAGATAGTCGGCGGAGCGTACTTGCTGTTCCTTGCTGTAAAAGCCGGGCGTTCTGCTCTGAGCTCTGATGAGCGAATTCAGAAGGCGCTAGCCGCAGCACCAACCGTTTCTGGCTTTGGCCTCTACCGGCGCGGCTTGCTTATGCACCTTACCAACCCAAAGGCTTTGCTGGGTTGGATTGCAACAATGACACTGGGGCTGGGACCACAAGCGACGCCTGAGACGGTTTTAATCATCCTGGCGGGCTGTGCCGTTTTGAGCATCACAATTTTCTGCAGCTATGCGATCGTTTTCTCAACAGCTCCAATGATTCGGGGTTATCGCAGGGCACGCCGATGGATCGAAGGTACCCTCGCCTTAGTATTTGGAGCAGCAGGCTTGAAGCTGTTGTTTTCCCGCACATGACTTAATGTCGGCCCTTGTGGGGATGGCCTAGGTTCGAAAGCCATCCACCAACTGTTTGAGTCGTGTGGCTTGTCGTTCAAGATCGTCACAAGCAAGCAGTGTGGCCTTCAGGTTTTCCACCCCTTCCTGGTTGAGGGTTTTGATCTCGGTGATGTCGATGTTCAGTGAGTCGATAACTGAAGTTTGCTCTTCCGTTGCTGTCGCTACCGACTGGTTGACTCCGTCAATCTCGCCGATGCGCTGACTGACACTGCCCAGCCGCTCACCGGCCTGGTTGGCGATAATCACACCGTCCTTACTGTAGCGTTCGCTTTCGTTCATGGTGAGTACCGCCTCACGTGCGCCCATCTGAAGCTCTGCAATCATTGTATGGATCTCCTGGGCTGACGCCTGAGTGCGGTAAGCCAGGCTGCGGACTTCGTCAGCCACAACAGCAAAACCACGCCCGGCGTCACCCGCCCGCGCGGCCTCGATTGCGGCATTAAGTGCCAACAGGTTGGTCTGTTCAGAAATGCCTTTGATGACTTCAAGAATCCGCCCGATATTTTCCGTCTTACCATTCAGCGCTTCTATGTTGCTGCATGACGTACGGATTTTCTCCGAGAGCGCCCCCATTGCATTTATCGTTTGGGTCACTACCTCACGACCATCTTCTGCCTGGCACCGGGCATCCGACGCCTGAAGGGAAGCTTCACCCGCGTTACGCGCGATTTCCTGGGCCGCTGCGCCGAGTTGGTTAATCGCGGCCGCAATACTGTTGGTGCGATTGGCTTGGTCGTCCGAGTTTGACATTGACGCACTAGAGGTCTGCGTTACACGCCTGACCACTTCATTGACGTGCTCGGTGGCAGAAGACACCTCACGTATTGAGCGCTGGATGCGCTCCACAAAAAGGTTGAAGTCTGCGGCCAACTCTCCGAACTCATCTTTCGAGTGTGCACTCAAGCGGCGGGTAAGGTCGCCCTCTCCCAGGGCGATATCCCGCATGGTTGTACCCATCAATCTCAGGGGCCGCATCAGTACGCGAATAAGCAGCCCCAGCAGAAGCAGCGTGGTCGCCACGGCAACAATCATCGATAAAATGGCGGAAGTGCGAAAATCATCAAGTGCTGCATAAGTTTTGCTTTTGTCGATGCACAAACCGATATACCAGTTCACCGAAGGCAGTCCCTTGATCGGCGAGAACATCAAAACTTGAGGTTTTCCGTCCTGCTCCGTCTCGCTGATATGAGAGCTAAGGGATGGCGTGTTCAGCGGGTAAATATCGTTCAATTGCTTCATCACCCGTTCTTTTTCGGGATGAACCAGCACCCTGCCATCTGCGTTGACCAGAAAGGCATAGCCCATTCCACCCAGGTCGAGCGAGCGGACTATGGTCGACAGCGTCTCAAGTGTCAGGTCCCCGCCTACCACCCCAAGCGGCTGGCCATCGTGACTGACCGGCGTTGCGATGGTCATCATCAGTTGGCCCGTCGTCACGTCCAGGTACGGCTCGGTCAGCGTGGTCCCTCCGACAGTCATTGCGTCCGTATACCAGGGTCGGGTGCGAGGATCGTAATCAGCAGGTAGGTCGTCCTTTGGCCGGATGACGAAACTACCGTCACGACTGCCTAAATAAGTGAAGGTAAACGTCGACAGCAACGACCTCTGCTCCAGCAGCCGCGTGATGTGTTGCGACGCGGGATCATTGGCAACCGTCTGGGCAACATGATCAACCAGAAGTATTCGCCCGGAGAGCCAGGACTGAACACTTGCAGCAGTGATCTTGCTCATTTCCTCGAGGTGGTTTTCAAGGTTAGTTCGGATGGTTTTGCGTTGAATCGAGTCGTTGTAAAGCGTAAAAAGCGAAAACGCTGCGACAACAACGAATGATGCCGCAAGCAATACCTTATGACTGAACTTCAGGTTCGCAATCATCATGGTTTATCCATAGGCTTGGGGTGTTGTAATTGTTATTCGATACCGAGGTGCGTTGATGACGGCTTGATGACGGCCAACTGTGGATAGGCCACCAGTTTCTCGATGCGCAGTTCAGTGCTCTCCAGCCAGGACTCAGTGACTGATCGGAAATGCTCCATATCCCGGCAGCGCATTCGCAGGCAGTAGTCAAGTGCACCACTCACTAGGTGACACTCAATGACTCGCGGGCTAGCACTGATAAGGGCCTCAAATGCTTTTTGCGTGTTGCTTCCCCTGCCCTCAGCCAGCGTCACCAGAACCACCAGGAACAAACCGGGGGATAGTTTGTGCTCGTCAATGAACGCACCGTAACCACGGATGACTCCCAGCCTTTCCAGCTTACGAACGCGTTGCTGACAAGGGCTCTCGCTCAAGTGCACCAATGAGGCAAGTTTTTTATAGGTGATGCGCCCGTTGCAGCGCAGCACATCGACGATGGCCTCGTCGATGCGTCCCAAACACTCAGAGGCCCCGTGGTTCTTTCTTCCGCAGATCATAGCCAAGGCATTTCACTTCAGCCCGTTGGAAAGAAACTGCTGCAGGCGCTCGCTTCTGGGATTATCCAGAATCTCAGGTCCGCCCTGCTCTTCAACCAGTCCCTGGTGAAGAAACAGCAGCTGGTTTGACACTTTGCGTGCGAACCCCATTTCATGGGTCACCATGATCATGGTGCGCCCCTCTTCAGCAAGGCCCTGGATGACTTTGAGCACCTCGCCCACCACCTCAGGGTCAAGCGCCGAGGTGGGCTCGTCGAACAGCATGACTTCGGGCTCCATGGCGAGGGCGCGGGCGATCGCTACCCGCTGCTGTTGACCTCCGGAAAGAAACGCAGGGAACTGATCGGCAACACGGGCAGGCAAGCCGACTTTATCCAAGTACCGCCGGGCACGATCTTCTGCGTCTTTTTTGCTGACGCCTAGCACCCGCCGCGGGGCAATGGTGATGTTTTCCAACACGGTCATGTGTCCCCACAGGTTGAAATGCTGGAAGACCATGGCCAAGCGGGTACGCAGCCGTTGCAGCTCGCGGTCATCCGCCACACGTAATCCTGCATGATTTTTAACCATGCAGATCTGCTTGCCATCCAGACTCATGGCGCCGTCGTTGGGTGTTTCGAGGAAATTGATACAGCGCAGGAACGTGCTCTTCCCCGAGCCACTGGCGCCGATCAGGCTGATGACATCGCCCGTTTTGGCTTGCAGGGAAACACCCTTGAGTACTTCATGGGTACCGTAACTTTTGTGTAGCCCGTCAACCGTCAATTTGTACATGTTCGCAATCTTCCTCTAAGCAGTTCGGGAGCGGCCCTGTCAGACACAGGACTCAGTGAGTCGGCCCTAAGAAAGCCAACCAATGACGTTCGGCAATTCGGAACAAACCGACCAGCGCAAAGGTCACCGCCAAGTAAATCAGCGCCGCAATCCCAAACGATTGAAAGGTCAAGAAGGTCGCAGAGTTAGCGTCACGGGCGACTTTGAGAATGTCCGGAACCGTGGCGGTGAATGCCACCGTGGTCGAGTGCAGCATCAAGATCACTTCGTTGCTGTAGTACGGCAGCGAGCGACGCAAGGCTGACGGCATAATCACAAACGCGTAGAGCTTCCATCCAGAGAGGCCATACGCTTTTGCAGCCTCGACCTCGCCATGGGCGATGTTGCGAATGGCCCCGGCAAAGATCTCCGTGGTGTAGGCGCAGGTGTTCAGCGCGAAGGCAAGAATGGTGCAGTTCATCGCATCACGAAAGAATGCATCCAACACAGGCTGAGCACGTATTGCGGCCAGGCTATAGATCCCGGTGTAGCAGATCAGCAGCTGGATATAGAGCGGTGTGCCCCTGAACAGGTAGGTGTAGAACTGCACCGGCCAGCGCACGTAAAACCTGGGCGAGACACGAGCGATGGACAATGGAATCGACACGATAAAGCCGATGAAGAGCGATGCACTGAGCAACCACAACGTCATGGCCAGACCGGTAATTTGCTGGCCATCGCTGTAGACAAATGACCTCCAGTACTCCTGCAGTAGTTCGATCATCGCACCGCCTCCCGTGAACCCGCGGCGTAGTGTTTTTCCAGGCAGCGCAGGGCGAAATTGGAAACACTGGTGATGAGCAGGTAGGTCAGTGCAGCCAGCACCAGGAAAAAGAACAATTGATAGGTGCTTTTTCCTGCGTCCTGGGCAGCCTTTACCAAATCAGCCAGACCGATGATCGACACCAATGCGGTGGCTTTGAGAATCACCATCCAGTTATTGCCAAGACCCGGCAAGGCGAACCGCATCATTTGCGGGAACACCACGAAGCGAAAACGCTGAGCGCGACTTAACCCATAGGCGGTAGCGGCTTCAACCTGGCCACGGGGTACTGCCAGCATGGCACCGCGGAAGGTTTCGGTGAAATAGGCGCCGTAGATAAACCCAAGGGTGATGATTCCTGCGACGAAGGGATTGATTTCGATGTACTCCCAGCCCAACGCCACCGTGATGACCGTCAGCCAAGTTTGCAGGCTGTAGAAAATCAACAGCATCAGAACCAGATCGGGCACCCCACGAATCAGCGTGGTGTAGAGCTGCGCTGGCAGGCGCAGCAGCCTAAGACTGGACAGTTTGGCGCTGGCCCCAATCAGCCCGAGCAATACGCTAAGTGCCAGGGAGGATAGGGACAGCTTGACGGTCATCCAGGCGCCTTCGAGCAGCAGTGGGCCGAAGCCTTGCAAGCTGAATGCAGACAGCCCCAATGCGCCTAATAGTGTTTCGAACATGATCAACAACCTATAGCGAAAAACGCCCATCCAGCGGACGAGCGCCGGGTGGTTATTTACCGCTGTAAAGATTCAGATCGCCAAAGTGCTGCTTCTGGATCGAATCATAGGTGCCATCGTCGTGCAGGGCCTGGATCGCTTTATCCAGCAAGGCCTTGAGCTCTGCATTGCCCTTAGCGATGCCGATGGCTGTCTTGGAGGGAAGATAAGGGCTCTCTACCGATGGGCTCATTTCGTAATCAGTGCCCTGGGGTGAGTTGATAAAACCCAGTTGAGCTTGAAGCGCATCCTGCAGGGATGCATCCAGCCGCCCCGCTACCAGGTCGTAATACACCTGGTCCTGGTTCTGATAGGACTGGATTTTTACACCGGCTTTGTCCAGCACGGCCTTGGCGTAGGCTTCCTGGATACTGCCTTGAAAATAGCCAACCGTTTTGCCTTTGAGTGACGCCACATCTGTGCTCAGGCCCGAACCTTTCTTGAACACATAGGACGTGAACCCGGAAAAAAGCTCATTTGAAAAATCAATGGCTTTTTCGCGAGTGGCCGTCACGGTCATGGATGACAGGATGCCGTCGAACTTGCCGGCCCTGAGGCCCGGAATCAGGCCATCAAAATCGCTTTCCACCCAGATGCATTTGACTGAAAGCCTGGCGCAAATCGCGTTGCCCAAGTCAATATCAAATCCCTTGAGGCTGCCATCAGCTGCCTTGGACTCAAACGGTGCGTAGTTGGCATCTACGCCGAAACGCAAGGTGGAGTATTCTTTGGCCGACACTGCACTTGTGCACAACGCCAAGCCCATTATCAAATACAGCTTTTTTAGCGAAATCATAAGTACATCCCTAGATATTGTAGTTGGATTAAGGGCAGTAAACATCTGACAGCGTTAAACGTGACGCTTGTAATTATTTACCAAGGCCAGCGCCTTGACTTGAACGTTACCTGAGTACGGCGACTTTACGAATATGGCAAATTGAACGTTATCACGAGCAAAATGCTCGCCTTTCAAGCAGACACCAGCTTCATCATTAACAACCCACTGACAATCAATACGGCCGCCACGATACGCAACAGCGTGGCGGGTTCACCCATGAAGAAAATACCCGCCGCAAAAGCGCCCACAGCGCCGATCCCCGTCCAGATGGTGTACGCCGTACCCAGCGGCAAGCTCTTCATCGAGAAGGATAAAAGCGCGAAACTGGCAATCACGGTGACAAATGTAATGACCGTGGGCACTAACCGCGTAAATCCTTCAGATTGTTTCATCGAAAACGCCCACACAACTTCAAATAGTCCTGCAATGATCAAACTCACCCAAGCCATGAGCAACTCCCAAACAATAAAAAACGCAAAGACTGTCCGCGCCAGGCGCAATTAAAACGTCAACGTTATTAAAAGGACCCCCGCGAGGACGGGGGTAAAGACGGGTTGACCAAACCCTAGTTCCGTGACGCTATCAACTAAATCACTTGAACGTTGCGTCCAGCGCGAACGCAATATCCTTGATCAAGTCATCTGGATCTTCCAATCCGACAGAAAAGCGCAAATGACCATACTGGCGGAACTCTTCAGGGTACTTGTCAAAGCCACCTCGACCCTCTGCCCCTACGTGCACGATCAGTGATTCGTCATGCCCTAATGAAACGGCCGACGTGATGATGCGCAGGTTCGAGACAAAGCGATTCTGGATGTCAGGATCGCCCTCTACGGCAAACGCCATCACAGCACCATAGCCTTTGCCCGAAAATTGCCGGCGCGCCAACTCATGCTGCGGGTGGGAAGGCAAACCGGGGTAGTAGACATAGGCAATCCGATCGTCGCCATCCAGAAACTGAGCCAACTTTTCGGCCGTGTTCAGCAATTGCTTCAAGCGCAGTGGCAACGTGACCGAACCGCGCATGATCATCCACGCGTTGAACGGCGAAATGGTCGCGCCGAGGTCAACCAATGCATCATTCTTGATCTTGTTGATCAACGGATTGGAGCCGATCACCACCCCGCCCATGGCATCACCATGGCCATTGATGTACTTGGTCAATGAGTGGATGACGAAGTCGACACCATGTTGACTTGCACGAAAAAATGGAGGCGGCGTGAATGTGGCATCCACAGAGATCAGCGCGCCATGGGCGTGTGCAATCTCAGCCAATGCGGCAATGTCCGCAACTTTCGTGGTGGGGTTGGCAATCGTTTCAGTGTGGATCAGCTTGGTATTGGGGCGAATGGCGTTACGTACCGATTCCAGGTCACCGACGTCTACGAAGGTTGCCTCAATGCCGTAACGTTCAGGCAGTAGTTCGGCGAAAAGCCGCCAGACTGCCTGGTAGGTGATGTCACTGACGATGACGTGATCACCACTTTTCAAGAATGAAAAAAATACCGAGTGCAAGGCAGCAACACCGGTCGCGAATACCACCGCGTCTTCACACCCTTCAAGGGCTGCGAGTTTCTTCTCAAGGCAAACCTGGTTGTGGCCTTGATTGCGTGTGTACACGAGCCCGTCCGGGCTCGACCAGTCCATGGTCGCCGGATCTTCCGGCAAGAGATAGGAGTTTGCCATGACCAATGGTGTACGGACGGCGCCACTGGTGACATCCGCGACATTGCCGCCATGAACAGCCAGCGTCGCTGCAGATAATGTCGAAAGATTGTGCTTATCGGGGCGCATGTCGATTCCTCTTTATTGTTGTGTGTTTCATTCTTGAGTTGAGCGAGTTGCTTAGCTTCCACTCACACCGTTAATACAAATGACCTTGGGCTGCGTCATGTCTTCGTAAGCGAAACGTACGCCCTCACGGCCCATGCTCCCGTACTTGAAACCGCCGAAAGGCATTGCATCAAAGCGATAATCGGAAGAATCATTGATCATCACCCCGCCCGCCTCCAGTCGTTTGGCCGCTGTCATTGCAACGTTCAGATTGCTGGTGAAGATCCCGGCATGCAGGCTGTATTCAGGTTCGTTAGCCAGCGTCAATGCCTCGTCCAAGGACGCAACGCTCTGGAGGATGACCACCGGGCTGAACACTTCTTCGCACCACAACTTGCAATGGCGGTCGACACGTTCCAGCACGGTCGGTGAATAGAGCGAGCCATTACGCGTATTGCCACACAACAAGGTGGCGCCTTTGACAATGGCGTCATTGACCACCTCTTCGGTACGCTTGGCTGACGCCTCGGTAATCATCGGCCCCACGTCCGTCTGCTCGTCAGCAGGGTTGCCGACGATCAACTGCCGGGTCTGTTCAACAAAGCGCGTTTTGAAGACTTCGTAGAGTGGGGCCTCGATGAGGATCCGCTGAGTACCGATGCAGTTTTGACCAGCTGCCCAGAAGGCGCCCGACACGCATGAATCGACTGTTTCATCCAAATCACAATCAGCCATCACGATGACCGGTGCATTACCGCCAAGGTCCATCGCCAGTTTCTTGAGGCCGGCTGTGCGAGCGATCTGCTCACCGGTGACAAAGCCGCCCGTGAACGACACCATGCGCACCGCACGGTGGGCCACCAGAGCCTTGCCCAGCGCGGCGCCGCCTGTAGCGACGGTGACGACAACCGGAGGCAGGCCCGCGTCGATCAAGCACTCCACCAGCTTGATCGCTGATAACGGTGTGAGCTCAGACGGCTTGAGAACAACTGCATTTCCTCCTGCAATGGCAGGCCCCAATTTATGCGCGACCAGGTTAAGCGGGTCGTTGTAAGGGGTGACGGCAACGATGACGCCCAACGGTTCACGGGTGAACCAGCCCTGACGGGATTCAGACCCGACATAGGCGTCAAAAGGAATGACTTCACCGGCATTGCGCTTGGCTTCTTCGGCAGACAATTTTAAGGTATTGACGCAGCGCAACACCTCCTTTCGCGCCTGCTTCAGCGTTTTTCCTGACTCCGCGACGATCAGTTTGGCAAAGGAGTCCTTGTCACACTCGACTGAGCTTGCGGCCTTTTCCAAGATACGCGCACGCTCATGGCGTGGCAGATCCTTGGCAATCAAGGCGCCTAAAATGGCGGTGTCAACTATCGTGGTAGCGGAGGATGCAGGTATGTCTGCCACTTCACCCACCTTGCTTCCGTCAAACGGGCTGAGCACCGTAATGGCCTTATAATCAGCAGCGAGCGAGAGACTCAAGCTATTCATGATTACTTACCTGACGTGGTTTTGTGGTTGTGGATGCTTACGATGTCGGCGAGCAATGCGAAGGCGGTTTCAAAACGACCTGCCCCCGCCCCCACTACAGTGACGGGACCGAGAATGGTCGTGTTGAAGGTAATTGCGTTGGTGGCTCCGCTCACGGCTGAGAGCGCGTCGTTCGCCGGTAAGAGCTGGGGACTCACCGATGCCGAAATCGAACCATCGCTCCGTTTCTCTGCACTGCCAATCAGCTTCCAACGGGCATTCACTTTCGTTGCCTCGGCGATATCCTTGGCCGTGATTTCAGAGATCCCTTTGCACAAGACATCGCTTGGTTTGAGTTTTGCGCCCAGTAGTTCATTGGCGAGGATGACGACCTTCAAGCGCACATCGTGCCCTTCTACATCCGCTGTTGGATCGGCTTCGGCATAACCCAACTCCTGGGCTTTTGCGACAGCACTCGAGAAGTCCAACCCCGTCTCCATGCTGGAGAGGACAAAGTTTGACGTGCCGTTGAGGATCCCCTTGAAGCCGGTGATTTCCGAGCCTGCCAGTGACTCCTTGGCCAAACGGATAACCGGGGTTCCGCTCATGACAGAACCTTCAAATTCAAAGCGGGCGCCGGTGCTATCGGCCAGCGTCTTCAAGCTTTGTGCATGCAGCGCCACGGGCCCTTTGTTGGTGGTTACGACACTGACGCCCTTCTCCAACGCCCAGCGGCAGAAGGTAGTAGCCGGCTCACCATCCACAGGATTGGTGAAGGTTGCTTCAGCCACAATATCGGCACCTGAGAAACGGATGACGGTTTCGTTCGCCGGTTCAGCACTGCCGCCGGGTAGCGTCCTGAAGCCGCCTTTAGCAGCAGGCACTGCAGCCAATTCATGAGCATCCAAGCCGTCTTTGTTAATGATTGAGCCGAGGTAAAGGTCACTGACACCGACAATCTTCAACGTGAAACCTAACTCATCGGCCCAGCGCGAATTCTTATCGGCAATAAGCTGAGTCAGTGCGCGGTTAACACCACCAAAACCAAGCAACGCAATTTTGTATTCAGTCACGACAGGGTTCTCATTGTTATGTTGTGGTGCTGAGATAGTAATCCGCCAATTTAACTTTACGAATATGGCAAACAGATCGTTGTTACGAGCAAAATGCTCGCACAACGGCACAACTTGCTACTTTGTGCTGGATAGCACAAAAGATGTCACGGTATTCAGGACACCCGGCAGCGCAGAAATCTCACTCCATACCCTGTGGATTCGATCTGCATTCATCGCCTGAACCGTCAACACAATATCGAGGTCACCACTCATCACATTGCAGGAAATGACTTCAGGCATTGCCCCGACGGAGCGAACAACTTCTGAATCCCGCATACGGTCCTGACGATAAACAAAGATCAACGCATTAATGGGCCCTACATCGGCTGAGGGTATACCTTTAATAATTGTGTACCCCCGGACATAACCATCGCGCTCCAATCGCTCAATCCGAAGCCTGACTGCGTTCCTGGACAAATTAACTTTCATGGCAATATCGTTGTGGGCCAGCCGTGCATTTCGGGTGAGTTCTTCCAAAATCTTCTCATCAACTTTATCTAAAACACGTTTCATCTCTGGCTCCGAACTTATAACGAGTGAGACTCCGTGTCTTTGGATAAGGCCCTGACCAGCGAGGTCAGCGCCCCGATGTCGTTAGGAATTGAAGTACAGTCTTGTTCGGTGAATGCAGGAGCGCCGCCTGTATTCAGGTGGCCGAAAATCTCCGACTTATCGGTTGCAGCGCCAATCTTCGAGGGATGCGTCGTCGCCAGGCAAACCATGGGGATCAGCAAGCTGCGCCTGCTCACACGTGCAGCGCGCAAGCCGATAGCGGTATTGGGGCTGACGAGATACCCACTCTGTGCAAAGACCTCATGAATACAACTGAATGCATCCGCATCGTCCACAGCCAGTGAGTCAAACAATTTGCGCGCCTCCAACCATTCATCCTGCTCTAAGTGGATGGTGCCCTCTCCTTCTAACAACTGCATATTACGAGCTACTTTTTCTCCACATCGATTTAAAATACTCCACTGCAAGCGCTCAAAATTAGAGGCCAATGAAACATTCATAGTGGGAGTTCTGGTAGTACGAATCTCATGTCGACTGTACAGATTCGATTGGAGAAAGTGATGCAGGCCGGCGTTGGCATTCGTGGCAACGATTAGCTGTCGAATGGGCAGCCCCATTTGTTTGGCAATATAACCAGCGTACAGCGCACCAAAATTCCCAGTCGGCACACTGAAAGCAACTTCTCTTTTAGGCGCGCCGAGCTGAAGTGCGGAATAGAAATAGAAGGACAGGTGCGCAAGTACGCGAACCCAATGCACTGAGTTGAACGAAACAAGATGCTGCTGCGCATCATTATTTTGCTTTAAAAACTGCTCACACAAACGATGGCAATCAGAATAATCTCCGTCGATCGCAATATTGACTACATTGCCTTCCTCCACACTCAGTAAGCGTCGGCGATCCTCCGCCGTTAGTCCCTTGGAAGGATGCAACACCAACAAAGTAACGCCCTTCATTCCCGAAAATGCTTTTATTGCAGCTGCTCCAGTATCTCCGCCTGTGCAACCTACAATCAGAGCCTTCTTCCCAGACTTCAGTAAATCGTGATTGATAAAGCGAGACATTAATTGAAGACCAAAATCTTGATAGGCGCCTGAAGGCCCATGAAACAACTCGAGTATCCACTCGTTACTTGCCGTCTGGTAAAGCGGTGCCACTGCGTTGTTTGTAAAACAATCAAAGGTCTCCTCAAGCATCCGAGATAGCTGATCTTGCTCGACCCAGCCCCCCAGAAAGGGCTCGATTACATGGTGAGCCAATTCGTGAAAGGGCAGCCACTCAAGTTTTGAGAGTTCCTCCTTTTTTAAACGGGGCACCTTGCGCGGCACGTACAAGCCACCGTCAGGCGCATACGACCCCATCAGGACCTCGCTGAATTCAAATGTTCTACCAGGCGTCCGTGTGCTGACGTACTTCATGGTCCAAGACACCCTCAAGCCATTTTCGAGCGGATCACCTGCAAGGTGATGCTCTGTGGAATTCAATGCGGCGGTTTTAATCGCCTTTGATCCAGCTTCACTCCATTGACTATTAAAGTCAATATAGTGACCATCGTATCTCTTCAACGGTATTCCGTTCCGTTGCACGAAAACGCCTTTGTCCTTGCTCTTGTGGTGCGCCAAGGGCCGCCAACGCTTAGAAAATGGGAGAAAATCATGTGTGCCAAGAACCTGCTGCACTCGCTTTATCAGTACAAGGCATGGTCTGAGGAGGCGCTTTTCAGTTGTTTGAAAGCGCCCATAGCAAAGTCCTTTCCGATGGAAATGGAGGAAGCCTGCTACTGGCTCAGGCACATCAACATCGTGGACCAGTTGTTCATCGCCAGACTGCAAGGAAAACCGGAGGAATTTGACGACGTCGTCACTGAGCAACGGCAAGACATTCGCCAGCTGGAAGAGGCATTTACAAAGGCAAATCAATGGTTTGTTGACTATACGAAATCAGTCACTGCAACGGAGCTGTCTGACCCGGTAGCGTTTATCTTCAAGGACGGCAAACCCGGCAACATGACCAGGGAGCAAATCCTCGCTCATGTCCTTTCTCATGGCCTGCAACATCGGGGGGCTGTTGGCACGATCCTGCCAAGGGAGATTCTGGAGGGGCACCAGGATCATTTCACAACGTTTTTGAAGCTGTAAATATCGCAACATCTGCCTCATCCGCCACGGGTGAGGCAGAATTTCCCTGTCGATACTCAGCTCAATTCAAGCACTTCAATCACCGCAGCAATTTGCTCACGCCCTTCCCCATCAATGGCTCTGAGCGGCAGTGGCACACTCGGAGAGTGAGTAAACCCGCGAAGCTCCGCCGCTGTCGCCATCACGCGAAAGCTACCGCCAAATTGGCTGAACAAAGCCCAGAGCGGCTTCAAGGATTCGGAAAGGCGCGTGGCTTCACAGGCGTCACCTGACAATGCTGCTCGCGTGATGGCGAGCGCTGTATTGGGGAACAAACCGCCCATGACCGAGTACCAGGCATCGCAGCCCGCATTCATACCAAGAGCGGCAAATGCATCGCCGCTTATTCCGATAGTCACGTGACTCGGAATCAATTTTCGCAGGCGTTCCACGCGCTCCCTGGCCACGTGCGGCGCGTCGGGGACGCCAGGGATTTTGATTGACCTGACATTGGGTAGCTCTGCAATACGCCCGTGTAACTCATCGGTAAATTCGAAATGGGTGGTACCAGGATTGTCATAGACACATAGCGGGACTGAGATGTTGGCCGTAACCATTTCGTACATCGAAAAAACATCGTCCTGAGACAGTTTTTGATACGACACGGGTGGCAGCAACAAGGCTTGGACGCCCACGTCTTGCGCATCTTCGGCCAGCAGCAAAACGTCGCGTGTACGCAGCGCTCCGATGCTCACCATCACAGGAACACCCTCCGCCGCCTCTACTGCCAACTGCGCAACTCGAGAACGTTCGGCTCGAGAAAGATACGCATAACTTCCGGTGGATCCGAGAGCCCCGATGGAATCTACTTTCGCCGCCACCAGTTGCTGCACAAGACGGGTAAAAGCATTTTCGTCCACACCCTGCTCATCCATAGGCGTCAGAGGAAATGCACTAAGGCCGGTAAACATCGTCATCACTCCTTGCAGTGGTCTATGGACTATTTGGCCCCAGGACCAATCAGTGAGCTTTCGATCTGGACGCCTGGCATCATTTGCTGCAACCCTTCGATGAGTTTGTCCCCCGCTTCCGTCAAGGCTTCAAGCGGCATCGCCGGCAAACTCTCCAGAATGAACCACATGCTCTTCGCGTCAGCACCGAGACGGGTCCTGACACCTTGCCGCCAATTCCAGCGACGACAGGTCACGCCTTTGTCATCGCGCCAGACAACCTCGCCGGGGTCTGGATATTCGAAAGCAGGAGCACCCTCTTTTATGGTGTCAAAAGGCTCAGTGCCATCAGCGACTACGAGCCGTGGATAACCCAAATACGCTTCAATGTTTTCCCCGCCAACAGGGATGGCGTACTCAATACTGATTGCGTTGTAGAGATCGACGATGGGATCCAGGCTAGGCAAGCTTCCGTCACGTAAAACCCGTTTACGCAGCGCCTCAGCTGAACAAGGCGTACGCTGCGGCTTGGCGCCGAACTTTCGGAATGTCTCCGCCCATGCGGCCAGGTGAGCTTCTCCCCAGCTTGGCCTACCTTCCTGCACAGCCTTGCAAGCACGGTCCAGGGCTGCCTGAGCAACCTCAGGATGGGTCAGTGACGCAGCTTCCACCACAATGCTCAGGGCCCTGAACTCCGGAGCCAATTCTGCAACGGCTTGATCGATCAACGGCAGTACGGACAGCATCAAAAACCTCCAGGAATCCAAATGTCATTTCATGCTAGTCAGTGACGACCAATAAAGTCAATATAATGACCAATATCATCTACTATAACGCATGTGCAGATTGACGGGGCGATTGGTAAAGGCCGAGAATCCCCACACATTTTTTCTCATGACCCTCATCAATGACCACGAATACCAGCCTGTCGACTACCCCTGGTGCTGACGCTCAAGCCGTCAGCCTGGCCGTCGCGCGCACGCTCAAACAGGCGCGCAAAGCACAGAAGATCACGTTGGATGAGCTTTCTCGCCGCTCAGGGGTGAGCAAAGGAATGGTCGTCGAAATAGAGAAATGTACGGCGAACCCCAGTATCGGCATCCTTTGCAAAATCGCCGCCGCGCTTGGCCTGTCCGTTGCAGACATCGTCAATGTGACCGAAGCCCCATCCGCCCATATCATCGACAGTCAAGACATCCCCACGCTCTGGACCGGGGACCTGGGAGGAACGGCGCGGCTTCTGGCAGGAACGTCCGGTCCTAATATGATCGAGCTGTGGCGTTGGGAAATGCACCCAGGCGAATCTTTCGCTTCACAGGGGCATCCTCAGGGCACGCTTGAGCTGTTTCATGTGGAGAAAGGCACGCTGAAATGCGTGGTAGGGGAAACAGAGCTGGTCATCCCTGCGGGGAGTTCGGCAGTGGCCAAAACCGATGTTCCCCATACCTATTCCAACGCTGGCAGATCCAAGTTGGTATTCACTATGTCCGTGACCGAGATGCATCAGTAGATAGCAGCAGGCTGGCTGTCAGTAAGCATCTGCAAAGTGGACGAACCTGCCAATTTCAAGGGGTTGTACCACTGAGCCCGATCAATTACTGCGGTGGATCACCGCCAGGGCGCGAATTCACAATTGCTCGAGCAGCGCATGTGACTGGCGGCAAAATTGGGGGCACATTTAGCGTTTTCCAGCCTTAAAATACCGTTCTAGAGCCCAGTCAAAATGTTCTTTGGCGATCCTGAAAGCCTTTAACGCCAGGTTACGCCGACGATTCACAAAGCCTGTACACGTGAATAAAACGCTGTCCTAACCAAGCCTCAATCGTCCATCAGCTCCGCGAAAGGACGTTCAACCTAACCCAGGTCGAGCAGCAAAACGACCTATCGAAGGAACTCTCCTGATGGAGCTCAGACAGCTTCAATACTTTCTTAAGATTGCCGAACACAGAAGCTTGAGCGGGGCTGCTGCTGAGCTTGGCCTGGGGGTTTCTGCCTTAAGCCAGCAAGTCAGTAAGCTGGAAAATGAACTGAGTACTCGGTTACTCAATCGCACGACCACTGGCGTGACACCGACCAGCGCCGGCATGGCGTTTCTTCACCATGCGCAACTTGCGGTAAGGCAGATAGGTAATGCGGTACATGCCGCTCAGCGAGGTCGCATGAGCGGATACGTCAGTGTGGGCCTGCCACCCACTACGGCCAGCGTTCTGGCGTTGCCTCTGATCGAGCGCATGCGCACCCGCTACCCTGACATTCAGCTGCACTTAGTGGAGATGTTATCCGGCCATCTCGCGAGCCAGCTTAACGCTCGGCAGTTAGATCTGGCGGTTGTGTTCCAAGCCGATGCCGGAAGGCGATGGCACGTCACTCCGTTGCTCGACGAAAAGCTGTTTGTCATAGCAGTCCCGACTCTGCTTGATATCCCTGAAGGCGATACCGTGCAAATTGATCAACTCGGGCATGTACCGTTGGTTATGCCGAGTGCACAGCACGGATTACGCACTAGCATAATCATGGCGTTTGAGCGCAGTGAGACCGTTCCTCACATCGTGATGGAGATCGATGGGCTAGCGACGCTGATGCAAGCAGTCAAAGCTGGACATGCAGCGACAATACAGCCTGGTGCCGCCGCCGCTCGCTTAGGGGATGCAGAACTTCGCATGGTCGAAATCTCTGACGACCATGTGGGGCGCCGCAACTTCCTAGCCAGCCTTTCGGACGACGAGCTGTCCCCTGCTGCGTTAGCCACGCGCGTCGTTCTTCTTGAGGTCAGCCGTGAGCTAGTGAATATGCACCTTTGGCCGGGGGCAAGCCTTCAACCGCCAGAGGCTCTCCATCGGGTAGGCCTTTAGTAAAAGTAAAGGCCCTGCCGCTAGCACGTTCTTTCGACCACCCAGACCTCGCATTAAGCTTCGCTCACTCACAAGGAGCACCGTGCTCCAGCCGGTTGTAGAGTCGAGTCGAGGAAAATAACAATGATTGATGTGTTAGTCATCGGAGGGGGTAATGCCGCCTTATGCGCTGCGCTGATGGCGCGGGAGGCTGGTGCGAGCGTCATGCTTCTGGAAGGCTCGCCCAAGATTTGGCGGGGTGGCAATTCGCAGCACACACGTAACCTTCGATGTATGCATGATGCGCCGCAAGACGTTCTAGTAGACGCCTACCCGGAGGAAGAGTACTGGCAGGATTTGCTGAAGGTCACCGGCGGGATCACGAATGAAAAACTTGCACGAATCACGATCCTTGCATCTTCCAACTGCCGAGACTGGATGCGCTCCCACGGCGTTCACTTCCAGGCGCCGCTCTCCGGCGCGCTCCATGTTGCAAGGACAAATGCCTTTTTCATGGGCGGTGGCAAAGCCTTGGTCAATGCTTATTTCCGAAGCGCTGAGCGAATAGGCGTTCAGATTCGCTATAACGCCCAGGTCACCGATATCGAGCTCAAGGACGGAAAGTTCATTGCTGCACATCTCCCTGAACGCGTGGTGGATGACGAGCATCTGCCGGCTGAACGGATCGAGGCCAAGTCCTGTGTGCTCGCTGCTGGCGGTTTTGAATCCAACCGTGAATGGTTGCGAGAAGCCTGGGGCCAGAACGAACGGGGTGAATGGCCCTCCGATAACTTTTTGATTCGCGGCACGCGTTTCAATACCGGAGTGCTACTTAAACGCATGATAGCGCTGGGCGCGGATGTCATCGGTGACCCGACTCAAGCCCACATGGTTGCGATTGATGCGCGGGCTCCTCTCTACGATGGAGGGATATGCACCCGTATCGACTGTGTGTCTCTTGGGGTCGTAGTCAATCGGGAAGGTGAGCGCTTCTACGATGAAGGCGAGGATTTCTGGCCCAAACGTTATGCCATCTGGGGTCGACTGGTCGCAAGGCAGCCCGGTCAGCAAGCGTATTCAATCATCGACCAGCAAGCTATAGGCAGATTCATGCCACCTGTGTTTCCAGGCACCACCGCTAACACACTGGCAGAGCTTGCCCGGAAACTGAACCTGCCCGTCGAGACCTTCGTTAAGACGGTGGAAGATTTCAATCAGGCATGCCAGGCAGGGACATTCGATCATACCGCGCTCGATGACTGCCACACTGAGGGCCTAACCCCTGCGAAGACCCACTGGGCGCGCCCTCTAGTTAACCCCCCTTTCTATGCATATCCGCTCAAGCCGGGAGTTACGTTCACATACTTGGGACTGGCGACTGACGAAACCTCTGCCGTTCATTTCAACGGCAAGCCTAGCCCCAACTTGTTCGTCGCAGGGGAGATGATGGCCGGGAACGTACTGGGAAAAGGTTACACAGCCGGGATTGGCATGGCCATCGGCACTGCTTTCGGTCGCGTTGCCGGGATCCAAGCCGCAGCCAGCGCAGACATTGCTTCCAAATCAGAGACAGGGGGATCTCGATATGCAGCTTTATGATCCCAAAACTGCCAACCCGTTGATTCCGGTTCTAAATGTCGATGAGACTGAAGTTCAGCGACAAATGACCATTTGCAACTCGTGCCGTTATTGCGAAGGGTTTTGTGCAGTTTTTCCAGCCATGACGCGCCGCCTGGCGTTCGGGCAAGCAGACATCCATTACTTGGCCAACTTGTGTCACAACTGCGGCGCATGCTTGCATTCTTGTCAGTACGCAGCCCCGCACGAGTTTGCGGTCAATGTTCCAAAAGCCATGGCCAAGGTGAGGGTCGATACCTATGGGGAATACGCATGGCCTAGACCATTTGGCCAGCTTTATCAGCGTAATGGGCTGACCCTCGCTGTAGCCTCAGGTATTGGCCTGGCGCTGTTTTTGTGTCTGACGCTGGCCATCATGGGCAACCTGTTCCGTGAAATGCCGGGCGGTAATTTCTACGGCATTTTCTCTCATAACACCCTTGCATTGATGTTTGGCGGCGTGTTTGGTTTCTCCATATTGGCGTTAGGGATTGGCGTGAGGCGTTTCTGGAAAAATGTGTCACCCGCCCAAGTTCCTACTTCCCTGAAGGCATCGGCAGCCATCGAGGCAACAGCCAATGTCGCTAAGCTCAAGTACCTGGACGGCGGTCATGGTGAGGGGTGCAACAACGCCGATGACAAATTCACGCTCTGGCGACGTCGCTTCCACCACTTGACGTTCTATGGCTTCCTGTTGTGCTTTGCAGCCACTTGTGTGGCCACGCTTTTCCACTACTTTCTCAACTGGTCCGCACCCTACCCTCTCTTCAGCCTTCCAGTGATTCTCGGCGTACTAGGCGGCATTGGGTTGTTGGTGGGTCCTGCAGGCTTGTTGTGGTTGAACTTCCGGCGTGATCCCGAACACGGCGATGCGAGCCAAAGGCCCATGGATCGTGGTTTCATAGCCCTTCTGTTTCTGGTCAGCCTTAGCGGTCTGGCTTTGCTGGCCTGGCGGGAGTTTTCAGCCATGCCGCTGCTGCTGGCGATCCACTTAGGATTCGTTATGGCCTTCTTCCTGACGATGCCTTACAGCAAATTCGCCCATGGGATTTTTCGATGTGCGGCGTTGCTTAAGTTCTCAATCGAGAAACGCCAACCAAATCCTATCAACGCCGGGAGCGATTGAATCCGGCCTTCACGATTAGAACCCGTTTTTTCACAGAAATAACTAATGCAAGGAGACGAAATTGAAAACTCTCGAGTTTCTCACCCATGTTCGTAGCAGCTGAAGCCAACGATGCCGGCGGCCTGGCGGTGGGGGACGATAAATGTAAGGTCTCAGTAAATATACCGCTGAGTGAGCTGCAGCCGCCGGCAACAACCTGGTGAGTCAAAATGAGTAGGTCTAGATAGACTGACAGGCATTGACGGTCGTTCCAAACATCGGCAGGTCAACGGCGCCAACGGTGGTTAAGCACTCGGCGGACCTAGCTCTCAATAGTTACGTATTGCGCAGGAAACGCTCGAGCACATTGTTGGTGATCATCACGGTGTAGATGTCTGCCTGCATGAGCCCATGCACCCATTCGCACGTGGCGGCAGTGAACACCTCGCCTCGACCTTTGTGGAAGTGCACCACCATGCCGGCCCCGCGGCTATGCATATCGATGCTGGCGTCGCTGAGGTCCGGCGCCAGTACGGAAGCACGAAACCGCGCATCGCCATCGCCGAGCATGAATGAATAGGCATCCTCGGACCGGCCATGCTCGGCATTGGTCGCCCAGCCCATGGCGAGTATTTGCAATCCGCAGGGCGCCCCGTCTGTGTAGAGCGGTTCCGGGAGGCCGTCGACGAAGGTGTATTCCAGGCCATCCACCTCATAGCCGAAGATGTTGGCTTCGTCTGCGAACATATCCGCGTAGCCGAGGCCCGTCCCCAGGAACGCCCAGTGCTTGGGCCTGAAGACTGTGTAGCCGCGCGGGCTGCGCGGCGCCATGCCTCCAAAGCTGGCGTAAATCCCTCGCAGAGCATTCACCCCGAACGTCGTTGCCCCGGGGTGATTCACCCTCGGATCTTCCCAGGCCCCCGTTAGCCGATGAGGCTCGGTAGCGGCCACAGGATCGAGCGCACCAGCATCGTACTTGTAGGCCACCTGCCGCCGGCCTTCATCCTCCAGGCGAATCTGCCACATGAAATTGCCGGCGAAGCGCGCGACCTTGCCGCCCTCCTCGACAAAGGCGTCGACATGGTCGCGCATTTCCCGCGTCCAGTACTCGTCGTGCCCGATGAAGACGGCGCAGGCGTAGCCCTCAAGCGCGTGGGGGTCGTGATGCAAATCGTCCTGGGTCAGGATATGCACCGTATAACCTTGCTGCTCGGCCCAGACCACAAAAGGTCTCTCGAAGGAAGCCCACCCCGCCAGCGCGTAGTACTTGGCGTAGCCGTTAAGGGAGGCCCATTCGATGAACTCATAGCGCGCCGGCCCTGGCTTGCGGAGCCGGGTCGCGTTGACGCAACGTGGCGCATCGGCCGGCAGCCACACCTGCCCTCGCGCCCAGGGGCGCTGCGCCGACAGCAACGGCGAGCGGCCACGTGGCGTGTCGGGGTGAATGCCAAAGTAATGATTGGCGCCGCCCCAGTCGTTATAAGCGGCCCACGTCGAGGTGGCCGCGACGAGCACCAAGGCATCGGCACGCTTGCACAGCGCCTTGACGATAAACAGATGATGCCCGAGGACGCTGTCGTCGCCGTCCCGCACTTCCACTATGTAGCCACCCTGCTCGGCATCCGCCGGAATTGGCCATTGCATGAAGACAGGCCATTGGCAGCCATGCTCGTAGGCACGTTCGGGTATGGGGTGGAATCGAGCGTCAAGGCTGTCGGTGGTATGCAGCGTGCGGGCGATGGCGCCATCACGATAGATCCGCAGCCGCACGTGCGGGCGGTTCGACGACAGATACAGGCAAACCGAATCACCCGGGCTATAGGCGCGGCGGTCCGAGTAGCACCAGGCGGCCGCCGGGCCCGACTCGCAAGGAACTTCGACCCAGGTCTCGCGTGCGGCCTGACGTGGGCCCGAAGTCTGGCTGACGGTCACGTTGGCGCCCGGGCGTTCGCCTCGCGCAGCGGTGTTTTTGAGGTCTGTGGAATTCATTGAGTCGTACTCCTTTGATCGGCTGATTCTGCGGATCGACCAGCCAATGTGTTTACGCTGACTCGAGCGCCAGGCGCCTTGATGTGCGCAAGGTCGATGCCCGCTGTTTCGTCGATAAGAAACCCTGCCAGGACGGTGACGACGCCCAACCCGATGACATAGCTGACGTACAGATAGCCAAGGTCGGCGCCGCTGAGATAGTTGTGTAGGTAAGGGGCGGTGCCGCCAAAGATCGCCACCGAAACCGACGAGACCAAACCGACGCCCTGGGCCCGTGCCTGGGTCGGCACCTGCTCGGACAGCACAGCAGGGAAAATCGCCGCGATCAGCGACCAGGCGCCCAGCCCCAGCACCTGGGCCAGGAACAGCGTCCAGGGTTCAGTGGTCACCATTATCGAGAGGGGATAGGTCAGCAGGATCACGCCCAGGCCCCAGGCGATAACCATGGGCCGGCGCCCTACCCGATCGGACACCATCCCGCAGACCGGCAGCCAGCCCACACAGAGGAGCTGCGCGAGAAGGCTGGCCACATAGGCACCCGTAGCGTCCATGCCTTGGGCAATCGCCGTCGAAGCGCCGAACGTGACCCACGCGTAGTAAGTGACATTGGCGGCCGCTGCAAGCATGACGATGTTGCGCGCCACGCGTAGCATTTCGCCCCTGGACAGCTTGCGCGGCGGCCGCGCCAGACCCTGCTGCTCTACAAATACATGAGACTCTTGGGCGCCACGGCGCAAAAACAGCGCATAAATACCGAGTACTCCACCGATGGCGAAGCCAATCCTCCAGCCGTAGTCACCCATGGCCTGGGCGCCCAGCAACCAGGTCAGCGTCGCCGCCACGGCCGTTGCTGCCATCACTCCCAGCGTCACTCCCACATACACGGAACTGGACCATAAGCCACGGTGCTTGCTTGGGGCGATCTCGGCGACATAGGTATAGGAAACCCCTGTCTCGCCACCATGGGCGAGCCCCTGCATCAGCCGGAAAAACAGCAGCGCGACCGATGCATACAGGCCAATGCTCTGGTAGTCAGGGATAAGCGCGATGCCCAGGCTGCTGATCGCAAGCAGCAGCATGGTGAGCACCATGATGGTCCGGCGCCCCAGTCGGTCGCTCAGCCGGCCAAACAACCAGCCGCCGACAGGGCGTGCGACAAAGCCAACCGCAAACACCGCAAGGGTCGCGAGCATCGCCGAGCGCGCATCGGTCTTGTCGAACAGGTTGCTTGCCAGGTACACCGAAAAGGTGGCGTACAGGGTCCAGTCGAACCATTCAAGCGCGTTGCCAATACCGGCCGCGCGCAACGATTTGAGGCGTCCTTGGTGAGACGTCGTATTGTTCATGGGGTATCTCCTGGTGACGAACGGGATCGAAACGGTTTGGCAAACCGGATCAAAGGTGCAACGCGGGCTTGGGCTGGCGTACGCCCTGGGCAGAAGGGACGCGGACACGCAGCGCAATCAGCAACGCGGCCAGCAGCATCAGCACGGCCGCCGCTACGAATACGCCTGCGCTGCCACCGAAGCTGAACACTGCACCGCCAGCGGCGGCGCCCGTGGCGATGGCCGACTGCACGGAGGCCACTACCATGCCTCCGGCGCTTTCCGCCTGGTCAGGTACCGCGCTGGCGACCCAGTTCGACCACGCCACCGGCACACCACCAAAGGCCAAGCCCCAGACCGCCAGCAGTAGCGCCTGCCCCGGCACCGAGGCCGGCAACAGCACCAACGCCAGGGCTGCAACGCCGACCAGCGCCGGCATCAACACCAGCGTGGCCAGCGGGTGGCGCTCCAGCAGCCTGCCGGCCAACAGCGTGCCGGCGAAGTTCGCCACGCCAAAACCCAGCAACATCAACGACAGCCCCTGGGGGCCGATGCCAGTCGTCCCTTCAAGGAATGGCCGAACATAAGTGAACATCGCAAAGTGGCCGCTGTGCACCAGTACACAACCGAACATCCCCATGGCGATGCCCGGGCGCTGCAATACCTCGAGCACAGTGCGCAGACGTGCCGGCCGGCGCGGCGCCAGGCGCGGCAGCGTGAACGACTGGAAAGCCAGGGTCACCATGCCTACCGCCGCTGCGGCAAAAAACGCGCTGCGCCAGCCGTACAGCCCGCCCAGATAGCTGCCCAGCGGCACAGCCACGACCGTCCCGACGGCAATGCCGCTGAAAATGATCGACAGCGCCCGGGGCAACAACGCACTCGGCACCAAGCGCATCGCCACCGCCGCCGCCATGCTCCAGAACCCGCCAAGGGCAATGCCCAGCAAGATGCGCATCACCAACAGCACCGCGAAGCTGGAGGAAACGGCGACCAACAGATTGGAGGCGACCATCAACGTGGAAAAACCCAGCAGCACCCAACGTCGGTCGATGCCGCGGGTCAAGCCTGGTACCAACAGGCCAGCGAACAGCGCAACCACCGCTGTCACCGTTACCGCCTGGCCAGCCAGCGCTTCGGACACCCCCAGGTCGGCAGACATCAGCGTCAACAAACTGGCCGGAAGGTACTCAGCGGTCAGTAATCCGAACACACCCATTGCCAGCGAAAATACCGCCATCCACGCGGGGGTTGCAGGCTCTACGTCCGCGCCGACGCCGGAATGGCGGTCGGATACGGTGTTACATACACAGTCAGTCATTGCACGGATCTCCCAATCTTCATGGCGAGCCGAAGTCTAGGCGCGGGAAGC
Source organism: Pseudomonas sp. NIBRBAC000502773 (assembly GCF_006517195.1). Lineage (NCBI taxonomy): Bacteria > Pseudomonadati > Pseudomonadota > Gammaproteobacteria > Pseudomonadales > Pseudomonadaceae > Pseudomonas > Pseudomonas sp. NIBRBAC000502773. The sequence goes on along the minus strand of NZ_CP041189.1, from coordinate 6,500,031 downwards.
TGGATGATCTATGATCGAAAATCTCTCCTTTTTGACTAAAACACCTGAATGATGCCAGCAGATCAGTTTGCTCTTTCCTCGGACCTCATCAACGAGCTGTTGCGCGGCATGCGCCTGCGTGGCGTCGAATACCGGCGTATCCAGGCGGGTCCAACCTTTGGTTTGGGCTTCGCGGAAAAACCTGGGCACGCCTGGTTCCACTTCATGGCCGTCGGCAACGCAGTGCTGCGAATGGAGGACGGCAGCACCTACGCGCTGTCTGCCGGCAACGCCGTGTTTATCTCCCATGGCGCGGCCCATCAGCTGTTCTCCCATCCGGACGTGCCGGTTCAGGACATCGACCGTCTAGATGGCGCCCCCCTCGGTGACACCGTCAGCGCGGTGAATACCGGAACCGATGCCAGCCCCACGCCGAGCACTATTTTGTTCAGTGGTTGCATGGAGTTCGAACTGGGCAGCATCCATGGCCTTGGCCGGCTGATGCCGGGACTGATGCTGATTGATGCCGGCGGCCAGCGTTACCCCGGACTGGTGCCGATCCTGACCACCATGGAGCGCGAGGTCAGCGCCGCGCGTATCGGCTTTGCCGGTATCCTCGCGCGGTTGGCTGACGTGGTGGCCGCCATGGTCGTTCGCGGGTGGGTGGAGTGCGCCTGCGGGAATGCCTCTGGCCTGGTCGCCGCCTTGCGCGATCCACGCTTGGCCGGTGCCCTGCTGGCGCTCCATCAACAACCGGGGCGCGACTGGACCGTTGCGCAGCTGGCCGAGCACTGCAATACCTCACGCTCGGTCTTCGCAGACCGCTTTCAAGTGACGATTGGCATGACCCCGCTGCGCTACGTCACCGAACTGCGAATGCGGCTGGCAAGCCAGTGGCTGACGCTCGAAAGGCTGCCGATTGAAGAGGTGGCGCAACGCTTGGGCTATACCTCCCAGGCCGCTTTCAGCCGCGCATTCAAGCGCATTACGGGCAAGACACCGGGTTTGAGTCGCAAGGTGAGGCCGCACGCTGTTACTTGAAGCCGATGAGCCTTTGACTCATTTACCCCCCGTTACGTCGAGGAATGTACCGGTAACGAAGGATGCCTCCGCGCTCGCCAGCCATAGAATCGCGCGCGCCACTTCCTCCGGCTGACCGCCCCGCCCCATGGGGATCGAGTCCTTGACACGATCCACCCGCCCCGGCTCTCCGCCGCTGGCGTGCATGTCGGTATAGATATGTCCGGGGCGAATACAGTTAACGCGTATGCCTTCCCGGGCCACCTCCTTTGCAAAGCCAATGGTGAACGTCTCCAACGCGCCCTTTGACGCCGCATAGTCGACGTACTCATTGGGGCTGCCGAGGCGTGCCGACGCCGAAGAGACATTGATCACCACCCCGCCCGGGCCGTTGTAGCGGTAAGACATGCGCTTCACCGCCTGCTGGGCACAGAGTATCGGCCCAATGGCATTGACCGCAAAGATGCGCTGCATCCGCTCGAAGCCGAGGGCCTCCAGGCGTGACTGAGGTGCGAGCATCCCGGCATTATTGACCAGTACGTCGATGCGACCGAACGTGCGGTCGATGGCCGCGAACATATCGGCCACCTGTTGCGGGTCCGCACTGTCGGCCCGCATCGCCAATGCCCGGCGCCCCAATGCTTCTACATCCGCAACTACCGCCAGCGCTGCGGACTGGTTGGCAACGTAGCTGATCGCGACGTCATAACCTCTTTCGGCGGCCAGCCGGGCGGTTGCCGCCCCCACTCCACGACTTCCACCCGTGATTAGAATCAGCGGTGCCTGCGAGACATTGACCATTAAACATTGCTCCTGAGCCGTTGGCTGTATCAGCCGATGATGAGGGTGCCGCTGGCGATCACTACGCATGCCAGTATCCGGCGTGCGGTAAGCGTCTCGCCGAGGAACACATAGCCGATCAACGCCGCAAACAGCACGCTAGTTTCGCGCAATGCGGATACCGCGCCCAGTGGCGCTTCGTTCATGGCGTAAATGACCATTCCATAAGCGAGCAAAGAGACCAGCCCGCCGACCAGCGCGGTCACTGTTCCAGGCCGGACGCGGAACAAGCTGCGGGTGTCGCGCAGGCCGATGTAGACCACCGGCATCAGCACGCCCCACAGCGCGCACATCCACACCGTGTAGGCCAGTGGCGCACCGGAGAGCCTGGCGCCGATGCCGTCGACCACGCTGTAGGCCGCGATAAAGCCGCCCGTCCCCAGCGCATAGGGCAGGCTGGGAACCGACAGACTGCGCCCTCTGAAGGCCAGCGAAATAATCCCGCCGGACACCAACGCAATACCGAGCAACTCGCCAGGCGTGATGCTTTCCCCGGCAAAAACGGCGGCGCCCAAGGTGATCAGCACCGGCGACGATCCGCGTGAAATCGGATAGATCTGCCCCAGGTCGCCGACGCGGTAACTGCGCACCAGAAACAGGTTGTAGCCCACATGCAGCAACCCCGACAGCACCGCGTAGCCCCAGCTTTCAATCGCAGGGGACACCATGAACGCTGCGGCGACGACACTGGCGATGGCGATGGCAATGCACATCACCGTCATGGACCACAGCCGGTCGGCGCCGCTACGCAGCAGCGCATTCCAGCTGGCATGCAGCAGCGCGGCGAAAAGCACGAGGAAGATGAGATGAGTAGGCATGCCCCACTGTAGGTAATCCGGCGCCGGGGCTAAAGCGAAGTCTCCTCAGCACAGCATGAGCGGAGACTCATGACTCACTCATCCGGTCGTTGGACTTTCATTGCCTCGCTGACCAGCCATTGGCGAAAGCTGGCGATGTGCGGCTGGGATTCGATGCCCTTGGGGCAGACAAAGTAGTAAGCCAATGGCGATGGAAGCGGCACATCAAACAGCCGCACCAAACGGCCATCGCTGATTTCGTTCTCGACATGCCCGCTGCGCACCAATGCAACGCCCTGGCCGAGCAAAGCCGCCTCGACCGTCATGTTGGTATCGCCAAATCTGACGCTTTCCTGGAGCGGCAAATAGGCCAACCCGACGGCTTGAAACCACACCTCCCACTTCGGCACCAACTCGGCGCCATCCCGAGTCAGGAGCGGGAAATGCAACAAGTCTGCCGGGCTTTGCGGCGTGCCAACGCGCCGCAGCAGCTCGGGACTGGCCACGGGAAATACCTGCTCCCCAAACAGGAACTCCGAATGCAGGCCTGGGTAATTGCCCTTGCCGAGCCTGATCGCAACATCAGCCTGGCCGTGAGAGAAGTGGATGATTTTATCCGTGGTATCCAGCGAGACCAGCAGCTCGGGGTGCTGGCGAGACAGGCGCGGCAAGCGTGGCAGCAGCCATTTGAGCGCGAAGGAATAGGTGGTGCTGACGCTGAGCCGAACCCGGCCCTTTTGCTCGCGCAGGTCACCCAAAGTCGCCTCCAGGCTGATGAAAAACTCCCGCACGATGGGCGCCAGCGCAGCCCCCGCTGCCGTGAGGCGTAACGCCTTGCCACGTTCAAACAACGGCAGCCCCCAAAGCGCCTCAAGGTGCTTGAGCTGGTGGCTGACCGCGCTTTGAGTCACATGCAGTTCCTGTGCGGCTGCAGTAAACGTCGGGTGGCGGGTGGCAACTTCAAAGGCGCGCAAGGTCGCGGTAGGCGGCAGGTCTTTCATCGGGGCAGGATCCAGCGAGTTATAGGAAAAGCGCATGCATGAACGTTAGCTCATGCAGCAGCTTACTTCACTGTACCCATTTGAATCCTCGTCCTTGTTCAGTCCCCGCCTACAGAAGCAGCAGCTTTGGCGAATTGACCGACGAGAGGACGCCGGCGCCCTCCCCTCGAACACCCCTTGCTCAGGTAGGTTGCGCCGCTTGAGCCTTGCTCGCGTTGCCTGGGCGGATTTTGAACCAGATGGCGTACATCGCCGGCAGGAACACCAACGTCATGATGGTGCCGACCAAAGTACCGCCGATCAGTGTGTAGGCCAGCGTGCCCCAAAAAACAGAATGGGTCAGCGGGATGAATGCCAGGATGGCCGCCATCGCCGTCAGCAGTACCGGGCGAGCCCTCTGTACCGTGGCTTCGATGACGGCGTGAAAGGGATCCAGGCCTTCCTGGGCGTTGTGATGGATCTGCCCGATCAGAATCAGCGTGTTGCGCATCAGGATGCCCGACAGCGCGATCAGCCCAACCAGGGCGTTGATACCAAACGGTTGATGAAATATCAGCAGCGTCGGCACCACGCCAATAAGTCCCAGCGGTGCGGTGAAAAACACCATGATCATTGCCGAGATCGAACGCACCTGGACGATGATGATCAGCAGCGTCAGCGCAATCATGATCGGAACCAGCGGCACTATCGCCTGGCCTGCCTTGCCCGACTCCTCGATTGCACCCGCTTGCTCGATCCGATAGCCGGCGGGGAGCGTGTCGATAATCGGCTGCAGTTGCTTGATGATCACACCCGATACATCAGGTGGTTGAAGGCCTTCGTCAATATCGCCACGCACGGTGATCGTCGGTGTACGGTCACGGCGCCTGAGGATCGGATCCTCCATACGCACATCCACCTCTCCGACCTGGGACAGAGGGATCCGCTGGCCCGCGGCGCCCACCAATGTAAACCCTTCAATCCGCGCAGGGTCCAGACGTATATCGCCTGCGGCGCGCCCAACCACCTGCACTGAACGAATGTCTTCACGAACCGACGTGATCGGCACGCCCGCCAGCAGGAATTGCAACTGCTGGGCGACGGCGCTGGAGGTCAGTCCAACCGCCTGCAAGCGATCCTGATCCAGGCTGAAATGCAAGGTCGGCGCCAGAGGGCCCCAGTCGCTGTTGACCGTCCTCATCAGCGGACTCGCGTGCATGACCGCTTGTACACGGCCCGCAATCTCGCGCAGCTTCGTCGGGTCAGGCCCCATTACCCTGTAGGCGACGGGATAGGGTGAATACGGACCAAACACAATTTGAGTCGCCCTGACACGGGCCTCTGGGGCGAGCCCGGCAGCGACCGCCTCGCGAAAACGCAGCTTGAGGGTTTCACGTGCCTCCTGGCTGGACGTCAGCACCACGATCTTGGCGAATGACGGATCCGGCAGTTCTGGCGCCATCGCCAGGAAGAAACGCGGCGCGCCCTGCCCGATATAGGCCGTGACGATTTTTGCCTCTTCCTGCTTTTGCAGCCAGGCCTCGACCTTTTTCGCAGTGGCACTGGTCTGCTCGATGGAGGTTCCGTAGGGCATCTGCACCTCGACCATCACCTCGGGACGGTCTGACGTCGGGAAGAACTGCTTCTTCACCAGGCCCATGCCCAGGACGGCCACGACAAACAGCGTGATAACCGTGCCAGCCACCAGCCACTTGAGTTCGATGACCCGGGTCAGGACCCGGCGGAAGCGGTTGTAGCGCGGGGTATTGTAGATAGCCGCATGCCCACCCTCTACCTGCTTGATGTCTGGCAGCAACTTCACGCCCAGGTAAGGGGTGAAAGCCACTGCAACAACCCAGGAAGCGATCAGAGCAATGCCCACGATCCAGAACATGTTGCTGGTGTACTCGCCGGCAGTGGACTGGGCGAAACCGTTGGGCATGAAGCCAACCGCCGTTACCAGTGTGCCCGAGAGCATCGGCGCGGCCGTATGACTCCAGGCATACGCGGAGGCTTTGATGCGGTCGTAGCCCTCCTCCATTTTCACGACCATCATTTCGATCGCGATGATCGCGTCATCTACCAGCAACCCGAGCGCCAGGATCAATGAACCGAGGGTAATACGGTCAAAGTTCTTTCCGGTGGCCGCCATCACCACAAACACGATCGCCAGTGTCAATGGCACGGCAGCTGCGACCACGACGCCCACACGCCAGCCCATGCTGAGGAAGCAAACAAGCATCACCACGAGCAGCGCGACAAAAAACTTGACCATGAACTCGCCAACGGCCGAGTCGATGTTGACGGCTTGATCGGTCACCTTGGTCAGCGTCATGCCCAGTGGCATGCCTTCATTGATCTTGGTCGTCTCGGCGTCCAGCGCCTTGCCCAGGTCCAGGCCGTTCCAGCCTTCGCGCATGATGACCCCCAGCAGCAGGGTCTCTTCTCCGTTACTGCGCACCAGAAAGGTTGCCGGGTCTTCATAGCCACGTTCGACAGTGGCCACGTCGGAGAGCTTGAGCGTGCGCCCCTGAACCACAATCGGCGTGTCACGAATCTTCTCCAGCTTATCGAAGGCGCCGTCCAGGCGGAGGAAGACTTGCGGCCCATTTGTTTCAATCGAACCGGCGGGCGTGAGCACGTTCTGGTTATTCAGCGCGGCAAAGATGTCCTGAGGCGCAATGCCCAGGGTGGCCAACCGATCATGGGAGAACGAAACAAATATCCGCTCGGCTTGCTCACCGATAATGTTGACCTTCTTCACGCCCGGCACATGCAACAGTTGCTGGCGCAACGACTCAGCATCACGCACCAGCAGCCGCTGCGGCTCGCCTTTGGCTTTGAGGGCGAACAGCGCAAACGTCACGTCCGAATACTCGTCGTTGACCAAGGGCCCGATTACCCCCGCCGGTAGCTTGGTGGCTTCGTCGTCGAGCTTTTTGCGTGCCTGATAAAACTCTTCCTGCACCTGTGAGGGTGGCGTGCGGTCCAACAACGACACCATGGTGAAAGCAAGACCAGGCCGCGTATAGGTTTCCGAGCGGTCGTACCATTTCAATTCCTGCAGGCGTTTTTCAAGTGGCTCTGCGACCTGGTCCTGCATTTCCTGCGCAGTAGCCCCCGGCCAGGCAGTAATGACCGTCAACTGCTTGACCGTAAACGGTGGATCCTCCGCACGCCCCAGTTGGAAGAACGCCAGGGTGCCCGCAACCGCGATCAGAAAGATCAGGAATACCGTAATGGATCGCTCACGAACGGCGATCGCCGAAATATTAAAGCGGCCTTCGCTCATGGATGACTCCCGGCAACATGGGCTTCATCCTGCTGGGACACTCTCACGTCTTCTCCATCGCGCAGCAGATGGGCGCCTAACGCGACGATCTGCTCACCGACCTTGAGATCGCCTGCCACGCGCGCGGCATCGTCGCTCAATCCCAGCACCTGAACAGGACGCCAGGTCACCTTTGCCGGCGAGCCTGCGATCACCCACACACCGGTGCCATTGCCTGGGTCATAAAGGGCTGCGATGGGGACCTGCAGCGCCTGCCCTTGCGCGGCGCCTTCTGCGATCCGCAACGTGACCGTCGAACCTATCGGGGCATTGGCCTGCGCGCCCTCAAGCACATACCGCGCCTCAAACGTGCGCGTCACTGGGTCGGCAGAGTCAGAAAGCAGCCTGAGCTTCGCTGTAACAGCCCCTGCGGTACTGCCGTAAAGCGTCGCTTGCGCGCTGGATCCGGCTGCAGGACGCAACGTCTCGGGCAGATGCACGATGGCTTCGCGCTGGCCTGCACGGGCCAGTCGAACCACGGGCTGCCCCGGGCTGACGACTTGCCCGGGCTCTGCGAGTGTTTCCACCACGACACCGTCGGAGTCCGCAAATAACACCGCGTAACCGGAAGCATTGCGGGCGACATCGGCCTGGGCTTGTGCGGCGCTGAGCTGCGCCTTTGCGCTATCCGCTGCGGCCTTGACCTGGTCGTAGGCCGATGCAGAAACAGCCCCTGCGGCGACGAGGTCGCGATATCGCGCTTCGTCATCGGCTGTCTGGTTGGCGCGGGCCCTGGCGGCGGTGACCGACTCTTGCTGTGCTCGCGCCTGCAGCCCCAGGTCGATAGGGTCAAGGCGCATAAGCGGCTGACCGCGTTTAACGCTCTGGCCGGTATCGACCAGCCGTTCGAGGATCTTGCCGGAGACCCGAAAGCCGAGATCGCCCTGCACGCGGGCCGCCACTACTCCCGTGAATGAACGTGAAGTCTCCGATGAGCCCTCAACCGTTCCGAGCCTTACCAGAGGAGCCTGCGTGCGCGGATCGTCAATGTTGGATGAGTCACCACACGCCGTCAGGACGAGAGGCAACAAGCAGGCTGCAATGGGGATGGGTCGGAGCCGGAGCATAGGTTCCCTTATTGAATAGAAAGAACAGGGATCATATATTCAGACCGGTGACCATTATTGTCAACGGTCACAAACGAGATTTCAAACGACACAGAAAAATGCGCTACCCCGCTACGTGACCGCTCATAACCTCGTTGCAACAAGACTGGGTTGATGCAGGCCCGCATACTCCAAAGCAGCACATGACGGAGATGAACGATATTTTTCAATCATACCTGAATTTAGCCCAGGGGCCTCAATTGACAGAGAGTGACCATACAGTACTATGGTCACCAACAATGTTCGATTCAAGGAATCCCAATGCACTCCCTCCGCCCCGCTGCTTTTTTGATCAGCGCCAGCTTGATGACAGGTTGTGCGGTCGGTCCGGACTATCGCCGTCCGGACGCCCCGCTCCCGGACCGCTACCTGGGCCAGTCTTCTGTCGAGCAGAGACCAGGGGTGACGCCTGCCAGCCTCGTCATCTGGTGGGAGGGCTTCGGTGATCCACTGCTCGCCGACTTCGTCGCCAAGGCGCTTGAACAGAACCTCGATCTGGCGCAGGCCCAGGCACGAGTCGCGCAGGCGCGGGCAGGACTAGGCGCCGCCAATGCCGCTTTATGGCCCTCGGGAAATATCAGCGGCCAGGCCGCCCGCGCCTACCAATCAGTCGAGACGCCACTCGGCCAGGTGCTGAACTCAACCCCTGGCTATGATCGCTATGGCAGTTCCTACGAGGCCGACCTCAATGCCAGCTGGGAAGTGGATGTCTTTGGCGGCCTGCGACGCGGACGCGAGTCGGCACTGGCCGAGTACCAAGCGTCCGAGGCTGGCGCCGCAGCCACGCGATTGGCCATCGCCGCACAGACTGCGGATATCTACATCACTGTCCGCGGACTGCAGGCTCGGCTGGACATCGCGAATCGACAAGTCAAAACCCAGCAGGGGTTGCTGGAGAAAGTCCAATTGCTCTACAACAAGGGGCTTGCCGCCAGCCATGAGGTTCGTCAGACCGAGGGGGCTTTAGCACAGGTCCAAGCCACCGTACCGGTGCTGCAGACCGGTCTGGATGCGGCCATGAATTCACTCGATGTCATGCTCGGCACGCCACCCGGTACTCATCGCACGCAACTTGCCATGGTCGCAAGCATTCCGGCAGCGCCGCAGTTAAAGGCCATGGGAACGCCAGCCGACTTACTGCGCCGCAGGCCTGACCTCATAGTGGCCGAGCGCCGCCTTGCCGCTTCAAACGCACGCATCGGGGAGGCGATTGCCGAGTACTACCCTAAGTTCTCTCTGAGCGCCTTACTGGGGAGTGCGACGGCTGTATCGGCAGGCAATCTTTTTTCCGGCGGCGCCAGTCAATCGTCGGGCGTACTCGGACTGCGCTGGAGACTCTTCGACTTCGGTCGCATCAACGCCCAAATCGACCAAGCCAAGGGACAGGAAGCCGAATCCATGGCCGCTTACCGTCAGTCTGTGCTGCGCGCCACCGAGGATGTCGAGAACGCGCTCTCCTCACTGGTGAATCGGGACGCCCAAGCGTCCACCCTCATTGGAGGCGAGACGTCTCTGACGCAAGCGCGCCAATCGTCGTTCACTGCTTATGAGAAAGGCACGGCCAGCTTGATTGACGTCCTGCACGCTGACGAGACCCTGCTTCAGGCTTCCGACGCTCGGGCGCAGGCACAAACCGAATCGGCACGCGCGGCAGTCGCCGCGTTCAAGGCGCTGGGTGGCGGCTGGCAGCCCTCGGATAGCCGACTGACGAGCCGATGACACGGGTGGTTTTCGAGATTCAAACAAGGGGTATGCAAGATGGCAGTGAAAGAAAATTCATGGGTGCTCATTACTGGAGCCTCCAGCGGATTCGGCAAGGAATTTGCCCGACAGTACGCCGCAAAAGGGAAATCCCTGATTCTGGTAGCCCGCAGGCTGAACGAGCTTGAAGCACTCGCGGACGAATTGCGTAGTCGTTTCGACGTCGACGTGATGGTGCAGCAAGCAGATCTTTCATCAATAAATGTGATTATCGATCTGCATCGGCGCCTGCATGACAGCAATACGGTGGTCGATGTCCTGATCAACAATGCGGGTTACGGCTTGCAGGGAGCATTCCTGGATGAGCCCCTGGAAAGCTCCCTGGCGATGATCGACCTGGACGTCGCCAGCCTGACCGCCATCACTCGTCTGTTTGCAGAGGATATGCGGGCCAGGCGCAAGGGGCATATCTTGATGACAGCCAGCCTGCTGTCCTACCAGGGCGTGAAGAACTTTGCGGTTTACTCTGCCGCCAAGGCTTACGTACTCAGATTCTCCGACGCCCTGCATCGTGAGCTCAAAAAAGACGGCGTGGTGGTCACAGCGCTTTGTCCAGGCATGTCGGATACCGGGTTTGCAGCAAGTGCCAAACAAAAGATAACACCGGTCTTGAAGAGGGTCATGATGCAACCCGAGCCTGTAGTGCGAGCGGGGATACAAGCGTTGCACGCAGGCCGCATGAGCGTCGTGCCGGGCTTTGGCAACAAGGCTATTGCGGTCTTGACCTGGGCCACACCCCGTCGACTTCACCAGGGCCTGATGTCACGGGTAATGGGTGTTTGAGCGGGCCAGGCAATGCCCCCACGACGGATACCTGATCCACTAGGTATCCGCTCTCAGGCCCCGCCGCGAGTCAGAATCGATAGCTGACAGAAGTGCCCAAACCGCTCGCGCTATTTTTATACTTCGAGCTGTAGGCGCCTCTTGAGGCGGATACGTCATTGACCTGTACGCTTTCCTCCCATAGGTAGGAATACGCCACATCGATCGTGACATTCTCCGCCGGCGTCCACCCTGCCCCGACACTGATGACTTTCCGGTCACCGGTAGGGATTCGCGGCCCACGGTTGACGTTGTTGGTGGGGGACTGGTCAACCGAGAAGCCGGCGCGAAGAACCCACTGATTGTTCAGCTTATACGCCGTGCCGATAGCGTGCGCCCACGTGTCGTGCCAGTTCTGCTCCTCGGTAATACGACTCAGCGTTCCGCTCAACGCCGCAGGCAAGCCACTGTTTTCGAACACCAATTCCTTGAAGCGACTCCAGCGCGTCCACGTACTGCCCAGGTAGAGCGTCCAGTCACTGTTGAGTTGGTGAGTCACGGAAAAATCGACTGATTCCGGGGTGTCCACATCCAAGGACGCGTCATAGCTCGTACCGCTTACACCCAGCACACTGAAGATGCCGTCGGTGAGCTTGGTCTTGGCATCCAGCTGGTAGCTGACCTTGGAGTGATAGGTCAGACCCAACCGAGTTCGATCTGTCGCCTGCACTAGAATACCCGCGTTAAACCCAAGCGCCGTGTCGTCGCCGGTGCTTTTGAGTTTTCCGTCATTGCGGCCCGGGCTGAGTGGATTGAGGACCATCCCGGAAAGCTCACCACTGATACGGTTGATGGTCGGTCCAAAACCGATGGAGACCTTGTCGTTGAACGCATAGCTGATGGTGGGCTGAAACGTAAGGGTCGTGACCTCACTTTTGTTGGCGTAGTAGCGGCCGGCGAACCCACTGCCATAATCGGTCATTAGCCCAAACGGCACATAGAAACCCACACCGAACGCCCAGTGCTCATCGATGGGTTTGACGTAGTAACCCATGGGCACTGTGGTGGTCGGCACCATGTCCCCGTCCTCCTGCCCCCCGAATGTGCTGCGCGTCTGGCTTATATGGGCCTTTGCGAAAAGCGTTGCCGCCCCGACGCTGGCCTGCTCTTTTTTCAAGCGAGACATACCGGCCGGATTACCGAAGACGGTACTCGCATCTTCTGCCGATGAAGAACGGCCGGCAAATCCGGAGCCCATCCCACTGATGCTTTGTTCATTGAGAGCGAAACCGCTCGCGAACAGTTGTGTCGACGAGAGGGCAACAGCAAGGCCAAGCGGGGTCCTGCGCAGTATTTTTTTCATTATTAGGACTCGATAGATCATCGGGATAAAGCGGTAGAGAGCGTCACGCCGAGCGCGGGCTACCGGGAGGGGCCGCTGCGCAGCGTTACGAAGATCGTGCGCGCCGCGGCGATTCCTCCAGGATAGGTACAGCATATTTATTCATGTGACTATTTATGTCAATAGTCACCAATTCGACAAATGAACATGCGTGGCTAGGCGGCAAATGCTGCGCGGATAATCCACTCAGTTACCTGGTGAGGTTTGATACATGGCTGTGAAGGTGGGGATCAGGCCCCGGATTCGAGTTAATACCGCGCCCCGGAAAAGGGTGTCCACCTGGATCGGTGTTCACCATCATCTCAGCGTTGATATCAGAGCAAAGTGATAGAGATGATTAGCGCAGGCTCACGGCATCAAGCTACGCAGAATGAGATTGGAGGTGAGGACCGGAGCCAGCTCGACGAAGTCAAGGTTGTATTGCAAAAGCAACGGATTGACGAAAGGACGCAGCGCAAGGTGGATCGAATCGACTGTTTCGTCCAAGGGTGTTTTGCGTTCAAATTCGCCGATTTCTCGGCCTTCACGCACAATCTGCAACACGAAGCCCCTGACCAAGGCATCATATTGCTGAGCGCAGGGCCAGTTCTCAGACGCTGCAAATGCGGCGATGTCATAGAGCTTTCGATCACTGAAGAACAAATTCACCCCGGTAGCGATCAGCGTTTTCACCAAACGTCGAAAACGTTCGGTCGGCGAGATGTCCTCTGCATTAATGGCCTGTTCTACGGCCGAGATGATTTCCGCCAGGCAATTGCCACAGATAGCCTCACCAATCGCCTGCTTGGAATCAAAAAACTTGTAGATGTACGCCTTGGAAAACCCGATCGCTTTCGCCAGGTCGGAAACCGTGGTTTTGCTATAGCCGTATTGACTGAAGTGCTGATTGGCCGCCGCGACGATCTGATTCCGGATCTCATGATCGGCTGGGCCACGGATGCTGGGGGAAGCTATGGATGTCTTGTTCATGCGAGCTAGCTTACGCATCCGAAAAGCGCTTGACAACGAGTGACCAAATTATACTTTTGTCACAAGTTCGCAATGATCAGGGTTGGTTTCAGGTCAATTGTCTCTACGCGGAAGGCCAAACACCTCCCCTATCAATCCCTGTCAGCTTGCCGGATTGCGTGCCAGGACGATCCACGTCGCGCCGTCGATCATCACCGACCGCTCGCCGGGGAGGCCCGCGAAGGCGGCGCGAACCGCGGCCCAGGCGCGGGCTCGGATGGCGTCGGGCTTATCAGCGAGCACAAGCGCCAGCGGGCCACCCTCGAATGCCATCTTCACCGCGTCATCGATCGCCGCGTCCCGCGTCACGCCCTCGCCGAACGGGATGGAAGCATCGAAGGGCGTGCTGGTGATATCGGTGAAGCCGGCCGCTGTCAGGATGCGTGCCACGCGCTCCCGGTCGCCAAACGAGAATGGGCCGGGCGCTTCGGGATCGGGCCGTGCGGTCAGCGGGAGGATGCCCTTGAGCGCGCCCATCGGCAAACGCACCCAATCATTCTCGGCCACACCGCGCCAGCAAACGAAAGCGACCCGCCCGCCCGGCCGGAGCGCGCGTCGCATATGGGCGAACGCCCCTATCGGATCGTCGAAGAACATCACCCCGAAACGCGAGAACAGGAGGTCAAACGCGCCCTCGGGCAACTCGGCGGTGCTGGCATCGGCTACCCGGAACCGGGCCGGCATATCCGGTGGCGCCAGCGCACGCGCGCGGCCGATCAGTGGTTCGGATATGTCCACGCCCAGCACATGGCCGCCCGCGCCGACGCGGGCGGCCAGAGCCAGGCTCGACGCGCCCGCGCCGCAACCGACGTCAAGCACGCGTTCGCCTGTGGCGGGCGCGGCGGCTTCGATCGCGGCCTGGCCGAATACCGCAAACATGGCGTCGAGCCGGGCCTGGTTAGCGGCCCAGTACTCTCCGCTTTGGCCATTCCAGTCGGCAACCTGATAGGCATTTTGCTCTGTCATGACATCTCCTCGTTTTGATTCGTTTTTAACCAGGCCGTGCAAAAGCCGGGAACGGCGACCTTCTGAGACCCGTGTTCCAGAAGCCTGCGACAACCGAATTGCCCTCAAACCAGCATCGACTGTTGGGCGGAGATACCCGCCGTCGCGCCGTGCGATATTGCCAGGGTGACCGAGGCCATAAGGGGGTTTGCCAGGTCGCCCGCGGCGTAGATGCCGGGCACGCTGGTTTCGCGGCGCTCGTCGACCTTCAGGGCGACACCCTGGGGCGTATCCACCGTGGCGAGGCCCAGCGACTCATGCAGGCGTGCAGACGGCTTGTTGCGCGGATGCGCGAACAGAATGTCGACCGCGACAGGAGGGCCGGCGTTGAGCCTGACGGTGGCGTTATGGTTCTCGTCATGGTCGATTTCGGAGATCCGGCCATTGACGACAGAGATGCCACGTCGCGCCAGGTCGGCCTGGATGTCGGGTGGAAGGTCATGCCCATTGGCGAAGACCGTCAACATGTCGGTCCAATCGTGGAACAGCCTGACCTGATTCATCGATTGCGGGCCGGACCAGACGAGGCCCCAATGCTGGCCGGCGACTTCAAAGCCGTCGCAATAGGGGCAAGGCACGATGGAGATGCCCCAGTTTTCGGCATAGCCCGGAACATCAGGCATCTGGTCAACCACGCCATAGCTCAGGATCAGGCGGCGCGCCCTGAGGCTTTCGCCATCGCCAGTGAGGACGCAGAAATCGTCGATGGCGCCGGAGATGCTCTCGGCACGGGCAGTGACCAACCTGACCGTGGGATAGCGCGCCAGCTGCCGCCGCGCCTCGGCCAGGATCTCCAGCGGTGGCTTGTGATCGTGGCCAAGCAGGCCATGGGAGTGGCCGGCGAAGCGGTTGCGTGGCAGGCCGGTATCGAGAACGGTGACCTTGCGCCGGGCACGACCGAGCTGCAGGGCTGCAGCAAGACCGGCAAAGCTGCCGCCGATGATGATGACGTCATTCATGGTGATGGGCTCCGCGCTGTGGATGAAGGGAGATCGGCTTGCATTTTTAAGATACTTTGAAGTACCCTAATTCAAGAATTAGAATACTGTAAAGTACTGGAATATTTATGACTGAACACAACCAGGGTCGGCGCGGCCGGCCCGCCAACGAGGCGCTTGGCCAAACGATAGTCGACGCCGCGTGCGAACTTTTTTTGGAATTGGGTTTTCAAGCGACGACAATGGACAAGGTCGCCCAGCGGGCGAAGATATCCAAGCTCAGCATCTATCGGCACTTTGAGAACAAGGAAGCGCTGTACAGCGCGGCCATCGCGGCCCACTGCCATCAGTTTGCACCACAGACCCTTATTGAAGGCGTCGACGGTTCGGCGGCAGATCAGCTCATGGCGGTGGGAACATTCCTGCTTCGCACGTTGTTGAGCCCGGATGTGCGCAGTGTCGAAGCCATGATCATGGTCGACAAGACGAATCAAACGTCGTTAAGCAAGCTCCATTACGAAGCCGGCCCCGCCTATGTCGTCGCCCAGATCGAGGCCCTGTTGCGTCAGTTGCACGGGAAGGCGGTGCTGAACGTGCCCGATCCTCTGGGGTCCGCCCGCTTGTTTGCCGCGCTTTTCAAAGGCTCCGATCTCCTGATGATCGCCCGCTTCGATGAGGCGAGAGCAGAGGATGAAATCGAATCCTATTGCCGATCGGCCGTCACCCTGTTCATCGCCGCGCATGGTGGCAACGACCGCGCTGGCGAATAAGCATTTCATTGCTCCAGGCAGCTTGGCCTGAGCCGCCGTCCGGGCCTTTCGTCATATTGGCCCGGTGCGCGCGGCCGAGCTTGCACAGGTTCACGCGTTTTTCGCCGCCAGGTTGGCGAGCGGTGGTCGGCCTTAGGACGGCCAGCCCCTCAAAACACGAAACTATGCCCTAACTCCACCTCCATCCACCCCAAGAACCGCCTGACCCTGGGAAAACTGGAGTGCGCCTTCGGGAACACTAAATGGTGGGCGGCGACCGCAGCGCTCAACGCTTCGGGGGCGACTTCAACCAGCGAACCGTTGGCCAGGTATTTTTGCGCCAGCAGCGTGCTTTCAAGGGCGAACCCCAGGCCGTGGCTCGCGGCTTCCAGGCTCATGTAGGAGCGGTCGAAACTCAAGGCGTAGGGCTTTTCGGGGCGCGCCAGGCCATGCTGGGCGAACCACTCAGGCCACCTGAGCAAGGTTGCTTCGGAAAGGATCAGCTCTTGCGCCAGGAGATCCGCGGCGTTTTCTACCGCGCAGCGCGCGATCAGCTTGGGCGATGCCAGCACCGCGAAACTTTCGTTGCGTACGGTACGCACTTCATAGCTGGGCCAATTAGGCCGGCCGTGACGAATATCCACATCGATCTTGTCCTGGCTGAAATGCAGCGACTCATAGGAACACGACAAATTGATCTGGATGTCCGGATTGCTCGCGCGAAACGACTCCAACCGCGGCATCAGCCAGAGTAAGCCAAAGCTGGGGGCCGAATGCAGCCGCAGGCAATCCAGGCTGACGTCACTCGCGGCGCGCTCGGTGGCGACCTCAAGGCTCTGCAACAGACCGGAAATATCCTTCAAGTACTGCTCACCCACTGGCGTCAGGGTCACCCCACGCGCTGCCCGCACAAACAACTGTCGACCAATCATCACCTCCAGCTTGGCCAGTTGATGGCTGATCGCTGACGGTGTGAGGTCGAGCACTTCGGCGGCCCTTGCCAGGTTGCCGAAACGGGCTGTCTGCTCGAAGGCCTGAATGGCTCTCAGCGGTGGCAGATTGGAGGTGGGGATATCGTCCTGGCGCATCGGTATTCAGCCTATTGTTTTTGGGTCGCGGGCGGATCGTGCCATTCAAGCATTTGCGGTCCACATTGACGAGTGCTGAATTTTATTCATGTAGCAGTGAGGTTTGCGTTATTGCTCGGCCCGTCGACGGGGACCACTCTGAGCCATCGATCGCTGAATCGAACCATAAAAACAATCAGAGGTATCCCTCATGCTTCTTCAAGGCAAAGTCGCGATTATTACTGGCGCCGCATCCGCACGCGGCATCGGCCGCGCAACCGCGCTCACTTTCGCCCAACACGGCGCCCGCGTTGTCATCCTGGATCTCGACGAGTCCGCCGCCCGTGACGCCGCCGCCACCCTCGGCGAAGGCCACCTGGGCCTGGCTGCCAACGTGGCCGATGAGCAACAAGTCCAGGCAGCGGTCGCCAAGGTGCTGGAGCACTACGGCCGTATCGACATACTCGTCAACAATGCCGGCATCACCCAGCCCATCAAGACCCTGGACATTCGCCCGAGCGATTACGACAAGGTCCTGGATGTCAGCCTGCGCGGCACGCTGTTGATGTCCCAGGCGGTGATTCCGGTAATGCGCGCCCAGGCTTCGGGCAGCATCGTCTGCATGTCATCCGTATCGGCCCAGCGCGGCGGCGGCATTTTTGGCGGCCCGCACTACAGCGCCGCCAAGGCCGGCGTGCTCGGACTGGGCAAGGCCATGGCCCGCGAATTTGGCGCGGACAACATTCGCGTCAACGCCATTGCGCCAGGCCTGATCCATACCGACATCACCGGGGGCCTGATGCAGGATGAGCGCCGCCACGCAATCATCGAAAGCATCCCCCTGGGTCGGCTTGGTGCCGCGCAGGATGTTGCCAATGCGGCACTGTTTCTCGCCAGCGACTTGTCGTCCTACCTCACCGGCATCACCCTGGATGTCAACGGCGGCATGTTGATCCACTGACCACAGGTGCCAGCACCCGCTGTCCATTAAGTTCTGGATCGAAGATACGTCGGGCCTCAAGCCCGGCGTTCTATAAAAACAAGAGATCAGACCCTCATGATGACCACCATGACGCTCGACACTGTGTCCACAGTGCGCGCAAGCGCGTATCGCAAAACTGCCTGGCGATTGATGCCTTTCCTGATGCTGTGCTACCTGTGCGCCTACCTGGATCGGGTAAACGTCGGGTTTGCAAAGCTGCAGATGATGAATGACCTGTCCCTGAGCGAAACCGTATACGGGCTCGGCGCGGGCATGTTCTTTCTTGGCTATTTCCTCTGCGAAGTGCCGAGCAACCTCATCCTCCACAAAGTCGGTGCCCGGCGCTGGATCGCGCGGATCATGATTTCGTGGGGCATTATCTCCGCCCTCTTCGCCTTCGTGGAAACCGCCTGGCAGTTCTATGCGCTGCGCTTCCTGCTCGGTATCGCCGAAGCCGGGCTCGCACCGGGCCTGCTGCTCTACCTCACCTACTGGTTCCCCTCCTACCGCCGCGCCAAAATGACCGTGCTGTGGTTCATCGCCATCCCGCTCTCCGGCATGATCGGCGGGCCGCTCTCGGGCTACATCATGACCCAGTTCGCCGGCGTGCATGGCTGGGCGGGCTGGCAGTGGATGTTCGTGCTCGAAGCCATTCCGACCGTCATCGTTGGCCTGATGGTGCTGGCTTACCTCAAGGACGGCGTACACCAGGCCACCTGGCTCACCGATGAAGAAAAAGCGCTGGTCAGCAAAGAACTCGCCGAGGACAACAGTCGCAAAGTCACCCATGCATCGGTCGGCGCCTTCCTGCGCGACCGCCGCCTGTGGATTCTCGCCTGCATCTACTTTTGCGTGGTGATGGGCCAGTACGCGATCACCTTCTGGCTGCCGACCCTTATCCGTAATGCCGGTGTTGCCGACCCGATGCACATCGGCTTGCTCACCAGCCTCCCCTACCTGTGCGCCATTGTCGCGATGGTGCTGATGGGGCGCAGCGGCGACAAGCACCAGGAGCGCCGCTGGCATCTGGTGGTGCCGATGCTTGCCGGTGCGCTGGGCCTCACGTTGGCGGCGGTGTTCGGCACCCACCTGATGCTGTCGGTGTTGTGCCTGTGCCTTGCAGCAGCAGGCGTGCTGTCGGCGTCGTCACTGTTCTGGATGCTGCCGACCACCTTGCTCGGTGGCGTCTCCGCCGCTGCCGGGATCGCTGGAATCAACAGCTTTGCCAATCTGGCGGGTTTCTGCTCGCCCTACCTGATTGGTTGGATCACCACCACGACCGGTTCTAGCGCCATCGGCATGTACCTGATTACCGGTGTGCTGTGCATCGGTGCCTGCCTGGTGCTGCGCATTCCTGCCGCTTCGGTCAATCGTTGAGTTAACGGAGAATTTCCATGACTGCCACTTTATCTCGCGCGTCCTCCACCACGCTGGTGCAGCGCGCCCATAACATTCGTCGCCATGCCTTGCGCATGGGCCAAGTCCAGGGCCAGGGCTATGTCGGCCAGGCGCTGGGCGCGGCAGACTTGCTGGCCGTGTCGTACTTTCACGCCTTGAACTACAAGCCCGAAGACCCGGAATGGGAACAGCGTGATCGCTTTTACCTTTCCATCGGCCACTACGCGATCGCCCTGTATGCGGCGCTGATTGAAGCGCAAATCATCCCACTGGATGAACTTGAAACCTACGGTTCGGATGACAGCCGCCTGCCCATGTCCGGCATGGCCGCCTACACCCCCGGCATGGAGATCACCGGCGGCTCCCTGGGCCAGGGGCTGGGCATCGCAGTGGGTGCCTGCCTGGGCTTGAAGCGCAAACAGTCCGCCTCATTCGTCTACAACCTGCTGTCGGACGGCGAGCTGAATGAGGGATCCACCTGGGAAGCGGTCATGTCCGCTTCGCACTGGAAGCTCGACAACCTGATCGCCATTGTCGACGTGAATAACCAGCAAGCCGACGGACATTCCAGCGAAGTGCTGGCATTTGAACCCATCGTTGACCGCTGGCAAGCCTTTGGCTGGTTCACCCAGCGGGTAGACGGTAACGACCTGGATGCCTTGGTCAAGGCGTTCGACGCGGCCCGCAGCCACCCCGGCGCACAACCGCGCGTCATCATTTGCGATACCAAAATGGGCAAAGGCGTGCCGTTCCTTGAAACCCGCGAAAAGACTCACTTCATCCGCGTCGACGAGCATGAATGGGATGTGGCCCTGAACAACCTGGAAGAAGGCAAAACCGTATGAGCAACGCACACAAGACTGACGTTCAGGCACCCGCGGCGGCGAAGAAAAAGCTGACCACCTCGGCGATGATTGCCTCGATTGCCGCTGAAGGCCAGGCCACAAAACCAGCGCCATTCGGTCACGCACTGGCCGCACTCGCGGACCAGCGCCAGGACATCGTGGGTTTATCGGCTGACTTGTCCAAATACACCGACCTGCACATTTTTGCCAAGGCGCATCCGGAGCGTTTCTACCAGATGGGCATGGCCGAGCAACTGTTGATGAGCGCGGCAGCCGGCATGGCTCGGGAGGGGTTCGTGCCCTTCGCTACCACTTACGCGGTGTTTGCTTCGCGCCGGGCCTATGACTTCATCTGCATGGCAATTGCCGAGGAAAACCTCAACGTCAAAATCGTCTGCGGCCTGCCGGGCCTGACCACCGGGTACGGCCCCAGCCACCAGGCAACCGATGATCTGGCGATCTTCCGCGCCATGCCCAACCTGATGATCGTCGACCCCTGCGATGCCCTGGAAATCGAACAAGCCGTGCCCGCCATTGCTGCGCACCAAGGGCCGGTCTACATGCGGTTACTGCGCGGCAACGTACCGCTGGTGCTCGACGAATATGGCTACACATTCGAGATCGGCAAGGCCAAGACCCTGCGTACGGGCAATGAGGTTTTAATCATTTCCACCGGTTTGATGACCATGCGCGCCCTGGAAGCCGCCAAGGAACTACAGGCAGAGGGCGTGGATGTCGCGGTGCTTCACGTGCCCACCATCAAGCCTTTGGATGAGCAGACCATTCTGGCTGAAGCCAGAAAGCCGGGACGACTGGTAGTGACGGCCGAAAACCACTCCATCATTGGCGGATTGGGCGAAGCGGTGGCAACCGTGCTGTTGCGCAATGGCGTTACCCCGACGTTCCGGCAAATAGCGTTGCCGGACGCGTTTCTCGATGCGGGAGCGCTTCCGACGTTGCACGATCGCTACGGTATTTCCACCCAGGCTGTGTGTGCGCAGATCAAGGGTTGGCTATAGGGTTTGAACCTGCAAGGGACTGAGTGAGTCCCTTGGCAGTCATTACGTTCCACCACCTTCCAAGAACTCGCTGAAACCCACATAGAACCTGCCTACAGGTGAGACCATTTACGTATTTGCGAGTCCCCATCCAATCTGGTCACCAGAACAGCATCCTCAATGCCAGCGCGACCACGACTAGATTGAAAACTGCCTCCATCCACTGGTCGCCCTTCTTTAAGGCAAACTTCGCGCCGGCATTTGCACCCAATAGCGTGCCAATAATCAGGCAACATCCGTACTGCCAGTCAATGATGCCGCTGACGCCGAAAATCAGTAATGAACCCACGGAGAGGACCAGCCCACCGACTTTGCGGGTACCCACCGATTCGCTGATGCTTTTTCTGAAAAAGATAATGAATAAATACGTCGAGAGTTTGGCTTGCCCACCAAATAACCCGCCGATCATTCCTACGGGGATAAACAGGATATAGCCAAACAGACGTCTGATCGCTGAGGGAGGTGTTTCGCCGCTACGAGGTTTTTTTATAAGGGACAGTGCGACGAGCAGCAATGTCAGCCCGCCAATTACCTTGTGCAGCAGCGCGGGATCTATTTGAAGAAGCAGGCTCGCGCCTGCCAGAGCCCCAACCAGCCCCAGTACCGCAGCTGGAAAGGCCAGCGCATAATCGACCTTTCCCTGGTTATGGAAGTGCCGCAGTCCGGCAACCATGGTGCCTACCGAGGCCAGGCGCGCAGTGGCGATCGACGACTGAGGTGCAATCCCCAGCCAGATCATCACCGGAACGGTCAAAAACACACTGCCACCGGTGTTGGTCCCGACGAATCCCGTTATTATTCCGAGGAAAATCAGACCGACGCCTGTCAACCACTCATGACCCATCATGTTGAGGTGCTCGCATAAGATTCATGGCACGGCTTACTCGCTCAAGTAAGCCGGGTCTATCCAGTGATAGCAGTTTCTGTTTCGGGAGCTGGCGGTCACATGAAGCTTTGCGGTATGTACGAAGCTGTACTCGCCGATAATCGGGCGGCGTCGGTCAAAGGCGTCGCCCAGCGTTTTCGAAACGATGCTGCTGAGCTTTAGAACTTTCGACGCTCTACCGCTGCAAGCTATTGAGTTGAAGTGCAAATTAGTAATCAGAAGGCATGTTTCGGTGATACCGCATCGCTCGCCGATGCCATTGACGGTACAGGAAATAAAAGTAGCGCCTGCTTCAATGGAGGCCAAGGTATTTGCCATCGCCAAACCTCTGTCGTCATGAAAGTGCACTTCGAGGTCAATCTCAGACAGTGACTGCCTGATTAGTTCAATAGTGGCCTGAACCTTGAAAGGTTCGCAAATCCCTAATGAGTCGGCATAACAAATTCGGTCCGCGCCGGCAGCTTTAGCAATCTTAAACGTCTCAATCAAATCATCAGACGGCGTTCGAGAAGCGTCTTCAATGGTATAGCGAACTTTCAGGCCCAGTGATTTTGCATACAACACACTTCGTTTAATGAGATCCTGTATCTGTGCTTTTGATTTTCTAATTCGATATTTCTGTGACGTCTCATTGATACCAGCAAATATGCCTATCCAGTTTGCCCCTGTCGCCGCAACCGCATCAATATCATCTTGATGCGCGCGGGAATGCGCAAGGATATTTTTGGCGATCTTTGATTGTACAAGCGCGGTAACCCTGTCGAACTCTTGTTTCGACGCATACGGGTGGCCGGCTTCGATAAAGTCGATACCTGCATCTGCGAGTGCGTAGGCTATGGTCAAGGTAGATTGGGTTGTGAGTTTAACCCCAGGCGCTTGATTTCCTTCGCGCAGCGTAGAATCGACGAGTGTTATAAAAGTCATAAAATACATTCCATTGCATTAAAAGATTATACGGCTTTCGAGCGCTCAATCGACTTGTAGCGCGAGGTATATGAAAGTAGTTTTTCTTCATTAACCTCTACACCCAACCCTGGCTTATCGATGGAAAGTTTCACTTGCCCATCGCAAAACGAGTAACAACTTTCATCAACTATATCGTCTACAAATCTCTCAGTAGGGCATCCGTATCCGGTGGTCGCTACATTTTTCAGGGTAGAAACAAAATGATGAAGGGCTGCTGTGCCAATACCAAACGGGTGCATGCTACCAGTACTGACTTGTAAATCGGCGATCTCGGCCGCAGCACATAAGCGGCGGGAGGCTAATATGCCACCCGACTTGAATGGTTTCAGACAGATGACGTGCGCGGCGTTGAGGTGAATTATCTCCTTTAGATCTCGAGCATTGAAAACGCTTTCATCGGCGATGATAGGGGTGCAGACATTTCGTTTGACCTCCGCCAATCCGCAGATATCATGGCCGGGTGTAGGTTGCTCGACAGCAAAAACACCGTGCTGCTCTATACGCTTTATAAACTGAATAGCGGTGGAAACGTCATAGGCACAGTTGGGATCAACTTCCAATTCAAAGTCATCTCCTAAAGCCTGCCTGACAGATTTAAAGCAGGCGTAATCGTCTTTCAATACACCGGATCCCTTGAGCGTCAATCGCTCATAGCCAAGCCCTTGCAACTCCAGCGCACGCTCAGTGACCACTTTAGCGCAAGCAAACGGTAAGCTGCGGCTCACCTTATAACTAAGCGCATGCGCGCCGCCCAACAAGTTACAAACTGGAACGCCATATACTTTTCCCGCAAGGTCGAGAAGCCCATGATCTATTGCACACTTAGCAAACAGATGCCCCTTAATGACCAGATCAAGCTCGCTCATTATTATTTCAAACAGGCATGGATTCTTACCAATTATTGCAGGGCACAAGTAGGTTTCCAATACTGCCAGCATCGTTTCGGGAGTATCGCCCTGGGCGGGGTAACCTCTCGATATAATTCCCGACTCTCCCCATCCCACCAGTCCCGTGTCTGTCGTCAGTTTCAACACTATATGCCGCCCTTTGGCGGTGATATTGGTTGCGGTCTGATAAGGATTTTTATACGGAACCTCTACTAAAAACACTTCAGCTTTAGCAATCAGCATAGGGTAACTTCCTGTTGGTGAGCGTTGATACTGGAAATTAAATGAAATGTACTGGGATGCTTGCAGCAATATCAAGCATCGCAAACCAGGGTTTCTCAGCCACCAACATGAATAAAATTTCATGATTTCGCATATTGATTTTCTTAAAACTACCGACTGCCTGTTCTCGCCTATTGAATCAAAAGAAATTTTATTTATGACACTTTTTCGCACTAGGCAGCTTACTGCCTGACTTCCCAGCCCCTTTATAGCTTCCAACAGCTTTGCACTCAGCAAGCTATATATATTTAATCTAACAAAGGACCTGAATTAGGTTGGCACTGATTAAAAGTCGCCCAGCGCCACCCATATATCATTCCGGAGAGGTTCGATGCTCATCGCTTACTCTACGGCGCATCAAGAGGGATCTCGAGGATGAAGGTTGCGCCCTGCCCGGCCCCGTCGCTGTGCACGGTGAGGCTGCCACCCATTTCCTGCGCGGCGAGCGCGCAGCTGTGCAGGCCGAAACCGTGACCGTCTTTGCGAGTCGTGAAGCCATGGGAAAAGATACGCGTCAGGTGCTCTGGCGTAATCCCGTTGCCATTGTCGGCCACTGTAATACGCAAGACTGCTCCGTCACCGATGAGGGAGGCGCTGAACGTGATGCACGGGCTGCGATCGACCAGGCCGTCCAACGCCTGCCTGGCGTTTCTGATCAGGTTCACCAGTATCAGCAGCACCCGGTGCCGGTCCAGCGACAGCAGGGGCAAGTCGGCAATGTCCTTGACCACCTTCACCTCCTGATTCATCCGTGAGCCGGCACTCATGCGCCAGGCATCATCGATTAATTCCGAGACCGGTATTGTCTCGACGACACTGACGGCAACGGCATAGGACTGCTGGGCAGCGACAATGGTCTTGATGTGGTCAATGCCTTTGGTGAGTTGCTCGAGCTCTTCGATGATGCCCTGCTGCTCTGCCGCCACCGCCTGCGCCAGCTTGAGCAGGTAGTCGGGCAGCATTTTCCCCCTCTGGTCCTGGGTGAGGAAATCGCTCAGCTCATGGATGTGTTCGTTCATCATCTGCGCCACCTTGCCCAGGCCCTGGGCCTTGGAGGTGCGCATCTGGCTGCTGACCAGCTCGGCCGAAACGTTCACGCTGTTGAGGACATTGCCGACATTGTGCAGCACCGTCGTGGCGATCTCGGCCATGCCCGCCTGACGGGATTTCGCATTCAGCTCGGATTGCACCTGGCTCATGCGTAGCGCCGCGCGTACGCGAGCCTTGAGCTCCAATGGCGAGAAAGGTTTGGCGATATAGTCATCGGCGCCACTCTCCAACCCGGAGATGCAAGCCTCGCTGCCGCCGCGGGCGGTCAACAGGATGACGGGCAGATGGGCAAAACCGGCGCTCGCCTTGATTCTGGCGGTCAGGCCAAAGCCGTCAAGCTCCGGCATCATCACATCCGAGAGAACGACATTGATCGGATGACGCTGCAGCATGGCCCAGGCCTGCTCTCCATCAGCGGCGGTGACGACGCTGTAGTCGTCGCGCAAAAGCTCGCTGAGGTAGCCAAGCATTTCCGGGCTGTCATCGACCACCAGGACCCTGGACTGCGAGGTGCGTTCCGGGTGCTGCTCGTTGTCTGCATCGCCCATGGACGCCTGGTCGTTGCTACTGCCACGGCGGCCGTCATCGAACAGCAAGTGGCGCTGCTCGGTTGTGATCATTGCGGTGGGTGACGATCCCTCATGTAGATGACCGGCTTCGGTCGGCACCGTGTTTTGCTCGGTTCCCCGAGGAAATCGAACAAGGAAGCACGACCCCTTTCCAGGCTCACTGTTGACGCTGACTTCGCCCCCCATCAGTTCGACCAGATCCTTGACCAGGGCCAGGCCGATGCCTGTACCGCTGTAATGCCGCGTGGCGGAATTGTCGATCTGGGAAAAACGCTGGAACAGCAGGGGTAATTTGTCAGGCGCGATGCCAATGCCCGAGTCTTGCACCGCGAGCTCAAATCGCTCGTCATCAAGCGCAGTGACTGCCAGATGCACCGTACCGCCAGCAGGGGTGAACTTGATGGCATTACTCACCAGGTTGAGCAGAATCTTCTCGAAGTGTCGGGGGTCCAGGAACACGGTGCCGAGGGCAGGATCGATGCTGCAGGTCAACGTGCAGCCTTTGCCCTTGGCCACCATGGCGGCGTCCTCGGCCAGCACGCCCACCGCCTTATTCAAATCAACGGGCGCCGGACACAGCTCAAACTTGCCTGCTTCGGCCTTGGAGAAGTCAAGGATATCGTTCACGCGGTTCATCAGGCGCAGTGCGTTTCGTTGTGCGCGCTCGATTTGCACGCGCCAGTCCGCCGGCGGCGTGATCGCCACCGAGAGCTGCTCCAACGGGGCGAGAATAAGGGTCAGGGGGGTACGCAGTTCGTGGCTGACCGTGGCGACGAAATCACTCTTTGCCTGGTTGGCCGTCTCGGCCTGGTTGCGCGCCTGAATAAGTGCAACCGCCTGCGCCTCCAGCACCTCGGTCTGTCGGTGCAGCGTGTCGGTCCGTTCGGCGACCATTCTCTCCAGAGAGGCCTGCACCTGCTGTCTTTCGGCTTCGGCCTCGGCCTCCAGCACCCGGATGCGTAAGGCATTCTCCTGGAACACCCGAACGGCGCGAGTCATGATCCCAATCTCATCGCCGCGTCCAGCACTGGCGATTTCGGCGCTCAAGTCACCGGCTGCCAGCCGGCGCATGACCGAAGCCAGGGCGACGATGGGCTGCGCGACAAACCGCGAGGTGCTCCAGGCGATGGCTCCGGCCAGCAGGATGGCGACGGCGCCAGCGACTATCGTCGCAAGCATGCCGCGATCCTTATGGACCAAGGCGTCTGAACGCGCTTCGCCAGCGAAGCGCGCAACCAACAGGCCAGCGCTGCGTGCCTCGATGCGAACCTGGTCGCGCGCGTCGCCCAAGGCGTTGCTCGCCTGATGGAACCCGGCAAATGCCGCCCGGTAGCCAGCAATCTGATCGCTGACCGTCAGGGGCGTAGCGTTGACCTGCTGCCCCACAGACGAAGGCAGAACCCGGGCGAGACGGGAGAGTTCATCGAGGATGACGCCTACAGAGCTGGCGACCTCGGCCGACGGCGCCAGGCGAAACGACAAGGTCTGCGCTTCCAGGGTGGCAACACGTTCGGCGAAACGCTTGGACAACGCGGCGGCGTTTTGCAGCAAACCGATGGCGGCCTGAATGTCACTGGCGTCATGGGCAATGTGCTCGTCCACTTCAGCCAACATGACTTCAAGGCGCTCTGCCACACCTCCAACAGCCCCCAGATGCCGCAAAGCCTCGCCGCCCCGGAGCCTGGGAGCCTCGCCAAGCTGTTCGAGCGCAAGGCTGGCTGCTGCCACCGCCGTCGCCAACTGTTCCAGGGTCTCCACCTGTTGCGGCGCCCCCATCAACTCACGCAATTGCTCGACCACAGGCGGCAGCGCCGCACAAGCGTTGCGCGCCGCAATGGCGGCGGCACCATCACCGCTCACCAGCACCTGGGCCACATTGGCGGTAATGATGCGTTCGCCGTTGCGCAGGATATCCAGGATGCGATGGGCGCTCTGGGCGTTGCTCACCCGCGCCTGGTGGTCGGCAGCACGGGAGTCCAGGCCCTTCAGCCCAGCGGCGATACCCTCTTCAACGAGGGCCGTCGCCTCTCGCATCCGGGCGTAATGGGCGGTCATATTCTCGGTTTCGCCATCCATGGTCAGCGTCGCCACCCGCAAGGACGCGATCGCCGCAGCGAGCCTCTCCAGGCTGCCCTTGAGCGATTGCGCCTCTGCCGCCGGGATAGCGTTAAGGCCGTTGATAGCGGTCGCGACCAAGCCTTCGGCCTGGGACACGCTGTCCTGGTCGCGGGTGGCAATGAAGTTTTCCACCCGCCCGGTGGCCCCGTTGACCGAGGCCAGAATTTCCGCGGAATGGCTGGCGGAATCCACCGCACGTACCATGCCTCGCAGGCCGTAGAGGTTCACGAGCGATACCGCCAGCATCAGCAACACCAGTGCGGCCACCGCCAGGCCGATCCTGACCGCAATAGGCCTGGCCGTGGCTGATTTGAATGTCAACATGGGGCCTCGCCTCCTAGCCCGCCGCTACTGTTTCGTCACCTCCGGCAAAGGCGCCGGCGGCGCCGTATGGTTGATGGCTGCATCGATCATCGCCGCAACGGAAGCCTGGCCGTAGAACGGATTGGCGGCACCGCCCACCGGCATAGTGGCAAGCCAGGCGTCCAGGTCTTTGGCATCAATACGTACCAGCGGCACCTCGACGAACTTCGGCACTTGCTTGCCCGCCAATATCTGCTGGGCCACCCAGAACCCCATCTGGGAGACGCTCGGGGAGGCAGAGATAGAAACTGTCTCGTAGCCATTGGCATCGCGTTCCTGTTTCCACAGGGCAAGTTCGTCCTGACGGTTCCCCATCACAATGATCGGCAAAGGGCGACCCGCCGCCTTGAACGCCATGGCCGCACCATATCCGTCGCCACCCTGGGTAGCCACGGCATCAATGGCGGGCAGCGACGGCAGCGCCAGCGTCACTTCCCTGCGGGCGACAGAAGCCGTCCAGTTCCCGTATACGGTCTTGACGAATTTCAGGCCCGGATAGTCGCTGGCGGCCTTGCGAATGCCATCGCTGATGTTTTTATCCGTGGCATCGCCAGCGATGCCGCGGATCTCCAGCAACGTCCCGTTGCCCTTCAGGCGCTCGGCGATGTAGTCCATTTCCACACGGCCCATGGCGGACCAGTTGTAATCCACGGTATAGACACAGGGCTCGGTGACCAGGCTGGCCATGACGACCACCACGATGCCGGCGTTGCAGGCATCGCGGATCACCCCGTTGAGGGCCGTGTCGGAGGCAGCGAGGATCACGATGGCATCGACACCCTTGACGATCATGTCCTGGATATGGGCTGCCTGTTCCGAAGCCGAGTTATTGGCGCTGACGACGGGAGCCTCGCGGATCAAGCCCTCCTTTTGCGCCTGGAGCGCAATTTCCTGCCAGTTGCGCACCATCACCTTGCGAAAATCGCTGCCTGCATAGGAATTGCTGAAGGCAATGCTGTAGCTCGCGGTAGGGCCGCTGGCGATGCCGTCGGCGGCAGCGTGGGCCGGATTGCCGGCAACTATCGCCAGCACCGCCACGCAGCCGGCGAAGCGCCCCAAGGTCGTGTGGATCGACTGGGTGTTCATGCTGTTCTCCATCGTGCTTGGCATTTACCAACAGTCATCCACCCGCACTGGCTTACAGCCTGGATCGACGGAGTGTTCTGGTTGGAGCACTTGGCCCCCAAATTGGAGATTTTCGAACAGGTGAGGTGTGGGGCAGGCATTGAACGTTTCCCTGTATGCCGCGTGCGGGTTGTTGCGTGAGCCGTTGAAAACGCCTGAAGCCCACCCACCGGCTGTCTGGCCGATACAAGGCTGCTGGCCAACGTCAATGTTTTGCTAGGCTCAGTGCCCTTGGCGGCCGAACATTGAGACCCATAGATGGCTCGCATTGGCAATGAGCATAGTATCAAAGTGCCCGCTTTGCCCGCGGTCTGTGAACGGATGCGGCGTTCCGAGCCATAGTTTTGTGTTTGACTGCCGCCCCACTCAACCCTGCCTGCTGTTCTACGCTTGTTGCTCGACCCACTTATCGGAGACCCGACATGAACCCACACACCACCGCCCTGGTCCTGATCGAATACCAGAACGATTTCACCACCCAAGGCGGCGTCTTCCATGACGCCGTCAAAGACGTCATGCACACGTCCAATATGCTCGCGAACACCGCCACCACGGTTGAACAGGCGCGCACGCTCGGCGTGAAGATCATCCACCTGCCGATCCAGTTCGCCGAGGGCTATCCGGAACTGACCACCCGCGACTACGGGATTCTCAAGGGCGTTGCCGATGGCAGCGCTTTCCGCACCGGCAGTTGGGGCGCCGACATCAGCGAGGCGATTACCCGGGAAGCCGGCGACATTCTCGTGGAGGGCAAGCGCGGGCTGGACGGTTTCGCCACCACGGGCCTGGACCTGGTGCTGCGCAACAACGGCATCCAGACCCTGGTGGTAGCGGGTTTCCTGACCAATTGCTGTGTCGAAGGCACGGTACGATCAGGTTATGAGAAGGGCTATAACGTGGTGACCCTGATCGATTGCACCGCGACCTTCACCGAGGAGCAACAACAGGCTGCCGAACGCTTCACGCTGCCGATGTTTTCCAGGACGTTGCAACACACCGAGTTTCTCGACGGGCTGAACGCCCGCTAGCCATCGCCCAGAAGGCGGCTTTACAGCCGCCTTCAGATTCCCAGCCACCTGCGACACCCTGGCCGGGTTCGTTGATCTGAAACACCTCAGTTGTCAGGGTGTTCGCTCGCCACTGAATCGGCAGCGTCCACATCAGACATATCCTCCTCAAGGGGGGCATCGTCGTCCGGCGGCAGCGGGATCTTATCCTCATCACGCCTCGGGTCGTGCCCTGTCTCGTTGTCCGTCCCGCGCGTTACAGCCTGCTGTGAAATGTTGCCCGGGGCATTCTCATTGATTTCCATGCTGGCTCTCCGTTCTTGGGCTCGGGATATCCGTGCTTAAGGTTGAGAAACGCCATGCCCCCCAGAGTGCCGGGCAACAGACGAATGGACGCGCCCAGGCTGGCACAAGGTGACACTGCCGGTGCGTGTTTCGATCCATTCGACGCCGTGGGTATTTGCTGGATGGCGCTGACGGCGGGGCAATTATCGATGCGATTGAAAGGTGATAGTGCCCGGAGGTGCTTCGTTCATTTGTCCAGATTCATTGGTTCATGCATCCGTTCGCCTATTATTGCGCGCAGCCATGCAGCATGAAATTCCATGTCTTCCAGAGAAGTCCCCTCAGCCAATCGATATTCGAACTCCTTGCCCCTCCGCCCCTGGCACACGACGCTGAAATGGCCATGGCGGTCATAACTGGCGAGCACGTAAGGGCTGATACAAATGATATCGCTGAAGGGCACCTGCACTTCGGCGGGTTTACGGCCGCGACGGGTGACGGTGAGAGTCAGCAGTTGCCGGTTTTCGTCAAAGGTGAAGGCCAGCACTCTGGACGCAGAGAACATCCACGCGAAAACCAGCCCCATGAGCACAACAACACCAAGCATAGCCAGGATGAGAGGCGACGTGGTGGGACTCGCCCCATCGCTGGACGATGCGCCTTGCATCGCTTCGAGACCGAAAAGGATCAGCACCGTCACCCCTATGACCGGCAGGAACATAAGCAGCACAAAACAGAAACCCAATATGGCCGCCCCAGTGCTGCCGAAGGTGGGTAAGTCCGGATTGCCATGCCACATAGGTGGGTGAGCGCGCGGTTTTTCAGGGCCTGGCGCGGCGGGAGGCGTTGCGATGGGGTGAACTGAAGTTTGATGGGTCATCCAGCAGGCTCCGGGGGGACTGCGTAGACAGTAGCACTATCGCCAGACAGTCTGGTCCGCTACCCACCGATAGACGTCAACACCTGGCTCACACTGCCGGCCGGCAGACGGGGGGACGCCCTCCCGCAACGGTTCAAATCGCGGCCCGCAATTCACGGGGTGACAGGCCATAGTGTGAGCGAAAACGCACGGCAAAACGTGAGGCCGAGGCGTAGCCGCAGGCGCCGGCAATTTCACCGATCGGGCGAGACGTTGTCTGCAGCCGTTGTAATGCTGTCGACAGTCGAACGCCCTCCAGAATGTTCCTGAAACTATTCCCCTCGTTCGCCAGTTGGCGACGCAAGGTCGACTCCCCCAGGTTCATGTGCTGTGCGACGCTCGCAACCGTCCAGTCTCGCTCCGGGTTGGCCATTACCAGATGCTGCACCCGCTCGCACAAGGGATCGTTGCGCCCCATCAGCAAAGGTCCGACCTGGCCGCCAAGGCATAGGCTCAGCAGCACCGCTTCCCCATAATGTGTGCAGAGCGCCTGCGGGGCGTTTGCATGGATGGCGACCAGCAACTGCTCCCATGCCTGGGTGGTGTGCCTGTCCAGGGGAACGCATAGATCGCTCTTCAGTGCACCGCGACCACTCTTGATCTGCTGGCTATATCGGCTGCTGAAGTGACGCAATGTCGAGACGGGAAAGGTCACCGCATCGGCGATGTAGTGACCCTGAGGGCCGGGGAAGTTTGAGATACCCAGCTCGCGCCCGGCCGGCATCAGAATCAGATGCCGAGGCCCTGCGCGCATTTCACGGTCATCCCATTGCAACAGTTTTTCCCCCTGCCGCACTCGACACAAGGTGGTCACGAACACCGGCACCCTGGGCAAGGTAAGGGCATGTCGCGCCCGTATGACACAGGCATCGATAATATTTTCCCGGTGCTGTATGCCGTCACAAGGGCGCATGGTTCTTAACGTCCGTAAGTGGAAGTAATGGTCGCTTTGGCCAGGACGTTGGCGTTGAGCATGTAACCGACCAAGGCTCCGCTGGCCTGGTTGTCGAGCGGTAGCTTATCGACTTTCAAGGCCCACACGGTGAATTGATAGCGATGGGGTTTATCGCCGACAGGAGGGCAAGCGCCACCGAACCCCGGCTGGCCATAATCGGTTCGCCCTTGTACTGCACCCGCAGGCAGGTTCGCCCCCACGCCGCGTGGCAAACTATGGGTGGAGGCCGGCAGGTTGACCACCGTCCAATGCCACCAACCGCTGCCGGTGGGGGCATCGGGATCGTAAACGGTGATCGCGTAGCTTTTGGTCCCTGCCGGGGCGTTTGTCCACGAAAGCTCAGGAGACGTGTTGCCACCGTCGCAACCGAAGCCCTGGAACACTTCGCGACGGGTCAACGGGCGGTTGTCAGCAATATCCCGGCTGGTCAGTGAGAAATCCGCAGCGTAGCCACTGAGTGTGACGGCCATGGAGAGTGCAGGCAGGATTGATCTGATGTTCATCGCGGCTCCAGCTGAGTCTGAAAGTGAAGCTCGAGTCTAGGTTGAACAAAACCGGGAGACTGTGCCGAAATGCTCGATAACAGTGCCGAAATGCTCGATTATCCGGACGAACGATGGCTCTCCACGTGCCCGACCGCCTTCAGATGCTCAAGAGCTCGCTGACGGGCAGTCGATGAGTGGTCTTCATCTCGCGCAGGGAGAGGTTCGAGCGAATACTGGAAACCCCCGGGAGCTTCCTCAGCACTGTTTCGACAAAGCGGCTATAGCTGTCCAGGTCCCGTGCAACCACCTCAAGGAGAAAGTCCGCCTCCCCCGTTGTGTTATGGCAACTCAATACCTGCGGGGCCGCCTGGATAATCTTTTCAAACGTTGCCGTGGCTTCTTCGCTGTGATCCGTGCAGGAGATCTGGACAAACGCCTTCAGGCCCAGCCCGAGTTTCTTTCGATTGAGAATGGCCTGGTATCCCTCGATAACCCCGCATTCTTCCAGGCGTCTTTGCTTGCGCCAACAGGACGCTTCGCTGAGGGACAGCTGCTCGGCCAGCTTCACATTCGACAGCTTGCCGTCCCGCTGCAAACGTTCCGATATTGCAATGTCCGCCTTATCGAGCTGCTCAATCATGAAATAACCCCTCAAATTCATGCTTAAAAATGAAGGTTAATTTCAATTATTGCGTTCGGTCAATGGCAACTTGAAGGGTAATTTCAAGGCGCTCATTCATAATGGCAATGCCTGAATCGCCCCTCCAAGCCTAGGTAATTTGAATGAAAGCAGTCGTCTACGAAGCCTTTTCCAAACCGCCGCGCCTGATGAACGTGGCCGATCCATCTCCGGAACGCCATGGCGTGGTGATCCAGGTGCTTGGCACCGGAGTGTGCCGCAGCGACTGGCATGGCTGGAAAGGTCATGACCCCGACATTGAACTGCCCCATGTACCGGGTCATGAGCTGGCCGGCATCGTGGCCGAGGTGGGCCACGACGTCACGCGGTGGAAGGTCGGTGACCGGGTGACCGTGCCGTTCGTGGGTGGCTGTGGTACTTGTGCGCAGTGCAACAGCGGCAATCAGCAGGTGTGTCACACGCAATTCCAGCCGGGCTTCACTCATTGGGGGTCGTTTGCCGAGTACGTCGGCATCCATCAGGCCGATCTGAACCTGGTCGCGCTGCCTGAGAGCATGGACTTCGCTACCGCCGCAAGCCTGGGTTGTCGCTTCGCCACCTCGTTCCGTGCAGTCGTCGACCAAGGCAACGTCAGCGCCGGTCAGTGGGTCGCGGTACATGGCTGCGGAGGTGTAGGCCTGTCTGCGGTGATGATCGCCCAGGCCATTGGCGCGAACGTGATCGCCATCGACATTTCCCAGGAAAAACTCGACCTGGCACGCGCCCTCGGCGCTGTCGCCACCATCAATGCCCAGTGCGTCGCGGACGTCACCGAAGCCGTGCTGGAAATCACCCAGGGCGGTGCCCACGTCTCGCTGGACGCCTTGGGCCACCCAACCACCTGTTTCAACTCCATCAATAACCTGCGCCGTCGCGGCAAGCACGTCCAGGTCGGGTTGATGCTCGCTGATCACGCCACGCCGGCCATCCCCATGGGCAAGGTCATCGCCCATGAACTTGAGATCTACGGTAGCCACGGCATGCAGGCGCATCGCTATGGCGCGATGATCGAGATGATCACCTCAGGCAAGCTGGCGCCTGAAAAACTCGTGGGCAAAACCATCAGCCTGGAACAGTCCATCGACGCGTTGACGAACATGGACCGCTTCGAGACGGCAGGGGTAACCGTCATAACCGAGTTTTGACGCATGGCGCCACCCTGAACATCCACCTATCTAGGGTTTGCCTGATTAACCTCATGCAGGCCCTTGTTTCCTTCGCACGAATTTCCGGCCGCTTTGACAAAGGATCAGGCGCCCACGGAAATATTTAATAGACTAACGATTAGCGCGCAATAATTTATCGCAACTATCACCTCGATTCATTTTTTTGAATTCCTCACTGTACGCATCGCCGCCAGGATGACAGTCAGCGCCAATGTGCCGCCTGCAAAGGCAGCCCTTGTTCGTGATCAACAAAAACTGACGCAGGGGCTGCCCCCTCCCCTGACACCTCGGCCTTCGGAGGCCTATATGAAACTAAGATCCTTGAATATCGCGCGCAGAGCGTTCGTCTGCTTCGGTCTGATCACCCTCTTGCTGATCAGTTTGGCAGGCTTCTCCTATTTACAAATCGGTCATTTGCGCACGGCGGAGCAGAACATCGAGCAAAACTCCCTGCCGAGCATCCAGGTGATTGACGATATTCAGATCGCCCTTCTGCATGCGCGCCTTGAGAGTATCCGCATGCTCTCGAGTACCTCCAAAGACGTGCATGATGCATCGCTGTCAAAGGTCGAAGAGGCCATGCGAACGCTTGAAGCGAAGAGCGCGTTTTATCGTGACAACCTGATCTCCGGCGAACAGGATCAACTGCAGTTTGAGAAGGCCAGCCAAACAATGGATGCCTACATTGAGGGCCTGAAAAAAGTACTCGCCCTCGATCAGCCTGACCATGAACAAGCGATCTCGTTCGCCAACACCGAGCAGGCACAGCGGGCCAGTGCCTATCAAGAGCAGCTCACACTTCTACGTGAGCAAAATGCACGCCAGGCGGTTTTGTCGGGGCAGGATGCAGCAGAGGTTTATACCCATAGCGTCAGGGTACTGATAGCTGTGCTGGTGGTGGCTTTTGCGCTCACTACCCTGCTGGCCACGTTGTTCACCAACAGTATTGTGAACCCCATCAGTTCGTCCCTCAAACTGGCGGAAGATATCGCGGCCGGCGACCTTACCCATGACCTGGAAGTCACCGGTTCGGATGAAGCATCCCGCTTGATGCATGCGCTCAATATCATGCAGAAGAACCTCCGGAGCACGATACTGGAAATATCAGGCGCCTCAGCTCAACTCAGCAGCGCTGCCGTCGAGATGATTTCGATCACGGAAAGTGCTGATCGCACCTTGCAACAGCAGAACAGCGAGATAGAGCAGGCTGCCACGGCCGTCACCGAGATGAGCGCTGCTGTCGAAGAGGTTGCCCGCAATGCCAACTCCACCTCGGAAGCCGCAATGCAGTCCAGCCTGGCAGCCGATCTTGGCAATAAAAGGGTCACTGAAACGCTCACGGCCATGCGCGGCCTGACGGGGTTAGTCGAAGTTTCCTCGGAGCAGGTAAAAGCGCTAGCAGGCCAGGCGCAAGACATCAGCAAGGTACTCGGCGTTATCCGGGCGATTGCCGAGCAAACCAATCTGCTGGCGTTGAACGCTGCAATTGAAGCAGCCCGCGCAGGAGAACAAGGCCGCGGTTTTGCAGTGGTCGCCGACGAAGTCAGGGCACTGGCGCACCGCACCCAAACCTCTACCCAGGAAATTGAACAGATGATCTCGACGATTCAAACAGGCTCCTCAGCCGCCGTCGAATCGATGCAGATGAGCACGTCTGAGGTCTACAGCACGCGAGATACGGCGGAGCAAGCCGGCCAGTCGCTGCGCCAGATCATAGATTCCGTACTCGAAATCAACGATCGCAATATCCAGATCGCAACCGCCTCCGAGGAACAGGCTCACGTAGCGCGTGATGTGGATCGCAGCCTGATAAGCATCCGCGACCTTGCCGTTCAAAGCAGCGAAGGCACTCGCCAGACGCTGACGGCAAGTAATGAGCTGTCACGGTTGGCTGTAAACCTGAACGACCTGGTGCTTCGCTTCAGAACTTAGTAATTGCCGTAGCGCGCCATTTCGGGTGAATGACACATGCCTGCAAACACCATGGGCGCGCGCTCGGTAAAACTCACCTTTTTTTCACGTTTTTTTTTCATTCCCGGCTCTACATTCGCCGCGCCTCAGCATGCAAATGATTCCTATTGGTCAGGAATCTCCAGCTATATTCCTCAAGCACACCCTCACCATCAGGAGCTTGCCCTCTCATGACTATCGGTTTTCCGTCGTTCCTTGAAAAAGCCCTGCTGGTCGGCGCGCTGCTCGCCGCCGGGCACGTCTATGCCGCGAGCGACAGCGTTGGCATCGTGGTGTACAACGCCCAGCACGAGAGCCTGACCAAGGCGTGGGTCGAAGGGTTTACCCAGGAAACCGGGATTCCCGTGACCATCCGCAATGGCGATGACACCGAGATGGGCAACCAGATTGTGCAGGAAGGTGCTGCCTCCCCGGCCGATGTGTTCCTCACCGAAAACTCACCGGCGATGGTGCTGGTCGATAACGCCGGGCTGTTTGCCCCCGTGGCGCCGACCACCCTGGAACAGGTCGGTGCGGCCTATCGTCCGGCCCACGGCAAATGGGTGGGTATCGCTGCGCGCTCGACGGTGTTTGTGTATAACCCGGGCGCGCTCAAGGAAGCCGACCTGCCCAAATCCCTGATGGACCTTGCCTCTCCCCACTGGAAAGGCCGCTGGGCCGCCTCCCCGGCCGGGGCCGACTTCCAGGCGATCGTCGCTGCCGTGCTCGAACTCAAGGGCGAGGCCGCCACCCTCGACTGGCTCAAGGCAATGAAAGCCAACGCGAGCATTTACCGCGGCAACAGTGCGGTACTCAAGGCCGTCAATGCCGGCCAGGTCGACAGTGGCGTGATCTACCACTACTACAGCTTCGTCGATCAGTCCAAGACCGGCGAAAACAGCAAGAACACTTCACTGCACTACTTCAAGCACCAGGACCCGGGCGCGTTCGTCAGCATCTCCGGTGCCGGCGTGCTGGCCTCCAGCACACACAAGGAGCAGGCCCAGGCTTTCCTGGCGTGGATCACCGGCCCGGACGGCCAGGCGATTCTCAAGAGCGGCAATTCGTTCGAGTACGCCGTGGGCCGGAACGCCGAGTCGAACCCCAAGCTGGTATCGCTGACGCAGCTCGATGCTCCCAAGGTTGATGCGTCCAAACTCGACAGCAAAAAAGCCGTCGCATTGATGACCCAGGCCGGACTCCTCTGATTGTTGCCTGAAACCCTGGAGGCGGCTGCCGCCCGGTCGATACCCGCGCGACCTTCACAGCGCAGCCACGCGCGTTTTTTCAGGCGTGGCGGCGCATGGGTCACCGGTTTATCGGTGCTGGTTTCGCTGCTGGCCCTGTTGCCCATCGCCTTCGTGATCGGTGTGTCCTGGCAAATCGGCTGGGCACAGATCGAGGCCTTGGTGTTCCGGCCTCGGGTTGCCGAGTTGCTGGTCAACACCGTATTGCTGGTGGTCATCACCCTGCCCTTGTGCGTGGCGCTGGGCGTCGCGCTGGCCTGGTTGACCGAACGCACCGACCTGCCGGGACGCCGTCTGTGGTCATTGCTGGCAGTGGCTCCCCTCGCGGTGCCGGCCTTTGTGCACAGCTATGCCTGGGTCAGCCTGGTGCCGTCGATCCATGGCTTGCCGGCGGGCGTGCTGGTCTCGGTCATCGCCTACTTTCCGTTTCTGTACCTGCCAGTGGCGGCCACGTTGCGGCGGCTCGATCCTGCTATCGAAGACGTAGCCGAATCCCTGGGGCTCAAACCCTGGGCGGTGTTCTTCAGGGTGGTGGTGCCGCAGTTGCGCCTGGCGATCTGCGGCGGCGCGCTGCTGGTGGGCCTGCACCTGCTGGCCGAATACGGCCTGTACGCGATGATCCGCTTCGACACCTTCACCACGGCGATCTTCGACCAGTTCAAGTCGACCTTCAATGGCCCGGCCGCCAACATGCTGGCGGCGGTATTGGCACTGTGCTGCCTGGCGATGCTGACGATCGAATCGGCGGCCCGCGGTGCCGCGCGTTATGCACGGGTCGGCTCGGGCAGTGCCCGGGACCAGCGCACCCTGCGCCTGGGCACTCCCATCCGCATCGCCGCCCTTGGCCTGCAAGCGTTCACCTGCGCGCTGGCCCTGGGTGTGCCGCTGATCACCCTGGGCAAATGGTTGGTCGCCGGCGGCGTGGCCGTGTGGCAGATGAATGAACTGCTGCCGGCCCTCGAGCAAACCCTGTTGCTCGGCGCTGCCGGAGCGCTGCTGACCACCGGCGCGGCGGTACCGATTGCCTGGCTGTCGATACGTGCGCCAGGGCGCTTGCAGCGCATCCTGGAGAGCTGCAACTACATCACCAGCTCTTTGCCCGGCATCGTCGTCGCGCTGGCACTGGTGACCGTGACCATTCACTTCGCGCGACCGATCTACCAGACCACGATCACCGTGCTGCTCGCCTACCTGCTGATGTTTTTGCCAAGGGCGCTGGTGAGCTTGCGGGCCGGAATCGCCCAGGCGCCGGTGGAGCTGGAACACATGGCACGCAGCCTCGGCCGCTCGCCCGCCCGTGCACTCTGGCTGATCACCCTGCGCCTGGCCGCACCAGGTGCAGCGGCCGGTGCCGCACTGGTGTTCCTGGCGATCACCAATGAGCTGACCGCCACATTGCTGCTGGCCCCCAACGGCACCCGCACCCTGGCCACCGGCTTCTGGGCAATGACCAGTGAAATTGACTACGCCGCCGCAGCCCCCTACGCGCTGATCATGATCCTGTTGTCCCTGCCGTTGACCGGCCTCCTCTATCACCAATCCAAACGCACGGCTGGCCGATGAACGCCCTCGAACTCAATGCAATCTGTAAGTCCTTCGGCAGCCAGCGCGCCTTGGCCGACGTCAACCTGTCGGTGCCCACCGGCAGCCGAACGGTGATCGTCGGGCCGTCAGGTTCAGGCAAGACCACGCTGCTGCGGATGATCGCCGGATTCGAGTTTCCCGATAGCGGCAGCCTTGCGCTCAATGGCCAACTGCTGGTCGACGCCACGCACGCCGTCCCGGCCCATCAACGCCAGATCGGTTATGTGCCGCAGGACGGTGCGCTGTTCCCGCATATGAGCGTGGCCGACAATATCGCCTTTGGCCTGGCCGCCAAGGGCGCGCAACGCGAAACACGCATCGCCGAACTGATGGACAGCGTGGCCCTTGAAGCCAGCATGGCGCGGCGCTGGCCCCACGAACTGTCCGGCGGGCAGCAACAACGGGTGGCCCTGGCCCGTGCACTGGCGCAACAACCACGCCTAATGCTGCTGGATGAACCCTTTTCGGCGCTGGACACCGGCCTGCGAGCAGCGATGCGCAAGATGGTCGCACGGCTGCTGAGCGACGCCGGTATTACCACGATTCTGGTGACGCACGACCAGAGTGAGGCGCTGTCGTTTGCCGATCAACTGGCCGTGATGCGTCAGGGACGCCTGGTGCAGTCCGGCCATCCGATGGACCTGTACCAGTCCCCCGGCGACCAACAGACCGCCTTGTTCCTGGGCGATGCAGTGATCCTGCCTGCCAGGCTCGAAGCCGGATGG
This sequence comes from Pseudomonas sp. NIBRBAC000502773, assembly GCF_006517195.1. NCBI lineage: Bacteria > Pseudomonadati > Pseudomonadota > Gammaproteobacteria > Pseudomonadales > Pseudomonadaceae > Pseudomonas > Pseudomonas sp. NIBRBAC000502773. Next base: position 6,459,755 of record NZ_CP041189.1, on the reverse strand, counting down.
GCCCATTGCGAACTGGGCCGTATCGCGGTCAACAGCCTGGACAATTGTCCCGTTGCACAGATCATGCTGCGCCCCGAGCAGTTGCAGGTCAGCACGGGGTCAGGCGCCGGCTGCCAGGGCGTGGTGACCGAGCGTGATTTTGGCGGGAACACCTGCACCCTGACCGTGGCGCTGCAGCCTGACGATGGCGCACCGGGGCGCGCGATCCTGGTACGCAGTTCGGGCCTGCAGGCGCCCTTGACCGGCAGCACGGTGCAGCTGACGACAATCGGCGTGGCGCATGTATTTTCCGCATAGGTCGCCGGCCCTCAGTCCCGGCTAAGTTTCGTGCCGTACCTTCTCCCCTGCGCCACCACCGCGCACAGGAGAGGTAAACCCGATGAATGCCACAGCAGCCCGCTGGCTGAACAAAGTACCCGAGGTGACCCTGTCATTCTGGGTGATCAAGATCCTGTCCACCACCGTGGGCGAAACCGGCGCGGACTATCTCGCCGTCGATGCGGGCCTGGGTGCCGGCTGGACCAGCATCGGCATGGCCGCCCTGTTGGCCATCGCGCTGTTTTTCCAGCTGCGCACCAAAGCCTACACCCCCTGGATCTACTGGCTGACCGTGGTGCTGGTGAGCATTGTCGGGACGCAGATCACCGACATCCTCACCGATAAACTCGACGTCAGCCTGTATACCAGCACGGTGATCTTCTCGGTCCTGCTCGCCCTCAACTTCCTGGTCTGGTACCGCACCGAACGCAGCCTGTCGATCCGGGCCATCGTGACCCCACGGCGCGAGGTGTTCTACTGGGCCACCGTGTTGTGCACCTTCGCGCTCGGCACCGCCGCCGGCGACCTGGCCACCGAAGCGCTGGGCCTGGGCTTCACCCTGGGCGCGGTGATTTTTGCGCTGATGATCGGCGCAACCCTGCTCGCCTGGCGCCTGGGTGCCAATGTGGTCCTGACCTTCTGGATCACTTACATCCTGACTCGCCCCTTCGGTGCCTCCCTCGGCGACTTGCTGACCCAGGCCAAGACCTACGGCGGCCTGGGCATGGGCGCCAGCTGGACCAGCGCGATCTTCCTCTGCGTGATTGTCCTGTTGGTGGCCGTCGCACAAATCGGCGTCGGCAACCGCAGAACCCTGCGCCCATAACTCAATTACCCTCAAGGACCTCATCATGCGCCCTGTTCAAAACCTTATTCGCCGCGCCGCAATCGCCGCTTCGATCCTGTTGTTGGGTATCGCTGCCGGCTGCTCGAAACCTGCCGATAAACCCCAGGCCCCCGTCACGCCAGGTTCGACCAACAGCCAGGGCAAGGCCGCCTCGAAACTGGGCGACCTGTCCGAGTTCCGCAGCATCGCCGTCGAAGTGGCCGGCCTGGTCGACAAAAACGACCTGCCTGGCGCGAAAGCCCGGATCAAAGACCTGGAGTCCACCTGGGACTCGGCCGAAGCCGGCATCAAGCCGCGCGCGGCCAGTGACTGGCATGTACTGGACAAAGCCATCGACCGTGCCCTGTCGGCACTGCGTGACAGCAGCCCGAAACAGGCTGATTGCAAGGCTGCTATGGACGACCTGCTCAAGGCATTCGACGCGATGAAAGGCTGATACCGTCCGGTGCGGACAAATACCCGCGCAGGTGCTTCAATACAGGCGCGACAGTCAGCCCTGCCGCGCCTGTTTTTTTGCGGAGAGGGACATGCGGATACTGTTGGTCGAAGACGATTCGATGATTGGCGATGCTATCCAGCGCGCACTCAGCGACGCCAGCTATGCCGCGGACTGGGTCAAGAACGGCCTCAGCGGCCTGGCCGCACTCGACACCCATCACTATGACCTGGTGCTGCTGGACCTTGGCCTGCCCGGCAAGGACGGCCTCGACGTGCTGGCGACCATCCGCGAGCGTAACAACCCGGTGCCCTTGCTGATCATTACCGCCCGAGACAGCCTGGATGATCGCCTGCGCGGCCTGGATGGCGGCGCCGACGACTTCCTGCTCAAGCCGTTCAACATGGCGGAATTGCTCGCGCGCATGCGTGCCGTGCTGCGCCGCAAGGGCGGCAATGCATTACCCGTGCTCAGTAATGGCGTGGTCTCGCTGGACTTGCTGTCCAAGCAAGCGACAACCGTCGAACTCAGCGATATAGCGCTATCCAGCCGCGAGTTCGCGCTGCTGCAAGCCCTGTTGATCCGTCCCGGTGCGATCCTCTCGCGCAGCGAACTGGAAGAGCGCCTGTATGGTTGGGGCAATGAAGTTGAAAGCAACGCCATCGAGTTCCTGATTCACGCCTTGCGGCGCAAGTTGGGCAGTCATGTGATCAAGAACGTCAGGGGCATGGGATGGATGGTGTCAAGAAACGCTTGAGTGAATCGGTACAACTGCGGCTTTCGGTGGCCCTGTCGCTGGCCATTTTGCTGGTCGCCTTGATTGCCAGCGGGTTTGCATTCGTCTCAGCCTTCGAAGAAGCCCACGAACAGCAGGACGACACCCTGCGCCAGGTGGCGATCCTGTTTGATCGCCAGCACATGACCCTGCAGTACCCGCAAGGCACCACCATCGACGGCGACGACGAAGAGTCCCGGTTGATCATTCAACACCTTGGCGACGGTATCGATCCCTCGGGTCTCACCGATGAGGTCATTCCACTGCCATTCCCGGCCAACTTGGCCGAAGGGTTGTCCACGGTCGAGGTGGCGGGCGAGGCTTTCCGTGTACTGGTCAGGACCACCGCCAACGGCGAGCGTATTGCGGTGGCCCAGGAGTCCGACGCCCGCGACAACGATGCACGAGAAAGCGCCTGGCGCAGCCTGCTGCCGTTCCTGATCCTGTTTCCCGTGCTGTTGCTGGTCGTCGGCGACCTGGTGCGCAAGCTGTTTCGCCCCATCGCCAGCCTGTCGGCGGAAATAGATCAGCGCGCCGAACAGGAACTGCACCCGATACATGAACAGCATCTGCCCACCGAAATCCGCCCGTTTGTGGTGGCCATCAATCGCTTGCTGGCACGGGTTGCCCGGTCCATGGACAACCAACGCCGTTTCGTTGCCGACGCGGCCCATGAATTGCGCTCGCCCATGACCGCCCTGTCCCTGCAGGCCGAACGACTGGCCGCCACGCACATGTCATCCCAGACCCGCGAGCGCTTGCTGCCTCTTTCACGGGGTATCGAGCGCGGACGCCAATTGATCGACCAACTGCTGAGCCTGGCCGCGGCGCAATCGGAGGCAGCCCGGGATCAAAGCGTGGTGTCAGTGCATGAAATCTACCGACAGGTCCTGGAAGACCTGTTGCCATTGGCTGAATGCAAACAGCTCGATATTGGCGTCGAAAGCACCCAGGATGTGCACCTCACCTTCAACCGGATGGACCTGTTTACCCTGGTCAAGAACCTGGTGGATAACGCGATCCGCTATACCCCAGCGGGCGGCCGCGTCGATCTGTCGGTGGCGTCGGCGCCCGGTGCGGTCAAGCTGCTGATCCAGGACTCAGGGCCTGGAATCCCCCTCGAGGAACAGGCACGGGTATTCGATCCGTTCTATCGCGGCCTGGGCACCGATGAGGCGGGCTCGGGGCTCGGTTTGTCCATCGTCAAGGCGATCACCGAGCGCACCGGGGCACGCGTCCAATTGTCGTTTACCGATACCGCGCAACAACGCGGACTGAGTGTCACGGTCTGGCTCGATTCAACCCGTACATGAACGGTTGGGGCGTCGACATCAGCGAGGCGATTACCCGGGAAGCCGGCGACATCCTCGTGGAGGGCAAGCGCGGGCTGGACGGTTTTGCTACCACAGGCCTGGACCTGGTGCTGCGCAACAACGGCATCCAGACCCTGGTGGTGGCGGGCTTCCTGACCAATTGCTGTGTCGAAGGCACGGTTCGATCGGGTTATGAGAAGGGCTATAACGTGGTGACCCTGATCGATTGCACCGCGACCTTCACCGACAAACAACAACAGGCCGCAGAACGCTTCACGCTGCCGATGTTTTCCAGGACGTTGCAACACACAAAGTTTCTCGACGGGCTGAACGCCCAGTAGCCATAAAGCAGGAGGCGGCTTTACCGTCGCCTTCAGATTCGCAGTCACCCGCGCGTTACCCGTCGCCCCTCAATAGTTTAGAAATCTCTGAACTATCTATTTGCACTTCCCTATTCTTTCCGCCAAGCGCCTCTCCCTACTATTGGCGGCAACAAAGGAGCCTTTCCACAGAGATGCGGCCCGAAGATTGCCTTTTCTGATTGTCACTGCCGTTTTTGTGCGTTTCGGTCCGCGCCGAAACGCCGCTGTGTCAATCATGCGAAGGCACCTTTGGAGCAGATCGATGAAGTTGGAAGTATTCCGAACGTTATGGGGCTACACCGCGAGCAAGGCACAAGCGCTCGAAGAGTTGCTTGACGCCGGGTTCGATGGCATGGAAGCCCGCCTGCCCATGACCGCCAGCGAACGCGCCGAGTTCGCAGCCTTTCTACGCGCCAACCATGTCAGCTATATCAGTACCGTCTTCAGCGCCTACGATGTTCTGCCGGAACAATCGGCGAACGTCGACGAACACCTGCTGGACCTCGATAAAAAACTCGCTTGGGCGGCTGAGTTGTCGCCGCGCTTCATCAACCTGCTGGCTGGCAACGACCGCTGGCCACTGGCACAGCAAGTCGACTTCTTTGGCCGCGCAATGGACGTCGCGCGCAAGCACGGCCAGGTGTGCGCCTTTGAAACCCATCGTGCGCGCTCGTTGTTCAACCCCTGGGTCACCCTCGAGCTGATTCGCCAACTGCCGGACCTGCGCTTCACCAGCGACATCAGTCATTGGGTCGTCACCTGCGAGCGCCTGCTCAACGATCCGGAAGATGACCTCAGCGCTTTCGTCGAGCGCGTTCACCACATTCAAGCCCGGGTCGGTTATGACCAGGGGCCCCAGGTTCCCCACCCCGCCGCTCCCGAGTACACCCAAGCGCTGGCCTTCCATCAGCAGCATTGGGAGGCCATCTGGCGATCCCAGGAAAGTCGCGGCTATCAGGTCAGCACGCTGACACCGGAGTTCGGTGCCGACGGCTACCTGCATCACCTGCCCTTCACCAATGTGCCGGTGGCCGACCTGTGGTCGCTGAACGTATGGATGGCAACTACCGAGCGCGAGCATTTCCGGCGTTTCAGCGGTGCCTCAACCCGATAAGGAGCGTTATTTCATGCCTGACCAAACGCCAAAGGCCGCCAACTTCAATCGCATTCCGCTGGTGGACATCGCCGGGCTGTACAGCGACGACATCGCACAGCGCCAGGCAGTGGCCGAAGAACTCGGTAACGCCGCCCGCGCAGTGGGTTTTCTGTACATCAAGAACCACGGCATCGAGTCGTCGCTGATCGACGGCTTGCGTCACGCGGCGAAGGACCTGTTTGCGCAATCTCTTGAGTACAAGATGCAGCATTACATCGGCACCTCCCGCAGCCACAAGGGGTTTGTGCCTGAAGGCGAAGAGGTCTATGCCAAAGGCAAACCGGACCACAAGGAGGCGTTCGATATCGGTTTTGAAGTGGGCGAAGACGACCCGCTGGTCAGGGCCGGAACCCCCTTGATCGGGGCCAATGAATGGCCGGACCTGCCGGGTTTCCGTCCCGCCGTCGAAGCGTACTACGCTGCGGTGTTTGCGCTGGGGCGTCGCCTGTTCAAGGGCTTCGCGCTCGCATTGGGCCTTGAAGAGGACTATTTCGAGGCACTGGTTACCCGCCCACCGTCGAAACTGCGCCTGATTCACTACCCCTTTGACCTGGCCGCCCAAGATTCACCCGGCATTGGTGCGCATACCGACTACGAGTGCTTCACCATTTTGCTTGCCGACAAGCCAGGCCTCGAGGTGATGAACGATCAAGGGCAATGGATTGATGCGCCGCCCGTGGACGGTGCCTTTGTGGTCAACATCGGCGACATGCTGGAGGTCATGACCGCGGGTGCGTTCGTCGCTACGGCTCACCGAGTGCGAACCGTCAGCGAAGAGCGCTACGCCTTCCCACTCTTCTACGCGTGCGACTTCCATACGCAGATCAAGCCACTGCCACAGTTTCTTGAAGGCGCTAAGGATTACGAGGAAATCACCATCGGTGAGCACATGTTCGGCCAAGCGTTGCAGACCTATCAGTACCTGCGCCGCAAAGTCGAACGGGGCGAACTCAAGCTGTACGAGAAAGCACGCAAGCCGTCGAGCTTCGGTCACTTGAAGAGCCAGGCGCAGGACGCGTCCTGATGCAACCCTCAGCCTGGTCACACCGCCCTGTTTAACCACCCGCCCAGCCCTACTTTACCGACGTGGAGTCATCGATGATGCGCAATCCAATCAATCATGCTGTCCGCTTGACCCTGCTGGCCGTCGCACTCCTTGGTGCGGCCGGCGCCCATGCAGCAACGACGGTGACACCCGGCGTACTCAAGGTCGGCATGGAAATCACCTATCCGCCCTTCGAGTCATACGACGAACATAAAAACGTCGTCGGTTCCGACCCCGAGCTGGCGCACCTGCTCGCCAAGCACCTGGACCTCAAGGCCGACTTCGTCGACACCAAGTTTTCCAACCTGATCCTCAGCCTGAACGCCGGCCACTACGACGCGATCATCTCCGGCATGTACATCACGCCCCAGCGGCAGACGCAAGCGCAAACCATCCCGTACGCCAAGACCGGCGCAGCGATCATGGTGCTGAAGGACAGCCCGCTGAAACCGAAGGTACCGGAAGACCTCTGCGGCCTGAAAGTCGGCCTGGAAAAAGGCACCACGTGGGTGACGCAGTTCAACACGCTCTCGACCGACTACTGCACCCCGAATAACAAGGGCGCGATTATGGTCAGCGAGTTCCCGTCCGCACCGGAGGTAACCCAGGCGCTGCTCTCCGGCAATGTGCAGGCTCAGGTGGAGATCGACGGCGCCGCCGGCATGATCGCAGAACGCACCAAGGGCCGCGTCGTGGTGAGCACCGAGCACTCGATCTACCAGCAAACGCTGGGTATTTACGTCAAGAAAGGCAACGACGCGCTCTATCAGGCACTGCTCAAGGCCTTTGAGGCGAGCAAGGCCTCCGGTGAATACACCGCCCTGTTGAAGAAATACAACCTCGAAGAACCGACTAACTGACCCGGTGCAGCCCTGTGGGAGCGCAGCCGCTCCCACAGTCGGCGGCTTTCGCTTGACTGCCCGGCCCAGGTAAAGCCTGTGTCGACGCCAGCAGTTGGAGAGACACATGCAATTTGAATGGCCTTACTTTTTTTCACTGTTTTCGCTCTCGGACTTCTGGAAAGCCTGCATTACGGTGGTGGAGCTCAGCACGCTGGCCTGGTTCATCGGCATGCTGCTGGGCTTCCTGCTGGCTTCGGCCAAGCTTTCGGCCGCGCGTTGGATCAGCGTGCCGGCGTCGATTTATATCTGGTTCTTTCGCAGCGTGCCGCTGCTGGTACTGGTGGTGTTCGTCTATAACCTGCCGCAGATGTTCCCGGTCACCCGTGGCGTCCTGTCCAACCCGTTCTATTCCGGCCTGTTGGCCCTGGTGGTCACCGAAGCGGCCTATATGGCGGAAATCCACCGTGGTGGCTTGATATCCGTGGCCAAAGGTCAAAAAGAGGCCGGCCGCGCGCTGGGCATCGGCCTGATCGGTTTGCAGCGCCTGATCGTGATCCCCCAGGCGTTCCGCATTTCCCTGCCGACGCTGATCAACGAATACATCACCGTGGTGAAACTGACCTCGCTGGTCTCGGTGATTTCCTTGACCGAACTGTTGACCGTGGGCCAGCGCCTTTACGCGAAAAACTTCCTGGTGATGGAAACCCTGTCGGCTGTGGCGGTGTATTACGTGCTGATCGTGACCGTGCTCGGCTGGCTGTTTCATTGGCTGGAGCACCACCTGGAACTCAACAACCGCACACCCCGGACGCTGGATGACACCAGCATGGGACGCCTACGCGCCTCACAACCCGCCCCTCCTTCGGCAAGCGCTCGGAAAGCCTCCGGGCCTGGCTCGGCACCCGCCCTGCAACTGGTCGACATTCACAAGCGCTACGGCCAGCACGCTGTGCTCAAAGGCATCAACCTTGATGTAAATGTGGGTCAGGTGGTTTCCATCATCGGCCCGTCCGGCTCGGGGAAAACCTCGCTGATTCGCACCGTCAACGCCCTGGAAAGCATCGACCAAGGCGAGATCATTCTGTTCGGCGAAAGCTATATCCACGCCGGTGACAACACCAACACGCTACAAGTACGCCGTGGGGTACAGCACATCGGCATGGTGTTCCAGGGCTTCAACCTGTTTCCCCATCGCACCATTCTCGACAACGTCACCCTCGCGCCGCGCTATCACGGCCGCGACAAGCTCATCAGCGAGCAGCGCGCCTACGCCCTGCTGGACAAGGTCGGACTGCTGGCTCACGCGCACAAGTATCCGCATCAGTTGTCTGGGGGGCAGCAACAACGCGTGGCAATCGCCCGCGCATTGGCCATGGATCCACATATCATGCTGTTTGATGAGCCGACGTCAGCCCTCGACCCGGAACTGGTAGGCGACGTGCTCAAGGTCATCGGCGACCTGGCCAAAGAAGGCATGACCATGCTGATCGTGACCCACGAGATGGACTTCGCCCTGTCCATTTCCGACCGGGTGATTTTCATGGAGGACGGCCTGGTTGCGCTGGATGCGGCGCCTGGGATGATTCGTGCCGATCAGTGCGGCGAGAGAATCAAGGCGTTCATGCGGGTTTGAAGCCAGCGTGAGTGGGGCCTGAAATTCGAAACGCAAGCATCGCTGATCAGCGCCACTCAACCTACTCTCAGCGCCTGGCCTTGAGCCGGACACTGGCAAAGGTCGACTCCCCTCGCGCCTGCTCCAGGGCACTCATTGGCATCGGCACAGGTACGGCGCGAATTTTCGGCCTCAACATGCCAACTCGCTCGCCCGCCGTCACCTGTCGCTCGTCACTGGGCGGCACGCCAAAGTACTCGCGGTAGCATTTGGAGAAGTGCGGCGTGGACACAAACCCGCAGAGCAAGGCCAGCTCCACGATCGAAATGGGGGTTTGCTTGAGCAACTGGCGTGCGCGGATCAGCCGCAACCGTAGGTAGTAGCGCGAGGGCGAACAGTGCAGGTACTTCTGGAACATGCGTTCAAGCTGCCGACGTGACAGGGCCACGTACTCGGCCAATTCATCCAGGTCGATCGGTTCTTCCAGGTTGGCCTCCATCAGCGCGACGATTTCCTGCAGCTTCGGTTGCTGGGTGCCGAGCATATGCTTGAGCGGCACGCGCTGATGATCCTGCTCGTTGCGCATGCGCTCGTACACGAACATGTCCGAAATCGCCGCCGACAACTCATGCCCATGCTCACGCCCGATCAGGTGCAGCATCATATCCATGGGCGCGGTGCCGCCCGAGCTGGTCAGGCGATCGCGGTCGAGGGTGAACACGCTGGCGCTGAGGCTCACCCGTGGAAAGGCTTCCTGCATGGCCGCCAGCCACTCCCAATGCACGCTGCATTCAAACCCGTCGAGCAGCCCCGCCCGGGCCAATACCCAACTGCCGGTACAAATACCGCCCAGGCGCTTGGAATAACGCGCCTGGGTCCGCAGCCACTTCATCAGTTCGTCGCTCAGGGTATGTTGAATACCCGTGCCGCCGCACACCACGACGATATCCGCAGAGGGCGCACCGACGATGGAACAGTCCGGCGTGATGGGCATGCCGTCGCTGGCCCACACGGGGTGGCCGTCAACACTGGCGGTGTGCCAACGATAAAGCTCCTGGCCGGACAGTTGGTTGGCCATGCGCAGCGGCTCTACCGCCGACGCCAACGAGATCAGGGTGAACTGATCCAGCAGCACGAATACCAAACAGGTGACCGACCGGGGGGTCATGGGCGCGAAGCCAGGGGGATCGGTTTTTGGGTGCCTTCAGGCTGTCGCGCCGTGATCACGCCGACCAGGGAAATCAGCAAGGCTAGGCCGATGGTCGACGACACCTCAAAGCGGTGCTCGGGCGTCAACAGCATCACCGCCAATGCGCAACAGATGAAGACGATGACCACCCAGGTCAGCCAGGGAAACAGCCACATCTTGAACGTCAGGGTGACATTACGGCGTTGCAGGACCTTGCGCATGCGCAGTTGCGACACGGCGATCACCAGGTACACCAGCAAGGCGATGGCGCCCGAGCTGGCCAGCAGAAACTGGAACAATCCGGCGGGCATGAAGTAACTGAGCAAGGTCACGCCAGCCCCGAGGATCGTGCTGGCGATCACGGCGGCCCTCGGCACACTCGCGGCGGAGGTCTTTTTCATCAGCGTGGGCGCATCCCCGCGCTTGCCCAAGGAATACAGCATGCGTGAAGCAATGTAGATGGACGAGTTCATGCAGCTCGCCACGGCAATCAACACCACCACGTCCACCAGTAACTTGGCGTGGGGAATGTTCATCAGCTCCAGGGCACGCTGATAAGAGCCTACCGACGCCAACAGCGGGTCATTCCACGGCACCACGGAAATCACCACGAAGATCGACAACACGTAGAACACGCCGATGCGCCACATCACCGAGCGGGTGGCCCGGGCGATATTCTGCGCCGGGTTATTGGACTCGGCAGCCGCGATGGTGACGGCTTCCGTGCCGATAAAGCTGAACATGATGGTGATGAATGCCCCGACCACCGCCGACAAACCGTTAGGCGCGAAACCGCCGTGCTCTTCCATCAGGCGACTCAAGCCGCTGGCCTCCCGCTCGGGAATCCAGCCCATCAGCACCGCGCCTCCCAGGCCGATAAAGCCGATGATCGCCACCACCTTGGCCATGGCAAACCAGAACTCGAATTCACCGTACTTGGAGACGCTGAACAAATTGGTGACCACCAACAAAAAGATCGACAACAAGGCGAACAGCCAAGCGTCGATCTGCGGGAACCACTGGTTGAGGATATGCCCGGCGGCCAGGGCTTCGATGGGAATCACCAGCACCCAGAACCACCAGTACAGCCAGCCGATCGTAAACCCGGCCCAGCGCCCGATGGCCTGGTCGGCGTAGGTCGAGAATGAGCCGGTGTCGGGGTTGGCCACCGCCATCTCCCCCAGCATGCGCATGACCAGCACCACTAACAGGCCGGAAAACAGATACGCCAGCATCACGGCCGGCCCCGCCGCCGCAATGGCGTGCCCGGAGCCGACAAACAGCCCCGCGCCGATAATGCCTGCAATGGAGAGCATGGTGACATGACGCGGCTTGAAGCCCTGCGCCAGCTGGCCGTTGGAATCCTTGGAAGTCAGGCTATTCATCGTTGTTTTTTATTCTCTGTGATCGACGTTAAGACGTACTGACTGGAAGGTCAGGCGATCATCGTTTCTTAATGACGGGTCACAGTACGCGGCATCCCTGCCGCGAAAATAGCCTGATAACGGCACTCAGTCGCCTGATATCGACATCGAGCCAGGGCTGGTTAGCCGCTTTTCAGAGCCTCGCCAGCTACGTATGTCCTCAGATCAGGGCACGGGTATCTACACACCGATGCATATCGAGGGGAGCACCAACGCATGGAAACCCAACGGTCCCGCACCGCACAGGCGCCCCACAAAGAGGGCATCGCCCTCGCCTACACCCGCGCCCCAATCAACACCAGCACGCCACCCCACTGCGTCACCCTGATCGGCAAGCTTTGCTCCAAGGCCTCCAGGGTCTGGCGCGCATCATCCAGCGGGAACCGGCCACTCACGCGCAGCTGCGCCACCGCGGCATCCAGGCGCACGATGCCCTTGCGGTAGGGCCGGATCGCTTCCACCACGCTGGCCAGTGTCTGGTTGCGCACCACCAGCCAGCCGTCGAGCCAGGCGGTTTCGGTGGTGGCCATGGGTACTTGGGTGAGGATGCGCTGGTGGTCGAACAGCGTGCTCTGGTGCATGGCCACCCGTTGCTGCGCGCCGCCGTCGAAGTGCAGCACCGCGTCGGCATCCAGGGTGACCAGGCGCATCGCGCCGTCCTGTTCACTCAGCATCAGGCGGCCCGTGGTGGCACTGATATGGGCGGCGCGGGTCTTGACCTGCAGCGGACGCAGCAGGTTCACCAGCATTTCGCCGGTGCGCAGTTCAAGGCTGTGCGCGTCCCCGGCCTGCGTCGAGACCACCTCGCTGCGGGCATTGAGCTTGAGGGTGCTGCCATCGGCCAGTTGCCAGGTGCGACGCTCGGCGGTGCCGGTGGCGTAGGTCTGCCCCGCGTCTTCAAAACGCCAGCCCCACCCCGCGCCCGCCGCCAATCCCAGCGCACACAGGCTGGTACGCAGGAATGCGCGACGGCTGTTGGGTTGCTCCAGGCTACGCAGCAACTGCGCGCTGGAGCGCCCACGCCAGGGTGAGGCCTTGAGCTGATCGAGGCCGGCGAGCAGTTGCGCGTATACCTGGCGATGATGGGCCGAGGTGCCCCGCCATTCATCCAGCGCCTGCTGCTGGGCGGGGCTGAAGTCGCCGGACTGGATCTGCACCAGCCAGCCGATGGCCTCCTCGGCCACCGGGTCGTTCAAAGGCTGTTTGCTCACTCGCTCAACCCCAGATAACAGGCGCGCAGGGCCTGGGTCATCAATTGGTGGATGCGCCCCAGGGACAGGCCCAGGCGTTCACTGATCTGCGTGTAGGTCATGCCGTCCAACTGGCTGTGCACGAACACCGCCTTGGCTTGTCCCGACAGGCCGTCCAGCAGCCGGTCGATGGCCAACAGGCTCTCGATCAGAATCAGCTGTTCCTGGGGCGATGGGTGCACGTGTTCGGGCACGTCGGCGAGGATCTGCAAGTAGGCTTTTTCCAGGTCGCGCCGGCGCCAGCTCTCGTACATCAGCCGCTGGGCGATGGTGGTCAGCAGCGCGCGCGGTTCGCGAATGGCCGTGGGGTCGGGCAGCATCCACACCTTGAGGAAGGTCTCGGCGGCGATGTCCTCGGCGCTGTGGCTGCAACCGGTGCGGTACGACAAACGCGCGCACAACCAGCTGTAGTGCTGCTGGAAAATCTGGCCGATAAGGCGGGTCTTGAGCAAAGCATTCGGGTCCATAGGTCCATAATCTTCATGGACTGCACACGCCAGCGGACAAGTGGTGGTGGGCCTGTCGGTTTGAGGTAGACCTGCGTCCGGGCAGGTGAGTCCAGTTTGCCCCAGGGGGCATCACCAGATAAAAGAATAAAAAAAGCCATCAAGCTGCATTTTTTGCATAACCTTCGGCGCTTTTACGGGCACGCCAAAGCACCGCCTGCAGCTGTCGCAGGCGGTATGGCGCGTGGCTCAGTGCGTGGCCAGTTGCGCCTCGCTGCGTTCCTGTTCGCGCAATGGGCGTACCAGCCAGGTGACCACCACGGTCAGCACCAGCAGGATCACCGCCAGCGCCCAGAGCACACCATGGAAGGCGCTGTCATAGCCGCCGATAAACAGGCTGTGCACCGTCGCCGCCTGCTCCGCGCCCAGGGTTTGCAGGGAAGCGGTGAGGTTGCCGGCCGCGACGTCGTCGATCCAGCGTTGCAGGGTCGCCGGGTCGGGCGCCAGGCGGCTCAACGTGCCGCGCAACTGGCTGTCGAGCAAGGTCGCCAGCAGCGAGCCATACAAGGCCACCGCAATCGCCTCACTGCCCAGGCGGAAGGTGTTGAGCAGGCCCGCCGCCATCCCGGCCTTCTGCTCCGGCACGGTCTTGAGCGCCAGGCCATCCACCAGCCCGGCCGACAGGCCCATGCCAATGCCGACCAGCAACAGCGGCACTGCCAGTTGCCACAGCGCCACACCGACCTGGCTGACCAGCGCCAACGCCACCACACCGACCAGCAACGCAATCAGGCTGGCCTTGAGAATGCCGATCGCCGACACCCCGCGTGCCGCCCACTTGCCCGCCAGGATCGGGCAAAACAGCATCGGCACCGTCAGCAGCAACATCGCCAGGCCCGCATGGGTCGCGCTCAATTGCAGCACGCCGAACAGGTAGCTCGGCAGGTACGTGAGCAAGGTCACAAAACCGAACGACGCCGCCACGGTGACCAGCGCCAGGCCGACGAAGGGCCCGCGCGCCAGCAGCGACAGGTCGAGCATCGGCTGCAGGTGGCGACGCTCCTGCCAGGTAAACACTGCCAACAGCACCACGGCGACCGCCACCAGGCCCAGTACACCGCGGCTGGTCCAGCCCCATTGCGAGCCCTGCACAATCGCCACCATCAGCGCCAGCAAGGCCAGCACAAACAGCGTCGCCCCCGGCACATCGAAGCGCGCGGTGCGCTCAGCCAACACGCCATCGCGGGTAATCAACGGGCTGCCCAGCAGCACGATCACCAGGGTCACCCCATGGGCCCAGAAAATCGCGCGCCAGCCGACGCTGTCCAGCAGCAGGCCGGACAAGGTCGGGCCCAGGCTCACGCCCAGGCCGGCAACGGTGCCGAACAGGGCAAACGCGCGCAGCCGCGCCGGGCCGCTGAAGTGGGTGGACAAAATCGCGATGCCGCAGGAAAAGATTGCCGCCGCCCCGATGCCCGCCAGCCCCCGCGCCGCGTCCAGCAGCCAGGCGCTCTCGGCCACGGCGGACAGCACCGAGGCCACCACGTACAGCGAAGCGCCGGCGACAAAACAGCGTTTGCGCCCGAGCCGATCCGCCAGCGCGCCCCACGCCAGGGTGAAGCAGGCAAACGCCAGGTTGAACGCATTGACCACCCATTGCAGGCTGGTCAGCGGCGCCTGGATGTCGGCGCCGATGGCCGGCAACGCGAGCGCCGTACCCGAGATGGAACTGGGCACGACGAAGATCGCCAGCAGGATGATGGTCAGTAAAGCCGTATCGGCAAAGGTCGTTTTCATGGGTCCTTCCAAGGTCAGGTTGAAGTGAAGCCGTGCACCGGCAAGCGGGCAGGACGGCGCAGGATGATGCCATCGACCCAGGGCACCTGGTCCGCCGGCACCGCCAGGCGCAGGTTCGGGAAGCGCTGCACGAGAATCTGCAGCACCGTGGTGATTTCCAGGCGCGCCAGGGCGGCGCCCATGCAGTTGTGCATGCCGTAGCCGAACTGCAAATGCCGCGCGCCCTTGCGGTCCAGGCGAATCGCCAGGGGCTCGGGGAACGCCGCCGGATCACGGTTGGCGGCAAACGCATCGGCGTAAATGATGCTGCCTGCGGGAATCAGCCCCCACGGCCCTTCCAGGTCGACGCTGGCCAGGCGCGGGAAGGTCGAGATGGTGCCCAGGGGAATCAGGCGCAGCAGCTCCTCGACCGCCTCCGGGATCAGCCCCGGATCGTCGACCAATTGCTGCCACAGCTCGGGGGCCGCCAACAGGGTGTACACCGATTTGGTCAGCACCGTGAGGATGTTCTGGTCGCCGCCGATCAATACCCCCAGGAGGATGCCCACCAGCTCCTTGTCGTTGAGCGGCGGCTCGCTGTCGGCGCGGGTCGCGACGAAGCGCTGGATCAGTCCATCGGGATCGGTGGGCCGCGCACCGGTGACCAGGTCCGTCAGGTAGTTGTACACGCCCCAGAACTGGTTCAGCAGTTCCGGCACATCCGCGTCCGACGCCACCTGCACGGTATGGCTGAGGGGCCGGTAATACTCACGGTCACTCAAGGGGATACCGAGCAACTGGCAATCCACCGTGGCGGGGATGTGGTCAAGCACCTGGGCAAACAGATCGGCACCGGGCGCCTGGCGCTGCAATACATCGAGGCGTTCATGGGTGGCGCGCTCCACCTTGTCGCGCAGCAACGCCACGCCACTGGGGCTGAAGTCCCGGGCCACCACCTTGCGCAGGCGACCGTGGTCGGGGATGTCGTTGTTGAGCAGCAGTTCAGGCGGCGTGATGGTCGGCAAAAAGCTCGCACCGTCTTCTTCGTTACACGGGGCGCGTATCGCGCGGTTATCCAGCAGCAACGCCTGCACGTGTTCGTAACGGGTCAGGTGAAAGGCCAGGTGGCCGCTGGGCAGCAGAATCCTCGGCAGGCCATTGGCGGGGCTGGCGGTTTGATAGGCCGGCGGTGCATCCAACTGCGGGATGCGCGCCACGGTGACCTCGGGTCTGGCGATCACGGCGATATTCATCAGGCAGGCTCCACGGCAGGTTGCAACAGGCTGACACCGGTGAGGCGCTGCAGCTGGGCGAGCGCCTGGTGGTTGTCGATAAAGTGCAGCACTTGCCAGCCAAGCGCGGCGGCGGCTTCGATGTTTTCCGCGACGTCGTCGATCAACAGGCTGTGCTGCGGTGCGACGCCCGAGCGCGCAGTCGCCACCTGGAAGAACGCCGGCTCCGGCTTGCGGCTGCGCTCCCGGCTGGAATCGACAATCAGGTCCACCACCTCATCCAGGCCTACCATCGCCCGCCAATGCCTTTCCCACTCCACCACGTTGTTGGTGAGGATGCCAACACGAAAACCGGCACGCTTGAGTGCGCGCACGGCGGCCACCAGCGGCGCATTGGCCGGCACCCCCGCGAACCATTGCGCGCCGAAGGTGTGCAGGTGAGCGCGGGATAAATCGACCTGCGGGTCACGGCGGCGCAGGGCCTGCGCCAGGCGCTCGCCCCACTCGCGCTCGGTGAGCAAGGCACTCTCCACCGGCGCGAGCATGGGCACGCCCAACTCATCGGCCACATCGCCCATGGCCTGTTGCAGCACGTGCGGGGCCAGGCCGGTCTTGACCTGGTATTGCTCGAACAGCGCCGGAATCGGCGGCGACAGCACCCCACCGAAATCGAACCAGATAAATTGCAGGTCGCTCATCGCACACCTCCCGCCACCAGGGCCAAGGGTTGGCTGGCGACCAGCGGCAGCAACTCGAGCTCAGCGGTGGCAATCACCGCACCGCCCTGCTCGACCTCCAGCGCCAAGGTGATGCGACCGTGTTCGTCACGGGCCAGGGAGGTCAGGTCCGCACGCACCTGGGTTGGCAAACCAAACTCACCGAAGCGGGTGAACACCACATGGCAGCGGGATAACAGCAACTGCTCGGGCCCGACCTGCAACTGCCGGTCAGCCGCCACCAGCGCCACTTGGCGGAAGCCTTCGAGCAACAGCATGCCGGGGATATGGTCGAGGGGGTGGTCGAAGATCGCCGGGTTGTTCAGGTCGACGATCAGCGGCGCCACCAGCGTCGCGGCGCCCTGCTCCAGTTCACGGCCGAGCACCACATTGTTCAGCCAGTGACGCCCTACGGCGGATGGACTCAAAGGTGGCGGCAACTGTGCCAATGGGTCGGCGTTGGCGGGAATCGCCGCCAGGCCACGGGCACGCATCTTGTTCCAGGCCGCGCCGCTCATCCAGCGAATGCTCATGCGTTCGTGGCGTGCAGCCACTTCGCCATTGATGCTCAGGGACATGTTCAGGGTCACGCCATTGCGCTCGCCGTGGCGCAGGTATTCATCCACCACGTAGACATCGATCTCGGCGGATGCCGGACGATCCCCCACCACCAATAAACTCCGGTCGGTCACGCGGGTCACACTGTCCAGGTAGATAAACTTGTCCTGGGCGCTGACGTCGAGGAACGCATGTGAGATATAAATTGACGCCTGGCGGAATACTTCCAGCAATAACAGCATGTCGTAGTGTGCGGCGCGGTGGGTATGTTCACTGAAGTAACTGTGGGTACGCGGTAGTTGAGCGCTGCAGCGAAAGTGTCCTTCCTTTACCAGTTCCGCGCCGGTCAGGAACACTTCGCTGACGGCGGCACGGTGCACCATGCTGCGCGGCACGGTGTTTTCGCAACGAATAGCCAGGGCTTCAGACATAGCAATCTCCTCCTTTGATTACCGCGAGAAGGCTAAGCTGAAACGTTTTTTCGCCACAACTGACCGAACGGCTAGGTCGTTGGACATGAACCTGTAGAACTTGCACTTCAGACATGGGCATCTGTCTCCTGATGAGCTTCTCCGTAAGCGTGCAGACCGCCGTACACGTTCATCGCGGTGAACGTTGTATGCTTTGCGCGGACAACCCGTTCTGGCTGTCAGTACCCTTGTGCAGATAGTCCCTTATATTTTCACTGCGCACTTAGACCCATTTGATCGAAGCTTATAAGCGCAACTAAATCATCTAGACACCCAACTAATCGTTCTAACTTAGTAGTGAAAATCCACACGCGAAGTTGCTCAAGGTCGTAAAGAACATCACGACCCGGAGCAGATTGGCATGTTGAAAACAGGATTCACCCTGGCGCCTTTGGCGTGTGCATTGGCCATGGGCGGGCTGACGCTGCCGAGCCTGGCGTTGGCGCAAAACGACGCGGCGACGGTACAACGGGTGATTGACTTCAATATCCCCGCAGGCCCCCTGGATGAGGTGCTGCTGAGCATCTCCCAGCAAAGCGGCCACCCTATCGCCTTCGACCCGCCGCTGGTGGAAGGCCGTGGGAGCCGCGCGATCCAGGGCCGACTGAGCCAGGAGCAGGCGCTGGGCATTGCCTTGGGCGGCTCCCCGTTGGGCTTCAGCCAGACGGCCAGCGGTGCAGTGTTGATCCATCGACTGGCCAGCCCGGCAGCGGCAGCCAACAGCGAACCGCTGGCGCCACGCCTGAAATCCGTGGAGGTGATCGGCACCCGGCGCAGCGACGTCACCGCGCTGCAAAGCGCGGCACCCGTGGATGTGATCAGCAGCGAGCAGTTGCAGCGCGCCGGCACCGATAACCTGGCCAAGGCCCTGGAAACCCTGGTGCCGTCGGTGAACTACCCGCAGGTCAACGGCACCGATGGCGTGTCGTCGCAGCGGCCGGTGTCGTTACGTGGGTTGGCGGCCGACCAGGTGCTGGTGCTGGTCAATGGCAAGCGTCGGCATGCCTCGGCCTTCGTCAACACCAAGGCCACTCTGGGGCGTGGCTCACAGGCGGTGGACTTGTCGACGATTCCCGTCAGCGCCGTCGACCATATCGAAGTGCTGCGCGATGGCGCCTCGGCCCAATACGGGTCGGATGCAATTGCCGGGGTGGTCAATATCGTGCTCAAGGAGCAGGACCACGGCGGCGCCGTGCAAAGCACCTTCGGCCAGTACACCAAGGGCGATGGATTTCGCCGGTCGGTGGGGGCTGGAGCGGTTTCACCTTGCCCGGCGATGGCTTTCTCACCCTCAGCGGCGAAGGCCTGCGCAGCGAACGCACCTCCACCGGCGGCACCGATGGCCGGCAGTTCTACCCCAGCGGCGACGCCCGTGAAGCGGATGCCGACCGCCATTGGCGCTACGGCTCGCCGGGCCTCGAGGACTGGAACCTGGCGCTGAACAGCGGCCTGTCCCTGAGCGACACGGTCGACCTGTACGGCTTCGCCACCTACCAGGACCGTACCGGCGAATCCCAGGCAACCTTTCGCCGGCCCATCGACCCCAACAACCTGGTGGCCGTGTACCCCAACGGTTTCCTGCCACTGCTCGACGTGCGCTCGCGGGATGCCTCGGTCACCAGCGGCGTGAAGATTCGCGATGAGCAACTTGGCAGCTTTGACCTCAGTGCCAACTACGGGCGCAACCGCATCGACTATCACCTCAGCGATTCGCTCAACGCCAGCCTCGGCGCCGCCAGCCCGACGAGCTTCAATGCCGGGGCGCTGGTCAATGAGCAAACCAACGTCGGCCTCGACCACATCAAGGAACTCAAGGTCGGCTGGGGCGCAGGCCCGCTGGTGTTCTCCAGCGGCCTGGCGTGGCGCAACGAAGCCTATGAAGTGATCGCCGGCGACCTCGCCTCCTGGACCCACGGCAGCGCCCTGCCCGCCCGTGCCGGCGGCGCCCAGGGCTTCCCCGGCACCCAGGACAGCGACGAAGGCCGTTATGCCCGCCACGTGTTCGGAGGCTACCTGGGCCTGGAGCAGCAAGTCACCGACAAACTGCAACTGGGCCTGGCCGGGCGCAGCGAGCACTACGACGATTTCGGCACCACCAGCACCGGCAAGTTCTCCGCGCGCTACGACTTCACCCCGCAGTGGGGCCTGCGCTCGACCCTCAGCAGCGGCTACCGCGCGCCTACCCTGGGGCAGATCGGCACCTCGGCGACCCAGACCGAGTTCAAGGCCGGCGACCCCACCGCCTATCAGGTCGGCACCGTCAGCGTGAACACCCCGGTCGCCCGCGCCTTGGGCGCCAGTGACCTGAAGCCGGAAAAATCCACCAGCCTGTCCCTCGGCGTGGTCTGGCAGCCACTCGAGCGTGCAAGTGTCAGCCTCGATGCGTACCACATCCGCATCAAGGACCGCATTGCCCTGTCGGAAACCCTCAGCGGCACCCAGGTCAGCCAGATCCTCGCCAACCAAGGCTACGGCAACTACTCCGGGGTGAGTTTTTTCACCAATGCACTCGACACCAAGACCAGCGGCGTGGACCTCGCCGCCCACTATCGCCTGGACCTGGCCGACGCCAGCCAGCTGACCCTCAACGGCGCCTTCAACTACAGCAAGACCCAGGTCACCGACATCAAGGACAACCCCGGCCCACTGGCCGGTACCGGCATCACCCTGATCAATCGCGAAGCCCTGAGCTATGTGGAAAGCGCCTCGCCCAACAGCAAGCTGATCCTCGGTGCCGACTGGCGCAAGGGCGCCTGGCAGGCGAGCGTCAACACGATTCGCTACGGCACCTACACCCTCGATTCCAACCTTGGCGAAGCCCGCGACCAGACCTTTTCGGCGCAATGGGTGAGCAACGCCAGCCTGTCCTACGACATCAACCAGGCGCTCACCCTGACCCTGGGCGGCAACAATATATTCGACAGTTACCCGGACAAGATCGACGTGGCCAACCGCTTTGTCGGCGGGCGCGTGGCCTACCAGAGCATCTCCCCGGCCGGTGCCGAAGGCGCCTTCTACTACGTGAAAGCCGACTACCGCTTCTGACTCAACCAAGGAGTTCCCATGAGCTTTGATCCTGTGCGTTTTACCCAAGTGTTCGAACACGACTTTGCCCTGGCCAAGCAACTGCTGATCAAGCACCAGGTGTTGTCGAGCAATGAGGCGGGCAATATCAGCCTGCGTATTCCCGGCGAAGCACGGCTGGTGATTGCCTCGCTCAGCGGCGCCGACAGTGGCGTGGCGGCGATTGTCGACTTCGACCTGCAACACAGCCAGGGCAGCCTCACCGACAACCTCAAGGAAGTGGCGGCGCTGCACGTGGCGATCTACCGCGAGCGGCCCTCGGTGAATGCGGTGATTCACACGCACTCGCCGTACCTCACCGCCTTCGCGATTGCCGGGCGAGCGTTGCGCCCCCATGCCACGCAGTTGCTGGGGATTCTGGATGAAGACCAGGAGGTGCCGCTGACGGCGTGGGGGCCGCGGTATGCGCCGGAGCCGGTGGTGGCGGCGTTACGCGAGCATCCGCGTGCGCCGGCGGCGTTGCTGGCCAATCACGGGCCGTTTGCGTGGTCGGAGCGGGACGTGCTGGCGGCGACGCGGTTGTTGGTGAACCTGGAAGAAGCGGCCTACCTGACCTTCCTGGCGCAGCAGCTCGGTACGCCGCAGCCCTTTCCCAGCGGCGCGGCGCAGCGGTCGCGCCTGGGCTGGAGTGCGACATGAGTGCGCTCGCTCATCGCCCTGATAAAAGTAGAAGGGGCGGTGCGACGATTCGACTTGCCTCCGGCCCTTACGACAGGTCACTTTGGCAGCGGGCGCTGTTGGTTATTTTTGCATTCGGCGCACTCCACGCCCACGCCGAACCCCTGCTGGAACGGGCCCAATCCCGTGGCACCCTCAACGTCTGCACCAGCGACGAATTCCCCCCCTTCAAGACCTTCGATGCCCAAGGCAAGCCCGGCGGGTTGATCCTGGACCTGATCGTCGACCTGCAACAGCAGCTGTCTGCCAAGGTCGGCCAGCCGCTCAAGCTGCAACTTGTGCCAGTCAATCCGCTCAACCGCTTGCTGTTTCTCGAACAGGGCCGTTGCGAGGTGCTGGTCACGTCCCTGCTCGACACCCCCGCACGGCGGCGCGAAGTGGATTTCGCCAGCCCCGGTTTCTACAGCTCGGCCGCCACCGTGTTTGCGCCGAAAAGCACCGCCGTGCCGGACTGGCAAAGCCTGCGCGGCAAGACCCTGTGTGCGCCCGCCACCAGTGTGTGGGTGCGCCCGTTTGAAACGCGCTACGGCGTGCAGTTCGCCTCGTTCAACGGCACGGCCGAAGTGCGCAAGGCGGTGGCCGACAGCCGTTGCCTGGGGGCGATGGGTGACGATGCGTTGTACAGCGCCCTGGCGCGCCAGCCGGAATGGGCCGACTACGAGGTCAAACTGCCGGCCCAGGACCCGGCGCCGTGGGGCATTGCCTTGCGCAAGGGCCAGCCGGCGTTGTTGGCGGCGGTGTCGAGTATTGTCGAAGGCTGGCATGCCCAGGGCGTGATCATCGGCCTGGAACAGCGCTACGGCCTGGCGCCGAATGCCTGGGTAGCGCAGCAGCATGCGCGAGCCAGCCATGAGTGAGATCAACCTGCGCCTGTGGCTGGAACAGCATGGCCTGTCGCTGAGCATCCTGTGGGACCCGATAGACCGCCAGCGCTTCCTGCTCGGCCTGGGCCTGACACTGTTGCTGTCGGTGGCAAGTATTGCGCTGTCCCTGGTGATCGGTGTGTGGGGCGCTGCCGGCCTGGGTTCGCGCCGCTCGCTGTGGCGCCGGTTGAGCGCGGGGTACGTCGCGTTGTTTCGCAACACGCCGCTGTTGGTGCAGCTGTTCTTTTTCTACTTCGGCGTCGGCGCCTGGCTGCCGCTGGCGGACGACACCAGCGTGCGGCTGCTCAACGGCACGCAATGGGCAATCATCGTGCTCGCCCTGCACAGCGGCGCGTTCCAGGCCGAAAACCTGCGCGCCGGGATCGATGCCGTGCCCCGCGCCACCCTCGACGCGGCTGCGGCCCTGGGCATGCAGGGGGTCACGGTACTGCGCCATATCGTGCTGCCGCTGGCGCTGCGCAACAGCCTGCCGGCCATGGGCAATACGGTGGTGCAAACCATCAAGTCGACCTCGATTGCCTACGCGATTGCGGTGCCGGAATTGCTCTATGCGAGCAATCGGATCTGGTCGGACAACTTTAACGTCGCCGAGATGATGCAGGTGCTGTTGCTGGTCTGGTTGCTGCTGATCGGCGCCAGCAGTTGGCTGCTGCGCCGCCTGGAAGACCACCTGCGCCTGCCAGGCCAGGAGTTGCCCGATGCTGCCTGAACCGTCCTGGCCTGCGCTGTTGTGGCAGTGGGCGCCGGCGCTGCTGCAAGGTTTCGGCCTGAATATCCTCATGGGCGTCACCGCGATGCTGGTGGCCACGCTGGCCGGTGTCGTGCTCGGCAGCCTGCAGGTCAGCGCCCGGCCGCGCCTGCGCCGTGGTGCCGGGCAGCTGAGCCGCCTGCTGCGCAACCTGCCGTGGCTGGTGGTGATGTTCTACGTGGCCTACCTGTTGCCCTATGAAGTGCACTGGGCCGGGCGCTGGTGGCAATTGCCGGATTGGCTCAAGGTCGCGCTGGGCCTGGCCTTGCCCGCTGTGGGCTATGTCTCGGAGATCGTGCGCGGCGCCGTACGCGCGGTGCCGATGGGGCAATGGGAAGCCGCCCAGGCCCTGGGCATGCATCACGGCCAGGCGCTGCGCCACGTGATCATCCCGCAGACCCTGCCGAGCCTGGTGGCGCCGTGGATGAACCTGTATTGCGCGGTGACCATGTCCACCTCCCTGGCCAACCTGCTGGGGGTGGAAGAGCTGATGACCACCGTGCAATCGCACCTGTCCACGCAACTGCGCAACGACCTGCTGCTGCCCGCCTACGGCTTGGTGTTCATCGCCTTCTTTGTCTACATCTACCCCCTCTCCCGCCTGGCCAAACGGCTGGAGCGCACATGAGCATTGACCCTATGCATGACGATACCCTGCTGACCCAGTTGGGACGCGACCCCGCCAGCCACGAAGGCAGCGTCAACACTCCGGTGTATCGCAGCTCGACCTTTATCTGGCCCGACACCGGCACCCTCGAAAACCACCTGCAACAGGCCGCCGACCCGCATTATCGCGGGCATATCTACGGCCGTAACGGCAACCCCACCACCGCCGCCTTCGAAGACGCCGTGGCGCAGCTGGAAGGCGGCTTTCGCGGGCTGATCATGCCCAGCGGCCTGGCGGCGATTGTCGGCGCGGTGCTGGCCGTGGCGCGGGCCGGCGACCATATCCTGGTGACCGACAATTGCTATTGGCATGCGCGCCAGGTGTTCGACCAGATCCTGCCGCGCTATGGCATTGAGGCCACGTACTTCGCGCCGATGCTCGGCGCCGACATCGCCGGTTTGCTGCGCCCGAATACGCGCCTGGTGTACGCCGAAGCACCCGGTTCCAGCACCTTCGAGGTCCAGGACATTCCCGCCCTGGCCGCTGCCGCCCATGCCCACGGCGCACTGCTGATGCTCGACAACACCTGGGCCACGCCGCTGTTCTTCAAGGCGTTCGCCCATGGTGTGGACATCTCGATTCATGCCGCCACCAAGTACCTGGTGGGCCATAGCGACGCCATGCTCGGCGTGATCGTCACCACTGAAACCCTGTATTCGACGGCGCGCGAGACCGTCCGCCAACTGGGCTATATCGCCAGCGCCGACGACGCCTACCTGGGCCTGCGTGGCCTGCGCACCCTGGGTGTACGCCTGCGCCAGCACCAGCGCTCGGCGCTCACCGTCGCGCAGTGGCTGCAACAGCGTCCCGAAGTGGCCCAGGTGCTGCACCCGGCGCTGCCGGGGGCCATCGGGCACGCGCTGTTCAAGCGTGACTTCCTCGGTTCCACCGGGCTGTTCGGCGTGGTCCTCAAGCCGCATTTCGAGCCCCAAACCAAGGCCTTCCTGGAAAGCCTGCAGTTGTTCGCCATGGGCGCCAGCTGGGGCGGTTTCGAGAGCCTGATTCGCCAACAGCAACGCCACCCTTCGGCACAGATTGAAGCGGGCGTGCTGCTGCGCCTGCACGTGGGCCTTGAAGCGGTCGAGGACCTGCTCGCCGACCTGCAACAAGGCCTCGAACGCCTGAGCGCCCCCCCCATTCCCCAAGGAGTCTGCCATGAGCCAAACACTGCCCACCCACTACAGCATTTGCCCGCTGCTGGTCGCGTCCAATATTGCCGTTGAACTCGGTTGGCTGGACGAGGAATACCAACGCGTCGGCGCCGACGCGATCTACCTGCGCTCACTGCCCGACAACCTCGGTTGGCTGCCGCACTTCACCCATGGCGAAGCCCGCTTGATTCGCGATGGCGGCGCGGTGCCGGCCTTGTGGGCGCGCGCCGACCAGGCCGATACGTTGCTGGTGGCCAGCACCGCCACCCAACGCGCCGGGCAGATCCTGGTGCGTGCCGAGGGGCGTATCCGCCAGGTCGCCGACCTGTTCGGCAAGCGCATCGGCGTGCCGGTGAGCCGCAACACGGCGCGGGTCGATGTGCTCAAGGCGCTGGCCGAGCATGGCCTGTTCAATGCCCTGCAACTGGCCGGGCTGGAGCCGTCGCAAGTGCGCCTGATCGAGCTGGAGGATGAAGGCGACCCGCAGACCTTGCTGCCGGCCGTGCGGCCTTCGGCGTTCTGGTCGCAACTGCATGGGCTGCATGGCAAACCGGGGCATGAGGTGCAGGCCCTGGCCGAAGGCCGTGTGGATGCGCTGCATGTCGCGGCCGGGCATGTGCCGGCGCTGCTCGCCAGCGGTGAATTCACGGTAATCGAAGACCTGGAACGCTACCCGGACTGGACCCTGAAAAACCACAACGGCCCCTACGCCACCACCGTCAACCGCGCCTTTGCCGAAGAACACCCCCAGGTGGTGGTGGCGTTCCTGCGCGCCGCGATCCGCGCCGGGCACTGGATCAACCAGCACCGCGACGCCGCCGCCGAGCTGTTCACCCGCGTGACCTTCCTGCCGGACGCCGGGTTTATCCGCCGCGCCATTGCCGAGCTGGATTTTGTGCCGAACCTGGCGCCGCAGAACCTGGCGGCCCTGGAGCTGAAGAAGGACTTCTTGGTGCAACGCGGCTTCCTGCAGAACGACTTCAGCGTGCACGAGTGGGCCCAGCCCGGGTTTCTCGCCCAAGCCCACGCCGGGCTTTAACGCCACACCTTTGCCAAGGACAGACAATGATTGCTCAGTACCGCAAGACCCTGCTGGCCAGCCTGCTGGTCGCCGATTCAAGCTGGGCGGCGCAGGCCGCCGATTCCACCGAACCGCAACTGAGCAAAGTCGAGGTGGTCGGTGCCCGCGTGACCGAAGCCAGCGCCGCCATCGGCGAAGACAGAATCAGCAATACCCTGAGCATCTCGCACCAGGCGTTGCTGTCGGCGCCGGCCGGCACTTCGGGGCTGAAAATGCTCGAGGCGCTGCCCGGCTTCAACGTGCAGGTCAACGATGCGCTGGGCCTGTATGAGTTCGGCAACTCGGTATTCGTGCGCGCCTTCAACCTGCAGCAGATCGGCTTTTCCATCGACGGTGTGCCACTGGGCCGTACCGATCAGTTCGGCGGCAGCCCGATCTATCGCTACGTCGACAATGAAAACACCGAGCGGGTCACCGCCTCCACCGGCGCGGGCGACGTGTCGCAATCGGGCTATGCGTCCCTGGGCCCGTATGTGGATTACCAGACCAGCAACCCCACCCTCGAACCGGGCGCCAGCCTGTCCTACACCCTCGGCAGCGACAGCCTGCGGCGCAGTTTCGTCAAGCTGCAAAGCGGCGAGTACCAGGGCCTGTCGGCGTATTTCAGCCGCTCGAAAATCGACGGCGACCTGTGGCGCGGCCCCGGCACCATCGACCGTGAACACCTGGAAGCCAAGGTGCGCTATCGCTTCGGTGAACGTGACGAGGTGTGGCTGCGCGCCGTGCACAACGCGTTCTACGACTACGACTCGCCCTACGTGAGCAGCGCCCAGTACGACGGCAGCGCCAATGACCCGTTCGGTCGCTCGGGCCGTTACTTCGCCTACCTCGGCAGCCTGCCCGACTTACCCGAGAGCGTGCCCGGCGTGCGCTACAGCAACACCAACTACAACCAGTTCTACAAACAGGCGGTGAACCAGCGCCGCGACACCTTGTACAGCCTGGGCGGCCAGTTCGAGATCCGCCCGGACCTGCTCAACTACACCACCCTCTACTACGAGGCCAAGAAAGGCTTTGGCGTGTCCCCCGAGGCCTACGCCACTTCCCTGGCGCTGCACAACGCCGAAAGCAACGTGGATGGCCTGTTTGCCCCACGGGGCGTGCAATACGGTTTGTCGTCCCTCAGCGGCCACCGCTTCGGCGGGCGCACCGGGCTGCAATGGGACATCGGCCAGCACCAGATCGACACCGGTGTGTGGGCCGAGACCGATGTGTTCAACCGCCAGCAGGCGCGCTACAACCTCACCGACGGCAGCCCGGCCGGCGAGCCGCTGTTCAATGAACCGGTGCACCTGCAAGGGGATTTCAGCTCTACGCGCAATTCGTTGCAGTACCACCTCAAGGACACTTGGACCCTGCTCGACGACCGCCTGCGCCTGCAGTTCGGTTTCAAGAGCCTGCACCTCAAGTACCGCATCGAGGGCTATCGCAACGCCGGCGACTACATCAACGACCGCCAGCCGCGCCTGGCCACCCAGTGGAACGACGCCTTCCTGCCCCAGGCCGGGCTGGTCTACAACCTCACCGATGACACCCAGGTATTTGCTTCCTATTCGGAAAACATGGCCCTGCCCCGTGGCGCCGACGACATCTTCCGCGCGGCCAGCCCCAGCGCGCCGCCACCGGAAGCGGAACGGGCGAAGAACTACGAGGTGGGCTATCGCATCAACCGCCCGACCTTCAACGCGGCCTGGGCGCTGTACCGCACCGACTTCGACAACCGCCTACAAGCCTTCGCCTCAGCCGTGCCCGGCAGCAGCCAAGTGGAAACCTACTACCAGAATGTCGGCAAGGTGCAGGCCTACGGCAGCGAGCTGAGCGGGCAATGGAAACCCCCGGTCCTGGCCGACAAGGTGGTGCTCAACGGCAACCTGACCTACAACACATCCACGTTCCGGAACGACGCCGGCGGCCTTTCGATCAAAGGCAACGAGGTGCCCGACAGCCCGCGCTGGCTGGCCCAGGCCGGGGTTACCTATGAACTGGCGCCATGGGCACTGCTGAACTTTTCGGCACGCTATATCGGCGAGCGCTACAGCAACTTCACCAACAGTGAATCGGTGCCCGGCTACACCCTTTACAACGCCTACCTGGATCTGGGGGCGAGCGCCTGCACTACGGCCCGCTGAAGAATGTGAAGGTGCGCTTCAATGTCGACAACCTGTTCGACAAGGATTACCTCGGCTACATCCTCACCAGCACCAGTGGCCCCGCCGTGTTCCGCCCGGGTTCGCCGCGCACCTTCCAAAGCACCTTGAGCATGGAGTTCTGAGCATGAACAAGCGCCTGCTGCTGCTCGCCCTGCTGCCACTGCTGGCCCACGCCGACACCGCCGTCAGCCCCGCCACCCTGGCCTTGCACCAGCGCTTGCTGGTGCTGGACAGCCACTTGGACACGCCGCTGACCCTGACCCGTCCCGGCTGGAACATCCTCGAGCGCCACGACTACCGCCAGGACGGCAGCCAGGTCGACCTGCCGCGCATGCGCGAAGGCGGCCTGGATGGGGGTTCTTTGCCGTCTACACCCCCCAGGGCCCACGCACCGAGGAGGGCCGCGCCTACGCCAGCGCCTATGGCCTGGCCACCCTCACCCGCATCCGCGATGTGATCGACCGCAACCCCGACAGCTTCGCCCTGGCCCTGACCGCCGCCGACGCCCGGCGTATTGCGGCCCAGGGCAAGCGCGTGGTGTTTATCAGCATGGAAAACGCCGACCCGCTCAGCTCCGATCCCGAGTTGCTCGACACTTACTACCGCCAAGGCCTGCGCATGCTCGGCCTGGTGCATTTCATGAACAACGACCTGGCCGACTCGGCCACCGCACTGCCGGAATGGAAAGGCCTGAGCCCCAAGGGCCGCGACCTGGTGCAACGGGCCAACCGCCTGGGCATCCTGCTCGACGTGTCCCACGCCAGCGACGCGGTGTTCGACCAGATGCTGGCGCTGTCCAGCGCCCCGCTCATCGCCTCCCATTCCAGCAGCCGCGCAGTCAACCCGCACCCGCGCAACCTCGACGACACCCGCGTGCGCCAACTGGCGGCCAAGGGCGGGGTGATCCAGGTCAACGCCTACAGCGACTACCTGATCCCCCTCACGCCCAACCCGGACCGCAACAAAGCCATGGCCGCGCTCGGCGCACGCTTCCACAACCTCGCCGCCCTCAGCCCGGAACAGGTCAAGGCGCTCTATCAGGAACGCGACAGCCTCAACCAACGCTTCGCCCAACCCAAGGCCAGCCTCGATGTGTTCATGAAGCACCTGCTGCACCTGCTGGAAGTGGCCGGCCCGGACCACGTCGGCATCGGTGCCGACTGGGACGGCGGCGGTGGCGTGAGCGGGCTGGAAGATGTGAGCCAATTGCCGGTGATTACCCAGCGGTTGCTGGATGCCGGGTATAGCGAGCAGCAGGTGGCCAATATCTGGAGCGGGAATTTGCTGCGGGTGTTGCAGACGGCGCAGGATCAGCGGCGGCCCTGAGGCGTTTAACAACGTTTCATTTGCTCCGTAAAGCTTAAGGCGCCTGGAGCGTAGCCCAATGGCAACGGCCATTGGACTCACCAACAGCCCCACTAGCGAACTCCACACAATCAGTGGCAATATGCCACCCAGTACTCCGAAGGGACTGACTCAACGCAACATCAAGGATAGATAATGAAGGTCGACGAATCTGTAATAAGAGACAAACTGGCTGAGAACCTCGACATTCTTGAAGAGGGCCTCACATTGGAAAAAACTGAAAAGTTTTTACCAAACCCAGAAGGCACACGAAGTTTTGTGGATATTTTGGCCCGCGATAAAAATGGAAAGTATGTACTGATTGAGTTAAAAAAAACCAATGCCGCAGCACGCCAAGCCATTCATGAAATATTAAAGTACATCGAAGGCATCAAACTAAATCTCGGACTAAAAGAAGACGAACTCAGAATCTTGATTGTCTCAACAGAATGGAAGGAGCTGCTGATACCCTTCTCCTCACTAGTAGCCCGAGTAAACTTCAGACTTTCCGGAATCCAGTTGACCGTTGATACATCTGGGAACCCAACGCATGCTAAACCTGTCACCCCAGCGCCGGTGCGGTCAGACAGATTATTCAGCTCGCAACACCATTTAATTCGCTATCAGTCTTTAGAGAACCTGAGGATTGGGACTGAGCAATACATCGCTTCCTGCGCAGCAAAAGGCATCAAAGACTATGTGCTTATTCAACTCAGCGCCGCCCAAGGTAGACCAGAATTAGACCGCCGCAAGAAATACGAAAAACTCACTAAACTGTTCGAGCAGCTAGGACCTGCTCGAACCTATGACGACTACATAAAACGCGTACCGTTGATGCCATACATGTTGTACTTTGCGATGGTGGAGCTTGATTTAGAGTACTGCCTGATGCAACTCGAAACGCTTCTTGAGGGTGACGCCCTGGAAGAATGGCGCGACACCTTGAAATACACCGAGAATAACGAACAGCTGCTGCATGACGCCCATGAGCAAATTATGGCAGCGCCTCCTGAAGTTCCCTACGATGACCACGAAATGGGTTATCCGGCGAAGTTCGCCGAGAAGCGCTTCCATGATGAATGGGAGATTATGGATGTTTTGAAATTCGGCGCCCTCGCGCACAACGATCTTCTGGTTAAAGAAACCCTCGTCAGCGAATTATGCGGCGACCAGGGGAACACGCGACAGCATTACAAGAAGACGTTGAGCGGAGAAGACACTCGCTATCTCGCCACTACCCGCGAAGAAATAAGGAAATGCTTGATCCACAACCCTCAATGGACCGAGCAGATCAACAGGACGTTTGCCGAGATAGAAAAACAAAATAATATAAATAAAATCAGCATTTACATATTCAACCCCAACCACATTCTATTATCTCTATATAAAACACTCACTCCAGAAGATGAAGCCAATTTTCTACCACACTTCTCCATACAGGTCGACACACAAACCACAACAACCGAATATATCGGAAGACTGACCGATACGCATAAAACCCCCTCAATGAAAAGCATCGTAAACAATCACTTTGAGGGAAAAATAGTAAATCTACTAGCGCCTTTGAACTGGGGTGGGCTCGACGAGAATGACGCCTTTATCGTCCGAAGCTCGGGTCTTTCATATGAAACCTACTCCCGCACTATTGAAGCCGGTACCGAGCGGTGCAAAAAGCTAACATCTCTCGGCTTTGAGGAATGTGATCCTGAGGAATATAAAGATACGCTAAGTGAATACTCCAGTAGAAATGCGGATTTCCTTAGAGACATTATCGGCATCTACTCAAAACATTGGGATGGCACTATCGTCACTTATGATCAAAACGACGAATACCATTTTCTTAGCTGACCCCTAGAACGGCTATTGAGTGAAGAACATTAACTATTTAACGTGGGTGTTAAGCGTTACTGCTGCTTAACACT
The DNA here is from genome assembly GCF_006517195.1 of Pseudomonas sp. NIBRBAC000502773. NCBI lineage: Bacteria > Pseudomonadati > Pseudomonadota > Gammaproteobacteria > Pseudomonadales > Pseudomonadaceae > Pseudomonas > Pseudomonas sp. NIBRBAC000502773. The sequence goes on along the minus strand of NZ_CP041189.1, from coordinate 6,428,279 downwards.
CCATTGTCAGACCCAATCATCACGCTCAAAGCGACTGCCACCCTCCCCCATCACCTTATACAAACTCACCCGATTACTCTGCTCCGCCAGGCGCAGGGTGATCAGGTCCTGCTGGGCGCTGTACAGCGAGCGTTGGGAATCCAGGGCTTCGAGGTAGCTTTGCGAGCCGGCGCGGTAGAGCGCGTCGGACAGGTCGTAGCTCTTTTGGCTCGCCTCGGTCAGCGCTTGCTGGGCGGTGAGGCGCTGGTCCAGGGTGCTGCGCACGGCCAGGGCGTCGGCGACTTCCTTGAATGCGGTTTGCAGGGTTTGCTGGTAGGTCTGCACCTGGATCTCTTTCTCGACCTTGGCCGCATCCAGGGTCGCGCGGTTGCTGCCGGCATCGAAGATCGGCAGGCTGATGCTCGGGGCGAAGGTCCACGCGCCGCTGCCGGTCTTGAACAGGCTGGACAGTGATGCACTGGCGGAGCCCGCATTCGCGGTGAGGCTGATGCTGGGGAAAAACGCCGCGCGGGCCGCGCCAATGTCGATGTTCGCGGACTTGAGGCTGTGCTCCGCCGCCAGTACGTCGGGGCGCCGCTGCAACAGGCTCGACGGCAGCTCGGCCGGCACCTGCACCAACGCCGCTGATGATCGCAGGTGGGCGTCGGGCAGCAAGGCGTCGGGGATGTCGCTGCCGACCAGCAGGCGCAGGGCGTTACGGTCTTGGAGGATCTGGCTCTGATACTCGGCCACATCGACCCGTGCCGATTCGACGGTGGTTTGCGCCTGGGCCACGGCCAACGCCGTGGAGCCACCCAGGGTGTGGCTGCGCTGGGTCAGTTCGTAGGTGGATTGCTGGCTGGCCAGGGTCTCTTCGGCCAGTTGCAGGTGCTCGTTGTCGGCGGCCAGGGTCAGCCAGGCGGTGGCCACTTCGGCCACCAGGCTGATTTGCGTGCTGCGCCGGGTTTCGGTCAGCGCCAGGTAGTCTTCCAGCGCTTCGTCCTGCAGGTTCTGCACGCGGCCGAACACGTCGACCTCATAGCTGCTCAGGCCCAATTGCGCGCTGTAGTCGTGGCTGGTGACGGCCGTACCGCTGCTGGACAGCGAGCCCGGCGTGCGGCTGTGGGTACCGCTGACGCTGGCGTCGAGGGTCGGGAACGCCGCTGCGCGCTGGATGCGATATTGCGCCTGGGCCTTCTCGATATTCAGGCTGGCCAGGCGCAGGTCGCGGTTATTGGCCAGGGCCAGGGTTTGCAGGTGTGCCAGGCGGCGGTCGGTAAAGAACTGCTGCCACTGGATGTCGGCCGGCACCTCACCCTGCACACCCGCTTGCCATTCGCCAGGCACCGGTGCCTCGGGTTGCTGGTAGTGTGGCGCCAGGTTGATGCAGCCACTCAAGACCACTGCGGCCACTAACGGGAAGAGAAAGCGGGTCATGCGTCACCTTTTTCGACAATGGGCGTCGTGCTGACACGGCCAAAGCGGCGACGGATCAACACAAAAAACAGCGGTACAAAGAAGATCCCCAGCACTGTGGCGCTGAACATGCCGCCCAGCACACCGGTGCCGATGGCCCGGCGCCCGGCGGAACCTGCGCCACTGCTCACGGCCAGGGGCAGCACGCCGAACATGAAGGCCAGGGACGTCATCAGGATCGGCCGCAGGCGCTGGCGCACGGCGATCAGCGTCGCCTCGCGCAGGCTGTTGCCCTGCTCCTGCAGGTGCTTGGCAAACTCGACGATCAGGATCGCGTTCTTCGCTGCCAGCCCTACGGTGGTCAGCAGGCCGACCTGGAAGTACACGTCATTGCTCAACCCCGTAAAGCGTGTGGCCCACACCGCGCCGACGATACCCAGGGGCACTACCAGGATCACCGAGAACGGCACCGACCAGCTCTCGTACAACGCGGCCAGGCACAGGAACACAAACAGGATGGACACCGCATACAGCAACGGCGCCTGGGACCCGGAAAGACGCAACTGGTACGACTGGCCGGTCCACTCGTAGCCGATGCCATCGGGCAGTTGCCGGGCAATCGCCTCCACCGCGTCCATCGCCGCGCCGGAGCTCACACCGGGTGCCGGGTCGCCGACCACTTCCAGGGAGGATGTGCCGTTGTAGCGCTCCAGCAACGGCGAGCCATAGCTCCAGGCACTGCTGGCAAATGACGAAAACGGCACCATTTCATCGTTGCTGTTGCGCACGAACCAGTGGTCCAGATCGGCCGCTTGCATCCGCGTGCGGGCTTCGCCCTGCACGTAGACCTTCTTCACGCGGCCCTGGTTGAGGAAGTCGTTCACATAGGTACCGCCCAACGCCGTGGACAAGGTGCTGTTGATGTCGCTGGTGCTCAGGCTCAGGGCCCCCGCCTTGCGGTCATCGATGCTGATTTTGAGTTGCGGTGCATCGTCCAGGCCATTGCTTCGTACGCCCAGCAGGCGCGGGTCTTGCCTGGCCAGCGCGATGAACTGCTCGCGCGCCGCCACCAATGCGTCGTGGCCAAGGCCGGCGAGGTCCTTGAGCTGCAAATCAAACCCCGAACTCTGGCCGAGGCCGCGCACGGCGGGCGGTTGCATCACGAACACATCGGCGTCCCCAATACTCGCCAGGGCCAACGTGGCACGTTGGGCAATCGTGGCGGCATCGTTCGAGCGCTCACTCCAGTCCTTCAAGCGAATAAACGCCCGTGCGGTGTTCTGGCTGTTGCCGCCCATGCCCAGGCCGCTGATGCTGATCATCGCCTCGACTTCCGGCTGCTTGAGCATGTACGCCTCGAACTGCTGCAACACCGCCTGGGTGCGGCTGTCGGTAGCGCCCACCGGCAGCTGGATTTGCGCCATGAGAATGCCCTGGTCCTCATCCGGCAGAAACGAAGTAGGCAAGCTGGCATAACCCGCCGCCATGGCTGCGGCGATCAGCACATACACCACCAGGCTGCGCCATGAGCGTTGCAGGACAGCGCCGACCAACGCTTCATAGGCGCTGGAACAGCGTTCGAAGGAGCGGTTGAACCAACCGAAGAAGCCCCGTTGAACCGTATGCCCCGGCTTGAGCAGCGTGGCGCACAGTGCCGGCGTGAGGGTCATCGCCACCACCACCGACAGCACCATGGCCGAGACGATGGTCACCGAGAACTGCCGATAGATGATCCCGGTGGAACCGCCAAAAAACGCCATGGGAATAAACACCGCGCTCAGCACCAGGGCGATGCCGACCAGTGCACTGGTGATTTCATCCATCGATTGACGCGTGGCCGCCAGGGCCGACAAGCCCTGCTCGGCCATCACTCGTTCGACGTTTTCCACCACCACAATGGCATCGTCGACCAGCAAGCCAATGGCCAGGACTATGGCAAACATGGTCAGGGTATTGATCGAGTAACCGAACAATGCCAACACGCCAAACGTGCCCAGCAACACCACCGGCACGGTGATCGCCGGGATCAGCGTGGCCCGCAGGTTTTGCAGGAACAGGAACATGATCAGCACCACCAGCACGATGGCCTCGCCCAGGGACTTGACCACTTCCTCGATGGACAGGCTCACAAAGGGCGTGGTGTCGTAGGCGATCACGTTCTTCAATTGCATTTCGGTGGGGTAAAACGGCGCCAGTTCCTTGAGCTTGGCCTTGACCGCCTCGCCCACCTCCAGCGCATTGGCGCCCGCCGCCAGTTGCACCCCCATGGCGGCGGCCGGCTTGCCGTTGAGGGCCGAGTTGATGTCATAGCTCTCGCTGCCCAACTCCACGCTCGCCACATCACCGAGCAGCACGACCGCGCCGTCGCTGCCGGACTTGACCACCACATTGCGGAACTCCTCGGCCGTCTGCAGTTTGCTGCGCGCGCTGATGGTGGCATTGAGTTGCTGGCCCTTCACCGCCGGCAATGCGCCGAGTTGGCCGGCTGAGACCTCGGTGTTTTGCGCCTCCAGCGCAGTGCTCACATCCGACGGCATCAGCGCGTATTTTTCCAGCAGCGCCGGGTCCAGCCAGATGCGCATGGCGTAGCCCGAACCGAGGGTCTGCACGTCGCCCACGCCGTCGATACGGCTGATGGAGTCGAGCAAGGTGCTGGAGATATAGTCACCGATCTGGGTGCCGGTGACGCTGGGATTATCCGAGGCCAGGGCGGCAATCATCAGGAAGTCCGAGCCGCCCTTGGTCACGGTCAGGCCTTCGCTCTGCACCGACTGCGGCAAACGTGATTCGGCCTGTTGCAGCTTGTTCTGCACCTGCATCTGCGCCACATCGGGGTCGGTGCCGGCGCCAAAGGTCAGGCTGATACTGGCGCTGCCCGCCGAACTGCTGGAGGCCGACATATAGGTCAGGTTGTCCAGGCCTTTCATCTGTTGCTCGATGACCTGGGTCACCGAGTCTTCGACGGTCTTGGCCGAAGCGCCGGTGTAGGTGGCGGAAATACGCACGGTGGGCGGCGCGATGTCCGGGTACTGCTCCAGCGGCAACTGGCTGATGGATAACGCGCCGCCGAGCATGATCACGATGGCGATGACCCAGGCGAAAATCGGTCGATCGATAAAGAAACGCGCCATGTTCAACCCTCCTGCGCCAGGGCGCCGGCATCGGCGGCCTGGGTCTGGACCACGGCGCCGATGCGGACTTTCTGGCCACCTTCGACGATCACCTGGTCACCGGCCTGCAAACCCGCCGTCACCCACCACTGGTTGCCCACGGCGCGGTTAACGCTGAGTACGCGTTGCTCGACCTTGCCGTCAACCACCAGCAACACCGAGGTCACGCCGCTGGCGCTGCGGCTTACGGCTTTTTGCGGGATCAGGATCGCCTGGTCATCCCGGGCCTGCTCCAACACGCCACGCACGTACATGCCGGGCAGCAGCACATGCTCGGGGTTGTCGAACACCGCACGCAAGGTCACGGTGCCGGTGCCCTGGTTGACGCTGACCCCGCTGAACTTGAGGCGGCCGTCGTGGTTGTAGGTGCTGCCGTCGTCCAGTTTGAGGCTGATGCGCGCCTCGCCGTCGCCGTTGGCCTGCAACACGCCACGGGCCAGGTCGCGCTTGAGGGCGAGCAATTCAGTGGTGGACTGGGTCACATCCACATAGATCGGGTCGAGTTGCTGCACGGTAGTGAGAGCGGTGTCCTGGTTGGCCACCACCAGTGCGCCGGGAGTGACCGTGGACGTCTCGATACGCCCGGCCACCGGCGAGCTGATGCGGGTGTAGGCCAGGTTGATGCGGGCAGTGTCGAGGTCGGCCTGGGCCACCTGGACGTCAGCGGCGGCGGTCAGCAGGGTGGCCTGGGAATCTTCGTTGGTTTGCTGGCTGATGGCGTCGATCTTCACCAACCGGGCGTTACGCGCGGCGGTGGTCTGTGCCGACTTCAAGGTGGCGCGCGCCTTGGCCAGGCTCGCCTGGGCCTCAGCCAATGCCGCCTTGTAGGGTGCCGCATCCAGTTGGTACAGCGCCTGCCCGACCTTGACCTCGGCGCCTTCGACAAACAGGCGCTGCTGCACGATACCGCCGACCTGCGGGCGAATCTCGGCGACCATAAACGCCTGGGTGCGCCCGGCCAGTTCAGTGGTCATGACCTGGCGCTTGGGCTGCACAGTGATCACCGAGACCTTGGGGGTGGCGACTGCGGGCGCGGGGTCGCCGGCCGAGCAGCCGCCGAGCAGCACCAGAATGACGAACGACAGGAGAACCGCGGCGGTTACCAGGTATTTGGCGAAAAGTTTGGTCGACATAGTTGCCTCTGCAAGACGGGGTGGTGCAAGCCTTACCGTCATGCTGCTGGGCAAATGTGCAGGAAAATTGAAGATTGCCCGCCTGGGTTGAATCTTTCCTCCCTGGGGCCCTAAATGGGCGGGTCCACTCTTTTACGGCCCTTGTTCATGAAGTTGAGTATCTCCACCAAACTGTTTGTCGCCGTATCGGCTGGTGTGCTGCTGGTCATCCTCAGCATGGGCCTGGCCACCGGCTGGAGTTTTGGCCGCGGGTTTCTTGGCTATATCAATGAACAGGCGCTGGAGCGCATGGCCACGGTGGTGCCGCGCCTGGCCAGTGCTTATGCGCGTGAAGGCAATTGGGCGTTCATGCGCAACCGCCCGGATCGCTGGTTCGACATCATGCGCCCAGACCCCGACGAAGAACGGGTCACCCATGACCTGCGTACACCGCTGGCCTCGGACTTGACCGGTGCGCTGTTTCGCATCGCCCTGCTCGACAAGGACCGCAAGCGCGTCACCGGCTACACCGCGATTGGTGAGGATGCGCTGGTGAGCCCCATTGTGGTCGCGGGCGAAACCGTGGGCTGGCTGGCCGTGACCCCGTTCCAGAGCGTGACCGAGGCCGGTGGCGAACGCTTCCAGCAATACCAGCTGCGCACCAGCCTGGTGATGGGCGTGTTCTCGTTGCTGCTGGCGATGCTGATTGCCTGGTGGATCGCCCGCACGCTGCTGGAGCCGGTCAAGCGCGTGGCCGCCGCCACCCACCGCCTGGCCAGCGGCGACTACAGCAGCCGCGTGGCCGTGGCCTCCCACGACGAAGTCGGCCAACTGGCCCGCGACTTCAACCAGTTGGCCTATACCCTGGAGCGCAACGAAAAAATGCGCCGGGAGTTCATGGCTGATGTCTCCCACGAACTGCGCACGCCGCTGTCGGTGCTGCGCGGCGAGCTGGAGGCGATCGAGGACGGTGTGCGCAGCCTGGACCCGAATACGATGAAATCCCTGCTCGGCGAAGTCGGCATGCTCAGCAAGCTGGTGGATGACCTGTATGAGTTGTCCCTGGCGGACATCGGCGCACTGACCTACCGCAAGGCCCCATGCATGCTCAACGACGTGCTCGAAAACAGCCTGGCGATCTACCGGGAGCGTTTCACCGCCCGCCAGTTGCAGCTCGACCTGGAGCTGCCGCGCGAGCCCGTGGAGCTGCTGGCGGATGCCAGTCGGCTGCAGCAATTGTTTTCCAACCTGCTGGAAAATTCGCTGCGCTACACCGACGTCAATGGCTGGTTGCGCATCAGTGTGGGGGTCGACCGCGACACGGTGCGTATCGACTTTCTCGACTCCGGGCCGGGCGTGTCCGCAAGCCAGTTGCCACGCTTGTTCGAGCGGTTCTACCGCGGCGAGTCATCGCGCAACCGCGAGCATGGCGGCGCCGGCCTGGGCCTGGCAATCTGCCGCAGCATCGCCAACGCCCACGATGGCAGCCTGGTTGCCGACCACTCGCCCTACGGCGGCCTGTGGCTGACCCTGCGCCTGCCCCGGAGCCTGTGAACCATGCACGATGAATCGCCGATCCTGATCGTCGAAGACGAACCCAAGCTCGCCGCCCTGATGCGCGACTACCTGGAGGCCGCCGGCTATACCACCCGGTGCCTGGACAATGGCCTGCACGTGGTGCCCGCCGTGCGCGCCCACGAGCCCAGGTTGATCCTGCTCGACCTGATGCTGCCCGGCCGTGACGGCATGCAGTTGTGCCAGGACCTGCGGGGTTTCAGCGCGGTGCCGATCATCATGATCACCGCCCGCGTCGAAGAAGTGGACCGCCTGCTCGGCCTGGAACTGGGTGCCGACGACTACATCTGCAAACCCTTCAGCCCCCGTGAAGTGGTGGCCCGGGTCAAGGCCATTCTGCGCCGCAGCCCGCAGCTGCTGGGCAGCGGGGCGCCGCGCCTGCTGATCGACGAAGCCCGCTACCAGGCCTCGCTGGACGGCATCGCGCTGGACCTCACGCCCCTAGAACTGCGCCTGCTCAACACCTTCGCCCGCGCCGCCGGCCGCGTGTTTTCCCGCGACCAGTTGCTGGATCACCTCTACTCCGACCACCGGGTGGTCACCGACCGCACGGTGGACAGCCATATCCGCAACCTGCGGCGCAAGCTGGAACAGGTGTGTCCTGGGGAAACGCCGATTGAGTCGTTGTATGGGGTGGGGTATCGGTTTCAGTTGGCTGAAAAGCAGCCACAGGCCTGACAACACCCCTTCCCACATTGGGTTCTTCGGTGCTTGGAAGATTGAGGTTACATCGGCGTGCTGCTGATAACCCGCAGCGCCAACCCCTCGTACGCATCCAGGGTAATGGTGAACTCGCCCTCCGCCGTCAGGTCGCCCTCCACCCGTTCGTTGATGATGTCCACCACCATCCCCGCCGCGATATCCGGCAGGTTCAGGGTTTCGGTGATCGGCGTGGCGCCGAAGTTCAGCGCGGTGATTTGCGTGCCTCTGCCGGCCGGCAATTCGTGGACCATGATCAACAGGCCGGGGTTCTGCACGTCGGGCACCAGTATCTGGCGGCTGGCGGCGATGTCGTAGGCGCGGCGCACGGCGAGGATCTTTTGCAGTTGCGAGGCGAACGATTCCGGGTCCTGCAACTGGCTGTTGAGGCTGCCGTAGAGGCTTTTCGAGCGCGGCATCTGGCCGGCCGACAATTCTGCGTCCGGGTTCAGGTCCACCAGGTCGTAGGCGCCGCGATGAATCCAGCGGGTATCGCCATCCTGCATCAAGTGCGCGACTTCCTCGGCGGCCAACGGCAGCGCGCCTACCAGGTCCCAGCCGGATAAGGCGAACACCCCGGGCTGCATGGCGTTGTACATCACCAGCAGTAAATGGATCTGGCGAATCTGTTGGATGTCGGCGGCACTGATCGCCTCCAGGTCGCGAATGCCCAGCGCCGCCGTGATGATGCTGGCGGTGGTGCAGGACACGCCATTGGTCACGAACTTGAGGTTATACGGCGCGTGCTCGCCGGCCAGGCGTTCGTACATCTGCTCACGGATGTGCTCGCGCAGGATATTGCCGGGGAATGTCTGCCCCTGGTAAAGGAAGGTGTCGTGGGCATGCAGGGTCCAGAAGTGCACCAGCTCCAGGGTCAGCTCATCGTGGTTCTGCAACGCGTGGATCAGCGAGCCGGGGTCGATGCCCTGGCGGTGCATTTCGCGCAGCATCAGGCGCAGGAATTCGGCATCGCCCATCAACAGCGCGTGCTGGTACGCCGGACGGGTGATGAAGTCATAGGACAGGTCGGCGCCGCCATGGGACATTGACGCAATGTCATCCACCGTGAGGTTCAACTCCTGGAAGCTGAAACCACCGGCCTTGCGAATCGCCCCGCCGAGCAGCTGGTTGCCGGTGATCGACAGCGGATGGCTCTCGGACCAGGCCGTGCCATCGAGGGTGCGTTCCACGCCGAGGAAACCATTGGCGTCCAGGCGCAGGATTTTCGCGCCCATCACGTCGATGGCGTGCAAGGCGTCACCGATGATCATCTGCTGCGCGGCGAAGGTCGGGTCGAGCCAGTTCAGCGACGGCTGGCCTTCCTTGAAGTAATGCAGGTACACCCAGCGACGCGGCTTGCCATCCACGCCAATGACCACCGGCGTGGTGCTCCAGTCGGTTTCCTTGACGCCGGGCTCGAAGAAGATCACCCGCTGTAACTGGCCGACGATATAGTGCTTGTCGCGCAGGGCGTCCACCTGGGCCGGGCTGAGGTTCTGCGCGTCGCGGCCCTCGGCTACCTCGGGCAGCAGCGGCCAGTCTTCCTCGCGGATCTCCACCATATGGTAAAGGCCGGGGTAATCCTCGTAGGCCATCTCCGCCAGGCGAAAGTCCGCGCCCTTGCCGGTGTGGGACGGAATCACGTCGTCGATGATCACCGCATTGTGCGCCGCCGCCATGCGCGTCAACGCCTGCAACTGCGCCTCGGTGCCCAACTGCGGGTCGATCTCGAAGCTGATGCGGTCGAAATTGCCGTCGATGGTCGGCGTGTGCCGGGTGCCGGTCAGGCCACCGGATTTCTTCAGCGGGCCGTTATGGATGCCCTGGATACCGATTTTCGACAGTGCATGCCACAGCGTCTCATCCCCCAACGCCTCCAGCACCGTACCGCCCTCGCGCGTCACAATCGACGCCGGGTAGGCGGTAAACCACACCGACGACAAGGCCGAGGCATCACGGGGCCGGGTCTGCGCGTACGGCTGCTGCCACAACCGGCCCTGGCCCGAATAGAGCTTGGCGCGCTGGCGTGCCGCGTGCAGCATCGATTGTTCCACCAGCCAGTTCACATGGTTGTTTTCAGCCGCGGTCATAAGCTTGGTACCTGTCGTCGTGAATGGTTCCACCGCGGCGGTATCAAGGGTCGATAACACCGGGTGTAGTCATATGAGGCGTGGTGGGGCTATTCGTTGCATTGAATATGGGGTTGCGTTGCTCGAAACGATCAGCGTCATGTTGACTGGCGTTATCTTTAACAATGTTGTTGATCTCGTCCGTGTACGGCAGGAAGTCGGAAACTATGAGCAGCTCCCAGCGGTTTTCCGGAACGTTATCCAAGACATCAATCGATTTGAGGCGGGTCGTCGACAATAACCGTGCAAGCGTGTCATTCGAGATCGCCTTCTGGCGCAGCAAATACTGTTGCAGCTCACCATGCTCGTCGGGATGCAGCGTCCACAGCGTGTCAGCCAGGACGTCCACGTGACGCTCAAGAAACCCGTTCAATATCTCGTTTTTTGGCTTGCGGCCCAATGCGTTGCCCTTTCCGAAAGGAAGCGGGCGACCGTCCCTTCTAGGAATAGATCGAAAATACGTCCAGACCGCCTGAGCCGTCTCACTGACTCTATCAGCGTCCAGCAGGCGTCCCCAGGTTGCAACAGGAGCGCTCTCAAGTACGGCCAGGGAACAATCGGTTCGTTCGAGTAATGACGCCACCCATTCAGGTTCACCCTCAATTGCCGCCAGTAAAGCACTCAACGACTCTGCGGACTCATCCAGCATCCCCTGCTGCCCCAGCAATGCCTTAACCAGCGTCTTCGGGGAGTGAACCAGCAACTTGTCGATGCCATCCAGTTGCAACGCCAATAGCCGACGGTAGGTCACGAGCGCTTCATGGCCTGTTTTAACGTCAAACGTTGAACAAATCAGGCTGAGCATATTCAGTTGAGGCTCGACAAACCCCAAGCTCACCAGTTGCCTGAGGTCATCTGCACGCGTGGTATCGCTCAGGTTATGAAATTGCACGGGCTGTTCATGCAACCACGTCCACGCGCCCTTACCCTGCGCCAGCAGTGGGACCAGGTCTGAAACATCCGGCAGTCCCTGAACGCTGTACAGAACACCGCTGTCGCCCCCGTCCAGCACGGCGGCTTGCTCATGGGTCAGACTGCTGAAGATCGCGCAAAGCAACGCCTGCCTTGGATCGCTTGGCACATATAACACCAGCGTCTCCAAGAGCATGGGATCAACGTGATAGATGGCCTGAATCAAGGCGGCCGCATGTGGGCTCGGCAGAATGGAGCCGACCGTCTCGGCAAAGCGCTCCATGAATTGAGGGGCCGTGTTAAGGATCGTAGACAGTTTCCCTGCGCTGGGCCCATCATCGGCAGCGCTGTATTGACTGCACAGGTATTCGACCAACCCGCAGATCAAGCCGCGGCCCTCCTCCAGGGTTTCATGCTCAAGTTTGCCAAGCACCCTTGCTGGATCGTTGACGACGGTCATCACCGGCGGGGACTCACCTCGGCGCAACGCCAAGATAAGGTTCTTGTCATCCTGCGTCAGTGCCCCTTCGTAGAAGAAGCTCAGGTAATCGTTGTAATCGGTATCGATAAAGCCGGCACGCATCAGGTCGGCCACGGCGTCAAGGCCCGCGAGCTTGCCGGCCAGAACCTCGCCGTACGCTTGCTTTGCGCCGACTCTGAAGGTCATTCGCCTGGTATGCATGAGCTCGGTTTTGAGTCGTGCGATTTCTTGCTCAAAACGCGCAGACTCCGTCTTTTCCTCATGGTCCGGTAGAAGCCTGATCTGAAGTTCGACCTCTTTTTCCTGCAGACGCCGCCACGCACCGAACTCGTTGAAGATAGAATAGATCGTGCCGCGCCGCTTGGTCAGATCGGCAAACGCTTCCGGGTACAGGTTGCGCACCACCACCATCGCGAACAGCTTATTCGCGTCCAGCACCACACCGTGACTGCCCAGCAGGCTGGAGAACATGTCGAACTCATTGACGATATTCTTGATCAACCTCATCTCATCGATGTAGTAGCACACCGTCTCGATCATCCCCGGATCCAGGTGCCCTATCACCGCTTTAAAGCGCTCTGCCCTCAGCAGGCCCATCATTTTCCCCCCTGAGTTCTCCAAGTTCACGACGGGAATCACGGGAATGATCAGGTCGAAGAACTTGGTCTTTTCACCCACGGAAAACAGCTCATCACGGATGGCATAGATGAAATGAACGGGACGTTTGATTTGACGAGATTGCCTGATGGTGAAATTGATCTCGCGCAACCGGAAGAACACGTCCTGAATGCCGAACCTGTCGAGGTCCTCAATCACCACCACGTCGATATCACTGCGTTCGAAGCAGTAAATGATTTCGTCGAGGTACTTGTGCAGTACGGACCCATGATGGGTCGCTTCCAGCTTTCCGCCCTTCAGCGTCAGCCCATCGATGCTGAAGAGCGAGAGGTACTTCAACACGCAATGGAGTATGTACAGGATCGATGCACCGGCAAAAACCACAGCGCACCAATCCGGCAGGCGCATCAGCCCGGGAATCAGCCACGCGGGATCGATCTTCGGGAGCATATTGACGGAGGGGAGATATATGCGCAGAACGCTGACAATCAGCAGTGCGAAGAACACCGTGTGCAGCGCAATGCTGGAAGCGGGGGCTTGTACGATGCGCTTCAATCGCGTTTTCGGCAGTCGCTTGGCGGGCACTGCGTACAACAGTTGCTGGACGATGGTCTCCTCGATGCGCGACATCAGATCGGCTTCTGCCTCGGACCCTTTCGGCGTGTCCTTGCTGAAGGTCGCCAGTGAAACCAATACGTGCTCGTACTCCGGGTGACGCTCAAAAAAAGTTCTGATCACACTGCTCTTACCGGCACCGTAGCCGCCGGTTATCGCAATATTGCGAACCTGCTCGTTTTCGAGCGCGTGCAACAACTCACTTTCATAACGATCCGCTTGCTTGCCCTCGAGTAAAACAGGCGTCAGAGGTTCGAACGCCCCCTCACTCCTGGAGCCAGCCTTGGAAGCCCTCCATGCCTTTAGAAAAGCCTTAAGACTCCGTTTAAACCTGAGCACTATTCCTTGAGTCACTGAATCGTCCTGTCTTGCAATCTGGAAGGGCACGCGAAGGCGCAAGCCATGATAGCTCATTGCCATTTGCCCCGTACTGCCACCTGACTCAAGCCCTCACATTTCTGCCCCTCCCGTCGCCTGCCGATACTGCCTCGGCGTAAACCCCGTCGATGCCTTGAACTGCCGGGTGAACGCGCTGTGGTCGGTATAGCCGCACTGCAGCGCAACCTCGGTGATCGGCATGTCGCTGTGCAACAACCGATGGGCGTGTTCCAAGCGTACTTTCTGGATCATCTGCCGGGGTGTCAGGTGGAACACGCGCTTGCAGTAGCGCTCCAGTTGCGCCACGGAAATCCCGGCGATGCGCGTCAGTTCGCCGAGGGTGACGCGGCGGTTGAAGTGCGTGCGGATGTGCTCGTCCACAGCGGCCAGGCGTTGGTAGGCCGGGTGGGTCTGGCTGGCCGATTGCAGGTCGACCGAGATCCCGGCCAGGCCGATGATGCGGCCTTCGTGGTTGTACAGCGGCCATTTGTGGGTCAGGCACCAGCCGGGTTCGCGACTGCCGTAGAGGTGCAGTTCGAGTTGGTCTTCCAGCACAAAACCCTGCTGCAGCACGCGCCGGTCCTGCTCGGTGTAGCCCGGCCCCAATGGTGCGGGAAAAACGTCGGCGCTGGTCTTGCCCAGCAATGGTTGCAACTGCTTGAGGCCGCAGCGCTGCACCAGGGTGCGGTTGGCAAGCACGTAACGAGCGTCCAAGTCCTTGATGAAGATGGCGGCATTGGGGATCACATCCAGCATCGGCAGCAGCTGCCCCACACCGGCCAGTAGCTGCTCGATGCTGTGGGGAGGACTGGCCCCTTGGCAAAGGCTCGCAAACGCGCGTTGAAGCATGAGTGTCTCTCCCCGGCTTTCGCCCTGATGGCAAGCAGATTGCCCCATGCCCGGAGTGCTGTCGAGCAGGGCGAACTGTGCTGATTTCGTCATCGATGCCGGCAAAAAACATCAATCGCCGCCCAGCCTGCGCGTTCACGATAGGGCCACTGCATGCCTATCCCTACACTCACAAGAAGGCAGCCCACAGCTCTTATTGATGGAGCGCGTTATGAAGCGACTGCATGTGATCGACTCCCACACCGGCGGCGAACCCACGCGCCTGGTGATGACCGGCTTCCCCGCGCTCAAGGGCGCGAGCATCGCCGACCAGTTGGAAAACCTGCGCACGGAGCACGACCCGTGGCGCCGCGCGTGCCTGCTGGAACCCCGTGGCAATGACGTACTGGTGGGCGCGCTGTACTGCGCGCCCGTCACCCCGGGCGCCACCTGCGGGGTGATCTTCTTCAATAACGCCGGTTACCTGGGCATGTGCGGCCACGGCACCATCGGCCTGGTGGCGTCCCTGCGCCACTTGGGGCGCATCCAGCCGGGCGTGCACACCCTCGACACCCCGGTGGGGCCGGTGGCCGCGACCTTGCACGACGACGGCGCCGTGACCCTGCGCAACGTGCCTGCCTATCGCTATCGCCAGCAGGTGACGGTAGATGTACCGGGGCATGGCGCAGTCCAGGGCGATATTGCCTGGGGCGGCAACTGGTTCTTCCTGGTCTGCGAGCATGGCATGGCGTTGGAGATGAGCAACGTCGACGCCCTCACCGACTACACCTGGGCGATGCTCAAGGCCCTCGAGGCCCAGGGCATCCACGGTGCAGACGGCGCCCTGATCGACCATGTCGAACTGTTCGCCGACGATGCCCACGCCGACAGCCGCAACTTCGTCATGTGCCCCGGCAAAGCCTACGATCGCTCCCCCTGCGGCACCGGTACCAGCGCCAAGCTGGCGTGCCTGGCCGCCGATGGGAAACTCAACCCCGGTGAAACCTGGGTACAAGCCAGCATCACCGGCAGCCGCTTCGAAGGCCGATATGAATGGGACGGCACACGTGTCATCCCCTTCATCACCGGCCGCGCCTACATGACCGCCGACAGCACCTTGCTGATCGACGAGCAAGACCCGTTTGCCTGGGGCATCTGAGCCCAACCCCTTTGATTGAACGCTGCAAGGAGCCAGAACAATGAGCGACAACATCTTCACCGGTTGCATCCCTGCGCTGATGACCCCATGCACCGCCGTGCGCAAGCCGGACTTCGACGCGCTGGCCGCCAAGGGCCGCGAGTTGATCGATATCGGCATGAGCGCCGTGGTGTATTGCGGGTCCATGGGCGACTGGCCGTTGCTCACCGAAGCCGAGCGCCAGGAAGGCGTGGCGCGCCTGGTGGCGGCCGGGGTGCCGACCATTGTCGGTACCGGTGCGGTGAACAGCCGCGAGGCGGTGGCCCACGCCGCCCACGCGGCCAAGGTCGGCGCCCAGGGCTTGATGGTGATTCCGCGCGTGCTGTCCCGAGGTGCGTCCGCCACCGCGCAAAAGGCGCATTTCTCGGCAATCCTCGAGGCCGCGCCCAACCTGCCGGCGGTGATCTACAACAGCCCTTACTACGGCTTTGCCACCCGCGCGGAGTTGTTCTTCGAACTGCGCCGCGAACACCCAAACCTGATCGGCTTCAAGGAGTTCGGTGGCGCTGCCGACCTGCGCTACGCCGCCGAGCACATCACCTCCCAGGACGACAGCGTGACCCTGATGGTCGGCGTCGATACCCAGGTGGTGCACGGTTTCGTCAACTGCAACGCCACGGGCGCGATCACCGGCGTCGGCAATGCCTTGCCCCGCGAAGTGCTGCACCTGGTGGCCCTGAGCAAGCAAGCCGCCAAGGGCGATGCCAAGGCCCGGCGCCTGGCGCGGGAACTGGAAGCGGCATTGGCGGTGTTGTCGTCCTTCGATGAAGGCTGCGACCTGGTGCTGTATTACAAGCACCTGATGGTGCTTAACGGCGACACGGGCTACGCCCTGCACTTCAACGAGACCGATGTGCTCAGCGATGCCCAGCGGCGTTACGCCGAAACCCAGTACGCGCTGTTTCGCCAGTGGTATGCCAACTGGTCGAGAGAGGCGTAGCGGATGCACGACCCTGACCCTGCGGATATCGCCGTAATCGGAGCCGGCATCATTGGCGTTGCCTGCGCCCTGCAACTGGCGCGCCAGGGGCGGAAAGTGCGGGTGATCGACCAGCTGGCGCCCGGCATGGGCGCCTCCTACGGCAACGCCGGGCACCTGGCGACCGAGCAAGTGTTCCCGATCGCCGACCTGTCGATCCTCAAGCGCTTGCCCGCCATGCTCATGGACCCCATGGGCCCGCTGCGCCTGGACTGGAAATACCTGCCGCGCGCCCTGCCCTGGTTCATCCGCCTGCTGCTGAACCTGCGCCCGGCGAGTTACCAGGGCACGGTGACGGGTCTGCGCGCGCTCAATGAAGCGAGCCTTGGCGCCTGGCAGCGTTTGCTGGTCAGCCTCCAGCGCACGCAATTGTTGCGTGAAGACGGCTCGCTGCTGGTGTTCGAACGTATCGATTCCCGCGCGACCATCGATGGGTTGCAACGGCGCATGCACGCGCAAAACGTGCCGGTGGAGTTCTGGTCGGGGGATGCCATACGTGAAGCTATCCCGCAATTGAGCGCGCAGATCCAGGGTGGTCTGTTTTTCCCGGGGACAGGGCACTTCCTCGACCCTTACCGGTTGGTCTGCGAATTGGTGGAGGCGGCCAGGGCCAGTGGCGTGCAGTTCCTCCAACGCCAGGTGCTGGATGCGCGGGTTGAAGGCGATGGCGTCACCGTGAGCACCGATCAAGGCACCTTTGCCGCCCGCCAGATCCTGATCGCATGTGGCGCCCACTCGGCCAGACTCACCGCCGCCCTGACCGGCAAAAAAGTCCCGCTGGACACCGAACGGGGCTATCACCTGATGCTGCCCCATGAACAGCAGCGCCTGCCGTTTGCCGTCACGTCCCTGGAGCGCAAGTTCATCATGACACCCATGACAGGCGGCCTGCGCCTGGCCGGCACCGTGGAATTCGCCGGCCTCGACCGCCCGCCGAACATGGCCCGGGCGTGGCAGTTGCATCGGTTGAGCCAGGGGTTGTTTCGTGAGGATCTGAGTGCAGAGGACGCGACGCCGTGGATGGGCTTCAGACCATCGCTGCCGGATTCGCTGCCGATTATTGATCGGGTGTGTGACGGGAAGGTGCTGCTTGCGTTTGGGCATCAGCATTTGGGATTGACCCAGGCGGCGGTGACGGCGGAGATGGTGGGGCAAATGGCGTCGGGAGCGCCTGAGTTTTCGGGGTTGCCGGCGCTAGGGCCGTATCGACTGGGGCGGTTTTGAGAAGAACCGCCACGTCCAAGCACAGCAACTTGCATACGCTATTTCATGTGGTGAGCGGGCTTGCCCCGCGTGGGGGGCGAAGCGCCCCTGATCAAGACGAATGCGGAGTCTCAGGCACTCCTCTGCGCCTGGTTTTGGGGCTGCTGCGCAGCCCAACGCGGGACAAGCCCGCTCACCACAAGAATGCGCTCGCCTGAAATTATTTATGCAGGGCTCAAGACTTCAGTGTGAAAATTTAACCCTTTAAAATCAGTAATTTATTTTAATTTTTATAAGAGTTTGCTCCCGCTGGACTGCGCAGCAGTCCCCTTTTTTGGGCCGCTTCGCGGCCCAACGGGAGCAAGCTCCCTCGCCACGGGGGTTACCGTTTGCTGTGCGACAGCGCTAAGCCGAAGATTCAGCGGGACCTCCCGTATTTGTGCCGACTTCACTGAACGAGACTACCGGTCGAGGCCGCCTACAGGGCATCCGCCATGCCTTGGATTTCCTCGCACCTTACTTGACCAACCGCTTCTCCTTGGAGGGGCGATATCCGAAATACGAGCTGTAGCATTTGCTGAAATGGCTCGGCGAGACAAACCCGCACGCCACCAGCACCTCCACCTGTGACAGTTCGGTGTGCTGCAACAGCCGGCGTGCTTCGGTGACGCGCAGTTCCATGTAGTAGCGCTGCGGCGTGGTGCCCAGTTGCTCCTTGAACAGGCGCTCCAATTGGCGGCGCGAGCGGCCTGCGTAGACGGCGAGCTGGTCGAGTTCCAGCGGTTCTTCGAGGTTGGCGTCCATCAGCTTGACCACTTCGCGCAGGGGCGCGCTGACGCTGACGTTTTCGCTGGGTTTGATGCGCCGGTAACGCGACTCTTCAAAGGCCAGGATGTCTTCGACACCTTCGACCAGGGCTTTGTCGTGCAAGCTTTTGATCCAGTCCAGGGCCATGTGGAAAGCGCCGGAGGGGCTCGACGCGGTGAGGCGGTCGCGGTCGATCACGTAGGGCTCGCTGGTAACGTGGGTGGCCTTGGACACTTCCGCCAGGGCCGGGCGGTGTTCGGGGTGGATGGCGCAGCGGTAGCCCTGCAGCAGGCCGGCGCGGCCGAGGAACCATGCGCCGTTCCACAACCCCGCGAGGCTCACGCCCTGCTCGGCGGCACTACGCAGCAGTTGGATCAGTTGGTCGTCAGCCTTGAGTTCGGTGCGAAAGCCGCCGCAGATCACCAGCAGATCCAGTCCTTGCAGCGCGGACGCATCGAGACGCGCGTCGGGGCGGATCACCAGGCCCAGGTCGCTGATGACTTCCCCGTCGTCACAACCGAAGGTGCGCGTGGCGAACAGATCAGGTCGCAACAGGTTGGCGGTGACCACGGTGTCGAGGGTCTGGGTGAATGCCGGCAGGGAGAAGTGTTCGAGCAGCAGGAAGCCGACGCGGGTGACCGATGCCGGCTGGGAGGTTTCATTGAGGTAGCGCAGGTTCTTGCCTTTCATGCCACCGCTGAACTGGCGTCTTTCCATCGAGGGTTGGCCCACTTTTATTGTTGATGCAATGGGCGCCATCTTAGGGGGAAAAACGCTGCCTGTCTCAGGCACTGATCTTGAAAAAACCACAGGCACCAAAAGCCCGTGGCAGAACCCTCGCCGGCGCATCTGATACGGTTTTTTCTTTGCTATCTGCGCCTGTATTGAAACGCCGCCTGGGCGGACAATGGCCCCCATCCTCACCCCCTTCCCTTCGGAGGCCTTATGACCAAGATGGCGATTTTCCTGTTCGGTTTTTTAGTGCTGACCATCGGCATCGGGCTGCTGGCGACCATCTCGCCGGTTTAGCGCCTAGCCGGCAAACAGCATCGGGTACAGCGACAGCACCAGCAACCCGGCCATTGACCAGTTGAACAGCCTTACCCAGCGCGGTTCGCGCAGTACATTGCGCAAGCCGCTGCCACATCCGACCCACACGCACACGCTGGGCAGGTTGACCACGGCAAAGACCAGCGCGATCACCAGCACGTTGGTGACATAACCCTCGGCGGGCGTGTAAGTAGTGATGGCCCCCAGCGCCATGATCCACGCCTTGGGGTTGACCCATTGGAACGCCGCCGCGCCGAGGAAGGTCATGGGCTTGCCGTGTTCCTCATTGCTATCGGACATGCCGCCCGCCGTGGCGATCTTCCAGGCCAGGTACAGCAAGTACGCCGCGCCCACATAGCGCAACACCGTGTAGGCCCACGGGAATGCCTTGAACACTTCACCCAGGCCCAGGCCGACCGAAATCACCAGCAGCATGAAGCCGATACTGATCCCCAACGCATGGGGCATCGAGCGGCGAAACCCGAAGTTCACCCCCGAGGCAAGCAACATGGTGTTGTTCGGCCCTGGGGTGATCGAGGACACGAAGGCGAACAGCACAAAGGCTGACAGCAGGCTGGTAGACATGGACATGGTGCGGCATCCGAGCGGTGTGGTAGGCCTGCGACAGTAGTGGGTTATGCCGCCCGGCGCCCCGTACAGCCAGGCACGGATCGAGGCATACACTTCAGGTCCAAATGGGCCGGACGCTTTCACAAAGCTTTCACAGACGCCCCCTTATGGTGAACCCAGCTCCTAATGAACATCCCTTTTAGCCCGTGCTCCCCATCGCGGGCTTTTCTTTGCCTGGGATTTATCCGGGGTAAAAAAGAGGCAGGCCATTGTTCATGGCCTGCCTCCCGTTCACTGACTGTCAGCGCGGACCGCCACCAGGGCCGCCGCCTTGACCATGACCACCACCGCCATGGCCACCACCCCCGCCACCGCCCGGCGGCATGAATATCCAGCAGCCCGACAAGGTCGACAACAGCGCGACAACAACAGCCGCCTTGGTTAGGTAATTCAACTTCATGACAACGCTCTCTGCTTTACAAGGTTGGGTGTACGTCAAGTAAGACCGCGTTAAATGAAGTCCGTCATGGGTTTCGTGTAACGTCTTGGTAGGGTTTGTGTTTGGGTGGATACACGTCAATTCATTGGGTACGCGTTAACCGGGGGGAAGAACATGCTCAACATTCGCTCAGCGACCAAGGCCGATCTCGATAGCCTGCGTGCAGTCGGCTGCGAGACCTATCAAGTGCATTTCTCGACACTCTGGTCTCCCGCAGGTATGCAGGACTTTCTCGAACAGGATTTCTCACGGGATTCGCTCAGCCGCTCACTTGACCTGCCCGACCGTCATTCGTGGCTTATCGCCTCAGACGAACGTGGTAACCCCTTGGGTTTTTCCAAGGTCAACTGGTCAACCCCGGCGCCGATCACCGGCGAATTGGGTGCAGAGCTGCAGAAAATCTATTTCCTCAAGTCCGCCGCCGGGCTTGGCTATGGCAGGCAACTTTTGCAGGTTATCTGCGATCAGGCGGTGCAGCGCGGGGAACGCTTGCTGTGGCTGGACGTGCTCAAGAGCAATTCAAATGCCCAGCGGTTTTACGCGGGGTTTGGGTTTCGCCGAATCGGTGAAATCCCCTACAGCACCGACTTGGCAGAAATCGGCATGGTGGTCATGGGCCTTGAACTGAATCAGCACCAGGCGGAGAAGTAGATGAAAGAGTTGATACAGGGCCTCGATGGACCCAGGACCGCCCAGCAGGAATTGTTTTATGACCTGGAAGATGCAACTGCAGTCATTGGCTGGTCCGTGGTTGAACTGACAGCCCTGGCAAACAGCAGCAGGACGCCGTGTGAGGCGTTGGCGCTAATGAAGATCTGCACGTTGCTGGCCACTCAGCGGGATAAAATCGCCAGGTACGCGGGTGAAGTGAAGGCGCAGCGCATCAGCAGGTCAGAGACTGAGTGCTGAAGATTGAGGTCAGTACGCTCAAGAATGAGGGCCTCGACTCGGAAATCGTAGCCAGCCCTCGATCTTTACGTTAGTGAATAGTGCGAGCCAGCGGAAGCCAACTCGATCAGCTCATTCGACAGCAGCGTCAGGTTGAGCGTTTCTCGTCGAGATCATGTAGTTTTTTAACACCCTTCCCCGTCTTCCGCTCGTATTGATGATGAAAAAACCAAACGACCAAAAGTAGCATCGCCAGACCAAAAATGAATAGCAACAGCTCTATTGCGGGACCTTCGTGTGAAAACATTTTCGTTCCTCATCCTGAAGTAGCGTGACTTGAAAACAGCCACAACCGAAATTATTCGTAACAATACGAACATTTTCAGGGTAGTCGCCAACACGGGCCATGACAACCTTAAAAGCCTCCTGACCCTTGATCTAGACACGTCACTCGTCGAAAACACCTTCGAGCGCGGGAGGGACACGGCACAACGCCATACACAACGGGAAGGGAATGGCGCCTGCACAGGCGGATGCGGAGGGAGGTGGATCGGCCTGCTCGAGAGGTTGGTACCCGGGCCTTTTCTTTCGCCCAATAAAAAACCCCGTAGACGTTAATCTACGGGGTTTTCAAGAGTGGAGGCCGAGGTCGGAATCGAACCGGCGTAGGCGGATTTGCAATCCGCTGCATAACCATTTTGCTACTCGGCCTCAAACGATCAATGCCCTTGTCGCTGGCATTCACCGCATAAAAACTTGAGTGGGCCATAGAGCCCTGCCTCTACTCTAACTCATTGAATACATTGAAGTTTTTAATGCTTCGTTGCGTTCGATGGGCGCCATTATGTACTCATTTGCTTTTGCCTGCAACCCCTTGATTTCAAAAATATTTCGTATTGGCATCAAGGGGTTGCGCGTCTGCCCTACTCCTTGATGAGCTGCTGCTGGTACTGCGGATCGGCCTTGATCTGGGCGTCGGTGAACGGCAGTGAGCGGAGTTTTTTCTGCGCGAAGGCTTGGGTCTGGTCCTTGGCGTAGGGGGATGCCGGGTTGCTGGACAGGGAAAACGCGAGCACGCCCTGGGCGTGGGGGCCCTGGTCGTCGAAGGTGACGATCTGCAGGTAGCTGCTGCCGCTGACCACTTCGCGCTTGCCGTCGGCCCGGGGCACGGTTTGCATGGCGTTGTAGATCCCCAGCGCTTGCGGGCCGCCGTGGATCGGGGTTTGGCCGCTGACCTGGATATCGCCCCATTTGCTGTCGACGTTGAGGCCGAGTTTGGCCACGGCTGCGCTGGAGGCCAGCATGGCTTCGCGCAGGGCCTTGGCCACGGGGGCACGCTCGATGGCCAGGCCCCGTGGGGTGGTCAGGGGTTGGGCCGGGTCGAACGCGACACGCCAGGCATCGGGGAGTTGCTGCAGGTCTTCAACCAAATTGATGAAGTGCACCAGGCCCAGACCGCTGTCGAGGTTGGCGCGTCGGTCCCAATCGGTGAGGTTGGTGCACAGTGGCTTGAGCGCAGCCGCGTCGGTGCCGAGGTGTTTGGCGCAGAATTCCAACAGGTCGGGCATGACCTGGCCGGCCAGGTACACCTCGTTGTCCATGACCATGTTTTGCAGGTCGGTGACGCTGATCGGTTGCGCCTCCAGGGATTGCAGGCGTTGCAGGGCGAAGCGTGCGCGCGGGCCGAGGCCGATGTGGTCCTGGCTGATCACCGGGGAGAAGCCGGTCAACGGTGCCTTGGGGTTGGCCAGCCACGCCGAATCGTTAGAGTGCTGCACGTAGTCGCTACGCTCCAACTGCGGCAACTGGTCGGCGGGGAAGATGCCGGCCTGGGCGGCGCGCGGGTCGACGTCCCAGGCGCAGGCACTGCGGGCGCCGTCGAGCATGATCATCTGCAGGCCGGCACGTGGGTCGCTGCATTGCGCCAGTTTGGCCGCGCTGACGTTGGGCACCACCGACAGGTTCATGTACAGGCTCCGGCCCTGGTCATCGGCGGCCAGGGTATTGACCCACGGGATGCCTTGCAGGGTGTGCACCGAGGTTTGCAGGTCCTTGAGGCTCGTGGCACGGTTCATGGCGTACCACTGTTGCAGGACGCGGTCGTTGCCCAGGTTGGCATCGCGCAGGCTGAAGGCGTGGTGAGTGTCCCAATCCAGCTTGCCGGGCCATTGCACCACGGGGCCGAACTGCGAGCTGTAGACCGGATGGGTCACCGGCTTCACGCTGCCGTCCGCTTGCCTGGCCTGGACCGTCACCGAGGTTTTTTCCAGGGGGATGGATTTTCCATCCAGCATATAGCGCGTGGAGTCCTTGGGATCCAACGTCAGACGATACAGGGTGAAGTGCTTGGACGTATCCACCGTGTGCGTCCACGCCACATGCTGGTTGAAGCCGATATTGATCACCGGCAGGCCGGGCAGCGCGGCGCCCATCACATCCAACTGGCCGGGGATGGTCAGGTGCATTTCATAAAAGCGCATGCCGCCCACCCACGGGAAATGCGGGTTGGCCAGCAACATGCCACGGCCATTGAACGAGCGTTCGCGCCCCACCGCCACGGCATTGCTGCCGCGATCCAGGCTGAAGCGCTGTTGATTGGCGGCGGCCAATTCGAATGCCTTGGCGCTGGGTTGCACACTCGCGGTTGCCTGGGGCGGCGCGGCGCCGACCAGGGCTTCGGCGAACTGGCCGACACCGCCCTCCACCAACAACCTGCGGGTCAATTTCACCAGGTCTTCAACCACCAGCGGCCGCACCCAGGCCGCCTGGCACTGGGCGGGTGCGCCCTGCTCTTTCAGGTAACGGTTGTAGCCGGCCACGTAGCCTTGCATGCGCTGTTGGATCTGCGGGCTTTGCGCCTTCCAGAAAGCAGCCACCGCGCTCGGTGTATTCAGCCAGGTGAAAAACACGTCGCTGGCCAGGTTGTTGCGCTCTTCCAGGGTCGACTGCTCGGGGCCGAAGTACCGGGCCCGCTCGCCGTTCACGGTAACCACTTCATTGGCCAGCAGGCACAGGTTGTCCTGGGCATAGGCATAACCGATCCCGAAGCCCAGGCCGCGTTCGTCATTGGCGCGAATATGCGGCACGCCGAAACTGGTGCGGCGGATATCCGCCGACGCCTGCGTCATCGACTCCCGTGCCGTTGCAGCCAGGCTCACCCCCAGCAACAGCCCCGTCACGCACACCCTGGCCAACCCGTTGGAAATAATCACACAGACTCCGCAGTCAAATTGAACACCCTCACAGGGGTAACCACCCCACCGTAAGGACGCAAAAAACCGGGAAAAATTTAACCCTGGAGCGGGTTTATTCGAGGCGTTGCAGATGTGACAAAACCGATACCGACAAATTTTCTACATCACGCCCTTCATGATTTCGCACGCTCGTTCGTCTTATTGACTAAGAGCGCCATCATTTTCCTGATCAGGCTCTGATAAGGAGTTTTTGCATGTACAACCCGCAAGTGCCCACGGACGGACATTCACCCGCAGCCGACAGCCAATTTGGCAACGGCGCCCAAGCGTTCGGCAAAACCCCCGAACAGCAAGGCAACCAGCGTATTCGCCACCTGCTCAAGTGTTTCGGCCTGCGCACCAGCCTGATCCGGCTGAAGGTCATCGACGCCCTGCTCACCGCCGCCGACAACCAGCGCACCCTGGGGGTACGTGGCGTGCACAGCCATTTGCTGGAGCTGGGGATCCCGCTGTCGTTCCTGAGTGTGCGCGAAGTGCTCAAGCGCCTGTGCAGCGAAGGCGTGATCACCCTCAACGCGGATAAAAGCTACAGCCTCCATGAAGAGGCTGCCAAGGTACTCGACGCTCGAAGCTGAGGCTGACCTTAAAGCTTGACCTTGCGGCGCATGATGCCGTTGATCACCACCACGACGACCGCGACGGCGATGGCGATGGTCTGGAATGTCTTCTCACTGATAAACCCGATGTTCTGCAGGTAGGACAGGCCAAACATCGTCGCCAATACCGCCAGGGCGATCAGGATCGAGTATTTCAAGCGTTGCTTTTGGGTCATGACGGGTTCCTGAACCGGAAGAATGTAATCACTGTGTATCGCCGAACACACCAGGCACATACCCGGCGACGGGATGCACAGGCTCGACGGGATCTTATGTTACAGGTGATGAAAAGCTTTCGCTCGTCCGGTGTCCCCCTCACCCCGAGGCGGCGGGCTTCACCTTTGAATGGACGAGGGCATCGTAACCTTTCACGCAAGCATCTACATGCAGCCTTACACACTGCATGCCTTCGAGGAGGAACCCCGGCGGGTGTTTTCCGCACCCAAAGGGGCGCCTGGGGAACAGGGAACCTCCTACTGACAGGCGCCTTTGTTGATACGTCAAAAAAGGTACCCACCGATGCAAAGTATCCTCCCCGTATCCATTCAACAGCCTCAGCATTTTCTACCTGCAACCCCAGGTGACAGCCAAAACCAGCCATCGTCCGGCTCCCAATACGCCACGCCTGCACAGACACCCCGCCACAATGCCGCCAATACAGAATTGGCGCGGGTGATAGCATACAAACAGAACCTGCGGACCCTGGGCCAAGCACTCACCGAAATCGCCACGCGCCTGGGCACGAGCGCAACGCCCCAGGCTATCCAGGGCGCGCTGAAAACCACGACCATCGATGTTCATCCCGAGTCCTTCTCATCCGACGCCCATACAACCGTCACGCTTGAGGCTTACATCAGGTCGTCCGGCCTGAGCGTACCCTCCAGCCACTTTGCCCTGACCGTCCTGTCGGAATCGGCGCTAGGCAAAGCCCAGGAACACCCTCTGGGCAACTTTGGCGGCGCACTGTCCTGGCCGCTGCCCTTGAGTGCCGATGGGCAACGCTCATTGGTGAATGCCGCCAGGCGCTTTGTGGACCAACATCCAAACCCATCACACATCGGTAGCCAGACTGTGCTGGAGTACCTGAACAGCAACCAGCCACTGCCCAGTGAGGCCGCGCGGGACCCGGTCAAGGCGTTGGAAACGCTCCTTGCCACGCCGCGTGCGCAGGCGTTTGGCCAAGCCTTGCAGACTGAGTTGAACGGTATTGCTACAAACTCCAGCGTGAACGACTACACCTTGGCCGCCATGAACCTGTTGCTGGACCCGCAATCCACGCCTCCTCACGCAAACAGGGTGGCGGGCTTCGATCTGGCCCAGCAAAGCCACTGGGGCAAACCCGCTTCAGCGGTGTTCGGCCACCTCAGCGAGTATTTGAGTCGCACCCACCGCACCGCGCCCGAAATGGCCAAGGTCCGCGCTTACCTGTTACTGGCCAGGAAGGCGCCGGAGTTGCTGATCAAAGACCTCCCCGCCAATTTGACCTATGGCAGCCCGGCCTGGGTAAGCCTCTCCATCGCGGCAGCGACGATAGAAGCGCAGACACCAGGCAAAGTACCCAACATGACCTTTGCCCAAGTCATGCTGAAAGCCAAGGATGCCGACCAGGAAGACATGGCCGTGACCCAGCAGGCACAGGCCGCCGCGTTGCGGACCTGGGGGGTCGTCAACGGCGTGCTCTCTGAAGATGAAGCCGCTCGGTACAACACCAGCGACATCGAAAAGGTCAGGAACGCCTTCAACCTGCAGGCCGATGCGCGGGTCGAGGCCAGCGACCAGATCGAAACCACACTCCCCAGCCGCAAGGAAATTGCCCTGGCCAAGCTAAAGGAAAGGTTTGGCGAGAACTTGCCGTTTGAAGAGAAACTCCTGACTGTCAAGGACAACAGACAGCCCTTCGCCCAACCGCTCTATGACCCCAATAGGGCGCCCGCCGGCCGACACTCGTTACTGGATATTGCGATGAGCGGGCTGCACCTGTATGAATGGGAAACACAACATCCCAAGATCAAAACGGCCATACAAGGCAAGTCCCTCAAATTTGACGTAAACACCGTATTCAATAACGACCTCAAGCAGGCCATAGAAGATCGCAAAGAGGGCATCGCCACGGCCGTCAAGCAAATGATCAGCCAACTCCCGATTGACGATCGGCAGAAGCTGGAATATGGGAAGCTTGAGTTCTATCAGAACCATACCTACACCCTGGGTATGGGTTTTACCGGCCGAACCCTGACGGAAAAAAATAGCACGTTATTGATCAAGTCCACGGGGGTGAATGGCCAAAGGGTTTATCAAGTGGATTTACAGCAAGGCACTGTCAAGCCCGTTCCCGACACTGTCTTGACCCAAGAGCGCGGGCGCAACGCCAACCGGGTCTACCCCATAGAGGCGTTCACACCCACAGGCATGGCTAAAACAGCGTTTGAACAAAACACGCCAGCCCAAAAACCACTGCCCGTTCCCAACAGTTTCTCCAGTCCCCGAACGCAAGCCATCGCCGACGCGTTTATCCAACACTTGGACATCGATAACGAAGATGTAATCAAACAGGCCAAGGGCGTAACCACCTTCGACCGGCAAATGGAAAACCAGTCGAAACTCGCCGAGTTTTTCCTTGACCTGATTCCATTGAAATCGGCGATCCAGAACTTTGTGAATGGCAACTACCTGGATGGCGCAGTCGACCTGGGCATGGATATTTTCGGTTTCGTCACCGCAGGGGTGGGAGCGACAGCGAAAGTGGCCAGAGTCGGCGCCAAATCGGCCAGCGCGGCGACCAAGGCCCTCAAGGTCGCCAGAATCCTTGGCACCACCCTCATTGGCGAACTCAATCCTGTCAGTGGAGTGGGCAATTTCATCGAGGGTAGCGTCCAGGTGATCGGCAAGGGCGTGGATAAGGTCAAGGCCGCCAGCGGCACGTTGATCCAGGCCGTCAGCCACGAGCATGGGCCCATCACACGCGGCACGTTCAAGGTCGCGGACCAGACCTATGAGGCAGACACGATCCTGTCCAACGGGCAACGGTATGCCTACGATCCGGTCAAGAAGAAGCCTTACGGTACACCGCTGGAAGGGTTCTCCCCATTGAATGTGTTAATGCCGCCATCGCCCCGCCCGCGTGATGGACTTCGTTACGATCCACTCGACAGGACTCATCGCCCCGCTCATAGGGTGATCCAGCCCAGGGTTCCGTTACCCATGGATGAATATGCAACCAGCCGCCATACCAATGGCGCTTTGATCGAAGACCACTTCACACCCAATAGAATCCAATTCACCCGGGAAAAATTCACACTTGAAAAAAATGGCTATTTTCGAGACGTAGCGGCGGGCAACATTCCTCCACGTCCGGCGCTTCCTGATATCACCGAAAAGATGACACCCAACGAACTTATCGCTGAAGCGTTGAAAAAAACCAATGTACTGGTGTTTGGGGAAAGCCATAGTGAAGTTGCAAGCCTGATCGCAATGCGCGACGCCATGAAAACCTTCCACGAAGGAGGCGTCAACACCATCTTCCTGGAAGGTGCCACACTCGATGCATACGGTTTGATCGCAGATACAACGCTGGCGCATACCATTTCAAAAAGGAAGGGCGGCGCCACACTTTATGATGAACTCAAAAAAACAGCGGAAGAGTTTGGCATAGAGATAATGCCGCTCGAACATCGCTACCTGACGCGCCACTCAGACTCTCCAGGTTATTTCTCCGGGTTGGGTACCCTCGACAAAACTTCACCGGAATATATAGCGCTATCCAAACAGCGCCTTGAGGAAGTCAACTACTACGGCGCCAAGCAAGTCATGAAAAATGAACTTGGCGGCAAGTCGGTCGTTTGGGTGGGCAGAGCACATATGAACACGGCCGAAGGTGTTCCTGGCATTGCCGAGTTAACCGGGGGAATCGGCATAGGGGTCTATCAAAAAGCAGATATCGTCGAGAGTGTGGCCAGGAAGGCTGACAAACAAAGAGATACCTCGGCAGCGCTGTCCAAAACGGATGACACGGTTGGAGATATGCAAATCGACATAAAAGTCTAGTCACTGGGAAAGGTAAGCTCCAAGGCGATTTACCCTGGGGCTTACCTTTTGCTGTTTACTCCCCATGCACCCACCGCTGATGAACCCCGCGTGCAAGCGCATCCAGGGCAAACCCCAGCAGCCCGATCAGCAACACCATCGCCATCAGTTCCGAATAGGCCAGGCGATCACGGGTATCCAGGATGTAGTAGCCAAGCCCCGCGCTGACCCCAAGCATTTCGCAGGGCACCAGCACGATCCACAGGATCCCGATGGCCAGGCGCACGCCGGTCAGTACGTGGCCCACCACGCCGGGGATGATCACCCGGCGCAAGGTTTCCCAGCGCGTGGCGCTCAGGCTGTTGCTCAACTGCAGCCAGCGCGGGTCGAGCTGGCGCACGCCGGCGGCGGTGTTGAGCATGATCGGCCACACCGCGGCAAACGCCAGCAGGAAGTAGATCGGCTGGTCCCCTACCCCCATCAGCATCACCACGATGGGCATCCAGGACAGCGGTGAGATCATCCGCAGAAACTGGAAGGCCGGCGTGGTCGCCGCTTCCAGGTTGCGCGAACTGCCCACCAGCAGCCCCAGCGGCACCCCCACCAGCAAGGCCAGGAACAGCCCGACGAAGATGCGCTTGAGGCTCACGACGATATGCAGATACAGCTCACCGCGCCCCAGCAATTCCCACAGGCTGCTGAAGGTGGCCGCCAGCGAAAAGCGCGCCGCCAGGCCGCCCCCATCGCCCCACACCTTCACCCCCAGCCACCACAGCAACAACAGGCCGGCCAGGCCACTCAGCCCGAGCAGCCAGCCCGGGACTCTGCGGTTGTTCAAACGCCAATCTCCTCGGTCCGCTCAAAGCCCTCGGGCAAGCCGAAGGTGCCCATGCCGCCCACCGCTTCGATGGCATTGCGCACGAAGCGGTCATCCACCAGATCCTTGGCGACAAAGGCCGGGTCCAGACCGGCGAGGAATTTCTTGTCCCCCTCGATCAGCGTGTCCTTCAAGCGTCGCACCAATTCCTCGGTGTAGCTGGGGAATGGATAGGGCTGGAAGTCGATGCGGTGCTCGTCCCAGTCGGCATGCCGGATCGCGCCATCGGCCAGGTAGGCCGCGCGGTCGGCGGCGGCCGGCGCCAGGACTTTGCTCAACACCGGCTCGGCATGTGGCGTGTAGCGGTTCGGGCCGTCCTTGGACAGCAGTTTCACCGCCTCTGCGCGGTTATCACGGGTCCACACCTGGGCCTTGACGATCGCATTCACGACTTTCTGCGACCACTCCGGGCGATTGTTCAGGTCGTGTTCGTGCATGAACACCACGCAGCACGCGTGATTGCGCCACACGTCGCCGGTAAACCGCTGCACACGCCCGACCTTGAGGTTCTCCGCCAGGGCGTTGAACGGCTCGGCGACGATATAACCGTCGATGCGCTGGCTGGCCAGGGCCGGCGGCATGTCCGAAGGCGGCAGCACGATCAGGTTGACTTCATTGGCGCCAATCGCACTGCCGGCGGCACGTGCCACCGGGGTCAGGCCGTTGTCGCGGAACAGTTGCTGCACCACCACGTTATGGATCGAATACCAGAACGGGATCGCCACGGACTTGCCGCCCAGTTGCTTCACCTCGGTAATGCCCGGTGCCACGGTGAGCCCCGAACCGCCCACATGGTTCCACGCCACCACCTTGGCCGGCACCTGGCTGCCATAGCGTGCCCACACGGTCATCGGCGACAGCAGGTGAATCACGTTGACCTGCCCGGAGATAAACGCCTCGATCACCTGCGCCCAACTGCGCAGCAACACCGGACGCTCGGCCTTGATGCCTTCGGCTTCGAACAGGCCGTTGTTATGCGCCACCAGCAAGGGCGTCGCGTCGGTGATCGGCAGGTAGCCGATGCGCACCGGCGCATCCGGCTCGCTGGCGGCACGGGCCTGCAGGCTGCTCAGCAGCGGCAAGGCGCCGGCGGCACTGAGTACCGCGGAAAGTTTGAGAAAGTCACGGCGCGAGTGGGTCAGGTCATCCAGGCACATGGCTGGGCTCCAGCAGGTCAAGGGGTTGGGGTTGAGGGCGGCTCGCCTGCCGTAGGGTTTTAAGAATCTCGATGCGCAGCGCGCCGATGGCTTCCACCTGTTCTTCCCGCGGTTGCGGCAGGTCGATGCGCCATTCGCCCAGCGTCCGCGCCGGGCGGTTGCCCAGCAGCAGGATGCGGTCGGACAACAGCAGTGCTTCGTCGATGTCATGGGTGATCAACACCGCCGCCGAACCCTGCTCACGGTTGACCTTGAGCAACAGGTGCTGCATATCGGCACGGGTCACTTCATCCAGCGCACCGAAAGGCTCATCCAGCAACAGCACCTGGGGCTGGCGTGCCAGGCAACGGGCCAACGCAGTACGCTGGGCCATGCCGCCGGACAGCTGCGCCGGAAATTGCTGGCGGGCGTGCTCCAGGCCAACCGCCGCGATGGCGTGGTCGACACGCCGGCGGCGCTCATCAGCGCCCAGGTGCGGCTGGCGGGCGAAATCCAGGCCGAACGCGACGTTCTTTTCCAGGCTCAACCAGGGCAACAGGCTGGGGTCCTGGAACGCCACGGCAACACGTGGATGGGGGCCGCTCAACGGCTCGCCCAACACCTGCACCTTGCCATCCTGGGGCGCCTGCAAACCGGCGAGCACCCGCAACAGGCTGGACTTGCCGACCCCGCTGGGCCCCAGGATCGACACCACTTCACCGCGCTGCAATTGCAGGTCGAAGCCTTGCAGCACCGGGCCGCCGGCGTACCCCAGGCCAATGCCCCGGGCACTCAATACCACCGGGCTCACAGGTTGGCCTGGCGTTGCAACTCGGTGCGCAATTGCACCAGGCTAGGCGTGACGATCGGCACAAACGCCGACTCCCGCCAGCGCCGCGCAAACCCACTGCCATGGGCCGTGAGGTAAGCCTTGCCGCCACTGGCCTGCAGTTCCAGCTGCACCGCGCTGGCGGCGGTTTCGGCCAGGCCGATGCGCAACTTGAACAACGCCACCGGCTCAGCGGCGAAGCGCCCGGCGAGCAGGCCATTCTGCAGCTCGGTCACCAGGTGATCCAAGGTCCCACGCAACCCTTCGAGTTCTTCGCGCAGCACCGTGCGGGCCGCGCCCAGGTGATGGGCGACTTCCGCCAGCGAGCGCCGGGCCAGGCCGATCGACATACCGCACTGCAAGCCAAGGAACGCCGGGCGCACGGCCGGCAGGAACTTGCGAGCATCCTCGTGCAGCAACCACTCGCGACTCAGCTCGACACCTTCCAGGCCCAGGGCTGCGGTGTTGCTCGATTGCAGGCCGAGCAGCTCCAGGTCGCCGGAACGTTGCAGGCCCGCCACCGAATCCGGAATCGCCAGGATAAACGGCGCGCCGCCGCCGGCATGCTCGATCGCCGCCGCCGCGACAAAGCCGTTCTTGCGCAGATTGGTCACCCAGTGCAAGCGACCGTTGAGGGTCCAGCCGTGATCATTCGGCTCGGCGCTGATCTGCAGCGTCTCGATGCCCGACAGGAACTTCATCGCATTCGACAAACCGGTGGCCCCCGCCAACCTGCCGCTGAGCAGGTCCGGCAGCAATTGCTCGCGCAGCCGCTCATTCGGGCTCTGCAGCAAATACTCGATAAACGAGCGCTGGCCCCAGCAGACAAACGCCGCCGCCAAGGAATGGCTGGCGACATTGGCGATGGCCTCGACGGCGCCGGCCACATCGCCGCCCAGGCCGCCGAAGGCTTTTGGCACACCGATACGCAGTATGTTGGCCTCTGCCAGCCGTGGCAGCACTTCCTGGGGATCGCAACTGCCCACATCCAGGGCCTGCGCTTGAACATCGAGCCAACGGCTCAAGATCGGGTCAAGCATTCATGTTTCTCCTTGTCAAAGCAGCAGGGCCACCCGCCCTTCAGCTGGCCGGTTTTTCCCAACGGTATTGCGCCAGCTCCGGGTTCAGCGGGGTACGGGCAAACACGTTAGCGAAGTTGCACAGGGTTGCCAGGCTCACCCCCAAAATAACTTCCAGGGCCTGGCCTTCGGTGTAACCGGCGGCGCGGAACGCCTCGAAACCGGCATCGCTGACATCGCCACGGGTGGCAATGACTTCCCGGGTAAAGGCAGCGAGTGTCTCATAACGGGCATTGGGCAATTCGCCGCGCTGGCGCAGGGCGTCGATCACCTCTTCCGGCAGCTTGGCCTTGTTGCGCGCCACGGCGGTGTGGCCGGCGACGCAGAAATCGCAGCCGTGGGTGGTGGCGGCAATCAACTGCACCACTTCGCGATCGGCCAGGCTCAGCTCGGCCTTGGCGTTCAGGCCCGAGACGGTGATGTAGGTTTCCAGCGCCGCCGGGGCATTGGCCAACACGGCCAGCAGATTGGGGATGAAGCCCGAGGCTTTCAGCGCATTTTCCAGCAATGGCTTGGCGGCGGGTGGCGCGGTTTGCGGGGTGAGCAGCGGTACACGGGACATGGAGCGGTCTCCTGAAGGTTCGTGTATCCAGTCTGTTGGTTATAAGAAATCCTCTCAATAGGCTAAAGTAGCGATTACTTGCTCTTGAGTCTTTCCATTAGATGAATTCTTCCAGTGCCCTTGTCGATTGGTTATTAGACAGCCTCGAACTCAACACCAGCCTGTTCCATGTCGGGCGCTATTGCGGCGATTGGCATGCCAGCACCCACGGCCTGGCGCGCGCGAGTTTCCACCTGATCGTGCAAGGCGAGTGCTGGCTGCATATCGCCGGCGAACCCACCGCCGTAGCGTTGAACAACGGCGACGCGGTGTTCCTGCTACGTGACCTGGAATACCGGTTGTCCGGAGCAGCCACGGCGGCCGGCGCACAGGAATGTCCGCGACGCCCGATGCTGCCCCTGGACAGCGGCGCCAGCGACGGCGTGGGGCTGGTGTGCGGGTTCTTTCACTTCCAGTCGGGCTTGTCGGCGATGATCGTCGATACCCTGCCCGCGTGGATCGTCCTGCGGGCCGGCGACCCCTCGCTGACGGCCGCCCGCAACCTGTTCGAGCTGATCCTGCAAGAGTGCCAGCGCGACCCAGCGCCTTCCGCGGCCTTGCTCGAGCGCCTGTGCCACCTGTTGTTTCTGTATGTACTGCGCCAGCAAGTGCTGGATAACCACGCACTCGGAGGCCT
Source organism: Pseudomonas sp. NIBRBAC000502773 (assembly GCF_006517195.1). Taxonomy (NCBI): domain Bacteria; kingdom Pseudomonadati; phylum Pseudomonadota; class Gammaproteobacteria; order Pseudomonadales; family Pseudomonadaceae; genus Pseudomonas; species Pseudomonas sp. NIBRBAC000502773. Next base: position 6,394,141 of record NZ_CP041189.1, on the reverse strand, counting down.
CGCCGCACTGGGGCGCCAGCCGGCGTTCGCGAACCTGCTGGAACAATTGATTGCTCGCCCGGCAGACGCCTGGACCCTGGAAAGCATGGCGGCCTGCACCGGCTTGTCGCGCTCGGCGTTCTTCAAGCGCTTCACTGAATTGTGCGGGCAGTCGCCCGGCCAGGTGCTGCTGATGATGCGCATGCGCCACGCCTGCCAATTGTTCAAGCAGGACCAGACCGTCGCGGATGTCGCAGTGGCGGTGGGTTATCAGTCCGTGGCGGCGTTTACCCGCGCCTTCCACAAAGTGACCGGGCAGCAACCCGGCGCTTATCGCAAGGCCCAGGCCTAGCGTTGCAAACCGGTGCCCGGCTGGCCGCACAGTTCGACCAGCCAGTCCACAAACACCCTGACCCGCTGTGACAACTGGCGATGGGGCGGATACAGCGCCGTCAGCGCCATTTTCGGCACCGGCAACTGCGCCAGCACGGGCACCAGGCGGCCCTCGGCCAGTTGCCGCATCGCATGATAGTGCGGCGCCTGAATCAGGCCGTAGCCGGCTTCGCACGCGGTGAAATAACCATCGGAACTGTTGACCGCCACACGCTTGGGCAACTGGATCGGGTGCACGGCGTTGTCGACCAGGAACTCCAGGCCGAACCGCTTGCCGCTGGCCGTGGAGACATACTCGACCATCTGGTGATTGGCCAGATCGTCGAGGCCCGCCGGTATGCCCATGCGTTCCAGATACCCAGGGCTCGCCAGGGTCAACTGGTCCATCATCGCCAAGGGCCTGGCCACCAGCGACTCATCCAGCGCCGGACCGCCGCGCAGCACGCAATCCACACCTTCGCGGATCAGGTCCACCGGGCGGTCGTTCAGGCCGATGTCCAATTCGATTTGCGGATAGCGCGCGGTGAACGCCGGCAATGCGGGAATCACAATCAAACGCCCGATCCCCGAGGGCATATCCACGCTCAGGGTGCCGCGTGGGTTCTGGCGGCGAGTGGAGAACACCGCCTCGGTTTCCTCCAGGTCGGTGAGCAGCTGTACGCAGCGCTGGTAATACGCCGCGCCGTCCAGGGTCGGGCTGACCTGGCGCGTGGTGCGCTGCAGCAACTGCACGCCCAGGTGCGCCTCCAGTTGCTTGATCAGGATGGTCACCGACGCGCGCGGCAGTTGCAGGCTGTCGGCGGCCTTGGCAAATCCGCCCAACTCGACAATCCGGGTAAACACCCGCATGGCGTTAAAACGATCCAAGGGCCGGCTCCAGGAGGATTATTTAGAAATTACCAATAGTGATAGTGCTTTTAGCCGGTTTATCCCGGTTTTGTCGAGGGTAACAATGGCGTCCTACCTCATCAGGAGCTGCACCCATGCACACTCGTCAACTCGGTAAGAACGGTCCCCACGTCAGTGCCATCGGCCTCGGCTGCATGGGCATGAGTGACTTCTACACCTCGGGCAGCGACACCCGGGAGGCCATCGCCACCCTGCACCGTGCCGTGGAATTGGGCGTCACCTTGCTCGACACCGCCGACATGTACGGCCCCCATACCAACGAAGAATTGATTGGCAAAGCCATTGCCGGCAAACGCGACCGGGTGTTCCTGGCCAGTAAGTTCGGCTTTGTGCGTGACCCATCGAACCCAGAGGTGCGCGGCGTGAATGGCCGGCCCGAATATATTCGCCAGGCCATCGACGGCACCTTGAAGCGCCTCGGCGTGGAGACCCTCGACCTGTATTACCAGCACCGTATCGACCCCGAGGTGGCCGTCGAAGAAAGCGTAGGCGCCATGGCCGAGCTGGTCGCCCAAGGCAAGGTGCGTTACCTGGGGCTGAGCGAGGTCAGCGCCACCACCTTGGAGCGTGCGCACAAGGTGCATCCGATCAGCGCCCTGCAAAGCGAATACTCCCTGTGGAGCCGTGACCAGGAAGACAACGGCTGCCTGGCTGCCTGCGCACGCCTGGGTGTCGCGTTCGTACCTTACAGCCCGCTGGGGCGTGGCTTTCTCACCGGGGCCCTGAAAAGCCCGGATGACTTCGCCGAAGACGATTACCGCCGCTCCAGCCCGCGCTTCCAGGGCGAGAACTTTGCACACAACCTGCGACTGGTGGAGCGGGTCCAGGCCCTCGCCGCCGAAAAAGGCGTAACCGCCGGGCAACTGGCATTGGCCTGGGTACTGGCACAGGGTGATTACCTGATCCCCATTCCGGGCACCAAGCAGCGCAAGTATCTGGAAGAAAACGTCGCCGCCCTGGACATCACATTGAACCCGGCCGAGCTGGCGGCACTGGCATCTGTGTTCCCGTCGGGCGCTGTGGCGGGGCCACGCTACCCCGAGACGTCCATGGGGCTGGTGCACCAATAACGCTCAACCCGGGCGCAGCTGTCGAGGCTGCGCCCAGGAAATATCCTGCACCATGACCGGTTCCGGCAGCGGGAACGTTTCGACGCGTGCCTCCACGGAATGGAAAGGCCTGATAGGCAATCAGGATTATCTGACAACCCTCGTGAAGGACTCGCTGATGCTCTCTGCAACCACCTCCCCAACCTTTCCCACTGCCCAGTCCGCCCTTCCTGCGGCTCACGACAAGCCTGAACCTTCGCCCTATGACCCGCCCACCGACCTGACGCCAGGCCTCTACAATGAGCGTTCCCACACCCTGCATATCGACGGCGATATCAAGTTCGGCCGGTTAATCGTATGGGATGCATCAGATCCCGAAAACCCGAAGATCGAGTTGAATCTGCTGACGGTGGAAACCGGTGACGGCGCGGATTGCGTGCACGTACGCAACTGGCCGGGCAACCGGCTGCAGGTGTGTATCAACGGTAAGTCATATGTTTTCGACAATCACGTCAAACAAGGCCCGCAACAGGGCCTTTGGATCGAGACCAGAGGCGGCAATGACACGGTGATCATCGACGATGACGTCAAGCTGCGGGTGGACATTGAAGGCGGCGATGGCCATGACTACATCCAGGCCGGAGGCGGCAGGAGCAGAGTGTACGGCGGCAATGGTAACGATGTGCTGCGACTGGGCAGCGGCCTGGGCTTTGCAGCCGGCAATGACGGTGACGACACGATCATCGGCGGAAGCGGCAATGCCGTGATGTACGGTAATAACGGCAAGGATCGTCTCTATGCCGGATTTGGCCTCTCGACCAAACAGAGCTACCTGGATGGGGGTGATGGCAATGACCAACTCTACGCCGGCAGCGGGCACACCGTTGCCCATGGCGGCAACGGCAATGATGATCTTATCGGGCATGACCGCACGACCTTCTACACCGGCAAAGGCTGCGACCGTATCTGGAATAACCGGCGCAAGGATCTGATTTACGCCAATGCCCATGACCGATTCGACCGCAGCAAAGGCTCGACTTTCACCGAGGTCAAACCCAGCAACGCCGGCAAGCAAGCGTTTACCGTGGCCGAAGGAACGCTGGGATTCAACCAGCAAGTGAGCGATGACCTGGAGTTTCTACGCAGTTCACCGCTTGGCCAGCAGGCCCTGGCCAAAATGGACGAGCTGGCCGCGATCAATGGCGCAACGGTCGAAATCCGGCAGGTGACCTTGGGCGACACCAGTTACGATTTTGGCAGCGTTGAGCTGGAGAACCAGACACCCGAGGAAGAGGAAAACATAGATGAGACACGATACGGCACCCTCAAGAACGGCGTTCCCGGCGCCCGCGCCAAGAATGCCTCGATCGCCTACGACCCCTACGCAGTCCTTGAGAGTACTGACCGCACTAACGTCATAGCGCCCGTCACCACCCTGTTCCATGAAAACGGCCATGCGTTCAATGGCGCCAACGGCACTTTCCTTGAGGGTGAAGACCAGGAGCAGCTGCAATCCGGAGCATGGGTGCCGGTTCGAAATGCAGAACGCCAGGTCATTGGCATTCCCGGCAACGCAACACCCGCAGACCTCGACAACGACCCGTCTACGCCGCCGAGCACGGTCAATCCGCGACCTTTCATGGAGAACGCCTTGAATCAGGAGATGGGTAAACCGCTAAGAAAAACTCACAAATTCGAGCACAGTGATCAGGGCGACGGCATCTGATGAGCCGGGCGTAGCGAGCCGGCGGCCGGCCTCGCTATGTGCCCGCCCAACAAACTTTGCACCATGGTACCTAAAGACGTGCCACTCCCCGCCGATAGCCCTACGAAGCTCCAAAACAGCCGCGCCGACAATAAACGCTTCGTAAGGACGACCCCCATGCCCCCACTGCGCTCCATTCAAGCCCGCTATACCCTGTTCCTGGTGCTGTTCGTCCTGGTGTTGTTCGTGTTGACGGTCGTCGGCATCGGCCAACTGGTCGCGCCCACGCTGCGCCATACCGAGGAACAGGTGGTGCTCAACCGCATCAGTGAGGTGGCCGAGCAGATCCAGGGCGAACTCAACAAGGTTCAGTCCCAGCAACGCACCATCACCCAGACCATTCCCCTGCTCGACAGCGATGCCATCGACAAGGTCCTGCCGGGCCTGGTCGATCAATATGGTGAGCTGAAGGTCTTCGGCGGCGGTATCTGGCCGCTGCCCAACCAGCGCACGCCGGGGCGCAACAAGCACAGCACCTTCTGGCACCGCGATGCCTCGGGCAAGCTGGCAGTGAACACCTTCTGGAACAGCGACCCCGCCCCCAACTATTACGACCAGAGCTGGTACAAGGGTGGCCTCGCGTCGCCACGTGGCCAATGTGCCTGGGCCGCGGCCTACAAGGACGACGCCAGCCAGGAGCCGCGCACCAACTGCGCCATGGCGATCCAGCGTGACGGCGCGGCGTACGGCGTCGCCACCATCGACGTGACCCTGGGCTTCTTCAACGAACTGGTAGCCAGCAAGGAAAAGGACATCGGCGGGCAGATGCTGATCGTCGAAGGCGACGGCAAGATCATCAGCAACAGCACGCGCCTGAGCAGCCCGGTGGTGTTGAAGAACATCAGTGAATTGACCGGCACCTCGGCCTTTGCCGCCCAGGTCAGCAAGGCCCTGGCCCATCGCGACCAGGCCTTGCAGCGCAACGAGTTCGACAACCAGGGCGTGGCCAGCACCTTCTACATGCGCCCCATCGAAGGCACGCCGTGGTTCCTCGCCACCGCCCTGCCCACCTCGCTGATCACCGCCCAGCGCGATGACGTACTCGGCAGCCTGGCCCTGTTGCAGATCCCCATGGTGTTGCTGCTGGTGCTGCTGGCGGTGTATGCAATTCGCCAATTGGTGCAGCGCATGAAAATCCTGAAGGCCAACATCGATGCACTGTCCACCGGCGATGCCGACCTGACGCGGCGCATTACCATCCGCGCCGAAGACGAACTGGGCGCCATCGGCCATTCGGTGAACCGCTTTATCGTCTACCTGCAAGACATGATCGGCGAAGTAACCCAGGCCACTGGCGCCATGTCATCGGGCCTTGAGCAATTGCAGCAAACCTCGGCGCACACCAACAGCATCCTGGTGCGCCACGCCTCGGAGACCGACCAGACCGTTACCGCCATCACCGAGATGAGCTCCACCGCCGATACGGTGGCGCAGAACGCGGCGCAAACCGCTTCGTTCACCCAGCGCGCCAACGAACACGCCGACCGCTCCCGCGTGGTGGTGGGTGAAGCGTCCACCAGCGTCAGTGCGCTGATCGGCGAAGTCGCCAGTGCCACCCACACCGTCGAGAACATGCGCCAGGACGCCGCGCGCATCACCGAAACCCTCGGCGTGATCGGCGCGATTGCCGGCCAGACCAACCTGCTGGCCCTCAACGCCGCGATTGAAGCCGCGCGGGCCGGCGAGCAGGGTCGTGGTTTTGCGGTGGTGGCCGACGAAGTCCGCGCCCTGGCGGCGCGTACCCAGGCCAGCACTTCGCAGATCAATGAAATGCTTGCGCGCTTGACCACCGGTGTCAGTTCTTCGGTGGCGGCCATGGAGAACACCCAGGCCAGTTGCCAGTCGGCGGCGGATGCCACGGCACGGGTGAACACCGGCCTCGACGAGATGGCCGGTTCGGTCAGCCATATCAATGACCTCAGCACCCAGATCGCCACCGCTGCCGAGCAGCAAAGCGCGGTGACCGAGGAGATCAACCGCAGCATGGTGCATATCCGACATATGGTCGAAGAGCTGGTGCAGAGCGGCCATGCCACGCAAACCAATACACAAAGCCTGCTGGACGCCAATGGCCGGGTGATTGCGTTGATGGGCCGGTTCAAGGTGCGCTGATAAATGGCTGAAACACTCCCGTGCAATGTGCGGGAGTGGGACTATTCTGACAGTTCACAGCCACACAGGAGGTGTGCCATGCGCGCTGTCGAGCATTCGGTCCGCTTGGATCGGATCAGTCAGGAACGTTTTATCCAGGCCCCTATCGATGCCGTCTACGACTATGTGACCCAACCGGATCGCTGGCACGAATGGCACCCCACTTCCCTCGGTGCCGACACCGGCACCACCGGTCCCCTCCCCGCCGGCGCACGCTTTACCGAAATGATCGACCTGCTCGGAGTGCGCGTGCCCATGAGCTACCGCGTGCAGATCGCCCGGCGTCCCGACGAGTTCAAGACGGTGTTCACCTCACTGGCCGTCGACGGCTCGATCCACTACTTTTTGCAACCCTTTCGCGACGGCACCCTGTTCAAGCGCGTGCTGACCTATGAAACCGAATTGCAGCTGGCCAGCCTCCATGAACGCATGATCGAGCTGTCGGCGATTGCACTGGACCGGCTCAAGCAACGGATGGAAAACTCGCTCTCCGTATAATTTTGAAACATTAACCCGACGCCCCACGGATAAAAGCAGGGAGAATGCCCGGCTTACTGCCCGGTATTGGACGAGACCTCCATGAAAATCCCATTGCGATTGGCCCTGCTTTCAGTGCTGTTCACCACCACCCTGGCCCAGGCCGCCGACCTGATCCCCATCGATGTGCATCGCGACGCCAACTGTGGCTGCTGCAAAAAGTGGATCAGCCACCTGGAAAGCAACGGCTTCAAGGTCAATGACCATGTCGAAGCCGATATGAGTGCGGTCAAGCAGCGGCTGGGCGTGGCCCCGCGCCTGGGCTCGTGCCATACCGCCGTGATCGACGGCAAGTTCGTCGAAGGCCATGTGCCTGCCGAGCAGGTACTGGCCTTGCGCAAGCGCGACGACCTGCTGGGTATCGCCGCACCGGGCATGCCCATGGGTTCGCCCGGTATGGAAATGGACGGCCATGCCGAGGCCTATCAAGTCATCGGCCTGACCCGCGACGGCCAGGATGTGGTGGTGGCGGACTACCCGGCGCACTGATCGGTGCCGATGGGTTACCTGGGGCTGTTTCTCGCCGCCTTTGGCGCGGCGACGTTACTGCCCCTGCAATCGGAGGCGGTGCTGGTCGGCCTGTTGATCAGCGGGCATTACAGCCTGTGGCTGCTGCTGGGTATCGCCACCCTGGGCAACGTCCTCGGCTCGCTGGTCAATTGGTGGCTGGGGCGCTGGGTGGAGCACTTCAAGCAGCGTCGCTGGTTTCCGGTCAGCGACAAGCAACTGGAAAAGGCCCGCCATCAGTACCAGCGCTGGGGGCATTGGACACTGCTGCTCAGTTGGCTGCCGGTCATTGGCGACCCGTTGACGTTGGTGGCCGGGGTGATGCGTGAGCCGTTGTGGCGGTTCCTGCTGCTGGTGACCTTGGCCAAGGGCCTGCGTTACGCGGTGCTCGCCGCCGTGACCCTGCAGTGGGTGTTAATCCCCCGTTAATCCCGCGCAAAGAGCATCCGAGCACCCTGTACGGAGCCCCGCCCATGCCTCTATCCCGTGTCTTTTGCATCGCCGGTCTGCTGACGGCCGGCGCCGCCCCGGCGTTCGCCGCCAGCTATGGCCCTGAGCTGCAAGGTTTCCAATACCCTTATCCCCTCGAACATTTCCAATTCCAATCCCAAGGCAAAGCCCTGCAAATGGGCTATATGGACGTACCGGCCAAGGGCCAGCCGAACGGGCGCAACGTGGTGCTGATGCACGGCAAGAACTTTTGCGGCGCCACCTGGGAAGGCACGATCAAGGCCCTGAGCGACGCCGGATATCGGGTGATCGCACCGGACCAGATCGGTTTCTGCAGCGCCAGCAAGCCCGACCACTACCAGTACAGCTTCCAGCAATTGGCCCTCAACACCCATCAACTGCTGGAAAAGCTCGGCATCCAAAAGGCCACGCTCATTGGCCATTCCACCGGCGGCATGCTCGCCACCCGCTACGCGCTGATGTACCCCGAGCAGACCGAGCAGCTTGGGCTAGTCAATCCGATTGGCCTGGAAGATTGGAAAGCCTTGGGCGTGCCCACGCTGAGCGTCGACCAGTGGTATGCGCGAGAGCAGAAAGTCAGTGCCGAGGGGATTCGCAAGTACCAACTCAATACCTATTACGTCGGACGCTGGAAGCCCGAGTACGAGCGCTGGGTCGACATGTACGCCGGCCTGAGCAATGGCCCAGGGCATACGCTGGTCGCATGGAACTCGGCATTGATTTACGACATGATCTTCACCCAGCCGGTGTACTACGAGTTCAAGCATCTGCAGATGCCTACCCTGTTGCTGATCGGGACCGCCGACACCACCGCCATTGGCAAAGACATTGCGCCGCCGGCGGTCAAGGCCAGGATTGGCAACTACGCGGTATTGGGCAAGCAAGCGGCCAAGCTGATTCCCCACGCAACGTTGGTGGAATTCCCAGGCCTGGGCCATGCTCCGCAGATGGAAGAGCCCACGAAGTTTCACCAGGCACTGTTGCAGGGGTTGAACGCCCTTTAATCCAACTATTTTCGAGGCACGCGTGCATGTCGGTACAGATCGCAGTCATTGATGATTGGCAGAATGTCGCCCGTGGTGTGGTGGATTGGTCGGCGCTGGAGGCCGTGGGGCGGGTGCACTTCCTGCACGATTACCCGGCAGATACCGCCACGATGATTGAGCGCTTGAAGGGGTTCGCGGTCATTTGCGTCATGCGTGAACGCTCGACCTTCGACAAAGCCCTGTTGCAGGGTTTGCCCAACCTCAAGTTGCTGGTAACCGGTGGCATGCGCAATGCCGCCATCGACCTTGCCGCCGCCAAGGCCCTGGGTATCCAGGTGTGCGGCACCGACAGCTACAAGCAGGCGGCGCCGGAACTGACCTGGGCGCTGATCATGGCCTCCACCCGAAACCTGTTGGCCGAAGCCAATTCCCTGCGCGCGGGTGGTTGGCAGGTCGGCCTGGGCGGCGACCTGCATGGCAAGACCCTGGGCATACTCGGCCTTGGCAGCATTGGCCAGAAGGTCGCGCAGTTCGCCCAGGTGTTTGGCATGCGGGTGATTGCCTGGAGTGAAAACCTCACGCCGCAACGCGCAGCCGACGCCGGAGTGACCTGGGTCAGCAAGCGCGAACTGTTTGAGCAGGCCGACATTCTCAGCGTTCATTTGGTGCTCAGCGACCGCAGCCGCGGCCTGGTCGACGCCGAGGCCTTGGGCTGGATGAAACCGACGGCACGCCTCGTGAACACGGCACGCGGGCCAATCGTGGATGAGCAGGCGCTGGTGCAGGCATTGACCACTGGTCGCCTGGCGGGCGCGGCGCTGGATGTGTACGCCGAAGAGCCGCTGCCGGTGGATCACCCGTTTCGACACTTGCCCAACGTACTTGCCACGCCCCATGTGGGGTACGTGAGTGAGCAGAACTACCGGCAGTTCTATGAGCAGATGATCGAAGATATCCAGGCCTGGGCCGAGGGCGCGCCCATTCGGGTGCTGGGCTGACGCACCAATAAGGTGCGCCCCGCACTAATGGTGTGAGCGTAATCTTCGTGGTGAGCAGGCTTGCCCTGCGCTGGGGCGCGAAGCGGCCCTGAAAACCGGCAACGGGTTGGCAGGCCGCCAAATTGTTTGGGAGCGCTTCGCACTCCAGCGCAGGGCAAGCCTGCTCACTACAACCTCTCGCCTTCGTCAATTGCATATGGTTACAAGTTTTTTGTCCTACAAAATTCCCGTACAAACCCTACAGGCTCTGGAATCTGTCCTAGACTGATGACCGATGGGTCCCTTCCAAAACAAAAACCCCGCAAAAAATCTAAACTTTCGAACTCTGCCGTAGGTCCAGTTTTAAGGTAAGGCGAGTGCACGCGGTTCACACCCGATGCCCGTCCATCCACTCTATTTAAGCCGACCGTGCAACTGGCATAAGCCTTGCCAGCTTGTATAGCGCTTGTGCGCCTGGCCGCAGGATGCGGTCTTCGGAGCTAGTGGCAGCGGGCCATTAGCCAACCAACATTGGGAGAGAACTATGATCAGTGCCGCTGTAGATACTCAGGGAGAGCGTTTTAGTAAGGCGGTAGAGGGGCCGACGTCATTGGCCGACCTGCCCAACACTGTGCGGCCGATCGTGAGTAATAATCCCAATCGCAAGAAGGTATTGTTCGTCACCTCCGAGTTCGCCGACCTGGTGAAAACCGGTGGCCTGGGCGATGTGTCCGCGGCCCTGCCCCGCGCCATGGCCCATTTGCACGATGTGCGCGTCCTCATCCCCGGTTACCCGCAGGTGATGGAAAGCGACAACCCGATCCATATCATCGGTGAGCTGGGTGGCCACGCCGCGCTGCCGCCGTGCAAAATCGGGCGCATGGACCTCAAGGACGGCCTGGTCATCTATGTGCTGATCTGCCCCGAGCTCTACGAGCGCGAAGGCACGCCCTACGGCGCCAACAACGGCCGCGACTGGCCGGACAACCATATTCGCTTCGCCCGCCTGGGCCTGGCCGCTGCCGACATGGCCGCCAACCTCGCCCAGATCCACTGGTGCCCGGACCTGGTGCACGCCCATGACTGGCCCGCCGGCCTGGCACCCGCCTATATGCACTGGCGTGGGTCACGCACGCCGACCTTGTTCACCATCCATAACCTCGCCTATCAAGGCGTGGTCAGCCTGGCCTCGACGCCGGAGTTGGGTATCCCACCCCACGCGTTGCAGCAGGAAGGCATGGAGTTCTACGGCAAGATGTCGTTCCTCAAGGCCGGCATGGCGTACTCCAGCCATATCACCACGGTGAGCGCGACCTACGCCCAGGAAATCACCACCCCGGAATTCGGCTGCGGCCTCGACGGTTTCCTCGCCGCCAAGACCCAGCAAGGCCTGCTCAGCGGCATCCCCAACGGCATCGATGAAAGCTGGGAAACCTCCACCGACACGCACCTGACCCACAACTTCAATATCGGTGACTGGGAAGGCAAGGCCATCAACGCCGACCACGTGCGCGAGCTGTTCGGCCTGCATGTCTCCACCGGCCCACTGTTCGCGGTGGTTTCGCGCCTGGTCTACCAGAAAGGCCTGGACCTCACCGAAGCGGTGGCGAGCTTTATCGTCGAGAACGGCGGGCAGATCGCCATTATCGGGCGCGGCGAGCCGGAAGAAGAACAGGCCATGCGTGAACTGGCGCTGCGCTTCCCGGGCCAGGTCGGTGTGCGCATCGGCTTCAACGAGACCGACGCGCGGCGCATGTTCGCCGGCAGTGACTTCCTGCTGATGCCATCGCGCTACGAGCCCTGCGGCCTCAGCCAGATGTATGCCCAGCGCTTCGGCTCGCTGCCCGTGGCTCGCAACACCGGCGGGCTGGCAGACACCATCGAGAATGGCGTCACCGGCTTCCTGTTCAATGAATCCACCGTAGAAAGCTACGAAGAAGCCCTGAGCCGCGCGTTCCGGGTCTTCGCCAATAAAGGCCTGCTCAACGCCATGCGCAGCCGCGCCATGACCCAACCCTTCAACTGGTGCCAGGCGGTGGAACCCTACGCCGAGCTGTATGAACAACTGGTGGCCAAGGCCTTGGGGAAATCGACTAAATAATCAAGGGAGGTCTTCATAGATGCCGTTACGGACTTTGGAAACCTGGCCCCACGGCGCAATCATGCTGGACGCGCAACACACGCGTTTTGCCTTGTGGGCGCCAGACGCGTTTTATGTCAGCGTTGAATTGGAAAACGGTAAATCCATCGCCATGCTGCCCCAGGCAGATGGCTGGTTCGAGACTGAAGTGAAGTGCCCGGCGGGCACGCGCTATCGCTACAACATCGATGGGGAAATGGATGTTCCCGACCCCGCGTCCCGGGCCCAGGCCTCGGACGTGCATGGCTGGAGCCTGGTGGTAGACCCGCTCGCCTACACCTGGCGTCACGCCAACTGGCAAGGCCGCCCCTGGCACGAAGCGGTGATCTACGAAGTGCACGTCGGCGCGATGGGCGGTTACGCCGAAGTCGAAAAGCACCTGCCACGCTTGGCCGAGCTGGGCGTCACCGCGATTGAATTGATGCCACTGGCGCAATTTCCCGGTGAGCGCAATTGGGGTTACGACGGTGTACTGCCCTACGCACCGCACTCCTCCTACGGCTCGCCCGAGCAACTCAAGCACCTCGTCGACAGCGCCCACGAGCACGGCCTCGCCGTTATTCTCGACGTGGTCTACAACCACTTCGGCCCCGACGGCAATTACCTCGGCCAATACGCCAAAGGCTTCTTCCAGGAAGATGTGCACACCCCATGGGGTGCCGGGATCGACTTCGAGCGCCGCGAAGTGCGGAATTTCTTCCTCGATAACGCGCTGATGTGGCTGCTCGAATACCGCTTCGACGGCCTGCGCCTGGACGCCGTACACGCCATCGACAACCCCGGCTTCCTCCAGGAACTCGCGCATCGGGTACGCCAGCAGGTGGATACCGGTCGGCAGGTGTGGCTGGTCCTGGAAAACGAGCTGAACCAGGCCAGCCTGCTCAAGGAGGATTTCGACGCGCAATGGAATGATGACTTCCATAACGTGCTGCACGTGTTGCTGACCGGCGAAACCGATGCCTATTACAGCGACTTTGCCCAGGATCCCACCACCAAACTCGCCCGTTGCCTGGGCGAAGGGTTCATCTACCAGGGCCACACCACTCGCCATGGCCACGAGCGCGGCGAACCGAGCGCTGACTTGCCGCCCACGGCCTTCGTCGCGTTCCTGCAGAACCATGACCAGATCGGCAACCGCGCCCTGGGCGAACGCCTGCACCAGCTCTGCTCGCCCCAGGCGCTCAAGGCTGCAACCGCCCTGCTGCTGTTGTCGCCGATGATTCCGCTGATGTTCATGGGGGATGAGGCGAACGCGAGCGAGCCGTTCCTGTTTTTTACCGACCACCACGGTGAACTGGCTGAAGCGGTACGCGAAGGCCGACGCAATGAATTTGCCGACTTCGCCGCGTTCCATGACCCCGAGCGCCGTGAACGCATCCCCGATCCCAACGCGCTGTCGACATTCGCGCAATCGGCCCCGGTGATCGCCGACACCCCACACGCCGAGCTCTACCGCCACCTGCTGGGCCTGCGCCATCGCCATATCGTGCCGCACCTGCCTGGCGCCGTGGCATTGGGCGCGCAGGTGCTGGCCTACGCCGCCGTCAGTGCGCGCTGGCGCCTGGGCAACGGCAGCCTGTTGCAGATCGACCTGAACCTGAGCGCCACGCCGCTGGATCACCCGGCCACCGCACCGGTCCTGTTTGAAACGCCGGCCCTGCAAGGTGCGCAACTGCCGCCCTTCAGCGCCCGCGTCACCTTATCCCCTGTTGGAGAGCACCCTTGAGCGAAGCGAACTTGGAAATCCTCGCCAGCCGCGCGGGCCTGGCCGTCGATTGGATCGACGCAAACGGTCGCCCGCAACGAGTGACACCCGACGCCCTGCGCGCGGTTCTCAAAGGCCTGGGCCACCCGGCCGACAGCGATGCCGACATCAACGCCAGCCTGCTTGAATTGGAGCGGGTGCAACAAGACAAGCACCTGCCGCCCCTGATGACCGTCGACAGCGGTGAAGGCCTCGACCTGGCGCGCTACTTCGAACCCGACACCCTGTGCCGGGTCAACCTTGAAGACGGCGAGACCCTGGAGCTGCGCCTCGACGGCGATGCCGTGCTGCCCGGGGTTATCGCCTTGGGCTACCACCAGGTGCAGATCGACAACCAGAGCTTTACCCTGGCGGTCGCGCCCACCCATTGCTACAGCGTGGCCGAAGCGGTGGACAACCGCCCCGCCCGCGCCTGGGGCCTGAGCGCGCAGCTGTATTCACTGCGCCGCTTGGGCGATGGCGGTTTCGGCGACACCCTGGCCCTGGAACACCTGGTCCGTTCCGCCGCCGAACGCGGCGCCGATGCCCTGGCGATCAGCCCGATGCACGCGATGTTCAGCGCCGACACCGAGCGCTACAGCCCGTACTCGCCGTCCAGCCGCCTGTTCCTCAACAGCCTGTACGCCTCGCCTGCCTGCATTCTCGGTGAACGTGAGGTGCGCAATGCGATTGAAGCCCTTGGCCTGGAAGAAGAGCTGCACGCGCTGGAACAGCACAGCCTGATCGACTGGCCGGCCGCTGCGCGGGCCAAACAACGCCTGTTGCGCGTTCTGTATGAAGACTTCCGTCACGGCCATCACCCGCAGCATGCCGACTTCCTGAGCTTTCGCCAGGCCGGTGGCGAGGCGCTGGAAAACCATTGTCGCTTCGAAGCCGTGCAAGCAGTGCGCGCCGCTGCAGGCGAGGACCTTGACTGGCGCCACTGGCCTGAAGAGTGGCGCTCGCCGCAAAGCCCGGCGCTGGTGGCGTTCGCCGAGGAGCACCACGCAGAGATCGGCTTCTACGCCTTCGGCCAATGGCTGATCGCCCGTTGCCTGGAGCGCGCACAACAAGCCGCCAAAGGCAGCGGCATGGGTGTGGGCTTGATCGCCGACCTGGCCGTCGGCGCCGACGGCGGTGGCAGCCAGGCCTGGAGCCGCCAGGATGAGTTGCTGGCCGACCTGACCGTGGGCGCACCACCCGACATCCTGAACCGCGCCGGCCAGGGTTGGGGCATTTCCGCGTTTTCACCCGAAGGTCTCAAGCGCAACGGTTTCCGCGCGTTTATCGAGATGCTGCGGGCCAACTTCGCCCATGCCGGCGGCTTGCGCATCGACCATGTAATGGGCCTGCAACGCCTTTGGGTGATCCCCATGGACGCCTCGCCGCGCGAGGGCGCTTACCTGTATTACCCGGTGGACGACCTGCTGCGCCTGCTGGCGCTGGAATCCCACCGCCACCAGGCCATCGTGCTCGGTGAAGACCTCGGCACGGTGCCCGATGGGCTGCGCGAGAAACTCATTGCACGTTCGATCCTCGGCATGCGCGTGCTGTTGTTCGAACAGGGCCACGATGGCCAGTTCAAGCCGATCCTCGACTGGCCGGACAACGCCCTGGCCACCACCAGCACCCACGACTTGCCGACCCTCAACGGTTGGTGGCACAGCCGTGATATCGACTGGAACGTCCAGTTGGGCCTGATCGATGCCCCCACCGTGGAGCAATGGAGCGAGCACCGCCTGCGTGAACGCCAGGCGCTGCGCCAGGCCTTGAGCCAGGACCCGCAGAACTTCGTCGATGAGATCCGCAATGAAACCGACCACATGATCGACGCCAGCGTGCGCTACCTCGGCCACACCCGAGCACCGCTGGTGCTGTTGCCGCTGGAAGACGCCCTGGGCCTGGAAGAACAGGCCAACCTGCCCGGCACCACCGACACCCACCCCAATTGGCGCCGCCGTCTGCCGGGCGAGGCCTCCAGCCTGCTCGACAACGCCGGTGCCGCGCGCCGCCTTGAACTGCTGGCCGTCGCGCGTAACCAAGCCTATGAGCGTGACCGATGAAAGCCCTGCCCCTGCGCGCTACCCAGCGCCTGCAATTCCACAAAGGTTTTACCCTGGACGATGCGGTGCCACTGGTGCCGTACTTCGCCCAGCTCGGCATCAGCCATCTATATGCCTCGCCCTTGCTGAGTGCGCGTGCCGGTTCCATGCACGGCTACGATGTGGTCGACCCCACCAGCGTCAATCCCGAACTGGGTGGCGAAGCCGCCTTGCGCCGGTTGGTCGCGGCCCTGCGCGAGCACGATATGGGGCTGATCCTCGATATCGTCTCCAACCATATGGCCGTGGGCGGCGCCGACAACCCTTGGTGGCTGGACCTGTTGGAATGGGGCCGGCTGAGCCCCTACAGCGAATTCTTCGATATCCAGTGGCACTCCCCCGACCCGCTGCTCAAGGGCCAACTGCTCATGCCCTTCCTCGGCAGCGACTACGGCGAAGCCTTGCAGAGCGGCACGCTGACGCTGCATTTCGATGCCGCCCACGGCGCGTTTCATGTTGAGCATTACGAACACCGCTTCCCGATCTGCCCACGGGATTACGCGGCGATCCTCGGCACCGACGAGCTGCTCAAACCCCTGGCCGACCGCTTCAGCGCCCTGGCCTATCAGGATGACGCCTACACCGAAGCCGCCTGGCTCAAGCAGGCATTGGCCGAGCGTGCCACCGAAGTCCTCGAGCTTATCGAACGCCGGCTGACCGAGTTCGACGGACGCACGCCCGAGGGCTTCAAGCGCCTGCACCAGCTGCTCGAGCAACAGGCCTACCGCCTGGCCAGCTGGCGCACGGCGGCGGACGATATCAACTGGCGGCGCTTCTTCGACGTCAACGAACTGGGCGGGCTGCGCGTGGAGCGCACCGCAGTGTTCGAAGCCACCCACGGCAAGATCTTCGAATTGATCAGCGAAGGCCTGGTGGATGGCCTGCGCATCGACCACATCGACGGTCTGGCCGACCCGCGCGGTTACTGCCGCAAGCTGCGTCGTCGGGTGGATTCGCTGTCGCCCGAACGGCACTTGCCGATCTTCGTCGAAAAAATCCTCGGCGAGGGTGAAACCCTTCGCGAAGACTGGCAAGTGGACGGCACCACCGGCTACGAATTCATGAACCAACTGTCGCTGCTGCAACACCATCCCGAGGGGTTTGCGCCGCTGGCCGAGTTGTGGACACGCCACAGCGAACGGCCCTCGGCGTTTATCGAAGAGGCGCGGCTGGCCCGCCAGCAAATCCTCAACGGCTCCCTGGGCGGCGACTTTGAAAGCGTGGCCCAGGCCCTGTTGCAAGTGGCCCGCGACGACGTGATGACCCGCGACCTGACCCTCGGCGCGATCCGTCGCGCATTGCAGGAACTGATCGTGCACTTCCCGGTGTACCGCACCTATATCAGTGCCCGTGGTCGCAGCGCAGATGACGACAAGGTGTTCCAGCAGGCCATGGACGGCGCCCGCACGACCCTTGGCGAGGGCGACTGGCCGGTGCTCGAGCATCTGGAAAATTGGCTCGGCGGCCAACCCTGGCGCAATCGCCCGGTGGGCCGCGAACGCAAGATGCTCAAGCATGCCTGTGTGCGCTTCCAGCAACTGACCTCGCCGGCAGCGGCCAAGGCCGTGGAAGACACCGCGTTCTACCGCTCGGCCGTGCTGCTGTCGCGCAACGATGTGGGCTTCAGTACCGAGCAGTTCAGCGCGCCGTTGGCCGAGTTTCATGCCATCAACCAACAGCGCTTGCAGGCCTTCCCCGACAACCTGCTGGCCACCGCCACCCATGACCATAAGCGCGGCGAAGATACTCGCGCGCGCCTGGCCGTGCTCAGCGAGTGTGCGCCGTGGTACGTCGAGCAGGTGGAGCATTGGCGTACCCTGGCGGCGCCGTTGCGCGACGACGCGACCACACCGTCGGCCGGCGATGAACTGATCCTGTACCAGGTGTTGCTGGGCAGCTGGCCGCTGGACCAGGCCGAGGACTTCGAGGGCTATCACCAGCGCCTGTGGCAGTGGCAACAAAAAGCCCTGCGCGAAGCCAAGTTGCAGAGCAGCTGGAGCGCGCCCAATGAGGCCTATGAACAGGGTGTCGAGGCTTTTCTTACCCGCCTGCTGCTCACGGAGGAAGGTCGGCCCCTGCGCAGTGCGATCAATAACGCCGCCCAGGCCATCGCCCCCGCCGGCGCACTGAATGGGCTGGCGCAAACCTTGCTTCGCCTTACCGTGCCGGGTGTGCCGGACCTGTACCAGGGCGATGAGTTCTGGGACTTCAGCCTGGTGGACCCGGACAACCGTCGCCCGGTGGATTTCACCGCGCGTCAACAGGCACTCAATACCCCGCCGGACATCGGCGAACTGTTGTTCAACTGGCGTGATGGGCGTATCAAGCAAACCTTGATTGCCCACGTACTCGCCTTGCGCAAGGCCCATCCGCAGGTGTTCCGCAGCGGCCGCTATACAGCGCTGGAAGTGGTCGGCCAACACGCCGAGCGGGTGGTCGCATTCTGCCGCGAACACCAGGGCAAACGCGTGCTGGTGGTGGTGCCACGCTGGTCCCATGAGCTGCTTGAAAACGGTGTGCGTCCCCAGATCAATGCGCGGGTTTGGGGCGATACACGGGTGAAATTACCGTTCGCCGCACCAACGCAAAACTGGAAGGGACTTTTTCATACAGGCGCAGTCACACCAGACAAGGAGCTGTTGATCAGCACTGCCCTGGGGGATTTCCCGGTCAATGTCTTTATCAATCCTGATGATCAAGAAAGCTGAAAATTTTCTGTGAGGAGCATTGTGATGAGTACTGAAGACAAACGCATACGCGAACTGGCGCATCAGATCTGGGAGTCTGAAGGCAAACCCCACGGGGAAGACGCGCGCCACTGGGAGATGGCGCGCAAGCTGGCCGAAGCCGAAGCGCTGACGCCGAGCAAACCCAAGCCCGCCGCCAAGCCCAAGACCGCCCCCAAGCCTGCGGCGAAAGCCAAGCCAGCGGCGCCAGCCGCGAGCAAGCCGGCGCCGCCGGCGGCCAAGAAGCCACCCGCGCCGAAAAAGCCCAAGGCTTAACGCGCACAGCGCCATCGACCTTTTGCCGGCGCGGTCGGCAAAAGGTGATTTCACTCTTCTTATCATCCGCTGAAAACTCGTCAGCACGGCCGCGTTCGGCCCGAAAAAATAGCCTTGCAGGAGCAACTCAATGAGCAAACCCCATAAGACCCCTTCGACGCCGGGCAGCGAGCCGTCGCGGATTCGTGAAGGTTTGCCCTTCCCCCTCGGCGCGACCTGGGATGGCCTGGGTGTCAACTTTGCGCTGTTCTCGGCCAACGCCGAGAAAGTCGAACTGTGCCTGTTCGACGACACCGGCGAAGTGGAACTCGAGCGCATCGAACTGCCCGAATACACCGACGAAATTTTTCACGGTTACTTGCCCGACGCCCACCCCGGCCTGATCTACGGCTACCGCGTGTACGGGCCTTATGATCCGGCCAATGGTCATCGCTTCAACCACCACAAATTGCTGATCGACCCCTACGCCAAGCAGCTGGTGGGCGAACTCAAATGGTCCGAAGCGCTGTTCGGCTACACCATAGGCCATCCGGACGACGACCTCAGTTTCGACGAGCGTGACAGCGCGCCCTTCGTGCCCAAGTGCAAGGTCATCGACCCGGCGCACACCTGGGGCAACGACCAGCCGGTGCGGGTGCCGTGGGACCGTACGATCATCTACGAAACCCACCTGCGCGGCATCAGCATGCGCCACCCTTCGGTGGGCGAAGACGTGCGCGGCACCTGTGCCGGGTTGATGGAAGATGATGTGCTCAAGCACATCCGCCAGTTGGGCATCTCCTCGGTGGAATTGCTGCCGGTGCACGCCTTCGTCAACGACCAGCACCTGCTGGAAAAAGGCATGACCAACTACTGGGGCTACAACAGCATTGCGTTCTTCGCCCCCGACCCGCGCTACCTGGCCAGCGGCAAGATCGCCGAGTTCAAGGAGATGGTCGCGCACCTGCACGAGCAGAAGCTGGAAGTGATCCTCGACGTGGTCTACAACCACACCGCCGAAGGCAACGAGCGCGGCCCGACCCTGTCCATGCGCGGCATCGACAACGCCTCGTACTACCGGCTGATGCCAGACGACAAGCGCTTCTATATCAACGATTCGGGCACCGGTAATACCCTGGACCTGAGCCACCCGTGCGTGCTGCAAATGGTCACCGACTCCCTGCGTTACTGGGCCAACGAGATGCACGTCGACGGCTTCCGCTTCGACCTGGCGACCATCCTCGGCCGCTACCGCGATGGCTTCGATGAACGCCACAGCTTCCTCGTGGCCTGCCGCCAGGACCCGGTGCTGCGCCAGCTGAAGTTGATCGCAGAACCCTGGGACTGCGGCCCAGGTGGCTACCAGGTGGGCAACTTCCCGCCAGGCTGGGTCGAGTGGAACGACCGGTTCCGCGACACCGTACGCGCGTTCTGGAAAGGCGATGACGGCCAACTGGCAGACTTCGCCGGGCGCATGACCGCCTCGGGTGAGATGTTCAACCACCGTGGCCGCCGCCCGTACAGTTCGGTGAACTTCATCACCGCCCATGACGGTTTCACCCTGCATGACCTGGTGTCGTACAACGACAAGCACAACGAAGCCAACGACGAAAACAACCAGGACGGCAGCAATAACAACCTGTCCTGGAACCACGGCGTCGAGGGCCCCACCGACGACCCGGAAATCAACGCACTGCGCCTGCGCCAGATGCGCAATTTCTTCGCCACGCTGCTGCTGGCCCAAGGCACGCCGATGATCGTGGCCGGTGACGAGTTCGCGCGGACCCAGCACGGCAACAACAATGCCTATTGCCAGGACAGCGAGATCGGCTGGGTCAACTGGGACCTGGACGAGGACGGCAAGGCGTTGCTCAAGTTCGTCAAGCGCCTGATCAAGCTGCGCCTGGCCTACCCGATCCTGCGTCGTGGGCGCTTCCTGGTGGGCGACTACAACGAGGACATCGGCGTCAAGGACGTCACCTGGCTGTCGCCGGCTGGCGACGAGATGACCACCGAGCAGTGGGAAGACAGCCACGGCCGTTGCCTGGGCATGCTGATGGATGGCCGCGCCCAGGAAACCGGGATTCGCCGCGCCGGTGCCGACGCCACCCTGTTGCTGGTGGTAAACGCCCACCACGACGTGGTCAATTTCCGCCTGCCGCCGGTGCCACAGGGTGAGTTCTGGACCTGCATGCTCGACACCAACGAGCCGGCGGTGCGTGGCCAGGAACGCTTCGAGTTCGACCACGAGTACGGCGTGACCGGTCGCTCGCTGCTGCTGTTCGAACTGCAGCGTGACGACGAGGTGTGACATGGCACTGCATGGATTCCTTCAAGGCTTCCAGGGCTATGCGGACACGCAGGACCTGGCCAAGGCCCTGAGGGCACTTCAGGAGGAAGGCCTCGATCAGTTGCCGCTGCCTGGCAGCGGCGACACCCTGGGGCGGTTCAGCCGCCTGGCGCAGGTGGCTGGCCATGACCTGCGCCTGTGCAAGCTGTTCGAAGGCCACACCGATGCGTTGGCGATCATTGCCGAGCTGCGTAGCCCGGCGCCGCCTTTGAGCAGCCTGTGGGGCATGTGGGCTGCAGAACCGCCGAATGCCAAGGTGCAGGTGCGCTGCGAGGGCCATCGCCTGCGTCTGGACGGGCGTAAAGCCTGGTGTTCCGGGGCGGCGGTGCTCAGCCATGGTTTGTTGACGGCATGGGATGAACAAGGCGGCCAGCAATTGGTGGCGGTGCAGATGGACCAACCGGGGATCACGGTCACCCACGACGGTTGGAATGCCGTGGGCATGGCCGCCACCGGCAGCGTCGAGGTCGTCTTTGACGGTGCCCATGGCCTTGCCGTGGGCGGCCCCGGCGACTACCTCGCGCGCCCCGGGTTCTGGCAAGGCGGCATCGGTATCGCCGCCTGCTGGTACGGTGCCGCACAACGCCTGGCCGAAGTGTTGCGCGATCACTGCAGCAGGCGCTCGGAGCCCCACGCCCTCGCCCACCTGGGCGCGGTCGACAGCGCCTTGAACAGCGCGGCCTGTGTGCTGCGGGCCAGCGCTGAACAGATCGATCGCTACCCCAGGGCCAATGCCCGGCACCTGGCCCAGCAAGTGCGCGCGAGCATCGAGGACACCGTCGAGCAGGTCATGCGCCATGTGGGCAGAGCCGTGGGCGCGGGTCCGTACTGCAAGGATCCGCACTTCGCCCAGTTGATGGCGGACCTGCCGGTGTATGTCCGCCAGAGCCATGCCGAACGCGACCTGGCCGGCCTCGGCGAACTGGTCGCCGGCGAACCCACAGGGAGGTGGCAGTTATGAAACCCAACCCTATCGTCGGCCAGGGCACGCCCCTGCAGCGCTGGCAGGACTCGCCGCTGATGGCCGAACTGCCGCAGATCAGCGTCGAACAATTGGTACCCGAGGGCCACCGCGCGGTGATCATCGCCCCACACCCGGATGACGAGGTGCTGGGCTGTGGCGGCCTGTTGCAAGGCTTGGCCGAACTGGGCCGGCCCATTCAATTGATTTCGGTCACCGATGGCAGCGCCAGTCACCCCGGTTCCACCCACTGGTCGGTGGAGCGCTTGAGCGTGGTGCGCCCCCAGGAGTCGGCCCAGGCCCTGCATCGCCTCGGTGTGCCGCTGCACAGCCTTAAATGGTTGCGGGCCGGCTTCAGCGACAGCCAGGTGGCGGCGCGGGAGGAGCAGCTCAGCGCCTTTATCCAGCGTCACCTCAAGCCCACGGATGTGGTGTTTACCACCTGGCGCGAAGACGGCCATTGCGACCACGAGGCCGTCGGCCGCGCGAGCGCCAGGGCGGCGCACGCGGTGGGTGCGACCCTCTATGAGCTGCCGGTGTGGACCTGGCACTGGGCGTCCCCCGAGAACAGCCAAGTGCCGTGGCACCGTGCCCGCAAAATCCCCCTGACCTGTGAAGCCGTCGCGCGCAAGCGCCACGCCATCCATGCGTTCGCCAGCCAGCTGGAGGGTGACCCGCAGATCGGCCTGCCGCCGGTGCTGGCGCCCTATGTGGTGGAGCGTCTGCTACAACCTTTTGAAGTGGTATTCGTATGAGTGTGGCGACACCGTATTTCGATCAACTGTTTGCCGGTAACGACGACCCCTGGGCCTTTCGCCAACGCTGGTACGAGAGTCGCAAACGGGCGCTGACCCTGGCGCTGTTGACCCGGCCGCGCTACGCCTCGGTGTTCGAGCCCGGTTGCGCCAATGGCGAATTGAGCTTCGAGCTCGCCCCGCGCTGTGATCACCTTTTGTGTTGCGACACCGCCTCGGCCGCCGTCGCCCTGGCACGCAGCCGCTTGCTGGGCTTTGCCCATGCCCGGGTGGAGCAGAGCCGCCTGCCCGGGCAATGGCCGACCGGCGAATTCGATCTGATCGTCTTGAGCGAGCTGTGCTACTACCTCGACCGCGATGACCTGTGCCGCTTGATCGATCGCGCCCTCGGCAGCCTCACCGCCAGCGGCCAGGTGTTGGCCTGCCACTGGCGCCCGACGATCGACGGGTGCCCGCAGACCGCCGAACAGGTGCATGCCCTGCTCCATGAGCGGCTGGGGATGCCCCTGGTCGCCACCCACCACGAACCCGACTTTCTACTCGACCTGTGGAGCCGTGACGGCACTTCGGTTGCCACCCTTGAGGGCCTGCGATGATCGGCATTCTGATCCCGGTACATAACGAAGAGGCGCTGCTCGGCGAGTGTCTGGAGGCCGCATTGGTGGCTGCCAGTCACCCAGGCCTGCTGGGTGAAGCGGTGCAGATCCTGGTGCTGCTCGACAGTTGCAGCGACGCCAGTGCGGCGATTGCCGAAGGGTTCCCGGTGCAGCGCCTGGAGGTGCAGGCGCGCAACGTGGGCCATGTGCGCGGGGTGGGTGCGCGACACCTGCTCAACCAGGGTGCGCGCTGGATCTCATGCACCGACGCCGACAGCCGCGTGGCCCCCGATTGGCTGGTGGCCCAGTTGGCGCTGGGCGCCGACGCAGTGTGCGGCACCGTGACCGTCGACGCCTGGAGCGAAGGGTTCGACCCGGCGGCACAGATCCGTTACCAGGCGGCATACCACGCCCGTGACGGCCACCGGCATATCCATGGCGCCAACCTGGGCATCAGTGCCGGGGCCTATGTGCGGGCCGGAGGGTTCGAACCGCTGGCCTGTCACGAAGATGTGCAATTGGTGCGCGACCTCGAACGCTGCGGGGCGTCCATCGCCTGGAGCCACGCCCCGCAAGTCATCACCAGCGCGCGCCTGGAGGCCCGTGCCCAGGGCGGGTTCGGCGATTATTTGAAGAGCCTGATGTGCGCGTCTTGAAAAAAACGACATTGCAAAATGTAAAAGCGACCAATCCTTGTCTATGCTGATGACGCCTTGCTGGTAATTCAGGGTTGGATTACCACGCGTGCACCACGGCGGAGTCTGTGGTGAATAAATAGAGTCGTCCCGTCAACGGGGCACGACCCAGCATCAACCGACAAGGACGTAACGCCCATGAAGCCTGCCTCCCTCAGTGAAGGCCGTCGCGGCCCCGCGCAAATCTGGAACAGCGCACCGCAGTTGGCGCAAATCCCGCCTATCTCTGCCGCCTCCCTGGTGCCCGCTGGCGCGCGCGTGGTGATCATCGCGCCGCATCCCGGCGACGAGGTGGTGGCCTGCGGCGGTCTACTGCAATTGCTCAGCACCCTGGAACACCCCCTGCAAATGATCTCCATCACGGACGGCAGTGCCAGCCACCCGGGTTCCCACGTATGGCCGGCCAGCCGCCTGAGTGTGGTGCGGCCCCAGGAAAGCGCCGAGGCGCTGCGCCGCCTGGGCATGCCCTTGCACAGCCTGAAGTGGATTCGCGGCGGTTTCTGCGATAACGCCCTCGCCGCTCGCGAACCGCAACTGAGCCAATTCATCGCGCGCTACCTGCAACCGGGCGATGTGGTGTTTTCCACCTGGCGCAACGACGGCAATGACGACCATGAGGCCGTTGGCCGTGCCAGCGCCAACGCCTGCAGCCTGGTGGGCGCGCAGCTCTATGAACTGCCGATCTGGGCCTGGCACTGCCCCGCCCGCGAGGGTGCGATGATCCCCTGGCAACGGGCGCGCAAGGTACGCCTGGACACCTGGACCGTGGCGCGCAAGCTCCACGCCGTCCATGCGTATGCCAGCCAGTTGGCAGGCGATCCGCAGATCGGCCTGGCGCCGATATTGGCCCAGGTGCTGCTGGAGCGTATGCGCGAGCCTTACGAGATTGTGTTTGCGTAATCCTCCACTCGTCTATACCTGTTATTTCTGACAGTGGCGGCCCGCAGGATGGGTGGCTATGGTGCAAAAAGCGCTGCACAGCTTGAGGTGCAGTCGAGAAAGCCATGCCAACCCCTTGCATTGGCCGGTGTTTTCGAACAGGTAACCCGTCGTCCCTGATCCGTATCGCGTCACGTTGTCATGGTCTGGCCTGCACCGGCCTTTGCCGGTGCCGGGGCAACTTTCCCCTCGCACGAGGATGGATCATGCGCTCACGGACTCTGACCCTGCTGTACCTGATTGCCTTGGCGACGTTGCCGCCCGCGTCTTACGGGGCGTGCACCATCAGCAACACCGCCGGCGATGACCTTTCTTCCTGCGACAGCGGCACGGCACCGGGCTTTACCGACAACGCGGGCAACAACACCCTGAACCTCAGCGCCACGGGGCGGATTACCGGGAATGTCACCTACGGCGCCGGCAACGACTTGGTGGATGTGAACGGGCCGAGCGCCGGGATCGACGGTAACCTCAACCAGGGCGATGGCAGTAATATTTTCCGGCTCAACCTGGGTAGCATCACCGGCAGCGTCAGCCAGGGCTCGGGGGCAGATGTGGCGCAGATCAGCGGCGGCCAGGCCGGCGCCGTCAGCCAGGGCGCAGGCGTCGACAGCTTTGCCATGAGCGGAGGCAGGATTGCCTCACTGGCCCAGGGTGATGGCCTGGACACCTTCAACATGAGTGGCGGCACCATCACCGGAGCCTTCGAGGATGGCGACCAGGCCAAGATGAGCGGCGGCACCATCGGCCGGGTCGACATGAAGCTCGACAACAACCTGTTCGATATGGTGGGTGGCAGCATCATCGGCAACCTGGTGACCGGCTTCGGCAACGACACCATCCTGATCTCGGGCACGGCCTTTGTCGGCGGCAACATCAGTGTCAGCGGGGGCAACGATCATGTGGCGGTGTCCGGTGGCGACGTCAACGGCCAGATACTCCTCAGCTTTGGCAACGATCACTTCGAATGGACCGGTGGCAACCTGCATTCGTTCGTACTGCTGGGCGCCGGTGACGACACGGCGGTGCTGCAGAACCTGGTCAACACCCAACTGGCCGCGGCGCAGTTGATCGACGGTGGCCTGGGTATCGACACGCTCACACTGGACAATACCAAGGCCGGCGATCCGGGCCTGTTTCCCAACTGGGAAAACATCCGCCTGGACAACCAGTCACAGCTGACCCTGGGCGGAACGCTGAAACTGGGTGGCAGCGATACCGGTACCGGGAGCCTGAGCATAGACGGGACCAGTGAACTGTTGATCGCCACCGGGGTGATCGACCCGTTTACGGCCGGCCAACGGGTGAACGTCACCAACAGCGGCACCCTCAACATGACCACCGGCAACACCCGGACCAGCGACACCTTGACCATCAATGGCAATTACACCGGCGACAACGGGCGGCTTGCGCTGCAAAGCGCCTTGGGCGCGGACGATTCCCCCAGCGACAAACTGATCATCAACCAGGGCACCCTCGCCGGGACCACGGCCATCAGTGTCACCAACCTCGGCGGCGCGGGTGCGGCCACCCTGCAGGACGGCATCCAGGTGGTGCAGGCCCTCAACGGCGCGTCTGGCAGTGGCAGCGCGTTTACACTGGCGGGCCCGGTGTCTGCCGGCGCCTTCGACTATCGCCTGTTCAAGGGCGGCGTAACGGCCGGCACGGCAGAGAACTACTACCTGCGCTCGACGATCCCCGTGGTGCCGCCTGACCCGGTGATTATCGTGCCGTTACCCACTCCGGTTCCCGGTGAACCACCGCTGCCGCCCAATCCCGGGACAGAACCAATCCCCATTTACCGTCCGGAAGTGCCTATCTACGCCGCGCTGTTTCCCGCCGCGCAGCAACTCGTGCAGGGCATGCTCGGCACCTTTCACCAGCGCATGGGTGACCAGAGCCAGCAACTGCACAGCGGTGCATTCACCTCAGGTTGGGGGCGGTTCTACGGCAGCAGCTCGCGTCAGAGCTTCACCGGGACGGTCAGCCCGTCGCTCGACAGTTCGGTGACCGGCTTCCAGGTGGGTACCGACCTGTATGCCAGCACCTACGACAATGGCCTGACCCAACGCAGCGGGTTCTTTGTCGGCCACAGCACCCTCAAAGGTAACGTCAAAGGCTTCAACGGCGGCTGGCAGGACAAGGACGCCGGCAAGACCACCTTGCGCGGCGACAGCCTGGGGGTCTACTGGACGCTGATCGGCGCCAACCAGGCCTACCTCGACCTGGTATTGATGGGCACCCGCTTCGACGGCAATAACGAGTCGGATCGTGGCGTGAAGATGGACACCCATGGGCACAACGTCACTGCCTCCGCCGAGGTCGGCTGGCCGTTTGCATGGGTGGCTGACTGGGTGGTTGAACCCCAGGCACAACTGATCATCGGCAAGACCAGACTGGATAAGCAAAACGACGGGATCTCCGACGTCGCCTATGACGCCGACACCAACGTCACCAGCCGCCTCGGGGTGCGCCTGCGTGGCGACTACCGGGTGCGTGGCATGCCGCTGCAGCCCTACGTCCGTACCAACGTCTGGCACAGCAGCGCCGGGCAGAACACCGTCACCTTCAACGGTGTGACGGCCATCGACACCGAGCAGAAGTCCACCACCCTGGACCTGAGCGCCGGCGCCACGCTGAAGGTGGCCACGGGCATCAGCCTGTACGGCGAGGTGGGCTACAACCGCAACCTGGGCAGCAACACCTTCAACGGCCGCCAGGGCACATTTGGCCTGAGAATGGAGTTCTGAGCACCCCGTGAATCACCTGTGGTCGGGGTTGACCACACCGGCCGCCTTGAAGCGTGAAAACTGAAAGGCAATGCCCAGCCAGATAAACCAGGCCGGCATCACGCACAGCGCCAGGCGTGTATCCGGCCGCAACGCCAGCAGGCACAACACGAAGACTAGGAATGCCAGGGAAAACCACGCCATCGGCACACCGCCGGGCATCTTGTAGAGAGATCTGGCGTGCAGGTCCGGGCGCTTTTTACGGTAGGCGATGTAGGACGCGAGGATGGTCGACCAGGTGAAAATCACCAGGATCGCCGACACCGTCGACACAATCGTGAAGGCGGTCATCACTTCCGGCACCACAAACAGCAACACCAGGCCCAGCAGCATCAGCAAGGTGGTGAAGGCCAGGCTGATAAACGGCACGCTGCTTTTCGACAAGCGCCCAAAGATACCCGGCGCGTCCCCCAGGTCGGCCAGGCCGAACAACATCCGGCTGGCGGAGAACACCCCACTGTTGGCCGACGATGCCGCCGAGGTCAGCACCACGAAATTGACGATCCCCGCCGCAGCTGGAAAGCCCGCCACCAGGAACAGTTCCACGAACGGGCTCTTGCTCGGCGACACCTGTTGCCACGAAGTGACCGCGATGATGCACGCCAGGGCCAGCACGTAGAACAGGATGATGCGCAGCGGAATCGAGTTGATCGCCTTGGGCAAGGTCTTCTCCGGTGCTCGGGTTTCGGCGGCTGCGGTGCCGATCAGTTCGGTGCCGGCAAAGGAAAAGATCGCCATCTGGAAGCCGGCGAAAAAACCGAACAGGCCATTGGGAAACGCCGCCTGTTTGTCCAGCAAGTGGCTCACGGAGGCCGTGACCCCGGTGGGCGAGACAAACGAACTGGCAATCAGCACCACGCTGACACCGATCAGGGTCAGCACCGCGATGATCTTGATGATCGCGAACCAGAATTCCACTTCACCGAACAGCCTGACCGTCAGCACGTTCAACGCGAACAGCGTCAACAGCATGCCCACCGCCGGTATCCACGCCGGCACATGGGGGAACCAGTACTGGAAAAACCCGCCGACCACCACCGCGTCCCCCACCACCGCCACGCTCCAGCTCAGCCAGTACGACCAGCCGAGAAAGAACGCCGCACGCGGGCCCAGGTACGCGCCGGCAAAGTCGGCAAAGCTCTTGAAGTTGAGGTTGGACAGCAGCAGCTCACCCATGGCGCGCATCACGAAGTACACGAACAGCCCGATGATCATGTAGATCAGGATGATCGAGGTGCCGGACAACGCGATGATCTTGCCGGAGCCCATGAACAGGCCGGTGCCGATCGCACCGCCCATGGCCATCAGCTGGATGTGGCGGTTGTTCAGGGTGCGTTGCAACGCAGGCTTTTCACACAGCCCGGACGTGGTTGTTTTCATCACAAAACCTCTTGTTATGTTTTTGAGTTTTGGCAGAAAAAAGGAATCGAGCGCTTGTTGTTATGGAGGTCAGGCGGTCTTGCTTTCGAAGCCGTGCAGGACGTTGACGGCGTTGATGCCGATCTCGTCGACCATGTAGCCGCCTTCCATCACGAACAGCGTCGGCACGCCCACGCCGGCGATGATCTCGCCCATGCTGAGGAAGTCCTGGCTGTCGAGGAGGAAGTGGCTGATGGGGTCGTCCTTGAAGGTGTCGACGCCGAGGGAGATCACCAGCACCTCGGGGGCGAAGTGTTTTAGCTGCTGGCGGGCGTGGATCAGCGCGGTTTTGTACTGGCCCCACGTGGTGTTTTTCGGCAAGGGGTAGTTCAGGTTGAAGCCCTCCCCGGCACCTGCACCGCGTTCGCTGCCGGCGCCGGAAAAATACGGATAGGACACCGACGGGTCGCCGTGCAGGGAGATGAACAGCACATCCGCGCGGTCGTAGAAAATATTCTGCGTACCGTTACCGTGGTGGAAATCCACATCCAGTACCGCCACGCGCTTGGCACCTTGGGTGATGGCCTGTTGCGCGGCAATCGCGGCGTTGTTGAGGTAGCAATAACCGCCCATGTATTCGCGGGCCGCGTGGTGCCCCGGTGGGCGGCACAGGGCGAAGGCGCTGTGATGGCCCTCGTCGATCAGCGCCAGACCGGTGAGGGCGATGTCCGCGCTGGTCTTGACCGCCTGCCAGGTGGTGGCGGTGATCGGCGAGCCGGCGTCCATGGCGAAGAAACCCAGCTTGCCGTCGATGAAGTCCGGCACCTGCTCATTGGCCAGGTCGCGTACCGGCCATACCAGCGGCAGCGCGTCATGGCTGCGGCCGATGGCGGTCCATTCGGCCCAGGCGGTTTCGAGGAAGCTGACGTAGCGCTCGCTGTGGGCATTGACGTAGCAGGCGCGCTCGAAGCTGCGCGGCACAATGATATCGCCCAGCCCGACGTGCCGGACGCGGTCACGCACGGTGTCGGCGCGGCTGGGTTGTTCGAACGAGGGCTTGAGCACGCCGTCCTTGAGTTCGGTGCCGTGGTGCAAACGGTGGTCATCACTAAAAACAGTCAGCATTTGGATACATCCGCCAGAAAAAGACAGGGTCTATTTTGTTCTGGCTGAGCAGGGCTTTCTTTGCTTTTACTTCTGACACTGATAGCTTTATCGGGTGTTTTTACCCTGGTTACAGCCAAATATGAAAAATAAAACCAAGCAGGTCGTTCTGGACGACACCGATCTCGCCATCCTCGCCCTGCTGCAGGAAGACGCGAGTATTTCCAACGCCCAACTGAGCGAGCGCCTGGCCCTGAGCCTTACCCCCTGCTGGCGTCGGCGCAAACGCCTGGAGGAAGAAGGCGTGATCAAGGACTACCAGGCCAACCTCGATCGCAAGTTGCTCGGCCTGGACATCATGGCGTTTGTGCATGTGCGTTTTGCGATCCACACCGACCATGCGCCGGATGCGTTCGAGGCGGTGGTCAAAGGGCTGCCTCAGGTGCTGGCGTGCCACAAGATCACCGGCGACGCGGATTACCTCTTGCAGGTGCTGGCGGAGGATCTGGACAGCTACAGCGAATTTGTCGAAAGCGTGCTGCGACGGCAGCTGGGGATTGCGTCGATCCAGTCGAGCCTGGCGCTGCGCGAGGTGAAGGCGACGAGTCGGATGGCGATTCCGAAGCGCGATTGAACACGCAAAAAAATCACTCGCCGACGGCAGGTAATGGCCAAAAGCCTGCCCTGCAGATGTGAAAAATTCGTTAACTAATTCTCCCCAAAGGCTTTTTCCGACAGATTTAATCTGCCAAACTAATGCGAATAATTATCAACAGATTTATTATTCGCCACGGACGGCACTTAGGGGAGAGTCCGTTCCATGTCTGTGCAACAACACGGCGGTAAAGGTTTTACACCCAGTCTGATCGCTTTGGCGGTGTGCCTCGCCACCTCGCACGCGGCCTTCGCCGCCGACGCTGAAACGCCTGCAACCACGTTGGAGCTTGGGGCCACCCGGATCTCCGGCGAGCAACAACTGGGCGAAACCACCGAGGGCACGCAGTCGTACACCACCGGCGCGATGAAAACCGCGACCAAACTGCCCCTCACCCTGCGTGAAACCCCACAGGCCGTCACCGTCATCACGCGCCAGCGCATGGATGACCAGGGGATGACCAGCATCAACGACGTGGTCAATGCCACGCCTGGGCTATTCCTCAACTATTCCAGCGGCCCAGGCCGGCAGTCCTACACCTCACGCGGCTTCGACATCGACAACCTGATGTACGACGGCATCCCCAGCGGCTACAACGGCGTTTCCGTAGGCGCCCAGCCGAACCTGGCGATGTTCGACCGTGTCGAGGTCGTGCGTGGCGCCACCGGCCTGGTGACCGGTGCGGGCAACCCGTCGGCGGCCATCAACCTGGTCCGCAAGCGGCCGCTGGACGAACAGAAAGTCACCCTCACCGGCGCCGCCGGCAGCTGGGACGACTACCGTGGCGAGCTCGACGCCTCCAGCCCGCTCAATGACAGCGGCACCTGGCGCGGCCGGGTGGTCACCTCCTACCGCGACGCCAACAGCTTCATCGACAACGCCGAGTCCTATCACGGCCTGTTCTATGCCGTCACCGAGGCCGACCTGAGCGAAGACACCACACTGACCCTCGGCTTCTCGAACCAGAAGGACAAGACCAACTACTTCTGGGGCTCGTCGATGATCGGCCAGGACGGCCATCACCTGGACCTGCCGCGCTCCTACAATCCCGGTACCGACTGGGAGAACAAGGACCAGGAAATCAACACGGTCTTCGCCGAACTGCGCCAGCGCCTGGCCAATGACTGGAAGCTTCAGGTCAACGCCAACTACGCCGAACAGAACGCGTTGTTTTCCGGTTCCTACCAGTCGCGCTGGGTCAACAACACCCTGGCGCGCACGGTCTACCAGGCCGCCTACGATGAAAACCAGGCCGGTGTCGACGCCTTTGCCAGCGGCCCGTTCCAGGCATTCGGGCGCACCCATGAACTGGTGGTGGGCGCCAGCCGACGCATCTACGACATGACCACCCACAACTACAGCCCCTACGACACCAACTGGCCCCTCACCGCGGGCAAACCGGACTTCGTCCACACCACCAACGACCGTGAAGTCACCACCCAGGACGGTGTCTACGTGACCACGCGCCTGAGCCTGGCGGACCCGTTGAAGCTGATACTCGGCGGGCGCCTGGACTGGTATGACTACGATGCCCACGGCAGCAACGACGGCGACTATCACGTCACCCGCAACCTCACCCGCTACGCGGGGCTGATCTACGAGCTGGACGATCACCACTCGGTGTACGTCAGCTACAGCGACATCTTTACGCCGCAGAGCGCCAAGGACACCTCCGGCACTCCGGTCAAGCCGATTGTCGGCAAGAACTACGAGGTCGGCATCAAGGGCGAATACCTGGGTGGCGCGCTGAATGCGAGCGTGGCGCTGTTCCGTGTCGACCAGGAAAATCGCGCCACCCAGGTGACCGTGCAAAACTGCCCACAGACGGAGTGCTATGAGGCCTCCGGCGAGATTCGCAGCCAGGGGATCGACTTCGAACTGCAAGGCGCGCTGACCGAGAACTGGCAGGTCGGCGGTGGCTACACCTACGCGCGTACCCACACCATCAAGGATGAAGCCAACCCGCAGAAGGTCAACAAGCAGTACGACACGGACGTTCCGGAGCACCTGTTCAAGCTGACCACCCGCTACAACTTCCAGGGCCCGCTGGAGAAACTGCGCGTGGGCGGCAACATCTCCTGGCAAAGCCGCCTGTACAACGACGTCAAGCTGGCTGACGGCAGCACCTACCGCCTCCAACAGGGGGCCTACGCCGTCACCGACCTGATGGCCGGCTACAAGGTCAACGACCACCTCGACCTGCAGCTCAACGCCAACAACATCTTCGACCGCCGCTATTACTCCAGCATCGCCAACTCCGTGAGCTATGGCGGTGATGCCTACGGCACCCCACGCAACATGATGCTGACGGCCAAGTACAGCTTCTGATCCACCTGGCAAAAGGGGGTCCTAATGTGGGAGGGGGCTTGCTCCCGATAGCGGTGGGTCAGTCAAGAATGCTGTGACTGTGCTACCGCTATCGGGAGCAAGCCCCCTCCCACATTGACCCCGCTTGCCACCAGGAATGTATTCTGCCCCCTCCAAACGCGTTCGCGCTTAAAGTCCCCTCCCCCAATGCCGATAAGCTTTTTGGTTCCCTGCACCTGCAAAGTGCCTGATACCGGCTTTGCTCTGTACCCGCGGGCCGTAGTGGCACGCCGCATGCTTTGATCCTTGCCAGACCACATGGAGTAAGAGTGAATGCCCGCACGCGTACGTTTCCTGGAGCACTACCGCAAGGCAGACCGCATCATGCTGGCATTGATCTGGCTGATGACGCTGTTCTCCGTCGGGCTTGCGTTCTGGCACGATACCCTGACCCAGGCGATTGTCGTCGGGGGCGGTACCAGCACGGTGCTCACCGCGCTCTACCGCGCCATCGGCGGCACACGGGTGATGCGTTGCGCACTGGGCGCGGGCTTGATGGTCATGGCGGCGCTGCACATCAACCAGGCCCAGGGCGTGATCGAAGCGCACTTCGGGATTTTCGCGCTGCTGGCGGTGCTGACG
The DNA here is from genome assembly GCF_006517195.1 of Pseudomonas sp. NIBRBAC000502773. Lineage (NCBI taxonomy): Bacteria > Pseudomonadati > Pseudomonadota > Gammaproteobacteria > Pseudomonadales > Pseudomonadaceae > Pseudomonas > Pseudomonas sp. NIBRBAC000502773. Next base: position 6,360,298 of record NZ_CP041189.1, on the reverse strand, counting down.
TTCTATCGAGACTGGCTGCCGATCCTGGTGGCCGCCCTGACGATTGCCGTGCACCACTTGGTGTTCCATGCGTTGCAGCATCAAGGCTTCCCGGTGTTCGTGATGGCGCATCACGGCGGTTGGACCATGGTGTTTGTCCACGCCTTCTACGTCGTGATGGAAACCATCGCCCTGCTCTACCTCGCGGTGAACAGCCAGGCCGAGGCGGTGGAAAGCGAGGAAATGCTGGAAAAAATGCTCGCCGTCACCACCCAATTCACCGTGGAAAGCGCCAAAGGTGAAGGCAAGGTGCACGTCTCCCTTGCCAAGCGCTTTGACCATTTCCTGCAACAAATCACCCACCTCATCGACGGCGTCGCCCGCGACTCCCACGGCCTCGGCCAACTCGGCCAGGAACTGGCCCACGCCAGCGGTACCCTGGAAAAAGGCGCTCGCCACCAACTGGCCGAAATCGCGCAAATGACCGACTCCATGCAGCGCATGGAAGACGCCATGGGCCACATTACGGTGCACGTCGAAGAAGCGGTTGAACACGCGGGCGTCGCCAGCCAACAAATCCTGCGTGGCCAGGAAAGCGTCGGCCGCGCCCAACACGAAATCACCCAACTGGCCACACGCCTGGAAGGCACCCACCACACCGTCCAAGGCCTGGCGGTCCAGGCCGAACAAATCGGCTCGGTACTGGAAGTCATCAGCAGCATCGCTAACCAGACCAACCTCCTCGCCCTCAACGCCGCCATCGAAGCCGCCCGCGCCGGCGAACAAGGCCGCGGCTTCGCCGTCGTCGCCGACGAAGTGCGCAGCCTGGCGCAACGCACCGCCGTCTCCACCCAGGAAATCAAAACCATCATCGAAGGCCTGCAGCAAGGCAGCCGCCAGGCCGTGGAAGCCATGCACGACAGCCGCCAGGGCGTGGAACGGTGTGTGGAGGACAGCCAGCTGGCAGTGGAAATGCTGCGAGCGGTGGGCAATGACATTACTCAGATCGATGCGCTGAATGGGCGGATTGTCTCCACCACACGCGAACAGACTTCGGCGAATCAGGCGATTGTCGGGCGCTTGCAATCGGTGCAGAGCATTGCGCAAAACACCGCTGACGACGTGGAGATGCTGGCCAGGAGCAGCGAGCAGCTGCCGCCGATTGCGGTGCGGTTGGATGCGTTGGGGAGGCGGTTTCACCCGTGATAGTTTGGGGCTCGCCATCGGCCGGAAGCCATCACGGGTCTCGTCTTGACGGCCCGGGCCGCCCCTGGTCCTGAGCGTTCGCTTAGTCTTGCTTGACCAGCTCGACCCTGCGGTTTTCAGCTTTGCCTGCCTCGGTGGCGTTGTCGGCCACCGGGTCAGCCTCGCCAAATCCGGCCGCAGATAACCTCGCTGCGTCGATGCCCTTGGCGGTGATGGCGGCCTCGACGGCCTTGGCGCGGCCGTATGACAGTGTCTTGTTGTGCGCGGGATCACCGGTGTGATCGGTGTAGCCGTTAATGGCCAGTTTCAACGACGTATTTTGCTTGAGTAACAACAACACTTGTTCGATCTGTGGCTGTGAACCCGGAAGGATGCGGGTCTGGTCAGTCGCAAAGTTGATGTGCAATGCCACCTTGCCGGTTTTATCTATCTGCGCTTTCAGTTCACTGGCCGGCAACAGGCTGGCCGTTATTTGCAGCGGTTTGGTTTCGGCAATCAGCAGGCCGCCGCCGAACGCGTAGCTGCACAAATGAATCCAGATATCGCGGTCGGCGCGATGGATAACAAACACCTGCGCGGCGTTATTCCAAATGTCCCCCAGGCCACTGTTGTATTTAAGCGCAAAGTCCCGCGGCCATTCTTTGATCTTCTGGCCAGGGTCTTCCGGAATCCTGCCATCGAAGATCTTGCTGCCGCCCAACGAGGACACTACGGACTCGAGGTTGCGCTGCAATTCCAGGTCGGAGAACGCCTTGCCCTGCTCGGCGTCGATATGGGCTGACCAGACCTTGCCTTCTACCACTGCCAGGCGATCCCCGGTCCAGAAGGGTACCTGATCAAAGTCGGAGACATCGGGCGCGGTGGCGATGACATATCCGTCGGGAAGGGCGATGTAGGGAAAGGCGCCCAACGGCACGTTCGACACGTTAAGGCTCGCGGCATCGAATACCGTGTTGTCTGCTCCGCTCTCGAATGACGAGGCTTGAATGCTCAGCCCCAGGGTGACGATTAAAACCAGGGTAGTCGCTGCTGTTTTTTTCACTAACGTCATGTTATTCCCGCAAATCCTTAGCACCCAGGGTGATGGTCGAGCGGATAAAGGGTGCTGCTGTCGTTGGCTGCTTATAAAACCGGGGCTATCGAGATAACTCAATAGCACAGCTGCCCTATTGCATCGCGCTTTGGCGCTGGATCACAGTTGTTCGCGCTCTAACAGGTCTTTTCTACGCTATTCGACGCTGCCGATCGTATTGAACAGGGATGCTTTTTTTGAAACCTATAACCACCAGAAAAATTGAAATGAACGCTGCGCTGGCGATGACCTTGATCTCGCTGTTAACCACCAGCGCTACCTGGACCGAGGCGGCCGTTGCTGCTACGGCCTCATCGGCGCCGTGTACCAATGAAGCGGATTTCCAGGCCGGCACCGTTGTGGAGTCTGAAAGTCGCGACAACACCTCTGCGGTAACCAATCGTAGTAAAACCGAAACGCTGGGCCCTGAAGACTTCGCCGGGGCCAACCCGGTGGCGTCATTACACACCACGTTCATAAGCAATTCGCCGGTGTATTTAACGACCACCTTTGCGCAAATCAAGGACGGCCAGCTGATTCGCTATGGTGATCGGCACGGTGCCGGGCCTTCGTTGACCACGACCCTTTACACCCCGCCTCCCACCACGCCGCTGGATTTACAACCTGGGCAGACAGTCGCCGTCAGTTACAAGAACCAGGTCGTCAGCGGCGGCACCACGCTTGAGTTTGAGGTATCAGAAAAGCTGACCTACCACGGCCGCGAGACGATCAAGACAGCACTCGGGACGTTCGAGACCTGTCGCTTCACCAATGAAATTTCCACTGGATCAACGTCCGGTCAACAACCGACCCAGAAGGTCGTGGTGCAGAATTGGTTTGCTGCCGAAGGGCCCTACCGTGGGCAATCAATCAGGTCGGCCAGCCTCTCCGGAACCAATGGAGGACAGGAGCGGCTCGTTGAAGTGGTCAAGATGCGATATGAGACGCGAGCCAACTAGGTAGCTTTATGCCCAGGCGATGAGAAGGAGGATAGCACTGCCCTTCCTGGCAACGGGTTCAAGCACGCTGTTTGTGCCGCAGTTGCATCGAGCAAAATGTACTTAATTGCTTAATGGCCTTTAGTAACTAGTACAGGTGTACTAGTTCAGCTGTTCTATATCATAAGTTGTATGAGTCGGACATGATCAAAGCGTGTTTTCATTGATCTGGACGGGTTGTGCTTGCTGATATGAGTTGCCGAATTGTGGTGGCGGACGAACACCCACTTTATCGAGAGGGCATGACAGGACTACTGGAGTGCTTAATACCTGGAGCAAAAATAAAACAGGCAGGAAACCTGGAGGAAGTCTGGGCTCTCCTGAATCGCTGGCAACCTGTCGCCATGCTGTTTATCGAAGTATATTTGCCAGGGCTTTGCTCCTTGAAAGAGCTTGCAAAACTGTGCGAGGAAAGAGGCACTACTGCAGTCGTTGTTGTTTCGACAGTCGATGACAGCGTGGTCATTACCCGAGTGATGGAAGCCGGCGCCAATGGTTTTATTGGCAAGAACATTTCAGCCGAAGAGGTACGTAACGCCATCAACGATATTCGTAACGGCCAAGTAGTGGTCAAATACGAACCGGCCGAATCGCCATCATTTGAAAGTGATCACGCGATGGGCAAACTGACGTCGCGGCAGCGGGAAGTCTGGCATTTGATCGCACAAGGTAAAACCAACAAGGAAATTGCCGCTGAACTGGAAATCTCTCCCTATACCGTGCGTATTCACGTGTCTTCGCTGATACGTGCCTTGAACGTACCCAATAGAGCAGTAGCCGCCGCGCGTTTCGCGGGGCGCTACACCTGCTAGTCCCTTGATGGATCTACGGGTAACTCACACTTCATTGACTTGACCTGTTCAAGCAACACGTTACGCAGTTCCGGCGGTCGCACGGGTTTGGCCAGTACCGAGATATTGAATGCGTGCAGTGATTGACGGATGCGCTCGATTTCGTGCCCGGTGATGACCAATGCCGGTATCTCTTGACCCCGGGACTCGCGTATTGCCGCGATACATTCGGCCCCCGAGACCTTTGTGCCCAGGTCGAAGTCGGCAATGATGATGTCGCAATCGCTGGCCAGGGTATCCGCATCACTGTGGGTCTCGACGACGCAGCCCCATTTCTCCAGCAGGGCCTTGGTGGCCAGCAACACATTGGCGTCGTCTTCAATCAGGCATATCCGTAGTCCGTTCAGGCGTTCATGGGCGCTTTTCATCCGAGGCGCGACGACCTTTGGGGCTGCGTGTTTCAACCCGCTGATTGCCACCTGGGTGCCGCGCCCGGGCGTGGAGCGAATATGTACATCGACATTGAGCAACTGGCTGATGCGCTTGACGATGGACAAGCCCAATCCCAGGCCCTCGACATCCTTGTCGCGTGCGTGGCGTACCCGGTAAAACTCTTTGAATACGTCCGGCAGATGTTCGGCGGCGATACCGCAGCCCTTATCGTAAACCACCACGGCCAAGCCCTTTGCCTGGCGTCTGACACCGATCAGCACGGGCTCTCCCGATGCGTACTTGATCGCATTGGACACCAGGTTCTGCACCATGGTGGTCAACAGCCCCCCATTGACATTCACCCAGTGCTCGCAAGGGCGCAGGCGCAGTTCAATCCCGGCCCAGCGTGCGGCCTCGGTGTTCTGTTTGACGACCTCCTGCAGCAGTGCGCCCAGGTTCACCGGTTCCGCTTGCGGCTCCAGCTTCCCGTTGTCGAGGGTGTAGATATCCAGGATCGAACGGAACAGCTGAGAGACGGTGTGCAGCGAGCGGTCGATGTTGTCCACCAGGCGCAGTTCTTCGCCGCCCAGATTCGCGTCACGCAGGCACGCGGTGAACAGGCCGATGGAGTGGATGGGCTGGCGCAGGTCGTGGCTGGCCTGGGCGAGAAAGCGTGATTTCTCCTGATTGGCGGCGATTGCCTCTTCCGACGCGATACGCGTGCGTTTGAGCAGAATGTGCGCATAGGTCGGCACGACGATGGTGGTCACGATCAGCATTAGGAACATGTAGGGCTGTGCGCGCCAGAAGGGGTTGAACAAGAAAATAACGATAAGGGTAGACAACGCGATCACGGTTGCCAGGGCCAGATAGTGTGAGCCGAAACGCATGCCATTACCCAGGGTTACCCAGAGCAGCGCGGCATAGATAGGCAATGCACCTTCGCCTCCCAGCACCATGGCGAAAGCGATACCGGTGTAGTCATGAAGCATTGAGAGCAAGCGCCGCCAAAAAAAGTGCCCTGGCCAGCGCTTGATCACCATGCGCAGGAATATCGACACCACGATGAATGTCGAGATATACACGATGATGGGCGTGTAGGCTGCGGTATCGCTGGGGCGCAGCCCGCTCAGTACGATGATGTACAGCAGCGCACAGGCGCTGACGGTCAGGCGTAACGTGGCCTGATTGAGTTCGCTGTTCTTTTCCACGCGTTCAACCTCATGGACCATGGGGGATGCATCGCTGGATGCCGCCCCCTTGAGAACAATAAGGCGTAGGTTGGCGTGTTAAGGCATCAAACGACACGGCGTGTCGTATCAGAAGTGGAACGTGTCAGTAAAGCCTGTAGTAATCCACCACGTCATCCACGAAGTAAATTATCAACCTCGTTCCCTTGGTCTGGCTTTGAGCTTTTTTCGTGCCCGTCACACTGCCGACATCATTGGCGACACCTTGAGCCTTGGACACTTGCGACGAGGCGTCGTACATCTTCAGGCTTGTCTCGGTCGAGACATATTTATGGGCCAGGGTCATGTACTTTTCCAGGCCCTCCTGATTTTTATCATAGGTCCAGTTGGACCCGTTGCTTCTGCTCGTTGAATCAAGTTCCTCTTCGGCTGGAGCGCCGAACAATTGCGTCACCTGAGTCTTGGTAGTTTTTCCCGGGATGATGGTTTTCTTCAGGTAAGCAACATCGTACTTTTGTGCTCCAGGATTTAAGGAATTCATCAAATCCCCAGTGTTAGCACAGCCTCCCAGGCCTGCGGTCAGTATGCACAGCGTGAATCCGATTCTAAGTAGTTTTCCATATTTCAAGCACATAGACTTACCTTGAGTTGTGATTAATACCATTCCATTTCGACCGGGTGCACGGTGAAGTTGACACAACGTAGTGCAACTAATCGAGCCTTTGGATTCACAGGCGGGCAAACACACTGGAACACTTCAACGCTGAAGTTAAAGTGCATTCCGGTGTGCGCTCGGGCTCAAAGCCTTTAAGACTTTTTCGAGCGTGTACAGCTTATGAGGGCGCGTGAGCTGACGCTATAGTACAAGTGTGCTATAGGCGGCCAACAGGGACTTGTCTAGCATAGCCAGATGGACATTAATGGCTTGAATTAATGTAATAAATTGCTCGCCAGTTGATGTAATGCCCGATTATTGAAGCCGCATGAATGGAGTCGAAATATGAAATCATGGATCACCGTCTTATCCATTCTGATGCTGTCCGGGTGTGCGGGTTCTCCCTTGAGTAATCTGGTCATGAACCAGCGTTATCAAACGACATCGGACATTACTGCTTCATGGGTAGGTGCATCCGAAGATGAGTTGGTGACGTCATGGGGAGCGCCAAAAAACAGCCATGGCCTCAGTGATGGCAACTCGAAAATCATCGGCTACGACTACGTATGGCTTACAAACGGCAGCCATTCGATGGAATGGGGTTATGTGCCTGATTACGCCCGTTGCGAACAGCGGTTCATGATTGAAAAGGGCGTGGTGACCCGCTGGTATTCATCTGGCGACTGTCCAAAAAGGCCTAAAGGCGCCAAGTTGATCCCCGGTAACACCCCCGTGCCCCAACCCACGCTCTAATGGTCATTGCACCGTCTTGATTCAAGTATCGAGCTTGCCCGGCCACCCACTGGCACCGGGAAAGTTACTGAATTGAGCCGCCGCCGCCGCACGGGTGGGCACACCCAGGGATTTAAGCAGAGTGGAAACATGGATGCGTACGGTGAACGGGGAGATCCCCAGTTGCTTGGCTATTTCCTTATTGGTCTTGCCCGCCGCAACCAGGCCGAGCACTTGCCGTTGGCGGGCGGTGAGTGAGGCAAGGCTTGGGTCCAGCAGGGGATTTTCGGGGTTGTACTTCACCACGACTTCCCCTTCCCGAATCGCCAGGATGGCTTCGGCAATGCCTGCCGGATCAACGTTTTTGCCGATAAAGCCATCAGCGCCTTGGGCGATGACCTGGGAAATAATGTCCAGGTCATCGACCATCGACACCACAATGATCGAGGTGCGCTTGAACTCGTTGCGCAGCTGGCCTATGACCTGCATAGACGTGATACCGGGAAAGCGCAGGTCCAGAATCAACGAATCAACTTCTGCGCCCGCACGCGCCAGCGCCAGTACTTCATCCAGATTGCCCGCCTGCTCTATCATCGCTGTCGGCATAAGCCGTTCTATGGTTCTCAGCATACCTTCGCGAAACAGAGGATGGTCATCTGCCACTATGATTCTGTGCGTCATGTCAAGGTCCATCTCACCTCCGGTTCGGCGCATCGTAACGCAAACTGTAACGCCAGGTTTCAAATTTTAAGCGACTTCTTACCCTGGAGAATCGCAATGAACATGACGGAAAAGAACAGTGAGCTGGACCAGGCCACGTTGCGGTTGACGGTCAGCACCTGTGCTTCGCTGTACATCTTTGTGGTGGCCTTCCTTCCTTCAAGTGACTTCGCCACCTATGTACCGATCATGTGGTATATGGCGTTTTTCATCAGCGTGGCAGTCCCCCTGCGCATGGCGATCAAGCGCTGGCCAGGGCACTTTTTCTGGCGCCGATTGTTCGCCATGGCCCATGACTATACCGGCATCGCTTTCGCCATGATCGTAGGTGGAGAAGGCGCGTTGCCGGTTTATGCCGCGTTGCTCTGGGTCACATTGGGCAATGGCATGCGCTTTGGCTCGCGCTACTTGACCGCCGCGACACTCATCGCGCTGAGCATGCTGGTCATGATCTTCATGCTCACCCCCTTCTGGCGCGCACAGCCCTACATGTTCCTGATGCTGATCGTGACTACCATCGTCGTGCCGGCCTATGCGCACATTCTGCTCAAGCGCACGCGTATCGCATCGGAAGAGGCGATCGCCGCCAATCAGGAGAAATCACGCTTTCTCGCCCAGGCCAGCCACGACCTGCGCCAGCCCATCCACTCCATCGGCCTGTTCACCGCGTGCCTGCGTGACGCGAATCTGGGCGGCGAAGAACTGCGCCTGGTGGACAACATCGACCGCTCGCTGCATACCGTCTCTCAATTGTTCCGTTCGATCCTGGATATCTACACCCTCGACAACGGAAAGCTGGAGCCGCAAGCGGAGCCGGTGAACCTGGGCGCGCTGCTGCGGGACGTCGTCAAACAGAACACCGAGGCCGCGCGCTGGGCCGGGGTTCAACTGCGCCTGCGCCCTTGCGAGCACTGGGTGAATGTCAATGCGGGGCTGTTGACCACCATGGTGCAGAACCTGGTGTCAAATACACTCAAATACGCGTCCGGCCAACCGGTCTTGATCGGTGTGCGTCCCAGAGGCAAGGGCTTGGCCATTGTCATCTACGACAAGGGACGCGGCATCGCCGCTGAACATCTGCCGGACGTATTCAAGGAGTTTTACCGGGTGCGCCACGCACGCGACAAGGATGTCGAGGGCCTGGGGTTGGGCTTGTCCATCGTCAAGCGCATCAGCCAGTTGCTCAATCTGGATATCCAGTTGGACTCCCGACTCGGCCAAGGCACCCGCGCCACTATCCAACGCCTGGAAAGCGTCGCGCCAGGCACTGAGACACAACGGCCAGCGCCCACGCAAAGCCGTCTGCAGGGTCTGCGGGTATGCCTGGTGGAAGACGATTCAAACGTACTGATGGCGACCTCGGCCTTACTGGAAAAATGGGGATGCGAGGTAGAAAGTCATAGCGATGGACTGAACGTGACCACGGAATGCGACATCATCATTGCCGACTTCGACCTGGGCCCTAGGATTTCAGGCGCCGAGTGTATCGCCGCGATTCGCGAACAGCGTGGCTGGGAAGTACCGGCCATGATCATGACCGGCCATGAAATCGAGCGTATCCGCAGCACATTGATCCATATGAATATCTCCATCCTGTCCAAGCCCGTGCGTCCGCCTGAATTGCGAACGACCTTGCTCGAACTGACCAAGCATTTCGCCAGGGAAATGGGTTAGCTGGAGGATGTCCATGCCCGGACATATCCGGGTGCGGCGGTGTGTGGAATGCACGCCTATCATTAGCGCGGCTTGCCATTCGCCTGTCGGTTTGCGGCGAGGTAATAGGTCACTTGTCGTATTGATGTCGCTGGCTCCCCGTTATCCAATGCGCCTGGGGAACGTGCTGCGCTGAATCAACGTTGTTTCAGCGCCGGCCGATCCTCCGCTGCCTTGATTCAGATACCGTTCAATTAAGCGTAAGGAGTGTCCCAGCCGAAAGACGGGCGGTTGGTTTTGACAATCGCGCCACCTTGACCGACTCGGGCCACACAGCGATCAAGTGATAGAGGGAGTTTTTATGAAAGACAATATGAAGAAGGTACGTTCGACCATCGCATTAGCATTGGCTCTCTCAGCAGGCCTTGCGTTCAGCGGCACGGCCAGCGCCTTTACTTTTGAACATGGATGGAGTTGCCAGAATAAGTGGTACCAAATGGGACTTATTGAACTGATTGCTTGCGGAGGTGGAGGCGACGGTTGATCTGCCTGGGTCTTTTTCAGGCATATGAAGGAGCGGCAGTTCATTACCGCTTCACACACACAAACAACGCATTCCCGGTCACGCCCGCCCAGGGCGTGATCCGCTCATAGTCATGCTCGAACACCTGCACCTCGAAGTACGGCTGTAACAGCCCCTGCAACTCCGTGAAACTCAGCGCCACCATGGTGTGCTCATCCTGCCAGGCCTGGGTCACCCCCGCCGTGGTCTTCTCGATACTCAGGCGCAGTGCCTGTTGCTCCCCTTCTCCGCGGTAATGCCAGCCGGAGCCGAAGGTGAAATGACTGCCTTCAAACTCCACGCTATGGCGTACCAGCAAGCGGTTGTCGATATGCAGTTTGTCCACCGCGTTGAAGCAGAACACGCCGTTGTCGGCGAGTGCGCCGTGCACGCTGGCGAGGCAGGCACGCAGTTGGGCCAGCCCGGGGTTGTAGTGGGTCGAGTACAGGAAGCAGGTGATCAGGTCTTGCGGTTCGTCCACCTGGAAACCGGCCATGTCCTGGCGGCTGAACCGTGCCTCGGGGCAACGCAGTTGGGCGAGGTCCAGCATCGGTTGGCTGATGTCCAGGCCGGTGCTGCGGTAGCCGAAGTCAAGGAAGTGGCGCACATGGGGCCCGGTGCCGCAGGCAAGGTCCAGATGGCGGCGCCCGTCATTGCCGAACAACTGGTGCAGGCGGCGCACGCTGTGGCTCTGCGCGCGGTAGTCGATGTCGGCGCACATCAGGTCGTAGTAGATGGACAGGTCGGTGTACAGCGCGTTGGAGGACATAAGTGGCCAGAGGGTTCGGCGGGAATTTCGCGCCGGCATGGTAACCCAGTCCTGGGTGTAAACCGCTACACTCGCCCCTCAACCGTCCGCCAAGGAGGCAACCATGAGCGTTCGCGGTCAAGACCGACAGATCGACAATATCGAGTTCAACGTGGGCGACATCGCCCGCAGCAAAGCTTTCTACGGCGCGGTGTTCGGCTGGACATTCGTCGACTACGGCCCCACCTACACCGAGTTCAGCGATGGCAGGCTGACCGGCGGGTTCACGACCGGAGAGCCCGTTCGACCGGGTGGCCCGCTGGTGATCCTGTACGCGGATGATCTTGAAGCCACGCAGCAGCGGCTCAAATCCGCAGGCGCCGTTATCAGCCGCGAGACCTTTTCGTTCCCCGGTGGCAGCAGGTTTCACTTCATTGACCCGGATGGTTATGAACTGGCGGTGTGGACCGCTCAGCCGTAGCTGGCCGCAACACCAGGCGTGGAAGCGCAGTCGCGCTCCCACAGGCTGGCGAGCGCCGCTATTGCAACGGCACATAAATATCGGTCTGCCATTGATCCTGCGGTGTCTCGGGGAAAATGCTCAGGTATTCGAAAAACAACGGCTGGTCCCGAAGCTCCTCGCCGCTGCCAGGCAGCCAGTCGCGGTAGATCGGATAGATCGACTCTGCGATGTGATCCGGCGAACCCACGTGACGCACCACCACACAGCGCCCACCGGGGATGACGCGTTCAGTGACGCCGAACTCATTCGCGGCCAGCGCCTGGTGAATCTCGCCGCAAATGGCAAACCGGAACTCATCGGCCGGGGTCGTATCAGGATTGTCGAAGGGAATACCGAAGCTGCGACTTGAAGCCACCGGCGACTGCCCGCTGTGCATGCGCCACGCAATGAATGTCTGCACGCTTTCATTCACGCGCCCTGGGGCGCCGCGGTGCTCGAATGCGGCCACCTTGACCGCAGGAAACTCCACAATTCGTACCTGCATGATGATGCTCCTGGAAAAGTAAGGGACGCTGAATACCCCGCGCCAGAGCTGCCAATCCGGTCGTTTCCGAAATGTGCTCGGCGCCATGCCGAACGCTCGCCTGAACGCCCTGGCAAAGGCTTCAGGACTTTCGAAGCCGGCCCCCAGCGCCGCCTCCAGCACCGAATAATCAGCGCGGGAAGACAAGTCATGTGCCGCGCGGCGCAGGCGCATCAGTTGCACATAGCGCGCAACCGGCATGCCCACGAACGCGGTGAATTGCCGATGGAAGTGAAACACCGAAAAATGCGCCACCTCGCTCAGCGTCTTCACCGACAAGTCACCTTCAAGATTCGCGTCGATATAAGCGAGTACGGCGTCGAAGCGCTGTGTGTAGGCGGCGTTGCCTGGCAAGTCAGACACGGGTTGCAAGCTCCGGGATAGGCGTTGGACGATAGGATCAACTATACCGACAGCCTGCGCCTAGCCGTGCTTGCTGAGGTGGATGTGCCAGCACGGATTCACAAAGGAAGCCTGGCAATCACCTTGATCTCGAACTGGTACCCATACAGCCACGTAACCCCCACGCCAGTCAGCGTCGGGTGCGGCGCCTCGCCCCAGAACTCCGGCACCACCTTCCAGATCGTCTCGAACCTGGATTCGGGATCGACGATAAACACCGTCACGTCGATCACATCGTCAAAGGTGCAGCCGGCAGACCCCAGGATCGCATTCAGGTTGTTGAACGCCAGGCGGACCTGATCCTCCAGATCGGGCTCGGGCGAGCCGTCTGCATGGCTGCCGACCTGCCCCGACACGAATAAAAAGCCATTGGACTTAATGGCCGGTGAATAGCGATTGCGCTCATACAGCGCCTGGCGTCCAGGCGGAAAAACCACATTACGCTGCGTCATGAATGCCTCTCTCAAAGGGTCGAGGTGACCCGTAATTAGCGGTAGGCAGACTCTAGGGGCTTGTGCCAGGACGATAAACCAGCAACTTTAGCCAGCACTGTTTGTGAAACCCAAACAATCGATCGCCGAGGCCTTAATGGACCGTTTTGATGCAATGCAGGCATTTGCTCGCGTGGTGGAGGCCGGCAGCTTCACCAAGGCCGCCGAGACCCTGCACATGAGCAAGACCACCGTGACGCAACTGGTGCAGCAGTTGGAGGCACGTCTGCGGGTCAAATTGCTTAACCGCACCACGCGCAAAGTCAACGTCACGGCCGACGGTGCCGTGTACTACGAACGCGTGCTGCAACTGCTGGCCGATATGGACGACGCCGAGACCAGCCTGTCCGGCGCGGCAACCCTGCCCAGAGGCCGCCTGCGCGTGGATGTGCCGAGCCCACTGGCCAGCATGATCCTCGTCCCCGCGTTGCCTGGGTTTTACGCGCGCTACCCGGACATCCAGATCGACATGGGCGTCAGCGACCGTATCGTCGATATGATCGATGAGAACGTCGATTGCGTGGTGCGCGGCGGTGAACTCACCGACCAATCCCTGATGGCCCGGCGGGTAGGCGACCTGGCGCTCGGCGTGTTTGCCGCCCCGAGCTACCTGGCACGCTTAGGTACGCCCGCCCACCCACGGGAACTGGAAGATGCCAACCATCGTATCGTCGGCTTCCTGTGGGCCCGCACCGGCAAACCCCTGCCCTATGCCATGCGCAAGCACCAGGAAAGTCTTCAGATCAAGGGCCGCTATGCTCTGGCGGTCGATGATGGCAATGCCTACCTCGCCGCCGGCCTGGCGGGACTTGGCGTGCTGTGGTTGCCCAGCTACATGTCGAAAGCCTTCGAGGACCGGGGCGAATTAGTGCCCTTGTTCAAGGACTGGCACCTTGATCCGATGCCGCTTTACGTGGCCTTTCCGCCGAACCGGCATATCAGCCTCAAGCTGCGCGTGTTTATCGAATGGGTGGTTGAGTTGCTGGCCGTGCATGCGCCTGTCAGTGGGCGACAGGATGGATGCTGATGGACGCGTGTAGGGTTCGCTGATCGACCGGAACAACCAACCTCTACTGCCTTTCAAGGCTTCTCTTCAGTCGGCGCAGATGACTACTGACGATCACTTTATGGGCGAGCCCTACCGGTAACATGTAGATGCGTCCATAGAGGTTATGCGTGACGACCGATGATGTGATGGTGAGCACACGATCTGTTATCGAAAGGCAGATCATGACATCCAGATGCCTGTCACGCTCGGTAAGAACCAGGATATCGGAGGCGCTGTGCTCCACCAGAAAGAAATCCAGGTGTTCGCCTGCGTGTACCGTTTTTCGCGCAACGCCGGAGAACCCGCGGATTCGCTTCACACCGAATAACGAAGAAATTGCGTCCCTTATTCGGAAAGCCAGCCGCATGGCCAGCCCCGGCTCAGCGGTTGTGATGTTCCACGCGTCAAGCATGGTGATTTCAACGGGGAGCTGAACCGACCTAATGTGGTAGTAATCGAGCTCCGACAGTGCGCGCAACGTGTGAGCTGGTGATGTGATAGGCAATTTTCATCCCGTCCAGTGGGCCAATTTTCATTCCCGATAACATCCGAGGCTGAGTGTTATGCGGCTATGTTACGTCAATGTACAGCCGCCATGAACGTCCCCTCCCTGTCCCTTCCCCTGTGTATCGCAAGTGGGCGAACATATCCCCGCCATAGTATGGTTGCGGCCCCCAACCCTCACAGGATATGAAGGTTACCCATGCGTTTACTGTTTCCCCTGGCCGTCAGCTTGACGCTGATCGGCTGCGCCACCACCAAGACCGACGTTCGCAACGAAGCACACATCAGCCGATATGACCCGACCACTACCGCGCGTGTCCGCCTGATCACCGGTGACACCACCCACGCCGGCTTTATCAGTGGCCAGACCTGCGAGATGTTCTACAACGAGTCCCTGCTGACCAAAACCCCCGAAGAAGCCGGATGGCAAACAGCCCATGTCGACTCGGCGGGGCTCTACCCTTTCCGGGCGACAGACCGCCAGAACAGCGTGATTGGCATGCCCGCCAGCAAGGCGAGCAAAGCCATCAATCAATCGCCCAAGGTGTTTGACGAACATGTCATCCCGGCCGGCAAACCCTTTATTGCCGGGTTCGCCATGGGGGGATCGCAGCTATCCTGCTTTCCAACGCCCGTCACGCTTATCCCCGAGCCCGGTAAAGACTATGAAATGGAACTTCAAATGATGAAAATCAGCACGTTCAAGGCCGGCTGCGTGATTGCCGTCCGCCAGCTCTCCACCCAGGCCGACACCACCGTAGAAACGCCGCTGAGACCGCAGGTGTGTGCCAAAACGCCGTCGGGCTGGTACACCGTGACCCCAGCGTCCTTGCCTTGATCGTCCCGGGACAGTTGTTGAACGGCAGTTGCACTTGACTCAATGGTTTTCCTCACACTCATACAGGGACAGACATGGGCATTTTGGATCGATTGTTTGGTGGACGCTTTACTATGCCTCCTCCCGAGGAAACCAACCTCTTTGATCAGTGGCTCGCCCGGTTCGGTAAACGGTTTCTTCACCTGGACTCCGGAGGTGAAAATTACGACGGTTTCATTGTTGACACGGATCGGCTGGAAGACGTTATCGAGCTGGCTGAACGAGCGGGAATCCACGTGCGTCTTGAGAGCTTCTGACTCTGCGGCGGGGTGAGGGGCTTCTGCAAAACCTGCTCAATCAAACCCTCGCCCGATGAATGTCCCTGCCCCGGTCGCTATCCGATCAGGCTTTCCCTTTCCCGGTCATTGCGGCCTTGGACCTCGAGCCCTGATCCCCCCTCGGGCGTTCAGCCTGCTGTTTTTGCTCCTGCTTGAATTGCTGCTGCCAGCGCGCCAGCGCCTCAGCCCCCTCCGATGCCTGCACGGCCCATGGCGTCGACGCGATCATGCCGAAAAGCGTCCAGATAAGGAGTTGCTTCATTTCATCTCACCTTGGTTGTTTGAACTGGAACGGATGCGGATATCCGCGTTGGTAATGCTTGAATAGGTGTCGAGCAGCCCGGCTAAATCCTGGTAGCCAGCCGCCAGAGCGTGAGCCCCCAGCCGGGTCAATGATCTCGACGTCCGACGTGCCTGAGCCGCGCTGATCGCGGGATTGGAGGCATACCGTGAAATACGCCGCTCGCCCCTTTGCGCACATTTGGCGATTGCCGAGTCAGGTTCCAGCTCCCGTGTCTGGCGTTGCAAAGTCAGCAGCCGGCGACTCAATTGAAGGGACACAGAGCCGGCGCCGCCCGCCGGTTGGTGACCAGCGCCCAAGAGTGCCTGCAAGGCGACCAATCGGTGCTGTTGCCGGGCCTGCCACTTGAGCAGGTCCATGCGGCGCCCGTGCCGGAGTAAGCGCCGGGTGTCCCTGTGCAGCGCCTGGGTGAGGGCGTGTACATGGCGGGCGGATTGCCCCGGCAGTAGCTGGAAGGCCAGCAGGCAGATGGCAAGCGCTACCAGCCAGGCGAGCGCTTGATTGGCGAAGTCAGTGAAGTCGTACTGGGCCGTGCCGCCGGTGCCGACGAGGGTGTTGAACGCGATCAGGTAGGCAATGCCCTGCAAGGCGTGGCGCGGCCGGGTGGTGGCATGAATGCCGACGGTCCAGAAGGCAATCAGCACGATGCTGAGCAACGCGAACCCGCTGATGTGCGGCAACACCAGGAACTTGCACGCCGCTGCCGTTACGATGCCGTACAGCGTCCCCTCGAAGAAGCGGCCTATGCCTTGAGCGGGCGCCGGGCTGGTGGCCAGCAAGGTGCAGCACGGGCCCAACACTGCCAGCAAGGTTGGCCCCTGGTCCCAGGCGCTCAGGTACCAGACCGCAGCGGTTGCAAGCGTGGCCACCAGGGCGCGTAGACCGTTACGCAGCGCGTCGCCGTAATGGCGGTGGAAACCCACGGCGCGGGCCGGCGTCCGGGGCGCGCGCTCAAGGCAGGCAAAGCTCAGCAAGGCGCTGGACAGGTCTGCCAATTGTTCACTCAAGCACTGCTGGCTTTGACGGTTTTCATGGGCCTGGGCGAGGCGGTGCTGCATCTCCCGGGCATGCTCGGCTGCCACGGAAAAACCCGGCTTTGCGTCGGCCAGCTGTTGCAGTTGCGCGCCCATTCGAACGAGGGAAGGCAAGCCACCGTGGTTGAGCGGTGACTCGTCCAGGATCACCCCGTGCACATACGCAAGCCCTGCCTGCAGGGTCGCGAGCCTGGAACGGATCAGGCGGGACTCGCCTCGGCCGATCCCGAGAAGCTCGTCCACCTTACCCACATCGATGGCGAGCTGGCCCTGCACACTAGCCAGTTGCGCGCCCTGCTCCCCCTCAATTCGCAAGGCCAGCAATCCCAAGGTACGGGCGGCGATGTCCTCAAGTGCCTTGTTCAGTTTGGACTCGACGGTCTTGCGGCTGAACAACGTCGCTACCAGACTCAGGCTCAACACCCCGAGAACCACGGCTGTGCCCCGCGCCACGATATGCTCGAAACCTTGCTGCGGGGCGACAATGGCCGGGCCCAGGGCAAGGCAAACCGTATAGCCTGCGACCACTGCCGCCGTGGCCTGGTAGTGCCGAAGCACGGTCATGGCACCGACACAAAGGCCGAGCCACACGCCGACCCCGAGGATGAACAGCAGCATTTTTTGCGCGAACAGGCCGGTCAGGGCCAGGGCGGCGAGCAACCCCACCAAGGTTCCCAGTACGCGATTGAAGCCCTTGCCGACCACCGCGCCCTGCAGCGGATGGATCAGCAGCAACACGGTCGAAGCCGCCGAGAACGGCGCCTCCAGGTGCAATTGGAAGCCCAGCCACAGGGCCAATGTGGCCGCCGCAAGACTGCGCAGCACATACCCCGAGGTCTCGGGCGACCATGCCCCGAGCATTCGCAGTGCGCGGGCCATCACATGAAATCCTGCAGCCACTGGGTAAGCCGCCAATGGGGGGCGGCCCCCGCCTCGGCGACTTCGATACTCGCGGTCATTCCCGCCGCCAGCTCCACGCCCGGTGGCACCTTGTCCAGCTCAATCCGAACCGGCACACGCTGGGCCAGGCGTATCCAGCTGAACGTCGGAGCCACCTGGGGCAAGCCGCTGTTACTGCGCAGCTCGTTGCCGTCGGCAATGCCTCTGCCGAGACTCGCCACATGCCCTTCAAGCAGCGGTGCAAAGCCCATGAGCTTGATGGACGCCGCGGCCCCCACGCGAACACCGGATAGCTTGGTCTCCTCGAAGTAAGCGGTGACCCAGAAGCTATGGCTGTCGACCACAAAGATATTGGTATCGCCCGCCGCCGCGTAGTCACCCGGCTGCAGCCGCAGCTGGGTCACGTATCCGTCGACCGGTGAACGAACCGTCGTGCGCTGCAGATCCAGCTGCGCGTGGTCCAACTGGCTCTGGGCCGCGTCCACCCGCGCCCTGGCCACCGCCAGGTCCCGGGCCGCATTGTCGGTCTCCTCCCGCGCAATGGCATCGCCGAGTTGCTGGCGACGGTTGAGCTGTGAGCGGCGCTGTTCGAACACGCTGCGCGCCTCGGCAAGCTCGGCCGTTCGCTGTTGCCGGGCCAGCAGATAGGCGCTGCGGTCGATCTGATACAACAACGCGCCCTTGGCGACCCACTGGTTGTCCTCGACCAGCAGTTGTTCAACCTGGCCGGACACTTCGGGGGCAATACGGATGACTTGCGCGCTGACCCGCCCGTCCCGTGTCCAGGGGGCCAGCTCATAGGCGCGCCACAACAGCGTACACAACAATAGCGCGGTCAAGCCGAGCACCAGGGTGACGAGGGTCTTGAGCAGGTGTTTGATCGTCATCGCCCGCGCCTCAAAACTTCAGCACAAGGATCGAGAGAACGATCAACGACATGCAGAAACGCGCCATGCTCGGGTGCCAGGCCCAGTCCAGCCAGGGCCGCATGATCCGCTCCAACAGTGCGTAAACCACTGCGGTAACGCCCAGGTAGAGCAAGAAAGGCGGCAGGTAGAGGTGGGCAATCGTGATTTCGCTCAGCATCGTTGAATCTCGCAGTCGGCAATGGCCTTGCTGACGATGGTAGGGACTGCAAGGCCGTGCCGATATTGAGTATGCTGCCAAGATATAATCAAATTCAGACAATCGAGGTGGCGCGACATGGACGAGACACGTCTCTACGGGGTTGATCAATTCGAACTGGACAGTTTCGACCAGCCCGCAGTGGCGTTGATGCTGGGGAGCCAGCGAAACGACACCGAATTCCCCGTCCATACGCACCGCAAAGGCCAACTGGTAGTGGCGTATCACGGCGGCATCGTGTGCACCGTAGAGGATGGCGTGTGGATGGTGCCGTCGGGGTTCGGCGTATGGATTCCGGGCGGTATTGCCCACAGCAACCGAGTGACCGCCAACGGCAAGATCGGCTATCTGTTCGTCGAGCCCGGTGCGGCCGCGCTACCGCACACATGCTGCACGCTGGTGCTGTCACCGCTGGTCCTGGAATTGATCCTGCACCTGAGCGCCCAAGCCCAGGACTATCCGCCGGCGTCTGCCAATGCACGCGTGGCGAGCGTGCTCCTCGAACAGTTGGAACTGGCCCCCTCGGAACAGCTGTACCTGCCGCTTCCGGCCACAACGCAGCTGCGTTTCATCGCACGGGGGTTGGCCCAGGACCCGTCAAATCGCTGCACCATGGCCCAATGGGCACGCCAGGTCGCCATGAGCGAGCGTTCCCTGGCGCGCTTGGTTAAAAGCGAAACTGGGCTAACCTTTGGCCAATGGCGCAAGCAATGGCAAATCATCGTGGCCTTGCAGAGCCTGGCCGAGGGCGAATCCGTGCAACGCACCGCCGAAGCCCTCGGGTACGAGTCGGTCAGTTCGTTCATCAGCATGTTTCGCAAGACACTGGGCTCGCCGCCGGCGCGGTACATGCGGCGGACCGCAACACATCAGCGGGGATCCCGGTTGGCTGATGAAGCTTTACCCGTCGAACGGTCTAAATTTGCAGAATGACGTGCCGATAGGCTGGATGTAACCCAAGGAGGCGGTTTCCCATGTTCAATACAAAAGCCAAGAACCAGCTTCACGCCCAGGCAGCCGAGCTGTTGGAACTGCGCCAACTGCGCGATGGCCTGAACCGTGAAATGCTGACGTTGAGCATCGACTCGACATTCAAGATCACCGCATGCAACGACAACTTTGCCAAATCGTTGGGCTACACCCCGGAGCAACTTCGCGGCCGTGCCATGGCCGAGATCGTCCCGCAGTACGTCTCCAAGCTGCCCTGCTTTCATAATTTCCGGGCGGCGGTCGCCGCTGGCAAGTCCATTACCGACGATTACCGCTACCTGCATGCCGACGGCTCATTGATATGGCTGCATGCACATTGGCAGCCGATCACGGATGCGAGCGGCCAGTTGAGTCATGTCACCTGCTATGCAACGAACATTACCGCCCGGGTAGAAAAAGCCTCGGAAAACACCTCTTTCATCCAGGCGTTGCTGCGCTCGACGGCGGTGATCGAGTTCGACCTCTCCGGGCATGTCATCACCGCCAATGAACAGTTCCTGCACGCCATGGGCTACAGCCTGGAACAAGCCAAAGGCAGCCACCACCGGATTTTCTGCAAGCCGGAGGAAACCTCGTCGCAGCACTACAAGGATTTCTGGGCAACCCTGAACAGGGGCGAGTTTGTAGCCGGCCGATTTGAACGCGTTGACAGCCGCGGCCAGACCGTATGGCTGGAAGCAACCTACAACCCGGTGTACGACACTGAAGGCACACTGTGCAAGGTGGTCAAGTTCGCCACGGTGGTCTCCGACCAGGTTGCCCGGGAACAGGAAGTCAGTGGCGCGGCGCAAACCGCATTTGAAATTTCCCGGCAGACCGATGTCAGTGCCGAGCGCGGAGCCGTGGTGGTCAACGACACGATGCATACCATGCATAAAATCGCCGCTGATATGCAGGCGGCTGCCGGCGGAGTCGAAGCCCTCGGAAAACAGTCACTGCTGATCAGTTCGATCATTCAGACCATCAGCAGCATTGCCCAGCAAACCAACCTGCTGGCATTGAATGCCGCGATCGAAGCCGCCCGTGCAGGCGAGCAAGGTCGCGGCTTTGCGGTGGTGGCTGATGAAGTGCGGCAACTGGCCGGGCGCACCAGCACGGCGACGGAAGAAATCGCCTCGGTGGTGCTGCAGAACCAGAAACTGGTGGATGAGACCGTCGCCGAAATGGCCAACAGCAAATCCCAGGCAGAGCAAGGTCTTGAACTCGCCACGCAGGCAGGCCAGGTCATTGTGGAAATTCAGGACGGCGCCAAGCGGGTGGTCGACGCGGTGGGCAGGTTTGCCAATCAGGTGGCTTAGCTCGCCCGCAGTGGCGCAGGCGAATTCGAGAGCGATGACATAGCAATCGACGGTGTCCACTGTGAAGCTGTCTTTTGAGGGTTGGATGCAAATGAACTATTTGCTGTACGCCTGCCCCAGATTCAACGCCTGGGATGCCTGCAAAAACCAGTGACTAAAGGGGTGGACTACCCCCGCCAGTCCTAAAATCGAGACGGCGGTTCATCTCCAGCTTTGATCTGTGAAAAGACATGGTCTGGATCTGCCTGGCACCAATATCTGAACAGAAGGCGAGGTTCGGTATCCCCAAAATACTGACTCAGGGAACTCTCGGCGGGGATTAACAATTTAGTTTCTGGCCATTGCTGAGCTAAAACACCTATATGTTTGCCAGACGAACAAATAATCCACGTCGCCTTGCCTCCACTGATGCCAGGCAGGTAACCCATACCTTGGATCGCTTCGAACAAAGCGCGCAGTGTTACTGCTGGATCAAGCCTGATTGATGTCCTACGACTTTCCAGATCATCCCCTGCATGCACGCTATCCCGATCAATTTGAATGACCAACATGAATGTTCCTTTTTAGCGTTGTGTGATTACTAGAATGCCAGCGTAGGAATGCCAGCAGCTATCTGTCTACAGTCCGCTTTTGGCCGAAAGCGCTCCGTCCAAGCATAGAGGTATCAAGCCAGACTCAAGCAAATGGAAAACTACATCCCCCCTGACCGGAATCGATCTGGTACCCGCTTCTCTTTAAATCCAACCTGCTCAACGCGCACTGGCATCTTTTCGCCGCCAACGCGCACATTGTCCAACCACCTCCACTCCCCTTATCCTCGACGCTCCCCGTCCGTCCAAAACCGGAGCCGCCATGGACCTCGCCACCCTCGCCCTGTTCCTCCCCGCCTGCTTCGCCCTGAACATGGCGCCCGGCCCCAATAACTTGTTATCCGTGAGCAACTCCACCCGCTATGGCTACCGCACCTCCTGCCTGGCCGGTATCGGTCGCCTACTGGCCTTTGCCGGCATGATCGCCCTCGCCTCTGCGGGGTTGGCGGTGGTGTTGCAAACCTCGGAACTGCTGTTCTACGCGATCAAGATCCTGGGCGCGGCGTATCTGTTGTATCTGGCGTTTCAACTGTGGCGCGCAAATCCCCAGGCGGAGGCGGAATCGGTAACCGCCAAGGTGAGCCTATGGGCACTGGCGCGACAGGAGTTTCTGGTGGCGGCAGGCAACCCCAAGGCGATCCTGATCTTCACCGCGTTCCTGCCGCAGTTCGTGGTGCCAGGCCAGCCGATCACGCCGCAATTCGCCGTGCTGGGCGCGCTGTTCCTGGTGTTGGAATGGATCGCCATCAGCCTCTACGCCTATATGGGCCTGCACATGCGTCGCTGGTTTGCCGAGCCGCGTGGCAAGCGGATATTCAACCGCTGCTGTGCGGGGTTGTTGTCGGCGGCGGCGACGGTGTTGTTGACCGCGCGCAGGGCTTGAGGAAAAAAACATGACCCGCAACCAACTTGCCGACCTGTACCTCGGCTACATCGACTGCCTCAACCGGCAGGATTGGAACCGCCTGGGCGACTTCGTCCACCCTGAGGTGGCCTATAACGCCAAGGTGGTCGGCCTGGAGGGGTACCACGCGATGCTGGAGCGCGACTTTCGCGAGATCCCCGACCTGGTGTTCCACATCCAGTTGCTGATCGCCGATCCGCCCACCGTCGCCAGCCGGCTGAACTTCAATGTCACGCCCCGGGGCGAGTTTTTCGGGCTGGCGATCAATGGTCGCCAGGTGGCGTTCTCGGAGAACGTTTTCTACACGTTCGTCGACGGCAAAATCGCCCAGGTCTGGTCGGTGATCGACAAGGCGGCGATCGAACGGCAGTTGGCCGTCTAAACTCCATGGACCCATTGTCCGTGGAGACCGATCATGAAACCCAAGAACACCCTCTGCCTCTGGTACAACGGCACCGCCGAGGAGGCTGCGCGCTTCTACGCCAGCACCTTCCCCGACAGCACGCTCGACGCCGTGCACCTGGCCCCCGGTGACTACCCGTCCGGCAAACAGGGCGATGTGCTCACGGTGGAATTCACCGTGATGGGCATCCCGTGCATCGGCCTCAATGGCGGCCCGATATTCCCCCACAGCGAAGCGTTTTCCTTCCAGGTCGCCACCGACGACCAGGCTGAAACCGATCGCTACTGGAACGCCATTATCGACAACGGCGGCCAAGCCAGCGCCTGCGGTTGGTGCAAGGATAAGTGGGGGTTATCGTGGCAGATCACGCCTCGGGTGTTGACCGATGCGGTGGCCCACCCTGACCCGACAATAGCCAAACGTGCTTTCGACGCGATGATGACCATGACCAAAATCGACATTGCGGCGATTGAAGCCGCGATAAAAGGCTGAGCCACCTGCACCGGTGCATTCAAGCCACGGGGGAAGTTGACACACCTCGTAATATTCCATGAAGATAGCCCCAGTCTTCATGGGTGTGTCAGCTTATGTCCGCAACCTCAGTGGTTAACCTTTCCGTCATTGGCTTGATTGCCAAGGCGCAAGGTTGCGTGGCGCACGCCCTCAAATCGAAGAAACAGTCGCTCATGTGACCGGGGCGCGCTGTCCCGTCAGATGAGCTGACAGGACATTGAGCGCGGACTCCCTCCCCCTTGCACAATTGCCCATGCCTTTCTGACGGTGACTCAAGCGGTCAATCATCAGGAGAAAGTGCATGTCATCGTTTCAAGGTATCTGGGTTCCCGTGGTCACGCCGTTCCAGGATGGCGCCATCGATTTTGTCGGCCTGCACCGCCTGGTCAGCCACCTGCTGGACAAGCACGTGGCCGGGATCATGGTGTGCACCACCACCGGCGAAGCCGCATCGCTCAGCCGCCAGGAACAATTGGCGGTGCTGGATGGGGTATTGCAACAGGTGCCCGCCCACCGTGTGGTGATGGGTCTGGCGGGCAACAACCAGATTGAGCTGCTGCAATTCCAGGCCGAGGTCCTCAAGCGCCCGCTGGCGGGTTTGCTGGTGCCGGCGCCGAGTTACATCCGTCCTTCCCAGGCTGGCCTTGAAGCGTTCTTTCGCACGGTGGCCGATGCGTCCAGCGTGCCGATCATTCTCTACGACATTCCCTACCGTACCGGCGTGACCTTCGAGCAGGCGACCTTGCTGAACATCGTCGCGCACCCGCAGATCGTGGCGATCAAGGACTGCGGCGGCAACCTGGGCAACACCCTGGCGGTGTTGGCCAGCGGTGAGGTCGATGTGTTGTGTGGCGAGGACCTGCAGATCTTCAATGCGCTGTGCCTGGGCGCCAGCGGTGCGATTGCCGCGTCGGCCCATGTGTGCACCGAACAGTTTGTAGCGCTGTGGCAACAGGTACGGGACAACCAGTTGGCTGAGGCGCGGGCGACGTTCCTTGGCTTGGTGCCGTTGATCAACACACTGTTCATGGAGCCCAACCCGGCGCCGGTTAAAGCCGCACTGGCGCTGGGGGGCTTGATCGAGAGTGAGTTGCGGGCGCCGATGCAGCGGGCAACCGAGGCGGTCATCGCAAAGCTGCAAAGGCTTTCACGCCAGGCCCAGTAACCCGTGGTGAGCGGGCTTGCCCCGCGCTAGGCTGCGAAGCAGACCCAAAACCAGGCGCTGCGGTTTACCTGACAGAACACAGGGAGCCTGATTGGGGCTGCTTCGCAGCCCAGCGCGGGGCAAGCCCGCTCACCACAACAAGCCCGCTCACCACATAAGCTCAGGGCATCAGGAAATCTGTCCCTCCACCTGCCGGGCCGTATGCAACCGGTGCAACGTGATCTCGCGCACCGCCTGCTTGCTCAGTTCGATGTGCCGTTTCAGCAGGTGCTGCGCCTGGTCAGCCTGGCGTTGCACGATGGCCGCAAGTATTTGCCCATGCTCTTCGTACGTCGCCGCAATGCGGGGCGCCTGGGTAAAGTCGAGCCGCCGGATGATGCGGATCTGCTCCGTGATGGCGTAGTGCATGCGCGCCATTTCACGGTTGCCGGTGGCTTCCACCAACGCGCAATGAAAACGCTCATCCAGCGCCGATACGGCCTGGGCGTCCTCCAGGCGCTCGTCCTCTTGCACCTGCCAGGTGGCCTGCAACGCCTGCAGCATCGGGTTCGGTTCGTCCATCGCACATAACCGGCCGACAGCCGCCAGTTCCAATACGATGCGCACGTCGTAGAGCTCTTCGAAGTAGGCGAAATCGAACGGTTTCACCTGCCAGCCACTGCGAAAATACACCTCCACATACCCTTCCCGCTCCAAGCGATACAGCGCCTGACGCACCGGCGTGCGGCTGGCGCGCATGCGTTCGGCCACCTCGCCTTCGCTGAAACGATCGCCCGGCAGCAGGCGGAAGTCGAAAATATCCGCCTTGAGCTGCGCGTAGACCTGCTCGGCCAGGCTGTCGGGGCGTGTCTTGGCCCCCATGCTCAGCCCCGGCTCGCAATAAAGGCGCGCCAGCCACCGAACTCGGTGATGTCAAGGGCGTCGGCCAGGGCCCACGGCTCGCAAATGAAGCCTTTGACGCTGCGCCCATCCGCCAGCAGCAGGTTGCCGATCCCCAGCGGCGCGGGGATCTCGGCGACGAACTCGCCAAAGCGTGCGAGGGGCATGTCCCATAGCTCGACGATGATCGCCCGACCGCTGTCCGCCTTGGCCAGCCCGGGCTTGGGCGGCACGGTGCCGGGCAGCGCGTACAGGCGGTAGGTGTCGGCCGTCAGGGTTTGCTCCACCAGCACCGCGTTACGCGTCGTCAGTTGGACATTCAGCGGCATGCCGGTGAGATGTGCGCCCACCACCGCCACGCGCACGCAACCGGGGGCTTGGGCGGGTGCGGACGGTGCCGGCAGATAGCGCTGGGTGGCGCCCAAAGGCAGCTCCAGGCTGGTTTGCCAGCGCTTGCCCAGGTGCGCCAGCGCCGTGTCATGCCAGGCCGGTGCGAGCAAGGTAATGCCGCTGGGCAAGCCATCGGCGCGGATACCGGCCGGCAGCGCCAGGGCCGAGAGGTCGGCCAGGTTGGTGAAGTTGGTGTAGTAGCCGAACTGCGAGTTGTAGCGCACCGGCTCTTCCGCCATCTCGGCCATGGTGCGCAGGGTTGGCGAAGTCGGCACCAGCAAGGCATCGAAACCGGCCAGGCTGTCGTTGATGCGGCGGCTCAGTTCGGCCCGCAGGTATTCGGCTTTGAAGGCGTCGCAGGCGCTGTACTGGCGGCCATTCTCGACAATGCCGCGCACCACCGGGTTGAT
Source organism: Pseudomonas sp. NIBRBAC000502773 (assembly GCF_006517195.1). Classification (NCBI taxonomy): domain Bacteria; kingdom Pseudomonadati; phylum Pseudomonadota; class Gammaproteobacteria; order Pseudomonadales; family Pseudomonadaceae; genus Pseudomonas; species Pseudomonas sp. NIBRBAC000502773. The sequence continues at coordinate 6,334,012 of NZ_CP041189.1, read as the reverse complement.
TGCCTCGGGCTGGTTTTCGAGCATGCTTTCCAGGGCCACGGTGCGTTCGGCAACCCAAGGGCCGAAGTACAGCTGGTCCGCCAGTTCCTTGAACGCAGTGAAATCCACCGGAGTGATCAGCGCCCCCAGCGCCTTGAAACGCTCCACCGCCTGGTCGAACACGGCCTGGTTCTGGGTATCGCCGAAAAACTCCAGGGCCGCCGGGATGGCCAGCTTGATCGAAGCGCCCACCGCCACTGGCGCCGTGTTGGGGTTGGCGCGGGAATAGGCATCGCTGGCGTCGTATCCCGCCGCAACGTGCGCGACGGTCTCGGCATCTTCCACGGTCAGGGCAAACACCGAGACGCAATCCACCGTGCGGCAAGCCGGCACCAGGCCGGTATTGGACAAACGCCCCTTGGTCGGCTTCAAGCCGACGATATTGTTGAACCCCGCCGGTACACGCCCGGAGCCCGCCGTGTCGGTGCCCAGGGAAAACGCCACCAGGCCACGGGCGACCACCGACGCAGAACCGGAGCTGGAGCCGCCGCTGACGTAATCCCCATTGAAACTGTTGCCCACCGCGCCGTACGGCGAGCGGGTGCCCACCAGGCCGGTGGCGAACTGATCGAGGTTGGTCTTGCCCATCAGGATCGCACCGGCTGCGCGCAGCTTTTGTAAGACCGAGGCATCCTGCGTCGCCCGGTAGGCAAATTCGGGGCAGGCGGCAGTGGTATCCCAGCCGGCCGCATCGATGTTGTCCTTGATCGCAAACGGCACGCCATACAACGGCAGCCGGGTCATATCGCCGCCCTGGGCTGCCAATCGTTCGCTCAACTGCGCCAGTTGCTCGGCCAATGCCTGCGGTTGAGCGCGGGCGATCCAGGCGCTGTCCTCGGCGGGGTATTGCGCGGCCAGGGTGAGCAAAATGTCCGGCGTGATCGTGCCGCTGCGGTAAGCAGCCTGCCATTCACCGAGGGTCCAGCCAACAACGTTGTGCATGGGAAACTCCACCTTGTATCCAAGTTTGGATTTGTCTAAAGCAAAGCCCACGCCAGGTCACTCTGCCAGTGATTACGCAGGTATCGCCGCACAACGTGCGCTTAGATAGCGCACCCGGGCATCGTCCATGCGCCAAAAAAAGACATTCAATCGACCCCTCGGTTGCGACCGCGCCAATACCGACCTACTGTTCCAGACCATGCTCTGCCATTTGCTGTCCCCCACCCTAAGCCTTCAGGTGACGACATGCCCACGCTCCCCCGCCCTGCCGTACTCGAACTGATCGGCAACACGCCGCTGGTTCGGGTCAGCCGTTTCGATACCGGCCCCTGCACGCTGTTCCTCAAGCTTGAATCCCAGAACCCCGGAGGCTCCATCAAGGACCGCATCGGCCTGGCCATGATCGACGCCGCCGAACGCGACGGCCGCCTGCGCCCCGGCGGCACCATCATTGAAGCCACCGCCGGCAACACCGGCCTGGGCCTGGCGCTGGTGGGCCGGGCGAAAGGTTATCGGGTGGTGCTGGTGGTGCCCGACAAGATGTCCACGGAAAAAGTGCTGCACCTCAAGGCCATGGGCGCCGAGGTGCATATCACCCGTTCCGATGTGGGCAAGGGCCATCCCGAGTATTACCAGGACATGGCCGCGCGGCTGGCCAAGGAGATTGACGGCTGTTTCTTCGCCGACCAATTCAACAACCCCGCCAACCCCCTGGCCCACGAGACCAGCACCGCGCCGGAGATCTGGGCGCAAACCCAACACGATGTAGACGCGATTGTGGTGGGCGTCGGTTCGGCCGGCACCCTCACCGGCCTGACGCGCTTCTTCAAACGGGTACAGCCCGACCTGGAAATGGTCCTCGCCGACCCGGTGGGTTCGGTGATGGCCGAATACAGCCGCAGCGGCAAGCTGGAAACACCCGGCTCATGGGCGGTGGAAGGCATCGGCGAGGACTTCATCCCGTCGATTGCCGACCTGTCCAGCGTGCGCCACGCCTACTCCATCAGCGATGAAGACAGCTTCGACCACGCCCGCCAGTTGCTCAAGGCCGAGGGCATTCTCGGCGGTTCCTCCACCGGCACCCTGTTCGCGGCCGCGCTGCGCTATTGCCGCGAACAAACCGTGCCCAAGCGCGTGGTCACCTTCGTTTGCGACACCGGTACCCGCTACCTGTCGAAGGTCTACAACGACCAATGGATGACCGATGCGGGCCTGCTGCACTACAAGCACTACGGCGACCTGCGCGACTTGATCGCGCGGCGCTTCGAAGATGGCCGCGTGATCAGCGTAAGCCCCGACGACACTCTGCTCACCGCCTTCCAGCGCATGCGCCTGGCGGACGTGTCGCAACTGCCGGTGCTGGTGGACGGCCGCGAACTGGTGGGGGTGATCGATGAGTCCGACATCCTGCTGGGCCTGCACCATGATGCGGCGGACTTCTCCATGATGGTCGCCAGCGCCATGAGCGACAAAGTCCACACCCTGGCCCCCGGCGCCAGCCTGGCCGAATTGCAGGCTGAACTGGATCGCGGCCTGGTCGCCATCATTGCCGATGCGGCGGGCTTTCACGGCCTGATCACCCGCGTCGACCTGCTCAACCACCTGCGGAGATCCCTTGCATGAGCCAGCCCGATAAAAGCGCGTTTGCCACCCGTGTGATCCACGCCGGGCAGTCACCCGACCCGACCACGGGCGCGCTGATGCCGCCGATCTACGCCAACTCCACCTACCTGCAAGACAGCCCCGGCGTACACAAGGGCTTCGACTACGGCCGCTCCCACAACCCCACGCGGTTTGCCCTGGAGCGCTGCGTGGCCGACCTCGAAGGCGGCAGCCAGGCGTTTGCCTTCGCATCCGGGCTGGCAGCAATCTCCACAGTGCTGGAGTTGCTGGATGCCGGCGCCCATATCGTGTCCGGCAACGACCTCTACGGCGGCACCTTCCGCCTGTTCGACAAGGTGCGCCAGCGCAGTGCCGGGCACCGTTTCAGCTTTGTCGACCTGAGTGATGTGGCGGCGTTCGAAGCGTCCTTGCAGGACGATACACGCATGGTCTGGGTCGAAACCCCGAGCAACCCGCTGCTGAGCCTCACCGACCTCGCCGCCATCGCCCGTATCTGCCGCAGCCGCGGCATTCTCTGCGTGGCCGACAACACCTTCGCCAGCCCGTGGATCCAGCGCCCGCTGGAGTTGGGTTTCGACATCGTGGTGCACTCCAGCACCAAGTACCTCAATGGTCACTCCGATGTGATCGGCGGCATCGCCATCGTCGGCGACAACCCCGAGTTGGCCGAGCGCGTGGGCTTTTTGCAAAACTCGGTTGGGGCCATCGCCGGCCCGTTCGACGCCTTCCTCACCCTGCGCGGCGTGAAAACCCTGGCGCTGCGCATGGAGCGCCATTGCAGCAACGCCCTCGACCTCGCCACCTGGCTGGAACGGCAACCGCAGGTATCCCGGGTCTATTACCCAGGCCTGGCATCCCACCCCCAGCACGAACTGGCGCGCAGGCAGATGCGCGGGTTTGGCGGGATGATCTCGGTGGACTTGAACAGCGACCTGGCCGGCGCTACGCGCTTCCTGGAAACCGTCAAGCTCTTCGCCCTGGCCGAGAGCCTGGGCGGTGTGGAAAGCCTGATCGAACACCCGGCGATCATGACCCACGCCAGCATCCCGGCGGCGACCCGTGCGCAGTTGGGGATTGGCGACGGGCTGGTGCGGTTGTCGGTGGGGGTTGAGGACGTGGAGGATCTACGGGCAGACCTCGCCCAGGCCTTGGCCCGGATATAAATCCCCCCAGAAAACAAAGATCAACTGTGGGAGGGGGCTTGCTCCCTCCCACATTGGGTATGCGTCACCCCTGGACGATGTTGGCACGCGCCGAATGCAGCTTCTTGTAGCTCTCGATCAAGCGCAAATGCCGGTCCAGCCCTTCCAGCTTCATGCTGGTCGGCGTCAACCCATGGAAGCGCACACTGCCGTTGACCGAGCCGATCACCGCGTCCATCCGTTCATTGCCGAACATGCGGCGGAAGTTGGCTTCGTAGTCCGCCAGTTCCAGGTCGTCGTCCAGTTCCATCTCCAGCACCGCATTCATCGCCTGGTAGAACAGGCCACGCTCGGCGGTGTTGTCGTTGTACTGCAGGAACATCTCCACGCACTCCTTGGCCTCTTCGTACTGTTGCAAGGCGAGGAAGATCAGCAGCTTCAATTCGAGGATGGTCAGTTGGCCCCAGGCCGTGTTGTCGTCGAACTCGATGCCGATCAGGGTGGTGATGTCGGTGTAGTCGTCCAGCTCGCTTTCGATCAGGTGCTCGACCAACGCCTGCAATTGCGCTTCGTCCAGGCGGTGCAGGTTGAGGATGTCCTCGCGGAAGAACAGCGCCTTGTTGGTGTTGTCCCAGATAAGGTCGTCCACCGGGTAGATTTCCGAGTAGTCCGGCACCAGGATGCGGCAGGCGGTTGCGCCGAGGTGTTCGTACACCGCCATATAGGCTTCCTTGCCCATGCCTTCCAGAATGCCGAACAAGGTCGCGGCCTCTTGGGCGTTGGAGTCTTCACCTTCGCCTGAGAAGTCCCACTCGACAAATTCGTAGTCCGATTGGGCGCTGAAGAAGCGCCACGACACCACACCGCTGGAGTCGATAAAGTGCTCGACGAAGTTGTTCGGCTCGGTCACCGCCTGGCCTTCGAAGGTAGGCTGCGGCAGGTCGTTCAAGCCTTCGAAGCTGCGGCCTTGCAGCAGTTCGGTAAGGCTGCGTTCCAGCGCCACTTCCAGGCTTGGGTGGGCACCGAACGAGGCGAACACGCCGCCGGTGCGCGGGTTCATCAAGGTCACGCACATCACCGGGAATTCGCCGCCCAGGGACGCGTCCTTGACCAGCACCGGGAAACCCTGCGCTTCCAGGCCTGCAATACCCGCCAGGATGCTCGGGTACTTAGCGAGCACTTCAGCCGGCACGTCCGGCAGGGCAAATTCGCCCTCGATGATTTCGCGCTTCACCGCCCGCTCGAAAATCTCCGACAGGCACTGCACCTGGGCCTCGGCCAGGGTGTTGCCGGCACTCATGCCGTTGCTGAGATAGAGGTTCTCGATCAGGTTGGACGGGAAATACACCACCTCGCCATCCGACTGGCGCACGAACGGCAGCGAAACGATGCCGCGCGCTTCGTTGCCGGAGTTGGTGTCGAACAGGTGCGAACCGCGCAGCTCGCCGTCGCGGTTGTAGACTTTCAGGCAGTAGGCATCGAGGATTTCGTCGGGCAGCTCGTCATTCGGGCCCGGCTGGAACCAGCGTTCGTCCGGGTAATGCACGAACGTCGCGTTGGCCAGTTCCTCACCCCAGAATTGGTCGTTGTAGAAGAAGTTGCAGTTGAGCCGCTCGATGAACTCGCCCAACGCCGACGCCAGGGCGCCCTCCTTGGTCGCGCCCTTGCCGTTGGTAAAGCACATCGGTGAATGGGCGTCGCGGATATGCAGCGACCACACGTTCGGCACGATATTGCGCCACGAGGCGATCTCGATCTTCATGCCCAGGCCGGCAAGGATCCCGGACATGTTGGTGATGGTCTGCTCCAGCGGCAGGTCCTTGCCGGCAATATAAGTGCCCGCCTCGCTGCCCGCGCTCGGCATCAACAGGGCCTGGGCATCGGCGTCGAGGTTGTCCACTTCTTCGATCACGAACTGCGGCCCGGCCTGCACCACTTTCTTCACGGTGCAACGGTCGATGGAGCGCAGGATGCCCTGGCGGTCCTTATCGGAAATATCGGCCGGCAACTCGACCTGGATCTTGAAGATCTGGTTATAGCGGTTTTCCGGATCGACAATATTGTTCTGCGACAGGCGAATATTGTCCGTGGGGATGTTGCGCGTGCTGCAGTACAACTTGACGAAGTACGCTGCGCACAACGCCGACGAGGCCAGGAAATAATCGAACGGCCCCGGTGCCGAGCCATCGCCTTTATAGCGAATAGGCTGGTCGGCAATCACCGTGAAGTCGTCGAACTTGGCTTCAAGCCGGAGGTTGTCGAGAAAGTTGACCTTGATTTCCATGGGGGCACACCAGAATAACGGGCTAAACAAAAATGGCCGCCATTATGAGGTTTTTCATCGGGAAGTTTCAGGCTTTTGACCAGTGGCTGGCGAAATGAGCCATGCGCATTAATCTTCTGCACAATGCCGCCGATGGACTGTGTGCAACCAGGGAGTAGTCGGAATGCGCAACAACCAGCCTGTAACACAGCGCGAGATTTCACTCGCGCCTTCGCAAAAACTCATCTCCGCCACCGATGTTCAAGGGATGATCACTTACTGCAACGACGCCTTCGTCGATATCAGCGGCTTTGAACGCGCCGACCTGATCGGCGCGCCCCAGAACATCGTGCGTCACCCCGACGTGCCACCCGCCGTTTTCGCGCACATGTGGAGTGCGCTCAAGCAAGGCCTGCCGTGGATGGGCATCGTCAAGAACCGCTCGAAAAACGGCGATCACTACTGGGTCAATGCCTACGTCACGCCGATCTTCGACGGCAGCCGGGTCGTTGGCTTCGAGTCGGTGCGGGTCAAGCCCACGGCCGATGAAATCCGCCGCGCCCAGGCCCTCTACCGGCGTCTGAGCCAAGGCAAGCCGGGCGTGCCGCGCCAGGATGCCTGGCTGCCGGCGGCACTGAGTTGCGTGCCGTACATGGCCACCGGTGTGGCTGGCAGCGTCGCCGGGCTGTTCCTCAGTGCACCGGTGGCCGTCGCAGTGGCCGTGGCGGTCGCGCTGCCGGTGGGCCTGCTGTGCTCACACTGGCGCCAAAGCAGTACCCTGCGTCTATTGGAGGGGGTTGAACCCTCGACGTCGGATGCCTTGATCGCGCAGATGTACAGTGACGCTCGCGGCCCACAGTCGCGTTTGGAAACTGCGTTTCTCAGCCAGACCGCGCGCCTGAAAACCTGCCTTACCCGCCTGCAGGACAGCGCCGAACAACTGAGTACCCTGGCGGGGCAATCCGATCAGTTGGCGGCCGCCAGCGCCAAAGGCCTGAACCGCCAGCGCGTGGAAACCGAACAGGTCTCGGCGGCCGTCAATCAGATGGCCGCGACCACCCAGGAAGTCGCCAGCCATGTACAACGCACCGCCGACGCCACCCAACAGGCCAACGTGCTGACCGGACGCGGCCGCGAAGTGGCGCGCGATACCCGTGAAGCCATCGAGCGTCTGTCCACCATGGTCGGCGAGACCGGGGTGACCGTGGCGCAACTGGCCAGGGACAGCGACGAAATCGGCAGCGTGGTGGATGTGATCAAAGGCATCGCCGACCAAACCAACCTGCTCGCCCTCAACGCCGCAATCGAAGCGGCGCGGGCCGGCGAACAAGGCCGAGGCTTTGCCGTGGTAGCCGACGAAGTGCGCCAACTGGCCCAGCGCACGTCACAATCGACCACCCAGATCCATGGGCTGATCACCAAGCTCCAGGCATCCTCCAGCAATGCGGTGCAAAGCATGGAAAACGGCCAACGCCAGGCCCAGGAAGGCGTGACCTGGGTGCTGGAAGCGGACCAGGCCCTGGTGGGGATCAGCGAAGCGGTGTCGCATATCACCGACATGACCACCCAGATCGCCGCCGCCACCGAAGAACAAAGCGCCGTCGCCGAGGAGATCAGCCGCAACATCACCACCATCGCCGAACTGGCCGACCAGACCTCGATACAAGCCCATCAATCCACGGACCTGAGCAAGGAACTGACGAATACCGCGGCCACCCAATACGCGTTGGTTGAGCGCTTCAACCGCTGAAGGCAGACAAGCTTCTCTAGTAAGCCCGCTTACTGTGGTGAGCGGGCTTGCCCCGCGCTGGGCTGCGAAGCAGCCCCAAAACCAGGCACTGCGGTTTGTCTGATGGAACACAGTGATCTTGATTGGGGCCGCTTCGCAGCCCAGCGCGGGGCAAGCCCGCTCACCACAACAAGCCCGGTCACTCACAACAGGCCCGCTCACCATAGTAAGCCTGCTCACCACAACAAGCCGGCTTGCCACAACAAGCCCGCTCGCCACAAGATAACCACTCATGCCAAGCTTGGGTTAACGCCCACTCATCCCTCTGCATGAAGCCCGCTCATGTCCATCGCCGACAACCTCCTCGCCTTCACCTTCGCCGCCACCCTGCTGACCCTCACGCCCGGGCTCGACACCGCCTTGGTCCTGCGCACCGCCACGGTGGAAGGCAAGCGCCAGGCGCTGCAGGCCACGCTGGGCATCAACGCGGGTTGCCTGGTGTGGGGCGCCGCGGTTGCCTTTGGCCTGGGCGCGCTGATCGCGGTGTCGGAGATGGCGTTCAACCTGCTCAAGTACTGCGGCGCGGCTTACCTGGCCTGGCTGGGGCTGAACATGCTGGTGCGTCCGCGCCGCTCATTGGCACCCGCTTCAGCCGATGGCAAGCCCGGCGGCAACTGGTTTATCAAGGGCATGCTGGGCAATGTGCTGAATCCCAAGGTGGGGATTTTCTACGTGTCGTTCCTGCCGCAATTTATCCCCCAAGGGCATTCGCTGATTGCCTGGACCTTCGGCCTGGTGAGCATCCATGTGCTGCTCGGGCTGCTGTGGTCGCTGGTATTGATCGGCGCCACGCAGTCGCTGTCCGGGTTCCTGCGCCGCGAAAAGGTCATCCAGTGGATGGACCGCACCACCGGCGTGATCTTCGTGCTGTTTGCCGCAAAGCTGGCGTTCAGCAAGCGCTGAGTTTTCCCCAGGCCAAATCCCTCCTTGCCCCCTCGGCGCAAACACGCTACAAATCCCCCCTCACGAAGTTGTACGACAACCTAAAAATAAATCGCCATCCCCGACGATGGCGCCAACCGCCCGAGCCCCAGCATGACTCCGCCTGCCCCGACGCAAACTGCCCCCGCCCTGTTCTCCCGCCCCATTGCCGTGTTGATTCTGCTCTGCATGGGCTGTGCCTTCGCCGGCAATCACATCGCCGCTCGCGTCGCCTTCGATGACGGCGCCGGTGTGCTGTTGGCCATTCTGCTGCGTTCAGGCGGCACCTTGCTGGTGCTGGCGGTGCTGGTACTGTGGCAACGCCAAAACCTGCGCCTGCCCGCAGGTGCATGGCGTTGGCAAGTGCTGCTGGGCCTGCTTATCGCTACCCAGAGCCTGTGCCTCTACTCCGCCGTCGCCCGTGTGCCGGTGGCGATGGCGCTGCTGGTGGGCAACGTGTTCCCGATTCTGCTCGCTCTGCTCACCTGGGCATTCGGCGGCCCACGTCCGACGGCGCGCACCGCCTTGCTGATGGGCTTGATTCTGGTGGGCCTGGTGTTTGTGCTGGACGTACCCGGCCGCCTCTCAGGCCATGCCGATATCGGCCCGCACTGGCTGCTCGGCGTCGGCCTGGCCTTCTGCGCCGCGTTCGTGTTCGCCTGCGCGCTGTGGATCACCGACCACAAGTTGTCCCAGGTACGCGGCTCCGTGCGCAGCCTGCTGACCATCTTCATCGTATTCAGCAGCGTCAACCTCGCCGGCCTCAGCGGCGCCCTTCCCGGCGGCCTGAACCTGCCGGCCACGGGTACCGGCTGGCTGGCACTCGCAACGTTGGTAGTGCTGTATGGCACCGGTTTTATCGTGCTGTTCATGTCGGTCCCGCGCCTGGACATGCCGCGCAATGCGCCGGTCATGAACATTGAGCCGCTGGCCACGCTGTTGATGGGCTGGGTCGTGCTCGATCAAATGCTCAGCGCCGGCCAGATAGTCGGCGGCGTCATCGTGGTGACCGGGATTGTGCTGCTGACCTATCGCAAGTCTGCCCGGTAACGATAAATCCCCGCCTGACCTGGCCCAATTCCTGCCTCCCCCATCCCACCCGGTCGCTACTGACTACGCGGACGACTCTTTTGAGCCCGGCCGCCCAACACCCTCCCCGGATAATCCAGCATCCCCGACCCCTTCCGAGGCCTTCCCCATGACGAGCCCCTCCACCGAACAGGTAAGCCCCCAAACCCTGCGCAAGGTCATCATCGCCGCCGGCATCGGTAACTTCGTCGAATGGTTTGACTTCGCCGTGTACGGTTTCCTCGCCACCACCATCGCCCAACAGTTCTTCCCCAGCGGCGACGCCAGCGCGGCCTTGCTCAAAACCTTCGCGGTGTTCGCCGTCGCCTTCGCCTTCCGGCCCCTGGGCGGGATTTTCTTCGGCATGCTCGGCGACCGTATCGGGCGCAAGCGCACCCTGGCCATGACCATCCTGCTGATGGCCGGCGCCACCACCTTGATCGGCCTGCTGCCCACCTACGCCTCCATCGGCGTCACGGCGCCGATCCTGTTATCGCTGATCCGCTGTGCCCAGGGCTTCTCCGCCGGCGGCGAATACGCCGGTGCCTGTGCCTACCTGATGGAGCACGCGCCCCGGGACAAACGCGCCTGGTACGGCAGCTTCGTGCCGGTGTCGACGTTCTCCGCCTTCGCCGCCGCAGCCGTGGTGGCGTACGCACTCGAAGCGTCATTGTCCGCCGAGGCCATGGGCAGCTGGGGCTGGCGCCTGCCGTTCCTGATCGCCGCGCCGCTGGGGCTGGTGGGCCTTTACCTGCGCTGGAAACTGGATGAGACGCCCGCCTTCCAGGCCGTGAAGCAGGAGCATGCGGTGGCCCACTCCCCGCTCAAGGAAACCCTGCGCAACCATGGTGCGGCCATCTGCTGCCTGGGCGCTTTTGTGTCACTGACGGCGCTGTCGTTTTATATGTTCACCACCTACTTCGCGACGTACCTGCAAGTGGCCGGCGGGCTGAGTCGCGCGATGGCGTTGCTGGTGTCGCTGATCGCGTTGATTTTCGCTGCGGCGATCTGCCCGCTGGCGGGGTTGTATTCAGACCGGGTGGGGCGTCGGGCCACGGTGATGACGGCGTGTGTGCTGTTGATGGTGGTGGTGTACCCGTCGTTCCTGATGGCCAGTTCCGGGTCTTTCGCGGCGTCCATTGTCGGGGTGATGTTGCTGGCGGTCGGTGCAGTACTCTGTGGTGTGGTGACGGCGGCGTTGCTGTCGGAGACCTTTCCGACCCGCACGCGCTATACCGCTTCGGCGATTACCTACAACATGGCGTATACGATCTTCGGCGGCACCGCGCCGTTGATGGCCACCTGGTTGATCAGCACCACCGGCAGCAACCTGTCACCGGCGTTCTACCTGATTGCCGTGGCGTTGCTGGCGTTGGCCGGCGGGCTGGCATTGCCGGAGACGTCGAGGATTTCCCTGCATGACGTGGGCACCGAGGAAAAAAGCGCAGCACCGCTGCTCTCGCGTTAAACACGTTCGAGTCGTGGCCTGCGCAGCCATGCTGGGGCTACAGCTGCGCAGGGGGTGGGCTAACAGGTCCAGGAGGCATCGCGATCCGCCAGCAAGCCATACCGTTCAATGGCCTGCTGGCATACCTGGCACTCAAGGCTGCCCTGCTCCACCAACGCGGTAAGCGCCGCCAGCACGATGTGATGCCGATCCACCTCAAAGAAATCCCGCAGCGCCGCCCGTGTATCACTGCGGCCGAACCCATCGGTGCCGAGCACGGTGTAGCTGGAGTCCAGATAGGACGCGATCATCTGCGGGACCGCCCGAACGTAGTCGGACACGGCAATCACCGGTGCACCTGCCGGCAAGCAATCATTCAGGTGACTGACGCGCTTGCCGGCCTGCGGATGCAGGCGGTTCCAGCGCTCCACTTCCCGCGCCTCCCGTGCCAGTTCGCTGAAACTGGTCACGCTGTACACCTCGCTCGCCACGTGCCAATCCTCAGCCAGTAACCGCGCGGCGGCCTGGGCTTCACGCAGCAGGGTACCCGAACCGAGCAGGCGCACCCTGGCGTCGACGGCGCCTTCCAGGCGATACAGGCCCTTGATGATCGCCGCCTCCACGCCTGCGGGCAGGCTTGGCTGCGGGTAGTTTTCGTTCATCAGGGTCACGTAGTAGAACTCGTCCACATCCTGCTCCAGCATCTGGCGCATGCCGTGGTCGAGGATCACCGCCAACTCGCCGGCAAACGCCGGATCGTAGGCGCGACAGTTGGGTACGGTGGCGGCGGTGAGATGGCTGCTGCCGTCCTGGTGCTGCAAGCCCTCACCGCCGAGGGTGGTGCGCCCGGCCGTGGCACCGAGCAGGAAGCCACGGGCGCGCTGGTCGGCGGCGGCCCAGATCAGGTCGCCGACGCGCTGGAAGCCGAACATCGAGTAATAGATGTAGAACGGCAGCATGCGCAGGCCATGCACCGAGTAACTCGTGGCCGCCGCGACCCAGGAACTGATGGCACTGGCCTCGCTGATGCCTTCTTCAAGAATCTGCCCGTCGGTGGCTTCGCGGTAGCTGAGGATCGAACCAATGTCTTCCGGCTCATAGCGCTGGCCGACGCTGGAATAGATGCCGATCTGCTTGAACAGGTTGGCCATGCCGAAGGTGCGCGCCTCATCCGCCACGATGGGCACGATGCGCGGCCCGAGCGCCTTGTCCTTGAGCAGGTTGCTCAACATGCGCACGAAGACCATGGTGGTGGACATTTCCTTGCCGTCGGCCGCCGTGGCGAAACCGGCATAACCGCTCATGGGCGGTACGCTCACTGGCTCTGCGGCCTGGCTACGGCTGGGCACGTAGCCGCCCAGGGCCCTGCGCCGTTGATGCAGGTAGCGCAACTCGAGGCTGTCATCCGCGGGTTTGAAGAAGCTCAGCGACTCGGCCTGCTCATCGCTCAGCGGCAACTGGAAGCGGTTGCGGAACGCGAGCAGCGCCTCGCGATCGAGCTTCTTCTGCTGGTGGGTGGTCATCTTGCCCTGCCCGGCCTCGCCCATGCCGAAGCCTTTTTTGGTCTGGGCCAGGATCACCGTCGGCTTGCCCTTAACCCGGCGCGCGGCATGATAGGCGGCGTGGATCTTGACCATGTCGTGGCCGCCACGTTTGAGGCGGTCGATCTGCTCATCGCTCATGCCCTCGACCAGGCTGGCCAGCGCCGCGTTCTGGCCGAAGAAGTGTTCGCGGTTGTAGGCCCCGTCCTTGGCGGCGAAGGTCTGGAATTGACCGTCCACGGTGCTCGACAACGTGTTGACCAGGGAACCGTCGGCATCCTTGGCAAGCAAGGCGTCCCAGTCCGAACCCCAGACCAGCTTGATCACATTCCACCCCGCCCCCGCGAACAACGCCTCCAGCTCGTCGATGATCCGCCCGTTGCCACGCACCGGGCCGTCGAGGCGTTGCAGGTTGCAGTTAACCACCCAGGTCAGGTTGTCGAGGCCTTCGCGCGCGGCCAGGGTCAGGGCCGACATGCTTTCCGGCTCGTCCATTTCGCCGTCGCCGAAGACACCCCACACATGGCGCTCGGCGGTGTCCTGCAGGCCACGATGCTGCAGATAGCGCATGAAGCGCGCCTGGAAAATCGAACTGATGGGGCCAATGCCCATGGAACCGGTGGGGAACTGCCAGAAGTCCGGCATCAACCAAGGGTGCGGGTAACTGCACAGCCCACGCGCCCCGGCCTCGGCGCCACCGAGTTCCTGGCGATAGTGGGCCAGGTCGTCCTCGCTCAAGCGCCCTTCAAGGAAGGCGCGCGCATAAATGCCGGGGGCCGAATGCGGCTGGTAGAACACCAGGTCGCCGCCAAAGTCGTGCTTACGGGCGCGGAAAAAGTGATTGAAACCCACCTCGAACAAATCCGCCGCACTGGCGTAACTGGCAATGTGGCCACCGAGTTCGCCATAGGCCTGGTTGGCCCGCACCACCATGGCCAGGGCGTTCCAGCGTACCAGCGAGGCCAGGCGCTCTTCGGTGGCCAGGTCGCCGGGAAACGCCGGTTGCTGCTCGACGCTGATGCTATTGATGTAGGGCGTGCCGTGGTGGGGTTTCCAGTCGATGTGCGGAGCGCTGGCATCGCGGGCCAGCAGGTCGAGGATCTGCCGAGCGCGCTCAGGGCCGGCATTGGCTACCAGCGAAGCCAGCGCGTCACGCCATTCGTCGAGCTCTGGTTGATCCAGGGCTGTGTGATTCACTGCACTCGCGAAACCGTTCATGGGCACCTCCGGGCTTTTTTTCCAGTTTATGTCGGCGCTTGAGGATTTTTTGCCTGTTATCAGGCGCCGTTTATAGAATTTTGAGCATGAATCACTGCCCATGGGCTTTTTCCCAGCACGTTGTGCTCAAACAACCCGAAACCTCACCAGTGTGTTTAAAATGCCGCCCGCTCAATGACCGACGCTCAACGATGAACCCAGACGCACTCGCTACCCTGCACGCCCACCTGCTCACCGCCCTGGCCAGCCCGCCGGCTGAAACCCGGCGCCTGTTCCATGGCCGTGGCCGCTGCTGGCCGGGCCTGGAGCAATTGACCGTGGACTGGCTGCAAGGCGTGGTGCTGGTCGCGCTGTTCAAAGAGCCCGAAGCGCCTCACCTGAAGGGGTTGAAACAGCTGTTGATCGACTTCGACTGGGCCCAATCCGGCGCCCACAGCGTGGCGCTGCAACACCGCTACCTGCCGCAAAGCACCACGGAATGGCTGGTGGGCGCAGCCATCGACGAGCTGACCATCACCGAAGGCGGCCTGCGTTACCTGATCGACCTGGGCAAAAAGCAGAACAGCGGGCTGTTCCTCGACATGCGCTACGGCCGCAACTGGGTGCGCGAACAAGCCAAGGGCCAGCGGGTGCTCAACCTGTTTGCCTACACCTGCGGGTTCTCGGTCGCGGCCATCGAGGGCGGCGCCCGCCACGTGGTGAACCTGGACATGGCCCGTGGCGCCCTGAGCCGTGGTCGCGATAACCACCGCCTGAACGGTCATGACCTGAGCAAGGTCAGCTTCCTGGGCCACGACCTGTTCAAATCCTGGGCCAAGGTCACCCACAGCGGCCCCTACGACCTGGTGATCATCGACCCGCCGTCCTTCCAGAAAGGCAGCTTCCTGCTGACCAAGGACTACCAGCGTGTACTGCGTCGCCTGCCGGATTTGCTCACGGCCCAGGGCACTGTCCTGGCGTGCATGAACGACCCGGCCTTCGGCGAAGACTTCCTGATCGACGGCGTCACCCGCGAAGCACCGGGCCTGCGCTTTATTGAACGGCTGCAAAACCCGCCGGAATTTCCGGATATCGACGCGCAAAGCGGTCTCAAGGCGCTGGTGTTTCGCCAAGGCTGATGCCGAAACGTCCTACGCTTGCTACGCTATGGGATGCGCCGGGCGGTGAACCTTATGACCCCCTTCCCGGTCGATACCTGCATTCCCCGGCCAGACTCGACAGCGTCACGTTGTCGGCTGCCCCGTTTCATCTTTTGGAGAACCGCCCGTGATATCGACCCTGCATGTAGCCAGAATCAAAGCCTGGGGCGCCCACGGCTTTACCGCCACCGGTGTGGTATTGGCCTTCCTGGCCACCCTGGCGCTGCTGGAAAACTCACCCAAGGCCTGCCTGCTCTGGCTGGGCCTGGCCCTGGTGGTAGACGGCGTGGATGGTTCCCTGGCGCGACGGGTGAATGTCAGCACGGTATTGCCCAGCTTTGACGGCTCGGTACTGGACCTGGTGATCGATTACCTCACCTATGTGTTTATTCCGGCGCTGTTTATCTACCGCTATATCGACCTGCCGGACTTTACCCACCTGTTCACCGTGTCGGTGATCCTGGTGTCATCGCTGTTCTGCTTCTGCAACGTGAACATGAAGAGCAAGGACAACTACTTCGTCGGCTTCCCCGCCGCCTGGAACGTGGTGGCCTTGTGCGTATACATCATCCAGCCGGATGCCTGGGTCACCTTGCTGACCGTGATCGGCCTGGCCTTGCTGACCGTGACGCCGATGAAGTTCCTGCACCCGTTCCGGGTCAAGCGCTTCATGCCGATCAATATCGCAGTGACCACCATCTGGTTGCTGTGCAGCTTCTTGATGGTGGTGGATTACCCCAACACCAACCCGTGGACGTTTGGGTTGTGGTCGGTGATGTCGGCGTATTTCCTCGGGATTTGCGTGTGGCGCACGGCGCTGGAGTGGATGGGGACTCACAAATAGCCAGATGAACACAGTTCAACTGTGGGAGGGGGCTTGCTCCCGATTGCGGTGTGTCAGTCAGCTTATCCGTCACTGATACACCGCAATCGGGAGCAAGCCCCCTCCCACATTTGGTCCTGGGTACATTCGGCAGGTAAGATGGCGCCCCTTCGCACAGCGCCCTGCCAACCATAAGCCCTCCCATGCCTTTCGAACTCAGCGTAGACCTCACCACCCTCGCCATTCTCGCCGTCGTGGCCTTTATCGCCGGCTTTATCGACGCCATCGCCGGCGGCGGCGGCCTGCTTACCACCCCGGCGCTGCTCACCGCTGGGATGCCGCCCCACCTGGTACTGGGCACCAACAAGCTCAGCTCCACCTTCGGTTCGGCCACGGCCAGTTTCACCTTCTACCGTCGCAAGCTGTTCCACCCGCGCCAGTGGGTGCATGCCATCGTCGGCACCTTGATCGGCGCACTGGCCGGTGCGGTGGTTGCCCATTACTTGCCCGCCGAAACCCTGAACAAGATGCTGCCGGTGATCGTATTCGCTTGCGGCGTGTATTTGCTGTTTGGTGGCACACCCAAGGCACCGCTGGACGCCGACGCGCCGATCAAGAAGAAATGGCAAGGCACCCAGGGTTTCGGCCTGGGCTTCTACGACGGCGTGGCGGGCCCCGGCACCGGTGCGTTCTGGACCGTGAGCACCCTGCTGTTGCACCCCATCGACCTGGTGAAGGCCAGCGGCGTGGCGCGCAGCATGAACTTCGTCAGCAACGCGGCGGCGCTGTCGGTATTTATCTTCAACGGCTCGGTGGATTGGATTGTCGGCCTGGCGATGGGCGTGTCGGTGATGGGTGGCGCATTCTTTGGCGCCCGCAGCGCGATCAGCGGCGGCGCCAAATTCATTCGCCCGGTGTTTATCACCGTGGTCCTCGGCCTGACCGTGCGCCTAGCCTGGCAGCACTGGTTCAGCGTGGCCTAGGCGACGGGCCACATAAAGGTCGATCAGGTAACGCGCAATCGAGCGTGAAGCCGGCAGCGGCGGCAGGTCGTGGATGCTGAACCACTGCGCGTCCTCGATCTCGTCGGCCTGGGGCACGATGTCACCACCGGCGTACTCGGCATGGAAGCCCAGCATCATCGAATGGGGGAACGGCCAGCACTGGCTGCCCATGTACTGGATGTTCCTGACCTCCACCTGCACTTCTTCGCGCACCTCGCGGATCAGGCAGTCCTCGGCCGACTCGCCCGGCTCGGCAAAGCCGGCCAAGGTGCTGTAGACCCCGGTGACAAAACGCGGCGAGCGCGCCAGCAGGATCTCGTCGCCACGGGTCACCAGCACGATCATGCTCGGCGAAATCCGTGGGTAGCTGCGCAGGTCGCAGGCCTGGCAATACATCGCCCGCTCCCGTGGCACCTGGACCATGGCCTGGCCGCAACTGCCGCAGAACCGATGCTCCCGCGCCCAGGTGCCGATCTGCGCGGCGTAGCCCAGCACTTTGTAGAGGGTGTGATCACCTTGCAGCATGAAGCCGCGCAGGCCCTGCCAGCTGCAACCCGGCACTTCGCCCGCCGCGTCGAGTTCCAGCAGGTACACCGGCTCACCGTCGAGGTGGCCGATGCCGTGTTCGGCAAACACCGATAGCTCCTGGCGCTTGAGCCATTCCCGAGGGAACAGCGGGCCGTTGGCATCATGCAAAAAGCCCTCGCGGCTGCGGGCGACGGCCCAGCCGCCGGGGGCGTCGTTGTCCAGCAGCGTTGTGGTAATCCAGCCTGGGGTCATGTCAGTCAATCCACGAATTCGGGTTTCTGCTTGCTCATATGGGCCGCGATGGCCACGCGCAGGTCGTTGGATTGCAACATAGCCGAGTTCCAGGTGGCAACGTATTCCAGACCGTCATTGACCGTATGGTCACGCATGTAGCTGATCATGGCCTTGCTGCCGGTGACCGCAATCGGCGACTTGGCCGCGATAGCATGGGCGATCTCGAACACCCCGGCCAACAGGCTGTCCTGGTCGGCGTACACGCGATTGACCAGGCCGATGCTGCGCGCCTCCTCGGCACCGAACTGGCGGCCGGTGTAGGCCAGCTCACGCAGCATACCGTCGCCGATGATGCGTGGCAGGCGCTGCAGGGTACCGACGTCGGCGGCCATGCCGATGTCGATTTCCTTGATCGAGAATTGCGCGTCTTCAGCCGCGTAGCGCATGTCGCAGGCGCTGATCAGGTCGATGGCGCCACCGATGCAGTAACCCTGGATCGCCGCCAGTACCGGCTTGCGGCAGTTATCGACAGCGTTGAACGAGGCTTGCAGCTCGAGGATCTTGCGCCGCAGCAGGCGCGCATTGCGGCCCACATCCTTGCCGAAGTCGTTGGCCACCGAGGCCAGCATCATCAGGTCGATGCCCGAGGAAAAATGCTTGCCGGCACCGCTGAGCACCACGGCGCGTACGGCGTCGGTGTCTTCGATCCATTGGAAAATGTCGATGATCTCGGTC
Source organism: Pseudomonas sp. NIBRBAC000502773 (assembly GCF_006517195.1). NCBI lineage: Bacteria > Pseudomonadati > Pseudomonadota > Gammaproteobacteria > Pseudomonadales > Pseudomonadaceae > Pseudomonas > Pseudomonas sp. NIBRBAC000502773. The sequence continues at coordinate 6,315,556 of NZ_CP041189.1, read as the reverse complement.
CAGAACGCCGCGTTCATCGCGTTGATCTTTTCCGGGCGGTTGATCTGCACATGGGCAACGTTGTCGGTGAGTTCGACGACGAAAGCTTGGTATTCGGACATGGCAGTGATCCCTGGCTGGCGAGTGATAAGGCCCGAACTATAACAAGGGTACGTGACGGCGCATCGGCCAAAAGCGGGACTGGCAACGGCGATGGAAAAGACGCTGGATAAAAGCCCCGGCACACGCCATCCTTCGCGCTTTGAGCCGCCCCATCAGCGGCGTTCGACGTTTAAAGGATATGCCCATGCACGCCCAACCCCTCGCCCCCGCCGATTTCGAATTCATCGAAGAAATCCTGTTGAAATACGGCGACGACCATTCGGTACTGAACCTGGCCGAACTCGACGGCTATTTCACCGCGCTGGTGTCCAGCCCGGCACAGGTGGATATTGCAGAGTGGTTCCCGGCGATCTGGGGCGGGCAGAACCCGGAGTGGGAAAGCGCCGAAGAGGCCCGGCAGTTCCTCGACCTTTGCGTGCGTCATATCAACCTGCTGGCCGGTCAACTGGCGACTGACGCTCAGGGTTTCAAGGCACGCTTCGATGCAACCGAACACCAGGGCCAGGACGTGACCCTCGCCGAGGAATGGTGCTTTGGTTATATCCGCGGTGCGGCGATCGGCAACTGGCCGCAACTGCCGGCCGAACAGGCCGCACAGCTGGAGAAAATCTCCTGGTGTGCCGAGCAGGACAACTTCGAGTTGCCGGCTGACCTGGATGTAGACGCCCATCAGCAGCGAGCCCGAGAAATCGAACCCGCTGCACGGGCGCTACATGATTACTGGCTGAGCCGGCGTTGATCCGGGTTTATTTGAAGTCCAGGTCAAACGCCTGATAGAACGCGTTACCGGTGTTGGCGACGATCCACAGCAACACCACCACATGCCGCCCCTTCTTGCCCTTGGGCAGTGTCACTTGATGCTCGACCTTGGCCTTCAATTCGTCGGCATGCTGGTAGTACGGCACCTGGGGGTAGAAGTCCTCGTAGAACGGCGAGGCTTCGAGTTGGGCACGGCTGATGCGCTGTCTGGCGTCCCAGCCGTCCTTGGTGATGAACCAGCGATAACCACGGGTGACGTGGGCGGCGGTGTATTCCCATTGCACCTTGAACACTTGGCCGGCCTCTACATTCAGGAGTGGCCAGGTGAATGGTGTGTTGAGCTTCTTGCTCATTTCCTCGTCGGTGAAGTTGATGCAGTCGCGCTCATCGGTCTTGCCGCCACTGAGAATATGCCCATCGGCAGGCGGCGTGACGCTTTGATCGTCGGTTTCATACGGCGCAGGAAACGGTCCGGCCGTGAGCGCGGGGAAGTTCTTGCCACCTTCCATTTCATTGACTTGCCAATTGCCCAGCAACCCGCGCTCTACCGCAACCGAGCCTCGGCTGGCGGGGGTGACGACACGTCCGTGCCGAAGTTGTGTCTGAGGTTTGTTCATTTCATTCACTCCATGATTGAAAACGCCCCGGGTGGGGAACGTTCTGAACTTACCCCATCACCCAGGCTTGTCCAGCAGGCGGCTATGCGGGCAACACTGCACGCCTCCTGCATTTCATTAAGGGGGCGCAGTTGTCCTGCGCCTGGTTCGGGCGTACGCCTACCTAGGCAAGGGCCATCTGCCTACAGGCCTTGTCCTGTAACAGCCCACGGTGGTTGATTCCCCGCTCGACAAGCACTGCATCTATGCCCGATTATTCGGGTCCGCCCGTTGGCCGCGCCAGCCACCTTGCCTTGACCAGGAGCCTTGCACCTTGAGTTCGCAGAAAACCGTGACCGTTACACCGCCCAACTTCCCCCTGAACGGCAAGGTCGCGCCCCCCGGCTCCAAATCCATTACCAACCGCGCCCTGCTGCTGGCGGCCCTGGCCAAGGGCACCAGCCGCCTGAGCGGCGCCTTGAAGAGCGATGACACCCGGCATATGTCGGTGGCCCTGCGCCAGATGGGCGTGACCATCGACGAGCCGGACGACACCACCTTCGTGGTCACCGGCACCGGCAAGCTGCAATTGCCGGCGCAGCCGTTGTTCCTCGGCAATGCCGGCACCGCGATGCGCTTCCTGACGGCCGCCGTGGCTACCGTGCAAGGCACCGTGGTACTGGACGGCGACGACTATATGCAAAAACGCCCGATCGGCCCGTTGCTGGCCACCCTCGGCCAGAACGGCATCCGGGTCGACAGCCCGACCGGTTGCCCACCGGTGACGGTGCACGGCGTGGGCAAGGTCCAGGCCAAGCGCTTCGAGATCGACGGCGGCCTGTCCAGCCAGTATGTATCGGCCCTGTTGATGCTGGCCGCGTGCGGCGAAGCGCCGATTGAAGTGGCACTGACCGGCAAGGACATCGGCGCCCGTGGCTACGTGGACCTGACCCTGGACTGCATGCGGGCCTTCGGTGCGCAGGTCGATGTGGTCGACGACACCACCTGGCGCGTGGCCCCCACCGGCTACACCGCCCATGATTACCTGATCGAACCCGACGCGTCCGCCGCCACCTACTTGTGGGCTGCCGAAGTGTTGACCGGCGGCCGTATCGACATCGGCGTGGCCGCCCACGCCTTCACCCAACCGGACGCCAAGGCCCAGGCGGTGATCGCGCAGTTCCCGAATATGCAGGCCACCGTGGTGGGTTCGCAGATGCAGGACGCGATCCCGACCCTGGCGGTCCTGGCTGCCTTCAATAACACCCCGGTGCGCTTCACGGAGCTGGCCAACCTGCGGGTCAAGGAATGCGATCGCGTACAGGCCCTGCATGACGGCCTCAATGCGATCCGTCCGGGCCTCGCCAGCATTGAAGGCGATGACCTGCTGGTCGCGGCCGACCCGGCGCTGGCCGGCACGTCGTGCAACGCCCTGATCGACACCCATGCCGACCACCGCATCGCCATGTGCTTTGCGCTGGCGGGGTTGAAAATCGCGGGTATCCGCATTCAGGACCCGGACTGCGTGGCCAAGACCTATCCTGGGTACTGGAAGGCCCTGGGCAGCCTGGGGGTCGCGTTGAGCGACTGACTCGCCCGCGCCGGAATGGGGAGGTAAGGATCATGACCATTCGCCAACCCTGCCCACCCGGCGCCTGCGTCTGCGACCGTGAACAGCTGCTGGAGGCGCCCGGCGCCGACCTGCGCATCCTCAGCCTGACGCGCCAGGAAGAAAAACGCCTGGTCGAGCGCCTGGAAAACCTGCAAAGCCTGCAAGACCTGGAGCGCATGCAACAGCGGATGCACGAGCTATTGGGCATCCGCGTGCATATCGCGCCGGGGCACACCGAGGTCAAGAGCATGCGCGGCATCCAGATCGTCATCGACGAGCTGCCAGGCATGTGCCGCAAGACCCGGCAAGCGATCCCGGCGGCGATTCGCCGGGGCCTGGAGAAAAACCCGGAAATTGCCTACCGCCTGCTGGACGCCCACGACCTGTTTCGCGAAGGTTGAATCAACCGGCAACCGTCTCGGCCTCGAACAGCCTCTGCCCGATCGCTTTCGCCGTCTTCAGATGCGTCGGGGCCGCGCCGCCTTCCGAATCCAGCAACAGCTCGGACGACACCACCTTCGCCCCGCAGTAATCGAAGATGCCGTAGTCGATCTGGGTCCGCATCGCCTTGGCATAGCCATGACGGTCAAACGCGCTGTCATCCGCACCGCCGAGGGCCAGCAAGTGCACCTGCAAATGCCGCAGTTTTTTCACCACCGGGGTATCCGGGCCGTAGTCGATCGCCCAGCCGTTGACGAACACGCGGTCGACCCAGCCCTTGAGCAGGCCCGGCAGCGACCACCAGTAGATCGGGAACGCCAGCACCAGGGCATCGGCGCGCTCGATGCGCGCCTGTTCCGCCAGCACGTCGCCCGGGGGCGTGGCCTGGGTGCGGTGTACCCGGTGATCGGCGGCGGTGTAGCGCGGGTCGAAGCCTTCGGCGGCGAGGTCGGCGATTTCAAAGGTGTGGCCCGCAGCAGTCAGGCCGGCAGCCACCTGCGCGGCCACGGCGTGGGTGAGGGATTGTGGGTCGTGATGGGCAACGACGATGAGTGCGTGCATGACTTTGACTCCGTTTGGGTTTAAGCTACTTTTGGTAAGTTAACGCCATCAAGTTACTTTTGGTATATAAGCATGTCAAGCCCTGAATCTCCTGCCCCACGTCGTCGCCTGTCCCGTGAAGATCGCCTGCGTCAGTTATTGGAGGTGGCCTGGCAGCTGGTGCGCGAGGAAGGCACCGAAGCCCTGACCCTGGGCCGCCTGGCGGAACTGGCCGGCGTCACCAAACCGGTGGTCTACGACCATTTCGTCACCCGTGCCGGGCTGCTCGCCGCGCTGTATGAAGACTTCGACGCGCGTCAGACCCAAGTGTTTGCCGAAGCCCTCGACGCCAGCCGCGCGACCTTGGAAGAACGCGCCGGGGTGATCGCCTCGTGCTATGTCGATTGCGTGTTATTGCAGGGCCGGGAAATTCCGGGGGTGATTGCCGCACTGAGCAGTTCGCCGGAGCTGGAAGCGCTCAAGCGTAAGTACGAGGCGATTTTTCTCGACAAATGCCGCGACGCACTGGGGCCCTTTGGCCAGGTTTCACAGCCAGGATTACGGGCGATGCTGGGCGCTGCGGAAGCGTTGTCCTACGCTGCGGCCAGTGGCGAGATCAGCCGTGAAGAGGCGCAAGATGAGTTGTTGGCGACCATCCTGGCAATGGTCAACCGCCCACGGCGTTGAAGACTGAAGAAGCTTCTGTGGTAAGCGGGCTTTGTTGTGGTGAGCGGGCTTGTTGTGGTGAGCGGGCTTCTGTGGTGAGCGGGCTTGCCCCGCGCTGGGCTGCGAAGCGGCCCCGATAAGAGCGCTGCAGTGTGCCAGGCAGCTCCGGGGCTGTTTCTGGGGCCGCTTCGCAGCCCAGCGCGGGGCAAGCCCGCTCACCACAACAAGCCCGCCCACCACAGAGGCAAGCTCACCACAGAAGCCCGCTCACCACAAAAAAAGCCAACCAGGCCAGGCTAACGCCCTGCCACAAACAGCTGGACCTTGCGGGCCAGTTGATCGAGGTGCCGATCACGCTGTTTCTCGGCATCCACCATCGCCCGCTTGCCGTGTTTTTGCAGCAGGTAGGTATGGATCTGGCGTACCTCCAGCGAACTGTAGATCGCCGCCACATCCAACACGCCCATCAAGCCATCGGTGCCGTAGTCCCGGGTATTCATCAACACCTGGGTGCCCCGCGCACCCCGCACTTGAAACCCCATGGCCTCGAAGACCGCTACCTTCTCCACGGCACAGGCCAACTCGGCATGGGGATAGCGCGCCAGCACGTCCGCCATCATCCCGCGCGCCACACCCTGGCGCCGGAAACCGGCCTGCACCGCCATAAAGGCGATGCCACAGGCTTCAGGATCATCTTTCACCGGCAGGTACAGGCAAAAGCCAATCACCTGCTCCTCGAGCATCGCCACGATCAACTCAACGGCAATCCCCTTCGACCCGCCCACTGCCTCCAGGTACAGGTGCACCTCAAAGCCGATGGCGTATTGGTAAATGTTGTAGAGCAGGTTGCTCGGCGGCAGCGCGACGCTGCTGATGTCGGTGAGGTTGTCCACCACCATCTGCAGGATCTGGGCATTGATGGGCTCGGGGCACGGAGTGGTGTAGCGGGTAAGGCTGAACATGCAGATTCCTGGGTTTCGCGTCAAGGCAGCGGCGATTGTACCTGTTGCAGGCCGTTCAGTGCCCGCACACCTCACGCACGCACCCGCGCAACCAGCGGTGGGCCAGGTCGGCATCCAGCCGCGGATGCCAGAGCATCGCCACGGTGAACGGTGCCAGCGTCAACGGCAACGCAAAGCTGTACAGGCCTTCGCGCTGATGGGCGGTGTAGCGTTCGGGCACGCTGGCAATCAGGTCGGTGTCGCGGGCCAGGGCGATGGCCGTGGCGAACCCGGCGACGATGGTGCCGATCTGCCGCGTCAAGCCCAGGGCGTCAAGCCCATCGTCGATCTGGCCGCGCTCCTGCCCGCGCCGCGAGACGTAGACGTGCCGCCCCTGGGCAAACCGCTCGGCACTGATGTCGCCCTTGCTCAAGGGATGGCCGCTGCGCACCACGCCAATCAAACGGTCGCGAAACAGCGCCTGGGTCAGCACTTCGGGGCTGGCGTTGGGGTCGACCACACCGGTCTCCAGGTCGACGCTGCCTTCGCGCAGCAACGTGCTGTCCTTGTCGGTCTTGCTGACGAAACGCAGGCGTACACCAGGCGCGTCCCGTGCGATGCGCGCCAGTAACGCGGGACCGAAGTTTTCGACGAACTCTTCACTGGTGCGCAGGGTGAAGGTGCGCTCCACCTGGGCCAGGTCCAGGGCGTGTGCCGGGCGCAGCACCGCATGGGCGTCCTGCACCAGGCGGCTGACCTGCTCACGCAATGCCTGCGCCCGCGGCGTCGGTACCAGCCCGCGCCCGGCGCGGACCAACAGCGGATCGCCGGTGGTCTCGCGCAAGCGCGCCAGCGCCCGGCTCATGGCCGAGGGGCTCAACTGCAAGCGCTTGGCCGCTCGGGCGACACTGCCTTCGGCCAGCAAGACATCCAGGGTGATCAGCAGATTAAAGTCGGGCATGGGCGCTCCTTAGCAGGCGTTTGACGCAGGTATTAACTGCAAACCTTGCGTCTTCCGCCATGTTAGGCAAGGCCGTAGATTTGTGACAGTTGCGTCCACCCAAGGAATCTTCCATGCATACGTCTTCACGCGGCGGCCTTGCCAGCCTGTCGCTGTCCATGTTGCTCGCCGCCCTCGGCACCAGCATCGCCAATGTCGGCCTGCCCAGCCTGGTAAAGGCATTCGATGCGTCGTTTCATGCCGTGCAGTGGGTGGTGCTGGCCTACCTGATGGCGATCACGCTGGTGATCGTGAGTGCGGGCCGCCTGGGCGACCGCCTGGGCCGGCGTCGGCTGTTGCTCGTCGGGTTATTGCTGTTCGCGCTGGCATGCGGGCTGTGCAGTGCGGCGCCGACATTGAATGGGCTGATTGCCGCACGCGCGCTGCAAGGGCTCGGTGCCGCCGTGATGATGGCCATGGCCCTGGGAATGGTCGGTGATACGGTGCCTCCGGAGCGTACCGGCCGCGCAATGGGCCTGCTGGGCACGCTGTCGGCAGTCGGCACGGCGCTGGGGCCGAGTGTCGGTGGGGGGTTAGTGAGCCTATGGGGTTGGCGGGCCCTGTTTCTGGCGGGTGCGCCCCTGGGGTTAGCGGCCTTCGTCCTTGCCTGGCGCTGTTTGCCCCTTGATCGCCGCAACGGGCGATTGCCTGCACAGGCCGGGTTCTGGCGCGCCCTGGAGGACGCTTCGTTGCGCAGTCGCCTGGTCATGAGCGCGTTGGTCAGCGCGGTGATCATGGCCACCTTTGTGGTCGGGCCGTTCTATCTGTCCCAAGGCCTGGGGCTCGCGCCTGAATGGATGGGCCTGGCCATGGCGGTCGGGCCGTGTGTCGCGGCGCTGACCGGCGTACCGGCGGGTCGCCTCACCGACCGCCTGGGCAGCCGGCACACGACCTTCGCGGGGCTGGGCACCCTGCTCGGCGGTGCGCTGCTGCTGGCGCTGGCCTCAGGACTGCCGGCCTACCTGGGTTCGCTGGTGATCCTGACGGCGGGCTACAGCCTGTTCCAGACCGCCAACAACACCGCCGTGATGAAAGCCGCACGGGGCACCAACCGAGGCACGCTCTCGGGTTGGCTGAACCTGTCGCGCAACCTCGGGCTGATTGGCGGCGCATCGGCACTGGGCACGGTGTTCGCCTGGGCACCCCCTGATGTCACCCATGGCACCCCGCAATCAGTCGCAGATGGCCTGCACACAACCTTTGGCGTCGCCGCCGGTTTGATCCTGCTCGCCCTGGCCATCGCAAGGGGCCACGTGGACAGCCAGCAGCACGCAAACATTGACAAGCTAAAATCGTAACGACTATTGTCTGACAACCTGATCACCAAGGTTGTCCCATGCTTGAGCTTCAACGTCCCGATTCGCTTGTCGTGCGGGTTGTCAGTGCGATCCGCGCAGAAATCGACGCCGGCGAGCTACCGCCCGAATCGCGCCTGCCCACCGAACAGCAACTGGCCGAACAGCTCAACGTCAGCCGTTCCGTGGTGCGCGAGGCCATTGCCCAGCTCAAGGCCGACGGTGTCATCACCGCGCGCCGGGGCTTGGGCTCGTTCATTTCCCAGACGCCTGCCGGCACGGTATTCCGCTTTCCCCTGCCGAACGGACGGCGCCCCGACCTGGCGCAGATGTTTGAAGTGCGCCTGTGGATCGAGACCCAGGCCGCCGCGATTGCCGCCCAGCGCCGCGATGACGCCGATCTGGTACGCATGAAAAGCGCCTTGCAGGACATGCAGGACAACCGCGACAACTTCGAAGCCGCCGCCCTGGCCGACGTGGAATTCCACCGGGCCATCGCTGACGCGAGCAAGAATGACTACTTCGTAGCCTTCCATGACTTCCTGCGCAGCCAACTGGCCAGCGCGCGCAAGACCGCCTGGGAAAACTCCGCGTCACGCTTTGTGACCGGTTCTGCCGATGCCACCCAGGAACACCAACTGCTTTACCAGGCCATTGCCGACGGTGACGCCCAGCGCGCCGCCGCCAACGCCGAGGCCCACCTGCGTGCGGCGGCGCGGCGCCTGAGCCTGGAGTTGCCCGCCAAGCACTGAAGGATTTCACCCGTTTGAAGCGTGTCCCGGACACGCCATTTTTTTAACAAAACCATTAGTCTGACAACCTGATAAGCAGACCAAAATGGACAGCCCTAGGTACCCGCAATGATTCACGACTTTTGCATTATCGGCGGCGGCATCGTCGGCCTCGCCACCGCAATGGCACTGCTCAAGCGCCAGCCCGGCGCGTCCCTGGTGATCCTCGAGAAAGAACCGGTGCTGGCCAGGCACCAGACCGGCCACAACAGCGGCGTGATCCACGCTGGCATCTACTACGCACCCGGCAGCCTCAAGGCCGACCTGTGCAAGCGCGGCGCCGAAGCCACCAAGCAGTTCTGTACCGAGCACGGCATCAAGTTCGAGGTCTGCGGCAAGCTGCTGGTGGCCTCAAGCCCCCTGGAAATGCAGCGAATGGAAGCGCTGTATGCCCGCGCCCAACTCAACGGCATGCAGGTCGAACGCCTGGATGCCGACCAATTGCGCCAGCGTGAACCGAACATCGTCGGCCTGGGCGGGCTGTTCCTGGACGCCACCGGCATCGTCGATTATCGCCAGGTGTGCGAGACCATGGCCCGAGTGATCCGCCGCAGCGGTGGCGAGATCTGCCTGGAGCGCACCGTCACCGGCATCCGCGAAAGCAGCGATCACGTCACCATCAACACCCACGGCGAAACATGGCAGGCGCGCCACCTGGTGGTCTGCGCCGGGCTGCAGTCGGACCGTCTGGCGCGGCTGGCCGGGGTAAAGATCGACCACCAGATCATCCCGTTTCGCGGCGAGTACTTCCGCCTGCCGGCCGCCAAGAACAACATCGTCAACCACCTGATCTACCCGATTCCAGACCCGCAGCTGCCGTTCCTCGGCGTGCACCTCACGCGCATGATCGACGGCAGCGTGACCGTCGGCCCGAATGCCGTACTGGGCCTGGGTCGCGAGAACTACCGCAAGTTCTCGGTCAACTGGCGCGACGTGGCGCAGTACGCCAGCTTCCCCGGCTTCTGGAAAACCCTTTGGCAAAACCTCGGTTCAGGCACCACCGAGATGAAGAATTCGCTGTTCAAGTCCGGCTATTTGGAGCAATGCCGCAAGTATTGCCCGTCGCTGAACCTCGACGACCTGCTGCCCTACGAAGCCGGCATCCGCGCCCAGGCCGTGATGCGCGACGGCAGCCTGGTGCACGATTTCCTGTTCGCCCAGACCCCGCGAATGCTCCACGTCTGCAACGCGCCTTCGCCGGCCGCCACATCAGCCATGCCGATCGGCGCGATGATCGCCGACCGCCTGTTCACGCCCGAGTAACCCCCGCACCACACGTCCATTTGACAATAACTACAAAGACCCAGAAGGAAGTACAGCATGACGGCATCCGCCCCCCTCTCCGGCACCGAAACGCCCGAGCAAACGCGCAAACGCCTGCGCAAAGTCGCAGCGGCAACCATCTTTGGCTCGATGTTGGAGTGGTACGACTTTTACCTGTACGCCACCATGGCGGCCATTGTGTTCTCGAAGATCTTCTTCGATAACAGCGATCCGAAGGCAGCCACGCTGATGGCCTTCTCCACCTTCGCCATCGGCTTTATTGCACGCCCGTTCGGCGGCATCCTGTTTGGCTACCTGGGCGACAAGTTCGGGCGCAAACAGGTACTGGTGCTGACCTTCTGCCTGATGGGCGTGTGCACCACGCTGATCGGCCTGATCCCCAGCTACGCCTCCATCGGCATCTGGGCACCGATCGTGCTGGTGTTCATCCGCATCATCCAGGGCCTGGGCGCCGGTGCCGAGCTGTCGGGGGCGGCAGTCACCTCCTACGAACACGCCGCCCAGGGCAAGCGCGGCAGCCAGGGTGCGTGGCCCGCACTGGGCCTGAACCTGGGCCTGTTGCTGTCGTCGCTTACCGTGTACCTGCTGACCATCAACGGTAATGAGTTCCTCCTGGCCGGTGGCTGGCGCATTCCGTTTATCTGCAGCATCGTCCTGGTCGGCGTCGGCCTGTGGGTGCGTAACAGCATTCCGGAAACCCCCGAGTTCAAAGAACTGACCAAAGCAGCCGCCAAGGCCAAGGCTTCGCCCCTGAAAGCCTTGTTCAAGAACGACCTGAAGGGCCTCGCCGTGGTGTTCTTCGTGGCCATTGGCTACAACGCCCTGAGCTACATCTTCAAGACCTTCTCCCTGGCCTACCTGACCCAGTTCAAAGGCGTGGATGTACACGTCACCTCGCTGTCGGTGACCATCGCCAGCCTGATCGCCATCGTCGCCGTGCCGTGTTTCGGCTGGCTCTGCGACAAGTGGAGCAGCAAGCTTGTGCTGATCCTCGGTGGGGTCTGCTCGCTGCTGTTCGCCTACCCGTTCCTGGCCCTGCTCAATACCGGCGAAAGCCTGATGATCTACATCGCCATCGGCGTAGGTACCGGCATCCTGGCGCCGATGATGTTTGCCCCACAGGGTTCGTTCCTCAGCCGCCAGTTCCCGACCCAGACCCGCTCTTCGGGCTTCGGCACCGGGCGCGAAATCGGCACGGCCATCGCCGGTGGCCTGGCGCCGCTGGGCGCCCTGTCGATGGTGGCGGCATCGGCCACCCACTCCACCGATGGCGTGGTGATCATCCTCGGCATATCCGCGCTGCTGGTGGTGGTGTTTGCCTTGTGCGACCAGGGCCGCAAACACTCTGCATTCAAGAACTGAGCAAAAAAGTTCGGACCAACGGGTGCATGGACGCACCCACATCGCGCATCATGGGCACTTTCAAGCTCAAGGGTAACGTCCATGCGCGTTCTGTCATTGATGATGGGTCTTACGACGCTGGCCGCCAGTACGGTGTTCTGCGCCAGCGCGATGGCGAATGAAGAAAGTCAGTTGGTGCAACAGATCAACGAGTACCGCAGCCAGGTGCAGCGCTGCGGCGACCAGGGTTCCCAGGAACTGCCACCGCTGGCCAACGATACACGGCTGGTGCTGCCGGCCAGTAACGTCGGCGACCTGCAGCAGGCCCTGGCCCGGGCCGCTTACCCGATGGTCAATGTGCAGGCCATCAGCCTGTCCGGGCCCAAGGACGCCCAGGCAGCCATGAAAGCCGTGCGCGAGAGTTTCTGCCGGGTGGTGCTGGACCCGCAATTCGTCGACATCGGCGTGAGCAACAGCGGCTAGGACTGGCGCATCGTGCTGGCCCGCCCGTTGCTATCCAGCGGCCTGGGCGATTGGCAAACCGAAGGCCGCAAGCTGCTCGACCTGATCAATGCCGCCCGTACACAACCGCGCCAGTGCGGCACCCAGGCGTTTACCGCGACCACACCATTGTCGTGGAACGAGGCGTTGGCCGGGGCCGCCAACAGCCATACGCGCAACATGGCCAACGGCAATTTCTTCGACCACCTGGACCACGACGGCCGCACGCCTGGCGACCGCGCCGAACTGGCCGGGTATATCGCGAAGAACATCGGCGAAAACATCGCCGCCGGCCTGGACACCCCGCGCAAGGTGGTCGACGGCTGGCTCGCCAGCCCGGGTCATTGCGCCAACCTGATGAACCCGCAATTTCGCGAATTGGGCGCAGCCTATGCCATGGACCCGAAGAGTGACGCGGGCATTTACTGGACGGGTTTATTCGGCGCGCAATAAGGTGGGGTAATCGTCCGATAGCGCTGAACTCGGGCTATTCAAACGAGCGGAGAATCAAATTGCCATCTATCGGATAATTCGGCTGAACTGGTAGCGCTCAAGCGGGTCTGTAGCTTTGCGCCGGATCCTGACAGGCGCGCCGAAGATTCTGAAAAACAAGGTGTTTCCCGAATGATGAATTGGCTGCAAAGCAGCAGCGACATGGCCGAACAGGTGCGCCAGCATGATTGGGCCAATTCACCTCTCGGTCCATTGGAGCAGTGGCCAGACGTTTTGAAGACGACGGTCGCGCTGTGTTTCGCGTCGAGCTTTCCCCAGGCGATTGTCTGGGGTCCGCAGCTGATCACGCTCTACAACGATGCGTTTATCCCGATCCTGGGCAGCAAGCCCTACGCGTTGGGGCGCCCGTTCAACGAAGTGTGGGCCGAGGTGTGGGATGACGTCAGCCCTATCGCCAACGCCGCCTTCGAGGGCCACGCCACCTATATCGAAAACTTTCCCCTGGTGATTGAACGCGGCCCGAGGCGGGAGCAGGCGTACTTCACCTTCTGCTACAGCCCGATCCGCGATCCCCAAGGCAAGGTGGTCGGCATGCTCGACACCGTCACCGAGACCACCGCCACGGTGTTCCTGGCACGCCGCCTGGCGGTGCTGGACGCCATCGGCAACGCGGTGGCCAACGCCGCCGATGCCGAAGCCATCATGACCAGCACCACCCGGTTGCTGGCCGAACACCTGCAGGTGAGCAATTGCGCCTACGCCGACATGGACGCCGATGAGGACGGCTTTACCATTCGAGACAATTGGACCGCGCCCGGCTCGCCCAGCATCATCGGCCGCTACAGCCTGGCGGCGTTCGGCGAGATGGCCGTCAACTGCCTGCGCGCCGGCGAGCCCCTGGTGATCCACGACAATCTGCGCGAGTTGCCGCCCGCAGAGTCCGCCACCTTCCAGGCCCTGGGGGTGACGGCGACGATCTGCATGCCGCTGATCAAGAACGGTCGCCTGACGGCCCTGATGGCCGTCCATGACAAAAAACCACGCCCCTGGTCCCCATACGACCTGGCCCTGTTGCGGGAAGTCACCGAGCGCTCCTGGGCGCATATCGAGCGCGTGCGTGCCGATGCCGATGTGCGCAAGGGCCTGGCGGCCTATGCCGAACTGAACACCACTCTCGAACAGCGCGTCGAAGAACGCACCCTGGCGCTGGCCAAGGCCGAAGCCGCACTGCGCCAGTCGCAGAAACTCGAAGCCATCGGCCAACTCACCGGCGGCGTGGCCCATGACTTCAACAACCTGCTGACCATCATTCGCTCATCGGTGGACTTCCTGCGTCAGCCAGACCTGTCGGAACAGCGTCGCCAGCGCTATATGGGCGCGGTGGCGGATACCGTAGAGCGGGCCAGCAAGTTGACCAGCCAATTGCTCGCCTTTGCCCGTCGCCAACCACTGAACCCGGAAGTCTTCGATGTGGGCCAGCGCGTACAGAACATCGGCGAGATGCTGGAGAGCGTCACGGGCGCGCGCATTCATGTGCGCGTCGAGATGCCTTCGCAGCCGTGTTTCGCGCGGATCGATGCCAGCCAGTTTGAAACCGCACTGATCAACATCGCCCTCAATGCACGGGACGCAATGGAGGGCCAGGGCACCCTGACCCTGAAAGTCCTCGGGGCACAGCCGTTGCCCCACATTCGCGGCGACGCCGGGTCGGGTAAGGCGTATGTCGCCATTTCGCTCGCCGATACCGGCCCCGGCATTCCCGAAGACACCGTCGAACGCATTTTCGAGCCGTTCTTCACCACCAAGGCGGTGGGTAAAGGCACCGGCCTGGGCCTGTCGCAAGTCTTCGGCTTCGCCAAGCAGTCGGGGGGCAATATCGATGTGACCAGCACGCCCGGCCAAGGCAGCGTATTCACCTTGTATCTGCCCCAGGTCGAAGCCGAAGCAGCGCTGCCACCCCCCTGCGAGGAAACACCGGCTTCGTCCCACGACACCTCACAGTGCCGGGTGCTGATTGTGGAGGACAACCTGGAGATCGGGCGGTTTGCCAGCCAGATTCTTCAAGACCTGGGCTACCAGGCCACCTGGGTGACCGATGCCGAACAGGCCCTGACCCTTGCCGGGCACGATGGCAGGGCCTTCGATGTGATCTTCTCCGACGTGGTCATGCCCGGTATCACCGGCGTCGCCATGGCCAAGCTGCTGCGCCAGCGTCGAGCGGACCTGCCGGTGATACTGACCTCGGGCTACAGCGAAGAGCTGGCAGACAATGGCTATGACGGCTTCGAGTTCCTGCCCAAGCCTTACTCTGCCGAGCAGGTTTCGCGGGTATTGATCAAGGCCATGCACAAGGACTGAGCCGCGCCCTACTCCGCCACGGCCACCTGGTTGCGGCCCAGCGCCTTGGCCCGGTACAGCGCTTTGTCGGCGCTGTTCATCAGGCCGTGCAGGTCCTCGTCCACGGCATGGGTGAACGCCACCCCAAGGCTGGCTGACAGCCCCTTGACCGGCTCGGCGGCCAAACCGGCGATAGCCTTGATCAGGTCCTCGGCAATAGTGCGCGCGGTGTCCAACGACGTATTGGGCAACAACACCGCAAACTCTTCGCCGCCCAGGCGGCCATACACATCGGCCTTGCGGAACGACGCACTGATCACCCCGCCAATCTGGCGTAACACCTGATCGCCGGCCTGGTGCCCATAGGTGTCGTTGATTTGCTTGAAGTGGTCCATGTCCATCATCAGCGCGCACAGCGGCTGCTGGTTATGACGGCATTGCGCATACAGCAATTGCGCATGTTCGAAAAATGCCCGGCGGTTCATCAGGCCGGTCAGCTCATCGGTCTGCGCGGCACGGGTCGAGATGTTGTGGGCGCGCTCCATTTGCCGGGTCAGGCGAAAGGCTTTCTCCAGTGCATCGGACAACTTGCGCGTGGCACTGGCCACAAACGTGGAAAACACCAGGACCGCGATGCCGATGCCCACTTGCATCGATGTCGGCTGGAACAACAGCCACAGGGTGCACGGCAGCAACACCAGGCCGATGGACACCAGGGTCATATAGCGATAGGCCGAATAACACGACACCGCACTGACCGACATCCCCACGGTGAACAGCATCACCAGCGCCTGGGACAACCGATCATCAGGGGGCATCAGCGCGAGTGCCCCAGCCCCCCAAATGCTCGCGGACAGCACCAGCGTGACCCAGTAGCGGCGCTCCCAGCGGTCCGGGGTGCGTTCGCTGTTGGGGCAGCGGAACCAGTCCAGGAACATCTTGACCCGCAGCAGCGACGAGGCACCCAGCAGCACCAGCCACACCAGCATGGACGTGTGATCAAAACGCTCCCAGCACAGCCAGCAGAGCATGGCGGCCGCCATGTAGCTGCCGAAAATGGCTGCAAATGACTGGCGAAACAATTGGTGCAAACGGTCGGTTCGCACCTGTGCCTCTATAAAGCAATCCTGGTCCTGCCCATGCCCAAGGCCATTCATGAAATGTGCTCGATTCGACTGCCATGACAAAGGCGCCATTGTGGCACCCTGCCAGCAGCGTGGACAACTGAATCCAGCAAGGTAGAGCCTTTAACTCGCCTCAGGCCGCAAAATCAGCACCCCCAACGGTGGCAGGTTCAACGACAGCGACACCGGTTGCCCATGGCGTGGCTCATCCTCGGTGAACACGCCACCACCATTGCCATAATTGGAACCCGCATAGGTGTCGGCGTCGCTGTTGATTACCTCGCTCCAACGCCCACCGAACGGTACGCCCACCTTGTAGGCCTCACGGGGCACCGGGGTGAAATTGGCCACCACCAGCACCGGCTTGCCGTCCTTGCTCCAGCGCAGCCAGGCGTAGACGCTGTTGATCGCGTCGTCGCCGATCAGCCACTGGAAACCCTGGGGCGCATCATCCTGCTCGTGCAGGGCCGGCTCTTCGCGATACAGGCGGTTCAAGTCACCCACCAGCTTTTGCACGCCTTTGTGCTCGGCGTACTGCAGCAAGTACCAGTCCAGTTGCTGGTCGTGGTTCCACTCGCGCCACTGGCCGAATTCGCAGCCCATGAACAGCAGCTTCTTGCCCGGATGCATCCACATGAACGTCAGGTAGGCACGCAGGTTGGCAAACTTCTGCCAGCGGTCGCCGGGCATCTTGTCGATCAGCGAATGCTTGCCGTGCACCACTTCATCGTGGGAAATCGGCAGGATGAAACGCTCGGACCACGCATACACCAGGCCGAAGCTCAGCTCGTTATGGTGGTGGGCGCGGTAGACCGGGTCTTGCTGGATGTAATGCAAAGAATCGTGCATCCAGCCCATGTTCCACTTGTAGTTGAAGCCCAGGCCGCCCTGTTGGGTGGGCTGGCTGACGCCGGGCCAGGCGGTGGACTCTTCGGCGATCACCAGCGCGCCGGGCGCCTCCAGTGCTACCACGTCGTTCAAGTGGCGCAGGAAGTCGATGGCTTCCAGGTTCTCGCGCCCGCCATGGCGGTTGGGCACCCATTCGCCGGCCTTGCGCGAATAGTCGCGGTACAGCATCGACGCCACCGCATCCACGCGCAGCCCGTCAATGTGGAAGTGTTTGAGCCAATGCAGCGCCGAGGCCAGCATGAAGCCGTGGACCTCAGTGCGGCCCAGGTTGTAGATCAGCGTGTCCCAGTCCTGGTGGAAGCCTTCCAGCGGGTTGGCGTATTCGTACAACGCAGTGCCATCGAATTGCGCCAGGCCGTGGGTGTCGGTGGGGAAATGAGCCGGCACCCAGTCGAGGATCACGCCGATATCGGCCTGATGGAGTGCGTTGACGAAATAGGCGAAATCTTCCGGCGAACCAAAACGCGCCGTCGGTGCGAACTGCGACAGCGCCTGGTAACCCCACGAACCGCCGAACGGGTGTTCCATGATCGGCATCAATTCGACGTGGGTGAAGCCCAGTTGCTGCACATACGGCACCAACCGCTCCGCCAGCTCGCGCCAGGTGTACTGGCGCGCCACTTCGCCGGCCTCGTCCAGCTCGCACTGCCAGGAGCCCACGTGCAGCTCGTAGATCGACAGCGGCGCCGTGGCCTTCTGGCGCTCGACCCGCGCTTGCATCCACTCATGGTCCTGCCAGTCCACCTGCAACGGCGCGGCGACTTTCGAGGCGGTATCGGGTGGCAACTGGGTCGCCAGCGCCATCGGGTCGGCCTTGAGCGGCAGAATCCCGTGGGCGCCGAGGATTTCGTACTTGTAGGCGGCGCCAGGTTGCAGGCGTGGAATGAAGATTTCCCACACGCCCGACGGATGCCGCAGGCGCATCGGGTGGCGGCGGCCGTCCCAGATATTGAAGTCCCCCACCACCGAGACCCGCCGCGCATTCGGCGCCCACACGGCAAAACGCACGCCGTCTACGCCATCGACGCTGGTCACCTGGGCCCCCAGGCAACTGCTGAGGTCACGGTGGTTACCTTCGGCGAACAGGTACAGGTCCATCTCCCCCAGCAACAGTTGCTGGAAGCTGTAAGGGTCTTCGGTGATCTGCTCGCCACCGGCCCACTGGATTTTCAGCAAGTACGCCTGGCGGGTGTTGAACTGCCCGACGAACAGCCCCGGCACCTGGGTCGCATCCAGGCTGCCGATCTGTTCACCGCCATCGCGGCTCAGCACCTGGACACTCAAGGCTTCCGGCAGGAACGCGCGGATAAATTGGCCGCCCTGCTCGTCATCGTGTGGCCCGAGAATGGAAAACGGGTCGTGGTGCTCGGCGCGCACCAGCGCTTCGACGTCCTTGGACGCCGGCATGGCTGTCAACTTCGGTTGCAGCGGTTCTTTATTCGTAAAGCTCATGACGTCTCCCCACCGCGTGCAGTGTTCGATTTAGATGTAATCCCGCTCAACAACCCGTGCAAGCCCTGCAAGGGCACCGGCAACCAGGTCGGGCGGTTTTCCGCTTCGTACGCTACCTCATACGCGGCCTTCTCCAGGCTGAACAACGTCAGCGCGGCGTCCTGGCCCTTGGCATCCTGCCAGTCATGCGCCAGTGTAGACGCAGCGGCTTGATAAGCCTGGATAAATGCCTGGCGGGCCTCTTTCAGGTAGCGATCGGTCACGCGTCTGCGCGCCTGGTCCGCTGCGGGCGAGTGATCCACCCCTTGTACGTTCAAGGCCATGGCCGCCGCATAGTCAAAGGAGCGCAACACGCCGCTCACATCTTTATACGGGCTGTGCTTGCCGCGCCGTTCATGCAACGGCCGCGCGGGTTCGCCTTCGAAGTCGATCAGGTAGGCATCGCCCTTCACCACCAGCACCTGGCCCAGGTGCAAGTCACCATGGACCCGAATGCGCAGCCCGCCCAAGGTGGCTTTCGCCAGCGCCTGGACATGCGCGCCGATGGCTTTTTTCTGCGCCAGCAATTCACTGACCAGCGCCTGATCGGCAGGGTTCAATTGGCTTTGATGCAGCTTGAGCAATTGCAATGCACGGTCGATCTGCGCGCCAACGTCCTTGGCCCAGGCTTGGGTATCCTTAGTGCTAGTCGGTTCGGGCTTGAAGTCCTTATTGGTCGTTTTGGCGCCCAGTACCCCGTGCATTTCACCCAGGCGCTGGCCGAGCAGCCCGGCGAAGTCCGCCAGCTCGCCCAATGCGTTGTAATGCTGTTCCTGCTCGGAGATGGCCTCGGCCAGTTCATCGCGAATCGCACGTTCCAGGTTGTTCTGGGTCCAGCTCCAGGCGTCACCCTGGTTGCTCAAGTAGCCCTGGGCGATCATCAGCAGGTTGTCCTCGCCGGCGCCATCATGGCGAATCACCGAACCCATCAGCGGCGAGATATTCGGGTAGCCCGCCTGCGTCAGGTAGGCGCTCATTTCCAGCTCCGGGTGCACCCCGGCGCTGACTTTGCGGATCAGCTTGAGCACCAGGCTCTCGCCCACCACCACCGAGCTGTTGGACTGCTCGGCAGACAAGTAACGCACCGGCGACTCGTCCGTCAGTTGCAGCGTGTCCAAGTGTGGCGTGGCTTCAAAACGCAGGTCGCCGTCGCTGCCGTTCAACACGGTACCGGCCTGCAGGCCTTGGATCACCGCGCGGATAAAGTGCTCCAGACTGAAGGCATCCGTCACCAATCCCACCTGGCGCACCCGTCGGACGCGGGCCAGGGCTAACTGCTGCGGCAAGGCGCTGGTGAACTGATCTTCGCCAAGAAAACCGAACGGCAGCTGATAACGGCTGACCTGGCCACCAGCGGTCACCTCAAGCTCGCTGAGCAAGACCGGATGCTGCGGGTCCCCAAAGCGCACACCGTAGGCGATGCGCACGCTGTCGATGGCGGTGTCCTTGCCGGCAAACCAACGGCGCTTGGGCAGCCAGGCGGGCAGCGAGGTCTGTTCGAGGGTGGTGCGGCACGGTTCGTCGAGCAGCTCTTCCATGCGTTTTTTCAGCACCAGGGTGGTGAAGTCCGGCATGCTTTGCACCGGCTCCACGTGCCAGCTGGGCATCTGGTTTTCCGCCGCCAGCACGAACCAATAGAAGCCATACGGCGCCAGGGTCAGCAGGAAATTCAATTGGCCGATGGGCGGGAACGCATTGCCGCCGAGCATCTCCACCGGGACCATGCCGGCAAAGGCCGACAGGTCCAGCTCGGCCGCCTGGGCGCTGCGCGAGACGTTGGCCACGCACAGGATGATTTCGGTGCGCCCGTCTTCGCCGGTGAATTCGCGGGTATACGCCAGGATGCGGCGATTGCTTGGGGAGAGCATTTTCAGGCTGCCGCGCCCAAACGCCTTGGACTGCTTGCGCACCGCCAGCATGCGGCGGGTCCAGTTCAACAGCGAGTGCGGGTCCTGGGCCTGGGTTTCGACGTTGACCGACAGGTAGCCGTATTGCGGATCCATGATCGGTGGCAGCACCAGGCTGGCCGGGTCGGCGCGGGAGAAACCGCCGTTGCGGTCGATGGACCATTGCATCGGCGTGCGCACGCCATCGCGGTCGCCGAGGTAGATATTGTCGCCCATGCCGATTTCGTCGCCGTAATACAGGGTCGGCGTGCCGGGCATCGACAGCAGCAGGCTGTTGAGCAACTCGACCCGGCGGCGATCACGCTCCATCAAGGGCGCCAGGCGCCGGCGAATGCCCAGGTTGATGCGTGCGCGGCGGTCAGCGGCGTAGTAGTTCCACAGGTAGTCGCGCTCTTTATCGGTGACCATTTCCAGGGTCAGCTCATCGTGGTTGCGCAGGAAGATCGCCCATTGGCAATTGGCGGGGATCTCCGGCGTCTGGCGCAGGATATCGGTGATCGGGAAGCGATCCTCCTGGGCCAGCGCCATGTACATGCGCGGCATCAGCGGGAAGTGAAACGCCATGTGGCATTCGTCGCCGTCATCGCCCTTGCGGTCGCCGAAATACAGTTGCGTGTCTTCCGGCCATTGGTTGGCCTCGGCGAGCAGCATGCGGTCGGGGTAATGGGCGTCGATCTCGGCGCGGATCTGCTTAAGGACGTCGTGGGTTTCCGGCAGGTTTTCGTTGTTGGTGCCATCGCGCTCGATCAGGTAAGGGATGGCGTCCAGGCGCAGGCCGTCGATGCCCATGTCCAGCCAGTAGCGCATCACCGACAGCACGGCTTTCATCACCTGCGGGTTGTCGAAATTGAGGTCCGGCTGGTGGGAATAAAAACGGTGCCAGAAGTACTGGCCGGCGACCGGGTCCCAGGTCCAGTTGGACTTTTCGGTGTCGAGGAAAATGATGCGAGTGCCGTCGTATTTCTGGTCGTCATCGGACCACACGTAGAAGTCCCGCGCCGCCGAACCCGGCTTGGCCTTGCGTGCCCTCTGGAACCACGGGTGCTGGTCGGAGGTGTGGTTGATCACCAGCTCAGTGATGACCCGCAACCCGCGCTTGTGGGCCTCGGCGATAAAGCGCCGGGCATCGGCCATGGTTCCGTAGTCGCTGTGCACGCCCCGGTATTCGGCAATGTCATAGCCGTCATCGCGGCGTGGCGAAGGGTAGAACGGCAGCAGCCAGATGGTGTTGACGCCCAGGTCGGCGATGTAGTCGAGCTTGGCGATCAGGCCGGGAAAGTCACCGATGCCGTCGTTGTTGGAGTCGAAATAGGATTTGACGTGAACCTGGTAGATCACCGCGTCCTTGTACCAGAGCGGGTCTTTGATGAAGGTGGCAGCCTTGGGTTTCTTCGCCATTGGAAACTCCTGAAATACTCGAAAAATCGTGCAGACTGAACCGGGTCAATGTGGGAGGGGGCTTGCCCCCGATAGCGGTCTTTCAGGTGGGTATTCAGTGGCTGACACACCGCTATCGGGGGCTTGCCCCCTCCCACATGTTGATCTTCACCAGGCTCAGGAGGTTCTGATGCGCCAGATCCCGAACGGCATCTGCGGCTCCAGCCGCGTCCACTGGGTCTTGCCATACCAGGTCCAGCGGTGGCCGTTCATCAGGTCTTCACCCTGGGTGTGCGCATCGTCCGGCAGGCCCAATTCCCACAACGGCAACTCGAAGTGGGCCTCCTGGGCATTGAACGGGTCGAGGTTGACGGCTACGAGGATGAAGTTGCTGCCGTCCTCGCTGCGCTTGCCGAAGTACAGGATATTGTCGTTCCAGGCGTTGTAGAGCTTCAGCCCCAGGTGGGTCTGCAAGGCCGGGTTTTGGCGGCGGATGCGGTTGAGCTGGGCGATCTCGGCGATGATATTGCCGGGTGCGGTAAAGTCCCGAGGGCGAATCTCGTATTTCTCCGAGTCCAGGTATTCCTCTTTGCCCGGCACCGGTGCCGCCTCACACAGCTCAAACCCCGAATACATGCCCCACAGGCCCGAACCCATGGTGGCCAGCGCGGCGCGGATCAAGAAACCTGGGCGCCCGGACTCATGCAGGAAGCCTGGGTTGATATCCGGCGTGTTGACGAAGAAGTTCGGCCGGTAGCATTCGCGCCACGGCGACTCGTTCAATTGCGCCAGGTATTCGGCCAGTTCGGCCTTGGTATTACGCCAGGTGAAGTAGGTGTAGCTCTGGGAGTAACCGACCTTGCCCAGGCGCGCCATCATCGCCGGGGTGGTGAACGCCTCGGCGAGGAAGATCACCTCGGGATACTTTGCCCGTACATCGGCGATCAGCCACTGCCAAAAGGGCAGCGGCTTGGTGTGGGGATTGTCGACGCGAAAGGTCTTCACGCCCTCTTCCACCCAGCCCACCACGATGTCACGCAGCTCGGTCCACAGGCCAGGGATCGCATCCGCGGCATAGAAGTCGACGTTGACGATGTCCTGGTACTTCTTCGGCGGGTTCTCGGCATATTTGATCGTGCCGTCCGGGCGCCAGTTGAACCAGCCCGGGTGCTCTTTGAGCCACGGGTGGTCCTGGGAGCACTGGATGGCGAAATCCAGGGCGATCTCCAGGCCATGCTCGGCGGCGGCCTTGACCAGGCGCCGGAAGTCATCACGGCTGCCCAACTGCGGGTGGATGGCCTCGTGGCCGCCCTCCTCGCTGCCGATGGCATAGGGGCTGCCCGGATCATCGGGGCCTGCGGTCAGGGAATTGTTCTTGCCTTTGCGGTGGCTGCGCCCGATCGGGTGGATCGGCGGGAAGTACAGCACGTCGAAGCCCATGTCATGGATCATCGACAGGCGCGAGTGCACGTCGTTGAACGTACCGTGGCGGGCCGGATCATCGGTGATCGAACGGGGAAACAGCTCGTACCAACTGGCAAACTGCGCCGCCTCGCGCTCCACATCAATCGGGTAGACGGTGCTGATGCTCAAGTAGGCGCGGTGGTCGGCCTGGGTCATCAGGTGTGCACTGTCTTCGTGCAAAAACAGCGCGACCTGCTCGGTTTCCAGCAAACCGGAGAGTTCGTGGTGCAACAGCATCAGGCGGTCGCGCAGTTCGTTGTCGCTGCGTTCGGCGGCCTGCAGCACCAGGCTGCGGCCTTCCTGCAATTCCAGGCTGACCGGCACCCCGGCTTCATGTTTTTTGCGCAGTTCATAGCAGAAGCTGGCGAAGGTATCGATCCAGGCTTCGATGCAGTATTCGTGAGGGCCCTGGACGGTAACGGTAAACGCACCTTCCCAGCCATTGTTGCCCACGTCGTTCATGACCACGCTGTGCCAGCTTTCTTCATGCAGCGGGCGCCAGCGGATCAGTACGGCCAGCTTGTCGTGGCCATCGGCGAATACCTTGCTGGTGACGTTGACCCGTTGGCCTACCACAGCCTTGACGGCAAATTCGCCGCCGTCGATCACGGGTGAAGTGCTTTCGATCGCGATCCTGGGCAGCAACAGCGCCTGGGACAGCGGCAATATGGAGTCTTCTGGAGCCAGTGTTTCAGCAGTCATCGAGCATCTTCCCCTTACGCCCTGTGGACGCTCTTTGCTTGATCCGAATTCCGATACGGCCGCGCTCTCCCTGAGCAGGGCCGCTATAGGTCCGAGCTTGGGCCGAGGTTAAAAGTTCAGCTGGATGTACCGCCATTGGGCGGGGAATCAATTGGCCCCGGCGGATGTCCACCGCTAGAGCAAAGCACAAAGGAGGCCACACCGATGAATATCCCGATCCCGGCAGAAACCCCGGACCCGAATATCGACAACCCGACCTTGCCCCCCACGGAGCCCGAGCCGATTCCCGAGAAGGAACCGCCGGAAAATGAACCGCCACCGGTAGAGGAACCGCCGACGACCATGCCGCCGGTGATCGTCAGTCCCTCTCAAATCGCTTGACGATTTTTGGCATCACGCTGAACACCGCCAAGGCCAACAAGGTACTCAGTACCGCTGTCGATTCCCGACCCAATCCGGCCGAGACCCCAATCGCAGCGGTCATCCACAAACCGGCAGCCGTCGTCAGGCCCTTCACATGCCCCTCGTCATCATCCTTGCCCTTGATGATGGTGCCGGCGCCCAGGAACCCAATCCCGGCAATCACGCCCTGCACCACGCGGCTCATGGCATCCGCCTGATTACCCGACATCTGCGGCACCATGACAAACAACGCTGCGCCCAAGGCCACCAGCATGTGGGTGCGCACGCCGGCGGCCTTGCCCTTGCTCTCGCGTTCGAACCCGAGAATGCCGCCCAGGATCGCGGCGATCACCAGGCGCACGGTGATCTGGGTGAGCTGCCGGGCGTCGCCGATATCGGCAAATTCGGCCTGCAGGGTTTGCCACACTTCGTGCCACCAGGCGTCCATGGATGCTGTCCTTTATTTATGAATAAAGGATGGACAGCGGCGACCGCCAGTCAGTTGCCTTGAACGCGCCTGCATCGCCGAACCCTAACCTTACACAGCCCATGAAAAGGAGATCGACATGACAATACGTATCGAAAACCACTTGTGCTACTTCATGCTCGATGAGAACGGCCAGGAACAGAGTGTGCCGGCAACCCGGGTCAATATCGTTACCGACACCGACAAATCCATGTCGTACGTGGAACTGGCGGCCGAGCGGATCTATATCACCGAAGCCGAGGCCGACGCCCTGACGGTGGCAGGTGCCCATGATGGGCGCCAGCATGTAAAGGCTGAAGAACCTGGTTCGCTGATTTAATTGATCTGTATCAGCACGCGCCAGAGCTGGCTGCACCTCAAGCGCCATGGGGTGCAGCACATTGACGCAGGCCCCTGGCCAAAGCCCATCTGATCCGCTTTTTATCGCCATACCTGAGTCTGTTACGCAAACAGACCGGCGCGCATAGTTCATCGGCCTGATGGAGGCTGATGAGCGAACGACCATGAGCGAACGAATCCCAACCGTGGAAACCTTTGAGCCGATCCCCCCAAAGAAGGTGAAGGCCAAATCCAGCGACAACCTGATCCATACCCGCAGTTTCACCGGCCTGTTCCGCACCTTGCGCGTGGCTGGCGCGGGCTTTCTGTTCCTGGCGTTCTTCGGCACGGTGTGGCTGAACTGGGGTGGGCGGCAAGCCGTGCTGTGGGACTTGGCCGAAAGCAAATTCCATATTTTCGGCGCCACCTTCTGGCCCCAGGATTTCATCCTGTTATCGGCGTTGCTGATCATCTGTGCCTTCGGCCTGTTTGCGATTACGGTGTTCGCCGGCCGCGTGTGGTGTGGCTACACCTGCCCGCAAAGCTCGTTTACCTGGCTGTTCATGTGGTGCGAAAAGGTCACCGAGGGCGAGCGCAACCAACGCATCAAGCTGCAAGCGGCGCCCTGGAGCCTGAACAAACTCGCGCGGCGCTCGGCCAAACACACGTTGTGGCTGGTCATCAGCGTGCTCACCGGGCTGACCTTTGTCGGCTACTTCACCCCGATCCGCCCCCTGGCCGCCGAACTGCTGACCTGGCAGATGGGAGGCGTGAGTCTGTTCTGGGTGCTGTTTTTTACCGCCGCCACCTACATCAACGCCGGCTGGCTGCGTGAAGCGGTGTGCATGCACATGTGTCCGTATGCGCGGTTCCAGAGCGTGATGTTCGATAAAGACACCCTGACCATTTCCTACGATAGCGCCCGTGGCGAGCATCGCGGCCCGCGCAAACGCGAGGTCAAGCCGGCCGATGTCGGCCTGGGCGACTGTATTGACTGCCAGCTGTGCGTACAGGTCTGCCCCACCGGCATCGACATCCGCGACGGCCTGCAAATGGAGTGCATCGGCTGCGCGGCGTGCATCGACGCCTGCGATTCGATCATGGACAAGATGGGCTATGCGCGGGGCTTGGTGAGCTACACCTCCGAGCATCAATTGCAAGGCGGCAAGACCCACCTGCTCAGGCCGCGCCTGATCGGCTACAGTGCGGTGCTGCTGGTGATGATTGCGGCGTTGGTGGTGGCATTGGTGGAGCGGCCAATGGTGTCGCTGGACGTGACCAAGGATCGTGGCATGTTCCGCGAGAACGCCCAGGGCCAGATCGAAAACATCTACAGCCTCAAGGTCATCAACAAGACACAGCAGCGCCAGGAATACCGGGTGGAGCTGCTGGATGCAGAGGGTTTCCAACTGCAAGGCAAGACCGAGATCAGCCTGGCACCTGGGGAAATCGTCGATGTGCCGGTGTCGGTAGCGTTGCTGGCCGACAGGCCGGCGAGCAGTTCGCAGACAGTGCGCTTCAAGGTTTCGGATGTGGACGAGCCGTGGATCTACAGCGCCGCCGACAGCCGCTTTGTGGCACCACTGAACCGCTGAGACCTCGCTGTCGGAAATGATGCCGATCAAATGTGAGAGGGGCTGCACTCATATTACCTATTTGTTTAAGGCCAACATGAAACGCTACGAAAAATTCGCCGACGACATCGCAGAACTGATCCGCTCCGGCGTGCTCGGCCCCGGCCAGCGTGTGCCGTCGGTGCGCTATGCCAGCCAGACCTATGGCGTCAGCCCGTCCACGGTGTTCCAGGCCTACTACCTGTTGGAGCGTCGCGGGTTGATCCGGGCACGGCCGCGCTCCGGCTACTTCGTCAACACCCATGCACCCAGCCCGTTCTCCGAACCGGTGGTGAGCGAGCAGGTGCATGAGTCCACCGAAGTCGATGTCAGCGAACTGGTGTTCTCGGTACTCGATTCGATCAAAGACCCCAACACCGTGCCCTTCGGCTCGGCCTTCCCCAGCCCGATGCTGTTCCCGCTGCCGCGCCTGGCCCGCTCCCTGGCCAGCGCCAGCCGCGAGATGGACCCGCGCCTGGTGGTCACCGATATGTCGCCGGGCAACCCGCAACTGCGTCGGCAGATTGCCCTGCGCTATATGGTCGGCGGCCTGATGCTGCCCATGGAGGAACTGCTGATCACCAACGGCGCCCTGGAAGCGTTGAACCTGTGCCTGCAAGCGGTCACCGAACCGGGCGACCTGGTGGCCATCGAGGCCCCGGCGTTCTACGCCTGCCTGCAAGTGCTGGAGCGCCTGAAGCTCAAGGCGGTGGAAATCCCCGTGCACCCGCGCGACGGCATTGACCTCAACGCCCTGGCGCAAACCCTGGAGCGCTACCCGATCAAGGCCTGCTGGACCATGACCAGTTTCCAGAACCCCATGGGCGCCACATTGCCGGAAGCAAAGAAGCAGGCGCTGGTCGAGTTATTGCGCAGCCACCAGGTGCCGTTGATCGAAGACGATGTGTACGCCGAGCTCTACTACGGGCAGCAGGCCCCTAAACCGGCCAAGGCCTTCGACACCGAAGGCCTGGTGATGCACTGCGGCTCCTTCGCCAAGAGCCTGGCGCCGGGCTATCGCGTCGGCTGGGTGGCGGCCGGGCGCTACGCGCAGAAGGTCGAGCGCTTGAAGCTGATGACCTCGCTGTGCCCCTCGATGCCGGCGCAAGCGGCGATTGCCGACTACCTGCAACACGGCGGCTATGACCGCCACTTACGTAAACTGCGCTATGCCCTGGAAGAACAGCAAAGCGCCATGCTGGCGGCAATCGCCCGCTACTTCCCGGCGCAGACACGGGTGAGCCAGCCGGCCGGCGGGTATTTCCTGTGGCTGGAATTGCCGGAGCAGACCGATTCGTTGAAGTTGTTCCAGATGGCCCTGGCGCAAGGCATCAGCATTGCGCCGGGGCCGATCTTTTCTGCGACCCAGCGCTTTCGCAACTGTATTCGCCTGAACTACGGCAGCCCGTGGACCGAGGCCTCGGAGAAGGCGATGGAGACGTTGGGGCGGATTGTGCGGTCGTTTTGAGGGATGGCGTTGCGCTTTCTGACGCCATCGGGGGCAAGCCCCCTCCCACATTTTGGGCTGTGAATCCTCTCAAGTGTGGGAGGGGGCTTGCCCCCGATGGCGCCGGTGCAGGCACTGCATGAGCTAGCGACCGCCACCCAAATCCAGAAAAGTCCCCGTGGCATACGAAGCCTTGTCCGACAGCAACCAGATAATCGCTTCCGCCACTTCATCGGGCCGCCCGCCACGGGCCATGGGAATACCGGACTCGAGCTTGCTGACCCGGTCCGGGTCGCCGCTCAGGGCGTGGAAGTCGGTGAAGATGTAGCCGGGGCGCACCGCGTTGACGCGGATGCCCTCGCCCGCCACTTCTTTCGACAGGCCAAGGGTGAAGGTGTCGAGTGCGCCCTTGGATGCGGCGTAGTCGACGTATTCACCCGGCGAACCCAGGCGTGCGGCCACCGACGACACATTGACGATACTGCCGCCCTGCCCGCCATGCTTGGGCGACATCCGCAGCAGCGCGTGCTTGGCGCACAGGATCGGACCGAGCACATTGGTCTTGAGAATGTTCAGGATGCGGAACTCGGACATCTCATCCACCCGCGACTTGTGCCCCGCGGTGCCGGCATTGTTCACCAACGCGGTGACCCGGCCCAGTTCGGCGTCCACACGATGAAACAGCGCAATTACTTCATCTTCGATACTGACATCCGCGCGCACCGCAATCGCCTGGGCACCGAGGCCGCGAACCTGCTCGAGGACGCTGTGGGCGGCTTTTTCATCGGAGTGATAGTTGATGCAGAGGCGATAGCCCTCGCGGGCAGCCAGCAATGCCGTCTCGGCGCCGATACCACGGCTGCCCCCGGTGATGATGAGGACTTTGTCCATGCGTGCGGTCTCCTGATCCAACCTGGTGTTTAGGGTTGGATCCGATACTAACCGTCACGCACGGCTTTTGTCAGGCGCCGCTGCGTCTTCACCGCGCTGGATATGGTCCATGAAACCGTCCGCCGGCAACGGGTGGCCGAGCAGGTAGCCTTGCAGGGAGTTACACCCCAACCGTGTGAGAAAACTCTGCTGCACATCGGTTTCCACACCTTCAGCGACGATTCGCAGCCCCAGCGCCTGGCCCAAGGCAACAATGGCAGACACGATGGCGGCGTCGTCGCTGTCATGCTCCAGGTCACGCACAAAACCACGGTCGATCTTCAACTCGTTGGCCGGCAGGCGCTTGAGGTACATCAGGCTGGAGTAGCCGGTACCGAAATCGTCGATGGACAGGTCCACGCCCATGTCCGACAGCTGCTGCAACACCGTCATGCTCGCATCGGCATCGCTCATCGCGGTGGTCTCGGTGATTTCCAGGGTCAGGCTGTTGGCCGGCAACCGGTGCCGCGCCAGGGCGCCGGCCACGCTGTTGACCAGCCCGGCGTGGCAAAACTGCAACGCCGACAAGTTCACCGCGATGCGCCAGTGCTCATAACCCTGGGCGTACCACAGGCTCATTTGGCGACAGGCTTCATTGAGCACCCATTCGCCGATGGGAATGATCAGGCCGGTTTTTTCCGCCAGTTCGATAAAGGTCGCCGGCAACAACAAGCCTTGTTGCGGATGCTCCCAGCGCACCAGCGCTTCGGCGCCCACCGGGATCCCACTGATCGCATCAAACTTGGGCTGGTAATACAGCCGGAACTGCTCGTGCTCAAGGGCATTGCGCAGGTCTTGCAGCAGCTGCAATTGCTTGCGCGCATTGGTGTTCATCGACACATCAAAAAAGCTGTAGCCGTTCTTGCCCATGCCCTTGGCATGGTACATGGCGGCGTCGGCGTTCATCAGCAGTTCCTGGGGGGTATTGCCATTGCCCGGAAACATGGCGATGCCGACGCTGGCGGAAATCTTCAGCTCATGCTCGGCCACCTGGAACGCGCGGTTGATCAGCACCACCTGGCGTTCGGCAAGGCCGAGGGCATCGTCGGGCTGGGTCAACTGCACCAGCAATACAAACTCATCGCCGCCGATGCGCGCCAGGGTGTCGTGACTGCGCAGGTCTTCGCGCAGGCGCAGGCCGACTTCGCGCAACAACTGGTCGCCCATGTGATGGCCAAAGGCATCGTTGACCGGCTTGAAGCCATCCAGGTCGATGAACATCAGGGCGAAGCAACCGCCCTGCTCCTTTACCGCCTCGATGGCCTGTTGAATACGATCGGCCAGCAAGGTGCGATTGGGCAGGCCGGTGAGCATATCGTGCAGGGCCAGGTGGGTCAGTTCCTGGTTGGCTTGGGTCAGTGAGTCGGCAAGCACCGCAGTGCGGGCTTCCAGGCGCGCGTCGAGCAACGACGTCAGCAACGCGATGGCCAGTACCGCCAGGGTCGTCACCAACACCAGGTTATCCAGGCCCTTGCCGCTCAAGCCGTCCAGCACGGCGGCGCAGTAACTCTCGTCGGCAAAGCGTGCGGCCGCCATGCCGGTGTAATGCATGCCGACGATTGCAAAGCCCATCACCACCGCCGCACCACCACGGGCCAGGCGTACGTAGGGCGTGTTGCGGCGCAGGTTGAAGGCAATCAACAGCGCGGCGCCGGACGCCACCACCGCGATCAGCAACGACAGGCCAAATAGCGTGGGGTCATAGTCGATGCCCGGCGTCATGCGCATCGCGGCCATGCCGGTGTAGTGCATGCTGGCAATACCGCTGCCCATGACCAGCGCGCCAAACGCCAGTTGCCAGGCAGGCAAACGCGCTTGGCTGACCAGCCATAATGCAAAGCCGCAGGACAATACCGCGATCAACAACGACAGCGCGGTGATACCGATATCAAAGCCCAAGGCAAACGGCAGGCGCAACGCCAGCATGCCGATAAAGTGCATGGACCAGACGCCTACCCCCATCGCCATGGCCCCGCCGGCTATCCATAAATACACAGCGCGCCCCTTGGCGGTCGCGATGCGGCCGGTGAGGTCCAGGGCGGTGTAGGAAGCGAGGATCGCGACAAACAGCGAGATCGCGACCAGCGAAGGGGAATAGCTACCGATAAGCATGGGACTTCTCGTGGGCAACGGACCCGAAACGCCCGTGCCAAGTGGCAAAGCGGGCGATTGTAGCGAGAATAATTCTTGGACAGTTGATTAATTATCAGAGGGCCATTAGTGGCAATTTGACGTCAATTCGCCGACTCAAAAGCATCAGATAACTGGCAGGCATGATCCTACAAAACATAGCGAACAGCCTGACATAAAAACCGGGAACTATTCCCCAGGCTCTTTCACCTCTATCGACTCACCGGTGAAAGGATGCCAAGCGATTTCCTGCGTAGCGGTATGCCGGATGCACACTCCACCACCCGTCAACGACTCATGAGTCTGTTGGACCTGCCCGAACTCTATCGAACCATCGACGCCGACCCCGGCATCGTTGGTGCTGGAGTGGTGCATATCGGAAGCGACTATCAGGTAACAGTGTTACGCGAGTTTGTGCCGCTGTGCAGTATCAAGCCCAAACGGGTGATTTTGCGCGAGGCGGCCGGGCCTATTAAGACTGCCGACGAATATGCAGAACTGGCGGCAAGTTCCCCGCGTGAATCACAGCTATGGAAGGAGGCATCGGGGATGGCGATTTCCTGCGGCGGAGCTGTGATTAGCTACATCGTGGCGAAAACGGGTATTGCGGCAGCGCCATTTACCCTAGGTGCGAGCCTAGTATTGACCTACATCGCTTTTGTCGGGACAGCGGCCAGTGGGGCACAGTGGTTGAACAGTTTATGGAGGACCCGAAACGAGTTAATCAATCCCGCCCAGAATGATCACTACGACACGTTAAGGTGGTATCAGGCAACGACGCTTGCCTTAGACGGCATCTCACTTGTGGGAGCAGGCTCCAGCAGCTTCGCAGTGGTCAAATCAGTGTTGGCCATACGGCGTTCGACGGGGCGCCACATGACGGACATCCTGCGGGCCATGAGCCGTCAGGAACGGGCAGCGTTAACGGACGAAATCCTGCGGCTTAAAAATCCCCGCCACCCATTCGAAATCGTCCGGCTGAAACAGCTGGCCGGGGAGTTACCCAAACGGTATAGCAATCCACAATTACGCCAGGACATCCTCACTCAAATCAAAGATCAAATCGGAGCGACCCTATCGGTTACTGGCAGCGCGCTGTCAGGGAATATCAGCCACATGATTATTGCCCTGTATGAGGAGTTCGACAGCCATGACTGATGACACCGACCCTCTGCGCGAGTACCGGATATGGCGCCGTTACGCCTATCGATTCTTGCCGTCGTTCGGCGGTGCTCTTTTGCTTAGTCTCAACAATATCGCCGCCAACATGTCACTTAGCCTGGCGTACTACGCAGAAAGCCATCACTTGCCCAATGAATATGCGTTTGCGACCGGCATGACGCTTTGCCTAGTTTTTAACGCTGGGCAAATAATGCTATGCCAAGGGTTTCGTTATGCGCCCCGAGTACTCATGCTCGTGGCAATCGTGAATATTCTATTGGCGACCGGTTATCTCGCCAGTCACCCACCTACGCTGCTCAACCTATCCACGCTCATCTCGGCCTTGATCTATGTCCTGGTCCTCAACTCAAAAAACCACCGCCGCTACACCGGCCTGTTGCGGGTCAAGCGTCGGCGCAAGCTCAAGGTCCGCAGCCAGGTCAAGGCCCCCACTTGAAGCGTAATCAATCCTTCTCGGCAATCGGCGTCTGCCCATCCCAGCCACCGCCCAGCGCGGCGATCAGTTGCACGCTGGCCACCAGGCGGCTCTGCAACAGGGTCAACACGGTGCGCTCGTTACTCAGCGCCGTGGCCTGGACCGTCACCACATCCAAATAGGCAATCAGCCCGGCCTTGTACTGGTTCTGGGTCAAGCGCAGCGATTCTCGGGCGGCCTCGAGGGCTTCGTTGCTGACCACCGCCTCGTCTTCCAGCACCTTGAGCTGGACCATGTAGTTTTCCACTTCACGGAAGCCGTCGAGCACGGTCTGGCGGTACTTGGCCACGGTTTCGTCGTAGGACGCCACGGTGCGATCGACTTCCGCCGAGCGTTGGCCGCCGTCGAACAGGGTCATGGCCAGTTTCGGCCCTACCGACCAGAAGCGGTTCGGCAGGCTGATCCAGTCGGCATAGGTGCTGCTGGAATAGCCACCGGCCAGGCTCAGCGTCAGGTCCGGGTAATAGGCGGCCTTGGCTACGCCGATATTGGCGTTGGCGGCGATCACCGAGCGTTCGGCCGAGGCGATGTCCGGGCGCCGTTCAAGCAATTGCGACGGCAGGCTGACCGGAATCTGCGGCAGGGCCGGGATGTCCTTGCTCACCGCCAGGTTGAAGTTGGCCGGTGCCTCGCCGATCAACACGGCGATGGCGTTTTCCAGTTGAGCGCGTTGCCAGATCAGGTCGATCAGGCTGGCCTGGGTGGTCTTGAGCTGGGTTTGCGCCTGGGCCACCGCGTCCTTGCCGGATACACCGGCGCGGTACTGGTTTTCGGTCATTTGCAGGGAGCGCTGGTAGGTGTCCAGCGTGGCTTGCAGCAGGCGGGTCTGCTCGTCCATGACCCGCAGTTGCAGGTAGCTTTGCACCAGTTCCGACTGTTGGCTCAGGCGCATCGCGGCCAAATCCGCCGAGCTGGCTTCGGCACTGGCCTCGTTGGCCTCCAGGCCACGGCGCAACTTGCCCCAGATATCGGCTTCCCAGCTCACGCCGAGCTGCGCATTGAGGGTGTCACGGATCCCGCTGCTGGAACTGCTGAGGCTGGCGCTGCTGCTGCCGGTGCCCTGGCTGGCGCGGGTTTTGCCGGCGCTCAGGTCGACGGTGGGGTAAAACGCCCCGCGTGAGCTGCGCACCAGGGCCTGGGCCTGGCGAAAACGCGCTTCGGCCTGGGCCACGGTCTGGTTGGAATTATTCAGGCGCAG
Organism: Pseudomonas sp. NIBRBAC000502773; assembly: GCF_006517195.1. NCBI lineage: Bacteria > Pseudomonadati > Pseudomonadota > Gammaproteobacteria > Pseudomonadales > Pseudomonadaceae > Pseudomonas > Pseudomonas sp. NIBRBAC000502773. Next base: position 6,281,741 of record NZ_CP041189.1, on the reverse strand, counting down.
CACCAGGTCGTTGAGTTGGCGATCGCCGTACAGCTCCCACCAGGCGCCACGGGCCAGGGAATCACTCGGCGCGGCCTGGCGCCAGCCCTGGGCCTCCTTGAACTGCGCGGATTCAGTGACTTCCGGGCGATGGTAATCGGGGCCGACGGCGCAAGCGCTGAGCAGTGCGCCGCAAAGCACCAGGCTCGCAACACGGGAACCCCGGGTCATGGCCAATTTGGCAAAGGTTGAATCGGTCATAGCGCAGTGTCCAGGGCAGCATCGGTACGCACGCCGCGCCAGGCATTGAAGCGGTGGCGCGCGCGGTCGAGATAGAGGTAAACCACCGGGGTGGTGTAGAGGGTCAGGACCTGGCTGAAAATCAGGCCGCCAATGATGGTCAGGCCCAGGGGATGGCGCATTTCCGCGCCATCGCCGGTGCCCAGCAGCAGCGGCAAGGCGCCGAGGATGGCCGCCAGGGTGGTCATCAGGATCGGCCGCAGACGCAACAGGCAGGCGCTGCGAATCGATTCCAGCGGGCCCAGGCCGTCGTTGCGCTCCAGCTGCAACGCCAGGTCGATCATCAGGATCGCGTTCTTCTTCACCACCCCGATCAACAGGAACAGGCCGAGCAGGGAAATCAGGCTGAACTCCCCTCCCGTGAGGTAGATGGCAAGCATCGCGCCGACGCCGGCCGACGGCAGGGTCGAGAGGATCGTCAGCGGATGAATATAGCTCTCATACAGAATGCCCAGCACCAGGTACACCGCCACCAGCGCGCCGAGGATCATGAACGGCTGGCCCTTCTGCGTGGCCGCAAAGGCATCGGCGGTGCCGGCCATCTTGGCGATCACATCTTCCGGCAGGCCGACCTTGGCAATCGCCCGCTCGATGGCCGCCGTGCCCTGCTCCACCGTGACCCCGGGGGCCATGTCGAAGGCGATGTTCTCCGAGGCGAACTGGCCTTCATGGCTGACGCGGTCGTCCGCCAGGCTGTTCTCGTAATGGGCAATGGTCGACAACGGCACCCGCGCGCCGCTGGAGGTGATCACCTGCATCTGGTTGAGGGTGATCGGGTCCTGGGCATATTTGGGGTTGACCTCCATCACCACCTGGTACTGGTTGAGGCTGTCGTAGATGGTGGAAATCTGCCGCTGGCTGTAGGCGTTGTTGAGCACCGCGGTGACCATGTCCATGTCGATGCCCAGGCGCTTGGCCTGGTCACGGTCGACAATCAGCGTGACCTGGGCCGCGCCCCGGCCTTCGCGGGCGTCGATGGCGGTCAGCTCCGGCAGCTCACGCAGCGCCGCGACCACTTTCGGGTACCACAGGCGCAGCGCGGCCAGGTCGCCGCTTTGCAGGATGTAGGAATACTGCGCGCTGGTCTGGTCACGGCTGCCGCCGAACTGCAGGTCCTGGTCGGCCATCAGGAACAGACGCCCGCCCGGCACCAGCGGCACATCCTTGCGCAGGCGCTCGATCACCGCCTGGGCGGACACCTTGCGTTCGCTTATGGGCTTGAGGCGAACCAGCATCACCGCGTTGTTGGTACCGTTGTTGCCGCCGATAAAGCCGGCCACGCTGAGCACCGCCGGGTCGTTGAGCACCGCCTTGCGGAAGATCTCCATCTTCGGCTGCATGACACTGAACGACAGGCCGTCATCCCCGCGCACAAAGCCGATCAATTGGCCGGTGTCCTGTTGCGGCATAAAGGTCTTCGGGACCACCACGTAGAGCGCCACGTTCACGCCAATAGTCAGCAGCAGGCTGAGCAGGGTCAGGCGGCGATGGCGCAGCACCCAGTCCAGGCTGGTGGCGTAGCCGGCCACCATGCGGTCGTTGATCTTCTGGCTCCAGCGCTGCAGGCCGGTCATCTGCCCTTTCACGTGGGGCTTGAGCCAACGGGCGCAGAGCATCGGCGTCAACGTCAGCGACACGATCAGCGACACGATGATCGCCGCCGACAAGGTGATGGAAAACTCGCGGAACAGGTTGGTGACGATCCCGCCCATGAACAGGATCGAGAGGAACACCGCCACCAGCGATACGTTCATCGACAGCAAGGTAAAACCGACTTCCTCGGCGCCCAGGTAAGCGGCCTTCATCGGCGGCACGCCCGCGTCGATATGCCGGGAAATGTTCTCCAGCACCACAATGGCATCGTCCACCACCAGGCCGGTGGCCAGGATCAGCGCCATCAGCGAGAAGTTGTTCAGTGAGAACCCGTACAGGTACATGATCGCGAACGTGCCCACCAGCGACACCGGCACCGCCAGGGTTGGAATCAGCGAGGCGCGGAAGTTGCCGAGGAACAGGTACACCACCAGGATCACCAGGCCCACCGCAATCAGCAGGGTCATCTCGGCTTCATGCAGGGTCGCGGTGATCACCGGCGAGCGGTCCATGGCCAGGCTGAGCTTGACGCTGGACGGCAGCACCGCCTGCAACGCCGGCAGTTGCGCCTTGATCTGCCTGACGGTCTCGATGATGTTGGCGCCGGACTGGCGGTTGATCACCAGCAGCACCGCCGAATCGTTGTTGAAGAAGCCACTGTTGTAGCGGTCTTCGACGCCGTCGCTGATCTTCGCCACATCCTTGAGGCGCAGTGCGGCGCCGTCCTGGTAGCGAATCAGCAGCGGCTCGTAGTCCTTGGCCTTTTCCAACTGGTCGTTGGCCTGGATCTGCCAGTTGCGCTCACTGTCTTCCAGGGAGCCCTTGGGCCGGCGCTGGTTGGCATTGGCGATGGTGTTGCGCACGTCGTCCAGGGCCACGCCGTACTGGTCGAGGGCCTTGGGTTCCAGCTCGATACGCACCGCCGGCAGGGAGCTGCCGCCGATCTGCACTTCGCCCACCCCGGCACCTGGGACAGGCTTTGGGAGAGGATGGTCGAGGCCAGGTCGTACAGCTGGCCCTTCTGCAACACGTCCGAGGTCAGCGACAGCACCATGATCGGCGCCTGGGACGGGTTGATCTTCTTGTAGGTGGGCATGCTGCGCATGCCGCTGGGCAGCAGGTTGCGCGAGGCATTGATAGCCGCCTGCACTTCCCGCGCGGCGCCGTTGATATCACGGTCGGAGTCGAACGCCAGGATCACCCGGGTGGAACCCTGGCTCGACGAACTGCTCATGGTGGTGATGCCGGCAATCGCGCCGAAGGAACGCTCCAGCGGCGTGGCCACCGTGGAGGCCATCACCTCGGGGCTGGCGCCGGGCAGGCTGGCCGAGACCACGATCACCGGGAAATCGATCTGGGGCAGCGGCGACACCGGCAGCAGGTTGAAGCTGACCCCGCCCAGCAACATGATCGCCAGGCTCAGCAGCAGGGTCGCTACCGGCCGGCGAATGAAAGGTCCGGACAGGTTCATGACTCAACCGGCTCCAGGCTTTGCGGCTCTTTGCGCCAGCGGCGGCCGAGGCGATCGAAATACAGGTAGATCACCGGCGTGGTGAACAGCGTCAACACCTGGCTCACCAGCAGGCCGCCGACCATCACCAGGCCCAGGGGCTGGCGAAGTTCGGCACCGGAGCCGGTGGCCAGCATCAATGGCACTGCACCGAACAGGGCGGCCAGGGTGGTCATCAGGATCGGCCTGAAGCGCAGCAGCGCCGCCTGGTAGATCGCGGTCTGCGGGTCCAGGCCCTGGTTGCGTTCGGCATCGAGGGCGAAGTCGATCATCATGATCGCGTTCTTCTTGACGATACCGATCAGCAGGATGATGCCGATTATCGCGATCATGCCCAGGTCATTGCCACTGAGCAGCAAGGCCAGCAAGGCCCCCACCGCGGCCGAGGGCAAGGTCGAGAGAATGGTGATCGGGTGGATATAGCTCTCGTAGAGCACACCCAGCACGATGTACATGGTGACCACCGCCGCAAGGATCAGCAGCAAGGTGCTCGACAGCGACGCTTCGAACGCCTGGGCCGCGCCCTGGAACTGGGTCTGCACGCCCACCGGCATGCCGATGTCCTTCTGCGCCTGGTTGATCAGCTCCACACCTTTGCCCAGGGCAACGCCGGGGGCCAGGTTGAACGACATCATCACCGCCGGGAACTGGCCGATATGCGCAATCGCCAACTGCGCCTGGCGCTGTTCCACATGGGCCAGGCTGGACAGGCGCACCTGGCCGCCGTCGGTGGTCTTCACATGGATCTGGTTCAGCGCCGCCGGGCCCAGGGTTTCCCCCGACTGGGCCTGCAAGACCACGCGGTACTGGCTGGCCTGGGTGTAGATGGTGGAAATCTGCCGCTGGCCGAACGCGTCATACAGGGCATCGGTGATGGTCGACACACTGACGCCCAGGCGCGAGGCCGCATCGCGGTCGATCACCAGGTACACCTGCAGGCCCTTGTCCTGCAGGTCGCTGGCGACGTCGGTGAGTTCCGGCATCTGGCTCAGTGCGTGCACCAGCTTGCCGCTCCACAGGGCCAGCAGGTCGGCGTCCGGCGAGGACATGCTGAACTGGTACTGGGTGCGGCTGACACGGTCTTCGATGGTCAGGTCCTGCACCGGCTGCATGAACAGGCGGATGCCCACCAGCTTGTCGATCTGCGGTTGCAGGCGCGTGATCACCTGGGCCGCGCTCAAGTCGCGCTGGCCGTGGGGCTTGAGGTTGATCAGCAAGCGGCCGCTGTTGAGGGTGGCGTTATCGCCATCCACGCCGATATAGGACGACAGGCTTTCCACCGCCGGGTCGGTGAGGATGATCTGCGCCAGTTCCTGCTGGCGCTGGCTCATGGCGGCGAATGAAATCGACTGCGGCGCTTCGGAAATACCCTGGATCACCCCGGTGTCCTGCACCGGGAAAAAGCCCTTGGGCACCACCAGGTACAGCACCACCGTAAGGCCCAGGGTCGCAATGGCCACCAACAGGGTCAGCGGCTGGTGCCTGAGCACCCATTGCAACTTGCGCCCGTAGGCTTCGATCAGCCAATCGATCCAGGCGCCGCTGGCCTTGTAGAACCGGCTCTGTTCTTCTTCCTTGGGCTCGCGCTTGAGCAAACGCGCGCACATCATCGGCGTGAGCGTCAGGGACACCACCAGGGAAATCAGGATCGCCACCGCCAGGGTGATGGCAAATTCGCGGAACAGCCGTCCCACCACGTCAGCCATGAACAGCAGCGGGATCAATACGGCGATCAGTGACAGGGTCAGGGAAATCAGGGTGAAGCCGATCTGCCTGGCGCCCTTGAGCGCAGCGGCCAGCGGCGTCTCGCCTTCCTCGATGTAGCGGGAAATGTTCTCCAGCATCACGATGGCATCGTCCACCACGAAACCGGTGGCAATGGTCAGGGCCATCAGCGTCAGGTTATTGATGGAGAACCCGGCCAGGTACATCACCCCGAAGGTGCCCACCAGCGACAGCGGCACGGCAATCGACGGAATGATCGTGGCGCTGACCCGCCGCAGGAACAGGAACGTCACCATCACCACCAGGGCGATGGCGATCAGCAATTCGTGCTGCACATCGGTGACCGAGGCGCGGATGGTCTGGGTGCGATCGGTCAGCACCGTCACGTCGAGGCCGGCCGGCAGGTTGTCGGTGATGCTCGGCAGCAGCGCCTTGATGCGGTCGACCACCTCGATCACGTTGGCGCCCGGCTGGCGCTGGATATTGAGGAGTACGGCCTGGTTTTCATTGGCCCAGGCGGCAAGGCGTTCGTTTTCGGCGCCGTCGACGATCTGCGCCACATCCTTGAGGCGCAGAGGCGCGCCATTGTTGTAGGCCAGGATCAGCTCGGCGTATTGCTGGGGCGACACCAACTGGTCGTTGGCATCGAGCATCGACACCCGCGTGGGGCCGTCGAAGTTGCCCTTGGGCTGGTTGACGTTGGACGCGGCGATCAGGGTGCGCACATCGGAGAGGTTCAAGCCGTTGGCCGCCAGGGCTTCGGGGTTGACCTTGATACGCACGGCCTGGCGCTGGCCACCGGCGATGCTGACCATGCCGACGCCGCTGATCTGCGCGATCTTCTGCGCCATGCGCGTGTCGACCAGGTCATTGAGCTTGGGCAGCAGCATGGTCTTGGAGGTAATGGCCAGGGTCAGCACCGGGGTATCCGCTGGGTTGACCTTGTTGTACACCGGCGGCGCCGGCAAATCCTTGGGCAGCAGGTTGGTGGCGGCGTTGATCGCGGCCTGCACCTGTTGCTCGGCGACATCCATATTGATGTCGAGGTTGAAACGCAGGGTCAGCACCGAGGCGCCGCCGGAACTGGTGGACGCCATCTGGGTCAGGCCGGGCATCTGCCCGAACTGGCGCTCAAGGGGCGCGGTGACCGCGCTGGTCATCACATCGGGGCTGGCGCCGGGGTACAGGGTCATCACCCGGATCGTCGGGTAATCCACCTGGGGCAGCGCCGAGACCGGCAACAAGCGGTAGGAAATAATGCCGGCCAAAACAATCGCCAGCATGCTCAGCGTGGTGGCGACCGGGCGAAGAATAAACAGCCGCGACAGGTTCATGAACCGACCTTTTGCGCCTTGCCGGCGGTGGTGCCGGTCTCCCCTTTAGCCGCAGGCTTGCCTTGCAGGTGTTCGGTGGGCGTCGTCGGCACTTCGCTGCTGTCGTTGACCACTTCGATCTCGCTGCCGTCCTTGAGGCGGTCGGTGCCTTCCAGCACCACGCGGTCGCCGGCGACCAGGCCTTCCTTGATCACGGTGTTGTCGCCATCGGTGTCACCCACCACCAGCGGCTGGACCTTGACCTTCTTGTCGCCATCGAGCTTGTAGACAAAGGTGCCGGTGTTGCCGAACTGAATCGCGGCGGATGGCGCCAGCACCACGTTGTGCAAGGTATCGGCGAGCAGATGCACATTGACGAACTGGTTGGGGAACAGCGCCTGGTCCTTGTTATCGAAACGCGCCTTGAATTTCAGGGTGCCGGTGGTGACGTCGATCTGGTTGTCCAGGCTTTGCAGCACACCGGTGGCCTGCCGCTTGACGTCGCCACGGTCCCAGGCTTCCACGGGCAGCTTGTTACCGGCGTGATAACGGGCGAGCACGGTTTCCAGGGTGTTTTCCGGCAGGGTGAAGGCTACGCTGATCGGTTGGGTCTGGGTGATCACCGCGAGGAAGGTGGTGTCATTGGCGGCCACCAGGTTGCCCACGTCGACCTGGCGCAGGCCTACACGGCCACTGATCGGTGCGCGGATCTTGGTGAATTCGAGGTTGAGCTTGGCGTCGTCTACCGCGCCCTGGTTGGTCTTGACCGTGCCCTGGTATTGCAGGACCAGCGCTTCGGCGGTGTCCAGGGTCTGCTTGGCGATACTGTCCTGGGCGTACAGGTCGCGATAACGCTGCACGTCGACCTGGGCGTTTTTCAACTGGGCCTGGTTCTGCATCAGCGTGCCCTGGGCCTGGAGCAAGGCATTCTGGTAGCTGCGCGGGTCGATCTCGGCCAGCAGGTCGCCGGCCTTGACCATCTGCCCTTCTTCAAAGGCGATCTTGACCAGCTCGCCCCCCACCCGGCTGCGCACATTGATGGTATTGAGCGCGGTGACCGTGCCCAAGGCCTTGTAGTACACCGGGAACTCCCCCAGCACCGCCGGCGCTACACGCACCGGTACCGGGCCGGTGGACCCGCCGAACCCCGGGCGCGCCATGCCGGTTTTACCGGTATGCCCGGCCGGTGCGTCTTTGTGGGCGGCGCCGCCTGGCCAGAATTTCCAGCACAGGCCGGCGATAACCAGCAGCACGAGCAGGCCGAACAGCCAGCGGCGGGAGTTGCGGGGGGAGGATTGCATGGAGTGATCAACCATTGGGCGCGAGAGCTTCTTCTTCGGGAGGCTGAAAGATAAGCACTGGAGCGCGTTAAGAAAAGCGCCTTTACCGGCTATTTACCTTGGGCTTACAACTTTTAACTTCTGCGGCTTAGTCTGCAGGCTATTTCGCTAAACGTCTGAGCCACAAATGAAAACGGCCTGGACTAGGCCAGGCCGCAATCATGTCTTACGGGTGTTACTGCAAAACGACAGTAACGCGCCGCAACAGTTACTTCAAAACAGCCAGGGCCGCTTCGTAGTTCGGCTCCTGGCCGATTTCCGAAACCAGTTCGCTGTGCAGCACGGTGTTGTTTTCGTCCAGCACCACGACCGCACGGGCGGTCAGGCCCTTGAGCGGGCCATCGGTAATCGCTACGCCGTAATCGACGGCGAAACCAGGGTCACGGAAGTCCGACAGGTTCTTCACGTTTTCCAGGCCTTCGGCGCCGCAGAAACGCGCCTGGGCGAACGGCAGGTCGGTGGAGATGCACAGTACGACGGCGTTGTTCAGCTCGTTGGCCTGGGCGTTGAACTTGCGTACCGACGTGGCGCAGGTCGGGGTGTCGACGCTTGGGAAGATGTTCAGCACTTTGCGCTTGCCGGCAAAGGTAGCCAGGGTTGCATCCGACAGGTCGCCGGCGGTCAGGGTGAAGTCTGCTGCTTCAGAGCCGACTTTCGGCAATTCGCCTTCAACCTGGACAGGGTTACCGCGAAGAGTGACTTGAGCCATGAACAGAATCCTTATGCTGGGTTTTGGTTAAACGAATTCGAGAGGCGGAAGTTAACCACAAAGTACCGTGGCTACCTACCGCCAGACACAAATTGTCATGCCACACGGTTGTGGTTTAATTGCGCGCTTTGCGCCTGCCCTCCAAGGAAACCGTTGTCGATGAATCAGCCCGCCACCAAAGTCCTGGTCATTGGTTATGTCTGGCCGGAGCCCCGTTCCTCGGCCGCGGGCGGGCACATGATGCAGATTCTCGAAACTTTTCTTACGCAAGGTTGGGATATTACCTTCAGCAGCCCGGCTGCACTGGGCGAGCACAAGGCCGACCTGCTGGCGCTGGGCATCGCCGAATGCGCGATCGAGCTCAATAACAGCAGCTTTGACGATTTTGTCCGCGAGTTGGCCCCGGATATCGTGCTGTTCGACCGTTTCATGATGGAGGAACAGTTTGGCTGGCGCGTGGAGAAGTGTTGCCCCGACGCCCTGCGTGTGCTGGAAACCTCCGACCTGCAAAGCCTGCGCGACGCCCGTCAGCAGCGCCTCAAGGCGCACCTCAAGGCCCACCCGGGCAGCGACGACTTCAGCGCGCTGTTCGCCCCGGCCCTGGAGGAGGAATTCCAACTGATGGCCGACACCGACCTGGCCAAGCGCGAAATCGCCGCGATTTACCGCTGCGACATCAGCCTGATGATCTCCGACGTGGAAATCCGCCTGCTCACCGAACAGTTCAAGCTGCCCGCCGCCCTGCTCCACTGGTGCCCGCTGATGATGACGCCGCCAACCGAGGCCTTCGTACCGTTCGAAGAGCGTGCGCACTTCCTCAGCATCGGTAACTTCCGCCATGCGCCGAACTGGGACGCCGTACTGTGGATGAAGAACAGCGTCTGGCCATTGATTCGCCAGCAATTGCCCGGTGCCCAGCTGCATATCTACGGCGCCTACACCCCGCCCAAGGCCACCGCCCTGCACAACCCGGCGCAGGGCTTTCATGTGATGAACTGGGCCGAAGATGCCCTGCAAGTGATGAGCGCCGCGCGCATCTGCCTGGCGCCCCTGCGCTTTGGCGCGGGTATCAAGGGCAAGCTGGCCGATGCGATGCTCTGCGGCACCCCCAATATCACCACCCCCATCGGCGCCGAGGCCATGGGCGATGAGCGGCCATGGCCCGGCGCCATCGAGCAATGCGCCGAAGCCCTGGCAGCGGCGGCCGTGGCGCTTTATCAGGATCGCGAACGCTGGACCCAGGCCCAGCAGGATGGGCGCCAACTGATTGCCGGCCGATATGACCGCACTGTCCACGGGCCTGCACTGGTGGAGTGCCTGCAACACTGCCGCAACCACCTCGCCGCCCATCGCCGCAGCAACTTCACCGGCAGCATGCTGCGCCACCATGCGCATAAAAGTACGCAGTACATGTCCCAGTGGATCGAGGCGAAAAACCGTAGCCTGTAAACCGCGGCGCTGGCGAGGTCGTGCGTGAGGGGGCATTATCCCAAGCAGCAACCACAATAAAGCGACGGCAGCATGACCCGAGCAACGCGAATCACCGACCCTTCCTACGAACTGATGGACGATCACAACGGTCTGTCCATCATCTATCGCCAGCATGGTTTCCCCTGCCCGCTGGTGCGCTGGCATTTCCACAAGGAATACGAACTGCACCTGATCGTCGCCAGTTCCGGCAAGGTGTTTATTGGCGACTATATCGGCAACTTCTATCCGGAAAGCCTGTTCCTCACAGGGCCCAACCTGCCCCACAACTGGATCAGCCAGGTGGAGGAAGACGAAGTGGTGCCCAAGCGCGACATGCTGGTGAACTTCACCGATGAGCTGTTCGAGCAGGGCAGCCACATTTTTACCGAACTGAAAATGCTGGCACCGTTGCTGGAGCGCGCGCAGTCCGGCATCGAGTTCCGCTGCAAAAAAACCATCGCCCAGGCCATGACCCTGATGCAACGTATCGAAGACGCCCAGGGTATGGCGCGCCTGGGGCATTTCTTTATCCTGCTGGAAGTGTTGAGCAGCTGTGAGGACTACCAGCTGCTGTCCGGCGTCACCACGCCGCAATTGGCGGATGAACACAGCATCGACCGCACCAACCGCGCGGTGGACTACATTTTTGCCCACTACGCGCGCGAGTTGCCCCTGGAGGAAGTGGCGGAACACCTGGGGATGAAGCCGACGTACTTTTCCCGGGTGTTCAAGCAGGCGACCGGGCGCACGTTTATCGAATTCGTCAATCGGCTGCGCATCAGCAAATCCTGCGAATTGCTGGCTGACGGTGATAAAGCCGTGACGGACGTGTGTTTCGAGTCGGGCTTCAACAACATCTCCAACTTCAACCGGCGCTTTCAGCAACTCAAGGGTATGACCCCCTCTCACTACCGCCGCCTGGCGGTACAACGCTTGACCGAGCAGAACCTGGCCTAATGGAGATCGTTCCCAGGTAAGCATGGGCACGATCATCGAGTGCAAAAAAGTATCAGTCCAAGTGTTCCCAAGGATTTGTCACAACCCCATTTGAAGGCTGTAATCAACGCACACTCTTCCTGACTCCCTGTAGGAAGACACAACAACAATAACTGTCCTTCCGTAGCCCCTGGGCGCGGAAATGGAGTGCGCGATGAAGTTCACAGCAAAAGCTCTGCTTGCCTGTACCTGTATGACCCTCAGCGCCGTCAGCCTTGGCGCGCAAACCCTGACCATTGCCACCGTCAACAACAGCGACATGATCCGCATGCAGAAGCTCTCGAAAACCTTCGAGGCCGAGCATCCGGAGATCAAGCTGAACTGGGTGGTGCTGGAAGAAAACGTGCTGCGCCAACGCCTCACTACCGACATCGCCACCCAGGGCGGGCAGTTCGATGTGTTGACCATCGGCATGTACGAAGCCGCACTCTGGGGCGCCAAGGGTTGGCTGGAGCCGATGAAGGACCTGCCGGCGTCCTACGACCTCGACGACGTATTCCCTTCCGTGCGTGACGGTCTGTCCGTCAAGGGTTCGCTGTACGCCCTGCCGTTCTATGCGGAAAGCTCGATCACCTACTACCGCACCGACCTGTTCAAGGACGCCGGGCTGAGCATGCCCGAGCATCCGACCTGGAGCCAGATCGGCGAATTCGCGTCCAAACTCACCGACAAGAGCAAAGAGCAGTACGGCCTGTGCCTGCGCGGCAAAGCCGGTTGGGGCGAGAACATGGCGCTGATCACCACCCTGGCCAACGGCTACGGTGCGCGCTGGTTCGATGAAAAGTGGCAGCCTGAATTCAACGGCCCCGAGTGGAAGGACGCGCTGAACTTCTACGTCGACAACATGAAGAAATCCGGCCCGCCGGGTGCTTCCAGCAACGGTTTCAACGAAAACCTGGCGCTGTTCAACAGCGGCAAGTGCGCGATCTGGGTCGATGCCAGCGTCGCCGGCTCGTTCGTCACCGACAAGACCCAAAGCAAAGTGGCCGACCATGTGGGCTTCACCTTTGCCCCCCACGAAAAAACCGACAAGGGCACGTCGTGGCTGTACTCCTGGAGCCTGGCGATCCCGACCAGCTCCAAGGCCAAGGACGCCGCCAAGGTGTTCACCAGTTGGGCCACGTCCAAGGAATATGGCGCATTGGTCGCCAAGACCGACGGTGTTGCCAACGTGCCGCCAGGTACGCGCAAGTCGACCTACAGCGACGAGTACATGAAGGCCGCGCCGTTCGCCAAGGTGACCCTGGAATCGCTGAAAGTCGCCGACCCGACCAAGCCGACCCTCAAGCCGGTGCCGTATATCGGTATCCAGTTGGTGACCATTCCCGAGTTCCAGGCGATTGGCACCCAGGTCGGCAAGTTCTTCTCGGGTGCGCTGACCGGTCAGCAGACGGTCGATGCGGCATTGACTGCGGCGCAGACCACCACCGAGCGGGAAATGAAGCGGGCCGGTTACCCCAAGTAACCCCCGATCCTGTAGGAGCGAGCTTGCTCGCGAAAAAGGTACATCCGACGCCGCAATGCGCCTGAAATACCTTCGCGAGCAAGCTCGCTCCTACAGGGGTTTTGCGCACCTGTACCTGACTGGCCTTGATTATCATGAATACATCCGCCAAAAACCGCCTGGCCAACCCCGGCTGGTTCCTCGTCACGCCCTCGGTCGCCCTGCTGCTGCTGTGGATGATCGTGCCGCTGGGCATGACCCTGTACTTTTCACTGATCCGCTACAACCTGCTCTACCCCGGCGAGAACCAATTCGTGGGGCTGGAGAACTTCACCTACTTCATCACCGACTCGGGCTTCCTGCCCGGCGCCACCAATACATTGCTGCTGGTGGGCAGCGTGCTGCTGATCAGCGTGGTGTTCGGTGTGTTGATCAGTGCGCTGCTGGAGGCCAGTGAGTTTCTGGGGCGTGGCATCGTCCGGGTGCTGTTGATTTCGCCGTTCTTCATCATGCCCACCGTCGGTGCGCTGATCTGGAAGAACCTGATTTTCCACCCGGTGTCGGGGATTCTCGCCGCCGTGTGGAAGTTCTTCGGCGCCGAGCCGGTGGACTGGCTGGCGCACTATCCGCTGCTGTCGATCATCATCATTGTCTCGTGGCAATGGCTGCCGTTCGCCATCCTGCTGCTGATGACCGCCATGCAGTCCCTCGACCAGGAACAAAAGGAAGCTGCGCGCCTGGACGGTGCCGGCGCCATCGCGATTTTCTGGCACCTGACCCTGCCCCACCTGGCCCGCCCGATTGCCGTGGTGGTGATGATCGAAACGATCTTCCTGCTCTCGGTGTTCGCCGAAATCTTCACCACCACCAACGGTGGCCCCGGCTACGCCTCGACCAACCTCGCCTACCTGATCTACAACCAGGCATTGGTGCAGTTCGACGTGGGCATGGCCTCGGCCGGCGGCTTGATTGCCGTGGTCATCGCCAATATCGCGGCGATCATCCTGGTGCGGATGATCGGCAAAAACCTGACTGACAAGCCTTGAGGGCCGCGCCATGACGCTTCAACAATCCCGCCGCCTGCAAAGCCTGTTGCTCGGCACCCTGGCCTGGGCCATCGCGATCCTGATTTTCTTCCCGATCTTCTGGATGGTGCTGACCAGCTTCAAGACCGAAATCGACGCGTTCGCCACGCCGCCGCAGTTCATCTTCACGCCGACCCTGGAGAACTACCTGCACATCAACGAGCGCAGCAACTACTTCAGCTACGCGTGGAACTCGGTGCTGATTTCATTCAGCGCCACCGCCCTGTGCCTGCTGATTTCGGTGCCGGCCGCCTACTCCATGGCGTTCTACGAAACCAAACGCACCAAGAGCACGCTGCTGTGGATGCTCTCCACCAAGATGCTGCCGCCCGTGGGCGTGCTGATGCCGATCTACCTGCTGGCCAAGAGCTTTGGCCTGCTGGATACGCGCATCGCGCTGATCATCATCTACACCCTGATCAACCTGCCGATCGTGGTCTGGATGGTTTACACCTATTTCAAGGACATCCCCAAGGACATCCTCGAAGCCGCGCGCCTGGACGGCGCCACGCTGTGGCAGGAAATGGTCCGGGTGCTGCTGCCGATCGCCAAAGGCGGCCTCGCCTCCACGGTGCTGCTGTCGCTGATCCTGTGCTGGAACGAGGCCTTCTGGTCGCTGAACCTGACCTCGTCCACCGCAGCGCCCTTGACCGCGCTGATCGCCTCCTACTCCAGCCCCGAAGGCTTGTTCTGGGCCAAATTGTCTGCCGTCTCGACCCTGGCCTGTGCGCCGATCCTGATCTTTGGCTGGATCAGCCAGAAACAGCTGGTGCGCGGTTTGTCCTTCGGCGCAGTTAAATAATAATTTCTAGCGGAGGGCCCATCATGGCCAACCTCAAAATCAAGAATCTGCAAAAAGGCTTCGAAGGTTTCTCGATCATCAAAGGCATCGACCTGGAAGTGAACGACAAGGAATTCGTGGTGTTCGTCGGCCCGTCGGGCTGCGGTAAGTCCACCCTGCTGCGCCTGATCGCCGGCCTGGAAGAAGTCAGCGAAGGCACCATCGAACTCGATGGCCGCGACATCACCGAAGTCACCCCGGCCAAACGCGACCTGGCCATGGTGTTCCAGACCTACGCCCTGTACCCGCACATGAGCGTGCGCAAAAACATGTCGTTTGCCCTGGACCTGGCCGGCGTCGACAAGCAGCTGGTGGAGAGCAAGGTCAACGAAGCGGCGCGCATTCTTGAACTGGGCCCGCTGCTGGAGCGCAAGCCCAAGCAACTCTCCGGAGGCCAGCGCCAGCGCGTGGCGATCGGCCGCGCCATCGTGCGCAACCCGAAGATCTTCCTGTTCGACGAACCGCTGTCCAACCTCGACGCCGCCCTGCGCGTGCAGATGCGCCTGGAACTGGCGCGCCTGCACAAAGAGCTGCAAGCGACCATGATCTACGTGACCCATGACCAGGTCGAAGCCATGACCCTGGCCGACAAGGTGGTCGTGTTGAACAGCGGGCGTATCGAGCAGGTCGGCTCGCCGCTGGAGCTCTACCACCAACCGGCCAACCTGTTTGTGGCGGGTTTTCTCGGCACGCCGAAAATGGGCTTCCTCAAGGGCAAGGTCACCCGCGTCGACGGCCAGGGCTGTGAGGTGCAACTGGACGCCGGCACCCTGGTCAGCCTGCCGTTGAGCGGCGCCAGCTTGAGCGTGGGCAGCGCGGTGACCCTGGGCATTCGTCCGGAGCACCTGGAAATCGCGTCACCTGGGCAAACCACCCTGACCGTCACCGCCGACGTCGGCGAGCGCCTGGGCAGCGACACCTTCTGCCACGTCATCACCTCGAACGGCGAGCCGCTGACCATGCGGATTCGCGGCGATATGGCCAGCCAGTATGGCGAGACGCTGCACCTGCACCTGGACCCGGCGCACTGCCATCTGTTCGACACCGACGGCGTGGCTGTGGCCCGTCCACTGCGCGCTGCCGCCTGATTTGCGAGATTTGCGATGAAACTGAATAAACAGAACCTCACCCAACTGGCGCCGGAAATCAAACTGCCGGCCTACGCCATTGCGAGTACCTCCCAGGGTATCGCCCATATCGGCGTCGGCGGCTTCCACCGCGCGCACCAGGCCTATTACACCGACGCACTGATGAACACCGGCGAGGGCCTGGACTGGAGCATCTGCGGCATTGGCCTGCGCAGCGAGGACCGCAAGGCCCGCGACGACCTGGCCGGCCAGGACTACCTGTTCACCCTGTACGAACTGGGCGACACCGACGACACCGAAGTGCGCGTGATCGGCTCGATCAGCGACATGCTGCTGGCCGAAGACAGCGCCCGGGCATTGATCGATAAACTCGCCAGCCCCGAGATTCGCATCGTCTCGCTGACCATCACCGAAGGCGGCTACTGCATCGACGACAGCAACGGCGAATTCATGGCCCACCTGCCGCAGATCCAGCATGACCTGGCTCATCCGTCGTCGCCAAAAACCGTGTTCGGCTTTATCTGCGCGGCATTGACCCAGCGCCGCGCGGCCGGCATTCCGGCGTTTACCGTGATGTCCTGCGATAACCTGCCCCACAATGGCGCCGTCACGCGCAAGGCACTGCTGGCGTTCGCCGCCCTGCACGATGCCGAGCTGCATGACTGGATCAAGGCCCATGTGAGCTTCCCGAACGCCATGGTCGACCGCATCACGCCGATGACCAGCACCGCCCACCGCCTGCAACTGCACGATGAACACGGCATCGACGATGCCTGGCCGGTGGTCTGCGAACCCTTTGTACAGTGGGTGCTGGAGGACAGGTTCGTCAACGGCCGCCCGGCGTGGGAAAAGGTCGGCGTGCAGTTCACCGACGATGTGACGCCCTATGAAGAGATGAAGATCGGCCTGCTCAACGGCAGCCACCTGGCCCTGACCTACCTGGGGTTTCTCAAGGGTTATCGGTTTGTGCACGAGACCATGAACGACCCGCTGTTCGTGGCCTACATGCGCGCCTACATGGACCTCGACGTCACGCCGAACCTGGCGCCGGTACCGGGCATCGACCTGACCGACTACAAGCAGACCCTGGTGGACCGCTTCTCCAACCAGGCGATTGCCGACCAGTTGGAACGGGTGTGTTCGGACGGCTCGTCGAAGTTTCCCAAGTTCACCGTGCCGACCATCAACCGCCTGATTGCCGACGGGCGCGAGACCGAGCGTGCGGCACTGGTGGTCGCGGCCTGGGCCTTGTATTTGAAGGGCGTGGATGAGAATGGCGTGAGCTACACGATCCCAGATCCGCGCGCCGAGTTCTGCCAGGGGCTGGTGAGTGACGATGCACTGATCAGCCAGCGGTTGCTGGGGGTGGAAGAGATTTTTGGCACGGCTATTCCCAACTCGCCTGAGTTTGTGGCAGCGTTCGAGCGGTGCTATGGGAGCCTGCGTGATAACGGCGTCACCGAAACCCTACAGAACCTCCTGAAGAAACTGGCTTAAATGTGGGAGGGGGCTTGCTGTGGTGAGCGGGCTTGCCCCGCGCCAGGCTGCGAAGCAGCCCACAAATCTGTGGTGAACCCGTCGGGGGACAAGCCCCACTCACCACAGCAAGCCCCCTCCCACATGTTGAATGTATTACCAATCCGAAAAATAAGACTGCTGAGCACTCCATCATGACCCAGCAAAACCTGTTCCTCGGCATCGACTGCGGCACCCAAGGCACCAAAGCCATCGTCCTCGACGCGTCCAGCGGCAAGGTGCTGGGCCTGGGCGCCGCCGCGCACACCCTGATCAGCGGCGCCAATGGCCGTCGCGAGCAGCACACCCAGGAATGGCTGGACGCCTTTACCGAAGCCACCCACCGCGCCTTGCAACAGGCCGGCGTGGACGGCCAGGACATCCTCGGCATCGGCGTATCCGGCCAGCAGCACGGTCTGGTGTTGCTCGATGACAGCGGCCAGGTGCTGCGCCCGGCCAAGCTGTGGTGCGACACCGAAACCGCGCCGGAGAACGAGCGCCTGCTGGCCTACCTGGGCGGCGAAAGCGGCTCGCTGGAACGCCTGGGCGTGGCGATTGCGCCGGGCTACACCGTGTCGAAACTGCTGTGGACCCGCGAGCAGCACCCGGATGTGTTCGCGCGCATCGCCCATGTGCTGCTGCCCCACGACTACCTCAACTACTGGCTCACCGGCCGCGCGGTCGCGGAATACGGCGATGCCTCGGGCACCGGTTACTTCAACGTGCGCACCCGCACCTGGGATATGGCGCTGCTCAAGCACATCGACCCCAGCGGCCGTCTCGAAGCTGCGCTGCCGACATTGATCGAAGCCGATCAAAGCGTAGGCACGATCCTGCCGGCCATCGCCGAACGCCTGGGCATCAACCCCAATGCCAGGGTGTCCAGCGGCGGCGGCGACAACATGATGGGCGCCATCGGCACGGGCAATATCGCCCCCGGCGTGATCACCATGAGCCTGGGCTCATCCGGCACCGTGTATGCCTTCGCCGACCAGCCCAACGTGAGCCCGCAGGCGTCGGTCGCCACCTTCTGCTCGTCCAGCGGCGGTTGGCTGCCGTTGATCTGCACGATGAACCTGACCAACGCTACCGGGGTGATTCGCGAGTTGTTCGAGCTGGACCTCAACGCTTTCAACGCATTGGTCGAGCAAGCCCCGATTGGCGCCGATGGCGTCAGCATGCTGCCGTTCCTCAACGGCGAACGCGTACCCGCCCTGCCCCACGCCACCGGCAGCCTGCATGGGCTGACCATGACCAACCTGACCCGTGCCAACCTGTGCCGCGCGGTGGTCGAAGGCACCACGTTCGGCCTGCGCTACGGCCTCGATCTGCTACGCCACACCGGCCTGCAAAGCCAGAGCATCCGCCTGATCGGCGGTGGTTCGAAAAGCCCGGTGTGGCGGCAGATGGTCGCCGATATCATGAACACCGAAGTGATCTGCACCGAACAAAGCGAAGCCGCCGCCCTGGGCGCGGCGATCCAGGCGGCGTGGAGCCAGTCCGGCGAGTCCCTGGCCAGCCTGTGCGACAAATGCGTGAGCGTCGACCCGGCCAGCCGTACCCTGCCGGTGGCGGCCAATGTCAGCGCCTACCAACTGGCTTACGAACGCTATCAACAGCACGTGGCAACCCTTTAAGAGCGAACGACTATGTATCTGGTGTGTGGTGAAGCGCTGTTTGATTTTTTCAGCGAGGAAGATGCCAGCGGGCAGGCCTCCAAGGTCACTTACAAGGCGATTGCCGGTGGCTCACCGTTCAACGTCGCGGTGGGTTTGCGCCGCCTGGGCATCGAGGCCGGGTTGTTCGGCGGCCTGTCCAGCGACTTCCTCGGGCGTCGCCTGTTGCAGGTGCTCAAGGATGAAGGCGTCAGCGAGCAGTTCCTGCTGGAGTTTGCCGCGCCGACCACCTTGTCGATGGTCGCGGTGGGCGCCGATGGTTCACCGCAGTACAACTTCCGGGGTGAAGGCTGCGCCGACCGACTGCTGGAAGTCGCGCATTTGCCGGTCCTCGGCGATGAGGTGCGCGGCCTGCATGTCGGCTCGTTCTCCCTGGTGGTGCAACCGATCGGCGACACTCTGCTGAACCTGGTCCAGCGCGAAAGCGGCAAGCGCCTGATCAGCCTCGACCCCAACGTGCGTCTTAATCCGCAGCCGGATATCCAGCTGTGGCGCGACCGTGTCGCTGAGTTGGCCCAGCATGCCGACCTGATCAAGGTCAGCGACGAAGACCTGCACCTGCTCTACCCCGGCCAGTCGCCGGAAAGCGTGCTGCAGGGCTGGCTGCAACACCGTTGCCAGCTGGTGTTCCTCACCCGTGGCGGCGATGGCGCCAGTGTGTTCAGCCGTCAGCATGGCACCTGGTCGCAACCGGCACAGCGCGTGGTGATGGCGGATACCGTGGGTGCCGGGGATACCTTCCAGGCCGCGTTGATTGCCTGGCTGACCGAGCACGAGTTGGACTCGGTGCAAGGCCTGCAACAACTGACCCGCGCGCAGATCGACGCCATGCTCGGCTTCGCCATCCGCGCTGCGGCACTGACGTGCGGCAAGACCGGGCCGGACTTGCCGTATCGCCAGCAGCTTGGATGAAGGTTTTGTCAGCCAGGGCAAAATTAATCGATGGTTAATCCCGCAAGTCGAGAGTGAAATTCCACTCACTTGCGGAGCACCACCATGAAACTGCACACCTTAATGCTCGGCGGCGCCCTGGCGCTGGCGGCAGTATCGGGCCTGGCCCAGGCTGACGATCAAACCCAGGCGGTCAAACCCGTGCCTTATCATTACGGCATGCCGATGAACATTGCCAAGGTCCTGGCCATGAACGAAACCCCGACCAGCGACTGCAAAGTCATCAACGCGGATATCAAGTTCCTGGACAAGGCGGGCAAAGTGGAAGACGTGAGCTACCGGAAAATGTCCGAAGCCTGCGACTTCCAGAATTGATGGGCAAATATAAACAGCATTGGGCCTGGCATTTACCAGGCCCACCGTTCATGACCAACGATCAGTAGTAACTGCGCCCTCCAGCCCGCTGCTGGACAGGTGCATGGCTGTGCTTGAGGTCTTCACGCAACCCGGTGATCAGGTTGCAAATAGCTCGACTGCTGTCGAGTTTGTCGGCGTTTATACCTTTGACTTCCAAATCCACCCGGTCACGGTCGCGGTCGTCGTAGACCTTGATCGTCAGCGAAGCATCTTCGGCTTTGGTGCATTCGCACCGTTTAGGCAGGAAACTTCCTTCAATAATGCTGCGAAGTTCTAATTCCGAAAGCATGGCCAACCTCTCCTTTTTTGAGACTTGCCAATCGATTGTTATAAGTCTGCAGGCGCGTGCCTGCCACGTCTCGCCAGCCCTGGAAGACGCTTACCTTTACAAGCCTACTCGGCAAATTCCGTTTTTGTTGTAACTTTTCTTCATAAGCAATGTAGGAATTTATATAGCTTAGGTCACCTCAGTTAAATCATCGTCGAACCGCTTCGATTAATCGTTTAACCCCACGCTTCGAATTAAACTGCAGCTTGTGCCGCCACTCTTTCAGCAACATATCGCAAACTATCAAAGTTGATATTTGCACCTGAGTTAACCGCGACCAAGGTCTGTCCACTCACCCCACGACTGGCCACGTACTTGCGAACCCCCGCCACCGCCAGCGCACCGGAAGGTTCGGTGATGGAACGTGTATCGTCATAGATCAACTTCATCGCGCTGCACAGTTCGTCATTGCTGACGGTGATCACTTCGTCGACCCAATCGCGGCAGATCTCAAAGCCATAGGCGCCGATCTGCGCGACCGCGGTGCCATCGGCGAACCCGTCGACACTCGGCAACACCACCCGCTCCCCGGCCTGCAGTGCGGCGAGCAGGCAACTGGAGCCTTCGGGTTCGACCCCGATGATGCGCACCTCGGGCCGCAGGTATTTGACGTAGGCCGCAATGCCGGCGATCAGGCCACCGCCGCCCACGGGCACGAAGATCGCGTCCAACGGACCTTGTTGCTGGCGCAGGATTTCCATGGCCACCGTGCCCTGGCCGGCGATCACCTCCGGGTCATCGAAGGGCGAAACGAAGGTGCAGCCGGACATCTCGGCCAGTTGCAGCGCATGGGCCAGGGCAAACGGGAAGCTCTCGCCGTGCAGCACCGCTTCGGCGCCCCGGGAGCGCACGCCCAGCACCTTCAATTCCGGCGTGCTGCACGGCATCACGATCCGCGCCTGGAGCCCCAGCGTCTTCGCCGCCAGTGCCACGCCTTGCGCATGGTTACCCGCCGACGCCGTCACCACACCGCGCGCTTTCTGCGCGCCGGTAAGCTGCACCAGCTTGTTGTAGGCACCGCGAATCTTGAAGGAAAAGGTCGGTTGCAGGTCTTCACGCTTGAGCAGCACCTGGTTGCGGAGCATTGCCGAGAGTGCCGGTGCGGCTTGCAGGGGCGTGCGCACCGCGAGGTCATAGACCGGCGCGGCGAGGATCTTTTTCACATAGTGTTCAAGCAATGCCATATCAGCGGTAGACGGGGCGGGGCACGTGCTCATGGGGTGTCTCCTGGTTTTTAAAGGCCCTGGAGACGGAACAAACAAAACCCGCCTCTAAGGCGGGTTGGGGTGCAGCCGTGTGCTATCCCGCCAAATGAGGAATGGCGGTAATAATGCTTGGCTGGCTGCGGAAGGCTGGATAGGTCATGCCTGGAAATTAACCGGCCATCCGGATCAAGTCAACATCATGTTTACTGACAACATACGAAACATATACGATTCGTATATCCAGCCACTACAGTGAACCTCATGGGCATCGTCAAGATCAGCGACCAACTGCACGAACAACTCCGCTTGGCCAGTGCGGCCATGGACCGTTCCATCAACGCCCAGGCCGAATTCTGGATCAAGGTCGGCCTGCTCGCCGAGTTGAACCCCAGCCTGCCCTACCACGACTTGATCAACAAACTGCTGCTGGACAAGCCCGACCTGATCCGGGGGCGCAGCCAATGATCAAGACCACCGCCCAACTGGCTGTAATGCGTGAATCCGGACGCCTGCTGGCCCAGGTATTCGACATGCTCGACGGGTTTGTCGCCGCCGGCCGTTCCACCCTGGAACTGGACAGCGCCGTCGAAGCCTTTATCCGCAACGAATTGAAAGCCCGCCCCGCCAGCCTCGGGCAATACGACTACCCCTTCTCCATCAACACCTCGATCAACGAGGTGGTGTGCCATGGCATGCCCAGCGCCGAGGAAATCCTCAAGGACGGCGACATCATCAACATCGACATCACCCTGGAGAAAGGCGGTTTTATCGCCGACTCCAGCAAGATGTACATGATCGGCACCGTCGCGCCCAAGGCGCGGCGCCTGGTGGACATGACCTTCGAGGCGATGTGGGCCGGGATCCGCCAGGTCAAGCCCGGCGCGCGCCTGGGTGATATCGGCCATGCGATCCAGAGCCATGCACAGGCCAATGGCTACAGCGTGGTGCGTGAATACTGCGGTCACGGCATCGGCAAGCAGATGCATGAAGAACCGCAGATCCTGCACTTCGGCCGCCCTGGCACCGGGTTGGAACTGCGTGAAGGCATGGTGTTCACCATCGAACCGATGCTCAACCAGGGCGGCGCCAAGGTGCGCAGCCTGAAAGATGGCTGGACGGTGGTGACCAAGGACAACAGCCTGTCGGCGCAGTGGGAACATACCGTGGCGGTGACGGCGGATGGCTTTGAAGTGCTGACCTTGCAAACCCGCCCTTGATTCACCCACCGCCGTAGATACTGCCTTGAACCTCACCAGACCTGGCCCTGGCGTTTCAACTCCAGGCGTCGCACGAACTCTTCCAGCACCAGGCTGTACAGGTCGTCCTGCAAGTAGGCATCTTCGATGCCGGCATCGAGGTTGGGGTTGTCGTTGACCTCGATCACCACCACCTTGTCGCCGGACTGCTTGAGGTCCACACCGTAGAGGCCGTCGCCGATCAGGTTGGCGGTCTTCACCGCCAGTTCCACCACCGCCCGGGGCGCTTCATGCACGGCCAGGGTGCGGCATTCGCCGTTGATGGCATGGCCGATGGCCTTGTGGTTATAGATCTGCCAATGGCCCTTGGACATGAAGTACTGGCAGGCAAAGATCGGTTTGCGGTTGAGTACGCCGATGCGCCAGTCGTACTCGGTGTAGAAGAATTCCTGGGCCAGCAGCAGCACCGAATGCTCGAACAACTCGGCGGTGGCCTTGAGCAAGGCCTGCTGGCTTTCGACCTTGATCACGCCCCGGGAGAAACACCCGTCGGGAATCTTCAACACCAGCGGAAACCCAAGGCGCTCGCCGACCCGTTCGAAGTCCTGCGGTCGTTCCTTGTAGAGAATCTCGGTGGCAGGCATACCTAACTGATGGCTGTTGAGCAGGTCGGTAAGGTAGACCTTGTTGGTACAACGCAGGATCGACGCCGGGTCGTCCATCACCACCAGGCCTTCGCTTTCGGCTTTTTTGGCAAAGCGGTAGGTATGGTTGTCGACACTGGTGGTCTCGCGGATCAGCAAGGCGTCGTATTCGGCCAGGCGCGCGTAGTCCTTGCGCTCGATCAGTTCCACATCGATGCCCAGGCCCTTGCCGACGCGGATGAAGTTATCCAAAGCCTTGGCATTGGACGGCGGCAATTGCTCCTGGGGGTCATGGAGGATCGCCAGGTCATAACGGGCCAGACGCCGTGAACGGGGTTGGCGCCAGATCCTGCGGCTGAAGTTATCGAGGGCGTGGGCGAATTGATCTTCCTGGTCGTCGCGTAACTTGTGCAATACGCCGGACTTGACCCCTACGATATGCCAACCGTTATGTTTTCTGAACTCAACTAACAAGATCGGACATGGGAATTTTTCAAATAACTGGCGGGCTAATTCCTGCAGCGGTTCTATAGTGGTCCGGCCAAAATAAAGTGTCAGGGTAAACCCTTCGGTATTACTGTAGAGGTGATGACTCAAGGCTTTATCAAGGGTTTTATCCAAGTCGTCCAGCGCCAGGCCGTACAGCGACTTCCTGGTCAGCTCACTGATGGTGCGCACCGAAGGAATCACCTTGTGTCCGCGCGCTTCGGCCAGCAAAGAGCAGTAGTAGCCGTGCCCCAGGTACTTGTAGCTGCGGCACAGATTGATCACCTGCACCCGCTTGCCTGATTCGTTCTGCCGGGTTTGCTCCAGGTACTCCTGGGCGGTGACGATGTCTTCGCTGGGAAAGTAGGAGGCCCAATCTTCCTTACGTTCAACAATGATCACCACTTGACTGTTACTTCGAGGCGGCGCCGAAAAAAAGCCCTTCGATGTTATTGTCGCCGCGACGATTTGCTCGGATACTTCACGCCAATGACCTTGTACCGCCGACATAATATTTGATCCGCTTTAGAGAACTCGACCTTTTCTATTAAGCACGATCTTTTAGGGAAGTCCCGTTTCGTTACGCAACTTTTACGGCGGTTATATGGCTCTTTTCTCTCGCGTTGCATTACCCGGTGATATACCGGCATTAGTCGCATTGGAACACCAGTGTTTCAGCAGCGACCGGCTCTCATCGCGCAGTTTTCACTGGATGATCAGCCGCGCCCACGGCCAATTGCGGGTGGCGGAACAGGATGGGCAGTTGCTCGGTTATGCGCTGGTGCTGTTTCGTCGTGGCAGCGTGTTCGCGCGCCTGTATTCCATCGCCATTGCCGAGCACGCACGCGGCCTCGGGCTGGGCAAGCAGTTGCTCAGCCATGCCGAGGCCGGCGCGGTGACGCACGGTTGCACCCACCTGCGCATGGAGGTACGCACCGACAACCCCGGCGCCCTGGCGCTGTATGAACGCAACGGCTACCGGCGCTTCGCCGTGGTCAACGACTACTACGCAGACCACACCCCGGCCCTGCGCCTGGAGAAAACCCTGGTCAGGCCACCTGCTTGATCCCGGCCTTGGCTTCCAGCTCGCGCACCAGCGGCAATACACGTTTTCCGAAGTACTCCACTTCTTCCTGGAAGTGCAGGAAGCCCGCCAGCACCAGGTCCACCCCCACGGCCTTGAGCGCGACGATGCGCTCGGCAATCTGCTGCGGGGTACCGATCAGGTTGGTCTTGAAGCCATCGTTGTACTGCACCAGGTCTTCAAAGCTCGACTTGGCCCAGTTGCCCTCGCCTTCGGGTGATGCCTTGCCGGCCTGCCTGGCGGCGTCGCCAAAGGCATTCACGGCTTCCGGGTCGGCCTTGTCGATGATCTCCGCGAGCACGGCGCGGGCTTCTTCCTCGGTGTCGCGGGCGATGATGAACGCATTCACACCGACCTTGACCGAATGGTGGTTGGCGGCGGCCTTGGCGCGAATGTCATCGACCTGGGCCTTGATGCCTTCCGGGGTGTTGCCGTTGGTGAAATACCAGTCCGACACACGCGCGGCCATGTCTCGCGCGGCCCGCGAGCTGCCGCCCTGGAACACTTCCGGCTGGCCCAGGGGCTTGGGCTTGAGGGTGTAGTTGTTGAAACGGTAGAAGTCGCCCTTGAAGGTAAAGTCGTCCTGGGTCCAGATGCCTTTGAGGGCGCGGATAAACTCCTCGGAACGGCGATAGCGCTCGTCATGCTCCAGCCAGTGTTCGCCGATGGCCTGGAACTCGCCCTTGAACCAGCCACTGACGATGTTCACCGCAATGCGGCCATTGGTCAGCTGGTCGATGGTCGCCAGTTGCTTAGCCGCCAGCGCCGGTTGCCACGGGCCGGGCAGGATCGCGGCGATGACTTTGAGCGTGGTGGTCGCGGCCAGCAAGGCGTGGCTGAACGCCACGGACTCATGCTGGTTCTCGGCGCCATAGCCGGCGGTGAAGCGGATCTGGGTCAGGCCGTATTCGAAGCCGGCTTCCTCGGCCAATTGCGCCAGTTTGCGGTTGTAGTCGATGCCCCAGTGGGTGCGTTGTTCGATCTTGCTGACCACCAGCCCACCGCTGACGTTGGGCACCCAATAGGCAAATTTCACGGCTTGCTGACTCATCGAACGGTACCTCGCATAAAGGAATGTACCGTGGTGTGGAGCAGCAAGCGTGCCAGGCGGGGGCAAACGCCCGCGCCACAAGGGGTGCGGCGTGGATTCGGGGCTGGGAGGCTTGGAATGTCAATGTCAGGGATTGCAACGGTTTGTCGGTTTGCTGTTGCTGGAGCAACAGCAAACAGCGTGCATCCCCCATAAACATTGGCCCTGGGACCCGGCACGGACTGTGCAATCACTCCCGGCACCGATCACTGCCCCGGAGCCTTGCTCATGACCGAACACCACGTTATCAACCCGCTGTCTGTCGGCGTCGACTACCCCACGCTGGCGGCGCGCTTTCGTCCGATTTTCCAGCGCATCGCCGCTGGCGCGGTGGAACGCGAACAAACCCGCGCCCTGCCCCATGAGCCGATCCAGTGGCTCAAGGAGGCCGGCTTCGGCGCGGTGCGGGTGCCGGTAGAATATGGCGGTGGCGGTGCGTCGCTACCGCAACTGTTCGAACTGCTGATCGAACTGGCCGAGGCCGACTCCAACGTGCCCCAGGCCCTGCGCGGGCATTTCGCCTTTGCCGAAGACCGCCTGAATGCGCCGCCCAGTGCCGGCCGCGACCTGTGGTTCAAACGCTTTGTCGACGGCGACATCGTCGGCTGCGCCTGGACCGAAATCGGCACCGTGGCCATCGGCGAGGTTGTCACCAAGGTCAGCCCGGACGGCGATCGGTGGAAACTCAACGGTGAAAAGTTCTACAGCACCGGCAGTATTTTCTCCGACTGGATCGACGTGTACGCCCAGCGCAGCGACACCGGCGGTGATGTGATCGCCGCCACCCGCGCACGCCAACCCGGCGTGGAGCACAGCGATGACTGGGACGGCTTTGGCCAGCGCACCACCGGCAGCGGCACCTCGCGCTTTACCGATGCGGTGGTGGAGGCGGAAAACGTCATCGATTTCGCGACCCGCTTCAAATACCAGACCGCGTTCTACCAACTTGTCCTGCTGGCCAGCCTCGCCGGTATCGGCCGTGCCGCGTTGCGCGATGTGGCCCACCAGGTGCGCAGCCGCAAGCGCATCTACAGCCACGGCAATGCCCAGCACGTCAGCCAGGATGCCCAGATCCAGCAGGTGGTGGGCGAAGTCGCCGCGTGGGTCTACGCCGCCGAAGCCAGCGCGCTGAAAGCCGCCGTGCCGGCGCAGCGGGCGTACCTGGCGCGGTTCGGTGGGGATGAAGTCGCCGAGCGCGAAGCCAACGTCGCGGCCGAAATCGAGTCAGCCACCGCGCAAGTGGTGGTGTCGGAGCTGATCCAGCGCGCCACCAGTGAGTTGTTCAACGCCCTGGGGGCGTCGGATGTGCGCCAGGGCAAGTCCCTCGACCGCCATTGGCGCAATGCGCGGACCGTGTCGTCGCACAACCCGGTGATCTACAAGGCGCGGATCGTGGGGGACTGGGTGATCAATGGCACCGAGCCGCCGTTTGTGTGGCAGATCGGCAATGGCCCGGCGAAAGTCTGAGGCTGAGCGGGGTCAAAACTGTGGGAGGGGGCTATGCCGATCAGTTAAGAGATAGAACGGGCAAACAGTAACCTGTGGCGAGCGGGCTTGCCGAATCGTCGCACCGCCCGCGTTGGGCTGCGCAGCAGCCCCAAAACACAGCCCCGGACCTGCCTGGCACACAGCAGCGCTCTTATTGGGGCTGCTGCGCAGCCCAACGCGGGGCAAGCCCGCTCACCACAGTTACAGTGTTCCTCCTTAACTGACTGGCATTAGGGCTTGCCCCCTCCCACATTTGGCCCCTGTGTATTTGAATCCTGTGTACACCTCAAAAGGCCAATTTGTAGCCGATGGTCATCAACATGATCGCCAGGCACGGGCGCAGTACGCCGTCCGGGACCTTGCCGGTCATGTGGCTGCCGAAGTAAATGCCCGGCAGCGACCCCATCAGCAGAAAGCCCAGCAGGTGCCAGTCCATATTGCCCATGCCGGCATGGCCCAGGCCCGCCACCAGGGTCAGGGGCACGGCGTGGGCGATCTCGGTGCCGACCAGGCGGCGCGTGGCCAGGAACGGATAGAGGATAAACAGCGCGACCGTACCGAGGGCGCCGGCGCCGATGGAGGTGAGCGCAACCATGGTCCCCAGCACCGCCCCGGTCACCACGGTCAGGGCATTCAGGTTGCGCGGGTTCATATGGTAGTGATCGCCCGCATGGCGCTGGGCGAACGCCAGCAGGCGTTGCTTGAACAGGATCGCCAGGGCGGTGAGCAGCAGCACCACGCCGAGGGCCTGCTTGATCACTGCGTTCATGGCGCTGGGGTCGGTGTGCAGGCTGGCGAGGAACCACAGGGTCAGCAACACCGCAGGCACGCTGCCCAGGGTCAGCCAGCCGGTGATGGTCCAGTCGATGTTCTTGTTCTTGCTGTGGACCAGTACGCCACCGGATTTGGTGATGGCCGCGTACAGTAGGTCAGTGCCCACGGCCGTGGCTGGGTTGATGCCGAACCACAACAGGATCGGGGTCATCAAGGAGCCCCCGCCGACACCGGTCATGCCGACGATAAAACCAACGATCAGGCCCGCAATTACAAAACCAAAGTTACCCACTTCCATCAACGCTACCCGCGGCCTTATAAATTTCTGGCCGCAGGATAGCGATTTTTCTTATAACGACTTATATCAATATGATCTGACTTTATGCCTTTTATGGCAGTCGACGACAGACATACGCCTGGGTCTGATAAGGAAACGCCACCGTGTCGCGGCCCTTCAGGGCCGGATGGCTGGCGATCAAGCCACGCAACTGCTCGCTCACGAGGGCTTTTTCAGCCTCGGGCAACGCAGCAATAAAGCTCACGGAGAGGAAGCGATCCATGATCACTTCCTGGGGGCTGCCGACGTGGCTATAGGGGAAACAGGTCATTTCGGGGTCGGAGAAGTACTTGCCGTCGAAGGCTTCGCGCCAGCGTCCGGAGTGAAAACGCGGGGTGTCACCCTCGTAGGGCGTAATGATCGCAGTGATCGCCGCCACCCAGTCCACCGACTCATCGCGCACATTCCACACCAGCCCGAGGCGCCCTTCGGGCTTGAGCACGCGGTGGATTTCCGCCAGCGCGGCCTGGGTGGAGAACCAGTGAAAGGCTTGCGCGCAGACCACGGCGTCGGCGCTGGCGGTTTCCAGGGGGATGGCTTCGGCGGTGCCGTTGACCAGGCGCACATCCGGCAACAGCCGGGTCAACTGCGCACCCATGGCCTGCACCGGTTCGACGGCGATCAACGCGGGTGCCAGGGTGCTGAGCAGGCGCGTGAACTTGCCGGTGCCGGCGCCCAGGTCGATCACCCGTGAGTGCCCATCGACGCCGAGTACATCCGTGAGCCATCCCGTGAGTTGCCTGGGATAATTCGGCCGGCCCTGGGCGTAGGTGGCGGCCTGGGTAGAGAAACCTTGTTGAGCAGACGTGTGGACACCAGTCATTGCCAATCTCTCCTCGGGTAAAGCGGGGGCACAGTGTGCGCCTTCCCCGGGAGATTTTCTAATCGGCAGCCGTGGGCAACCACACCCGGAACCGTGCGCCGCCCAACGGCGAGGCCAGTGCGGTCAGGGCGCCACCTTGGGCCTCGAGGGCTCGCCGGCTGATGGCCAGGCCCAGGCCAAAGCCACCGGTGGCGCGGTCGCGGCTGCGGTCGAGGCGGTAAAAAGGCTCGAAGATACGCTCGCGCTGGTCCAGCGGAATGCCGATGCCATCGTCATCTACCCAGATTTCACAGCCTTTGGCGCAGACCTTGACGCCCACCTGAATGCGTTTGTCGCAGTAACGCGTGGCATTGCGCAGCAGGTTCTGCAGGGCACGGGCGGTGAGGCGCGGGTCGAGGCTGAAGCGTTCCACAGCGCAGTCGAGCGCCACATCGATGACAATCTCGGGGTTTTCCAGTTCGTCATCGACACTGCCCAGCACGCTGTCGATAAACTCATCGAGCACCACCTCCACACGCTCCGGCAATTGCGCCGGGTTTTGCAGGCGGCTGTAGGACAACAACTCCAGCACCAATTCATCCAGCTCGCGAATATGCGCAACCAGGCCATGCAAGCGCTCGCGACTGGCCTCCGGCAAGTCTTCCGACAGCGCCAGGGCCAGGCCGAAATCCAGGCGTGTGAGCGGTGTGCGCAGTTCATGGGAGACCGCGTTGAGCAGGTCGCGCTGTTGGTTGAGCAGGTGTTCGATGTCGTCGGCCATGGTGTCGAACACCGCCGCCAGGCTGCCGATATTGGAGCTGGGCGGAATGTGCGTGCGCTCGGCCAGGTTGCCCTTGCCCAGTTGCGTGGCGGTGCTTTTCAGGCGTTCGAGATCGCGCCAGTGCGGGCGCAGCCAGAACAGCAGGCAGGCCAGCAACGCGGCGCCGATCAGCACATTCATCGACCAGTACAACAGGTTCATGTCCAGCGGGTCCGGGGGAACGGTCAGCTTGACCACGAACTGCTCGTTGAGCGGCGAGCTGATGTCCTCCATCCAGCCCCACTCCCCCAGGTGAATCACGGGTTTACCCTGCTCCAGCAGTTTGGCTTCCTGTGCGGTGTAGCTGGCGTCCTGGCGCAACAGCAATTGCACTTTGAGGGGCGCGAAGTCACTGCCCAGTTGCTCGGTCACCTGGGACCAGCGCTCCACCGGCGCGCGCAGGTACTGCTTGACGATCAGCTTCTGCATGCCCCGGGACTGCTCGACGTTGTAGTCCAGGTAGCGGTGCTCGAACAGTTGGATCACCAACTTGGGAATCAGGAAGATCGCCGCGCTGTAGGTGATGATGGTGATCAGGTAGAGACGTAGCAGTACACGAAACATCGGTCAGCATTCCCACTCGGAACGGCTGAACAGGTAGCCTTTGCCCCATACGGTCTTGATCTTGCGCGCTTCACCGGCGTGGTCGTCGAACTTGCGCCGCAGCTTGGAAATGGCCACGTCCACCGAGCGGTCGGTGCCGTTGAACTCGATACCGCGCAGGCGTTGCAGGATCTGGTCGCGGCTGAGCACCTCGCCGGCATGCCGGGCCAGCACCACCAGCAGGTTGTATTCGCCGCTGGACAACTCCACCGCCTGCTCGCGCCAGGTCACCGTGCGTTCCGACAGGTCGATGCACAGGTTGCCCATCAGGATCTGGTCATTGGCCACCTGGGGCTCGGACAGACTGCTGCGCCGCAGCAAGGTGCGCACCCGCGCCAGCAGCACACGCGGCTCGCAGGGTTTGGTGACATAGTCGTCGGCGCCCATTTCCAGGCCCAGCACCTGGTCGTGGCTGTCGTCGCGGGCGGTGAGCATCAGGATCGGCAGGCCCGCCGAATCGGCGCGCAGCAGGCGGCACACTTGCAGGCCGTCGAGGCCGGGCAGCATCAGGTCGAGGATCACCAGGTCCGGCGGGTTGAGGCGCGCGCGCTCGCGGACGTGGTCGCCACGACTGAGCACACTGACGTGGTAGCCGTTGCGTTCCAGGTAGCTGGCAATCAGCTCGGAGAGTGCGGCGTCGTCTTCCACCAGGAGGATGTTGGGCATGGTGTTTCCAAATAATGCGGTTTGTTGGTGTGTTGCAGGATTGTGCAAGGATATACGCCCTCGGCTCCCCGCGCGCCGCACCTTACATTTCTTCACAGACGACCTACACAGCTTCACAGCACCACGGCGCAGGTGCCCTTAGGATGCGCCAGTCAATATTGGGATAAGAGCATGTCGAAGAATCTGTTTGCGCCATTTTGCCTGTTGGCCCTGACGCTGGCCCTGAGTGCCTGTGACCAATCGGCCGACGAGGCGCCGCAAATGCCCCTGGCCAAAGTGCGCATCGAAACCCTTGAGGCCAGGCCCCTCTCCATCACCAGCGAATTGAGCGGACGCATCGCCGCGCCACGCATCGCCGAAGTGCGCGCACGGGTGGCCGGGGTGGTGATGCAACGGGTGTTCAAGGAAGGCCATGACGTCAAACAGGGCGACGTGTTGTTTCGCATCGATCCGGCACCGTTCAAGGCTGACCTGGACAGCGCCCAGGCCAACCTGAGCAAGGCCGAGGCCAATGCGTTCCAGGCGCGCCTGCAGGAGCAGCGCTACAGCCAACTGGTGGAAGGCAATGCCATCAGCGGCCAGGACTACGACAACGCCCGCGCCAACCTGCGCCAGACCAACGCCGAAGTCGCCGCCAACAAGGCCGCCGTCGAGCGCGCCAGGTTGAACCTGGGCTACGCCACCGTGACCGCGCCGATTTCCGGGCGCATCGGCCGCGCCCTGGTGACCGAAGGGGCACTGGTGGGCCAGAACGAAGCCACGCCCCTGGCGATCATCCAGCAACTGGACCCGATCCACGCCGACCTCACCCAGTCCACCCGCGAGCTCAACGACCTGCGCCGCGCCTTCCGCGCCGGCAGCTTGAAGCAGGTCGGCCAGGACCAGGCCAAGGCCACGTTGATCCAGGACGATGGCAGCCTCTACCCGCTGCCGGGCAAGTTGTTGTTCGCCGAGATCAGCGTCGACCCGGGCACCGGGCAGATCATCCTGCGCAGCGAGTTCCCCAACCCGGACCTCGACCTGTTGCCCGGCAGCTTCGTGCGGGTACGCCTGGAGCAGGCTGTCGACAAACAAGGCATCAGCGTGCCGCAACGCGCCATCACCCGCGACAGCGCCGGCATCCCCATGGTGCTGCTGCTCGACGCCGAGCAGACCGTCAGCCAGCAGCCGGTGGAACTGGGTGCGGTGATCGCTGACCGCTGGGTGGTCAGCCATGGCCTCAAGCCCGGCGACCGTATCGTCGTCGAAGGCCTGCAGCACGCGCGCCCCGGTGAAAAAGTCGAGGTCGATGACAGCCCCACACCCGTTGCCCAGGCTTCCGGCCAATAAGGATCTTTGACAATGCCGCAGTTCTTTATTGACCGCCCGATCTTCGCCTGGGTGGTCGCCCTGTTTATCCTGCTGGCCGGCTTGCTGGCCATCCCGCAGTTGCCGGTGGCCCAGTACCCCAACGTCGCGCCGCCGAAGGTGGAAATCTACGCGGTGTACCCGGGCGCCTCGGCCCAGACCCTGGATGAAAGCGTGGTCAGCCTGATCGAGCAGGAGCTCAACGGCGCCGATCACCTGCTGTATTTCGAATCCCAGAGCAGCCTCGGCTCGGCAACGATTACCGCCACGTTCCAGCCCGGCACCAACCCGGAAATGGCCCAGGTCGATGTGCAAAACCGCCTCAAGGCGGTGGAGCCGCGCCTGCCCCAGGCCGTCACCCAGCAAGGTTTGCAGGTGGAGAAAGTCTCCGCCGGGTTCCTGCTGCTGGTGACCCTCACCTCCAACGACGGCAAGCTCGACGATGTGGCGCTCAGCGATTACCTGGCGCGCAACGTGATGAACGAGCTCAAGCGCCTGGACGGGGTCGGCAAGGCCCAGCTGTACGGTGCCGAACGCGCCATGCGCATCTGGATCGACCCGCAGAAACTGATCGGCTTCAACCTCACGCCGGCCGACGTGAATGCCGCGATCAGCGCACAGAACGCCCAGGTCTCGGCCGGCAGCATCGGTGACTTGCCGGGTACCAGGACCCAGGAAATCACCGCCGCGATCCTGGTCAAGGGCCAGCTGTCCACGCCGGCGGAATTCGCCGATATCGTGCTCAAGGCCAACCCGGACGGCTCCACCGTGCGCATCGGCGATGTGGCGCGGGTAGAAGTGGGCAGTCAGGAATACCAGTTTTCCACGCGCCTGAACGGCAAGCCGTCCACCGCCGTCAGCGTGCAACTGGCGCCGGGGGCCAATGCGCTGAACACCGCGACCCTGGTGCGGGCGAAGATGGACGAGCTGTCGCGCTATTTCCCGGCCAACGTGGAATACAAGATCCCGTACGACACCTCGCCGTTCGTCAAGGTCTCGATCACCAAGGTGGTCTATACCCTGCTCGAAGCCATGGCCCTGGTGTTCGCGGTGATGTTCCTGTTCCTGCAGAACGTGCGCTACACCCTGATCCCGACGCTGGTGGTGCCGATCGCGCTGATGGGCACCTTCGCCACCATGCTGTTGCTGGGCTTCTCGATCAACGTGCTGACCATGTTCGGCATGGTGCTGGCCATCGGCATCCTGGTGGATGACGCCATCGTGGTGGTGGAGAACGTCGAGCGGATCATGGCCACCGAGGGCCTGTCGCCCAAGGACGCGACGAAGAAAGCCATGGGCCAGATCACCGGCGCCATCGTCGGCATTACCCTGGTGCTGGTGGCGGTGTTCCTGCCGATGGCCTTCATGGCCGGCTCGGTGGGGGTGATCTACCAGCAGTTCTCGCTGTCGATGGCCACCTCGATCCTGTTCTCGGCCTTCCTCGCCCTGACCCTGACCCCAGCCCTGTGCGCCACGTTGCTCAAACCGATTGCCAAGGGCGAGCACCATGCCAAGGGTGGGTTCTTCGGCTGGTTCAACAAGCGCTTCGAGCAGCTCACCGACCGCTACGAAGGTTGGGTCGCCTATGCCCTCAAGCGCAGCGGCCGTTACCTGCTGATCTACCTGGTACTGCTGGTGGGCCTGGGGCTGATGTTCAGCCGCCTGCCCTCCTCGTTTCTGCCGGTGGAAGACCAGGGCTATACCATCACCGATATCCAGCTGCCGCCGGGTGCGAGCAAGAACCGCACGGTGCAGGTGGCCGAACAGATCGAGGCGCACAACGCCGGCGAGCCTGGGGTGGGCGATACCACCATGATCATGGGCTTCAGCTTCTCCGGCTCCGGGCAAAACGCGGCGTTGGCGTTTACCACGCTCAAGGATTGGTCGCAACGCAGCAGCGATGACTCCGCCGCCTCGATTGCCGACCGCGCCAACATGGCCTTCAGCGAACTCAAGGACGCGATTGCCTATGCGATCCTGCCGCCCCCGGTGGACGGCCTGGGCACCTCCAGCGGTTTCGAGTTCCGCTTGCAGGACCGCGGCGGTGTAGGCCATGCAGCCTTGATGGCGGCGCGTACCGAATTGCTCGACGCCGCCGGAAAAAGCCCGATCCTGGCCAACGTGCGTGAAAGCGCCCTGGCCGAGGCGCCGCAAGTGCAGCTGGAAGTCGATCGCAAGCAGGCCAACGCGCTGGGCGTCTCGTTTGCGGATGTGGGCAATGTGCTGTCTTCGGCCATCGGTTCGGCCTACGTCAACGACTTCCCCAACCAGGGCCGCATGCAGCGCGTGGTGGTACAGGCCGAAGGCGACCAGCGCAGCCAGGTGGCGGATTTGATGAAGATCCACGTGCGCAACAAGGCGGGCGCGATGGTGCCGCTGTCGGCATTTGTCGTCGCCAAATGGACCCAGGGCCCGGCGCAACTGACGCGCTACAACGGCTACCCGGCTATTGCCATTTCCGGCGAGGCCGCACCTGGCCACAGCACCGGCGAGGCGATGGAGGAAATCCAGCGCCTGGTCAGCCAATTGCCGGCAGGCCTGGGCCAGGAGTGGACCGGGTTGTCGTTGCAGGAACGTTTGTCCGGCTCACAGGCGCCCATACTGTTGGGCCTGTCGCTGCTGATCGTGTTCCTGTGCCTGGCGGCGCTGTATGAAAGCTGGTCGATCCCGACGTCGGTGTTGCTGGTGGTGCCGTTGGGCGTGCTCGGCGCGGTGCTGGCGGTGACCTTGCGGGGCATGCCCAACGATGTGTTTTTCAAGGTCGGCCTGATCACCATCATCGGCTTGTCGGCGAAGAACGCGATCCTGATCATCGAGTTCGCCAAGGACCTGTATGACCAGGGCGAAGACCTCATCGACGCCACCCTGAAAGCCGCACGGCTCCGGTTGCGCCCGATCATCATGACGTCGCTGGCGTTTATCCTCGGCGTGGTGCCCTTGGCGATTGCCACCGGTGCCAGTTCGGCGAGCCAGCAGGCGATTGGTACCGGGGTCATCGGCGGGATGATCACCGCGACCCTGGCGGTGGTGTTTGTGCCGGTGTTCTTTGTGGTGGTCATGAAGCTGGTGCGCAAAAAGCGCTAAGGCTTTTTGGGGAACACTGTAACGGTGGCAAGCCCGCTTGCCACAACAAAAATGCGCTAAGGTGCTCACAGGTAACCATCTGTGAGCTGCCATGCCTTTTCTAGCCCGTACCCACCCTCGCCTCTCCGCCGCCGCCGTGCTCGGCCTTGCCGTCGGCATCCTGGCGCCGGCCGACACCCTCGCCAGCAAAATCCTCATCGGCTGGAACGCCGGGGTCTGGACCTACCTGGTGCTGATGCTGTGGCTGACCAGCCGTGCCAA
This sequence comes from Pseudomonas sp. NIBRBAC000502773, assembly GCF_006517195.1. NCBI lineage: Bacteria > Pseudomonadati > Pseudomonadota > Gammaproteobacteria > Pseudomonadales > Pseudomonadaceae > Pseudomonas > Pseudomonas sp. NIBRBAC000502773. The sequence goes on along the minus strand of NZ_CP041189.1, from coordinate 6,245,634 downwards.
GGCCGACGATGTAAAGCGCATCGCCGAAATCGAGGACGAAAACGCCGGGCTGGTGCTGTTCACCGTGTGCATTGCCGCCATCGCGAGCCTGGCCACCATCACCTTCGAACTGGTGGGCAGTAAAGACCTGGCCACTTCCGAGCGCCTGTTGCACTACGGGTTTACCGGGCTGACGGTGATCGGTTCATGGCTGTTGATCGGGGTGATTTTCAGCGTGCATTACGCCCGCCTGTATTACACCTGGAATGGCAAGGAACCGGCGTTGCGGTTTGCTGAGGGGCTGTTGACGCCGAACTACTGGGACTTCCTGTATTTCTCCTTCACCATCGGCGTGGCGGTGCAAACCTCTGACGTCGGCGTCGCCACCCGCGGCATGCGCAAGGTGGTGCTGGGGCAATCGCTGATCGGCTTTCTGTTCAATACGGCAATCCTGGGGTTCTCGATCAACATCGCCGCCGGGCTGTTCGGCTAGGCTGCACAAACCTTCTAGACGCCCTGGTGCCGGTGGGCGCTAATACCCTTACACATGCATGCTGGTGTTTTATGGCCGCGCACAATTGGATCGACTTGTCCCAGGACGCCGACACCGGCATCGAGACCCTGCGCGCGCATTTCGAGGGTCACGCCTATGACCCGCACTGGCATGACAGCTACCTGGTCGGCGTCACCGAACAAGGGGTGCAGCAATTCAACTGCCGGCGCACCCGGCACAACAGCGTGCCCGGCCAGGTGTTCCTGATGGAGCCCGGTGAATTGCATGACGGCGACGCCCCCACCGCTGACGGCTTTACCTACCACATGCTGTACCTCGACCCGCAGTGGCTGGCGCGGGAAGTGAGTGCGGTGTTCGAAGAGGCGCCCCTCAACAGTCAACTGGGGTTTACCAGCACCTTGACCAGCGACCCGCGCCTGGCGCTGGCCACCAGCCGTGCGTTCCAGACCCTGCACAGCGGCGAACTGCGCATCGTGCGCCAGCGCGCCATGGACCAATTGCTGGAGTGCCTTACCGCCCAACTCCAATGGCGCACCCGCTACCGTGAAGACCCGCGCTTGCCGCGGGTGGCCTATAGGGCGCGGGACTATCTGCATGCCCACCTGCAGCAAGACGTGGGCATGGACGAACTGGCCTTGACGTGCGGCGTCGACCGCTTTCGCCTGACCCGCGCCTTCAAGAGCGCCTTCGGCCTGCCGCCCCACGCCTACCTGGTGCAACTGCGCCTGGCCCGCGCCCGGTATTTGCTGGCCAAGGGCGAACAACCGGCAGACGTGGCGATTGCCCTGGGCTTCGCCGACCAGAGCCACCTGGGCCGCTGGTTCATCCGCGCCTACGGCCTCACGCCCGCCGCGTACCGCAAGCGCTGCTCAAACCTTCCAGACACGCAAGGCACCGGCTTGTAAAGATCGACTCCATCAATTGGTTTACCGGAGTCCCCCGCCATGCTGTCCACCTTGCTGCCATTCATGCTGTTCGCCTTCGTCGCCTCCATCACACCCGGCCCGACTAACATCCTGGTGCTGAGCAACAGCGCCCGCTACGGTCTCAAGGCCGCCATGCCGATCATTCTAGGCGCCTGCGCCGGGGCGGCGGGACTCGTGCTGCTGGTGGGGTCAGGCGTTGGACAATCCTTGGTGCAATGGCCCGGCGTGCAAACGGCGATGCGGTGGGTTGGGGTCGCCTGGTTGAGCTGCCTGGCGTGGCAGATTTACAGCGCACCGGCACAGGCGGTCGATGCGCAATCGACGCAAAAACGCCTGGGCTTGACCGGTGCCGCCAGCCTGCAACTGATCAACCCGAAAACCTGGATGATGGCCGTGGCAGTGGTCAGCGTGTTTGCCGGCAATGGCACCGAACGCCAGAGCCAGGTCCTCACGCTGTCCCTGGTATTTTTCCTGATATCGCTGCCTTGTCTCGGCGCCTGGGCCGTGCTGGGCGCGGGATCCAGCCGGGTCTTGCGCTCGGCGCAGGCCATGCAACGCTTCAACCGGTGCATGGCCTTGCTCTTGCTGGGGTCGACCTGGCTGGGCGCACTGATCTGAAGGCGAAAAAAAAGGGGAAGCCGAAGCTTCCCCTGTTCAAGTGAGTGCGTGCCTTAGAAGTCGTAACGCAGGCCGAAGTTGACACCCCACGGCTGATCGATCTTCTTGCCTTTGCTGGTTTCAACGTCGGCATGCAGCTTGACGTTTTTCGATACAGACATCGCCACGCCAGCCGCCAGCTCGATCCGCGAGCCCGACAGATCATTGTTGAAGCTCTGATCGTTGACGAACACCTTGTTGCTTTGGTCGAACTCATGGGCGAGCGCGGTGCGCAGGTACGGCTGCAACACACTGCCGCTTTCCAGCTGAATGTTCTTGCCAGCCGTCACGCCCACCTTACCGACCACGGAGCTGGAGCGATCACCTTTGGCCTGCAGGCCGTTGGACAACTCGTAGCTCTGTGCCTGGGTGATGGTTGCCGACAACTGGCCGTAAGGCTCGACGAAGAAATCCTCATCCAGCTGGATATGGCGACCGAACTCCGCCGACACGCCCACCGCGTTTTGCGTGTAGCTGCCCTTGGCTTTCTTGCCGTCGCTCATGGTCACATTGACGTCGTTGTGCAAACGGTTGAGCTTGGCGACACCATCGAAATACAGACCGCTTTCATCATCCAGCCACGTGGCATAGGCGCCCAGGTAGTAGCTCTTGACCTCGCCTTTACTGCCGCGGTTCAGACTCAGGTCCGAGGTGCTGTGGCCGGCCATCACACCCGCCAGCCACTGGCCATCGCCGCTGGACAACGGCGCATCGGCGCCAATAGTGAAGCCCTTCTGGGTTTGCGCATACCCGGCACCGTTCTTGTTGGCGGCGACCTCATATTTGTTGCCGTAGCTGCGCATCCACAGGCCATTGTCCTTGCCATCGCTGAAACGCAATTCCCCCATCCGCGTACGCAGGAGGGACGACTCACCGTACAGAACGGTCGGCGCACTGTTGAACAAGGCCAGAACCGAATGGGCGCTGGTGCTGGTGCCGCGACGCGTCGGGTCGAGCAGCCAGTCGGTGCCGTCCTTCTGCAGGCCATAGGCGTAGGCACCGATGTCCACGGTGTCGCCCACCAGGGAGAAGTGGGCATCGCCGCCTCCGGTGTGCACCACCTTGATCGGCTGGCCGCTGGCCAGTTCCGAACCGGTGGCGTCCAGCAACAGGCTATGGTTACCCTCAGCCTTGCCTTCCACGTTCAGGAAGTCGGTCTGGTGGGTGGAGAAGTCGGTGTGCATGACAAAGGTGCCATTGCCTTCCAGGCTCTTCACGTCCAACTGGTAGAACTCATCCGGCCCACCAAAGTGTACGGTGCCGCCGCCCATCTTCAAGGCGTCGACATTGCTGTCGCCCACCAGCATCCAGTTGGACGCGGTGTTCACGCTCAACTCGGCCACGTTCTTCAACTGGCCGGTCAGCCAGGAGCCATTGTTGAGCTGCACCTTCGCGCTGCTGCCGTCTTCGACCACGATGTCACCCACCAGGAGGCTGCGGTCAACGTTCATGTTGGCGGAGGAACCGCCGGTGACTTCCAGGATATTGCCGTTGCCACCGCTCAAGGTCGAACCGTTGAGGACATGGATGTCCGCGTCGGTCGCACCGTATGCATCGCCCTCCACCAACAGTGCCGCGCCATTGCGGCCCTCGACATGAGAGCCGTTCAATACCAGGCTGCTGTTGTTCAAGTCCGCACTTTCATAACTCAGGCGTACACCATTCTCGCCACCGGTAATGAAGCTGCCGACAGCGTTCGCAGCCCCGCCCAGCAATAACACGCCGATGCCATTTTCATCAGTAGCAATGACATCCGAGTCAAAGAAGTTGAGTTGGCTGAACGCAGTGGCCCGCGCACCTTCTGTGGAGCCGATGATCGTGCTGTCGAACACAGTGGCTGTCGACCCCTCATCCGTGAGGAAGTTACGTGCAGCCACAAGGCCGACACCATTGTTATTGATGACCTGGCTGCCCCTGATGTGGGCGCTGCTGCCTTGCAGGTTGATGGCAAAGGCGGCAGAGCTGCGGGCCTCTACCGTGGCACCATCGAGGTTGATTTGCGCACCCTGGGTCGCGTAAATGTCCTGCGCCTTGGTACCGGCATTGAGGGTCAGCGTACCGGCAGACACTCGGGATTGACGCAGTTCGGCACCGTTGGATGTCAGGTGCGCATTCTCGCTGATGACCCAGTCATCAACACGCGCACCCGCCTCAATGGTGCGGTCCATGCCCGGATGTAATGTCGTGGTGGCATGGGTGAATGTGGCACCCAGCAACAGGAAGCCGACAGCAGGCGCCTGGAGCGCCAGCGCCAAAGGATGTTTTTTGAACTGTGCATCGATAGTCATTGCATGTATACCCGTGAAGAACCTTCCCGAAAGGGAACGAATTGACCGGCACCAAGCGAGATAGGCCCAGGTCATGACGGGGCGCAGATTAGTGAGGAGGAGGGAACGGGTATGTAGGATTTTTCTTTGATTGCCAGGTGAGTTGCCCGACGTTTCGGTAGCCAATAAAAAAGAGGAGCCAGGCTCCTCTTTTCCAGTACCACCACGCCAGCGCTCAGCTGGAACCTGGCCAAGGTGAACCATCACAGTAGACCGGACCTGGCCGAACGCCCCTCATCAACAGGATGGCTTCGGCGGAAACGACGGGGGACGGGACACCGATGACGGGTACGCTGTAGGTGATATGGACCGACCCCATATCCAACGCCGCCGCATTGATGGGTTTCACGTAGGTCGCATAGGGCCTGACGGGGACCGTGAAGCCCACTCGAGTCTGCTCGAAGTTCAGCGGAAGGGACGGAAACTGCCCGGTCGCACCCGGAATGGGAACCGCGCCATCATTGTCACTGCAGCCCGTCCAATTCACTGTGACAATCATCCCGACCGCCAACAGTTCATGAGGGGGCACAAATACATGCACCTCACGGTCCGGCCCTTGCAACGTATTGCACACGATTTCTGCCGGCGCAACATCTGGGATCTCGGGCAAAGCCCCTGTGACCCTGGGTGCAGGGAACGCAATCACGTTGGCATTGACGTTGATGTCCCGGTGCGGTGATGAAACCCGGTTGTGGGTAGTCGCGATCGCGATTTCATAGCGCAATGGGATTAGGTTATTGGAATGTTTAAGGATGTATGGCCACGGTACGACCATATGGATCTCATCACCTGGCATGGCCGTCGACGGGTCCACCGGCCTGCGATCGACCTGTTCGTTCTGGTAGTACAGCACGATATCGAACGCTTGTGCCGAAGGCAGCGGAGCAGCACTCCACAGGCGAACCACGACGTCGGCATCCATCTGTGAGTCGCGCTCATCCAATTCGTTGGTCAGTCCGGAACCGCGCCCCGTCAGGATCGGCAGTGGCAGGTTGGGGTTGATCAACTCCGGCTCCCAAGGGTTGATCGGGCCGCCCACCTCCAGTTCGAGCTCGATATTGGTAGGCGTGGGTACCATATAAGTCACCCCCCTCGCACCACCGCATATTCCACTCTCAAGTTGATGCTACCGGTACTCGTACCGTACAAGGCGACCAGCGTCGGAAAGTCCACGTGGAAGTTGTAAGGCAGTGGGGATCCACCCAGCGCGTAGGGCCCCACGTCCCGAGTGCCATGGGTGGTGGTGAGACGCACCAGAAGCTGGTCCAGCGTACGGTCAGCGTCGTAACTCGGAATAATCACAAACATACCGGCAGAGGTTGCGGTATCGCGACGATCAATCAGGCGGTCACCCACGCCCGTCAAGGAGACGGCATCCCTCACACCTGCCGGCTCGAGTACTGGCGCAGGCCGCAACGCCACAGTGATAGGCAGCTCGAACGAAGGATCGCTGATATTGTCGGCGACATCGAGCAAGCGGTACACCAACTTACGCGGGCCATCCGCCGCATCGGCCAGAGCCTGGGTGAAGCGCACCACCCTGTCAGGGAATACCGGCCCCTCAGCGATCACCTCCATTGAGTCGCCGTAGTACAGGCGCCATCTGTCACCTGGATCAGCCCCTTCTGCGGCATACGCCGGAATGCCGAAGGGCACGCCCGTGGGGTTTGCATCCAGAAGCGCCTGTGTGACGCTGCCTGTCCAGCCAGGCGGCAGGGTCAAACGGCGAGGCCCGTCGGAAATGCTGTCGTAGGGAGCGGTTCGATCAATGCGCAGTGGCGCTTCAAAGGAGCCTGAGTCATTCATGGAGGCCTGGATTACCCTGTAGCTGAGAGTATGGACGCCCTCAGTGAGGAATCGCCGCGGAATATTGACTGTATAAGTCAGCGGAATGGGCGCCGTGAAAAATATCGGTTCACTGCTGATGCGCCCACTCTGGAAATCACCGATATCGTCCATATGAACATCCAGGGTATCGGGCCTGGCGGGGTTGGTCGAAGCGGGAGACCACACTCGAATATTTACTCTGAGAAATTCTCTATCGGCGACCTCTCTGAACACCAGACCCGGGTACTCGTCCGGGTCAACAAGCCCGTCAATCATCGGTGCAGGAAGCACAATGGGAACCGCAGCCGGCCCCACACCTGTTTCTTTCGACTTGGGAACTATTTTTTTCATGCGAGCTACTCTCTTTTGTATAAAAGATTACTCTGCGGAGCGTCCGACGACGCTCATAGAGCCACACAACACGTGCAACTTTTTATTCTTTACTCCACCCCTCACTTACTAAAAAAAGTTCAAGTAATGCCACAACCGAAGAGTGCCGACGACTGGGTAATGGATACAGGTTCACTCAAATAACACCGTTGATTTCACCTTCCCGGCAATCATCCATGACTGTCCGGATACTCGTCGTCCAGTGAATCACAAAAGCCGACGTCGCCCGGCTGGCAAATCCTTCCACTGCCGGAGATCCCGCGATCAATGCGTACGAGCCCCGGGGCAGACTGGCCGATCAGCGCCCCGCGTCGAATCACAAAGAACTCGGCGGTTGCCGATGCATAGATACGCATCGGTTCAATCTTCGTCTCCCACGGCCACACCCTGACCGCTTGACCGTTCGCGACATAATTGACAGTCACGCTGAAGTCAGTGTCGGGAATGGGGTTTTCCCAGTTATTACTTGAATAGCCCTGCCAAAAAAACCGGATTTCATCCCCCGGTTGAAATCGGCTGTCATCGCGTATAAACCAATACACGCCGTGACAAATAGCAGGTCGAGACTCACAAGTAAGATAGTTACCACCGCCATGCAGGGTATGTTGTATCAATGGCGCATCGAACTTAATTAACGGTGCGGCATGAACATTGATGGGTGTAGCGTCTGACTGTTGTTCGTTCACTCCGTTACTGGTGGTGTAATACACCGGCAAGTCCGGGAAGTTACTACCTTCGACAATCACCCTGCCGGGCACATCCGTGAACTGCACCGGCTGATCGAACACATCCCCTGGCTGCACATCATAGTGAGCCACTGGCCCCGTACCGTTCCAATACAGCTCCAGCCGCTCTCCAGCCACCGGGGTCTGATAGAGACGAACCCACACCTCAGCGCCCGCAGTCGCATCACGAAAATCGAGTTCATTGTGTAATCCGGAGCCTTTGCCGAACACATCCACCAGTGCCAGCGTGGTATTGAGCAGCGCCGGCGCGTTAGGGTGGTCCTGTCCGGCAATAGTTAGGTCGACCCAGAAAAAACTCGACGGCGATGGCATTGGCGGGCGCCCCGCACGATGAATCTCATACCGGACTTGCACCTCGGTGCGTGCCAGAGGGTCGGGGCCGCGCAGGATAGTCCAGGGTATCTCGACCGCAAATGGGAACCCGGTGATGGGTATTGCCGGCAGAACAGGGCGACCGTCCCAGACCATCACGACACTGTCGCCCGCTGCAAAATCATCGTATTCACGGGGAATCCGCGCTGCGACAATCGCACGCGCATCATCACGCTTGATCAGAAAATCAAGATAGGCCGGCGGACGAATATCAGGCGCAGGCAAGTTGCTCGGATCAGCAATGAGGTTGACCGTAAAATCCAACGGCGCACTGAACGTCAACGTAAAGTTTCCGGCGCGATCATATAAGCGGTAGTGCAAATAGCCGATTCCGTTACTGAGGCCGCGAAAGTGTTCGGCGGGAACCCTGAGAATCAGTGGGTCGGTGATCAGGGGGAATTCCGGCCTGCCGTTCTGGATAGGCGGAAACGGTGGGGTGGTGTTGCTCAGGTAATACCCGATGCTGTCACGACCTGCACGGCCGATGTAGGGCGGCACCTCGACTTCGATGAATGGGTTGGCGGCCAGCACAGCTTCAGTGATTCCGGATGCCTCTATGGCAGGGTCAACAAAACGTGCCTTGTCGTCCGGATCCTGAAACCTCGGCGGGTTGTTATCCACCGTCAACGTCAACGGGAACGATGGCGTCGCGGTACCGCCCTCATCTGTCACCGTGTAAAAAGCTTCCACCACCGCATCGATTTCCCGCATGAAATCGACAGGGACATACAACGAGTACGGGAAAAGCGCCGGATCCAGCGGCCCGGTGAACGGCTGCGAGTCAGCTTCGACTTCCACACCGCGCACACGCCACCATAGCGTGAGGGTATGGGTCCTACCGACTGAAGGACCTGGCACCCACTGGGGAATACGGCACTCCAGGGGTTGCAATGAAACCGGCAGAGGAATCAGCCCTTCCGGGTCGGCGGGATCGACCCCCACCACCTCGTCGAAAGGCGGTAATACCCTGGCCTGCCCCCCCGGGGTAGACAGTACACCGGGTTGGGCGGCGGCTTTGAGTGATCTGGGCATTTTCTCTTCCCTCCCAAGAATCCTGGAGAGAATTAAGCGCTCAAACACCCGCAGCGGATACTGTCAAAAGTAACAGGTACCCCTTGCCACTCGTCGGATTCGATCACGACGAAGGGCAAGACAATTGCCACGTGCTCTTGACGGGACAGCCTTGGATGGTGTCTGCTGAAACCGGTTTCAGGACCTGTCTCACGGTCGCTGGATCCCTTGACTCCAATAAAAAGGTCCAACCGTCGTGACTCCATTTTCCGCCGCCCAGCGCAGCCGCGTCACCATGCTCGACGTCGCCCAACACGCCGGCGTCTCCAAGGCCAGTGTGTCGCGCTTTATCGGCGACGACCGCGCCCTGCTCTCCGACGCCATCGCCCTGCGCATCGAACAGGCCATCGAACAGCTCGGCTACCGCCCCAACCAGATGGCCCGCGGGCTGAAACGTGGCCGCACGCGCCTGATCGGCATGCTGGTGGCCGATATCCGCAACCCCTACTCCATTGCCGTGATGCACGGCGTCGAAACCGCCTGCCGCCGACACGGCTACAGCCTGGTGGTGTGCAACACCGACCGCGATGACGAGCAGGAACTCCAGCATTTGGCGGCGCTGCGCTCGTACAACATCGAAGGGCTGATCGTGAACACCCTCGGCCATCACCTCGACCAATTGCTGGAACTGCAACGGGAAATGCCCCTGGTGCTGGTGGACCGCAAGGTCGAGCCGCTGCACAGCGACCTGGTGGGGCTGGATAACCCGACGGCGGTGCGCATGGCGGTGGAACACCTGGAACAGCAGGGTTACCGTGAGGTGTTGCTGGTGAGCGAAGCCTGCGATGGCACCAGTTCACGGCAGGAACGCCTGGACAGCTTCAAGCACGAAATTGCCCGGCACCCGGCGCTGACCGGCGCGGTGCTGGCGCTCGATGACGGGCTGGAACAACGCCTGCAAACCTTTCTCGCCAAACCCGGCCCCAAGGCGGTGTTCTGTGCCAACGGCGTCGCCACACTGGCCTGCACCCGTGCGCTCAAGGCGCTGGACTGCAAGCTGTTCGACGACGTGGGGCTGATCGCCCTGGATGACCTGGACTGGTACCCGCTGGTGGGCAACGGCATCACCGCCCTCGCCCAACCCACCGAAGCGATTGGCGCCAGTGCGTTCGACTGCCTGCTCAAGCGCTTGCGCGGTGACACCGAACCGACCCGCACCCTGGACTTTTTGCCCCAGTTGATCATTCGAGGTTCGACCCAGCGTCCTTACACGTAGCAGAGTCGATTCAACCTTCACAACGTGAAAAAATGAAACCGGTTTCAGAGGTAAACAACAATGCACAAATACCCCGTTTCCATCAGCCTTTCCAGCTACGGCGCCGACCTGGTCCGCCAGCAAGGCCAATTGAGTTTTGTCGAATTGCTGGCCGCCGCCGGTGCCCGGCGCATCGAGTGGCGCGAAGAACTGCTGACCAGCGAGCAACCTGCACAACTGGCCCAGGCTGCCGCCGAGCAAGGCCTGGAGTGTGTGTTCTCATCGCCCCTGGAATTGTGGGTGGCCGGCCGCGCCCAGCCGAATGCCGACCTCAACGCAACCCTGGACCGTGCCCAGGCCTTTGGTGCGCGCTGGCTGAAAGTCTCCCTCGGTTATTTCACCGACACCAACGACCTGGAGAGCCTGCACGCCCTGCTCGCCCGCCATCCGGTCAAGCTCTTGGTGGAAAACGACCAGACCCTGCATGGCGGGCGCATCGAGCCGATGCAGCGCTTCTTCACCGAGGTTGAACGCCTGGGGCTGCCGGTAAAGATGACCTTCGATATCGGCAACTGGCAATGGCAGGACCAATCCGCCCTGACCGCCGCCCGCCTGCTCGGCCGGCACGTCGACTACCTGCACTGCAAGGCCGTGGCCCGTCGCGCGGACGGCAAGCTGGTGGCGCTGCCGCCCGGCGCCACCGACCTGCATCTGTGGGAACAACTGCTCACGCACATGACTCAAGGCATTACACGGGCGGTGGAATTCCCGTTGCAGGGCGATGACCTGGTCGACGTCACCGCGCAACAGGTGGCTGCCCTCGCCCTCCTTGGCCAACCCCGTGGGGAGAATGCCCATGTCTGAGATCGATATCCTCTCGTTCGGCGAAACCATGGCGATGTTTGTCGCCGAGCAGACCGGCGACCTGGCCCAGGTGGCACAGTTTCACAAACGCATTGCCGGCGCCGACAGCAATGTCGCCATCGGCCTGTCGCGCCTGGGCTTCAACGTCGCCTGGCTGAGCCGGGTAGGCAATGATTCCCTCGGGCGTTTTGTGGTCGACACGCTGAAAAAAGAAGGCCTGGATTGCCGGCATGTGGCGGTCGACCCGTTGCACCCCACCGGCTTTCAACTCAAGTCCCGCGAAGAAGCCGGCGATGACCCGCAGGTGGAGTACTTCCGCAAGGGTTCGGCCGCCAGCCATTTGTCCACTGCGGCCATCAGCCCGGCGCTGTTGCAGGCCCGCCATCTGCATGCCACCGGCATTCCGCCAGCCTTGTCCGAGGCCACCCGCGAGCTGTCCCGCGAGTTGATGACCCAGATGCGCAACGCCGGGCGCAGCGTGTCGTTCGACCCGAACCTGCGTCCCTCGCTATGGGCCAGCCAGGAGCAGATGATCCGCGAAATCAACGCCCTCGCCGGCCTCGCCGACTGGGTCCTGCCGGGCCTGGGCGAAGGCCGTTTGCTCACCGGTTTCGACGACCCGGCGGATATTGCCGCCTTCTACCTCGACCAGGGCTCCGAAGCCGTGGCGATCAAGCTCGGCCCGGACGGCGCCTACTTCCGCACCCAGCTGGACCAGGGCTTTGTCGCCGCCGTGCGCGTGGACAAGGTGGTGGACACCGTCGGCGCCGGCGATGGCTTTGCCGTGGGCATGATCAGCGCCCTGCTGGAAAACCTCAGCTTCCCCGAGGCGGTACAACGCGGCAACTGGATCGGCAGCCGCGCCGTGCAAAGCCGCGGCGATATGGAAGGCTTGCCCACCCGCTCTGAATTACCCACCCGATCCGTCGCTTGACCCACACCCTGTTGCCACAACTACAACAAGCTCAGGAGCAACCTTATGGAAACCGTGAAACTTGCCACCCGCCGTTGGTGGTACATCATGCCCATCGTCTTTATCACCTACAGCCTGGCGTATCTGGACCGCGCCAACTACGGCTTTGCCGCCGCCTCCGGGATGGCCGAGGATCTGATGATCACCCCCGGCATGTCGTCATTGCTGGGTGCACTGTTTTTCCTTGGCTACTTCTTCTTCCAGGTGCCGGGTGCGATCTACGCGCAAAAGCGCAGCGTCAAGAAGCTGATTTTCGTCAGCCTGATCCTCTGGGGCGGGTTGGCCACCCTGACCGGCGTGGTGTCCAACGCCTACATGCTGATCGTCATTCGCTTCATGCTCGGCGTGGTCGAGGCCGCTGTGATGCCGGCCATGCTGGTGTACCTGTGCCACTGGTTCACCCGTGCCGAGCGCTCGCGGGCCAATACCTTCCTGATCCTCGGCAACCCGGTGACCATGCTGTGGATGTCGGTGGTGTCCGGCTACCTGGTGCAGCATTTCAGCTGGCGCTGGATGTTTATCATCGAAGGCCTGCCGGCGGTGCTGTGGGCATTTATCTGGTGGAAGCTGGCGGATGAAAAACCCGCAGACGCCAAGTGGCTGAGCGAGCAGCACAAAAAAGACCTGGAAAGCGCGCTGGCCGCCGAACAGGTCGGCATCAAGGCGGTGAAAAATTACGCCGAAGCGTTCCGCTCGCCCAAGGTGATCATCCTGGCGCTGCAGTTTTTCTGCTGGAGCATCGGCGTGTACGGCTTCGTCTTGTGGCTGCCGTCGATCCTCAAGAAAGGCCTGCAGATGGACATGGTCGAAGCCGGCTGGCTCTCGGCCCTGCCCTATCTCGCCGCCGTGATCGCCATGCTGGCGGTGTCGTGGGGCTCGGACAAACTGCAAAAGCGCAAGCGCTTCGTGTGGCCGCCGCTGCTGGTTGCCTCCATCGCGTTCTACGCCTCCTACGCCCTGGGCGCCGAACATTTCTGGTGGTCCTACACCCTGCTGGTCATTGCCGGAGCCTGCATGTATGCGCCGTACGGGCCGTTTTTTGCCATTGTCCCGGAAATCCTCCCCGCCAACGTCGCCGGTGGCGCCATGGCGCTGATCAACAGCATGGGCGCCCTCGGCTCGTTCGGCGGTTCCTACCTGGTGGGTTACCTCAATAGCAGCACCGGCTCGCCCGGCGCCTCGTACCTGCTGATGAGCGGCGCGCTGATGCTGTCGGTGGTGCTGACGATTTTCCTCAAGCCCGGCGCCAGTGACCGTGAACGCGCGCCCATCTCGACCCTCGAATTGAAGGTGAAAACCCCATGAAAAAGTCTGTGGTTCTGTACAAGAAGCTCTCCGCACCGTTGATGGCGCGCCTGCATGAACAGTGCGACGTCACCCTGATCGACGCACTGGACGAGACCGGCCTGGCCAAGCTGCGCGATGCACTGCCTACCGCCCACGGCCTGCTGGGTGCCAGCCTGCGCCTGGATGCCGGGTTGCTCGACCTCGCACCGCGACTGGAGGCCGTGGCCAGCGTGTCCGTGGGGGTCGACAACTACGCTATCGACTACCTGACCCGGCGCGGCATCCTGCTCAGCAACACCCCGGACGTGCTCACCGAAACCACCGCCGACACCGGCTTCGCGCTGATCCTGGCCACCGCCCGGCGTGTGGTGGAGCTGGCCGACATGGTGCGCGCCGGCCAGTGGAACAAGAATATCGGCCCGTCACACTTCGGCAGCGACGTGCATGGCAAGACCCTGGGCATCATCGGCATGGGCCGCATTGGCGAAGCCTTGGCCCAGCGCGGGCATTTCGGTTTTGGCATGCCGGTGATCTACCACAGCCATTCGCCCAAGCCGGCGGTGGAACAGCGCTTTGGCGCGCAGTACCGCAGCCTTAACGATTTGCTGCAACAGGCCGATTTTGTCTGCCTGACCCTGCCGCTCACGGCTGAAACCGAGAAGCTGATCGGCGCCGAGCAGTTTGCGCTGATGGGCCCGGAGACGATCTTTATCAATATCTCGCGGGGCAAGGTGGTGGACGAGGCGGCGTTGGTCGAGGCCTTGCAGCAACGTACGATTCGGGCGGCGGGGTTGGACGTGTTCGAAAAGGAACCGCTTGATCACGGCTCACCGTTGCTGCGTCTGAACAACGTGGTGGCGACGCCGCATATCGGCTCGGCGACCCATGAGACGCGGGAGGCGATGGCCAAGTGTGCGGTGGACAATCTGTTGCAGGCGTTGGCGGGTGAAAAACCCAAGAATCTGGTGAACCCAGGGGCCTGGAAGCAATAGCTTCTGACACCACACAGAACACATGTGGGAGGGGGCTTGCCCCCGATAGCGGTGGGTCAGTTATAGATAAGTTGACTGTCACTCTGCCATCGGGGGCAAGCCCCCTCCCACATTTGATTGCATTGCAAAAAGTGGGTCAGATAACGAACCTCGCCACCATCCCATTCAAATCCACCGCCAGACGCGACAGCTCGTGGCTGGCCGCGCTGGTCTGGTTGGCCCCCGCCGCCGACTGGGTCGCCAGGTCGCGGATGTTGACCAGGTTGCGGTCCACTTCGCGGGAGACCTGGGCCTGTTCTTCCGACGCGCTGGCGATCACCAGATTGCGTTCGTTGATCAGGCTGATGGACTGGGTGATCTGCTCCAGGGCCACGCCGGCGGCGCGGGCCATTTCCAGGGTGTCCTGGGTGCGCTGGTTGCTCTGTTGCATCGACTGCACCGCTTCACCGGTACCGTTCTGGATGCCGGCGACCATCTTCTCGATTTCCTGGGTCGACTGCGCCGTGCGATGGGCCAGGGCCCGCACCTCATCGGCTACCACCGCAAAGCCGCGGCCGGCTTCACCGGCGCGGGCCGCTTCGATGGCGGCGTTGAGCGCCAGCAGGTTGGTCTGTTCGGCAATCGCGCGGATCACGTCCAGCACCTTGCCGATGTCACGGCCCTGGGTGGCCAGGCCTTCGATCATCGCGGCAGTGTTTTGGACGTCCTGGGTCATGGTCTGGATCGCGCCGACGGTTTCCATCACCCGGTCGCGACCGGACCGCGCGGCCTGGTTGGACTGGTTGGAGGCCTCGGAGGTGGACACCGCATTGCGCGCCACTTCTTCCACCGCCGCGGTCATTTCGTTGACCGCCGTGGCGGCCTGGTCGATTTCATTGTTCTGTTGCTGCAGGCCCCGGGACGCTTCCTCGGTCACGGCGCTCAACTCTGTCGCCGCCGAGGCCAATTGCGTGGCCGAACCGGCAATGTGCTGGATGGTCTGGCGCAGGTTGGTTTGCATGGTCGACAAGGCGTTGATCAGGCGCGCGGGTTCATCGTTGCCATTATCTTCAACGACGCTGGTCAGGTTGCCACCGGCGATGGTTTCAGCCACCTGAACGGCTTTGCGCAACGGCGTGACAATGCTGCGGGTCAGCAGCCAGGCCAGCAGCACCGTGAGCAGGGCAGCGCTGACCGAGACCACGATAATCCCGGTGATGGCGCTGGTGTAACTGTGCCCTGCCGCGTCGCTGGCTTGCTTGGCGTTGGCGGCATTGATCGCAATCAGCTTGTTCAGCTGCTCGCCCATCTGATCGGTGCCTTCCTTGATCCGGGTATTGATCAGGGTGCGCATCTGCTCGACGTCGCCTTGCTTGGACAGCGCCAGCATGTCCGCCTGGGCCTTGAAGTAGTTATCCAGGGTGCTGACAAACGTCTTGTACAACGCCGCTTCCTCAGTACCGGCGGGTAATGCCGCGTAGCCGGCCTGGGCCGTCTTGACCTTGTCGACCAGCACGCCGATGCGGGTTTCGGCTTCCTGCAGGCCGGCCGGCTCGCGGTTGACCAGCACCCGAAATGACAGGATACGCATGCGCAGGACGTTCTCCGTCATCTGGCCCAGGTACGTCACGCTGGGCAGCTGGTTGCTGCTCATGTCCACCGAAGCCTGGCGGATCAACGTCATGCGGTTGGCCGCAAACCCGCCCAACACCACCACTAACAGGGCGATGAAGGCGAAACCGAGGGAAGCGCGAGGGGCGATATTCAGGTGACGGAGCGACATAAGGGCGATCTCGAAATAGAGTGGCGGCGCGCGTCCATGCCACGAAACGATCAGCCAGCGTCAACGCACTGCCTGACACCGGCCATCACTGTTGTTTTTGATAGATGGGCCTATAAGCAGTATCGGCAGGAATCGGGGTTTTATGCAGGGTCTTTATAAATATTTTTTTACACTTCTGACGCCGGGCCGTTTCTGGCATCCTGCGCCTCCATTTTCTGACCCGAGCCCTCATTTTGTCTGACGCTCAAGCCCCGCGCCCCCGCTATAAATCCGACCTGATCTACGGCCTGGAGGATCGCCCGCATTTCAGTGCGGCGATATTTGCCGCGCTGCAGCATGTGCTGGCCAGTTTTGTCGGCATCATCACCCCCACCCTGATCGTCGGGGGTGTGCTCGGGCTGGAAAGCGAAGTGCCCTACCTGGTGAGCATGGCTCTGTTTGTCTCGGGGCTCGGCACCTTTGTCCAGGCGCGCACATTCGGCCCTATCGGCTCAGGGCTGCTGTGCCTGCAAGGCACCAGTTTCTCGTTTATCAGCGTGATTCTCAGCGCGGGGTTCATGGTCAAGGCCCGGGGCGGCGGCACCGATGAGATCCTCTCGACGATCTTTGGCATCTGCTTTTTCGCGGCGTTTATCGAAGTGGTGCTCAGCCAGTTCATCGGCAAGCTGCGCAAACTGATCACCCCGGTGGTGACCGGCACCATCATTACCCTGATGGGCCTGTCGCTGATCAAGGTGGCCGTTACCGACATGGCCGGCGGCTTTGGCGCCAGCGACCTGGGCGCGGCGAGCAACATGGGCCTGGCGGCCCTGGTGCTGCTGACCATCGTGGTGCTCAACCGCTTCAATAACCCGTTCCTGCGCCTGGGTTCGATCGTGATCGGCCTGGCCCTGGGCTTTGTGGTGGCCTGGTACCTGGGCCGCGTCGATATGGCGGCATTGCCCCAGGTGCCGCTGATCAGCGTGCCGGTGCCGTTCAAATATGGTTTCTCGTTCGACTGGGTGGCGTTTATCCCGGTGGCGGTGATCTTCCTGATTTCGCCCCTGGAAGCAGCCGGTGACCTGACGGCCAACTCGATGATTTCCCAACAGCCGGTCAAGGGCCCGCTGTACATCAAGCGCATCAAGTCGGGCCTGCTGGCAGACGGCCTCAACTCGGCGATGGCGGCAACTTTCAACAGCCTGCCGATGGTGACGTTCGCCCAGAACAACGGCGTGATCCAGTTGACCGGCGTGGCCAGCCGCTACGTGGCGTACTTCATTGCCGGCCTGCTGGTGCTGTTGGGGCTGTTCCCGATGATCGGCGCGGTGCTGCAACTGATGCCCAAGCCGGTGCTGGGCGGCGCGACCCTGATCATGTTCGGCACCGTCGCCGTGGCCGGCATCAAGATCCTCGCCGAAGCCGGGCTGCACCGCCGCAATGTGCTGATCGTGGCGATCTCCCTGGGCATGGGCCTGGGCGTGGCCGCCGTGCCGGAAGTGTTGCGCGACCTGCCCAAGGCGCTGCACAACATCTTCGAATCGCCGATCACCGTGGGCGCGTTCTGTGCAATCCTGCTGAACATTTTCCTGCCGGAAGCGTTCATAGAGCTGGAAGAAGATGAATTTGATCCGGAGTCCTCTACCCTCAAAGTGATGCAGGACCCGGACGTCACGAAATAGGAGCACCCTTTGCATGCGCAAGCTCATGGTTCTATCGCTGCTACTGCTGAGCTTGAGCGCCTGCGCGCTGTTCCCCAACCGCGACCCGGTGAATATCAATGTGGTGGGCATCGAGCCGCTGCAAAGCCAGGACCTGGAAGTGCGCTTCGCCGTGAAACTGCGGGTGCAGAACCCCAATGAAACGGCGATCGACTACAACGGCGTGGCCCTCGACCTGGAGGTCAACGGTCGGCCGCTGGCGTCGGGGGTGAGTGACCAGCGCGGCAGCATCCCGCGTTTTTCCGAGACGGTGCTGATGGTGCCGGTGAGTGTTTCGGCGTTTTCCGTGCTGCGCCAGACCTTGGGCCTGAGCCAGACCCAGAGCTTGAACAACCTGCCCTACGTGCTGCGGGGCAAACTGGCGGGCGGGCTGTTCGGCACGATGCGCTTTGTGGACCGTGGCACGCTGGACTTGCCGAATACCGCGACCTGGTAATGACACCATGCAACCGACACTCTTTACCGAACGCCTGATCCTGCGCCCGCTGACCCTGGACGATGCCGAAGGGATCCAGCAGCAATTCGCGCATTGGGACGTGGTGCGTTACCTCAACGCCCTGGTGCCGTGGCCCTACCCGGCCGATGGCGCGCGCATCTACCTGGAGCACATCGCCCTGCCCGCCATGGCCCGTGGCGAGGAATGGCACTGGTCGCTGCGCCTGAAAAGCGCGCCTGGACAGTTGATTGGTAACGTCAGCTTGATGGATGAGCAGGATAACAACCGCGGGTTCTGGCTGGGGCCGCAATGGCAGGGGCAAGGGTTGATGGCCGAAGCCAGCGCGGCGGTGACCGACTACTGGTTCGGCGTACTCAAGCGCCCTGTGCTGCGAGCGCCCAAGGCCGCACCCAACCTGGGCTCGCGGCGTATTTCCGAGCGCACGGGCATGCGTTTGATCAGGACGGATGAAGGTGAGTTTGTGGCAGGCACTTTCCCACGGGATATCTGGGAAATGACCCGCGAGGAATGGCTGGAAAACCAACCCCTCAAACGCTGAGCCCCAAAGGTGGGAGGTCCCACTACGTCTTCGACGTAGCGCTGGCGCGCAGCAAACCGGGACCTCTGTGGCGAGGGAGCTTGCTCCCTCGCCACAGGAATGCAGCCGCCTATCAGTCAGTGATATAGCGCACGCCTGGCTTGGCGCGCTCATCCACCACCAGCTCGAACACATCCGGGCGGGCGTAATGCCCCACCACGTCATAGTCGTACCGCGCTCGCACCAGGTCATCGGTGTTGATCTGCACGGTCAACAACCCTGCCTCACCCAGCAACGGCCCGGCGAGGATGTCGCCCATGGGGCCGACAATCACGCTGCCGCCGGCGATCAACGGGCGCTCTGCAGGCCAGTTGGCGACCTCGATGCCCAATGCCTGGGGCGAGGCCTGCACCTGGCAGGCACTGACCACAAAGCAGCGCCCTTCATGCGCCACATGGCGCATGCTCACCTGCCACATCTCGCGCTCATCCACCGTCGGCGCGCACCATACCTCGACGCCCTTGGCGTACATCGCGGTGCGCAGCAGCGGCATCATGTTTTCCCAGCACACCGCACCGCCGATGCGTCCTACCGCCGCGTCGATCACCGGCAAGGTCGAGCCGTCGCCCTTGCCCCAGATCAGCCGCTCGGTGCCGGTGGGCATCAGTTTGCGGTGCTTGGCCACCAGGCCGCCGGTGGGTTCGACATACAAAACCGTGCAATACAGGCTGCTGCCACTGCGCTCGATCACACCCAGCACCAGGCTGGCGCCGGTACGTGCCGACAGGCCGGCCAGGGCCTCGGTCTCGGCGCCCGGCACATCGATGGCGTTGGCAAAATAGCGGGCAAAGGCTTCGCGGCCTTCGGGCAGGCGATAGCCCAATTGGGTGCCGAATCCTTCACCCTTGGGATAGCCGCCGAGCAGCGCTTCGGGCATCACCACCAATTGCGCGCCGCTGCGCAGGATCTCGTCTTCATAGGCGAGGATTTGCGCCAGGGTGTCGGCCTTGCCGCCAGGCAGGGAACCGATTTGCAGGGCCGCCACAGTAGAAACGGGCATCACGATCACTCCAGATAAGGGGGGTTGCCCATTCTCTCGCCAGGCTCGATCATGAATAAAGCCCACCTCAGTGCTGAATGATATGAGCCAAATGAATATCGCCCAGGTCGACCTGAACCTGCTGAAAACCTTCGAAGCTCTCCACGATGAGTCCAGCGCCAGCCGCGCGGCGTTGCGCCTGGGTGTCACGCAGTCGGCCATCAGTGCAGGCCTGCGACGTCTGCGCGACGTCTATGGCGACCAACTGTTTGTGCGTACCGGCCGTGGCCTGGCGCCGACGCTGCGGGCCAACCAATTGAAACCGGTGATCAGCGAGGCGCTGGAACGTTGTCGGCAAAGCCTGGCGATGGTCAATCCGGACAACCCGAACTATCAAGGCCGCTCGGTGGTGGTGGGCCTGTCCGACGACTTCGAGATTGCCTATGGCCGCCGGTTGATGGACGCCATCGCACAGCGCTTGCCGAAGCTGCGGGTGATCTTTCGCCAGACCCACAGCCAGATCGTTGCCGGCGCCCTGCTCGATCGCACCCTGGACCTGGCGATTACCGCAGGCGGCTTTGCGCAAAGCCGGTTGAGTCGGCAGGTACTGGGAGAGGGGGATTATCGTTGCGTCGTGGACCCACGCAGCCTGGCGCCGGGCCAGGAAAGCTTCAGCCTGGATGAATTTGTCACCCGCGAGCATGTGCTGGTGTCGTCAGGCGGGTTCATCGGCATCACCGACGAAGGGCTGGCGGCGCAGGGCCTGAGCCGCCAGGTGTGCGCCTCGACCAGTCATTTTGCCGCACTGCCGTTCCTGCTCAAGGGCAGCCAGGCGGTGGCGACCATTCCAGGGCATGCGGCGCAGGCCATCGCCGAGATGACCGGCCTGCGGGTCCTGCCCTGCCCGCTGGCGCTGCCGCGCTACCCGGTGGAACTGGGTTGGCGCACCCAGGCCCAGCTTGATCCGATGTTGCTTAAAGTACGCGAAGCGATTGCCGCCGGCTTTACTTCGCCGCCGCCATCAGTTTGTTGACTTCACTGCGCACCATGTTGGAAAACTCCGGCGGCGACATGCCGTCCAGTTCGGCGCGGACCCATTCGGCCCACTTGCCCTTGCGCTTGGCGCGCTCACCGAACAACCGCGCGGCTTCGCCCTTGGCCTTGCCCAGGTTGGTTTGCCACAGGTCGTAGAGGCGGGACTTTTCATCTTCCAGCTCGGCGCGCTCGGCGAGGGTCTTGTTGGCGAGATTGAAGCTCATGTTGAAATTCCTGCTGTACAAATAGACGACATCTTACACTGTAGGCCGAATTTTCCGGATTCGGATTTCGCTCGCCCGTGCTGACCCGGCAAAAAAACTGCAACTTTTGCCACCGCCCGGCACTCCATTGTTCACTGTCACATTCACCTGCAAGGAGTCACACCCATGGCCCGCAAAACTGCCGCCCAAGCTGTTGAAGATCAAATCAAGGATCAAGCATTCAGTGAACTGACGGCCCTGATCGAAGAATCGGACAAGCTGCTCAAAAGCAGCGCTGCCCTGGTGGGCGAAGAAGGCGAAACCCTGCGCGAACAGGTCGCCATCAAACTCAAGCAGGCACTGGACTCGGTATCCAACGTGCGCGAGCGCAGCAAGCCAGTGGTCGATGCCACCGAAACCTATATCGGTGGCCATCCATGGCAGACCGTGGCCATCTCCGCGGGCTTTGGCCTGGTGGTTGGCCTGCTGCTGGGTCGCCGTAACTGACAGACACATGCCCGTAGCAGCTGACGAGCCTCGTCAACTGCTACGTAGCCCAGTCCCGCAGTTGGTTCAACGCTTCCAGATCCACCACCACGCCCTCCTCCAGCGACTTCGCCCGTGTGCGATGACGTCGATCCCCCGGCAAGCGCCGCAACCCCGCCGCATGCATCTGCCGCACCAGTTCCTGACTGCGCTCGGCGAAGCTTTGCCCGGCGGTTTTGCTCGGATCGATCACAATCAGCAATTGCCCGGTCCAGGGCGTACGTGCGCCGGGGTGATCGGCCCAGTTGAACTCGAAGGAAAAGTTACCCCCCGTCAGGGCCGCCGCCAGCAATTCGACCATCATCGACAACGCCGAGCCCTTGTGCCCGCCAAAGGGCAGCAACGCGCCGCCTTCCAGCACAGCCTTGGGGTCGGTGGTGGGCTGGCCGAGGCTGTCGACCCCCATGCCCGGCGGCAAGCGCTCGCCCTTGCGCGCGGCAATCTGCACATCGCCGTGGGCGATGGCGCTGGTGGCCAGGTCGAACACTATCGGCAAGCCGTCGGCACGCGGCGCGGCAAAGGCAATAGGGTTGGTGCCGAACAGCGGCCGGTCGGCGCCATGGGGCACCACGCAAGTCATGCTATTGACCACGCTCAGCGCCACCAATCCTTGCTCGGCGAAGGGTTCGACATCCGGCCACAAGGCCGCGAAGTGATGGGAATTGTGGATCGCCAGCAGTGCGATACCGGCACTGCGGGCCTTATCCACCAGCAGCGCGCGCGCCGCTTCAAGGGCCGGCTGGGCAAATCCGTTGCCGGCGTCCACCCGCACGAAACCGGACGCCACATCCGTCACCACCGGCACCGCCTTGCCATTGACCCAGCCACTGGCCAACGTGCTGAGGTAACCGGGGATGCGGAAAATGCCGTGGCTATGGGCACCGTCGCGCTCGGCACTGGCGCAATTGCGCGCCAGGATTTCGGCCACTTCCGGCGCGGTGCCGTGCTTCACGAATACCGCACTCAGCAACCTCACCAGGTCGTTGAAACCGATGAGGGCTGTGGCGTTGTCGACTATCGGGGACTGGGCAGGCATCTGTAGCTCCGATTTTATAATTGGAAGAGACAACAAGAATCCAGGCCGATGATTAAACAACGCCTGCCGTGCCTGCTGTCAACGGGCGCTTGCGATCTGCACCAGTTATCTACCGCCCTCCACGTGATGCCTGCACCTACTTTGGAGCCTCCTACGCGCCATACCGATGGAGAGTGCAGCATGGCAAACGTCACCCCACCCTATTTCTTCGAAGAACTGTTGCGCCCGGACCGACGCAAGGAACCGACGGAACGGGAGCGTGCGCTCGGGTTCACCGTCAAGGACCTTGATTGGCTGAACACGCTGTATTACGCCACTGACGCGATACGCATGGCGCCGACGGAAAACGGCTATCCCATGCGGGTGGAAAGGCTGCTGGTGGGCCTCGCCGGCCAACCTGCCATCCCATTGGCCGGTGCCTTCATGATGAGCCCGACACCTGACGAGGCCAAGGCCGTGCTCTATACGCCCTATGGCGGCCTGGAGCTGTTCGCGAGCCACGCCGGCCTGCTCGATGCACTCGGCGACCGGCTGGCGCAACCGCAGCACCGCGCCGATCTGCTGGGGTTCCTGTCGATCGGCGAACGTGATGCGCTACTGGCACACACCCGACTGACAGTCACCACCGCCGTGATCCAGGGCGCAGTGATGGAGGACCAGGAACGCGTGATCCTCGCGGCCCAGCAGAAAAATGTGCTGGCGATGTTCGCCGAGCTGCGCAAACTCCCCAGCCTGCGCGAGATGCTCGACACCTTGCTCGGCATCATGGCCCACACCTATTTTCCAGGGGTGAACCAGAGCAACACCCGGGTGAACTTCTTCCGCCGTGCGGCCACGGCCGAGGATATGCACTGGGTCGCCTCCGAGCCGTTGCGGGATGCGCTGTTGCGCTTCTATGTGCAGCAGGCCTGGCCCACGGACCAGACCCACACGTATTTCAACATCGGGCATGACACCCGTGCCTTCAGCGCCGAGCAACTGGCCCAGGAGCAACAGCGCTGGGACAGCGTGGTCGAACAAACCGCCAGCATTCTTTCGAAGTTATTGAACAGCCTGCTGCAAACCTACTGGAACGAAGACTTCAAGGATGGCCAGTCGCGCGTGCGCTTCTTCAGCCGGGTCATGGCTGACAAGTTTCGCGCCGACCTGTTGTTCAAGCACCAGGCAACGATCCTCAGCAGCGCTGAAAGCCTGCGGCTGCGCACGGTATTCCTTCCGGACCAGGCCGCGCGCAAAGCCGTTGACAGCCAGCTGAACATCGAAAAAGTGCGGGTGCATGCGCCTTTTCAGCATTACGTCGAGCTGGCCAGCACCCTGATGATCAGCACTACCCACGCGTACCTCTACACCCAATCCCGTGGCTTGCAGGTACTCGCCGACCTCAAGGACCTCAACGACACCCTGCTGGCCATGCTCAAGACCGCGGGGCACGAAGACGAGCTGCTCAATTTCCTGTCCGTGGATGAGCGCAGCGTGTTCGTCGGCATGGATCAAATCCAGGTGACCGGAACACCTGTCGCCGGCGATGTGTTCCAGGAAACGGTCGAGGACATCGTCGCCAAACAGCTCGGCAACCTTGAGCATGCGCTCGGGCTTTATCGGCGCAGCGCAGGCAACGTCGACCTGGCCGCCCTGCTCGACAGCGTCCTGGACGTACGCAACATGCTCGACAGTCGGTTGCAGGAGCAGGAAAGCGACGGGCGCTGGTCCGTCCATCCGATTAGCAGCGGCAGTGGCCGCCCCTCCACCGTCCAGGCGGAAAAAGCCAGGCTGCACCTGCAACGCCTGCAGGCGGTCGAGGCGGCAATGGCACGGGAGCGCAGCCAACTTCCAACTCTGCGCACCCTGGCCGCCCATGCCCTGCAGGTGGAGTTGAGCAGACGAAACCTGGACCTGCAGCCCGAAGACGTCTACATCAATACCTACCCCACCCAGGCCCAGGAGCGCGAAGAGCGCTTGCCCCAGGCGTCTTCGAGCATGGTCGAGCACTTTATCGCCCGCCTGGCCAGGCAAGCCGATGCCCTGCGCGCGTCCTACCTCACCTGGTTCTACGGCAAGCGCAGCGCCGGAGCCGCCTACAAACTGAACAACCTGACCCTCGCGACCTTCAACGCGATCATCGACCAGGTAGTGAGCTCGTTTGCCCACAATGACCTGCGCACCTTGCCGAATGTGCTACTGGAGAATAACCAGGCGCACCTGAGCCAGGGCATGCTGCAAGGCCTGAACGGCGAAGCGCAACTGCGGGCGCTGAACAAGAGCCTGTCGCCCGCCGGCCTGGCGTTGCTGGACAGCACGCTCCAGGCCGACAGCATGACCCGCCTCACCCGCCATGGCTTGAACGGCTTTATCCCGGATGCGTTCGGCCTGACTGTCCGCATCGGCTCGGATGCCACGCCCCATGCCCTGGCCAATTGTTTTGTATTGACCGAACGTGGCGGCCTGGACAACGTGCATTCAGGCATGGCGCTGTTGTGGACGCCCCATAGCGGCTATGAAGCCTTTGCATCGATCAAGGCCCTGCGCGATGACCTGGAGCAACGCCTGCAGGATCCCCGGCGGCGACTGCCCCTGATGGAAAACCTGCGCGTCTCCAAGCGCGTGCCCCATCAGGCCTGTCAGCTCGGCCCACTGCAACGTATCGACGATCACCTGCTGCATGACCGGCAAAAGACCTACAGCGACTTCACCCGTGACGAGATCAATCATCTGTTCTCGATGGGACTGAAGGCCGCGCGTTTGCAGACCGGCATGGACAACCTGATCCGCCGCCCGCCACCGAGCAACCTGCCCAGGGCCATCGCCATCGCGCATGCGCTGGTCCGCCAGCAAGCGCTGCCGGTAGGGCTGGGCATGGCGCCACCCCATGAGCAAATCCTCCACGCCGAACTGCTGGAGCAATACCGCATCAGCGCACCGGACGCACGTGACTACCTGCACAGCATCACGCCGATGCGCAATGAAGCCCGGCGTGTGCTTGCAGAACTGCTCAACGCGCGTTTTCCGGGGCAGGTGGTCAATCCGGATAACGTATTGATACCCGGCCGTATCGACTTGAAAGGCAACACCCAGACCCTCACGGACTTTGCCTTGCGGCACTTGCCCGAACTCAGTGGCGACGCCATACGGCCACGTTCGCGTACCGCCACGCCGCTGCCGGCGGCATTGGACGGCAATGCCATCGTGCAACTGGTGCGCCAGCTGGACTTGAAACGCCTCTACCAGACCCGGCTCAGCCCCCTTCTCAAGGGCCAGACCGAAGAGGCCCGCGAACGGCGTCGATTGTTCTGCCGGCAATTGCCCTGGCAATTGCTGCAATACGCCCATGGGCAAACCCTCGATGAGCGGCTGTCCGCCTCGGCCTGGGGCTTTATCCAGCAAGCCTTCGACATGCCCGATGCAGTGGCGCGGGCCGCCGTGGGTGGCGCGACCGCGATCGTTCGTCCGCTTGAGTTGATCGCCACCGAGGGCGCGGCGCGGGTCAAGGCGCTGGGCTGCTACCTGATCGGGCCGGCCGCCGGCGCCCGCGGCCCACTGGTCCTGTACGCGCCCTACAGTCCCAGGCATCTATTGCGCGAATACGCGGATGAAGCCGCGCTGCTCCATGAGTTCACCACCCCGGGCGCACTGCAGGATTGGATAGTCGGGCAGCTGGACGCGCCCCATCAAGCGACTTACCGCAACTTGCTGGGCGAGCGTTGGAGCCAGGGATTGTCCGAGATTCGTCTTGGCGTATCGCCCATCGGCGGCAACCTGCTGAACCAGTTGTTCGATGACAATAGCGAGATGCTGCTGCGGATGCTGGCCCGCCAGTTCGAGCGATTGGGCAGCACCCAATGGGACGCGGTCACCAGCCTGTTCAGCGAGGAAATCCCCAAGGGCCTGCAATTGCTCACCGGCAAGCTCGCCTATCCGCTGGTGGTGTGGCGCAGCTATGAATTGTTCAAGGCCTCCGCTGAAGACCTGCAGCAACATCGCTGGCAACACGCGCTCAAGACCTTTGCCGCCGGGGTGGCCGAGCTGGCCTCCTTGCGCAGGGACATGGACAAGGCCTTTACGCCGCCCTCACCCGCCAGGCCGGCCGACCTGGAGCAATGGCTGCAGGCTGCACCGCCTGCCCCAGGCACCTTGGCCGACCTGGACCTGACCGCTCCCGGGCGTACTTATTTGCAAGCGTTTGAAAACCATGGGGTGGCCTTGGCTGATTTGAAGCAAGTTTCACCCAACAGCCCCTATCGAGATGAGACCGGCACCCGCGATTTTGTCGCGGTGGCAGGCAAGGTCTACCCGGTAAAAAAAGCCGGGCAACGCTGGCGCCTGAGCAACGGCGAATTGCACGGCCCTTATGTACAACACCATGCCCAGGGCGGCTGGACACTGGACCTGGATCGACATCATCCACGCTACGGAAAAACCTTGAGTCGCTACACAGGCAGGGTGCAAACACGGGCGGCCGAGCGCGATGCCATCAATATCGAAGCGGCGGGCATGCGGGAAATTGCGGCGTTGTCGAGTTGGAAAGCCCAGTGCATCGATGAAGCGCTCAATGTCGCGACGTACTATGCGGTCAACTGCAAGCGCAACCTCCTGCACTTTGCCACGCATTTGGACCCCAACAGCCGCGCGGGGCGGTTTTTCAGCGAGTTGTTTGGCGTGGTCACGCTGACCTCCGATCAAGTGCAAAGAGTGGAGCGACGCGTCGACGAACTGCTCGATGAGTTGACGAATCACACCCTGATCGGTCCCGACTCACAGCGTTTTGTCGTCGGTACCCATCGCTATAGCCCACACGACACGTTTGCCTTCGTGCTGCCCAATGACACGGAGCAGAAAATCTATTTGCTCGATCGCTTCTTCGACCCGCACATGGATATCTACCAAAACCGTCTGAACACGCCCTTCAACCTCTCTGCCCATGCACGGGCAACGGTGCTGATTCACGAAATCACCCACATCAAATCCTTGACCGAAGACCTGGCCTACCTGGACAGCATGCGGCCGTTCCACGACCTGATCAATGTCAGCATCCGCGGCGCGAGGCCGATGCAGACCGACCTGGCCGACTTGCGCGAGACCGCCTTGTCCACCCTCACGCCCGCCGCCCTGCTGTTCAAGACCTGGGACGATTTTTCCCAGGCATGGGAAGACTTCGGCAGCAATCGCGGGACCACACCGGCCAAGGACAAGGTGCTGAGCACCACCGGCACTCGCACCCTCAGTGATGCCCGTGCCATCTTCATGAGCGACGCCGATAAACGTATCGATACCATTCTGGCGAATGCCGACTCGGTGACCTACATGATCAGCCAACTCGGCCGGGAACTGGATGCGGGAGCCTGAACAGGCTCCCGGCGGGTCTATCAGTCTTTCTGGTCACGCAGGATATTGCCCGAAGCGCCATCGATGCGCGCTTCATACACGGTGCCGTCTGACTTGCGGCCCTTGACTTCCCAATAGCCGTTGTCATCGGCTTCGGCCGCATAGACTTCGATGTAGCCGGCCTTCGTCTTGGCCACTTCAATCGCCTTTTCGATGGTGATCCAGCCCGCACCGGGCTTATCGGCCATAGCGGCGCCGGCACTGAGCAGCGCGGTGGTTGCACACAGGGCGGCTAAGGTTTTCTTCAGCATATTCGTACTCCATTGTGGGAATGTCCTGAATTTTTTAGGTCCTGGCAAATAAGAATAAGTTCCAATTGATGTGCAATCGCCATGACGCCTGTTCTCGCGGTCCACCTCGGGAGGTTAGAATGTGCGAAATCAGGATGAGTTAATGAGCGAAAAGTCCGTATCAGAAGCCGAATATGACGCCATCACCGACGCCGCCGCGCATTGGTGCATGCGCCTGCACGCCAGTGATTGCACCGCGGATGAACGTCAGGCTTTTGCGCAATGGCATGACTCCCATCCACTGCACGCCTTTGAATACGCGGCCATGCTGGAAATCTGGGACGTCGCCGACCACCTGCCGCGCCACGAGATCCCGTCGGTGGTGGTGCCGTTCAAGCCGCGCAGCCGGCTGCGCACCTACGCGGTAGCGGCGGCGATCTGCCTGGTCGCCTTGCCTCTGGCCGCCTTCACTGGCTGGGAAGCCGGCTGGCTGCCGAGTTCCTATGAGCGCTTCCAGGCCACCAATGGCTTACGCCAAGTCACCCTGGGCGACGGCAGCGAGGTGGAACTCAACCTGGGCACCGAGCTGGTCTACAGCAACTACAAGGATCAGCGCCGCGTCACGTTGAACAAGGGCGAGGCGTTCTTCAAGGTCAGCCACGACAGCGCGCATCCGTTTATCGTGCGCGCAGGCGAAGGCCAGGTGCGCGTCACGGGCACCCAGTTCAACGTCTGGAAGTATGAAGACCAGGTGCGGGTGATGTTGCTCGAAGGCTCGGTGCAGATTACCAGCGACCGGATTCACGGCAGCGTGCCCCTGACGCCGGGCATGCAGGCCAGCTACCAACAGGGCGATGCAACGCCGCGCGTACAGGCAATCACCGCCAATGACCGTGCCCTGGCCTGGCGCCAGGGCAAGCTGGTGCTCGACAACCTGGCGCTGGTGGATGCGTTGCCGTTGATCAACCGCTACCTGAACAAACCGGTGATGCTGGCAGACGCCAACACCGGGACAATTCGCATCGGCGGCATCTACAACATCACCGAGGTCAATAACCTCATCCCCTCCTTGCCCAAGGTTTTGCCGGTCTACCTGACCCAGAACCAGGATGGCAACCCCGTACTCAATTCCATCCCGCGTAAATCCCCCAAAGGCTGAGCTTGCCCCCCGGCTCGGGCGTCGTTGCGCCTGAAGTGTCCATTTTTGAAACACTCGACGCCTCTGGACCGCCCGTGCCGTGCGGATTCATCGTTTTGTCATACGCGGTGTTACAGCGCTGATACAGCGGGGTGAATCGTTTGTGGTACGGCGCTGTGTGTGTACCTGGGCAGCAGGTGTCTCAGCGCTGAAACAGCACTGACATCACTTTGCCCACAAATAACTCCAACCTATTGAATAACAACAATAAATAAAAAGCGGCACGGCTTCTGCTCTATCCCTTACAGCGCTGTTTAGGGTCAGCGCGACGAATAAGGAATGCCGCCGTGGCCACACTCACTCAAGGTTCGATGAACGTGCTGCTGATCAGCTGTGTACTCAGCGTCGGCATCAGTGTTCCCAGCTTTGCAGAGGATGGTGTGATTGTGACAGGGCGCAACGTGCAGGCTCATATGTACGGCCGCGCCGCCTTCGGTAAAGACCCCTACCCCACCACCGCCAACGCCAACCCCAGCCGGGACATCATCGGTGCCACCGGCGAGCTCAGTGATATGGATATCGGCGGCATCAGCAGCGGCTCAAGCATTGTCCGCGCGGTTCAGACCAACGGCACCTTGACCGGCCTGCACGCCACACAAAACAGCATGTCCACCCTGGGAGCCGGCTCCGCCGCGGGCCACGGTGCGGGCAGCAGCATGGGCGGGCAGATCAGCGACTCGGTCCAGCGCGGCATGGCGCCGCTGAACAACATCGGCAGCATGCTGGGGGGCAAGTGATGAATCGTTCCCTGCTCGTTCTCGCCCTGCTGGCCAGCGCCCCGGCATTCGCCGACGACACGGCGGTGATCCACAACAGCGGCCAACAATACCAAGGTGTCGTGTCGATCAACCAGGCAGCCGGCAACCAGCAGCAAATGTCCAACAGCCGCGCCATCGCGCTCGGTGGCCAGGCCACCAACGTCAACATCCAGCGTCTAGACGGCAGTGTCGACCCGTCCCTGAACGCCAAGGCGGCGATCCAGGGCAGCTCATTTACCAACGGCAACGGTGTACTGGGCATCAACCAGTCCGCCGGGGCCAATAACCAATCCATCAATGCCGTGCGGATCAGCATCAACCCTGGCCCGCAAAGCATCGATGACAGCGTCCTGTTGCAACAGAACACCACGACGCTGGCAACCGACTCAGGGCTCACCCCCACCACTGGCAGCCGCCTTGTCGTTACAAGCGACCAGGCCTTCACAGGCAGCCGAGGAGTGATTCAGGTGAACCAGAGTGCCGGGGTGGGGAACCGAGTGGCTAACACCCTGGGCATCACTATCAAGTAAACGCTTGGTAGTACTCGTTAGACCGTACCAACACTTAACCAACTAATTAGAAGCAAGGAGAAACACCATGAAACCTCAAATGGCTCTGAAACCACTGGTTTTCGCTCTGGCTGCACTCATGGCTGCTGCTGCTCAAGCAGGTGGTGGCTGGCACCCTGCACCTCAACCCACCGGTGTGGTTGCCTCTGTGGTGACCGATGTGCAAAACAGCGTGGGCAACAAGTTCGATGACACCAAGACCGAAAACAATGCCTCTGCCGATAACTCGGTCAATGGCAACAGCGGTAACACTGGGGTCAACGTTCAGTCGGGCAGTGGTAACCAGGCCGACAACTCCGGCGCCATCTCCAGTGCTAAAG
Source organism: Pseudomonas sp. NIBRBAC000502773 (assembly GCF_006517195.1). Taxonomy (NCBI): domain Bacteria; kingdom Pseudomonadati; phylum Pseudomonadota; class Gammaproteobacteria; order Pseudomonadales; family Pseudomonadaceae; genus Pseudomonas; species Pseudomonas sp. NIBRBAC000502773. The sequence goes on along the minus strand of NZ_CP041189.1, from coordinate 6,214,765 downwards.
GTGACTTCGCAACGGTATTCGCGGTTGTCGATGTCAATCAGAACAGCGCGCTGAACAACTTCGTCAACAAAGGCACCCAGAACAACGCCTCTGCGGATAACTCCCTTAACGGTAACTCCGGCAACCTGGGTTACAACGGCCAGGCCGGTCAAGGCAACCAGGGTAAAAACAACCTGGCAATCACCACCGCTGATGGCAAAAACATTGCAGCGGCCGCCAACACCGAGCAAAACTCGCTCGCCAACAACTACCTCAATGCCGCGGCTACCGGGTATGGCCACCATGGCGGCAAACCACAATACGTGTCGAACAACTCCAGCCTCGACAACTCGGTTAACCGCAACTCCGGCAACGTGGGTGTGAACCTGCAATCCGGCTCGGGCAACCAAGGCAGCAACAGCCTGTCGATCGGTCAAGGTTGCAGCGTCTGCGCCAGCGGCGTGCGCTTCTGATCCAACGGGGCCTTGGCAACAAGGCCCTTTTTTATTCCAGTGTCCAGCAGGTCACATGATCATGCGCCTCGCGACCCTCACCCTCCTGATGCTGCTCACCGGCCCGACCTGGGCAGGCACCATGGCGATCTCCGCCCTGCCTGGCGGTGCAGTGATCTACAAGAAGGTCGAGAGTATTCGTGAACGCCGATTCGCCAACCTGGTGGAACAGAAAACCGACTTCAGCTGCGGTGCTGCGGCACTCGCTACCATTCTGCGCCAGGGTTATTGGCTGGATGTAGACGAAGATCACGTCATCAAAGGCATGCTGGTCAATGCCGACCAGGACCTGGTGCGTACCCAGGGCTTTTCCATGCTGGACATGAAGCGCTACCTCGAAAGCATCGGCATGCGTGCCCGGGGCTACAAAATCGCGCCAGAAACACTGGTCACCGTAAAGATCCCCGTGGTGGTGCTGCTGGAAATTCGTGGCTACAAGCACTTCGTGGTGATGCAGCGGGCCGACAAGGACTGGGTCTATATCGGCGACCCGGTACTGGGCCATAAGCGCTATTCCCATGATGACTTCGTCAAGGGCTGGAACGGCATCGTGTTCGCCGTGCTGGGTGAAGGTTATGACAAGGCCAATGCCCTGCTCGACCCGCCCACACCGCTGACCGCCAAGAGCCAGATGAATGAGTTCAGGCCCGTAGGCGATGCCGAGCTGATGGATTTCGGTTTTATCCAGAGCGACTTCTTCTAAGAAGCGCAATAAGGGGCAGGACGCTCCAGGAGCAAAAGATGAACACTTCCCGTTGGCTGACGGTCTTGTGTCTGGCAGCCTCAATGCCCGCTTATGCTTCGTCGGGGTTCAAGCCCATCGAGCTCAAGGATTCGGAAATGGCCGACCTGCGCGGTCGTTACGTGATGCCGGGGCGGATCATCAGCTTCGGCATTGTCATGAGCAGCACCTGGACCAACGCCGTGGGTGACAGCATCACCGGCAAGGCCAGCATGCAGATCGATTCGTCGACCATCACCCCGCAATTCTATGTACAAACCACCGGCTCGACCGGCAACGGCACGAACCCGAATACCGGCACCGGCACGGTTACCGGCGGGGCAGGCCTGGGCAGCGGCCAGGGTGTGACACAAAGTGTGCGCACCGCCGGCGATGGCAACACCGCCTACAACAATGTAGGCATCACCGTCGAGAACGGCTTTGCGCCCTCCAACATCGTGCAATCAGGGCAAGTACTGGTCGCCGGCGGCACCGTTACCGGTGACAGCGCGGCAGGCCGCGTGAGCGTGTCGGCCAACAACGGCGGCTTGCAGATGGCGATCCAGGCCAATCACAACCAGGGCAACAGCCTGCAGCAGATCGGCGGCGGGAATGTGCTGCAAGGCACGGTGCTGACCGGCAACACTAACTTCGTCAACAACATGACCCAACTTAACGTCGTGATGAACAACAACGGTTTGAACAACGGTGCATTGAACTGCAATCTGGATCAACTCAAAGCCCTACGCACGCTCGGTTATTGAACTACGCTGACCGTCGACACTTACGCATTAGAAAAGGACGGCTTATTTCATGCATCGATCGTTATCGCTCCGTGCTGTGATCTGTTTAAGTACGCTCTTGCCCGCATCCGTTCTGTATGCAGCGCCAGATAGCGACATCGAAACCCTCAAACAGGAACTTCTGGAACTCAAGCAGCGGTACGAAGTGCAGCAAAAAGCGCTGGCCGTGCTGGAGCAGCGCGTGCGTCAGGTCGAAGACCAACCGGCTACCCCGGCCCCCAAACGCTTGGCCAAGTCGCCGGCAGACTTTCAGAAAGCCAACGGCACCACCGTCGCGGGCACGGGGGCCGCGGCGGCTTCCGGTGGTGCGGGGGGCGGCGGCAGTTCCTACGGCCAGTCTCTCAAGGATGATTCGGCCCCGGCGCAAAGCGTCAGTAACCTCTATAACGAAGCCAGCGGCTTTTTCGGCAACGGCAAGTTCAGCTTCGAAACCGGCGTTACCTATGCCCGTTACGACGCCCGTCAGTTGACCCTCAACGGGTTCCTGGCGCTGGACTCGATTTTCCTCGGCAATATCAACCTGGACCGGATCAAGTCCGATAACTGGACCCTGGACCTGACCGGGCGCTACAACGTCGATAACCGTTGGCAGTTCGACGTGAACGTGCCGGTGGTGTACCGCGAGTCGACTTACCAGTCTGCCGGTGCCGGCAACAACGGCACCGCCACATCGGAACAGTCGGTCACCCGCGACCCGACCATCGGCGACGTCAACTTCGGCGTGGCCTACAAGTTCCTCGACGAAACCCCCACCCTGCCGGACGCCGTGGTGTCGGTGCGGGTCAAGGCGCCCACCGGCAAAGAACCGTTTGGTATCAAGCTGATCAATACACCCGGCAACGACAACCTGTTCGTGCCGGAAAGCCTGCCTACGGGCAATGGCGTGTGGTCGATCACACCGGGCATTTCCCTGGTCAAGACCTTCGATCCTGCGGTGTTATTCGGCTCGCTGTCCTACACCCATAACTTCGAAGAATCCTTCGATGACATCAGCAGTGACGTCAACCAGAAGGTGGGCGGCAAGGTCAGCCTGGGCGACAGCTTCCAGTTCGGGGTCGGCGTGGCCTTTGCCCTCAACGAGAAGATGAGTATGTCGTTCTCGGTGTCCGACCTGGTGCAGCGCAAGAGCAGGCTCAAGCCCAACGGCGGCGACTGGCAATCGGTGGTTTCCAGCGATGCCAACGCCGGTTATTTCAACGTGGGGATGACCATTGCCGCGTCGGATAACCTGACCATCGTGCCGAACCTGGCAATCGGCATGACGGACGATGCGCCGGACTTTACGTTCAGCCTGAAATTCCCGTATTACTTCTAACCCGACCGCTACAGAGTCCGGTGCACAAGGAAAAGCCCCGCAACGATAAGGGTCGTTGCGGGGCTTTTCGGTTTACCCGCCCTAGCGGATCTGGTGTTTGTGCAGCAACCGGTAGAACGTCGGCCGGGAAATCCCCAGCACACGGGCCGCGACACTCAGGTTGTCGCTATGCCGGTTGAGCACATCGCACAGCGCCTGGCGTTCAGCACGGTGCTTATAGTCTTCCAGTGTAGCCATGGGTGGCGAAATTGCCTGCTCGCCCAGCAATCCCAGATCGGCGGCCTCGATCTGGCGCCCTTCGGCGAGTACCAGGCCGCGGCGCACGCGGTTGGCCAGTTCGCGCACATTGCCCGGCCACGGGTGTTGCCCCATGGCCACCAGGGCGTCATCGCTGAAGCTGCGGGGGCGGCGGCCGGTTTCCTGACTGTAGAAGCGTGAAAAGTGGTTGGCCAGCATCGCCACATCACCATGGCGCTCGCGCAAGGGCGCGGTGACCACCTGCAGCACATTGAGCCGGTAGTACAAGTCTTCGCGGAAAGCGCCCTTGGCGACCGCCGCTTCAAGGTCGACGTGGGTGGCCGCCAACACCCGCACGTCCACCGGAATCGGCTGGCTGCCACCGACCCGCTCGACCTGCTTTTCCTGGAGAAAGCGCAGCAGGTTGGCTTGCAGTTCCATGGGCAAATCGCCGATTTCGTCAAGGAACAGGGTGCCGCCATGGGCCGCTTCGATGCGCCCGACCTTGCGTTGATGGGCACCGGTAAACGCGCCCTTCTCATGGCCAAACAGTTCGGATTGGATCAGGTGTTCGGGAATGGCGCCGCAGTTGATCGCGACAAAGGGCCTGGCATGGCGCTGGGATTGGCGGTGCAGGGTCTTGGCCACCAGCTCCTTGCCGGTGCCGCTGTCGCCACGGATCAGCACCGGGGACTCCGTGGGCGCCAGCTTGGACAACAACTTGCGCAATTCGCGAATCGGGCGGCTGTCACCGAGCAGCTCATGCTCGGGCTCATCGACCGGAGTGTGCCCCTTGCCGCGCAGGCGCGCCATGCCGAACGCCCGGCCCAAGGTGACCTGGACCCGAGACACGTCGAAAGGCAAGGTATGAAAATCGAAAAACCACTCGCAGACAAAATCACCGACATTTTGCAAGCGCAATACATCCTGGCTGAGCACAGCAATCCATTCGGTGCCGCTGCGGCCAATCAGTTCCTTGACCGCTTCCGGACGCTCCAGATGGTAAGGCTGCAGCCGCAGCAAACCGACATCACAGGATCGGTCACCTACCGCCTCCAGGGCACAGCTGTCGACCTCCCAGCCTGCCGTGCGCAAACCGGGTAATAAGCCATGGCAGTCGTCACAAGGGTCAACCACGAGTAAGCGGCGCTGCACGGGTGTAACAACCATGACTATTCCTTGGCGTCAAAATTGTTAAAGTTATTTAGAAACAATGTGTTGTGACGACCAGCGCTAACACTAGCAAGATCTTGACGCAGGCCTTGTACCATTTCGCTATAACAGCGGGTAAAAAGCCATCAAACAATGCATTGAGCTAAAAAGTTGCGCCGCGCTAAAACTTTCATTCAGCTTTCAAAACAGCCGCTTACATGACATCAATCAGGAAAAGTTGAAATTTGTTGCTCTAACATGTGACCCGCCCCCCGTCATCGCGCATCAGTACAAGTAACCCGCCGCACGGTCAGCCCAACCGCCGGTACTCACTTGAATGGGCATTTAGAGAGAGACCCACATGAACGCCCCGCTCCGCATCAACGAAGCTCTTTTGATCGCAGACCGTGCTTTCCAGCCCTTTCAATGCGTGGCCTGGCACGACGGCAACGGCGCCCTGAGCCTGAGTGTGATCGACCGCACCAATACCCGTATCGGCAGCAAACAATTGTCGTCGAACACCTATAGCGACCCGGCGCAATTGGAAGACTTGCTGTTGCAAGCCCGCGCCGAGCTCGACAAAGATGGCTACCAGTTGCAGTCCTGGGCCATGCCGAAGTAAATCGCGGCTAACTTGCGATCACTGCAAAACAGTGGTCGCAAGTTGCGCAATACAACGTTAGAGATTTATCGCGCCGTGAGAATAAACCGCTCGATTGCTTCGGCAGCGCCATCCTCGACATTACTGCCGGTGACCACGCTGGCCTGACGCTTGACGGCTTCTTCCGCCTGCCCCATGGCAATCGACAACCCCGCCACCTGAAACATCGCCGGGTCATTGCCCCCATCCCCGATGGCCGCCGTCTGCTCCAGAGGCACCCCAAGGTGCGCCGCCAGCGTCTTCAACGCCTCGCCCTTGTTGGCCAGCATGGCCGTCACATCCAAATAAATCGGCTGCGAACGCGACACCTGGGCCAAGCCCTGGACCTTGGGCTGCAATTGCGCTTCCAACGTCACCAGCAATGGGGTGTTGTTGCTCGCGGCGACGATCTTGTCGATACGCTCCAAGTAGGGCTCGAAACTCTCCACCACTACCGGCCCGTACCCCAGGCCATGGGCTTCGCGTGGTTCCACCGGCCCTGGCGGACCACGGCGCAGCCAGTCACCGTCGGCAAACACCCACACTTCCACATCCGGCTCGGCCGAGAACAGCGCCAAGGTCACCAGCGCCGCCTCTGCCGGCAGATGGTGGGCAACCAGGATGCTGCCATCCGGGTTGATCAAGGTGCCACCGTTGAAGCCTGCGACCGGCACATCGATCCCGAATGTCTCGATCAGGTGCAGCATGGCCTTGGGTGGTCGTCCACTGGCCAGGCTGAAAAACACCCCGGCCGCGCGCAGGGCGCTCACCGCATCGGCGGTGCGCTGGCTCAGGCTGTGATCCGGATGCAGCAAGGTGCCGTCCACGTCGCTGAGGATAAAACGGATGGGATGAATCGCTGCATCACTCATCCGAGCGAGTGCCAGGTGCGGCCATCGCGCGCCAGCAATTCGTCAGCCGCTGCAGGCCCGTCTTCACCGGCCCTGTAGGTCTGGATCCCGTCGTCCTCCTTCCACGCATCGAGGAACGGTTGCACTGCACGCCAGCCGTTTTCGATGTTGTCGGCGCGCTGGAACAAGGTCTGGTCGCCGGTCATGCAGTCGTAGATCAGGGTTTCGTACCCGGTCGACGGTTGCATTTCGAAGAAGTCCTTGTAGGCAAAGCCCAGCTGGATGTTGGCCATGTCGAGGGTCGGCCCGGGCTTTTTCGCCAGCAGGTCGAACCACATGCCTTCGTTGGGCTGGATCTGGATCTTCAAGTAGGTGGGCTTGACCTCGTCCACCTCGGTGTCACGGAATTGCGCATAGGGCGCCGGCTTGAAGCAGATCACGATCTCGGTGTCGCGCACGCTCATGCGCTTGCCTGTACGCAGGTAGAACGGCACGCCGACCCAGCGCCAGTTATCGATCATCACCTTGAGGGCAACGAAGGTCTCGGTGCTGCTGTCGGGAGCGACGTTGGCTTCTTCGCGGTAACCGGGCAATGGCTTGCCGGCGATTTCGCCCGCGGTGTATTGACCGCGCACCGAGTTGGCCCGCGCGTCTTCCAGGGACCACGGGCGTACCGCACCGATGACCTTGGCCTTTTCACCGCGCACCGCATCGGCACCAAAGGCGGCCGGGGGCTCCATGGCCACCATCGCCAGCAGCTGGAACAGGTGGTTGGGCACCATATCGCGCAGGGTGCCGGTTTTTTCGAAGAAATTGCCTCGCGTCTCCACGCCGACGGTTTCGGCGGCGGTGATCTGCACGTGGTCGATGTAATGGTTGTTCCAGAACGCTTCGAACAGCACGTTGGAGAAACGGCTGATGAGGATGTTCTGGACCGTTTCCTTACCCAGGTAATGGTCGATGCGATAGATCTGCTTCTCGCTCATCACCTTGAGCAGGCTGGCGTTCAACGCTTCGGCGGTGGCCAGGTCGGAGCCGAAGGGCTTCTCGATCACCACGCGCCGGAAACTGTCATCGGTTTCCGTCAACAGGCCGGCACTGCCCAGGCGCTGCACCACGTCACTGAAGAAGCGTGGTGCGGTGGCCAGGTAGAACACCGCGTTGCCGGTGCCGCTGCCGGCGATCTTCTTGCCGATGTCGGCGTAGGTGCTGTCATCGAGGAAATCGCCCTCGACGTAGCTGATGCCTTTGGCCAGTTGCGCCCACAATGCCGGATCGAGGGCGTTATCCCCATTGCCCTTGACCTTGCTTGCGGCCTCGGTGCGGATAAAGTCCTCGAGTTTCTTGGCGAAGTCGGCATCACTGATGGCGTTGTGATCAACGCCAACGATACGAAGGCCATCGCCCAGCAAGCCATCACGACTGAGGTTGTACAGCGCCGGCATGAGCAGGCGCTTGACCAGGTCGCCATGGGCGCCAAACAGGAACAGGGTGGTGGGTGGAGCAGGTTCGGCCTTGAGTTTCTTGCCGTTGGCGGTCATTTTTTGGAAGTCTCCACGTGGCCGCCAAAGCCAAAGCGCATGGCAGACAGCATCTTGTCACCGTAGGTGCTCTGCTGGCGCGAGCGGAACCGCGCGAACAACGACGTGGACAATACCGGCACCGGCACGGCTTGTTCCATGGCGGCTTCGATGGTCCAGCGGCCTTCGCCACTGTCGGCCACGGAACCGGAGTAACCGTCCAGTTTGGGGTCGGTGGCCAGGGCGTCGGCGGTCAGGTCCAGCAACCAGGACGAGACCACGCTGCCACGGCGCCAGACTTCGGCGATATCGGCAACGTTGAGGTCGAAGCGCTGGTCTTCTGGCAGGTTTTCCGAGTTCTTGGTCTTGAGGATGTCAAAACCTTCGGCAAACGCCTGCATCATCCCGTACTCGATGCCGTTGTGGATCATCTTGACGAAATGCCCGGAGCCCGCCGGGCCGGCGTGGATGTAGCCCTGCTCGGCACGCTTGTCAGCCGACGCGGAACGGTCCTTGGTGCGCGGGATGTTGCCCAGGCCCGGTGCCAGGCTGGCGAAGATCGGGTCGAGGCGCTGCACCGTCTCGGTGTCGCCGCCGATCATCATGCAGTAGCCACGCTCCAGGCCCCAGACGCCGCCGGAGGTACCGACATCGACATAGTGCAGGCCCTTTTGAGCCAGGGCCTTGCCGCGACGTACGTCATCCTTATAGTTGGTGTTGCCGCCGTCGATGATCACGTCACCGTCTTCCAGCAGCTCACTGAGTTCATTGATGGTGTTTTCGGTGGGGTCGCCTGCCGGCAACATCACCCAGACGGCACGCGGTTTCTGCAGCCCGGCCACCAGGGCCTTCAAGTCGGCAACGCCGGTGGCGCCCTCTTCGCTCAAACCTTTGACAAATGCTTCGTTACGGTCGTAAACAACGGTGGTATGCCCATTGAGCATCAGGCGCCGTGCAATATTCCCGCCCATGCGGCCTAGTCCGATAATCCCCAGTTGCATGTGCTGATGCTCCCAACTACTGAATAAATGTGTGACATAGTTTATAGCGCAATGAGGCTAATGAGGGTTAGTCCAGGGCAGATCCGTGTAGTTTCATGGGAAAAAGTTGCCATCGTTTCACCATCACGCCCCCGAAAGTCACACGACCACCAAAAATAAAAAAGTTCCATTGAGGTGAAAAAGAATTCAGAATTGCTTCCGACTGTTGCCGAGAACCTCGACTCAAGCGTTCTGGCACACCGCGACACACCGGCTATTTGCGAGGCAAGCAATGAGCACAGCACAGATGACCCGTCCTCCACAGACCCTCTACGTCACACTCCGTCGCGATGAATTGCGCCAGTTGAAAGACGAACGCGATCAGTTGCAGCTTGAGGTCATGCGCCTGCGTGCTCATATCATTCAAGCCCAATTGGACCAGCCTTCCGGTGCGCAGCCCGCGCTCTGCTGAGCCCGTCATCACTTTGTAAGATAACGGCTACATAAATCTCACAAAGTTTTCACATGCCCTTCCCGATACTCCCGCCCCCAAGGGCCATCCCATGCAAGGGTGGCCTCTGTTGCGTGCAGCCCTGCGCGTCGACTGAAAAATTACCGGGTTGGAGCGCTGGATGGCGATGTTCGAACGCAGCAGCAAGTCTGCGAAAGGCTTTGATTGGGCCGGTCTTGCCTGGCTATTCGTGTTTTTCTGGTACTTCTCCGGCATTACCCAACTGCTGATCCAACTCAGCGGCACTTCTGGCTTCAGTGGTTTTCGCCAGGCCTTCTTCATGAGTGCGATATGGCTCGCACCCCTGCTGGTATTCCCCCGCCGGACGCGCTTGCTTGCTGCCCTGATCGGCGTGGTGCTGTGGGCCTGTTCCATGGCCAGCCTGGGTTATTTCTTCATCTACCAGCAGGAATTTTCCCAAAGCGTCATCTTCATCATGTTCGAATCGAACATCTCCGAAGCCGGCGAGTACGCCACCCAATACTTCGCCTGGTGGATCGTGCTGGCGTTCATTGCCCACACCGCCGTGGCTATTTTCCTGTGGACCCGGGTACGCCCGGTGTATTTGCCGCGCGGCCAGGCCCTGGTGGCGGCCACGGCGATCCTGGTGGCGATCATCGGTTACCCGCTGGTCAAGCAGATTGCCCGCAGCGACACCCTGGACGACGCCATCGACCGCTTCGAATCGCGCATCGAACCGGCCGTGCCCTGGCAGATGATCGTTGCCTACCGCCGCTACACCGAACAGCTGGACAACATGCAAGGCATGCTCGACAGCGCCAGCCAGATCGCGCCCTTGACCAACCTCAAGGACACCATGGCCGGCCAGCCGTCGACCCTGGTGCTGGTGATCGGCGAGTCCACCAACCGTCAACGCATGAGTCTCTACGGTTATCCGCGCAACACCACGCCGGAGCTGGACAAGCTGCGCGATCAACTGGCGGTGTTCGACAACGTCATCACCCCGCGCCCCTATACCATCGAAGCCCTGCAACAGGTACTGACGTTCGCCGACGAGGAGAACCCCGACCTTTACCTCAAGACACCGTCGATCGTCAGCGTGATGAAACAGGCCGGGTACAAGACCTACTGGATCACCAACCAGCAGACCATGACCAAGCGCAACACCATGCTCACGACCTTTTCCGAACAGGCCGACGAGCAGGTGTATCTGAACAACAACCGCAACCAGAACGCCCGCCAATACGACGGCGATGTATTGGAGCCATTCTCCAAGGCCCTGGCCGACCCGGCCGAGCGCAAGTTCATCGTGGTGCACCTGCTCGGCACCCACATGAGCTACCAGTACCGCTATCCGCCGACCTTCGACAAATTCACCGACCGCCAGGGTGTACCTGCCGGGATCAGTGACGATCAACTGCCCACCTACAACAGCTACGACAATGCGGTGCTGTACAACGATTTCGTGGTGTCGAGCCTGATCAAGGACTACGCCAAGACCGATCCCAACGGCTTTTTGCTGTACCTGTCGGACCATGGCGAAGACGTGTTCGATTCCGCCGGCCACGCCACCCTGGGGCGTAACGAAGGCAAGCCGACGGCACCGATGTACACCATTCCGTTCATGGCCTACGCCTCACCGAAATGGCGTGAAACCCACGACTGGAGCTTCGCCGGCGACCTGCAACGCCCCTACACCAGCTCGCAGTTGATCCACACCTGGGCCGACTTGGCCGGGCTCAGTTTCAACGAGCTCGACCGCAGCAAAAGCCTGGTGAGCGACAGCTTCAAACCCCGCCCGCAACTGATCGGCAACCCCTATATGCGCCAGCAGAAGGCGTTGATCGACTTCAGCCTGATCAAGCCGAAAAAGGCCAATCCGACCGATGTGGTCCTGCAGGAACCGCCGGCCTTGTAACAGAAAGATAACAATCATTCTCGTTTAGCCCTAAAGTTCCCCCGCTCCTTTCGTCTTTGAGCCAAGGCCTTCCCTTTCCGGGGTGGCCGCAAAGACGACAAGGAGTCTTCCGCGATGTTCGCGCCTTTTACCCGCTCCATGACCCTCACGCTCGGCCTGTGCGGCGCCGCCCTGAGCCCGGACCTGCTGGCTGAAACCGACCCCGAACACACCCCGCTCGAACTCGGCGCGACCAACATCTCCGCCGAAGGCCTGGGCGCCACCACCGAACACACCGGTGCCTACACCACCGGCTCGATGAGCACCGCCACCCGCCTGAACCTGTCGGTCAAGGAAACCCCACAATCGATCTCGGTGATCACTCGCCAGCAGATGGATGATTTCAATCTCAACACGCTGACCGACGTGCTGCGCCAGACCACCGGGATCAACGTCCAGCACAACGACTCCGACCGCGTGTCCTATTCCTCCCGCGGCTACGGCATCACCAACTTCCAGATTGACGGGATGCTCAATACCTTCGGCTACATGAAGTCCGACGCCGATACCATCATCTATGACCACATCGAGGTGGTACGCGGTGCCACGGGCTTGACCACCGGCGCCGGCGACCCCTCGGCCACCATCAATATGGTGCGCAAGCGCCCGACGGCCCAATGGCAGGCGAAAACAGGCGTCAGCGCCGGCAGCCATGACAACTATTACAGCTACGTGGACGTGGGCGGCCCGCTGGCGTTCGACGGCAAGCTGCGCGGGCGCACGGTGCTGGCCTACCGTGACAGCCAATCGTTCCGCGACAACTATGGCCTGCAGCGGGCGGTCGGCTACGGCATCCTGGAAGGCGATCTTTCCGACGATACCGTGCTGGCCGTAGGTTTCGATTACCAGAACAAGCAGGTCCAGGGCACCTCCTGGGGCACCGTGCCGTACTGGAACAGCGAGGGCGGCAAGGCCGGACTGTCGCGTTCCACCAATATGGCGGCGCACTGGAGTTCCTGGCCGCTGACGGACAAGACCACCTTCGCAACCCTCGACCATCGGCTGGGCGGCGACTGGCACGTGAAGGCCGCCTACACCCATCGCCAGAGCGACACGGACGGCAAGGTGTACTACGGCGGTGCGGGGTTCCCCAACGATGACCGCAGCGGCATGACCGCCTGGGCCAGCCACATGCGCGGCACATCGAGAATGGAGGCCATCGACCTCAACCTCGCCGGCAGCTATGCACTGCTGGGCCGCGAACATGCACTGATGATGGGCTATGGCGAGGCCACGCAGCGGGACGTCTCCCCCGTGATGCGCAGCAACCTACCCGCCAGCTACTACACCATCGAAGACTGGAAATACATGGGTGGGATCGCCAAGTTCGGCGACACCGTCACCGACCTCAAGGGCGAACACAGCAGCAAGCAACAGAAGGCTGGCTACCTGGCCACGAGACTGAGCCTCACCGACCGCTTGCATGCAGTGCTGGGCAGCCGCTATGGCAGTTGGGAACTGAAAAGCGCGGCCCCCGAATACAACGCCAACGACCAACTGACGGCCACCAACAAGACCTCCCAGACCCACAATGATATGTGGACGCCCTACGCCGGCCTGCTCTACGACCTGACGCCGGAGTACACCGTCTACGCGAGCTATACCGACATTTTCAAACCCCAGAGCCTGCGGGATGCCAACAAGAAGTACCTGGAGCCCGTGGTCGGTAGCAACTACGAGGTGGGCCTCAAGGGCAGCGTGTTGGAGGAGCGCCTGAACCTGGCGGCGGCGTATTTCTGGAGCACTCAGGACAACGTCGCCGAGCGGGACGATTCGGTGCCACCAAATCCCATCACCGGGGAGGAGTACTACAAGTCCGGCGGCAAAGGTAACAAGGTCAACGGCTTCGAATTGGAAGCTGCCGGAGAAATCATGCCCGATTGGAACCTGACGGCCGGTTATACCTACACCCATTCGGTCAACGGCTCGGGCAAACGCAACAACACCGGGCAGCCGCTGAACCTGCTGAAAGTCTCCAGCGCCTACCGTTTGCCGGGGGCATGGCGCAACCTCACGGTCGGCGGTGCGGTGAACTGGCAGAGCGACATTTACGATTGGAGCAACCGACCTACAGGGGTACGCGTCGGCAACACACCGGTGACCGAACGGGCGAAGATCACACAACAGGCCTACACGGTGGTCAACCTGATGTCCCGCTATCAATTCGACGAGCACGTCTCAGCGTCGCTTAACGTCAACAACCTGTTCGATAAAAAGTATTACGAACGCGTCGGCTTTTATAACGGCGTGTATTGGGGCGACCCACGCGCCATTACGCTGGCCTTGGACTGGAAGCTTTAAAGCCGGCCATCCGAAGTTAACGATATTGTTAACTTCGGATGTTTCTCGCGTTAATTCCCACTTAATAAGATCGCACCAGAATCGCCCCACGATTCTGATCAAGGACAGAGCAGATAACCGATCACACTTAATGAGTAAACACAGATGAAACTCTCGACCTTGATGCTTGCCAGCCTGATGACCCTGTGCTCCGCCGCCGCGTTTGCCGAAGGCGGCTCGGAGCGCTCGAAGGAGTTCTACAACAACTTCACCTTCACGCAGCAGACGCTTCACGGCACGACTGAACAAACGGCGTCCGCCGACGGCAAGACACCGAACACCAATACGACCGAACAGGAACAACCCAAGAGTTAAGTTAATCGTTAGTTAATCCGCAACACCCTGGGCCATTCCGCTCCGTTGGCAAAGGTTTATTGGGCGCCCTCTACTGGCGCCCTTTTTTTCGCCGGTTATTTATTAAAGCGGCTTGTTCCAGAACAACATGCGCCCATGGGCCGGATCAAACTTCGCATCATCAAAACCAAACTTGCGATACGCCGACTGGGCGACGGCATTACCTTCCAGCACCTCCAGGGTAATCTTGCAGCAACCACGCTGGCGGGCGATGTCCTCGACCTTCAGCAGCATTTTCTGGCTCAGTCCCAAGCCGCGAAACTCATTCATCACCACCACGTCGTGAACGTTGACCAAGGGGCGGCAGGCAAAGGTGGAAAACCCTTCAAAGCAATTCACCAGACCCGCCGGCTCACCGCCGACAAACGCCAGCACACTGAACGCATGGGGGCGCTTGGCCAACTCGGCCGGCAGTTGCTCCAGCAGGTCGGCTGGCAGGCTATGGCCGCCGCCCATGGGGTCTTCGGCGTAATGGTTAAGCACCTTGGCAATGGCTTCGGCATGTACAGGATTGGTGTAGCTGGCTTGCAGCACCAGGATATCTGGGGTGTCCATTTCCGTCCTCGATCACGACTACAAGGGAATCTGTTCCCTTTGAGGGGCACGATTGTAAGCGTGGAGTCAGCACCAGATGAAGGAGATTAACTACAAATGTGCGCCCGAAAGCGCGAAGGCTTTGGCACTAAAAAAACCCAAAGTGCCCATCCAGGGCTTTTTTCGTACAGGCCTCAGCCGAAGCGCTGCAGCTGCATTTCTTGCAACCGGCTCAGGGTGCGACGGAAAGGAAACGCCAGGTAACCGTCGGTATACAGGCGCTCCAGCGGCACCTGGGCGTCGATGAACAATGGCACCTTACGGTCGTAGCACTCGTCCACCAAGGCGATGAAGCGACGCACACTGTCGTCGTGCACCGACAACTGCGGCAACTCACGATCACCGGCCACCACGCGCTCGACCCCATCCTCGGTGCCGCGGGCAATTCGGCCTGGGCGCTGTTGCGCACTCAGGTTGGGCACCTCCCCCAGCAGGATCGCCTTGAAGCGGTCGCACAGCAGGATGAAATCCATCGCCGCCAGGGGTTGTTCGCAGAGGTCGGCATAGCGGCACCACAGCACGCTGTCACTGGCCTGCACGCACACGATGGAACGATGGCCGACGGTGACCGGACCACGACTCACCGCCTGGCCTTCGGCCAATTGTGCGAACACGTTCGCCAGCGCATCGGGCTGGTTCACCCAGTAGCGCTGCCGGCCCACGCCTGGGTGCAAGCGATGATCCTCGCCACCGTCGACCGCCACCACGTGCATATGCCGCCCGATCGCCGCAATGCCCGGCAGGAAGCGCTCCCGATTGAAGCCATCGGCATACAGCTGGGCCGGTGGTTGATTGGAGGTGCAGACCATCACCACACCTTCCTCGAACATGACCTGGAACAACCGGCCAAGGATGATCGCGTCACCGATGTCATTGACGAACAGCTCGTCAAAACACAACACCCGCACCTCCCTGCTCAGCTCCCGCGCCAGGGCCTGCAACGGGTCATGGGTGCCGGTGAGCTGGAACAGACGCTGATGCACCCAGCCCATGAAGTGGTGAAAATGCTGACGCCGCGCGGGCACCCGCAGGCTTTGGTAGAACTGATCCATCAACCAGGTCTTGCCGCGCCCCACCGGCCCCCATAGGTAAACGCCAGTCACGGGCGAACGGCCTTGATGCAAGGCCGCATGACAGGCTTGCAGGGCATCCACCGCCCGGCGCTGGGCGTCGTCGGCAACGAAACCCTGTTGGGTAATGGCGTGTTGGTAAGCAGCGAGGGGCGAGTCGAAAGTCATGCCCGCGATTATGACCTACAGGGAGATGTCCAGCCGTGAAATCTTGCCCTGCGCGTCCAGGCGAAAGGTGTAGCGCAACTCCAGCGGACTGCCGGGAAAATTGCCGGAGACCACATTGCTGACCAGCACCTTGCCGGTACGGTGCTGCACCTTGAGCACCTCGACACGCGGCTGGTAGCGGCGCCCGGTGTCTTCCATCCAGCGTGCAATGGCGGCAGTGCCCACCTGATGCTGGCCTTCATCGAACACATTGGCATCGTCGGCAAAACACTGGGCAATGACCGAGGTGTCGCGGGTATTGGTCGCCGCGATATAGGCGGCGATGGCGGGGGCCAATTCAGGCTGGGACATGGCAAAGCTCCTTTTCAGGTGGTTGTAGCAGCATGCTAAGCCAGGGGTGTGTCAGTTTTTGTCAGGAGTGAACGGCCCGGATTCATTCTGCTCCATCAGCTTGCGCCAGGCCCGCAGCCAGTCGCTGCGCCGCCCCGGATAACGCTCGCCGACGACCTCGGCACTCGCCACACGGTCGGTGCGAAAGGTGCGATACGCGCCGCGCAGCTCACACCAGGCCACGATCACCCGCACCTCATTGAGAAATCCCAGGGCCAGGGGCCAGATCAGGCGTTGACTCTGGGTCTGGCTGGCATCCGCGTAGTCGATATGCAGCTTGTCCTGATGCCGAATCGCTTCGCGAAATACATCCAGCGGCACGCGGTTTTCCGGGTAGCCAAACCCTGGCGGGCCGGGCAGCAACGTCGGGTTGCGCAAGGCTTCCTGCGCCGCCGGGTCGAGCACATCGGCGATTTTCGCCAAGGCGTTGGCGGCGGCACGGCTGAGCACGTCATCGCCGCGCTGATCCACATAACGCAAGCCCAGCACGATCGCTTCGGTTTCTTCGGCGTTGAGCATCAAGGGCGGCAGAAACAGGCCGCTGCGCAGCACATACCCTACCCCGGCCTCGCCGAAAATCGGCGCGCCCAGGGCGGTCAACTCGGCAATGTCGCGGTACAGCGTACGCTCGGACACCTCCAATTGCGCCGCCAGCATGGCGGCGGTCACCGGGCGTTTCTTGCCCCGCAGGGCCTGCAACAACGTCAGTAAACGAGTGGTACGTGACACGTTGATCCCACCGAATAAGGAAAAGTGCCGAAGCTTAGCAGAGCGTTCTGCCAGGAAACGTCAGCAGCAAAAAAGCGCTCCTTGAACGAAGCTCCGAGGCAAAAAAAACGGCCTGAACAGGCCGTTTTTTTTACCGAAGCGGTTTATTTAAGCAAGACTCTTGCTCACGACCTCGAACACATCGCTGGACAACTCACCCGACCCACGAATGCGCTCCAGCTCCGCCTTCATCAACGCCTGGCGCGCGCTGTCGTATTTACGCCAGCGGGTCAGCGGCGCCAACTGGCGCGAAGCGATCTGCGGGTTGAACGCATTCAACTGGATCACCAGGTCCGCCAGGAAGCGGTAGCCCGAACCGTCGGCGGCGTGGAAGTTGATCAGGTTCTGCCCGGCAAACGCGCCGATCAGTGCACGCACCTTGTTCGGGTTCTTGAGCGTGAACGCCGGGTGCTCCATCAACGCCTTGACCCGCTCCAGCCCGCCCGGCAACGGGCTGCCGGCCTGCACGCTGAACCACTGGTCCATGACCAGCGGGTTGTCCTTGAAGTTCTCGGCAAATACCGCCAGCGCCTGGGCCTTCTCCGCTTCGAACGGCGAGTTCACCAGCACCGCCAGCGCGGTCAGGCGCTCGGTCATGTTGTCGCTGGTGTCGAACTGCTCAAGGGTCGCCGCCAGCACTTCGGGCTTGCCGCTGAGCATCAGGTACGACAGCGCGATGTTCTGCAAGGCCCGCCGGGCGAAGTGCTCGGCCGCCGCCACGTAAGGCGTCTGCTTGGACAACTCGCGGTTGGCCTGGTAACGCAACCACAGCGGTTCATGCAGGTTGTCAGCCAGTTGCCTGCGCGCAAATTCACGCGCGGCGTGGATGGCATCCACGTCCGCGACGTCGCTGATTTCCGTCAGGTAGGCTTCGCCCGGCAACGACAGCATTTCCGCAACCATGGCCTGGTCCAGGCTTTCGTCGCTCAACACACTGCGCAAGGCCGTGATCAGGCGCTGGTCCATCTGCAACGCCTGGCCCTGCTGATGCTGGCCGATCAGTTCCTGCAACACCTGCACCGACAGCTGCTGGCCCGCATCCCAGCGGTTGAAGCCGTCGCTGTCGTGCTGCATCAGGAACATCAGTTGGTCACGGTTGTACGGGAAGCTCAGTTTCACCGGCGCCGAGAAGCCACGCAGCAGCGACGGCAACGGCTGTTCGGCGATGTCGACGAAGGTGAAGGTCTGCTCCGCTTCGGTCACCGAGATCACACGGGACGTGGCGCCGGCCGTGGCTTCACCGGCCAGGCGCAAGGCGATGCCCGCGCCCTGCCCGTCCAGCAGGCCCAGCTCGACCGGGATCACGAACGGCAGTTTCTCGACCCGGTCCGGGGTTTCCGGGCAGCTCTGGCGGAAGATCAGGCTGTAGGTCTTGGCCGCAGCGTCGTAGGACTCGCTCACCGCCAGGCGTGGCGTGCCGGCCTGGCTGTACCAGCGCTTGAACTGGCTGAGGTCGGCACCGTTGGCGTCTTCCATGGCCTTGATAAAGTCGTCGCAGGTCACGGCCTGGCCGTCATGGCGCTCGAAGTACAGGTCGCTGCCTTTACGGAAGCCTTCGGCGCCAAGCAAGGTATGGATCATGCCGACCACTTCCGAGCCTTTTTCGTACACGGTCAAGGTGTAGAAGTTGGAGATCTCGATAAAGCTGTCCGGGCGCACCGCATGGGCCATGGGGCCGGCGTCTTCGGCGAACTGGTGGGTACGCAGGTAGGCCACGTCCTGGATACGCTTGACCGTGGCGGAGTTCATGTCGGCGGAGAAGCCCGAATCACGGAACACGGTAAAGCCTTCCTTCAGCGACAGCTGGAACCAGTCGCGGCAGGTCACGCGGTTGCCCGACCAGTTGTGGAAGTATTCGTGGGCAACAATCGCCTCGACCCGCTGGTGCGCGGCGTCGGTGGCGGTTTCGGCGCGGGCCAGCACGGCGCTGGAGTTGAAGATATTGAGGCCCTTGTTCTCCATGGCGCCCATGTTGAAATCGTTGACCGCCACGATCATGAAGATGTCGAGGTCATACTCGCGGCCGTAGGTTTCTTCGTCCCAGCGCATGGATTTTTTCAGGCTGGTCATGGCGTGCTGGCACTTGTCGATATTTTCCGGCTCGACATAGATGCGCAGTGCCACTTCACGCTGGGTCATGGTGGTAAAGCTGTCTTCGACACACCACAGGTCACCGGCCACCAGCGCGAACAGGTAGGCGGGTTTCTTGAACGGGTCTTCCCAGGTTGCCCAGTGGCGGCCGCCTTCACCAGGACCGCTGGCAATCGGGTTGCCGTTGGAGAGCAGCACCGGGTAGCGGTGTTGCTCGGCGATCACCGTGGTGGTGAAGGTGCTCATCACGTCGGGGCGGTCGAGGTAGTAAGTGATCTTGCGGAAGCCCTCGGCCTCGCACTGGGTGCAGAACATGCTGCCGGACTTGTACAGGCCTTCCAGGGCGGTGTTGGTTTCCGGATGGATGCGCACGCTGGTGTCGACCGTGAAGGTCTCGCGGGTCGGATGCAGGGTCAGGTGGCTGTCCGTCAGCTGGTAGTCAGCCTCGCTCAGTTCCTGGTCGCCGAGGTTGACGGTCAGCAACTCCAGTTGCTGGCCGTCGAGTACCAGCGGCGGCAGGCCGGCGCCACGCTCGGGGTTACGGCGCATTACCAGCTGCGCGTGGACCAGGCTGTGGTCCTCGAACAACTCAAAGGTCAGGTGCGTCTCTTCGATCAGGTAGTCCGGCGCCTGATAGTCCTTCAGGTAAATCATCTTCGGTTGTTCGGTGCGCATGGGTGGCATCCTTCTACTGATGCACGGCGAGCTGGTAGGCCGTGTACTTACGAATATTGATAACGCCAGTGTCGAAGATCAGGTATTGGCCCTTGATCCCCAGCAGCGTGCCTTCGGCAATCGGGTTCTTGTCCAGGTTGAAGCTGACGATCTTGGCTGGATACTGCTCCACCGGGTAGCGGATTTCCAACGGTTCGAGGTCGGTTACCGGTTGGATGGCCTGCAGGCCGAAGCGTTCCTGCAATTGCAGCAGGCCATCGGCACAGGAGGCGAACAACTCGTCGCGCACCTGCTTGAGGTCCACCGCCGCCGCGTCGCCCTTGAGCAACGCACGCCAGTTGGTCTTGTCCGCCACCTGGCTGCGCAATACATCCTCGACAAATCCGGATTGCTGGCGTGTCGACACGCGCATGATCGGCAGCGCCTGGCTGGCGCCCTGGTCCAGCCAACGCGTCGGCAATTGGGTGGCACGGGTGATGCCGACCTTGATGCCCGACGAATTGGCCAGGTACACCACGTGATCGGTCATGCAGAATGTCTCGCCCCAGCCCGGATCGCGGCAGGTGCCAGCGTCGTAATGGCAACGCTCGGGGCTCATGATGCACAGGTCACACTGGGCCAGCTTGGTCATGCACGGGTAGCAATAGCCCTGGCTGAAGCTGGTCTTGGTCTTGCGGCCGCAATGGCTGCAATGGATGGCACCGAGGTATTCCAGGCGTACATGGGTGCCGATCAGGGGGTTGACCGGCACCTCGGTATCGCCCAGGCGAAACGCGTATTGAACGGTCGGCTCACCGAGTTGCGCCGACATTTTGCTGACTGCACCGCGACCAATTTCAATCAATGGATCGCATCCGACTTGAACAGGATGTTCGGCACGGTGGTCGATTTCGACTGGCATTCCTGCGGGCCCATGTAGCCGGTGCGCTGGTCTTCCGGCAGGTTCTGGATCTCCCAGGCGATCATGGCCTGCAGGGACAGCTCGCGCTGCTCGGCACTGAGCTTGCGGCCATCGGACCACTTGCCGATTTCCACGGCGAGCTTGAGGCTCGCGTAGATGTCCGGGGTGATGTTTTCGATCATTTCAGCAAAAGAGGACATAAGGCTCTTCCTTATCAAAGAGAGGATTTGCGACGGTTATACAAACCGCCGAGCAAACCGGTAAGGCAACCGATAACCAGGCCGCCGACATGGGCAGCGTTGGCGATTTCGCCGAAGCCGATCATCGACACCAGCCCCGACAGGCACAACACCAGCCACACCAGCATCATCACCAGCACCCCACGGGGCAAGCGATAGGCCGGGTTGGGCGAGAGCAGTTGAAAGATCCAGCAATGCCCGAGCAGGCCATACAGCACCCCGGACAAGCCACCGAACAGGCCGGGGCCACCGTAGGCATATTGCGCGTAGTTGGAGACCAGGCTGAACAACAGGGTCAGGCCCAGCAGGTTGATGCTGCCCTGGCGCACTTCGATACGCCGGCCCAGCTCCCAGTACCACATGCCGTTCATGGCCAGGTGCAGGATGCCGAAGTGGATCAGCATCGGCGTGAACAGCCGCCACCATTGGCCGGAAGCCAACATGTCGGCGAACGGCGTGAACTGGATGTACTCGCCCATCACCCGGAACGGCAGGAAGGTCAGCCAGCTCATGGCCTGCAGGTTTTCCCCGAGCAAGGTCACGGCGCCGACGATGATGCTCGCCAGCAGCACCAGCGCCGTGACCGGGCTATGGCGCACCTGCTGGGCAAAGCCGGGACGCGTGACCGGCGCCTGTTCGGGAATATCCAGTTGCCGGTCCGGATCACCGGCCGGAAAGCGCTGGTACAGCACGCGCACGTCATCGCTGAGGGGCTCGGGCACCCACAACACCTGCTCGCCGGCTTCCTCGCTGACGCGATGGGGCACTTGCATGCGTTGCAGCAGTTTCACGAAACCGCCCAGGTCGACGCTCAACGGCAAGCGCAATACGGGCACGGCACTCATACAATCACCTCGGGCCGCTCAACGTCGACCCATACGAATTTACGCGGATCCAGGCGGGTTTCCTGGTCCAGGCGGTACGCCACCAGCTTGCCGTACAGCACTGCGCTGTAGTCCAGGCACGCCAGGTTCGGGCGGATCGGCGCCGGTTTGCCGCTGCGCCAGTAATGGCCGACGAACAGCAAGGGTTCGTCGGCGCCGTAGCGCAGCAGGGAGTTTTTTTCATGGGGCGACAATGGCGTGCGCGCCACCGGCTCAGGCAGTGCGTCGGGCTGGAACACGATGTCGCCGTAGGTCTTAGGGT
The DNA here is from genome assembly GCF_006517195.1 of Pseudomonas sp. NIBRBAC000502773. NCBI lineage: Bacteria > Pseudomonadati > Pseudomonadota > Gammaproteobacteria > Pseudomonadales > Pseudomonadaceae > Pseudomonas > Pseudomonas sp. NIBRBAC000502773. The sequence goes on along the minus strand of NZ_CP041189.1, from coordinate 6,192,890 downwards.
CGTCCTCCCAGAACTTGGTGCGGAAGAACGAGCGCGTCAGGCCATCGCCACCGGTCAGCGTCAGGCCATCCGGCAGGCGCATATCGGTGCCGCGCAACAGGCGGTCGAAGGCGTTGCAGGCAAAGCTGCCGGGCACGGCGGCGGCCTGCAGGAAGTGCTGGTCGATGCAGCCATCCGGGAACGTCGCGCGCAGCGGCTGGATAAAGCCGTCATCCCAGCACGCATGCACCACGCGGAAGCGCCCGGCATCGACAAACAGCGGCATGTCGTAGAACCAGGCGAGGAAGTCGTGCCAGTCGGCCGGGTGCTGCTCGAACTGGGTCAGGGTCTCATGGATCAGCCGCTCATGCCGTGGGGTGTGCTCGCGCACGAACTGCCTGCCACTGCCCGGCGGCGCCGGTGTGGCCCAACCCAGGGCATTGAACTCGTGGTTGCCCATGATGCACAGCGCCTGGCCGGCCTCGGCCATGTCGTGGACGATATGCAGCGCCTCGCGAATGCGTGGGCCTCGGTCGATGATATCGCCGAGGAACACCGCCATGCGCGAAGGATGGCGCCAGGTGCCGCCCTGCTTGTGGTAACCCATCTGGTCGAGCAAGTGCTCAAGGGTATGAGCGCAACCGTGCACGTCACCAATCAGGTCGTAGCTACGCGCGGGATCGAGCATCAGTCGCCTCCACCCCCCAAGCGGCTGCCCCAGCCCAACTTGGTGCGGCACACTTCGTAGTAGTTGTGATCCAGCGGGTGGATCAAGCGCAACTTCTGCGCCTTCTTGCTCACGGTGATGGTGTCACCGGGGGCGCAGGTGAAATGGTTCTGCCCGTCGCAGGAGACTTGCGGGTAGATCTGCATGTCTTTGGACACCACGATTTTCAGCTCACTGTTGCCATCGACCACAATCGGTCGGCTGGACAACATATGGGGGTACATCGGCACGATCACAATGGCATCGAGCTTGGGATGCATGATCGGGCCACCGGCCGACAGCGCGTAGGCGGTGGAGCCGGTGGGTGTGGCGACGATCAGGCCGTCGGCCTTCTGGCTGCACACGAACTGGCCGTCGATATACAGCTCGAATTCGATCATCCGCGTGGATTTGCCGGGGTGCAGCACCACGTCATTGAGCGCATCGCCCTGGCCGATGGCTTCGCCGTGGCGGCGCACTTCGGCCTGCAGCAGGAAGCGATTTTCCACCAGGTAATGGCCATCGAGCACCTTGGCCACTTCGACTTCCAGCTCATCGGGGCGGATATCGGTGAGAAACCCCAGGCTGCCACGGTTGATCCCCAGCACCGGCACGTTATGCCGCGCCAGGGCCCGGGCCGCGCCGAGCAGGCTGCCGTCGCCGCCGACCACGATGACCATGTCGCAGACTTCGCCGAGCATCTTGCGCGAGGAGGTTTGCAGGCCGTGGCCGGGGAGGATTTCGGCGATGGTGTCTTCGAGGATCACATGCAGGTGGCGTTCCAGCAGGAATTTTTTCAGCCGGCGGACGGTGTCCAACACCTGGGTACTGCCCAGGCGACCGATAATGCCGATATTGCGAAATTGCTCCATGGGGCTCCTGCGGGATTGGGGGTGGGGCAAAAAAGAAACGATTATGGGCGAAAGGCTGGCTCAGGCAAAATCCTTTGTCGCCGTGAAGCCTTGATGACAACGGTTCTCAGCCCCCTGCGCAACGGTTAAAAGGCTATGCTCGGACCATGACTGTGTTCCCGGATTTGCACAACCTGCCCCGCCAGCTGCGCCACCCCGAGGTGCGCGACCTGGCGTGGGTGATGCTCGCCCCGCCGATGCTCGCGCAGACGCCGTGGCCACAGCGCCACCCGCTGGCGGGCAGCGACTGGGTGCAGGCGCCCGACCGTCTTGAACACTGGCTACGAGCACTCGACCAGGACAGCCGTGCCTTGCAGCACTGGTTGAGCCTGTCACGCACCCGGCGCCTGGGCCTGTACTACGAACGCCTGTGGCAGTTCGCCGTGCAGCATGCGCCGGGGGTGGAGTTGCTCGCCGCCAACCTGCCGATCCGCCGCGCCGGGCACACCCTGGGCGAGCTGGACATGCTGCTGCGCGACCGCGATGGCGTGCACCACCTGGAACTGGCGATCAAACTCTACCTGGGCCCGCAGGACGGCAACGGCCAAGACACCGCGCAGTGGCTGGGCCCAGGCTGCCATGATCGGCTGGACCGCAAGCTGGCGCACCTGGCCCAGCATCAACTGCCGATCTCGGCGCGGGCAGAAAGCCGCGAGGTGTTGGCGGCCCTGGATATTCAGCAGTTTGATGCGCACCTGTGGCTCGGCGGGTATTTGCTCTATCCCTGGCCTGGGCTGGCCGAACCGCCCCACGGCGCCCATCCGCAGCATTTGCGCGGGCGCTGGTTGCATCAGCGGGACTGGCGGGATTTTGTCAGCGCCAGTGCGCCAGGCCGCTGGCAACCGTTGCCCCGGCATGCGTGGCTGGCGCCAGCGCATTACCCGGCGGATGAGGTGTGGAGCGAAGAACAGATGCAGGCCTGGTTGGCAGACCTTGATCCGATGGCGCCTGCGCAGTTGCTGGTGCGCATGGTGCAGAACGGCGAGGATTGGGAGGAGGCCGAGCGCTTGTTCCTGGTGGCGAATCTTTGGCCGAATGTGCCGGGGGCCGGCTGATGGAGGGTGTGGTGTATGTGAGGGCCTCATCGGGGGCAAGCCCCCTCCCACACTGACCGCATTCCAAATGGGTGTACTCGATCAAATGTGGGAGGGGGCTTGCCCCCGATGGCGGTGGTACCGCCACTACAACTCATCGATATGCCGATAATCCAACTGCAACCCCACCGCCAGCTCCTGGGCCCGCCCCAGCCTGATCGGCCCGCGCTCGATATCCACCAGCAACCCCGCACACGCCAATAACGGCAACCCGCCGATGTCCTTGAGGCGCCCATCCGTGATCACCAGTACACGCTGCTGCTCGGCCGGATAACGCTTGCGGCGCGCCACCAGCCAATGCGCGGCCTCGGTCAGCGCCGCCAGCAACGGCGTGCCACCGCCGGCGCCCAGCTGATCCAGCCAGCCAGCCAGGCCTTTCGCAGCTTTCAACCCCTGTACCTGCCACTTCGGTGCCTGGCCGCTGGCGGTCAACAACGCCATGCGCGCCCTTTGCCGGTAGGCGTCGTCAAACAGCTGGGCGAGCAAGCCCTTCGCATCGGTTAATGCACGATGCCGCCGGGTGGACGCCGACGCATCCACGATCACCAGCCACAACTCATGGGCCGAGCGGCTGCGCAGGTGGTAGCGCAGGTCTCCACGGGAGTGCGGCCGGCCGCCGAGCAAGGTGCCCGGCCAGTTGATCGAACCCTGCTGTGCGCTGCGTGCCTTGCCCTGCCTGCCGTTGTCCAGTCGCCCCGCCTTGGGCCGGGCATCCGCCCCCGCGTCAGGTCGGGGGCGAATGCCTAGGGCTTTTTTGGCCAGGCGGGCACGTCTCGGCGCGTACCCGTGGGCAGGGCCGGTGCGGGCATATCGCCCCATTGGCCTTGGCCGGGCGAGGTGTCCGAGGGTGTCGGCGACGGCCCTTGATTGGGTGGGCTGGCCGGTGGGGATTGCTCTTGGCGACGGTGGCGCAAGGCAAATTCCGCCACCGCTTCGATGTCTTCTTCGGCAATGGTATCCGCGCCACGCCACGCCGCGTGGGCCCGGGCGCCCCGCAGCCAGACCAGGTCGGCGCGCAAGCCGTCGACACCGGCAGCAAAGCAACGCTCGGTGATCTGCGCCAGGGCCTGATCATCCAGCTCGATACTGTCCAGCCGCGCCCGCGCCTGGGTGCAGCGCTCGCGCAGCGCCGCCTGCTGTTCGGCCCACTGGGTGCAGAACGCGGCGGGGTCGCTGTCGAAATCCAGGCGCCGCCGGATGATCTTCCCGCGCTCGGCCGGCAGCGTCTGCCCGCTCAGCGCCACGTTGAAACCGAAGCGGTCCAGCAGCTGCGGGCGCAACTCGCCCTCCTCCGGGTTCATGGTGCCGATCAGCACAAAGCGCGCCGAATGGCGATGGGAAATGCCGTCGCGTTCGATCAGGTTGGTGCCGCTGGCGGCGACGTCGAGCAACAGGTCCACCAGGTGATCGGGCAGCAGGTTGACTTCATCCACATACAACACGCCGCCGTCGGCCTTGGCCAGTACCCCAGGGGAAAACTGCGCGCGGCCTTCCCCCAGCGCGGCATCCAGGTCCAGGGTACCCACCAGGCGCTCTTCGGTGGCGCCCAACGGCAAGGTGACGAATTGGCCGCTGGCCAGCAGATCCGCCAAACCACGGGCCAAGGTGGATTTGGCCATGCCACGCGGGCCTTCGATCAGCACACCGCCGATCTTCGGGTCGATGGCGGTCAGGCACAGCGCCAGTTTCAGGTCGTCGGCAGCGACCACGGCGGACAACGGGAAATGAGGAATATCGGTCATCCGGTCTCTCTTTAAATTCTGCTGTACAAGTAATCACCCGGTCATGAGCAAGCTACTTGTGGCGAGCAGGCTTGCCCCGCGTTTTGGGGCCGCTTTGCAGCCCAGCGCGGGGCAAGCCCGCTCACCACAACAAGCCCGCCAGCCACAACAAGCCGCATCTCGCGTTCTAGCTGTCTTCTTCTATATCCAGCAACAGGTTTTCCAACGCCTCGCGGTACGCCCCCGGCTCCTGCCACAGGCCACGCTGCTGGGCTTCGAGCATGCGCTCGGTCATATCACGCAGCGCCGCGGGGTTGTGCTGCTGCACAAAGGCCCGGGTGTCAGGGTCCAGCAGGTAGGCGTCGGCGAGCAATGCATATTGATGATCGTCGATCAGCGCCGTGGTGGCGTCGAAGGCGAACAGATTGTCCACGGTCGCGGCCATTTCAAACGCACCTTTATAGCCATGGCGCTTCACGCCGTCGATCCACTTGGGGTTGGCGGCGCGGGAACGGATCACCCGGTTCAGCTCTTCCTTCAAGGTGCGAATCCTCGGCAGGTCCGGCTGGCTATGGTCGCCGTGATAGCTGGCGGCCTTGTCGCCGCTCAGGGTTTCCACGGCGGCGAGCATGCCGCCTTGGAACTGGTAGTAGTCGTTGGAGTCGAGCAGGTCGTGCTCGCGGTTATCCTGGTTCTGCAACACCGCCTGCACCTGGCTCAGGCGCTGGGCAAACTGCGTACGGGCGGCGGTGCCTTCGTCGGAGCCGCCATAGGCGTAGCCGCCCCAGTTCAGGTAGACCTCGGCCAGGTCCTCGCGGCTTTGCCACAGGCGCCCGTCAATGGCGCCCTGCACGCCCGCGCCATAGGCACCGGGCTTGGCCCCGAAGATACGCCAGCCGGCCTGTTTCGCCGCGACCTCCGCATCCAGGCCGGAGGCCAGCAGCGCTGCGCGCTCACTGCGCACCTTGGCGGCCAGCGGGTTCATGTCGTCCGGCTCATCCAGGGCCGCCACGGCTTGTACCGCCGCGTCGAACAGGCGGATCAGGTTGGCGAAGGCATCGCGGAAAAATCCGGACACGCGCAAGGTGACGTCCACGCGCGGGCGGTCCAACAGGCTGATCGGCAGGATTTCAAAATCATCCACCCGTTGACTGCCGGTGGCCCACACCGGCCGCACGCCCATCAGCGCCATGGCCTGGGCGATGTCGTCGCCACCGGTGCGCATGGTGGCCGTGCCCCACACCGACAGGCCGAGCTGGCGCAGGTGATCGCCGTGGTCCTGCAGGTGCCGTTCAAGTATCAGGTTGGCGGACTGGAAGCCGATGCGCCACGCGGTGGTGGTGGGCAGGTTGCGCACGTCAACGGTGAAGAAATTGCGCCCGGTCGGCAGCACATCCAGGCGCCCACGGCTTGGCGCACCGCTCGGGCCGGCCGGGACAAAGCGCCCGCCGAGGGCCTCCAGCAAGCCGCGCATTTCCGCCGGGCCGCAGGCGTCCAGGCGTGGCGCCACGACGATGCGCAGGCTTTCGATCACCGCCTTCACCTCTTCCCAGCCGGGCTCTTCCAGCTGTTCCAGCGGCCCTTCCAACGCCTGCTCGATCAGTCGCGCAGCGTACAGTTCCAGGCGCTCGCGGGTGTCCCCGGCGGTGCGCCACTGCTGCCCATCGATCTTCCGCAACACCGCCGGGCGTCGCCCGGTCCAGGGCTCGGCCAGGGCGCAGTCCAGGGGGTCAAAACCCAGCGCGAACGCCTTGGCCAACACGCGCAGCAGGCTCGATTGCGGGCCACGGCCGTCGCCACGCGGGATGCGCAGCAAGGCCAGCAAGGTGTCGATGCGCAAGCGGCCCACGGGGGATTCGCCAAAGATGTGCAGGCCGTCGCGGATCTGCGACTCCTTCAAGTCGCACAGGTAGGTGTCGAGGCGCGGCAGCCAGATAGCAGCATCGGCGTCGCCATCCAGCTCAAGCTCCTGGTCGATGCGAGTTTCGCGCACCAGCTTGAGGATGTCTTTTTGCAGCTCGCGGGCCCGGCGCGGGTCGAGCAGTTGGGCTTCGTAGTATTCGTCCGCCAACAGCTCAAGGTCCCGCAGCGGCCCGTAGGTTTCGGCGCGGGTCAGTGGCGGCATCAGGTGGTCGATGATCACCGCCTGGGTACGCCGCTTGGCCTGGGCGCCCTCGCCCGGGTCGTTGACGATAAACGGGTAGATGTTCGGCAGCGGCCCCAGCAGCGCATCCGGCCAGCAGTTTTCCGAGAGCCCCACGCCCTTGCCCGGCAGCCATTCGAGGTTGCCGTGCTTGCCCACATGGATCACGCCATGGGCGCCGTAGGTGTGGCGCAACCAGAAGTAGAACGCCAGGTAGCCATGGGGCGGCACCAGGTCCGGGTCATGGTACACCGCGCTGGCATCCACCTGGTAACCCCGGGCCGGCTGGATGCCGACGAAGGTCTGGCCCAGGCGCAGGCCGGCGATCATCAGGCGGCCGTCACGGAACATTGGATCGTTGTGCGGCGCGCCCCATCGCTCCAGCACCGCCTGGCGGTTGGATTCAGGCAAGCGATTGAACATCGCCTCGTAGTCGTCCAGGCCCAGGCTTTGATGACAGGGGCGCAGGTCGAGGCTGTCGAGGTCGTTGGTGACGCCGCCGAGCAGCTCATGGATCAGCGCGGTACCGCTTTCGGGTAGTTGCTCCGGCACCGGATAGCCTTCGGCTTGCAGGGCACGCAGGATATTCAGTGCGGCAGCCGGGGTGTCCAGGCCCACGCCATTACCGATACGACCATCGCGGGTCGGGTAGTTGGCAAGGATCAGGGCGATGCGTTTATCCCCATTCGGCACCCGTGCCAGCTCGACCCAACGGCGCGCCAGCTCGGCGACGAAATCCATGCGTTCGGGCGCTGCGCGGTAGCACACCACGTCCGACTGGCTGCGCTCGCTGCGCCAGGCCAGATCCTTGAAGCTGATCGGCCGGCTGATAATCCGCCCGTCCAACTCGGGCAAGGCAATGTGCATCGCCAGGTCGCGCGGGCCCAGGCCTTGCTCGCTGGCCTGCCAGCCCGGCTGGTTATCCTGGGCGCAGATCGCCTGGATCACCGGGATATTGCGGCGAAACGGCCGCAGATGCGGGGCTTCGGGGCTGGATTGGGCAAAACCGGTGGTGTTCAGGATCACCGCCGCGCCGACCTCATCCAGCAGGTCCTCGACCACCGTCAGGCAGCCGGGCTCTTTCAAACTGGCCACCGCCATCGGCAACGGGTTGAGGCCTGCCGCCTGCAAACGCTGGCAGAACACATCGATAAAACCGGTATTGGCCGCCTGCAAGTGGGAGCGGTAGAACAGCACCGCCGCCACGGGCCAATCCGCGTGCCAATCGGTCTGCCAGTCATTGAGGCGAGGGTTGGCTTTGTGCGGGTGATAGATCGCGGTGCGCGGCAAGGTCTGCGGCTCGGCCCACGGGTAATCGCGGTCCAGGTAGCCGCTGGCCAGGCAGCGGAAGAAATCCAGCGCGTTAGCGAGCCCGCCCTGGCGCAGGAAGTGCCACAGGCGGTCGCGTTGTTCGGCACTCACCGTGCTCAGGCCGCTGAGTTCCGGGTCCGGGCGGTCATCCCCCGGCACCAGGATCAGCGTAACGCCGCGCTCGGCCAGCTCCACCAGGCGCTCGATGCCGTAGCGCCAATAACCGATGCCGCCGTGCAGGGAAATCAGGATGACCTTGGCGTGGCGCAGCACTTCGTCCACGTACAGGTCGACCGATGCGTGGTTCTGCACCTGCATCGGGTTGGCGAGGCGCAGGCTGGGGTAATCCTCGGGCAACTGCTGGGCCGCTTCGGCCAGCAGCGCCAGGCTGGAATCGCCGCTGCACAGGATCACCAGTTCGGCGGGGGTTTGGCCAAGGTCGGCAATATTGTCGTCCGCGACGAAACCACCGGGCTGAGTCCTGAGCAGGTGCATGGGTTAAACGCTGAGGGCGGCGCGCAGTTGCGCTTCGAGGCCCGCCGCGTCCAGCTCTTGGCCGATCAGCACCAGCCGCGTGATGCGCGCTTCGTCGGCGCCCCAGGCACGGTCGAAGTGCTTGTCGAAACGCGTCCCCACACCCTGGATCAGCAGGCGCATCGGCTTGTTCGGGATGGCGGCGAAACCCTTGACCCGCAGGATGCCGTGCTGAACCACCAATTGGTTCAGGGCGTCGAGCAGCAGCGCTTCGTCGGCTTGGGGCAGGTCGATGGAGATGGAATCGAAGGCGTCGTGATCATGCTCGTCTTCACCTTCGTGGTGATGATCGTGGTGGCTATGGCGAGCGTCGATATGTTCTTCGGACCCCGCGCCCAGGCCGATCAACACGTCCAACGGCAGGCGACCGCTGCTGGCTTCGATGATCTTCACCGCCGGCGGCAGCTCTTCGGCGACTTCCAGGCGCACACGGGCCAGGTCTTCGGCGCTGATCAGGTCGGATTTATTGAGGATCACCAGGTCGGCGCTGGCCAACTGGTCGGCAAACAGCTCGTGCAGCGGCGATTCATGGTCCAGGTTCGGGTCGAGCTTGCGCTGGGCGTCGACCTGATCCGGGAACGCGGCAAAGGTGCCGGCGGCCACGGCCGGGCTGTCGACCACGGTGATGACCGCATCAACCGTGCAGGCGCTGCGGATTTCCGGCCACTGGAAGGCCTGTACCAAGGGTTTCGGCAGGGCCAGGCCCGAGGTTTCGATAAGGATATGGTCGAGGTCGCCGCGACGGGCGACGAGTTCGCGCATCACCGGGAAGAACTCCTCCTGCACCGTGCAGCACAGGCAGCCGTTGGCCAGCTCGTACACGCGGCCGTTGGCCTCTTCTTCGGTGCAACCGATGGAGCACTGCTTGAGGATCTCACCGTCGATGCCCAGTTCGCCGAATTCGTTGACGATCACCGCAATGCGACGACCCTGGGCGTTGTCGAGCATATGGCGCAGCAAGGTGGTCTTGCCCGAGCCGAGGAAGCCGGTAACGATGGTGACGGGGAGTTTGGCCAGTGTTTTCATCGGATGCCCTTTGGGGCGGGCATACGGGACGATAGGCACTGCGGCGGCGCGCAGAAGCGGATTTCGTCACCGGATCACCCCGCCCGGTTGAATTGGAAAATCGGTGGCGAGGCAGGTCTCCTGGCTTGGGGCTTGCGGGTCTTGCGACCGGCGCCGACTGCGCCTTCCCGCCGCAGTGGCAGTGGCGTGGCAGTCAGATAAACCCTTCACAGTTGCGGGGGCAGCCGCGGCTTTGACCGCGTTCCCTTCTTAGCTTCGACCTGGGCCGAAGAACCTCGAGGGTGCAAGGCTACGCAGTGAGTACGAGCGGGTCAATGTCGAAACGGCCAGACCGCCCGCTTGAACACTATACAGGGGTTGAAAACGGACGCCCATCATTAGGCGTTTGGTTCAGAATCTTTGATATCAGTGCAGACGGCAATAGTGAGCAACTTACGTAAAAGCTCGCCTTGAAGTCAGACTAATTATTTAGTCCATACGAATTAAATAAGCGCTGTAACTTAACGTAATCAGTTCCCAAATGAGTACAGGGAACAGAAATATCGAAAAACACCACACATCCTCGGAGCAGCTTTGCCAATAGACGAAGTTTAACGCTGCATAGCCAACTCGGATAAAAACACTATGGAATTTTCAATACGCACTCAACCTACTGCGCCCCTCCCTCCGGCATCGATCGAAGTGACTGGCAACGTTCCCCCCAAAACCGACTCTCTGCCCCTCGCAGCGGCACAAAAAAAATCATCAGACATCACGTTTTTAGAGAACCACAGCAACCCGATGCTGGCCAAAGAACTGTTGCACCATTTCCGCGACCTGGAAGGCCCGGACGGTAAGGCACGCAACAGCTTTCGCTTGACCGACCTCAAAAAGATGGCGGCAGGCAAACTACACGACGGACGAGATGCCAAACAAGAGCAAATAGAGCTTGCGAAGGAGGTCATCAGCCGCCCAGACCTAATGACGTCACTCTTTCCACAAACACCTGGAGTGCACTACGGCGAGGCGACCTGGAACAATGTCGCTATTATCGCTGAAGACTTCAAAAGTCTTAGCGATGGGTCTTTGCTGGGGCAAGTTAGAGTTTATTTTCGCGAGTTCGCCGAAGGTGCTAACGATGAATATGTAAACTTTAACGAACTGCGAGAGGCTGCACGCGAAATACGGAGCACTAGAGATTTCTCCTACAATGCAACAGCCGTTGCCAAAGAACTTCTTAATCGACCTTACCTGCTTCGTCAGTTGGATATAATACCCGGCGCGTTCTTGCATACAACCAAACCAGACGACAGGTTTAGTTTGTCCAATATTACGTACGCACGCATGGCGGCCTCTTACTCGCCCCGTCGCCCTGCCTGATCAACATCCACTGGAACGCCTGCCGTAAACTGCGGGGCGCCAGTCGTCTATTTGACGCCCGCCCACTGCCCATGCTCTCCTACACATCTTGTTTCGGGTGCCCTTCACAGGGTGAAACGGGAAACCGGTGAGTCATAGCCTTATGACGAGTCCGGTGCTGCCCCCGCAACGGTAAGCGAGTGAAGCGTCAGATCCACTGTGCCTGTACGGCATGGGAAGGCGACGTTTTGTAGACCCAGTGTCCCTCGCAAGCCCGGAGACCGGCCCGAATAACATCGAATAACAAACCCGCGGTGGGCGGGCGCTGTTAAAACCCTGCGTGCCTGGCTCGCGGGGTTTGCATGCGCTCGTGTCACCCTGACACCTGAAAGGGACGCGCCATGTCGATCATCAGCAGCACCTCGCACACCGCCAGCAGCTCCGCCACCCTCAGCCAACGCCTGACCGCCGCCATCGGCGCGTCGATCCTTGGCGCGTGCCTGGTGTATTTCGCCGGTTTCTCGCACATCGAGGCGGTGCACAACGCTGCCCACGATACCCGCCACAGCGCCGCGTTCCCGTGCCACTGAGGCCTGCCGACATGATCAAGCGTATTGCGCAAACCGCAGGGTTCACCGGCCTGCTCGCCGCCCTGCTGCTGACCCTGCTGCAAAGCTTCTGGGTCGCTCCGCTGATTCTGCAGGCGGAAACCTTTGAAAAAGCCCCGGCCGCGACTGAAGTGGCCCATGAACATGCTGCTGGCGCCGCCGCACACACCCACGACGCCGAAGCCTGGGAGCCGGAAGACGGCTGGCAGCGTGTGCTGTCGACCACCGGCGGCAACCTGGTGGTGGCCGTCGGCTTCGCCCTGATGCTGGCCGGCCTCTATACCCTGCGCGCACCGACCCGCACGGCCCAAGGCTTGCTGTGGGGCCTGGCCGGCTACGCGACCTTTGTGCTGGCGCCCACCCTGGGCCTGCCACCGGAGCTGCCGGGCACTGCCGCCGCCGACCTGGCACAACGGCAGATCTGGTGGATCGGCACCGCTGCCTCGACGGCTGTGGGTATTGCCCTGATCGTGTTTGGTCGCAACTGGCTGCTGAAAGTCCTGGGCGTGGCGATCCTGGTGGTGCCGCATGTGATCGGTGCACCGCAGCCGGAAACCCATTCGATGCTGGCGCCGGAAGCCCTCGAAGCGCAGTTCAAGATCGCTTCGCAGTTGACCAACGTGGCGTTCTGGCTGGCCCTTGGCCTGATCAGTGCCTGGTTGTTCCGCCGCAACCGCGACGATCAATACTCGGCATGACCCTGGTGGTCGGCCTGGGTTGCCAGCGGGGTTGTGATGTCGACACCCTGCTGGGCCTGTTGGACAGCGCCCTGGCCGAGGGCGGGATCGAGCGCCAGCGTGTCACGGCACTGGCCAGCATCGACCGTAAACAGGACGAGCCAGGGTTACTCGCCCTGGCCCGACTGCTCGACCTGCCCTTGCAATGCTTCAACGCCGGGCAACTGGCCGTTTACGAAGACCGGCTGAGCCACAAATCGGCGGTCGCGTTTGCCCATACCGGCTGTTACGGCGTCGCCGAAAGTGCCGCCCTGGCCCTGGCCGAACAGCTCTGCGGCGGCCCTGCCCGCTTGTTGATCACCCGCCAGAAAACCGCCCAGGCCACCTTTGCATTGGCCTGCGCCGGCTAAAATCCCGATAATCGTCAGTCCCGATCATGAGCAATCTTCATGCTCGCCCGTTTTTCCACAGGAATTCTCCATGACCGTCTACTTCATCGGCGCCGGCCCCGGCGATCCGGAATTGATCACTGTCAAAGGCCAGCGCCTGATCCGCAGTTGCCCGGTGATCATCTATGCCGGCTCGCTGGTGCCGGCGGCGGTGCTGGAGGGTCATCAGGCGCAACAGGTGGTCAACAGCGCCGAACTGCACCTGGAACAGATCATCGAACTGTTCAAGGCTGCCCACGCCAACGGCCAGGATGTGGCCCGCGTGCACTCCGGCGACCCAAGCCTGTATGGCGCGATTGGCGAGCAGATCCGTTACCTGCGCGAGTTGGGCATCCCCTTCCAGATCATTCCCGGCGTCACCGCAGTGGCCGCCTGCGCAGCGTTGCTGGAGACCGAACTGACCTTGCCGGACATCGCCCAAAGCGTGATCCTGACCCGCTACGCCGATAAAACCCGCATGCCGGCCGGCGAAGACTTCGACAGCCTGGCCCGCCATGGCACGACCATGGCGATTCATCTGGGGGTCAACCATTTGGAGAAGATTGTCGCCGAACTGCTGCCGCACTATGGCGCAGACTGCCCGATTGCCGTGGTACACCGGGCGACATGGCCGGATCAGGATTGGGCCGTCGGCACACTCAGCGATATTGCCGACAAAGTCGCCGCCAAGGGCTTTCGGCGTACGGCGTTGATTGTGGTGGGGCGAGTACTGGCGAGTGACAGCTTCAGTGAGTCGTCGTTGTATCGGGCCGGGCATGCGCACCTTTATCGGCCTTGATTATTTACTTCACTAACAACCAATAACATGTTGATTCAACTGAATAAATACAATAAAAAAGTGGGAGGGGCTTGCTCCCGATGGCGGTGTGTCAGCTTCCTCATGAGACGACTGAGGCACCGTTATCGGGAGCAAGCCCCTCCCACACTTAATCCTCCTTGTCAGATAGATTGCATAACCGCTTGAATTTTAACAATAAAAAACGGCGCTCACGGGCGCCGTTTTTTGTTCGCAGTGAACGCCTTACTCAGTAGTAGGCGTTTTCTTTCTGCGTGTGGTCCGTCACATCACGGACGCCCTTGAGCTCCGGAATACGCTCGAGCAAGGTCCGCTCGATGCCCTCGCGCAGGGTCACGTCTGCCTGACCGCAGCCCTGGCACCCGCCGCCGAACTTCAATACGGCAATGCCGTCATCGACGACGTCGATCAGGCTGACCTGACCGCCGTGGCTCGCGAGCCCCGGGTTGATCTCGGTTTGCAGGTAGTAGTTGATACGCTCGTTGACCGGGCTGTCGGCATTGACATTAGGCACCTTGGCGTTGGGCGCCTTGATGGTCAATTGGCCGCCCATGCGGTCGGTGGCGTAGTCGACCACGGCATCGTCCAGGAAGGCTTCGCTGAAGTTGTCGATATACGCGGTGAAGCTTTTCAGCCCCAGGGCGGTGTCTTCAGGTTTCTCTTCACCGGGCTTGCAGTAGGCGATGCACGTCTCGGCGTACTGGGTGCCAGGCTGGGTGATAAAGACGCGGATGCCGATTCCCGGGGTGTTCTGCTTGGACAGCAGGTCAGCCAGGTAATCGTGGGCGGCGTCGGTAATGGTTATGGCAGTCATGGAAACTCCTCACAGGCTTGCCGGCAGTTTACGCCAAAATATTACGCAGGTACAAAGTCCGAGTAATTTTGTCGGAAAAGACGCTGGCCTCTGTCAGAGGTTTTCATAACGGTTCATATCCAGCACCCCCTCTTCCACCGGCGTCGTCTCGCGGATGTACTGGGACAAATCGTGGAAATACTGCCAGAACAACGGGTGGCTGCGGCGCACGCCCCAGCGGTCGACAATTTTCTCAAAGCGATTGGCGTCCTTGGCCCGCTCCATTTCGGCGACGAATTCAGGCACTTCCTGGGCAGGGATGTTGAACATGAAGTTCGGGTAACTGCTGAGCACTCCAGGGTAAAGGGTCAGCGTGTCCAGGCCCGGCTGATAGCGGTAAGCTTCACCCAGCAGAAATGCCACGTTACTGTGAGCGCGGTTGCGCAGCAGGCTGTAGACCACACGCTTGCCGCTGGCGGTTTCGACGCGCAGCATTGTCGCTTCGGGTAACTGGTCAATCACCTTGAGCCCCGCCGCCGGGCGTGAAGTCAGGCGGCTGAGCGCCTGTTCGGCGTCCTGCAGCGCCGGGTCGATACCGTCGCGCGAACAAAACGCGCCCCCGCAACGGTTGATCGGATCCGGGCTGGCATTCAGGTCACCGTAGCGGGCAAGCAACTGGTTGGCGAAGTCGCGCTTGGGGTCCTTTTTATCCAGGTGCAAGGCGGTAGGCGTGTCGTCGTCGATGGCTTCGTAATCCAGCCACAGCTTGATCTTGCCGCTGTTCTGGTACCAATCATCCATAAAGGCATCGCGGCTATCGGCAGGCATCAGGCGCAGGAAGTTCTGCTCGGCACCGTTGCGGATCAGGTCGAAGTACAGCCGGGTCTGGGCCTGGTGCGATACGTTGCCGAACACATCGAAATTGACCACCAGTTGGTAATAGGTGCGTTCGAGCAACGGATAGTCGAACAACCACAGTGTCTGCGGGACTTCACCGATCAGGCCCTTATTCACCGAGGCGCTGTCGAAATGACGGAAGATGCTTAACAGGGCGTTGTCATTGCCGGCCCACAGGGTCGACCAACTGGGCGCCGGCAACTCGGCATAGCTGTCTCGCCGCAGGGCTTCGTACTGGTTGCGCTTATCGCGGTATTCGAGCCACAGGCTGAGCACACTGCCCACGTCATCATTCTGCCCTGGCATCGCCAGCAACGGCGTGGCCTGGCCGCGATAGCGGGCATCGGTGATGTACAGGTCGTGGTCGGGCGCCTGGAACAACGCCCAGAAATTGTCGCGGATCACGTCCGTGGCAATTTGCCCGCGGCACACCGGCCCGCGAATAAACGTGCGCACAAAGTATTCGGCGTTATCCAGCATGAACTGGTAACGCGCCTGGGCCGGAATCGCCTCGAACGTCTCGAAAGGGTTGGCCCGCCGGCCGGGACCGTAGCCGGGCAAGGCGCTGACCTGCCAGTCGCCGCTGTAGAACAGGGCTTTGACCCGCGCCATTTTCTCCGCGCTCAGGGGGTATGTGATGTGGGTCTTGTGGACGATCACCCCTTCCACCGGCCACAGGCGGTAGTACACGCGGGTGCCGGGATCGTCATTGGGGCGGCGGGTATTGATCAAGTCAATCGGCTGCCCGCTGGGGGTACGCGAGCGCACCCACTGGAAGAAATGCCCAGGCTCACCGTCTTCGAAATACAGATGCGCAATGAACAGATGTTCGAACAACCAGCGAGCCACCAGGCTTTCCCGCGCGCCGGGGGCGTTGAGCAGGTTTTCCCATTGCAGCACTTGCGCGGCTTCCCGGGCGCTGGGGGCCACGCCTTGCTGGTCAATCGGTGCACCGGAGGCCAGCCAGCGTTGCAGGGTCTGGTACTGCTGGTCGCTCAGGCCGGTGACCGCCAACGGCATGCCCTCCTTGGGATGAGCACCGGCATAAGCGTTGAACTCGCCCGGCGTGGCGCACATGTTTTCGCGGCTCAGGCCCAATACGATCTCTTCGGGCAACCTGGCATTGGGCTTCAGCGCTGCGGTATGCCCCAGCTCCAGCATCCGAGCCATCAACGCGGCCTGGCTGCCCTGGGCGTCGAGCACCGAATAAAAACCCTTCTGCTGCCAGGCCTGCTTTCCGAAGGCGTCATAGAACAAGCGCGTGGTGGGTGTGGCCTGGCTGCGCTCGCCGTCGTAGACCGGCACTTTGGTCGCACCGCGCGCCGCACCCTCGGCACTTCCCAGGTTGAGCTGGCACGCGGAGTCATAGCACGCATGGCAGGCCACGCATTTCTCGGTGAAGATCGGCTGGATGTCGCGGGTATACGAGATCGCCGGAGCGGGACCTTCTGCCAGAGCGCTGCTGGCTATCAATGCCAGGACGGCGCTGACGATAAGACGAAGTGACATGTATCCGGTCCCGATTCAATGCGTGCGGTTTAAAGTGGCGGTGATTCTACCGGGCCATGCCCCCGCTCAACATGAGCGATATTCATGCAAAACCCGGACATGCCGCAAATCCGCACAGGTTTGTTATGATCCACGCCCTCCGTAATGCCTGACCAGAGTAGTCCCATGTCCGATCGTAGCGCTCGTCTGCAAGCCCTTCACCACGCCCTCAAGGAACGCATCCTGATCCTCGACGGCGGCATGGGCACGATGATCCAGAGCTATAAACTGGAAGAACACGACTACCGCGGCAAACGCTTCGCCGACTGGCCGAGCGACGTCAAGGGCAACAACGACCTGCTGGTGCTCACCCGCCCGGACGTGATCGGCGGGATCGAGAAGGCCTACCTGGATGCCGGTGCGGACATCCTCGAAACCAACACCTTCAACGCCACCCGCATCTCCATGGCCGACTACGGCATGGAAGAACTGGCCTATGAACTGAACGTCGAAGGCGCACGCCTGGCGCGCAGGATCGCCGATGCCAAGACCGCCGAGAACCCGGCCAAGCCGCGTTTCGTCGCCGGCGTCCTCGGCCCGACCAGCCGCACCTGCTCGCTGTCGCCCGATGTGAACAACCCCGGCTACCGCAACGTTACCTTCGATGAACTGGTGGAGAACTACACCGAGGCCACCCAAGGCCTGATCGAGGGCGGTGCCGACCTGATCCTGATCGAGACCATCTTCGACACCCTCAACGCCAAGGCCGCGATCTTCGCCGTGCAGGGTGTGTTCGAAACGCTCGGTATCGAATTGCCGATCATGATCTCCGGCACCATCACCGACGCCTCCGGCCGCACCCTGTCGGGCCAGACCACCGAAGCCTTCTGGAACTCGGTGGCCCACGCCAAGCCGATTTCCGTGGGCCTGAACTGCGCCCTCGGCGCCAGCGAGCTGCGCCCGTACCTGGAAGAGCTGTCCAACAAAGCCAACACCCATGTGTCCGCGCACCCCAACGCCGGCCTGCCCAATGAATTCGGCGAGTACGACGAATTGCCGTCGGAAACCGCCAAGGTCATCGAAGAGTTCGCCCAGAGCGGCTTCCTCAATATCGTCGGCGGCTGCTGCGGCACCACCCCGGGCCATATCGAAGCCATCGCCAAGGCCGTGGCCGGCTACGCGCCGCGCACCATCCCGGATATCCCCAAGGCCTGTCGCCTGTCGGGCCTGGAGCCGTTCACCATTGATCGCAGCTCGTTGTTCGTCAACGTCGGCGAGCGCACCAACATCACCGGTTCTGCGCGTTTCGCCCGCCTGATCCGCGAGGACAACTACACCGAAGCCCTGGAAGTCGCCCTGCAACAGGTGGAAGCCGGCGCCCAGGTGATCGACATCAACATGGACGAGGGCATGCTCGATTCGAAGAAGGCCATGGTGACCTTCCTCAATCTGATTGCCGGCGAGCCGGACATCTCCCGCGTACCGATCATGATCGACTCCTCCAAGTGGGAAGTGATCGAAGCCGGCCTCAAGTGCATCCAGGGCAAGGGCATCGTCAACTCCATCAGCATGAAGGAAGGCGTCGAGCAGTTCATTCACCACGCCAAGCTGTGCAAACGCTACGGCGCCGCCGTGGTGGTGATGGCCTTCGACGAGGCCGGCCAGGCCGACACCGAAGCGCGCAAGAAGGAAATCTGCAAGCGCTCCTACGACATTCTGGTGGATGAAGTCGGCTTCCCACCCGAAGACATCATCTTCGACCCGAACATCTTCGCGGTCGCCACCGGCATCGAAGAGCACAACAACTACGCCGTCGATTTCATCAACGCCTGTGCCTATATCCGCGACGAGCTGCCGTATGCGCTGACCTCCGGTGGCGTGTCCAACGTGTCGTTCTCGTTCCGCGGCAACAACCCGGTGCGTGAGGCGATCCACTCGGTGTTCCTGCTGTATGCGATCCGCAATGGCCTGACCATGGGCATCGTCAACGCCGGCCAGCTGGAGATCTATGACCAGATCCCGGCCGAGCTGCGCGATGCCGTGGAAGACGTGGTGCTCAACCGCACCCCGGAAGGCACCGACGCCCTCCTCGCCATCGCCGACAAGTACAAGGGCGACGGCAGCGTAAAAGAAGCCGAGACCGAAGAGTGGCGCGGCTGGCCGGTCAACAAGCGCCTGGAACACGCGCTGGTCAAGGGCATCACCACCCATATCGTCGAAGACACCGAAGAATCGCGGCTGTCGTTCGCCCGCCCTATCGAGGTGATCGAAGGCCCGCTGATGTCCGGCATGAACATCGTTGGCGACCTGTTCGGCGCCGGCAAGATGTTCCTGCCCCAGGTGGTGAAATCCGCCCGCGTGATGAAGCAGGCCGTGGCCCACTTGATCCCGTTCATCGAGCTGGAAAAAGGCGACAAGCCGGAAGCCAAGGGCAAGATCCTGATGGCCACGGTGAAGGGCGACGTGCATGACATCGGCAAGAACATCGTCGGCGTGGTACTCGGCTGCAACGGCTATGACATCGTCGACCTCGGCGTGATGGTGCCGGCCGAGAAGATCCTGCAGGTGGCCAAGGAGCAGAAGTGCGACATTATCGGGCTGTCCGGCCTGATCACGCCGTCCCTGGACGAGATGGTGCATGTGGCCCGCGAGATGCAGCGCCAGGACTTCCACCTGCCGCTGATGATCGGCGGCGCGACCACCTCCAAGGCGCACACGGCGGTGAAGATCGAGCCCAAGTACAGCAACGACGCGGTGATCTACGTCACCGACGCCTCCCGTGCGGTGGGCGTGGCCACGCAGCTGCTGTCCAAGGAATTGAAGGCCGGCTTCGTCGAGAAGACCCGCCTGGAATACATCGACGTGCGTGAGCGCACCTCCAACCGCAGCGCGCGCACCGAGCGCCTGAGCTACCCGGCGGCCATCGCCAAGAAGCCGCAGTTCGACTGGAGCACCTACACGCCGGTCAAGCCAACCTTCACCGGCTCAAGGGTGTTGGACAATATCGACCTCAACGTCCTGGCCGAGTACATCGACTGGACCCCGTTCTTTATCTCCTGGGACCTGGCCGGCAAGTTCCCACGCATCCTGACCGATGAAGTGGTGGGTGAAGCCGCCACCGCGCTGTACGCCGACGCCCAGGAAATGCTCAGGAAACTGATCGACGAAAAACTCATCAGCGCCCGCGCGGTGTTCGGTTTCTGGCCGACCAACCAGGTGCAGGACGATGACCTCGAAGTCTACGGTGAAGACGGCCAGCCGATTGCCAGGCTGCACCACCTGCGCCAGCAGATCATCAAGACCGACGGCAAGCCGAACTTCTCCCTGGCCGACTTCGTCGCGCCCAAGGACAGCGGCGTGACCGACTACATCGGTGGCTTCATCACCACCGCCGGCATCGGCGCCGAGGAAGTGGCCAAGGCCTACCAGGACGCGGGCGACGACTACAACTCGATCATGGTCAAGGCCCTGGCCGACCGCCTGGCCGAGGCCTGTGCCGAGTGGCTGCACCAGCAGGTGCGCAAGGAACACTGGGGCTACGCCAAGGACGAGCAACTGGACAACGAGGCGCTGATCAAGGAGCAGTACAGCGGCATCCGCCCTGCCCCAGGCTACCCGGCGTGCCCGGACCACACCGAGAAAGCCCAGTTGTTCCAACTGCTCGACCCCGAGGCCCGCGAAATGCACGCTGGGCGCAGCGGCGTGTTCCTCACCGAGCACTACGCGATGTTCCCGGCGGCGGCAGTCAGCGGCTGGTACTTCGCCCACCCGCAGGCGCAGTACTTTGCCGTCGGTAAGGTCGACAAGGACCAGGTGACCAGCTACACCGCGCGCAAGGGCCAGGACCTGGCCGTGACCGAGCGCTGGCTGGCGCCGAACCTGGGCTACGACAACTAAGCCGGCCTGGATTGTCTATGCTGTCCCTCACACACCTTGTGTCGAGGGATGTATGGACGATCCAGTCAACAACAAGCCGCCGACCTTCTGGCAGATGCTCCACAGCGTCATGGCCGCTGCGTTTGGCGTGCAGAGCGGCAAGAATCGCGCCCGCGACTTCACCCACGGCAAGCCCAGCCACTTCGTGATCCTGGGCATTCTGTTCACAGCAGTATTCGCCTTGACGCTGTTCGGCATCGTCAAGCTGGTGCTGCACCTGGCCGGCGTCTAGCGCAGCAGCAGGTGCAGGCTGAACGGGTAACGATAGGACACGGGCTTGTCCTGGGCGGACAACGCGCGGAAATTCATCGAGGGTGTCGGCCCCAACAAGCGCTGCGCCTGGCTGGCATCGATCAATTGGAACAACGCCAACTGCCGGTCGCGCCCGCCATAGACGCCAATGTCCAGGCCTTTGGCATCGTCATGGACCAACACCATGGCCCAGCCGCCCACGGTGAAATGCCCGGCGACCAGGGACGACAAACGTCCATCCAGGCGTGCCTGCAGGATCTCCGGCGAGCTGTTGACCGCGCTGAACAGCACGTCCCTGCCCGGTAACCGCCCACTGCCCTGTAGCGCCTGCATGGCGCCCAGCGCCATCTGATCGTTGGCCGACCACACCAGCGCCGTCTGCGGGTAGCGTTTGAACAGTTGCGTCGCTTGTTCGAAGGCGCGTTCGCGGTTCCATTCGCCGTAGACCAACTGACGCAGGCGCACCTCGGGATGTTCGGCCAGCGCCCGACGCATGCCGCGCTCACGCAATTGCGCCCCTGGGGTGGACTTGGTGCCGGAAAACGCCAACAGGTCGAGGGGCTCGCCCGGCGCAACCGGACCGTGCTGGCGCAACAGGTCACGGAGCATCAGGTAACCAGCCTGTTCATCGTCAGCCACCAGGCTGCCGATCAAACGGATGCCACGGCGGGTTCCCAGCAATTGCGCCTGATCGGAGGTCAGCGCGCTGTTCACCACCAGCAGCTTGACGCCACTGCCCTCGGCCATGCGCAGGATCTGCGGTGCAACGTACTGCTCATTCACCAGCACCAGGTAATCAGGCCGCTGACTGCCTTGCAGCACCTCACGCGCCTGGGCCAGCGTGTTGTCGGCATCACGCTCGCCATAACGCACGCGCAAGTCCAGGCCGAGGTCCTTGGCGGCGGCCTGCATGAATTGCGCGTAGCTGACCCAGAAGGTTTCCGTCGACATGCCCGGATTGAGAAACACCACCGACGTTGCATGAGCCATCGCCCCACACGTCGATCCCAGCAACCAGACACATGTAATCAACACCTTCAACATGGATGCTTGAGCCTCGAAAATAGGCCGCCATGATAGTGGCAATGCCTGAACCAATCGAGTCTCAATCAACGTCCTTTATTGGTGGCTGACCCAGAATACGGCCGTTCCCACCACCAGAATGATCAGGAACAGAATGGCCCAGGCATCAACGGTACTGTCAGGTTTACGGGCTTTGGTCGGATTGCTCATTGCATCTCCTCTTGTCGGTTTTATAGGTGATTGCACTCAAACACGCTCACAGTAAAGTTCACGATTGCCCGCATGACAAATGTGGGTATCACGATAACCCTTCTCATTAGTCATTTTGGTTATGTGCATATACTCAAACATCACTTTTGCGCATAAACGCAAACTGGTATCGTGCGCCGGCTCCGTTGGGAGTGCGCGGCCGTGCGCGCAGATTTGCCGAGAACAGGACCTATATGTACGTATACGACGAATACGATCAGCGCATCATCGAGGACCGCGTCAAGCAGTTCCGTGATCAGACCCGACGCTACCTAGCAGGTGAACTGAGCGAAGAAGAGTTCCGCCCTCTGCGCCTGCAAAATGGCCTTTATGTTCAGCGCTTTGCGCCGATGCTGCGGGTGGCCGTGCCTTATGGCCAACTGACTTCGCGCCAGACCCGCATGATGGCCAGGATTGCCCGCGACTTCGACAAGGGCTATGCCCACATCAGTACCCGCCAGAACGTGCAGTTCAACTGGCCGGCGCTGGAAGATGTGCCGGACATCCTGGCTGAGCTGGCCACCGTGCAGATGCACGCCATTCAGACCAGCGGTAACTGCCTGCGTAACGTGACCACCGACCAATTCGCCGGGGTTGCCGCCGACGAGCTGATCGACCCACGCCCGTGGTGTGAAATCGTCCGCCAGTGGACCACCTTCCACCCCGAATTCGCCTACCTGCCGCGCAAGTTCAAGATCGCCATCAATGGCTCGACCTCGGACCGCGCCGCCATCGAAGTGCACGATATCGGCCTGGAGCCGGTGTACAACGCGGCCGGCGAGCTGGGTTTCCGTGTCCTGGTGGGTGGCGGCCTGGGCCGTACCCCGGTGGTCGGTGCGTTCATCAACGAGTTCCTGCCGTGGCAGGACCTGTTGAGCTACCTCGACGCCATCCTGCGGGTCTACAACCGCTACGGCCGTCGTGACAACAAATACAAGGCGCGGATCAAGATCCTCGTCAAGGCGCTGACCCCTGAGGTGTTCGCCCAGAAAGTCGACGCCGAGATGGAGCACCTGCGCGGCAGCCAGACCACCCTGACCGAAGCCGAAGTGCACCGTGTGGCCAAGCACTTCGTCGATCCCGAGTACAAGGCCCTGAGCAATCAGGATGCCGAGCTCGCCGCGCTCGACCAGCAGCACCCGGGCTTTGCGCGCTGGCGCACCCGCAACACCCTGGCGCACAAAAAGCCGGGCTATGTGGCCGTGACCCTGTCGCTGAAACCGACCGGTGTTGCTCCGGGCGACATCACCGACAAGCAGCTGGACGCCGTCGCCGACCTGGCCGAGCGCTACAGCTTCGGCCAGCTGCGCACCTCCCACGAGCAGAACATCATCCTCGCGGACGTTGAGCAGAGCCAACTGTTCACCCTGTGGGGCGAACTGCGCGAAGGCGGTTTCGCCACGCCGAACATCGGCCTGCTGACCGACATCATCTGCTGCCCAGGGGGCGATTTCTGCTCCCTGGCCAACGCCAAGTCGATCCCGATCGCCGAATCGATCCAGCGCCGTTTCGACGACCTGGACTACCTGTTCGACATCGGCGAGCTGGACCTGAACATCTCCGGTTGCATGAACGCCTGTGGTCACCACCACGTCGGCCACATCGGCATCCTGGGCGTGGACAAGAAAGGCGAAGAATTCTACCAAGTGTCCCTGGGTGGCAGCGCCAGCCGCGATGCGAGCCTGGGCAAGATCCTCGGCCCGTCCTTCGCCCAGGAAGCCATGCCCGAGGTGATCGGCAAGCTGATCGACGTGTACATCGAACAGCGCACCGAAGATGAGCGTTTCATCGACACCTACCAGCGCATCGGCATTGACCTGTTCAAGGAGCGCGTCTATGCAGCGAATCATTAAGAACAACGAAGTACTCGATGAAACCTGGCACCTGCTGCCCAAGGACGCGAGCTTCGACGGCATCTCCAACTGCGACGACCTGATCGTGCCGCTGGCGTTGTGGCGCGAACATGGCCACGCCCTCAAGGCGCGCGACGGCGGCCTGGGTGTGTGGCTGGACGCCGATGAAGAAGCCGAAGAGATCGGCGCAGACGTGGAACACTTCCAGGTCATCGCCCTGAACTTCCCGGCCTTCACCGACGGTCGCAACTATTCCAACGCACGCCTGCTGCGTGACCGCTACGGTTACAAAGGCGAGCTGCGGGCCATTGGCGACGTGCTGCGCGACCAGCTGTTCTACCTGCGCCGTTGCGGGTTCGATGCCTTCGCCTTGCGCGCCGACAAAGACCCGTACGAAGCGCTGGAAAGCCTCAAGGACTTCTCGGTGACGTACCAGGCTGCAACGGATGAACCGCTGCCGCTGTTCCGTCGTCGCTGAGTCTGTACAAATGAAAAAGCCCTGGCATGCCAGGGCTTTTTTATGAGTTGAGTTTGATCGACGCCAGCACCTGCTTCTGCCCCATCGAACACGGCACACCTTCCGGTTGCGCGCGTACCGCGTCGATCACCCCGACTAACTGCGCCTTGCTGTGCGCCAGTTGCGCCTGCATCGCTTCAATCTGCTCGACCTTGCGCTCGAGCGCCTCGATCAGCTCGTCGCGCTTGTGCTCGCCGGGGGCCGGCATCAGCGCCTTGAGTTCCTGCAAGGTGAAACCGGCCTGCTGCGCGCTCTGAATCAAGCGCAGCGTCTGCAAGGCCTCCGGTGCATAGCGGCGATAGCCATTGGCCTGGCGCCCCACCTGGCTGATCAGCCCTTCGGCTTCATAGAAGCGGATACGCGACGCCGCCAGCCCGCTCTGTTTTGCCAGCTCTCCAATATTCATCAAAACGCCTGCTTGACATTAAAGTTAACTTTAAGCTTAGCCTGAGGCCTCCCCTGCTCAGGAGTCAACCCATGTCACCCTTTGAACCCTTGCAACTGCCCAATGGCCAAGTCCTCGGCAACCGTATCGCCAAGGCGGCGATGGAAGAAAACATGGCGGATGCGCAACAGGCGCCCTCCCGCGAATTGAAGCAGTTGTACAAGACCTGGGCGGACGGCGAGCCCGGCCTGCTGCTGACCGGCAATGTGATGATCGACCGCCGCGCCATGACCGGTCCCGGCGGCGTTGCCCTCGAAGACGAACAGCACCTGGACAGCTTTCGCGAGTGGGCCGCCGTGGCCCGCGACAAGGGCGTGCACTTTTGGGTACAGCTCAGCCATCCGGGGCGCCAGACCATGGCCAACCTCGGCCAGCAGGCCCTGGCGCCCTCTGCGATTGCACTGGACCTCGGCAGCTTTTCGAAGATGTTCGCCAAACCCAGGGCCATGACCGAAGACGACATTCAAGACGTGATCAAACGCTTCGCCACCAGCGCACGCCTGGCCGAGAAAGCCGGGTTCACCGGGGTGCAGATCCACGGTGCGCACGGCTACCTGCTCAGCCAGTTTCTCTCCCCACTCAGCAACCAACGCACTGACCGCTGGGGCGGCCCCCTGGAAAACCGCGCACGCTTGCTGCTGGAAGTGATCCACGCCGTGCGTGCCAGCGTCAGTCCGTCATTCTGTGTGGCGGTCAAACTCAATTCGGCCGACTTCCAGCGCGGCGGCTTCGACGCCAACGACGCGCGCGCCGTGGTCGAGATGCTCAACCCGCTGCCCATCGACCTGCTGGAATTATCCGGCGGCAGCTACGAAGCCCCGGCCATGCAAGGCGAAGCGCGGGACGGCCGAACCCTGGCCCGCGAAGCGTATTTCCTGGAGTTTGCCAAGGAACTGGCGACCATCGCCAAGATGCCGCTGATGGTCACCGGCGGCATTCGTCGCCTGCCCATCGTGCAACAAGTGCTGGACAGCGGCATCGCCATGGCCGGCATCGCTACCGCCCTGACCCTGGAACCGCAACTGATCAAGCACTGGCACGAGGGTCGCGACCTCAACCCGCAACTCAAGCCGATCAGTTGGAAACGCAAACCCTTGGCCGCCCTCGCCACCCTGGCCGTGGTGCGGGACCAGATGCGCCGCCTGAGTCGTGGCCGCCTGCCTAAACCCAATGTCGTGCCATGGCTGGCGCTGGCGTGTGACCAATGGTTTATCGCCCGGCGCACCCGGCAATACCGCGCGGCCATGACGCAATCTTCACATTAAAAGCGGAGCATTCGCCGTGATCGAACTGTCCCCTATTGATCAGCAGCTTTTAACCTCACTGACGATTGGAGTTCTTCATGGCGAAAATCAACCTGGCCCAGCAATTGGCGACCACCCTTGAACAGGCGGGGATCAAGCGCATCTGGGGCCTGACCGGCGACAGCCTCAACGGCCTCACCGACGCCCTGCGCACCATGGACAGCATCGAGTGGATGCACGTGCGCCACGAAGAAGTCGCCGCCTTCGCCGCCGGTGCCGAAGCGGCGGCCACGGGTGAACTGACGGTGTGCGCCGGCAGCTGCGGGCCGGGCAACCTGCACTTGATCAATGGCCTGTTCGATTGCCATCGCAACCATGTGCCGGTGCTGGCGATTGCCGCACAAATCCCCTCCTCCGAGATCGGCCTGAATTACTTCCAGGAGACTCATCCCCAGGAACTGTTCAAGGAGTGCAGCCACTTTATCGAGCTGGTCACCAACCCCGAACAGATGCCGCACGTGCTGCACCGCGCCATGCGTTCGGCGATCCTCAACCGCGGCGTGGCGGTGGTGGTGATTCCGGGAGACGTATCGTTGCTGGAAGTCGAAGACAAGCTCAAGCCCTGGCCGGCCCTGTACGCACCGCGCACCCTGCCGGCGGAACAGGACCTGCAGCGCCTGACCGAGATCCTTGAAAGCAGCGAAAAAGTCACCCTGCTGTGCGGCAGTGGCTGCGCCGGTGCCCACGATCAAGTGGTGGCCCTGGCCGACACGCTGGGGGCACCGGTGGTGCACGCCCTGCGCGGCAAGGAGCATGTGGAATGGGACAACCCATTCGACGTGGGCATGACCGGCCTGATCGGCTTCAGCTCCGGCTACCACGCCATGCTCGACTGCGACACGCTGATCATGCTCGGCACTGACTTTCCGTACCGCCAGTTCTACCCCACCGCTGCCAAAATCATCCAGGTCGACCGCAACCCGCAGGCCCTGGGCCGTCGCGCCACGCTGGACCTGGGCATCGCTGCCGATGTGAGCGAGACTCTCGACGCCCTGCTGCCGCGTCTGACCCGCAAGACCGACCGCAGCTTCCTCGAGACCTCGCTGAAGCACTACGAAAAAGCCCGCCAAGGCCTGGACGACCTGGCGCAACCGTCAAAGGCCAACCGGCCGATCCACCCGCAATACGTGGCGCGCCTGCTCAGCGAACTGGCGGACGACGATGCAATCTTCACCGCCGACGTGGGCTCGCCGACGGTGTGGGCCGCGCGCTACCTGAAGATGAACGGCAAGCGCCGCCTGATCGGTTCGTTCAACCACGGTTCCATGGCCAATGCCATGCCCCAGGCGATCGGTGCGCAGGCGGCCTTCCCTGGGCGCCAGGTGATCTCAATGTCCGGCGACGGCGGGTTTGCCATGTTGATGGGGGATTTCATTTCACTGGCGCAGTTGAAACTGCCCGTCAAAGTCATCGTGTTCGATAACTCGTCCCTGGGCTTTGTCGCCATGGAAATGAAGGCCGCGGGCTACCTGGATGCCGGCACCGAGCTGAAAAACCCGGACTTCGCCGCCATGTCCAACGCCATGGGCATCCTCGGCATTCGCGTGGAGCAATCCGAAGACCTGGAACCAGCCCTGCGCCGCGCCCTGGCCCACGATGGCCCGGTACTGGTGGATGTGGTGACGGCCACCCAGGAACTGGTGATGCCACCGAGCATCAAGCTGGAACAGGCCAAGGGCTTCAGCCTGTACATGCTCAAGGCGGTGATGAGTGGGCGTGGAGATGAGGTGATCGAGTTGGCGCGGACTAACTGGTTGCGCTGATCCAACACTGAGGGAGGGGGCTTGCCCTAACGCCGATCAGCTAAGAGATAGAACCGGCAAACAGTAACCTGTAGTGAGCGGGCTTGCCCCGCGCTGGGCTGCGCAGCAGCCCCAATAAGAGCGCTGCAGTGTGCCAGGCAGGTCCGGGACTGTGTTTTAGGGCTGCTACGCAGCCCAGCGCGGGGCAAGCCCGCTCACCACATTACAGTGTTCATCCTTGACTGACCGGCGTCAGGCTTAACTGACTGGCGTCAGGGCTTGCCCTCTCCCACAGTGGACAATGGGCGCCGATTCAAGCTGTCTGTTTTTCTACCCATTTGCCGTAGGCATCAATAAATGCCTGCAGGAACGGCCTGGTCTTTTCCGACACCTTGCCGGCGTCATCGAACACGCTGCCCGCTCCGCCCAGGTAGGCTTCCGGCTGCTGCATGCATGGCACATCGAGGAACACCAGGGACTGGCGCAGATGGTGGTTGGCGCCAAAACCGCCAACGGCGCCCGGCGATACGCTGATGATCGCCCCCGGCTTGCCGCTCCAGGCGCTTTGGCCATACGGACGAGAGCCGACGTCAATCGCATTCTTCAACGGCGCGGGGACGGAGCGGTTGTACTCCGGTGTCACAAACAACACCGCGTCGGATGAACGTACCTGCTGACGGAAAGTACTGTAGGCTGCGGGCGGTGATGCCCCGTCGATGTCCTCGTTGTAGAGCGGCAAATCGCCAATTTCCACAATGTTCAACTTCAGGTTGGCGGGGGCCAGCTCGGCCAGTGCCAGGGCGACCTTGCGGTTGATCGAGTCTTTTCTCAGGCTGCCAACCAGGACGGCAATCGTGTAGACCTTGCTCATTGGGTTTCTCGACGTCTGACTAAGGGAGCTTGTAGTTATAAAGGCTTCGCAGTGCGTTCACCAGAAGGTTTTGATAATCCTCCAGACGTTTGGCCTGCGATTTGATGCGTAGGAACCGTCTGAAAATGTCAGCGAATAGTATTTTTTTTCAATAGGTAAACTCCCCCTCTTTATGACGGTCTACAGCACCGCGAATTGAGTGTTTATCTCCAGAGGTTCTAAACAGATGGCAGCAGTACTAGTCGGACAGTTTCATGCCAGAGACGCAGAAGGACGCGTGTATTCGGTGCATGAGTTCCAGGAATCCAACCCGGCGCAAGGCGACCTGGCTGGCTCGGCACCCACCACCACCTACAAGCTGGCCATTGGCGACCGGGTAGAAAAACTCGAAGGCGATGAGTTCAAGCTGATTCAGTCGGGGACCATTATCGTCCGCGAATCGCAGACCGTCCTCGCCTCATAAGCTTGATCGCCCAGGCGTACCTGCTCAGTCCCGGCCGTTGACGGCATCGACTGGGCCGGGCGGTCACGGGCTGCGAATTTCCGTCACTTCAAGCCCCGACTCACCGTCCACTTGCTTGAGCGTCACCATCAACCGGCCCCGCTCGCCTTCCACCGCGTACATCACCCGCCTGTAACCCGGCGAGTTGTACCCCGGATACGCCACCACCTGCTTGACCTGCGTCATGCCCAGCACCGTGCCGACCTGCGCGGCGACTTGTTCCTGGGTACGGATGAAGGCCTCAAGCGCAAGGTTTTCCGGGATTGATTCATCGTGATTGCTGAAGAGATAAGCAGCCAAACACCCTATGGTCACCAGGACCAGCAGTTGTTTGACCGTTACCCCGAGAAATGTCGAGGGCAGAGGCATAGGAGACCAGACCTGTTTTTGTTGTATGTACCGGTAACCGGCATTGGTCGTTGATGATCAGACGCGCCATTTTAGTGGGGTCCTGGCTGAACGCCAGCGACATACGCGACCCACACCGTCTTTTTTGCGCACGACGGCATGCACCATTGAATCCCCACCGCGCTGCACATAGACTCCGGCCATGCGTTTACGTCATATCGAAGTGATTCAAGCCATCCTGCAGACCGGACACCTCGGCACCGCCGCCGAATGGTTGCAACTTCCCGTGGGCGATGTCGACGCGGCCCTCAAGGAGGCCGAGCGGCAATTGGGCTTCATGCTGTTTGCCAGTGTGCGCGGGCGTTTGCAGGCGACACGGGAAACCCTGGAGTTGCAGGCAGAAATGGCCCATGTGTACGAAGCCCTGGAACCGGTTCAACGCTTGGCCAGCCGCTTGAAACACCATCACGCCCCCACGTTGCGCGCCTTGTGCACGCCGCCCCTGGCCAATCAACTGCTGCCCCAGAGCATTGCGCTGCTGCGCCGACGCTTCCAGGACACGCCGTGCAACCTGTCGAGCCAGCCAACCCGGGAAATCGTGCGCAGCCTGCTGCTGCACGAGGCCGAGGTGGGCCTGAGCCTGCATGACCCGGAACACCCGCAAATCCACAGCACGGTGCTGGCCCAAGGCAAATTGCAATTGCTGGCGCCCCACGGCTGGCTCAAGCCCAAGCAGAAGTACATTGCGCTGCAGGACCTGGCCGGGCAAGCGATGATCGGGCTCGAAGGACACGACCCGCTCAGCCGCCTGCTGGACGCCAAGCTGCAAGCCTTGCGCCCGCTGCCGGTGGTGCAGACGCGGGTGCAGACCTACCAGATGATGCGCAGCATGGTGGAAGCCGGCGAAGGCCTGGCGATTGTCGACCCGTTCACCGCCTTTGGCGCACGCGAGGCGGGCCTGGATACATGCCCGGTGTCGCCGCCGATCCTGGTCAGCCTGTATGCGCTGACACTCAAGGATGGCGTGACCTCGCCTGCGCTGAATGCGTTACTGGAGATCGTCACGCAAAAGGCCCAGGGCCTGCTGGAAAGTTAACGCCGCTCGGCGTCGGTCTTGAACAACCGATACCAGAAAATCGCCACTTCACGGGTTTGCGGGTCGATGCCGCGATAGCGCAGGTGGTCGATCCCGCCCATCACGTAGCCGCAACGCTCATACAGGCGGCAGGCACCCAGGTTGTTGTTCTGGGTTTCCAGCATCATGCCCGGCAGGTTTTTCTTGCGGCTCCAGAACTGCGCCACATCCAGCAACGCCTTGGCCACCCCGTGCCGACGGGCAGGCAAGGCCACCGCCAGCTCGTCAACGTGGGCAAAGCCGTTCCAATTGGTGCTGACCACGATATGCCCGACCGCACGATCATCCAGGTAGGCCATGAAGATCGCACTGTCCGGCGCATCGCGAAAACTGGCGAATTCTTCCGGGTCGATGCCATAGCACTTGCGGTACGGCACGATGCGCTCCACCGGCCATTGATCGACCCGCCTGCCCATCTCCGGCACGCCATAGGCACTGACCTCAAAGCTGAAATCATTGCCCCATACGTAGGCATCGAAGCCCTCGTCTGCGACCCGCACACTGAGCCCTGGATACTTCGGGTTCATTACAGCTTGCATAAACATCCTTAACCCTTGATGCAATCGACGGTGTAACAACGACCACTGCCGTCGTCTTCGTGTTGTAACCCGTGAACATCGGCAACAAAACCGGGGAAACTGCTATCGAACGTCCGGGCAAACGCCAGGTAGTCGATGATCGACCGGGTCGACTCGGTAAAGCGTTCGCCCGGCATGATCAACGGAATCCCCGGCGGATAAGGCACCAGCATCACGGCTGCAATGCGTCCTGGCAAGGCATCAATGGAGACGGCCTCTACCTCGCCCCTTACCAATTGGTCGTAGGCATCGGCGGGTTTCATCGCGATTTCCGGCAACACCGTGTACATGCGCTTGAGGTGCCTGGCGGTGGCGTTGCTGCGGTAACAGCCGTGCAATTGATCGCACAGGTCGCGCAAACCCAGGCCTTGATAACGCGCCGGACCCTGGGCAAACACCGATGGCAAACAACTGGCGAGGCTGACATTCCCGTCGTAACTGCGCTTGAACTCCAGCAACTCGGTGAGCAAGGTACTCCATTTGCCCTTGGTGATGCCCATGGAAAACAACACGAGGAACGAATACAGCCCGGTCTTTTCCACCACCAGCCCACGCTCCCAGAGGAATTTGCTGACCACCGCAGCGGGAATCCCGCGCTCGCTCAAGGCACCACCGGCGGTGAGGCCGGGCATCACCAGGGTCACTTTGATCGGGTCCAGCAGCACGTAGTCTTCGACCACGTCACCAAAGCCGTGCCAGTCATCCTGCGGCTGCAACAGCCAATCCGCGGTGGCCACGCGGTCGATGCCCGCCACCGACGGC
Source organism: Pseudomonas sp. NIBRBAC000502773 (assembly GCF_006517195.1). Classification (NCBI taxonomy): domain Bacteria; kingdom Pseudomonadati; phylum Pseudomonadota; class Gammaproteobacteria; order Pseudomonadales; family Pseudomonadaceae; genus Pseudomonas; species Pseudomonas sp. NIBRBAC000502773. The sequence goes on along the minus strand of NZ_CP041189.1, from coordinate 6,160,902 downwards.
GGCTGCCAGATGGAGAACCACCAATCTTCGGCGGCAATGTGTTGGCGCAGGTTAGCCAGGGCGCGGCGAAAACTCAGGGCCTCGTCGAACATTTCCTGCAGCAGCGAGCGCCCGGCCGGGCCCTCCATCATCGCCGAGGCGACGTCCAGGGAGGCGATGATGCTGTACTGCGGCGACGTGGAGATGTGCATCATGAAGGCTTCATTGAAACGGTCGCGGTCCAGTTGGCGCGCGCCGCCGTCCTGCACATGGATCATCGAGGCCTGGCTGAACGCCGCCAGCAGCTTGTGGGTGGAGTGGGTGGTGAACACCAGCGGGCTGTCCGGGGTACGCGAGGTGCCCATGCCGTAACGGCCGGCAAAGAACTCGTGGAACGCCGCGTAGGCATACCAGGCTTCGTCGAAGTGCAGCACCTCGACACTGTTGCCCAATTGCTGCTTGATCAGCTCGGCGTTGTAACACAGGCCGTCGTAGGTGGAGTTGGTGACCACGGCCAGCTTCACCTTGGGGGGCCGGCCGCGGGTCAAGGGGCTGGCGTCGATCTTGGCGCGGATCGATTCCGGGCTGAACTCGCTCAGGGGAATCGGACCGATGATGCCCAGTTCGTTGCGCTCCGGGCACAGGTACAGCGGGATGGCACCGGTCATGATGATCGAATGCAACACCGACTTGTGGCAGTTGCGGTCCACCAGCACCAGGTCATCGCGCCCGACCATGGAGTGCCAGACGATCTTGTTGGCGGTGGACGTGCCGTTGATCACGAAAAAGGTATGGTCGGCGCCGAAGTTGCGCGCGGCACGGGCTTCGGCTTCGGCCAGGGGGCCGGTGTGATCCAGCAGCGAGCCCAGTTCGGGCACCGAGACCGACAAGTCCGAGCGCAGGGTGTTTTCCCCGAAGAACTGATGAAACGCCTGCCCCACCGGACTTTTGCGATAGGCCACGCCACCGCCATGGCCGGGGGTGTGCCAGGAATAGTTGGAGTCGGCGGTGTGTTGCACCAGCGCCTTGAAGAATGGCGGCAGCAGGCCATCCAGGTAAGTGCGGGCAGCACGGGCCACCTGACGGGCGAGAAACGGTACGGTGTCTTCGAACAGGTAGAGAATGCCGCGCAGCTGGTTGAGTTCGCTCATGGCATCGGCCGGGGCGTTTTCCAGGGTGACCTGCTCGCCCAGGGCAAAGATCGGCAGGTTCGGCGCTCGCAGGCGCGCCAGGCGGATCAGCTCGACCATGTTTTGCAGCAGGTGGGTATTCTCACCGGCGCCTTCGGCCGCGATCAGCATGCACGCCAGGCCGTGATGGGTCGACGCCACCAGCCGGCCTTCGGCGTAGTCCACGGCGGAAAAGATACTGAAGCCCTCTTGTTCCAACTCCCGGGCGATGCCCCGAACCCGGTCGCCGGCAACGGTGTCGGCCTTGATGTCGCGGTGCACGATAAGCACGGGGAACTTCAGGTCTTTGTACATGAGGGCGTGTAGTCCTGAGGGCTATGCACTCAAGGGTAGAAGCTCGGGGACGATGACGCGAATGAAGATTCTGAAAGCAATGGAGGTCAACCCTGGGAGGGGGCTTGCTCCCGATGACGGTATGCCAGCTCATATTTGATTGGCTGATACACCGCTATCGGGGCATGGGTATCTACACAACTTTGGTGTGGCCTGAGCCTGTGGCGAGGGAGCTTGCTCCCGTGACGGCTCGGGAGCCGAGGACTATCTAACTGATGCACCGCGACATAAATGTGGGAGGGGCGGTGCGACGATTCGACTTGCCCCCGATGGCGGCCTCTGGGCCGACTATTTTTTTGGATTGGACCGGGTACATATCCGTTGCTGCGGTAACGGCGGCTATGGGTTCCGCCCTTACGGCGGCTCACTTTTGAACAGCGCAAAAGTAAGCAAAACGCTTCGCCCCACCACTCGGCACCTCGCCCAGGCTCGGTGTGCCCGTAATCCGACAGTGATTTGGGGGGCCGCCGCCACGCGCCATCCATGGCGCGGGGCGGCTAAACCGGCATCCCTGCCGGTTTACCCCCCAAATCACTATCGAATTCCGGCCAGCGTGGTTTAACGGGGCGCCTGAGATCAAGATCAAAAGCAAGATCAAGATCAAGATCAAGGGCGGCTCGCTTCGCATCGTGGTTACCGTTGGCGGCTACAACGTTGTGTAGATACCCATGGCTATCGGGGGCAAGCCCCCCCACATTTTGATCATACCTACGCAGGGCTATTGTTGTGTTAACTGGGTCCACAACGCCGGGGCACCCGCGGACTTGGCAATGGCTTCCAGTCGCGCCGCATGCTCGGCCAGATCCTGCTCGCTGGCGCGAATGATGGTGGTGGGCTTGCGATCGGCCGGCAGGCGGCGGATTTCCGAAGGGCGGTTGCCCGAGCCTTCCGCCGAGCCACTGCCGTCGGAGGCGTTGCCGGCCAGGGACAGGCTGGTCTGCCCGCCGGTCATGGTCAGGTAAACGTCGGCGAGAATCTCGGAGTCGAGCAAGGCGCCGTGGAGTTCACGGCCGGAGTTGTCGACGCCATAACGCTTGCACAAGGCATCGAGGCTGTTGCGCTGGCCCGGGTGACGCTCACGGGCCATCATCAGGGTGTCGAGGATCGAGCAGTGCTTGGAAATATCCGCACGATCAGTCTGCCCCATCAGGGCAAATTCGTTATTGATGAAGCCGACGTCGAACGCCGCGTTATGGATGATCAACTGGGCGCCGTTGATGAACTCGAAGAACTCATCGGCCACTTCGGCGAAACGCGGCTTGCCCTTGAGGAACTCGTCGGTGATGCCGTGGACGCCGATGGCGCCTTCGTCACTGTCGCGGTCCGGTTGCAGGTAGACGTGGAAGTGACGACCGGTGAGGCGCCGACCCATGAGTTCGACACAGCCGATTTCAATGATCCGGTGGCCGTCGGTCACCGGCATGCCGGTGGTTTCGGTATCGAGTACAACAGATCGGATCGCCATCAGGGTTCAGCTCTCAACGGTGTGGTGTGCAGTGTGGTGTGAGTCAAGGAGCGCGATGTTAACACGTCAGCCAACATCAGCTCTGCTTGTAGCCCCGCACTTCGTCCACACCTCTATTGGCAAGCTGGTCGGCGCGCTCGTTACCCGGATGGCCGATGTGCCCGCGCACCCATTTCCAGGTGATGTCATGGCGGTTGCATTGCTCATCGAGCAATTGCCACAGGTCGGCATTCTTGACCGGCTCCTTGGCCGCGGTCTTCCAGCCGCGCTTCTTCCAGTTGACCATCCACTCGTTGATGCCTTTCATCACGTATTGCGAGTCGGTGACGAGCAGCACGTTGCAGCGGCGCTTGAGTTCTTCCAGGCCGCGAATGGCGCCCATCAGTTCCATGCGGTTGTTGGTGGTGTTGGCTTCGCCGCCCCACAACTCCTTCTCTACGCCCTTGCACACCAGCAAGGCGCCCCAGCCGCCGGGGCCGGGGTTGCCCTTGCAGGCGCCATCGGTGAAGAGTTCTACGCTATCGGTCATCGGTTACATCCATCAAGACGGGCAGGTCTGAAATCAAAAAAGTTCTACGGTTCGCTTTGCTTGCGGTTGACCTTGGCCATCGGCATCGGCACCAGTTTGCCCATGGGCTGGCGCAACACCTGGCGCACTGGCCGCAGCCCGACCACGATCTTGCGCGCCACCAATAAATAGAAGCCGCCACCCGACAGTTGCCAGGCCCCTGCGCGGCGTTCCCAACCGGCCAGGCGACCTTGCCACTTGGCCGAGGCAAGCGGCGGACGATAGCACCCGAAGCGGCGTTTCTCCAGCGCGAAGCCCAGCAGGTTGAGCCAGTCCCCGACCCGTGATGGCGAGATGCAGCGCGCCTGGCGCAGGCCATCATGGGCGAACACATGGCGCAGGCCCCAACTGCTCCAAGGGTTGATGCCGATAATCAGCAAATGGCCACCAGGGCGCACGCTGCTGGCCGCTTCACGCAGCAGACCGTGGGGCGACAGGCAGAAATCCAGGCCATGTTGCAACACCACCACATCGGCGGCGTGCTCGCTCAATGGCCAGGCCTGTTCTTCGCAGACAATCTCCACCCCCGGCAACGGCGCGCCCAGGCGCACATTGCGTTGCACCTGGGGCGCCGCGGGCGGGGTCTGGGCCGACGGACCGTAATGCACCAGGTAGCCGCCAAAGAAACGACCCAACTCGTCTTCGAGCATGCGCCGCTCTTCATCCAGCAGAAATTGCCCGATGGGCCCGGACAGCCATTCACGGGCTGCGCCGATCAGGGCCAGCCACTCAGGATCGGCCTGGGCGAACGCTTTATCAGTCATTGCATTCTCCAACTCGCCTAGACGTTCTAAGATGCACCAATGTGTTCAGCTTGGCGAATCGAAGAATGATACAGATCAGTGCCCTGCCCGCCTTCACCGATAACTACATCTGGTTGCTGCAGGACCCGCAGACCCAACGTTGTGCCGTGGTCGATCCCGGCGATGCCGCGCCGGTACTGGCCTGGCTCGAGCAAAACCCGACGTGGACCCTCAGCGACATCCTGATTACCCACCATCACCACGATCATGTCGGCGGTGTCGAGCAACTCAAGCGGGTGACCGACGCCAAGGTGTATGGTCCGGCCAACGAGACGATCCCGGCGCGGGACATCGCGCTGCAGGATAACGACCGCATCAACGTGCTGGGCTGGGACTTCGACGTCTATGCCGTGCCCGGCCATACCCTGGGCCATATCGCCTTCTACCACCAGGGCGTGCTGTTCTGTGGCGACACCCTGTTCGCCGCCGGTTGTGGCCGCCTGTTCGAAGGCACGCCGGAACAGATGCACACCTCCCTCGAGCGCCTGGCCGCCCTGCCCGCCGATACCCTGGTGTACTGCACCCACGAATACACACAAAGTAACCTCAAGTTTGCCCAGGCGGTGGAACCGCAGAATGCCGACATCTCCGAACGGGTGGAAAACGTCCGGCAGCTGCGGGCCCGCGGCGAGATGACGCTGCCTTCCAACCTGGCCCTGGAAAAGCGTACCAACCCCTTCCTGCGTACCTCTGAAACATCCGTTAAACAAAAAGCGGACGAACGGAATGGCCGTGACAACCGCTCTGGGGCCGAGGTATTTGCTAGCTTGAGGGCGTGGAAAGATAAGTTCTAAAGGGACGCAATCTGATACGTAATTTCTGAATGGTTGACCGGAACCAAAGTGCTTTCTAGAATCGCCCGACATTTTTGCCCGGAACTTACTTCCAGCCAATGTCGTCATCTATTCGTAAAGCCAACCATTCAGACGCATTGACCCGCCTGGCTCAAGCTGTGGCGGTGGCTGTGTCCGCCACGCTGGCGGGCTGCCAATCGACAAATTTCGCCGCACAATCCACCGTGCAACCCAAGCCCAACCTTGCCGCCAAGATCAAACAGAAACCCGTCATCTGGCTTTCAGAGAAACCTGCTCCAGAAGTGCCTCAGGACGTGTGGGAACGCATGCGCCGGGGCTTTCAATTGCAGGACAACGTGGGCGTCAACCCGCGCATCGAGCAACAGCGCCTGTGGTTCGCCAGCAACCCGTCCTTCCTGGAGAACGCCGGTGAACGCGGCAGCCTCTACATTCATTACATCGTCGAACGCCTTGAAGAACGCAACATGCCCCTGGAGCTGGCGCTGCTGCCGGTGATCGAAAGTGCCTACAACCCGATGGCGTATTCGCGCAGCGATGCCGTCGGCCTGTGGCAGTTCATCCCCTCCACCGGGCGCTACTTCAACCTGCGCCAGACCCGCGCCTACGACGGCCGCCGCGACATCACCGCCTCCACCACCGCCGCCCTGGACTACCTGACCCGTCTGCACGACATGTTCAACGGCGACTGGCTGCTGGCCCTGGCCGCCTATAACGCCGGCGAAGGCACGGTGAGCCGTGCCATCGAGCGCAACGAGAAGCTCGGCCTGCCCACCGACTACTGGAACCTGCCCCTGCCCCAGGAAACCAAGGACTATGTGCCCAAGTTCCTGGCGCTGTCCCAGGTGGTGCTGGCCCCCGAGGCCTATGGCGTCAACCTGAACCCGATTGCCAACACGCCGTACTTCGAAGTGGTCGAGGTCAAGCAAAGCATGGACCTGTCGCGGGTTGCCGCGCTGGCCGAGATCGACGAAGACGAACTGTTCCAGCTCAACCCGGCGCTCAAGCAACGCACCACCCTGGATGGCCCGCAGCACCTGCTGGTGCCGAGCTCCAAGGCACAATTGCTCACCAGCACCCTTTCGACGATGAAGCCGGAAGAATTGCTGGCGATGCGCCCGAAAAAACAGGTGTTCGACGAAGTCGAGACCGCCCGGGTGGCCGGCCGCACCCGCAGCTACAAGGTGCGCAGTGGCGACAACCTCACGCTGATCGCCAAGGCGAACAAGGTCGATGTGCATGACCTGCAGCGCTGGAACAAACTCAACGGCCAGGCCCTCAAGGTCGGCCAGACCCTGGTGATGCAGGACACCCGCAAGCTGGTGGCGAAGGCCGACAGCAAGAAGCCGGTGCAGTACAAGGTCAAGAAAGGCGACTCGCTGTACATCGTCGCCAAGCGCTTCAACGTCGAGATGCAACATCTCAAGCGTTGGAACCCCCGTACTGGCCAGGCGCTTAAGCCGGGGCAGATGCTTGTAGTGTCTGGGCCGCGCTAAGGTTTTAAGAACACTGTAGAACCAATGTGGGAGGGGGCTTGCCCCCGATAGCAGTTTGTCAGCCACCAGATTCATTGGCTGATCCACCGATATCGGGGTGTAGAACCGTAGACATCGTTTACATCTGAAACCGGGAACATCGTTTACACATTTGAGGCCTGGACGCGGGTCATACCTCGTCCAAGCCTCCCCAAGGGATAATCACACAGGTACAAATCCCAAGCATCATCTTCAGCTTCTTTGAGCCCTATCCTTTCCCCGGACAGCGCCTCGCTGATAAATACCAACTTGCCGTTCCACTTGATCGATCCGTCCTGCCTGACGCTTCGAACTTTCATTTCTGCCGGATATTCCACATCGGGCAAGCATCCTGGATAAATTCGGGTGGACGGCACATACAAGTCTCCCGGACTTTTCATGCCGAGCGCTTCGTGAGGGCGTACGTAATTAAACTCATGCCTGAAATGCTCCAGCAAAAGCTGCTGCTCGACTAAGTTTTTCCCTAAGGGCAACTCAAGTTTCAAGCTACGGTGCATTCGTTCATGGCGACCATTCTGGGCAGGTCTTCCCGGCATGGTTCGCTCGGGATAAATACCCAGCCGAATCCACCAAACTGCCAGTGTGGATATTCTTGCCAGGCCAGGAGAGGCGAACGGTACCCCGTTGTCTGAACGGATAACTTCCGGCATGCCGTACTCCTGAAAAAGCCTCTCAAAGGCCTGTTTTACGGGCTGGGTCATGATCTTGGGATGGGCCCTACACGCTAAAATCAGCCGCGACGCATGGTCTGTGACGGTCAAAGGGAAGCACATCTGAGCATTAAGCATCTTGAACTGCCCTTTGTAGTCAGCACACCACGTCTTGTTAGGTTCGTCGGCCTTTCGCATTTGTGCGTGGGAAATGCTGTGTCGGCGTTTGAAGCGCCGCTTTTTGACGAGCCCAAGTCGGTCAAGCCATTGACCGGCCGTACTTGGAGAGGGCCAGGTGACGCAGGGATCTTCCAGCCGTAATAGTTCGAGAAGCTTTTTCGGCCCCCATTTATCGTGAGCCTCCTTCATCGCGACTACACGGGCCAAAATCTCGTCGTCGGTTTTATTTGGGCTGTTGTGAGGTCGCCGGGACAGTTCGGATAAAGACCTCAAATCGCCGTCGTGCCGGGCAATCCACTTATCGACGGTAGGTCGGCTAACGTCAAAGCGGCGTGCCAACTGGCTTTTGGTGAAGTTGCCAGAAAGCCAATCAGCTACCAGCTTGATTCTTTGATTCATGGGGGACTCTTGGTTCCAGGGCATGATCAGTTACCTCCTGATCATGCGTATTAGCCTGTAAACCATGTCCCCGGTTAGAAATGTAAACGATGTCCCCGGTTTGTACCGGGGCAAGCCCCCTCCCACACTGAATCTCCAGTGTTCCCAACCGGCTTTTTCCAACCGGAACAAGCTGTTACTGTACCGATCATAAAGCCCAAGCCGCCTGGATCGGATCCCTGACTTGAAGCGTCCCCTCCTTCTACTAATAAGTCTGGCCTTGAGCTTTGGTGCGAACGCGACAATAACCGAGAGCCACGGTTACACGCAGTTCGGCACGCTCAAGTACCCGGCCAAATTCACCCACTTCGATTGGGTAAACCCTGCAGCGCCGAAAGGCGGGACCTTGCGGGTCATGGCATTTGGCACCTTCGATACCCTCAACCCCTACACGTTCAAGGGTTCAAGCCCGGTTTCCACCCCCAACTTCCTGCAATACGGCGTCAATGAGCTGAACGAGCCGTTGATGGTCGGCACCGGTCAGTACGCGCCGTCCGGCGACGAGCCCACCTCCAGCTACGGGCTGATTGCCCAGTCGGTGGAATACAGCGAGGACCGCAGCTGGGTCGTATTCAACCTGCGTCCGCAGGCGCGCTTCCACGATGGCAAGCCGATCACGGCCTATGACGTGGCATTTTCCTATCGCACCCTGCTGACCGAAGGCCACCCCCAGTACCGCACCAACCTGCAGGAAGTGGCGCGGGTGGACATCCTCAACCCTCACCGCATCCGCTTTGTGTTCAAGCGTGCCGGCAACCCGTTGCTGATCCTGCGCCTGGGCGAATTGCCGGTACTGCCTCAGCACTATTGGAAAAACCGCGACTTCAAGGCGACCACCTTCGAACCGCCCCTGGGCAGCGGGCCGTACCGTATCAGCAAGGTCACCCCTGGACGCCAGCTGGTGTTCGAACGGGTCAAGGATTACTGGGGCAAGGACTTGCCAGTCAACCAGGGTTTCTATAACTACGACAAGGTCGAGGTGGAGTTCTACCGCGACAGCGATGTGGCCTTCGAAGCGTTCAAGGCCGGCGAGTTCGACATTTACATCGAGCACCAGGCCAAGAACTGGGCCAATGGCTACAACTTCCCGGCGGTGAACCGTGGCGAAGTGATCAAGGCGCAGATCGCCCACCAGATCCCGACCCAAAGCCAGGGCCTGTTCATGAACACCCGGCGCCCGACCTTCAGCCAGACCAAGGTGCGCGAAGCCCTGGGGTTGATGTTCGACTTCGAGTGGACCAACCGCACCCTGTTCAGCAGCGCCTACAAACGCACGCTCAGCTATTACCCCAACAGCGAATTCGCTGCTACCGGGGTGCCAACCGGCCATGAATGGCTGATGCTCTCCCCCTACCGCGACCAGCTGCCGCCCAACCTGTTTACCCAAGCCTTCAGCCTGCCCCAGACCGACGGGCGCGGCATCCCCCGCGAAACCCTGCGCCACGCCCTGGCGCTGCTGGGCGAAGCCGGCTGGAAGCTGTCGGGCCAACGCCTGCTCAACAAGGACGGGCAACCGCTGCGCTTCGAGATCCTGCTGGTCAACCCGAACCTGGAGCGCATCCTGCAGCCCTATGTCGAGAACCTGATCAGCATCGGCATTGACGCACGCCTGCGCACCGTCGACCGCGCTCAGTACAAGCAACGCCTGGATCAATTCGATTTCGACATGATCCTGATCACCCTCAACCAGACCTTGAGCCCCGGCCTCGAACAGTGGCAGTACTTCCACTCCAGCCAGGCCGCGATCAAGGGCAGCAAGAACTATGCGGGCATCGCCAACCCCGTTGTCGACCACCTGCTGGAACAACTGCTGGCGGCGCAGACCCGCGAAGAACAACTGGCCGCCGGCCGCGCCCTGGACCGGGTGCTGCTGTGGCAGCACTACAGCATTCCCAACTGGTACCTCAACTATCATCGCCTGGCGTACCGCAACCGGTTCGCCTTTGTCACCACGCCGCCCTACAGCCTGGGCCTGAGCGCGTGGTGGCTGAAAGCTTCGGAGAAAGCCCAATGATGTATTTGCGCAACGTACTGCTCGGCAGCCTGTTGCTGTGCACCACGGCCCACGCCGCGCCGCAACACGCACTGACGCTGTACAACGAGCCGCCGAAATACCCCGCCGACTTCAAGCACTTCGACTACGTCAACCCGGATGCTCCCAAGGGCGGCACCTTCCGCGAGTCGAGCATGGGCGGCTTCGACAGCCTCAACCCGTTTATCAGCAAGGGCGTGCCGGCCGACAACATCAGCCTGATCTACGACACCCTGGCCATGCAGAGCCTGGACGAACCCATCACCGAATACGGCCTGATCGCCGGCAAGATCGAAAAAGCCCCGGACAACAGCTGGGTGCGCTTCTACCTGCGTCCCGAAGCGCGCTTCCACGACGGCCACCCGATCCGTGCCGAAGACGTGGTGTTCACCTTTCAGGAACTGATGAAGGAAGGCTCGCCGATCTACCGCACCTACTACGCCGATGTGGATGAAGTGGTCGCCGAAGACCCGCTGCGGGTGCTGTTCAAGTTCAAGCGCACCAACAACCGCGAATTGCCGCTGATCCTCGGGCAACTGCCGGTACTGCCCAAACATTGGTGGGCCACGCGGGACTTTGCCAAGGGCAACCTCGAGGTGCCCCTGGGCAGCGGGCCGTACAAGGTGGCCGAGGTCAAGGCCGGGCGCATGATCCGCTACGAGCGGGTCAAGGACTACTGGGCCAAGGACCTGCCGATCACCAAGGGTTTCTACAATTTCGACAACCGCATCACCGACTACTACCGCGACAGCACCGTGTCCCTGGAGGCATTGAAGGCCGGGCAGTTCGACTACTGGCTGGAATTCAGCGCCAAGAACTGGGCCAATGCCTACAACATTCCGGCCGTGACCGAGGGCCGGCTGATCAAGGAAGAAATCCCCAACGGCAATCCCACCGGCATGCAGGGTTTTGTGTTCAATACGCGCAAGCCGATGTTCCAGGATGTGCGTGTGCGCAAGGCCATCAGCCTGTTGCTGGACTTCGAGTGGAGCAACAAACAGCTGTTCAACGGCGCCTACACTCGCACCCGCAGCTACTTCGAAAACTCCGAAATGGCCGCCACCGGCCTGCCCGGCCCGGATGAGCTGAAAATCCTCGAACCCCTGCGCGACAAGATCCCCGCCGAAGTCTTCACCCAGGCCTTCGAGCCGGCCAAAACCGACGGCAGCGGCATGATCCGCACCCAGCAACGCGAGGCCTACCAACTGCTGCAGGAGGCCGGCTGGCGCATCGTCGACGACAAGATGGTCGACACCACGGGCAACCCGGTCACCATCGAGTTCCTGCTGGCCCAGACCGAGTTCGAGCGCATCCTGCTGCCGTTCAAACGCAACCTGGCGGACCTGGGCATCGACCTGGTGATCCGCCGGGTGGACGTTTCGCAGTTCGTCAACCGTGTGCGTTCCCGGGACTTCGACATGATGGTGGGCAGCTTCCCGCAATCCACCTCGCCGGGTAACGAACAACGGGAATTCTGGAAGTCCTCCAGTGCCGACAAACCCGGCAGCCGCAACTACATGGGCCTCAAGGATCCGGCGGTCGACCAGTTGGTGGAAGAACTGATCGACGCCGACTCGCGCAACAGCCTGATCGCCCATGCCAAGGCCCTGGACCGTGTGCTGCAGTTCGGTTACTACGTGATCCCCAATTGGCACATCAAGACCTTCCGCGTGGCGTACTGGGACCACCTCGGCCATCCGAAAATCCCGCCACGCTATGATGTGGGCACCGCCACCTGGTGGGCAAAGCCCAACGTAAAACCTGCCGTCACCCTGGAAACGGCTACCGACACGAGCGCCGATGCGGCGAGCGGAGGCGATTAAATGCTGGCCTATATTGTTCGCCGCCTGTTGCTGATCATCCCGACGTTGTTCGGGATCCTGCTGATCAACTTCATCATTATCCAGGCCGCCCCCGGGGGCCCGGTGGAACAGATGATCGCCAAGCTCGAAGGCTTTGAAGGCGCCACCAGCCGCATTGCCGGCGGCGGTGCCGAGGTCTCGGTGGCCGGTTCCAGCAGCTACCGTGGCGCCCAGGGCCTGGACCCGGCGCTGATCAAGGAAATCGAAAAGATGTACGGCTTCGACAAGTCGGCGCCGGAACGCTTGTGGATCATGGTCAAGAACTACGCCCGGCTGGATTTCGGCGACAGCTTCTTCCGTGACGCCAAGGTCATCGACCTGATCAAGGAAAAGATGCCGGTATCGATCTCCCTGGGGTTATGGAGCACGCTGATCATGTACCTGGTGTCGATCCCGCTGGGGATCGCCAAGGCCACGCGACATGGCAGCCACTTCGATGTGTGGACCAGCTCGGCAATCATCGTCGGCTATGCGATCCCGGCGTTCCTGTTTGCGATCCTGCTGATCGTGGTGTTTGCCGGCGGCAGTTATTTCGACTGGTTCCCCTTGCGTGGGCTCACGTCCAACAACTTCGATGAGTTGAGCTGGGGCGGCAAGGTGCTCGACTACTTCTGGCACCTGGCGCTGCCCATCACCGCGCTGGTGATCGGCAACTTCGCGACCATGACCCTGCTGACCAAGAACAGCTTTCTCGACGAGATCAACAAGCAATACGTGATCACCGCCAAGGCCAAGGGCCTGACCAACCACCGGGTGCTCTACGGCCATGTGTTCCGTAACGCGATGCTGCTGGTGATCGCCGGCTTCCCGTCGGCGTTCATCGGGATTTTCTTCACCGGCTCGTTGCTGGTGGAAGTGATCTTCTCCCTCGACGGCCTGGGCCTGATGAGCTTTGAAGCGGCGATCAACCGCGACTACCCGGTGGTGTTCGGCACGCTGTTTATCTTCACCCTGCTGGGGCTGGTGGTGAAACTGATCGGCGACCTCACCTACACCCTGGTCGATCCGCGTATCGACTTCGCCAGCCGGGAGCATTGAGATGAACCTGTCCCCCTCAATCGCCGCCGGTTCGAGCGGTTCAAGGCCAACAAGCGTGGCTGGTGGTCGCTGTGGCTGTTCCTGATCCTGTTCGGGCTGAGCCTGGGCGCGGAGCTGATCGCCAACGACAAGCCACTGGCGGTGCACTACGACGGCGACTGGTATTTCCCGGCGCTCAAGCGCTACCCGGAAACCACCTTCGGCGGCGAATTCCCCCTGGAAGCCAACTATAAGAGCCCGTATATCCAGGAACTGCTCAAGGCCAAGGACGCCTGGACCCTGTGGGCGCCGATCCCGTTCAGCTACCAGAGCATCAACTACGACCTGAAGGTACCTGCCCCGGCGCCGCCTTCGCGCGTCAACCTGCTGGGTACCGATGACCAGGGCCGCGACGTGCTCGCGCGGGTGATCTATGGCTTCCGTGTGTCGGTGCTGTTTGCCCTGACGTTGACGGTGCTCAGTTCGATCATCGGCGTGATCGCCGGCGCCTTGCAGGGTTTCTATGGCGGCTGGGTCGACCTGGCCGGGCAGCGCTTCCTGGAAATCTGGTCCGGTTTGCCGGTGCTGTACCTGCTGATCATCCTCGCCAGCTTCGTGCAGCCGAACTTCTGGTGGCTGCTGGGGATCATGCTGCTGTTTTCCTGGATGAGCCTGGTGGACGTGGTGCGCGCCGAGTTCCTGCGCGGGCGTAACCTCGAATACGTGCGCGCGGCGCGGGCACTGGGGATGCAGAACGGCGCGATCATGTTCCGCCATATCCTGCCCAATGCCATGGTCTCGACCATGACCTTCATGCCGTTCATCCTCACCGGCGCCATCGGCACCCTGACCGCCCTGGACTTCCTCGGCTTTGGCCTGCCGGCCGGTTCGCCGTCCCTGGGCGAACTGGTGGCCCAGGGCAAATCCAACCTGCAGGCACCGTGGCTGGGCATGAGCGCGTTTGCCGTGCTGGCGATCATGTTGAGTTTGCTGGTGTTTATCGGCGAGTCCGCTCGCGATGCCTTCGACCCGAGGAAATGAGATGAATCAGGACAATCTGATCGAAATCCGCGACCTCTCCGTCGAGTTCGTCACGGGCGAGCATCACCACCGTGTGGTCAACAACGTCAGCTTCGATATCAAGCGCGGCGAAACCCTGGCCCTGGTTGGCGAAAGCGGCTCAGGCAAATCGGTGACCGCCCACTCGATCCTGCGCCTGCTGCCCTACCCGCTGGCCCGGCATCCTTCCGGCACCATCACCTATTCCGGCCAGGACCTGCTGACCCTGAAGGAAAAGACCCTGCGGCATATTCGCGGCAACCGCATCGCGATGATCTTCCAGGAGCCGATGACGTCGTTGAATCCGCTGCACTGCATCGAGAAGCAGATCAACGAAGTACTCGGCCTGCACAAGGGCCTGACCGGCAAGGTCGCGACCCGGCGCACCCTGGAGTTGCTGGAACTGGTGGGCATCCCCGAGCCGCACAAACGGCTCAAGGCCCTGCCCCATGAATTGTCGGGCGGCCAGCGCCAGCGGGTGATGATCGCCATGGCCCTGGCCAATGAGCCGGAGTTGCTGATCGCGGATGAGCCGACCACGGCCCTTGATGTCACCGTGCAGTTGAAGATCCTGGAGTTGCTCAAGGAATTGCAGGCGCGTTTGGGCATGGCCTTGCTGTTGATCAGCCACGACTTGAACCTGGTGCGGCGCATTGCTCACCGCGTGTGCGTGATGCAGCAAGGCTGCATCGTCGAGCAGGCCGAGTGCGAGACGCTGTTCCAGTCGCCCCAACACTCTTACACCCAGGAATTGCTGGCGGCGGAACCCAGCGGTGGTCCGGCCAGCAACCAAGTCGGCCCGCCGTTGCTGGAAGTCGATGACCTGAAAGTCTGGTTCCCGATCAAGAAGGGCTTCTTGCGCAACACCGTCGATTACGTCAAGGCGGTGGACGGGATCAACTTCAGCCTGCCCCAGGGCCAGACCCTGGGCATCGTCGGCGAAAGCGGCTCGGGCAAATCCACCCTGGGCCTGGCGATTTTGCGCTTGATTGCCAGCAAGGGCGGGATTCGTTTCGAAGGCCAGCAACTGGACACGCTGACCCAGCAACAGGTGCGCCCGTTGCGCCGGGAAATGCAGGTGGTGTTCCAGGACCCGTTCGGCAGCCTGAGCCCACGCATGTGCGTCAGCGAGATCGTCGGCGAAGGCCTGCGCATCCACAGGATGGGCACGCCCGCCGAGCAGGAAGCGGCGATTATCGCGGCGCTCAAGGAGGTGGGCCTGGACCCTGAGTCCCGTCATCGCTACCCCCATGAGTTCTCCGGCGGCCAACGCCAACGCATCGCCATCGCCCGCGCACTGGTGCTCAAGCCGCGCCTGATTCTGCTGGACGAACCGACCTCGGCGCTGGATCGCACCGTGCAACGGCAAGTGGTGGAATTGCTGCGCAGCCTGCAGGCCAAGTACAACCTGACCTACCTGTTTATCAGCCATGACCTGGCGGTGGTGAAGGCGCTGAGTCACCAGTTGATGGTGGTCAAGCAGGGGCAGGTGGTGGAGCAAGGCGATGCGCGAGCGATTTTCGCTGATCCGCAGCATGGGTATACGCGTCAACTGCTGGAAGCGGCCTTTCTGGTGCCCTGCCCGGAGCGCCTCTGAGCGATGAGCACGCCCACCTCCTGCGTGGGCGTGCCTCGCCATTGGATCACCGTGGCTGCCTACTCGACCTACAGCAACTCCGGATGGCGCAGGCTATCAAGCGCAGGTAAAAACCCTCGACCATGAAGCTCCGCTCAAGAGCGTTTTCTTGGGCAACCTTGAAACGGAACTTCATTCATGTACGAATTTGCCCCGCTGATTGCCGCTGCGGCGACCGAGCCACTGCCTGCCAGCCCCGTCTTGTTTGCCACCCAGGATGATCTGAAGCTGATCAACAGCCTGGTAGCACTGCTGTCCCCCGCCTTACCGCACAATTGGACTCTGCTGGGGCCTCCCGCGTTGATCGCGGTCGACCGCAATTCCAGGCTTGGCCAATGGATGGTGCTGTTCGGCAAGGCTATCAACCAGAGCGTGTTCCTGGCATGGGCCGACGCGCAGCACCTGGAGTATCGAAGCATCAAGGTCATGGGAAGCTCCCTGCACGCCAATGTCATTCACGAGGACCAACTGACTTCCAGGGCCTTTCATCTTCATGACGACCCAGGCTGGCTGGAAGTGTCCGCGCCGATCCTGGGTATCTCCGAGATCATTGACCCCAACCAACTGGGCGTGCCCTATATCGACTTGCCAAACGGCCACAGTACGTTTGAATTGCCACTCGAATTGACGCTGGCGTTCTACGGCTACACGTTGCCCAAAAACCAGATCCAGGCACGGATGATTGTCGATGAGCTGCAGGCCTACCATGCCTTTCCAACGATGGGTGACAATGGCCGCGCGCAGTCGGCGACACGTCATGAAATGCACGCCCAGCACCTGGATTTGCTGCAACTGGCCGATAACCTCGAGCAATGCATGGCCAGCGCGGCAGCCGCAGATGAACCCCATGACAGCTACCTCGCTTACCGCCACCGCCTCACGCTGAGGTCTGACTCTTTCGTAGCCCACACCTTGAAAGAGGCCGCGCAATTACTGCAGAGCGTGATCAACTCGATCGAGTTCACGCAAACGTTCCCGACTGCGTTGGGCCCCGATGAATACTTTATTTATTCCGGCGAGGATCATTCCCTGCGTGCCTCATCCGCAGAGCTCCAGGGGATCAGCATCAGCCTGCGTACACACCTGGGTGGTGCGCCAGTGGCGGGTCGGCTGATTCGACTGGCGCAATATGCATCGTTGCTGGGAGAACAGGTGGCCTCCAATAACAGCCTGAGCCTGGCAGAGCTCATGCACTTCTACGCCATCGAGGTCCCCCTCCAGGCAAGCGATGTGCACGCCCTGATCACGCGCCTGCGCCAGTCATCCGTGCCTGGGCAGCCGTACTGCAGTGAAGCGGCCCAGGATGCGCAATGGCTCAAGCGCAAACAAAACAGCCTGAGCGCCCTGAATAACTTTAATCGCCTGCAGACAGAGTTGGAGCGCGTCAGCGCTGGCAAACAACCCGATGAAACGGTTGAGCTCGACGATACGGTCGAGCTGGACACTGACTCGATGTTCTACCAGTTGCTGGAGGAGAGCGCCGAAAAACTGCTGATGATGATCAAGCACAGATCATTTGTCGCCATTTGCGTGAAACGCGGTATCGACGACGAAAAGGCGCTGGTACTGCTGACTGAAGAGGGGTATGTAGGCGCGGACGACAGGGACGGCATGCGCAGAAGCCTCACGGACGATATCGTCTCCAGTCCAGCGCTCAAGCTCTATCTCACGCCCTTGCAGGAGCTGGCCAAACAACTGGGTGGCGAGCTGCGCAGTGATATGAAGGCCACCCTCAAGCAGTTGATGAAGTTCCTGCGCATGACCGAAGTGAAGACAGCGGACCAGGCCCAACAGGCAGCGCACTACCTGAGGGCCGTCAGGGCTGCGACACCACGGCTGGGCAACTACTGGCAGGGCCTGGGCCAGCCGCAGCCGTCATTGCTGACCTTATCCAGCGCACAACGCCGACAGGTATACGAAGCGCAACAGGCGTTTGCACAGGCGCAGGGAGCGCCCCTGTTCAAGTGGCTCGGCGAACCTTGTTGGGCGAGCAAGAGCGCCCCCAGGATCCGCGCCGAAGCGGACATGCTGCTGAACCAGATGGTGCAGAGCCCGCGCAGCCAGCTATTGGTCGAGCGCCTGAACACCCTCGTCATCTGGTCCGATGCCGCACTGCACGGTACAACGCCGCAACAGCGCCGGCAGACACTGCTGCTCAGCGCACTGATTCTGAGCCTGGACGAACAGGCCGGCACACAACGCAACCTGGTCGGCGGGCTGGCCATCGACACCGATTACTACTGGGGTGACAACTGCGCACTGGTGCGCAGCAATCTGGAAGCCCTCCTGCGCCAGACCCTTCTGGAGGGTGCACCATTGGCCGCGCATTTGCTGCTCAGTGGCAGCGCGCCACAATTGCTGGTGCGCAACATCCCCGAAAACCTGCCTTACCTGTGCAACCAGAACTGGGTCGTGTTCAAGCAGTTCGTTGATTTCATCGAGTTGAAAACCCCTGGCGCCAGCCGGTACATGACACTTGAGAACATCATGACCCTGGTCCATAACCCTGCCACGACGCTCAACCGGGAATTCTGGGCGCTGCCTCCTACGGTCGATCCCGTCCTCGACTGGGCGCGTGCCAATGGCGTAGTGGATATGACGGACACGGACCTGCCCTTTAAAGGCGAGCTCGCCGTGCGCACCTATGAGAAACAGAAGCGCACCCTCAACGATGCCTTCGGCTCGCTGCACACTCCCTATCCGGATCAGAAGGAGGCGGCATTGAGGTACCTGCGTGAGGTCTATCCGGATAACGCTCACCTGGACAAAACCGTGTTCATGCCGGCGCCCTTCCTTCCGCCCGGTATTCGCTATCCGCAAGTCAGCACCCAGGATATTTCCTTTTCCCTGGCCGAACTGTATCTGGCCGGTGAGTTAAAGCACATGGAACGCTGGAGGGCGATTCAGCCACAGGTACTGGTCAACAGGTTTTCGCCCCCCTTGAGAACGCTCAAGGACCACAACGCCGATGAAAACTTCCACGCCGCGCTCGAATCCCTACGTGAGAGCTATATCGTGTACATTGCCTACCTGCTGTCCTGCCTGCCGCTGCCCAAGCGCGTCAGCCTGGAGCAGGGAAACATCGAACTGTACCTGCTGCGCAAACCATCTCCCTCTGTCCGGGACACGATGATCACCGCACATTTTGGATGCCTGTTGCGTGTTCGCTACCAGCGGGATCGCTACCTGCTGCAAGTGCTTCCCAGGCAGATGCTGATCACGCAGCTGGCCAACCCGCCATCCGGCCTGCTGAATGACACGGTCGCTCCAGGCCCTGTTCAGTTGCAGATCGATTGGAGTGCTTATCTCACCGGTTCCGAACCCGTGGCGGGCGCCAGTTCGCAGGTCCTGCTCCATCCCCTGGACGCCACCCTCATAACGGATACCCAGGGTGACCCCGCCCCCATACCGAAGTCCTGGCAATCGGCACGACTCGAA
This sequence comes from Pseudomonas sp. NIBRBAC000502773, assembly GCF_006517195.1. Taxonomy (NCBI): domain Bacteria; kingdom Pseudomonadati; phylum Pseudomonadota; class Gammaproteobacteria; order Pseudomonadales; family Pseudomonadaceae; genus Pseudomonas; species Pseudomonas sp. NIBRBAC000502773. Next base: position 6,141,905 of record NZ_CP041189.1, on the reverse strand, counting down.
GCGATTGCCAGGATGGTCGTTGACCAATGCCTGCTCAGTAACCACCGGGATCTGAGCGAGTCCACGCAGAACCTCAACAATGTGGAAAAGGTCCTGATGATCAACAAACGCCGAAACGAGCGTTTGCACAATCTGAAACCCTATTAAGTCATCGGCTACCCAAACGCCAGGGTCTGTGCAACGATCCGTTTCTGATCTTGACTGCCCTGGAGTCGCGCCCATGACACCGCCCACCCCTTTCCCCGCCGCACCGCGCTTCTGGCGCGACGAGCGCCTGCCGTTCATCGAAGCGCGGACCATTGCCGACGGGCGCAAGGTCACTTACACCCGTCACGCCCATGAGCATTTCTCCATCGGCGCGATCACCACCGGGCGCAGCTATTACCATTACGGCACCGATACATTCCAAATCAGCGCCGGCACCGTGGTGTTGATGAACCCCGGCGATGTGCATGCCTGCAACCCTATCCACGACCAGCCCTGGTCCTATCATATGCTGTACCTCGACACGCCCTGGCTGACAGAGCTGCAGTACCAATTGGGCTTCAGTACCGACCAGGGTTATCGCCCGTTCAATACGCCGCATACCCGTGACCCGCTGCTGTACAGCGGCTTGCTGGCGTTGTACCGGATGCTGGTGAACGAGCAGGCCGAATTGCTGCAAAAACAGAGTGCGCTGGTGAGCTACTTCAGCGAAGTCCAGCAGCGCCTGAACCCTTCACCCACACCGATGCGCGAGGTCAACCACAAGTTGGAGCGGGCCGCCGAGTACATCCGTGCGCACTGCACCGAGGCGTTGAAACTCGAAGATATCTGCCTGGCGGCCGAACTGTCGCCGTCGTACCTGATCCGCGCCTTCAAGCAGTACTACGGGCTGACGCCCCACGCGTTCCTGGTCAACCAGCGCATCCAGTTTGCCCGCACCCAGCTGCGCAAGGGCGAGTTGATCGCCGACGTGGCGCTCGCCGCGGGCTTTGCCGACCAGGCGCACTTCCAGCGCACCTTCAAACAGCATTTCGCCGCCACCCCGGGGCAATACCGCGAGGTGCTCAAGCCATCAGCAAATAACCCACACTGGCCACCAGCAACGCGGCCATCGAGCGGTTGAACAGGCGCACGCCTTGGGGATTGTCCAGGTAACGGCGTAGAAAGGTCCCGGCATAGGCCCAGCACGCCACCGACAGGTAGCAGATCACCAGGTAGAGACTGGCAAACAGCCAGACTTGCCGCCCATCGCCGTCGGCCACAAACAAGCCCATGCCCGCCACACAGGCCAGCCAGGCCTTGGGGTTGAGCCACTGCATGATGGCGCCGTAGAGCATGGATGGCGCCGTCGCGCTGCCATCCGCGTCGAGCTGGCCGTCATCCACCGCCAGTTTCCAGGCCATGTACAGCAGGAACGCCACCCCGCCCCATTGGATCAACTGGGTCAGGATGGGCCAGCGCACCAGCACCTCGTGCAGCCCCAGGCCGATCAGCACCAACAGCAAGGTAAAGCCAACGGCAGCGCCGAACACATGCTTCTGGCTGGCGACAAAACCGAAGCGCGCGCCGGAACTCAGGGCGACCACGTTGACCGGTCCCGGCGTGATGGACGTGGCCAGGGCGAAGGCGGCCATGGAAATGATCAAGCTCATTGCGGTTCCCTTTTTATGATGAGGCGTAAACAGGGTTCCACGGTATAAGGCCGGGTCAAATCGGTATTGAACAAAATCACCCTGGGGTGTGGATCACACAGTCTTCGACGCCACACACCCGCCATCCTCAGCCAGGATCTCGACCTAGTGCAGTGGCTTGGGCAAAGGTGTGTGGATGCCGGCGTTCAACGCTGCGTGGGGATGCGAATTTCGCCATCACGGCATTGGGTTTTCACACTGCGCGGGCAACCGGCGAAGGCCAGGTCCTTGGTCAGGCACACACGCACCTCCGACAGCACCTTGCCTTTGCAGATCACCGCCAGCCCATGGTTGCCCATGCGCGGGTTGCTTTCGCGAAACAGCGCTTCGATCTCGCGGGCCGGCAACGACGGTGGCGTGTTGAACGGTTGCAGTTGCGCAGGGATGGCAACCACGCCCAGCGCCGCATCGGTTTTCTCCAGGTACGCCAAGGGGTCCAGCCCGCTGCAGGTGCCGTGCTTGGCCCATTCGTGGGTGAGCAGCGAGCGCGTCGGGAACAGCGCCGCGCCTTTGTCCATCTCTTCGCGGCTCAAGCGCGATTGCGGCGCGCAGGTCGCCGGCCACCCTCCCCGCGCGTATTGCGGCCACAAGCCGTGCAGCACAAAGCCGTAGCCTTTGCCCGAACACTGCTCGTTGTCCGGGTGCGTCAGGCAGAAGGTCGGCGACCATGACAGCGACAACACATAAAAATCAAATTCCCCAGGCGTCCCTTGGCTACGCGGGGCCGCCATCGCCGTGGTGGCAAGTGCCAGCCACAGGACCATCCAGTATTTCATTCCGCTATTCCTGGGAAAATCATCCCGGCAGATTGGGGTTACGTTGCAGGACCTTGTCCAGGATCCGATCGGTCTTCAACGCCTCGATGGCCAGCGAAGGATGCTCGGCTTCGCCGCGAATATGCGCGTTCATGGCCACTACGTGGTGCCATTGGATATGCGGGTGGCATGGCACTTCCAGCACCTCGTTGGTCTCGCCCTCCAGGTGGAGCGGCTGGTCTTCGAAGACCGAGAACTGGATGCGCCCACGGCTGCCGATCAACTCGACCCGGTCCTCACGGCGGTCGGCGACGAAGTTCCAGCAGCCCATGCCCAGCGCGCCCGAACTGAAGGTCCAGCAGGCCGTCACGGCATCCTCGGCGGCATAGCTTCCGGCCTGTCGTGCAGTAAAGCCCGCGACCTCGACAATATCCCCGGCCAGGTACTGGAACAGGTCGAAACCGTGGCTGGCCAGGTCGGCAAAGTAGCCACCACCGGCAATGGCCGGGTCGGTGCGCCAGTTGGCGGCGCTGGCGTCCTCGGCGGCCGGCGGTTTGCACAGGGTCCAGGTCAGCTGGCGTAACGTGCCGATGCGCCCGTCCTGTAGCCACGCGCGCACTTGCTGGAAGCGTGGCAGCGAGCGCCGGTAGTAGGAAACAAACAGGTGCAGCCCGGCACGCTCGAAAGTGCGCTGCATCAGCGCGCTCTGTTCGGCGTTCAGCGCCATCGGCTTCTCGACGCAGCAATGCTTGCCGGCCGCCGCCACCATCAGGCTGTATTCCAGGTGGCTGTCGGGCGGCGTGGCGATGTACACGGCGTCCACTTCGGGGTCGTTGATCAGTGCCTGGGCGTCGGTGTAGTAACGGGCAATCCCATGGCGCGATGCATAATCGCGCACGGCTTCCTCGCGCCGCCCCATCACGGCCACCAGCGCCGAACCTGGCGCTTTGTAGAAAGCGGGTCCACTCTTCAATTCAGTGACACTGCCACACCCGATCATGCCCCAACGTACGCTGCTCATCTGTATTCCTCGTCCGTTTTCATCAATCGGGCAGTATCCACATCCCCACCGCGGCGCGCCATAACCACTTAGCATGACAATTGCATTACACTTTTATGACACTCATCCCGCTGCGGGGGCACAGACGATGAAAATACGCGCAACGGTCATTTGCGAACACGAGGGGCATATCCTCTTCGTGCGCAAGGCCAGGTCAAAATGGGCCTTGCCGGGCGGCAAGGTGGAACGGGACGAGCGCCCGGTCGGTGCGGCCGAACGGGAGCTGGAAGAAGAAACCGGATTGAACGTGGACGGGCTGCTGTACTTGCAGGAGCTTAAAGCCCGCGACACCGTGCACCATGTATTTGAAGCCTCGGTGGTGAATATCGCGGATGCACGGCCGCTGAACGAAATCGTCGACTGCCAGTGGCACGCCTATAGCGCCGTGGACGAACTGGACACCACCGACGCCACGCGGCACATCGTCAAATCCTTTCTGCGTCGCCTGTAATTCAGCACGCTGCCCGCGATGGCGCAATTCTAGCTTGACCCCGCCATTCGCTTAGGATTTGACGAACGTGGCAGCTTCGTCACGCCGCTGAAAGCAAAACTCAGTAAGAGATCTGAGACGGAGCGTTTGCCGCTGCGGATTCTGCTTCCGGGCGTTTCACTCGTATGTGCTCAGCCATGCCGTCCGTTTGCGCGCCTCCGAAATCTGCAATCGCGTCTAAAGAATTGGACTGTGCAACAGGTGACTGCGAGCCAGCTAATTTAGAGATATCGGTCATCGTTCCTACCTTCTTACTCTACCCAACGGAATGTGGGGTTTCTTTGAGCGCTATCTCTGTGGCTTGTCAGAATATCCAGTTCCATGAAAGGGCTCTTGCTTACGCTCTCGATTGATTTAATCCCTCGCAATGGCGGCTTGCTTCCTTCCGGTTCGCGGTGTGTTTGCCTGCCCCCGCAAGTACAACGCTTCCACCAGCCTTTGCCGCTCGTCCCACGTCAAGGTTTCGGCAAACTGCGCCAATGTGCCGTCCACCAAGGCCCTGAGCGCCGCGTCGGCCTCACGCGCCTTGGCTAATTGCGCCTCCAACACATCACGCTTCAACGTCGGCGCTTCCAATTGCTTGATCACCCCCAGCCGCGCCTCACGCCCGGCCATGATCAGCGGCTGGCTGTCGTCGCGATTGCGGCGCAGCAGTTGGCGCAGTTCCCTGCGCCGCTCCGGCGGCAACTTGACCATCGCCTGGCGCAGGCCGTGCTGGTTAACCACCACTTCGGCAGGCCGGGCGTTGGCCATCCAGTGGTAGAGACCGCCGCCCACCCCACCGATCAAAAATACGTTGAGCAGGATCGAGACAAACAACCACGGTTTCAGGGATCTGGCGGTCATTGTTCGGTTTCCTCGGCGTTGACGCTGAAGACGACTTCCGCGTCGCCCTGATCAAAGACACTGGGCAGCACGTCGGAGGACAACATCGGCAGCGGCACGCTCATGGACGCCACCAGCATCCCGGTGACGATGCCGGCAATGCCCGCACCGACAAGGCCGGCGGGCGATAACCAGTTGGCATAGCGTGACCAGAATGAGCGTGGGGCGGATTGGCGGATCTGCCGGACCAACGCCGGGTCGGGGAACGCCAGTTGATGGCTGTCCAACTGGCTGTCGAGCCAACGCGCCTGCTGCAAGGCTACACGGGCATGGACGTTGCCGTTGTCGAGCAGCGCCTGGGCCGTTGCCCGTTCTGCCGCGGGCCAGCGACGCAGGTCCGCCCCATAGACGTCGGCCAGGTACACAAAGCGTTCGGGTGTCATGATGTTCCCCTTCCTGGGCGGGCGAGCCCGGGTGTATCGGCAAGTTGGCTGCGCAACTGGCGTCGGCCCCGCGACAGCAGGCTCTCCAGTGCCTCGACGCTGATATTCATCAGGGCCGCGGCGTCAATGTTCGACAGCTCCTGGTAGTACTGCAACACGATGGCTTCGCGCTGGCGTTCGGGCAGGGCCGCCAACGCGGCGGCGATGCGTGTACTGCGGTCCTGGGTCTCCAGCTGCTCTTCAGGCGATGGCGAGCTGTCTGCCACCTCCACCGCCGCCTCTTCGCTCAGCGGGCGCTCCTTGCGTCGCCGCAAGCGGTCGTGGCACAGGTTCAGCGCGACCCGATGCAACCAGGTGTCGAAGCGCGCCTCGCCACTGCGCCAGTGGGCGGCCTGGCGCCAGATGCGCAGGAAACTTTCCTGGGCCACGTCCTTGGCCTCGTCGGCGTCCCCCAGGATCCGACTGGCGAGCGCCAGCAAACGCGGGAGCTTGCGCGTCACCATTTCGTTGACGGCGGCAGGTTCGTTATTGCCGATACGCGCCAGCAGCTCAACGTCCGGATCAGTGTCTTTCAATCGGGCAGTTCTCAGGGCCAAGGGTCAGGGGTCAGCGGATCCAATGCCCTTCGCGCCAGTACCAGTTCGGGCCATGGGCTTCCCAATGGCCAGGCTCCCAGCGCGCATGGCGCATTACCGGCTGCCAGTGGCCCGGCACCCAGCCGTAACCGCGCCCTTCCCAACGCCAGTGGCCCCGGTCCCAGGCATAGCCGGGGCGCTCGGCCGGGATCATTTCCACACGTGGAGGCGGCGGCGCCTGCTGAATGATGATGTCGGTCTGGGCAAACGTCGGGGTGCTGACAAACGCGGCGAAGGCCAGCGGAACAAGCACGGTTAAACGCAATGTGGCCAGGGCTCTCATGGCAACTCCTCCATGCAACCCGCGAAAGTGCAGGTTGCTGATGGGTTGAACGGCGCGTGCGCAAAAATCCGTCGCGGGCTGCGCAGATTTTTTCAGCAGGGGGCGAGACCAGTATTGCTCAGGGGTTGGCGGGGCTTGATGAAATGTCTGAAAGGATTGCGACGGATTTTCGCCGGTCGCCGCGTTGAAGGATTAACCCCGGCCAACCCAAGAGGAAACACCATGTACCGTCGACTTACCCTGCTGGTTGCCGCTGTGCTGATCGTCAGCCTCAGCGGCTGCGTGATCGTGCCGGAACACCGTCATTGCTGCTGGCGTTACTACGGCGCAGTGGATGCGCCCAGCCATGCTGTTATTGGCTAGCTGGCCGCCGCCATGCCCGTCACACGACCTCTCGTCTGCTGCCTCGGCAAGCGCTTGACTCCCAGCGTCGATCACACGACGCTCTGGGCACTTAGCCATCATTCGAGCCGTCCACCATGAGCATTGCCCCTCCGAGCCAGCCCGACAGCGACGTATACCGCACGCTGCTGGAGTCGACCAAGGCCATCCCGTGGCGTATCGACTGGCAGAGCATGACCTTCAGCTATATCGGCCCGCAGATCGAAACGCTGTTGGGCTGGACCCCGCAAAGCTGGGTCAGCGTCGACGACTGGGTCTCGCGCATGCACCCCGATGACCGCGAATACGTGGTGAGTTTCTGCGTGTCGCAATCCCGTGCCGGGGTGGACCATGAAGCGGATTACCGGGCCCTGACGGTGAACGGCGACTACGTATGGATCCGCGACGTGGTGCATGTGGTGCGCAAGGACGGTGAAGTCGAGGCGCTGATCGGCTTTATGTTCGATATCAGCGAACGCAAGAAGACCGAAGAACACCTGGTGCGCCTGCAAAAGCAACTCGAGGAATATTCCTACCAGGATGGCCTGACCGGCATCGCCAACCGACGCATGTTCGACACTGTGCTCGAGCGCGAATGGGCCAGCGCCCAGCGCAGCCAGTTGCCACTGTCATTGATCATCCTGGATATCGATTTTTTCAAGCAGTACAACGATCACTATGGCCACATCAAGGGCGACGAATGCCTGCGCCAGGTCGCGCATACCCTGTCACTGGCCGCCAACCGGCCGCGGGACTTCATCGCTCGCATCGGCGGTGAGGAGTTTGTGTGGTTGTTGCCGGAAACCGACGCGGCGTCGGCCAAACAGGTCGCCGGACGTTGCCTGCACCTGATCCGCCAACAACAGATCGATCATGGCTTTTCAGCGGTGTCGAACCTGCTGACCCTGAGCCTGGGCGTAGGTACGCGCATCGTCAAACCCGACAGCCCGATGCTGGGTTTTGTCGAAGATGTCGACAAGTTGCTCTACCGGGCCAAACGCAACGGGCGGATGCGTGCGGAGTTTGCAGAAGGTGAAGTTTGACGCCGGGGGTTAAATTCCAGGCAAAAAAAATCCCAAGTAGCTGATGGAAACTTGGGATTTAAAAATGCATAAACCGTGGGAGGTGAACGCCCGGCTATAGTAACCAGTGTAAAAAGCTGTAACAAGAAAATTTTATATCCTTTCGTCGGATTAAAAGCATTGTAAGTCCTTAAATAACCACATGTTTTTTAAGGTGGCGACGCATATAAGTGCCACTTTTTGGTGCAACTACCGCCAATATTTCCACTTATAAAAAAGGGTTATTAGTTAAGGCGGCGTGACACTCTTCGACCCGCTCTCCCCCAATTGCTTGCAGGTATCGCGAAGTTCCAGACCCGCGGAGGTGGCCACACTGGCGACCCGCTCAACCTGCCGGCAAAGTGCCAAACGCTCGGCCGCTTCTTCGCGCTGGCGATCCGCCTTGGCGTTGAGCTGCATGAAATAGCCCCCGAGCAACATCGCGACACACAGCACGCCAAGCGCAAAATAGCGCAGGCTGTTGGATGAAGGGGGGGTTGCCGGGGTCACGGGCTTACCCTGCCCGGCTCTGTTTTGACAGCAAACCTGGAGCGCCTCGGGCAGCACCCTCCCGGGACCGGCGTCGCGGCGCGAATAAGCGTGTGCATACCTGCCTCCTCTACCAAGGGAGCAATTGTATGCAAATAGAAACATCGGTTTGTCGTGGTTTTGTAAAGCCTGCACTCGATTACTTGCGTGCCACTTTGTAACGCACGCAATCCTGATAGAAACTCTGGCGAATCGCTTCGGGCTTGAGCCGTGAACGACTGTCATAGGTCTGTTCGGTGATGCCCATGGCCATCATGCGCATCCAGGATTTACTGAACTTGATGGTCTGGATCTTCTGCCGCGCCGCGTACAGCGACACCCCCGACAGCTTGAGTTCCTGGGCCCTGGCGGCCGTGCCGGCGCCCCAACTGCACATGTACTTGTCACCCTCGCGCAGCTCCCGTGCCTGCACGGCAGCCGCGCCGCCGGCCAGGGAGCAGGCGATCAGCATGATTCCAACAGTGCGCATTTGCTTCCTCACCTAACCACCTGAAAATAAAAGCGATTCTGGCGAGAATTTTGTTACAAAGGGGCCATTAAATTGCCTTATCGTCGTGCCATCACCATTGGTAGGTCGCACTTGCCTGCACGGTGCGCTGCGAGCCGTACCAGCACCACGAGTAGGAATAGCACGACGCGACGTACTCTTTGTTCGCCAGGTTGGTGGCGTTCAGGGCCAGGCGCAGGTTGTCCTTGAGGTTGGCGATGTTCGGGATGTCGTAGTGCACCGCTGCATCGAACAGGGTGTATCCCGGCACCTTCAGGGTGTTGGCGGTATCGCCCCAGGACGAACCGACATACCGCGCACCCGCGCCTGCACCGAAGCCCTTGAGGTTGCCATCATGGAAGGTGTAGTCAGCCCACGCCGACGCCGTGTGGCGCGGTACCGCATAGGTGGTGGTGCCCTCGGCGTTGATGGCCGGGCCTACGCCGATATCGCTGATGGGAGCGTAACGCACGGTGTTATTGGACTTGCTGATGCGGTTATCCAGGTAGGCATAGGCCGCCGTGATGTCCAGGTTGTCATTGAGGCTGGCCTTGCCTTCCAGTTCAAAACCACGGGATTGCACTTCGCCGTCCTGGCTCTGGCAGCGACCGCTGCCGCACAGGTGGGTGGGGTCCGGGTCGGTGGTGAGGACGTTGGTCTGGCGCAGGTCGAAGATCGCCGCGGTGATAAAGCTGTTGCTGCCCGGCGGCTGGTACTTGATGCCGATTTCATACTGCTTGCCTTCGGTCGGCTTGAACACCGAACCGCCGTAACCGGTGCCCGACTGCGGGTTGAACGACTCCGCATAGCTGGCGTACGGCGCCAGGCCGTTATCGAAGAGATAGACCAGGCCAATACGCCCGGTAAAGGCCTTGCTGTCCAGGGAGGACTGGCTCTTGGCCCCGGTGCGCAGGGTCTTGGTGGTGCTGTCGGTGCTGGCCCAGTCATAACGACCGCCGAGCAACAGCACCCATTTGTCCCACTTCATCTGCTCTTGCAGATAGACCCCGGTCTGTTCGCTGCGCGACGTACCGTCGGTGGTGTACGCCGGTACCGGCACGGCCGCGCCATAGACCGGGTTGAAAATATCCAGGGTCGGCCCGGCGGTATACGTCCCTGAGCCCAACAGGGTGTCGGTGCTGGTGTTCTGGTAGTCGAGCCCCATCAGCAGGGTGTGTTGCAGTGGGCCCGTGTCGAATCTGGCCTGCACCTGGTTATCGAGGGTGTAGGCATCCATGTCGACGTCACTGGCAATGGTGGAACGTCGAATGGTGCGGTAATCCGCCATCAGGTAGTTGCTGTAGAGGCTGCGATACCGTCCTTCGCTGCGCAGGTAACGCGCGTTCTGGCGCACCGTCCACACATCGTTGACGTGATGCTCGAAGGCCCAGCCGATGGAGTAGTACTCGCGATCGCTTTTCTCGAAGTTCTTTTCGCCGTCGTAGAAGTCCACGTCGATGCTGCGCCCGGTCGGGCTGTGCAATACCGAGCCCCAGGCCGGCACCGAACCGTAGGACGCGCCCTTGGGGTCCTTCTGGAAATGCCCGAGCAAGGTCAGCGAGGTGTCTTCGTCCGGCCGCCAGGTGAACGCGCTGGACAACGACTGGCGACGGGTTTCGGTGTGTTCGACCTGGCCATCGGCATCGTCGAACAGCCCCGCCACGCGGTAGGAATACACGCCTTGATCGTCAATCGGCCCGCTCAAATCGAAGGTGGTGCGCTTTTTATTGAAAGTGCCGTATTCGACGCCCACTTCATGGAACGGCGTATCCAGCGGGCGCTTGCTGACCATATTGATCACTCCGCTCGGCGTGCCCTGCCCGTACAGCACCGACGCCGGGCCGCGCAGCACTTCGACGCGCTCCAGGTCAAAGGCATCCTTTTGCGGCAAGGCATCACGGCTCGACGGCATCCGCAGGCCGTCGAGGTAAGTGGCTGGGGCAAACCCGCGGATGGTCAATTGGTCGAGACGCGACGCCGTGGCACCGCGGGTTTCCGGGATGACCGCGGCGCTGTAGCGCAGGATCTGGTTGAGGCTCTCGGCGTTCTGCGCACGCATCTGGTCTTTGGTGACGATGGAGATCGACTGCGGAGTCTCGATCAGCGCGGTATCGGTCTTGGTGCCCGACAAACTGCGCGTAGCCACATAACCGGACACCGGCCCGGTAGGGCTTTCGGCCTGGTACGCGCCGCTGATGGTGGTGGCCTGCAACTGCATGGCACCGCCGTTATCCGGGATGGCTTCCAGGCGGTAGCGGTCGGCCGAGAGCTTCAGCGCCTGCAGGCCGCTGCCGGCGAGCAACTGGGTCAGCGCCACGTCGGTGGCGTACTGCCCGCTCAAGCCGTTGCTGCGTTTGCCGCGTGCCAGGCTCGCATCAAACGCCAATACCAGGCCCGCCTGCTCGGCCAGGCTGTTGAGCGCCTGGCTCAAGTCACCGGCCGGAATCTGGAAGCCGCGTACAGCACTGCGGCTTTCTTCGGCGAAGGCGGATTGGACGTTCAGCAACGGCACGGCGGCAAAAGCCAACGCCACTGACAGGGCCAGTGGGTGCAAGGGGCGAGCAAGGCGCGACATGGGAAATCCTGGGTAATAGAGGTTCTATTAACCATGACGGCCAGTTCGGCAAATCGGGCAAGGATGAGAGCAGTTTTTATTTGAGCGGCGTAGATCGGTGTGTTGTGTTTCCCTCATTAACCCCACGCCACCACCAACAACCCCACCCCCAACGCCAGGCACAACGGCGAATAGAACCACGTATCCCACCGCGCAAACCGTGACCCGCCGACCTTCTTGAAAAACCCCACCAACTCCGAATCCCCAATCGCCCTGGCAAACATCAGCAGGGCGATCGCGCTGATTCCCCATTGCAGCGCCGCATGGGAGACCGCCGAAAAGTACAGCCCGGCCCGCAGGCACACCAGCAGCGCAATGCCGACCAAGCCCATCGCCACCAGAAAGGTCCCCAGCGCCGAGGGCTTGAATGCAGGGCGAGGCCCGCTGGCGAATTCGCCGGGCAGTTGGGGGATGGCGGCGAGGCTGCCGAGTTTGCCGCCGGCAGCCCAGTACAGGTGCACCATGCTGATGCAGGTAAAAACGCCGACGATCCATCGTGCGATGACAAAGCTCATGGCGGGTTCTCCCTGAAAGGTGCGAGACAGGATAGTCGCCCTGGGATTTTTTGCAGGCATTTCGTCGGCGGCTGATGGTAAAGTGCCGCCCCATGAAACTCGCCCGCGCCGACCGCTCGCTCATTGCCTGGATGCTCTATTGCTGCGTCCTGTTCAATGTGTTCGCCTGCAGTATCGGTCACGGGCAGATGGTGGGGATGCAGCTCAATGGCATCGGCGGGCAGTTCTGTACCGTCGACCCGCGTACCCAGGCGCCCACGCCGTCCAACTCCAGCGATGAGAACCTGCCGACGCTGGCCAAGGCGTTCGGTTGCCCGCTGTGCTCCACCGGCGGCATGGGCCCGGCGCTCAGTTCCAGCCTGAATGTGGCGGTGTTGCCACAACCCCATGCGCCACCGCCGGCCGTGGTACTGGCCGCTGACATCCCTGCCCGCTTCACCTGGCCCACGGCTAACCCGCGCGCGCCACCCGCCTTCGCCTGATCCCTTTGCTTTCCCATCTGCACTGACCGCCGGTTCCACACGGAATGACGGACGGCCGTGCGTTGTTTTCAAGCCAAGTTTTTCAGGATTCAACCATGAAACATCTACCCCTGTTGGCGGGCCTGTTCGGCTGCCTGCCTGTCTGCGCCTGGGCCCTCGAATTGGCCCCGACCACCATTGATGGCGAATCAACTGCCGAACCCGGTCTTACCCTGGATCAATCCAGCGGCGTGGCGTCGCGGCTGGGACTGAGCGTGCGGGAAACCCCAGCGTCGGTTGCCATTGCCAACCGCAATGACATCGAACGCCATGGCGCCAAGACGTTTCGCGATGCCGCCAACACCCTGCCCGGCGTCAACGCCAGCGCGCCGCCGGGTTTTGGCGGGTTTGTCTCTTACCGTGGGTTTACCAGCAGCCAGATCACCCAGATGTTCAACGGTATCAATGTCGCCACCGGCCTGGCCCGGCCAGTGGACGCCTGGATCTATGACCGCGTGGAACTGGTGGGCGGCCCCTCCTCCCTGATCAACGGTGCCGGCTCCGTCGGCGGCTCGCTCAACTACGTGACCAAGCTAGCCACCCGTGAGGAGCAGGCCGCCGAAGGTCAGCTCACCTATGGCAGCTACGACACCACCGGCATGGCATTCGGCGTCAATCACGCGCTGACCGAGCCCGGCGCCGACGTGCAGCATTACGCGCGCCTGGACGTGAGCCGCAACACCAACCACAGCTACATCGACCGCGACCAGCGTGAGGCCTGGAGCCTGGCGTTTTCCCTGCTCAGCGACCTCACTCCCGACCTGTCCCATACCCTGGCCCTGGAATACCAGGATGAACAGGAAGACAGCCCTTACTGGGGCACGCCGGTACTCAACCCCAAGGCCGGCGAGCTGAAGATCGACAAACACAACCGTTTCAATAACTACAACGTCGCCGACGGCCGTTACGAGCAGCGCACGATCTGGGCGCGCTCGATCATCGACTACCGGATCAACGACAGCACGACGCTGAAAAATACGCTCTACCACCTCGACAGCCAGCGCGATTACCGCAACCTGGAAACCTACCAATACAACGCCGGCAACAGTGCGGTAAACCGCTCGACCGCCTACCAAGTGCGCCACCAGGGCGAACAGCACGGCAACCAGTTCGAGCTGCGCCATGACGACCGTCTGTTCGGCCTGTCGACCACCTGGTCCGGTGGTTTTGAGTACAAGGTCAACAGCACCACCAACACGCCGTTGAATGTGCCGGGCAACAGCACCGTGGACCCGAACGGCTTCAACCCCGGGCACTTCTACGACATCCCGCGTACCCGGGAGAACTTTGGCAAGGACAAGACCAGTGAGCTCACCACCAAGGCGCTGTTCGTGGAAAACCGCCTGGGCCTTACCGATAAACTTTCGCTGCTGAGCGGCCTGCGTTACGACGCCATCGACCTCGATGTGACCAACCACCGTGCGATCACGGCCACCAACCCACGGCACTTCAAGCGCCGGTGGGAACCGGTGACCGGTCGCGTCGGCCTGACTTACCAGTTCATCCCATCGGCCAATGTCTACGTGCAATACAGCACCGCCGCCGAGCAACCGAGTACGACCACCCAGGTGTTCGATGTGTCGACCGGCAAACAATGGGAGGTGGGCAGCAAGTTCGACTACCTCGACGGCCGTGGCTCGGCCACCGTTGCTGTCTATAAGATCGAACGCAAGGACTTTGCCGTAACCGACCCGCAGGACCCGACCACGAGCATCCCGGTCGGCGCGCAGTCATCGAAGGGCATCGAGCTGGCCAGTTCATTGCGCATCACGCCCAGGCTGCTGGCGGAAGGCAACGTCGCCTGGGTGGATGCCGAATACGATGAGTTCAACGAGAAAATCGCCAGTGGCGCGGTGGTTTCGCGCAAGGGCAATACACCGACCAACGTGCCCAGGCGCGTCGGCAACTTGTGGTTGACCTATGACTTTGCCGAGGATTGGCAAGGCGGCGTGGATGCGCGCTACGTCGCCGAGGTGTATGCGGACAATGCCAACACCCAGACGGTGCCGGCCTACACGCTGTTCGGGACGTTCCTGCGCTATCAGGTGGATTCACACACCTCGGTGACCGGCCGGGTGCGCAACCTGACCAATGAGGTGTATGCCGAGTTTGCCCATGTGTCCCCGGCGTATTACCTGGGAGCGCCACGGACATTCGAGCTGGCGGTGCAAACCAGATTCTGAAGCGACACTGCAAACAACATGTGGGAGGGGGCAAGCCCTCTCCCACATTATTTTTGATCTCCGCTCGGCAATAAGCGCCGTGCTTACTTCAAGCTGGCTTCGACCTTCTGCGCCACATCCTCGGTCAACCAGGCCTTCCACACCTCAGGATGCTCCTTGAGAAACGCCTGGGCCACCTCCCGGGGCGCGGTGTGGTTCTCGCTCATGGTCGCCAGGGCTTGGTTCAGCGGCCCAATCGGCAACTCGACCTTCTCGAAAAACCCGGCAATCTGCGGATGTTCCTTCTGGAACGGCGTGGACACGCCAATACTCAGCTTGGATGCCAACGACCGAGTGGGCTTCGGATCGGGGTTATCCGCATCCGTCAGGGTCTTCCAGGCCTCGGCATCGAACGGTGGCTCTTCCAGCTGGATCAACTTGTAGCGCCCCATCAACGGCGTCGGCGACCAGTAGTAGAACAACACCGGTTTGCCGCGACGGATGGACGAGGCAATTTCGGCATCCAGTGCAGCTCCCGAACCGCTGCGGAAGTTCACGTAGCTGTCATCCAGGCCATAGGCCTTGAGCTTCTGCTTGTTGACCACTTCCGAGGTCCAGCCGATGGGGCTGTTGAGGAAGCGCCCCTTGCCGGGAGATTCCGGGTCCTTGAACACGTCCTTGTAGCGCGCGAGGTCCTTCACGCTCTTGAGGTCCGGTGCCAGGGGCTTGATGCCTTTGGCCGGGTCGCCCTTGACCACATACTCCGGCACCCACCACCCCTCAGTGGCCCCCTTGACCGTATCCCCCAGGCCCACCACCTTGCCTTCAGCCTCGGCCTTGACCCACACCGGGCTGCGGCCGGCCCACTCTTCACCGATGACCTGGATGTCGTTCTTGGCCAGGGCGGTTTCCAGGGTGATGGTGGTACCGGGCAAGGTGTCGGTGGGCAAGTCGTAGCCCTTCTCGACGATGACCCGCAGTATTTCGGTGATCAGGCTGCCGCTTTCCCAGTTCAGGTCGGCAAAGTGCACCGGCGCTGGCGCGGCCGAAACGGGCAGCGAAGCCACTGCTAGACCCAGGGTCGTCAGCGATGCAGCCAACAGCGTTCTCAATCCTTTCATGCCCTTGCACCTCGCGATGTCGCAGCAAACAACGAACGGCTTTGCTGTCTATGCGCGAAGCCTCTGAATAGTTAAGTCAACTCAACTGTAGTAGAGGTTCCGGGAGATAGGAGATGTTCGCAGTATTTACCGATTATTCACTGGCCTTGAACGTCACCAGCTCACCCTTGCGCCATTTGGCGGCCTTGCCGGTCACGGCCTTGAGGGTCTTGGTCAGGCCTTCCTGCAGTTGTTCATTGGCGGCAAACACCAGCATCACACTGTGGCCTTCCTTGAAGACGATGCCCTGGCCCTCGGGCGAGGACACAAAGGCATAGTCGCCCAAGCCATACACCGTCAACTTGATGTCGCGGAACTTGAGTTCGAACTTGCCACCTTCGCGACTGGGCAATACCGCAGCACGGAAGTGGTCGCCCACCTTGAGCTCCAGACGGGGTTTGTCATCCACAACCATTGCCGCTTCGGTATCGATTTCGGCGATATAGATACCTTCCGGCGTCTGCTCGGTGATGTAAACAAAACGGGATTGAAACTGCTTGACCAACTTTGCGCGCAAATCACCCAGCACGAACAACGCGTGCATATCCAGATTACTGACTGCCAAGGAAACGCCCCCACATCGAAATAAAGCACTGACCGCCAGAGCGGGCAGCACAAAGAAACGGCCATCTCGGCACGATCACACAACACATTCATTGAAAAACTGAAGAAGACCCCGTTGCTGCGCCCAAAGCCCCGGACAGGCATGCACGATGGGCCTTGTGCAGGGACATCAGGCATCGCAGGAAATCACAGGTTCAATAACCGGAGAATACCGGTCGACCCGCTTCAGAGAATAACACTATTAAAAACGCAGTTTCCGACAGCTCATATAAACAAAAACATCTCGGCGTGGAACCAGACGCCGACTGCCGACAACAATACTAAAACAGCGACACGGGTCAAAACCACCTGTAACGCTGCTGGTGGGTCAACAAGATCGATCGACAGGAGCTGACCATGCAACGACGCCAATACGACGCTACGTCTTCCCGCACTCGCTCATCATGTCAGGACGAACAGCAATACTACTGCTTACGCAGTCCCAACGGGTACCCCAATTCGGTTCTTTACCAAGTTGTACCCGCCGGAAGAAACTTCTTCCATATCCGCGAAGTCACCAGTGGCAGGATCAAAGGCTTTCGCAGCGACCACATCGAGGCCTGCGAACTGGCCAAGCGGCTGGAGGCCTCACTGCACGGCGGAATCGTTTCGTCACCCGGATGACTTTACTGCGCCGCCGCCCTTCAACAACTGCCATACTGGCCTGTCCATTGGAATTTGCCCCCGCACGGGCCAGGTTTCATCAGTGCTGTTGGTTACCTCGAAGGGAAGGCGATACGTGACGGAATTTGATATTGGCGAATTTTTCATCCATGGCGACGCAAGGGAAGTAGACGGTGAGTTTCAAGCAGTGATCGTGATGCGCGCCAAGCCGCCGTTGACCACCGTCACCACGCACCAGGTCGAAAAAGACCGTTGGTTCAAGACCCTCGATACTGCCGCCAGCGCCGGAAAAGAATCCGCCCAGGCACTCAAGGCTGCAGTGGATTCAGGGGCACTGACCTCCTGACAATCCGATCGAACTCTACCGCGCCACAAGCCTCCCATGCATAACGATCCCGAAACCCGCACGGAGACTGACATGGACGCGCCAATACCAACACTCGAAACCTTATTCGAACAACTGGGCCTGGACTCAACCCCCGAAGCCATCGACGCCTTCATTGTCGCGCACCCGCTGAGTGACGACGTCAAGTTGATCGACGCGCCGTTCTGGACGCCGCAACAGGCACAGTTCCTCAAGGAAGAACTGCGTGAAGACGCCGATTGGGCCATGGCGGTGGATGAGCTGAACCAGCGCCTGCATCAACCGCAGTAATCCACACAATGCCGGCTGCCTGGGCGCAATAGCGCTTGCCAGGCAGTTGGTATTTCCCCGCCTCACAGACAACAACACGCCCTAACCCGCAGCCTTCGCCCCCTCCGGCTTATACCCCAGGCGCAGGCCACCCCAATGCCGCCCCCGGACCATGATCGGCACCGACAAGTCGTGCATCAACTCGCCGGTATCGCGGGTGTAGGTCTGCAATAGCACCGCTTGCTGGTGGCTGCCGCAGCGGATCCCGGTGCGGTCTTCGAACTTGCGCTTGGTGCGGTTCTGCACCGCGTCGACCTGGGCATCGCCGGTCAGCGCCTGGGAAAACGCCTTGTTGTGCGTCGGCACATAGCCCTGGGGCGTACAGGCAATGGCAAACACCAAACCTTCATGGCGTGGCAACAGCGCTTCCTGGATGGCCGGCAGCACTTGGTCGGTGTAGCCATCGAACCGGCTGTGGTACTTGCTCGGGCTGGTGTTGGGGATCAAGGTGTAGCTGCGGTCGAACAAGTCATCCAGGCTGATGCGGTTCTGCTGTACATCGGCTTCGAATTGCGCGGCAATCCGGCTCGCGCCTTCGCGCGCCAGGTCGTAGATGCGCTGGTGATAGTCATCCAGCCCGACTTCCGCCAGGCGCTCACTGATCGTTTCGGCCTGCCCTTCCATCTGCACAGCGGCCTCGGCCAACTGGCGGGTCTGCTGGTCGCTCACGATAAGATCGCTGCGCATTTGCTCCACGGCGTGGAACAGGCTGTCGAGTTGGGCGCGGTTGGTGTCGGTGCCCTGGGCGATTTCATTGACCTGGCCTTCCACGCCCGCCGCCAGGCCGGCAATGTTCTCCAGGTGCTCGCCGGCGTGCTCCACCTGCTCGACACCGGTGTGCAAGTCTGCCGAGAGCTGGCGAATCTGCTCAACCACCTGGGCAGTGCGTTGCTGGATATCCGCCACCATCACCCCGACTTCATCGGTGGCCGTGGCCGTGCGGCCCGCCAGCCCACGTACTTCATCCGCCACCACGGCGAACCCGCGACCGTGCTCACCGGCCCGCGCCGCTTCAATCGCGGCGTTGAGCGCCAACAGGTTGGTCTGGCTGGCGATGGACTGAATCACCAGGGTCACCCGCTGGATTTCTTCACTGCGTTGGCTCAGGGCTTCAATCAACTCCCGACTGGCATTGGCGCGCTGGCTGAGCTGGTGCATACGAATGATCGACTGGGCCAGCACTTCACGGCCTTCAGTGCTGCGCTGATGGGCCTGGCTGGCCGCCTGCAGGGCCTCGCGACTGAGTTGGGAGGTGACCTTTTCGGTGCTGATCATCACCTCGGCACTGCTGACGATCTGCTTGGCCGCGCCCAATTGCGATTGCACACGAGCCGCCAGTTGCTTGACCGAATAGGCGACGCCGGCAGCGGACAGTGCGTTGTGGCTGGTGGTATAGGACAGATCGCGGGTCAGCTCGCCAATGGCATCGGCAGTGGCAGGTGGTGCCGTGCGGGAGGTGCGGTTCATAAGGCCTGGCAGCCAGATCACCAGCAAGGCAATGGGCAGGCAGAGGTAGATCGGCAGGCTGGCAAACGCCAAGCCCAGCAGTACCAACACCAGGGCGGCGCTCTGCAGGAGCGGCATCAACCAGCCGGGCAAACCGCGCACCACCGGTTGCGGTGGCACTGCTGCGCCCATCAGAGATCCATCTCCAGCCATCGTCGTTACCCCACTGTTTGTCATTTTTGTCCCTGCATTAAACGCCACTATCCAGCCATTATCCATGGGCCTTTAGTGGGGTAGCTTGCAGCAAATCAATAGACGGGGCGTAACGGGTCTTTCTCCGGGGAACCGCCCAGGCGATCCCCCAGCTTCAGCGCATCAGGCTTGGCGCTGGTGCTTGTCGATCTGCTCGTGGCGCTCTTGCGCTTCGATGCAGTACTTGGTGGTCGGGCTGATCAGCAGGCGCTTGAGGCCGATAGGCTCGCCGCTGTCATCGCACCAGCCGAAGGAATCTTCCTTGATGCGTTCCAGTGCACGCTCGAGCTGCGGCAGCATGCGCTGGTCGCGGTCGATGGCGTTGACCAGCCAGGTGCGCTCTTCTTCAACGGACGCGGCGTCGGCCGGGTCGGCCGGGGTGTCCAGGCTTTCAATGGCGATGCGGTTCTGCTCAATGCGCTCGTGGTGTTCCACCTTCATGTCCTGCAGCAACTTCTCGAAAAAAGCGTGCTGTTCGGCATTCATGTAGTCATCCGCCGGCATGGCCAGCAACTTTTCCTTTGTCATTGATTTCTCTATAAAAAATACGTGCATTAAGGCGAATAAGGGAGCGTTCCGGTCGACCTCTGCAGGTCTCGGAAAGGCGCCATCCATTCCAAGCGCCACCCGGCACTCAATTTACGAGGGGCGGCAGTCTAAGGCCGACTTGAGGGCACAGCAACTGAAATGACAGGCATTTTTTCCGATATAACCCCCAAAGGCACCAGGACGGGCTTGGCGAATGGTTATCGGAGTGCGTTTATAGCAGGAAAGTTCGTACAGCAGCTATAAGCCGCAGGCTGCAAGCGACAAGCTGTAGAGCTCATCGGACTTGCAGCTTGAAGCTTGCAGCTCAGCGCTTGAGCTTGCGCTTGTTGCGGTACTGGTCGATCACCACCGCCACCACAATGATCAGGCCCTTGATGATGTCCTGGATATACGCATCCACCCCGACAAAGGTAAACCCGCTGGCCATCACCCCGAGGATCAGTGCGCCGATCACGGTACCGGTGATACGCCCTACCCCGCCCGCCAGGCTGGTGCCGCCGATCACCGCGGCGGCAATCGCATCCAGCTCATAGGACATACCCATGCCCGCCTGGCCGGTGGCGGCGCGTGCCGAGGCCACCACACCCGCCAGGCCTGCCAGGAGACCGGCGATGCTGTAGACGATGATCAGGTGCCGCTTGACGTTGATCCCCGACGTCCGCGCCGCCTGCATATTGCCGCCGATGGCGTAGGTGTACTTGCCGTACTTGGTGTAGCGCAGGGCGATATGGAAAATAACCGCCACCACCAGGAAGATGATCACCGGCATCGCGCCATGGCCGATGGCCGTGTACGAATCCGAGAGCATGCTCACCGGCTGGCCTTCGGTGTAGTAGCGCGCCAGGCCACGG
This sequence comes from Pseudomonas sp. NIBRBAC000502773, assembly GCF_006517195.1. Classification (NCBI taxonomy): domain Bacteria; kingdom Pseudomonadati; phylum Pseudomonadota; class Gammaproteobacteria; order Pseudomonadales; family Pseudomonadaceae; genus Pseudomonas; species Pseudomonas sp. NIBRBAC000502773. The sequence goes on along the minus strand of NZ_CP041189.1, from coordinate 6,121,269 downwards.
GCCGAGACCATCATGCCCAGGGTCGCGATAAACGGCGGGATACCGGTGACGGCGATGATGCTGCCGTTGATCGCCCCCGCCAGCAGCCCCACACCCAACCCCATCGCCACCGGAATCCACACCGGCAAGTCCGTCAGCGAAGGGAACACCGCCCGGGAAAAGTCGGAGGTTTGCGCCAAACTGGCGGCGATCATCGCCGACAGCGCCAGCACCGAGCCCGACGACAAGTCGATCCCCGTGGTGATGATCACCTGGGTCACCCCGATGGCCAGCAGGCCGATGATGGACACCTGCAGGATCATCAGCACCAGGCGCTGGGAGTTCATCAGGAAGCTCTGGTCCCGCACGATCCAGCCAAACAGCTCAAACACCAGGCCGATGCCGATCAGCACCAGGAAGATGCTCAGCTCGGTGGGCAAGCGCCGACGGTGCTTGACCGGGGCCGTGGCAGGCTTGTTGTCCGTTATTGCGTTCATAGCCAATCACCTTCTTATTCTATGGCGCGGGCCAACCGCAGGCCCGCGCGGCTGTTCGTCAGTGGACCGCGGTCATACCGGAGGCCAGCTGCATGACTTTTTCCTGGGTCGCATCGGCGCGGTCCAGGGTGCCCATCAGTTCGCCTTCGTGCATCACCATCACCCGGTCGCTCATGCCCAGCACTTCAGGCAGCTCGGAGGAAATCATGATCACCGCCATGCCTTCGCTGGCGAGGAAGGCGATCAAGCGATAGATCTCGGCCTTGGCCCCTACGTCGATGCCCCGGGTCGGTTCATCGAGGATCAGCAAGCGTGGGTTGGTCATCAACCAGCGCGCCAGCAAGGCTTTCTGCTGGTTGCCGCCGGACAGGGTGTCGATGCACTGCTCCAGGGACGGCGTCTTCACCCGCAGTTTCTTGCACATGTCCTCGCACAGGGCGCGCAGGGCTTTCTGCTGGATAAACCCGTTGCCCGAATAGTGCGGCAGCACGGCCATTTCCATGTTTTCCAGCACCGACAGGCAGGGGAACAGGCCACTGAGCTTGCGGTCCTCGGTCAACAGCGCAAAGCCTTTTTCGATGGCCATGTGCGGGTCGCTGATGCGCACCGCCTCGCCATCCAGGGTGATCTGCCCACCGCTGCTGGGGGTGATGCCGAAAATGGTTTCCGCCACATTGGTGCGCCCCGAGCCCATCAGCCCGGCGATGCCGAGGATCTCACCGGCATGCAGGTCGAACGACACGCCCTGGAACACCCCGTCCAGGCGCAGGTCGCGCACCGACAGCAGCAGTTCGCCGATGGGCGTCTCGCGCACCGGGAACAACTGGCTCAGCTCGCGGCCCACCATCATCGAGATCAGGCTGTCGCTGTTCATGCTGTCGGCGCGTTGCAGGCCGATGTACTGGCCATCGCGGAACACCGCCACTTCATCGGCAATGGCGAACACTTCGTTCATTTTGTGCGTGATGTAGACGATGCCTTTGCCCTGGGCCTTCAGGTCGGCAATGATCGAAAACAGGTGGGCCACTTCCTTCTCGGTAATGGCCGATGTCGGTTCATCCATGATCAGGATGTCGGAGTCGTAGGACACAGCCTTGGCAATCTCGACCATCTGCCGCTCGGCGATGCTCAGGTTGCCCACGTGTTCCTCGGGGTCCAGGTTGATGCGCAGGCGCGCCAGCAACTCGGCGGTGCAGCGATGCATTTCGCGGTGGTTGACCATGTGCAGGCTGTTGAGCTGCTCGCGGCCGATCCAGATATTCTCGGCGATGCTCATGTGCGGCATCAGGTTGAGCTCCTGGTGGATCATCGCGATCCCGGCTTTCTGCGCCGCCAGCGGCGTGTCAAACACGATGGGCTTGCCGCGCAGGCGGATTTCACCGGCGTCGGGCTGGTAGATGCCGGCGATGATTTTCATCAAGGTCGACTTGCCCGCACCGTTCTCGCCCATCAGCGCCAGCACCGTACCGGGGCGAACACGCAGTTGTACGTCGGCCAGGGCCACGACGCCGGGAAAGCCTTTGCTGATGTTGACGATTTCCAACAGGTAGGGTTCGTCCAGCGGCAACGGCTGGATCCCGGGAGGCTGCGAGACAGTGGCTTGAGCGAGCATAAGACGGTACTCCATCAGCAGGGCGGGCACGACCGCCCTGCCGGTTCATTGTTGTTATGTCAGGGCTACTTGAACGTGGCGACGTTTTCCGGGGTGATCAGCTGGAACGGGATGATCACGTTCTGCTCGACCGGTTCCTTCCTGGCCATTTTGCGCGCCGCTTCCACCGAACCCACTGCCTGGCCCTTGGCGTCCTGGAACGCGGAGGCGGCCATGTCACCCTTGGTGATCGCATTCAAGCCATCCGGCGTACCGTCGACCCCCGCGATCAGCACACTGCCCTTTTCCTTGCCGGCCGATTTCAGCGCCATGGACGCGCCGATGGCCATCTCATCGTTGTTGGCCAGTACCGCATTGAACTCGCGGCCCTGGGTCAGCCAATCGTTGACCAGGGTCATGCCCTTGTCCCGCAGCCAGATACCGGTCTGTTCCTGTTCGATCTTGATGTCCGGGTACTTGGCCAGCACTTCCTTCACACCCTTGGTGCGGTTGGTGGTGGAGTTGTTCGCCAGGTCGCCCAGCAGGATCACGATCTTGCCCTTGCCGCCGAGCTTCTCAGCGATGTATTGCATTTGCAGCTTGCCAGCCTCGACGTCATCGGAGGTCACAGCCACCACGTCCTTGGGCAAGTCCTTCTGGTCGGGACGGCGGTTGACGAACACCAGCGGGATGCCGGCCTTGGTCGCGGCATTGATGATGTTCTTGGTAGAGGCCGTGTCGACCGGGTTGACGATAATGGCGTCGACTTTCTGGCTGATGAAGTTCTCCACCTGGCTCAGCTGCTTGACCACATCGGCACGGGCGTCTTCGAACTGCAGCTGCACGCCGTCACCCTTGGGATAGGACTTGGCCTGCTTGTCCATGTCTTCGCGCAGGTAAGTGAGGAAGGTGTCATCGAAGGCGGACATGCTCACGCCGACCTTGATGTCGGCGGCACTGGCAACACCGCTGGCCAGCAGCATGGATAAAGCCAGCGCGGTAAAACGGATCGGGGTCTTCATGAACGGTCTGTCTCCACTTTCTTGTTGGTTTTTTGGACGTTGCGTTTATCAGAGCTCGGCAGGCACGCGTACGACCGGTGCGCCTGGAATGCAGCAGACCAGGGCGCCCTGATTTTCGACGCACAGCACATTAAGGAAGGAGAAGTAGAACGGCCGGGCGCGGGGCAGGCCGCGGGGCGTGTGAGCAGGGCGTAAAACTCGCAGTACAGCGTTGAAGATTTTCATCTGACGGTACCTGGTTGTTTTTGATCTTGTTTTTGTTGAGTCGTGCGAATCGAGTTCGAACGTACTTTATGCAACCTGGAAAAGACTTTATTGGAAAATAATTTCCATATCAACCTGTTTTAGAATTTTATTCTATTTTTGTTGAAACCACCTGCTGGCGCTCGGCGCTGAGGCGTGCGGCGTCCAATATACGCGTGGTTTCCAGCGCGTCATAAGTATCCACGGGCAACGGGCCCTGCCCGTTTACCGCCGCTTGCAACTGGCGATAGAACTGGGTCCAGCAGCCCTTCTCCGACGGCACTCGCTCACGTTCCGGCCCCTGTTCGAACCAGCCCCAGCGGCGATGTTCTTCTGCGCCCCAGTGCTCGCCCTCGGTTTTCGGCGACTTGCCGGCCATCAGCGCCTCTTCCTGGCCATCCAGCCCGTCCACGGTGTAGCAACCCGAGGTGCCACTGACGCGAAAACGCGGGGCCTGGCTGTTCTGCAGGGCATTGCCCCACAAATGGGAAACCACCCCGTTGGCGTGGGTCAGGGAGACGAAGAAGCCGTGGTCGACAGTGGGATATTCAGGGGTGAACTGTAACTGCGCAAAGACCCGCTCCACCGGACCGAACAGTTGCAGCGCCTGGTCCACCAGGTGGCTGCCCAGGTCGCGCAGCCAGCCGCCGCCGCTGGCATTGCCCACGGCCTGCGGGCTGTAGCGCTCGACGCGGGATTCAAAGCGGGTGATCTCGCCCAGGGCACCGGCGTCGATCAATTTGCGCAGGGTCAGGTAGTCCGAGTCCCAGCGCCGGTTCTGGTAGACGCTGAGCAACACCTCATGGCGCTCGGCGGCCGTGATCAGCGCCTGGGCCTGTTCGGCGTTGGCGGCAAAGGGTTTGTCACTGACCACCGCCACGCCGTGCTCGATGGCTTCCAGCACCAACGCCGGACGGCCCTTGAGGGTGGTGGAAATCACCAGGGCATCGACCCCGGCTTCGACGATCTGGCCGATGCTGTCAAAGGCCTGGACGCCGGGGTGGTCGGTTGCCAGTTGCTGGCGACGTTCGGGTGAGCGGGTGACGACACCAACAAACGTCGCCCCCGGCAAAGTTGCAATAAGCGGCGCATGAAAGAAGCGCCCTCCGTGGCCATAGCCGACAAGTCCGATTCTCATGATCAACTCCTGAATTGAATTGGAAACCAATCAACTGTGGGAGGGGGCTTGCCCCCGATAGCGGTGGGTCAGATAACAACTGGTTGACTGACACACTGCCATCGGGGGCAAGCCCCCTCCCACATTTTTAACAGAGTTCCTTCAGTAATTTAGCCGTAGAAGTGCGGACGATCCGGCAAGCTGACCTTCACAATCTGCTCACTGCCCTGGGCCTCGATACACGCATCCGCCGCTACCGCCGCCGCAAAGCCATCCCACGCCGACGGCCCGCCGACCTGACCGGCGCGTACGCTGTCAATAAAGGCCTGCAACTCCACGTCATAGGCCCCGATAAAACGGTCCTTCCAATCCATCAGGATCGCGTTCGACAGCTTGGCACCGCTGCGCAGTTGCACCTGGGACGGCTCCGGCAATTTGGCGATGCCGGTCTCCCCCACCACTTCGCACTGGATGTCGTAGCCGTACTGGCAGTTCACAAACACTTCCACGTCGATACGGGTGCCCTTGGCGGTTTCCAGCAGCACGATCTGCGGGTCGCGCAGATGGGCCAGGGCCTTGCTGGTCTTGCGCGGGAACACCACCTGCACCGACACGTAGTCGTCGTTGAGCAGCCAGCGCAGGACATCCAGCTCGTGAATCAGGGTGTCGGTAATCGCCATGTCGGTCTTGTAGTTCTCGCCCACCGTCGGGTTGCGGTGCGCGCAGTGCAGCATCAACGGCTCGCCGATCTGGCCGCTGTCGATCACCGCCTTGAGGGCGCGATAACCTTCGTCATAGGGGCGCATAAAGCCCACTTGCACCAGGCGCTTGCCGTAGGCCACTTCGGCGTCGACGATCCTGCGGCAGCCTTCAGCCGTCACCGCCAGGGGCTTCTCACAGAACACCGGTTTGCCGGCGGCGATGGCGGCGAGCACGAACTCCTCGTGGCTCGGGCCCCAGGACGTGACCAGGATCGCCTCGACCTGCGGCGAGTTGATCAGCCCATGGCCATCCGCGTACACCTCGGCGTCCAGCTTCAACTCCGCGACCACCTTGGCGGCCTGCTCAAGGTTGATGTCGGTCACCGCCACCACCTGGCTGTTGAGCAGGGTCTGGCTGCAACGACGAATATGATCGCGGCCGATGGCGCCGGTACCGATTACACCAAGCTTCAAAGACATACAAACGCTCCTCTTGTTATTAGTACTGCCGGGCATTGGCCAGGTGTTCATTGAGTTTTTTTGCCGCCGCGTTGGTGCGTTCGCTGGTGGACACCTGCGCCACCCCCACCCGCCACCACGACAGGTAGCCGTGGACCATGGTCTTGGGCAGCACCTTGATGTCGATCAGGGTCGAGACGCTTTGCTTGCGCGCATCGGCCAGGGCCGCTTCCAACTGCTCCACCGTGCTGACCTTGTAGGTCTTGCAGCCATAGGCCGCTGCGCTCATGGCGAAATCCACCGGCACCAGGCCGCCGTCGAGCTTGCCGCTCTCGGGGTTGCGGTAGCGGAACTCGGTGCCGAAGCTGTCCATGCCGTTGCCGATCTGCAGGTTGTTGATGCAACCGAAGGCCATGTTGTCGAGCAGCACCACGTTGATCTTGCGGCGCTCCTGGATCGAGGTGGCCAGCTCCGAGTGCAGCATCATGTAGGAGCCATCGCCGACCAGGGCATAGACCTCCTTGGTCGGCTCGGCGAGCTTCACGCCGAGGGCGGCGTTGATCTCATAGCCCATGCACGAATAACCGTACTCGACGTGGTAGGTGTTGACGCCCTTGCTGCGCCAGGCACGCTGCAGGTCGCCGGGCAGGCTGCCGGCTGCGGCGACGATGATCGCGTCGTCGGCCAGGGTCTGGTTGAGGACGCCGAGCACCCGGCTCTGGGTCAGGCACGAGCCGGTCAGTTCGATAAATTCACGCAGCACGGCGCGGTCCAGGTGGTCGTCGACTTCCGGCACGAAATCATCGCCGTGGTACTCGACCTGATGCACACGGTCCACTTCGGCGTCCAGCTGCGCCTTGGCGTCGGCGATCTGCTCGCCCCAGCCGGAACGGTAATCACCAAGGGCATCGGCCAGCGCTTCGAGGGCGACCTTGGCGTCGGCCAGCACCTGCACGCCGTCGAGTTTCAAGGCGTCGCAGGGGCTGATATTGAGGTTGAGGAACTTCACCTCTGCATGCTTGAACAGCGATTTCGACGAGGTGGTGAAGTCGGTATAACGGGTACCGATGCCGATGATCAGGTCGGCTTCGGGCGCCAGCAGGTTGGCGGCCAGGCAGCCGGTTTCGCCGATACCGCCCACGTTCAGTGGATGGCTGGAGACCACCGCGCTCTTGCCCGCCTGGGTTTCGGCGAAAGGAATATCAAAGCGCTCGGCAAAGGCTTGCAAGGCAGCATTCGCACCAGAGTACTTCACGCCGCCACCGCAGATGATCAGCGGCTTGCGCTTGCCCCGGAAAGCCGCCACCCCATCGCCGATCATTGCGGCGGTGGCCGGGCGGCGGTCGATACGGTGCACCCGTTTTTGCAGGAAGTAATCGGGATAGTCCCAGGCCTCGGCCTGCACGTCCTGCGGCAGCGCCAGGGTCACCGCGCCGGTTTCGGCGGGGTCGGTGAGCACGCGCATGGCATGAATCGCCGCCGTCATCAGTTGCTCGGGGCGGTTGATGCGGTCCCAGTACTTGCTCACGGAACGGAAGGCATCGTTGGTGCTGATGCTCAGGTCGTGGAACTGCTCGATCTGTTGCAGCACCGGGTCGGGCTGGCGGCTGGCGTAGACATCGCCGGGCAGCAACAGCAACGGGATACGGTTGGCGGTGGCGGTCGCCGCAGCGGTGAGCATATTCGCCGCACCTGGGCCGACGGAGGCGGTGCAGGCGTAGATATTGCGGCGCAGGTGCTGCTTGGCAAAACCGATGGCGGCATGGGCCATGCCCTGCTCGTTACGACCCTGATGCACCACCAGGTCGCCGCTGTCCTGTTCCAGGGCCTGACCCAGGCCCAGCACGTTGCCGTGGCCGAAAATAGTGAACACGCCGGCGACGAACTTGCTCTGTACGCCATCGACTTCGATGTACTGGTTGTCCAAAAACTTTACCAGGGCCTGGGCCATGGTCAGTCGGGTGGTGGTCATATCGCGCCCCTTATCGTTTCTGCAGGTGGGCGATGCTTGCCCCCAAGGCCTGCTGGATATCCGCCAGCTCGTGCACGCTTGTCGCAAACGGTTCGAACGACAGGTAGCCGCTGTAACCGCTGCTGAGCAAGGTGTCGATCTGCGCGGTATTGCCGAGGATATCGCCCTCGCCCACCAGCACGCGGTGGCCGTCGCGGATCGAATTGAGCGGCGCCTGGGCGTCTTCCACGCCGGAGATATGCACCAGCCCGGTCAGTTCCGGGAAGAACTCATGCTCGCTGGCCAGGTGGTGGTGGAAGGTGTCGTGCACCAGGCGGAATACATCCAGGCCGCCGATGGACTGGATCGCATCCACCGCCGCGCGCTTGCGGCGCATGGCACATTCTTCAAAACCCAGGGGCTCGATAAACCCGAGAATCCCGTACTCGCGCAGGATCGGCGCCAGCTGGCTCAACGCGGTGCGCAAACCGGCGGCGCGCTGGGCTTCGTTGCGGGTGTCGCCGGGTTCGTTGAACGGGCACATCACCAAGCCTTGCGCACCACATTCGCGGGCATAGGTGGCGAGCGCTATCGCCTGGGCGCGGCGCTCGTCATTCCACACATCAAAGGGGTACAGCGCGTTGATCGACAGCACCGTGATGCCCTGGGCCGCGCACAATTCGCGCACGCGGCCGGCCGGGGTGCCGTATTCGATCTGGCGATCCTTGAGGTCGTTGCGAATCTCGATGGCATCGCATTTCAAGGCCACGGCCAGCTGGATGAAATCCGGCAGGGACAGGTTGGGCGCGACCATACGGTTGAGGGCAAAGCGTAGAGGCGACTTCATTGTTGTTCTCCGTCCAACACCGTTTAAAGGTCCAGCAGCCAGCTGTGCTGCGGGTCGTTGTGGAAATGCCAGGCGCGCTTGGGGCCGGCCATCACGTTCAGGTAGTAAGACTCGTAGCCATACGGCACGCTGACCGGGTGATAGCCCTTGGGCACCACCACCAGGTCGCTGTTTTCCACGGCCATGGCCTGGTCGATGCTGCGGTCGTCGGTGTACACCCGCTGGAACACGAAGCCCTGGGGCGGGTTGATCTGGTGGTAGTAGGTCTCTTCGAGAAAGCTCTGGTGCGGCAGGTCGTCGGTGTCGTGCTTGTGCGGCGGGTAGCTCGACGAATGCCCGGACGGCGTGCGCACTTCCACCACCAGCAGCGAATGGGCCGGGTCGGTATCCGGCAGGATGTCGCACACGTAGCGGGTGTTGGCGCCTTTGCCGCGGACGCTGCGCTTGCACTGTTCGGGGCGGATCAGGCGTGGCTCGAAACCCGGCGCACCCGGTGCGGCGCACACGGCAATCTGCACGTCGCTCAACGCGGTGACCTGGGCATCGGTACCCGGCGGCAGATAGGCGGCGAACGGCGATTTGTCCTCGAACACCGACTGGCGATCACCGAGGTTCTGCCAGTTGAAGCCCTCGCCTTTGATATTGACCCGACCGCTGAGCAGCACCAGGCACAACTCCTGATCACCGGCGGTGACCGGCAGGGTTTCACCCAGGCTCAGGCGGTAGGCGGCAAAGCCTACGTACTCCAGGCGGCCCTCTTCCAGGGCAACCATGGTTTGTCCGCGTTTGCTGCTCTTTACCAGCAAGCTCATGGTTTGGTCCTCTCGTTGAGAAGCGTACGCAACGTGTCATAACCCTTTTTTGCATAGACATAGCTGGGCGCCACGGCCGGGTCCTGCTCGGCTTCCACCACCAACCAGCCCGCGTATTTCGCCGCCAGCAGCACATCGAGCAGCTCGGCAAAGTCGATATCCCCGTCACCGGGCACGGTGAAGGTGCCGTTGACGATGCAATCGGGGAAGCTCCACATCTGGTTGCGCGCCAGTTGCACCACGGCTTTGCGCACGTCCTTGAAATGCACGTGGCAGACGCGGTCGATATGCTTGCGCAACACCTCGATGGGTTCGCCGCCGCCCATGTAGCAGTGGCCCGAATCGAACAGCAGGCCGACTTCCGGCCCGGTACGGCCCATCAACTGATCGATGTCTTCAGGCGATTCGACGTACGCGCCCATATGGTGGTGGTAGGCCAGGCGCACGCCCTGGGACAGGGTAAAACGCGCCAGCTCGGTAAGTTTGTCGGCGTAGTCCTGCCAGGCCTGTTCACTGTGGAACCGAGGACGTTCGATCAGGCGAATGCGCGAGCCCTGGATCGAATCGGCCACCTCGCCGTACACCAGCACCTTGGCGCCGTTTTGTTTCAGCAGTTCAACGTGGCCGGCGATGGCCTCGATTTCTTCGGCCACCGAACGACGGGCCAGGCGACTGGAGTACCAGCCGGAGACCAGCGCCAGGTCATAGGGGCGCAGGACGTCGCCGACGCCCTTGGCGTCCTTGGGGAATTTGCCGTTGAGCTCGAAACCTTCGTAGCCGATTTCCTTGCCTTCGCTCAGGGCGGTGCTCAGCGGGGTTTCACCACCGAGGGCCGGAAGGTCGTCGTTGCTCCAGGAGATCGGGTTGATGCCAATTCGGATTGCGGGCATGGCTGCACCTTTATTATTTTCTGGTACCACTGAGATCTGCTTTCTGTGGGAGGGGGCAAGCCCCTCCCACATTGGATTGCATTTCAAATTAAGAACTGGGTTCAGCCTCGGGCACTGCGCCAGGCGTTGATCAACTGCTCAAAGGTCGCCTGGACCTGCTGGATCAACGTCTCGTCATCGATCTCCCCCGCCATCCACAAACGGCTCGGTTCCTGGAAGATCGTGCGGCCCACGGCAAACCCACGGCAGGTGCTGCTCTGGCTGGCTTGCTGGAAGCCGGCGGCCAGGCATTCGGCCGAGGCATTCAGGCCCAGCAACACCACGCCACGGCAGTACGGGTCGCGTTCCTGGATCAGTTCGTCGAGCTTTTTCCAATCCTCGGCCGACTGGGCCTCGATCTTCCACCACGCCGGGTAGATACCCAGGTTGTACAGCCGCTTGAGGCTGCGGTAGAGCACGTCCGGGTAAGTGGACGGATGATCCTTGGGCGGGATGACCTCCAGCAGTAGCTCATGGCCGCTGGTCACCGACGCCTCGTACACCGCCTTGAGCTGCGCTTCCTGTTCCAGGCGCAACATGGGCTCGTCGTCGGGGTGGTATTGCACCAGGCACTTGATGATCTGTTCCTGGGGCCAGGCAATCAGGTTGCTGCCGATCGAGCGGCCATGTTCGAACGCCAGGGGCCGCGAGTTCTGCACCTCCACCGGGCGCGCGATCCACCAGCCGCGACCGCTGGCGGCATTGAGCGCGTCCTGGCCGAAGCGCTGGTCGGCCAACAGGCCCACATCGGCCTCGACGCCCTGCTCGGCGAGCTTTTTCTCCACGCGTTCGATGGCCTGGATAAACAGCTGCTTGATCTCGCTGATCTGGGTCAGGTCCTGGCCGCCGCGTTGCGCCAGGTCCACCAGTTGCCAGCGGTGGTCGAAGGCAAAGATGAACAGTTGCTTCCAGGCCTTGCGCGGCACGGTGACGCGGTGCAGGCGTTGCAGGGTCGCGTCCTGGTCAGGCCGGGTGACCGGCACCGGGCTGTTGAACAGGTAATCCAGTTCGGCCGGGGTCGGCATGGCCGGCGCACAGGCGTGGCGCGAGACGACGAGACCGCCGCAGGCATTGGCCAACTGGCTGCAACGCTCATCGCTGGCGTCATTGATCCAGCCGCTGAGAAAACCCGACATAAAGGCATCGCCGGCGCCCAGCACGTTAAGCACTTCAACCCGCACGCCAGGATAGATGGCGCCCTCTTCCAGGCGCGCCGGAATTGCACCGTGGATCACCGTGCAGCCTTGCGGGCCGAGCTTGACCACCAGGGTCGCCGGGGTCAGGTCACGCACGGTGCGCAGGGCGGTGAGCAGATCTTCGCTGCCGCCGGCGATCAGGAATTCTTCTTCGGTGCCGACGATCAGGTCGAAACGCGGCAGGATTTTCTGCACATGCTGGCTGACATTCTGGTCGGCGACAAACCGGGTTTCACCGTCAGCCTTACCCGCCAGGCCCCACAACACGGGGCGGTAGTCGATATCCAGCACGCGCTTGACGTTGTGCTTGGCCGCATAGTCCAGGGCCTGGAGGCTGGCCTTGTACACGCCGTCGGTGGAGAAATGCGTGCCGGTGATCAGCAAGGCTTTGCTCGAGGCAATAAAGGCTTCGTTGACGTCTTCGGCGCGCAGGGCCATGTCGGCGCAGTTTTCACGGTAAAACACCAGCGGGAAGGTTTCGCGGTCCTTGAGGCCCAGCAACACCATGGCGGTGAGGCGCTCCGGGTCGACCTTGATGCCGCTGACATCGCAGCCTTCGCGGGCCAGGGACTCCACCAGGAAACGGCCCATATGGTCGTCCCCCACCCGGCTCAACATCGCCGACTTGAGCCCCAGCCTGGCAGTGCCGAACGCGATATTGGCGGAGGAACCGCCGAGGTATTTGGCGAAGCTGGACACGTCCTCAAGCCGCGCACCTACTTGCTGTGCGTAGAGGTCGACGCCCAGGCGCCCGAGGCAAATCAGATCCAATTGACGCCCACTGGCAAAACGAGTCTGGCCCATGCTGGCTCCTGTTATTTTTATCAGCCTGCGTTGTGCCGCCGTGGCGACGGCAAACGCTCTTGGTGGGAGCAGACTAGAACGTCCGGCGGCAGCAATCAATATTTATTCCAGAATTATTTTTAGTGGAATATTTTTTCCAATACGTCAGCATAGGGGCACGCCAGCCGCCGTGCATCGTTTCAGCAGGCCACGCGGGCCGTGATGCCGGGGTATTTTTTTGCGCCTACCCTGTAGACTTGCGCCACCCATCAGCGCATCAGAAGAACACGCCAGAAGGATTGCCCATGTCCCGCACCGATCCCGAGACCACCCTGGAAGACACCATCGCCAGCCCTCCGATCAACGCCGAACGCCTGTTGCAGCTGATCACCGACGAATACGAAAGCCTGCCGCGCCAGCTCAAGCGCATCGCCAGCTACATGAGCCAGCAGAGCGACCGGATCATGGTCGACCGCATCAGCGACATCGCCCGCGAATGCGAAGTGCACCCCTCGGCGATCGTGCGGTTTTCCCAGCGTTTCGGCTTCAGTGGGTTCAGTGAGATGCAGGCGCTGTTTCGCGAGGCTTACACCCACAAGACCACACCGGTGCAGAACTACCAGCAGCGCATCCGCAGCATGATCGCCAACAAGTCGCAGAAAGCCAGCGGCGGCGACCTGGCCCGCGAGTGCGTCAACGCGACCCTGTCGGGTATCGAGCGCCTGGGGCTGGAGCTCGATGACGTGGCCTTCGACAAGGCCGTCGACCTGGTGGTCAACGCCGACAATATCTACGTGGTCGGTGTGCGCCGTTCGTTCGCGGTGGCCGATTACCTGGTCTACAACCTGCAGCACACCAACAAGCGCATTCACCTGATTTCCGGTTTGGGCGGCAGCTATCGCGAGCAGATGCGCAGCGTGCGAGCCAATGACCTGGTAATCGCCATCAGCTTCACGCCCTACGGCAAAGAGACCCAGCACTGCCTGCGGATCGCCCAGCACCATCAGGCCAAGACCCTGATCATCACCGACAGCAACCTGTCGCCCCTGGCCAAGCGGGCCAACGCGGTGCTGCTGGTGAATGAAGGCTCGTCGTTTGCCTTCCGTTCATTGAGCGCCACCTTGTGCCTGTGCCAGGCGTTGTTTATTGCCGTGGCGTACCGGCTGGAGTTGAAGGTGGATGAGATTCACGAGCAGGTCGGGTTTGATGACTGACCGGCAGTAATTGGGCTAACGCACGCCCGTGAAAGCGGATCTGCGCCAGGGTCAACGCGGTGTAGCCGATGATGACCGCCGGCGGCAGGATCGCCTCGACGCAGAACGTGCCCAGAGGCTGTAACGTCAGCCCGGCTTGCGCGGCACGCGCACAGAATTCGCCTTCCTCGACACCGCTCGGCAACCACAAGACAAAGTGCAGACCGGCCTGTTGCCCACTGATCGTACAGTGCGCTCCAAGGCAGTCGAGCAACACATCGCGCCGCGCCTGATAGGCCTGGCGCGAAGCCCGCAAGTGGCGCACGAAAGCGCCGCTGCCGAGAAACTCCAGCAACCCCGACTGATCACTGGCGCCCACCGACTGCCCGGTGAGTTGCAGGGTGCGCAGCAAGGCCGGGCGCAGTGCCTTGGGCACCACCATGAAGCCGACGCGCAAACCGGGGAACAGGTTTTTGTTGAAGCTGCCGCAGTAGATCACGCGGTCGTGGGCGTCCAGGGATTTGAGCGCCGCCAGCGGTGCGCTGTGGTAGTTGTATTCGCTGTCGTAGTCGTCTTCCATCACCCAGGCCTCGGCACGGGCAGCCCAGTCCAGCAGCGCCAGGCGGCGCGACACCGAGAGGGTCATGCCCAGCGGTGCCTGGTGGGCCGGGGTGACGTAGGCCAGGCGCGCGGTGTCGGGGAGTTGCGCGGTATCCAGCCCTTCGGCCGTAACCGCAATCGCCTGGACCTGCGCCCCCGCCAGCCCGAACAGGCGGCGCGCGGGTGGATAGCCGGGGTCTTCGACGCAGGCCGTGTCACCGGGCTTGAGCAGCGTACGCGCGATCAGGTCAAGGGCGTGGCGAATGCCGCTGGTGACGATCACTTCATCCGCCTCGCAGTGCATGCCGCGATAGCTGCGCAGGTAGTCGGCGATCTGTGCGCGCAGTTCCGGCAGCCCGGCGGGATGGCCCGCTTCGAGCGCCCCCGGCCCTGCCGATAGCAGTCCCCGGGAAACACAGCGGGCCCAGGCCTTCAGATCAAACAGGCTGGCGTCCGGGCGCCGCGCGACAAAAGGCACATGGCTCTGCACGCCGGCGTCCGGGCGATCGACGGCCACTTCGCGACGCGGCGTGGCGCGGGGCGCGGGTGCCGCAATGAATTGCTCGGGGATCACCGCACACACCCGCGTACCGGAGCCGGCCACGCGCTGCACATAGCCCTCGCTGTGCAGGCGGTCGAATGCCGCCTCCAGGGTGCCACGGGATAACTCCCAGCGTTCGGCAAGGCTACGGGTGGACGGCAAGCGACTGCCCGCCGGCAGCTGTCGGTTCAGGATCGCTGCACGCAGGGCCTCGTAGGCCCCTTGCTGCTTTCCCATGTCCAAGCTGTCGGGGCGCGGCAGGTCCAGGGCGGAAGGGGTTTTTCCTCGGCTCATAGTGGTCCAATCATTTTTGCCACAAGCGGCCCTGAGGATTAAACCACAAAGCCGCTAGAGTCCGGCTCTACTCCTTGCACAGAAGCCTCCCATGACGCAACGCGCCCTCTCCCCGTGGTTCTGGCTGATACTGCTGACCGTGCTGATCGGCCTGCCACGTATCACCCTGGACATGCACCTGCCTGCCCTGCCCGCTATGGCCGACTACTTCCAGACCAGCGACAGCCAGTTGCAACTGACCCTCACGCTGTACACCTTCGGTTCGGCGATCTCCCTGCTGATCAGCGGCCCGTTGACCGACCGTTTCGGCCGCCGTCCCGTATTGCTGGCGGGACTGTTTCTGTACGTGCTGGCTACTGTGGCCTGCGCCCTCGCCGACAGCATCGCCGTGCTGATCATCGCGCGCCTGTTCCAGGCCCTCGGCGGGTGCTGCACCACGGTGATCGGTCGGGTGATCGTGCGCGACTATTTCGACCGCGATGAACAGGCACGCTTGCTCGGCCTGATTTCCATGGCCATGGCCGTGTCACCGATGGCCGCGCCGGTGCTGGGCAGCCTGATGTTGCCCTTCATCGACTGGCGCGGCCTGTTTGTACTGCTCGGCGTGATCGGTGCAGTGCTCTACCTGGTGGTGTACCGCCGCCTGCCCGAAACCCGCCCGGCCGATGTCGCCGCCGCGCCGCCGGGCAACCTGCTGCGCCTCTATGGCCAGTTACTGCGCGACCGCTATTTCCTGCGCTATTCCCTGGCGATCGGCTGCGTGTACAGCACCTATTTTCCGTTTATCAGTGAGTCGTCGGCGCTGCTGCAGCGGGGCTTTCACCTATCGGCCACGGCCTATGCACTGGTGTTCGCGGCCACCATCAGCGGCTACATGCTCGGCGCAAACCTGTTCCGCAGGCTGGTGCGGCGCTTAGAGCCGGACCGTTTGATCCATGCCGCTATCGGCTTGAACGTGCTGGGCAGTGTGATACTTGCGGCGGCCACCACCGCCATGCCGGGGCAATGGCTGGCGATCGTGCTGCCGATGGTGGTAATCATGGTGTCGGTGGGGATGGTGATTCCGGCGTGCCAACTGTCGGTGTTGCAGCCGTACGGTGCGATTGCGGGAACCGCATCGGGATTGTTCTTCTTTACCCAGATGTTCCTCACTGCCGTGAGCAGTTGGGCCACCGGGCTGCTGTCCGACGGTACGTCGCAGCCGCTGGTGATCATGACCGCCGTTGCCAGCGCGCTGTTGGTAACAACCTGGCTGACACTCCACAAACCCAAATGTGGGAGGGAACTTGTCCCCTCCCACATCAGGCCGAGCTGAGCTCGGGATCAGTGCATGAAAATTGCGATCAGGATGATCACCGGGATCGGCACGCCGAGGAACCACAGAAGTAATGAGCGCATGGTGTTCTCCTTGAATTAACGAACGTAGGTTTCGGTTTCGACGTACACCACGGCATCGCGGCGACGGCCACCAAAGGTTGCAGCGAAACTGGCAAAGAAAGCGCCGATCAACAGGGCGACAAAGGTCCACAGCGAGGTATAGGCGGCGACTTTGGCGGCCGTTTCAGCGGCTTGCTTGGCCTTGAGCTTGGCGTCTTCCACCGCTTTACGCGCGTCGCCGTAGACTTTGTCGATACGCGCTTCGGCATCAGCCTGGCTGAGGTTGGTGCGCTGGCTGATCAACTGGGCCAGGTAGGCACGGTCTTCAGGGGCGAGTTGGCCGTCATTGCTCAGGGTGCGGGTGAAAATGCGCGCAACCACGCCATGGGCAGCGTCATCACTGACGGCAACCGGGCGATCGTCACGAAACAGGCTGTCGACGTAGTAGTCAAAATCGCCACCGTTGACGCCTTTGGCTGCGCTGCCTGCGGCCTGGGTGATACCGCTGGCCGCACCGGCTGCCACGCTGGCACCGGCTTTCACGCCGCCGGTGACCACACTGCTGACCGAACCGACCACCAGCACGGCAGTAATCAGCGTGGCGACGGCCCAGGCCAGGAAACCATGGGCGGTGTCGCGAAAGTACACCTCATCGCCATGCATATTGGCCCACTTCACCCGCAACCGGCCGGCGATATAACCGCCCAGGCCCGAGGCAACGATCTGGGTAAAGGCCAGCCAGACAATCGTGGAAATGCCAAGCCCCTTGGCGCTGATGCCGCTGTCGGCCCACGGCGACACCGCCGAGAAACCCAGGCCGAAGCCCAGCAATACCAGAATCAGGGATAACGCAGCCGCCGCAGCGGCCCCGGCAAAGATAGCCCCCAGGAAACCCCGGAGCGCGCGCTCGACTCTTGCAGCGTGGATGACGATGTGATCATTGTTATGGTGCTCCCGGCAGGAAAAATAGTGTTACAAGTCTCAAAAGGGACAGTGCAGGCAGCATGCCAGTCGCGCTGAAAATTAAATCCGTTGTATTTCAACAGGTTAAGTAAATTGAACTTGCCTGAACCATGCAACTTGCAAGAAATGGCTGTTGCAGGCGGGCGTAATGCATTCCCTGCGGAAGGAGATTGCTCCCCGGCCGGTACCCGCCATGAAAGTTGTGTCAGTTTTGCCAACATGAAGTTTTATTTAGGAAGCGTTCAGCCATTTCTTGGCAAAATGCCCCCACTTCTAGTGTGAATCGCTCACCAGGTAATCCTATGACCCGCATTTTGACCATCGAGGATGACGCCGTAACGGCCCGCGAGATCGTCGCCGAGCTGAGTAGCCATGGACTGGACGTAGATTGGGTGGACAACGGCCGCGAAGGCCTGGTCCGCGCCGTGAGTGGTGATTACGATCTGATCACCCTCGACCGCATGCTGCCGGAACTCGATGGCCTGGCCATCGTCACCACCCTGCGCACCATCGGCGTATCGACGCCGATCCTGATGATCAGCGCCCTCTCCGACGTCGACGAGCGCGTGCGTGGCCTGCGTGCCGGCGGTGATGACTACCTGACCAAGCCTTTCGCCTCCGACGAAATGGCCGCCCGCGTCGAAGTGCTGCTGCGCCGCAAAAGCACGGTCAAGGAATTCGAAACCGCCCTGCGCGTGGCCGACTTGGAACTGAACCTGATCAGCCGCGAAGCCAGCCGCGCCGACCAGCCCCTGAGCCTGCTGCCCACCGAATACAAACTGCTGGAATTCCTGATGCGCAACACCGGCCAGATCCTGTCGCGGATGATGATCTTCGAGGAAGTCTGGGGTTATCACTTCGACCCGGGCACCAACCTGATCGACGTGCACATCGGCCGCCTGCGCAAGAAAATCGATCCACCGGGCCTCCCGCCGCTGATCCGCACGGTACGAGGTTCCGGTTATGTCATTGCTGAACCCCTCTAAGGGCTGGCGTTCATCCAGCAGCCGCTTGCTGGCGCTGTACAGTTCGTTGTTCGTGGCCTGGAGCTGCATCCTCATGGGGGTGCTGTATTACGAGGTCTCGGGTTACCTGAGTGACCTGTCGCGCCATTCGCTGATGCAACGCCAGCACCTGTTCCAGCGCTTCGACGGCGAAGAACTGGTGGAAGCGTTGACCACCAGCATGACCTTCGACATGAAGGGCGTGGACGCCTACGGCCTGTTCGATGAGCAGTTCCGCCCCTTGAGTGGGCCGATCCGCGCGATTCCCTCCGACCTGCCGCTGGACGGCAAGATCCACACCCTGGCCAATTGCGTCGACTCCGACGACCCCAAACTGCCCAAGGACAGCTGCGACGCCGTCGCCACCCATACCGACGACGGCCGCTGGCTGGTGCTGGTGCGCGCCAATGGCTCGCTGTTCGGTGTGACACGGATCATCTGGCATGCCCTGCTGTGGGCGCTGTCCCTGACCATTATCCCCGGCGCCGCCGGCTGGCATCTGTTGCGCCGCCGCCCGCTGCGCCGGATCCGCGGGATCCAGGCCAGCGCCGAAGCCATCGTCGCCGGCGACCTCACCCACCGCTTGCCGCTGTCCAACCGGCGTGACGAACTGGACATGCTCGCGGCCATCGTCAACGCCATGCTCGACCGCATCGAGAAACTGATGAACGAGGTCAAGGGCGTGTGCGACAACATCGCCCACGACCTGCGCACCCCACTGACCCGCCTGCGCGCGCAGCTCTACCGCATCCGCCAGGAGGCCGAGCAGGACTCCGGCTACGCGGTGAAACTGGACGATGCCATCGCCGAGACCGACACCCTGATGGCGCGCTTTCGCGGGCTGCTGCGTATCTCCGAGCTGGAAGACCACCAGCGCCGCTCCGGTTTCCTGGTCATGGACCCACTGCCGCTGCTGCGCGAGTTGCATGACTTCTACCTGCCCCTGGCCGAGGAAGGCGAATTGCAGTTGCGACTCGAAGTCCCCGAGTCCCTGCCCTGGATCACCGGCGACCGCGCCCTGTTGTTCGAAGCCCTGGCCAACCTGCTGAGCAACTCCATCAAGTTCTCTCCAGCGGGCGGCGCAGTGATCCTGCGGGGGCTCAACGATGCCGGCAGCACGCGCATCGAAGTGCACGACTCCGGGCCCGGCATACCGGCGGCAGAACGCGATGCGGTGTTCCAGCGGTTTTATCGGGTGGATGAAGGCGACCAGCAAGGCGGGTTTGGGTTGGGCCTGTCGATCGTGGCGGCGATCATCAACCTGCATGGGTTCAAGCTGGAAGTGGGCACCAGCGAGCAAGGCGGCGCGCGCCTAGTGCTGGAGTGTCGCCAGCAACTGATGCCCGAAGCCTGATCCATAAGCCAGTGAGGTCAAACTGTGGGAGGGGGCTTGCCCCAATGCGAGTCAGTTAAGGAGGAACACTGTAACTGTGGTGAGCGGGCTCACCCCGCTCACCACAGGGGAACTCGCCAGTCTCTGAAAGTTGTGAAGATAGCTATCGCCCCTCCCACATTAGTCTTGCATTGCCTGGTAGAACGAATCAGGCCGGAAAGTTGGCGCGCAACGCCTCGACCCCGCCTTTGTACACCCCGGCAAACAGCTCTTCCACCGCCGCCTCCGTGGTACCCGCCGCCGGGGTAAACACACCGGACCACGTCACCTTCGCCGACGACTCCGTCAGCGCCTCAACCTGCAACGTCGCCAGGTAAGCACTCACCGGAAACGGCGACTCTTCAATGGTGTAGCTGTAAGTACGCCCGACGTTATCGAAGGTCTGTAAACGCTCGATGATCACACCGCCGTCGGCGGTCGTCAGATGGCGCACGCGGCCACCTTCACCGGGCTCGCTCTTGGCGATAAACGGAAGCCAGTCCGGCAGGCTGTTGAAGCCACCCACCAAGTGCCAGACCGTCTCGGCCGATACCGGGATTTCAATCACTGCAGATGCTGTTGGCACGCTAAATCTCCAAAAGTCGTAGTAAAACGTCGTGCACAGCCTGCCACGCCCCGGGCTTCAATGCATCAATTCCCGCAAGCGATGCCACGCCATTCCCAACGCCAGCAGCGGCGAGCGCAACGCCTTGCCGCCGGGAAAGGTCATGTGCGGCACCTGGCTGAACACATCCAGGCCATGGCTGTGGCCCGCGTGTATGCCTTTGGCCAACAGCCGCGCGCACCAGTGGGTCACGTTGAGCCCATGCCCGGAATAGCCCTGGGCGTAGAACACGTTCGGGTATTGCTTGAGCCGCCCGACCTGGGGGAAACGGTTGGCGGTGATGCCGATCCTGCCGCCCCACTGGAACGCGATGGCGGTGTCGGCCAATTGCGGGAACACCTTGAGCATCTTGGGCTGCATATAGGCCGCGATGTCTTTGGGATCGCGCCCCGAGTAATGGCAGGCGCCGCCGAACAACAGGCGACGGTCGGCGGACAACCGGTAGTAATCCAGGCCGACTTTCTGGTCGCACAGCGCCAGGTTCTGCGGGATCAACTGATTGGCCTGTGCAACCGACAGCGGCTCGGTGGCGATGATGTAGCTGCCCGCCGGCAGCACCTTGCCGCTCAGGCGCGGTTCCAGTTCCTCCAGGTGCGCATTGCAGGCCAGTACCAGGCTGGCGGCCCGCACCGTGCCGCCAGCGCAACGCACCTGCACCGTGTCGCCGTGGATCAGTTCAAGCACTTGGGTATGCTCAAAGATCCGCACCCCAAGGGACTCGGCCACCTGCGCCTCGCCGAGCACCAGGTTCAGCGGGTGCAGGTGCCCGGAGCCCATGTCCACCAAGGCGCCGGCATACTGCGTCGAATCCACCACGTCGCGGATGTCCTGCGGGCCCACCAGGCGGGTTTCATGCACATAATCCAGGCGCGCCAGGCTGTCCTGCTCGCCCTTGAACGCAGCGAACTGCGCCGGGGTGTTGGCCAGCTCGGCAAATCCCCAGCGCAAGTCGCAGTCGATCCCGTGCTCGCGAATGCGCTCGCCCACCAGGGCCACCGACTCGATCCCGGCCCGTTCCAGGTAACGCACGCCCTCCTCGCCCACGTACTTGGCGAACCCCGACACATCGTGGCCGATCCCGCGAATCAACTGCCCGCCGTTGCGCCCGCTGGCGCCCCAGCCGATACGCCGGGCCTCCAGCAGGATCACCGAGAGCCCGCGTTGGGCCAGTTCGATAGCGGTGTTGACCCCGGTAAAACCAGCGCCGATCACACACACATCGGCGCTCAGGTCGGCGCCCAGTGCCGGGCGCTCCGGCATGGCATTCGCCGACGCAAGGTAGTAGGAACGGGCGTGGTCGCTGGATAGGGTCATTTGTTGGTCTTCACTTTGCTCCAGGCGCGCGTCATCAGGCGCATGGTCGCGGGGGTCGGCGTGGTGGAAATATAGAGTTTGTCGAGCACGGCCTGGGACGGGTACACCTCGGGGTTGTTCACCAGTTCAGGGGCCATGAACGCCTTCGCCGCCGGGTTGGCATTGGCGTAACCGACCGAGGCGCTGACCTTGGCGATCACTTCAGGGTCGAGCAGGTAGTTAATGAAGGCATGGGCTTCTTTTGGGTGACTCGCATCGGCCGGAATCGCCAGCAGGTCGAACCACAGGTTGGAGCCTTCCTTGGGAATCGAGTAGGCGATATTCACGCCGTTCTTGGCTTCCTTGGCGCGGTTGGCCGCCTGGAATACATCGCCGGAATAGCCGAACGCCACGCAGATATCGCCGTTGGCCAGGTCCGAAATGTACTTGGAGGAATGGAAGTAGGTGATGTACGGCCGCAGCGTCAACAGCTTGGCCTCGGCCTGCTGGTAGTCCTCGGGGTTCTCACTGCGCGGGTCCTTGCCCATGTAGTTGAGGATCGCCGGGAACAGCTCATCCGCCGAGTCGAGGAAGGCCACGCCGCACTGGTTGAGCTTCTTGAGATTCTCCGGTTCGAACAGCACCGCCCATGAATCGATATGGTCGATACCCAACACCTGCTTGACCTTGTCGACGTTGTAGCCGATGCCGTTAGTGCCCCACAGGTACGGCACCGAGTGCGCATTGCCCGGGTCGTTTTTCTCCAGCAGCTTGAGCAGCTTGGGGTCGAGGTTCTTGAAGTTGGGTAACTGCGAACGGTCGAGCTTGAGGAACGCGCCGGCCTTTACCTGGCGCGCCAGGAAGTGGTTCGACGGCACCACCACGTCATAGCCGGTGCGACCGGCGAGCAACTTGCCCTCCAGGGTTTCGTTGGAATCGAACACGTCGTAGATCACCTTGATCCCGGTTTTGGCCTGGAAATCCGCCAGGGTGGTCTCGCCGATGTAGTCGGTCCAGTTGTAGACGCTCACCGTCGGCGCGGCTTGGCCGGCACCGCTGAACGCGGCCACCAGGGCCAGCGGGAGAAGCTTGTTCACAAGACGCATATCGACACCCCTTTTGTGTTTTTTAGACGCTCAACAGCAGGAACTCACGCTCCCAGGAACTGATCACCCGCTTGAAATTCTCGTGCTCGGCGCGCTTGACCGCGACGTAGCCGCGCACGAACTTGTCGCCCAGGTACTGCTTGACCGTGTCGCAGTCCTCCATCCGCGCCAGGGCGTCTTCGAGGGTGAACGGCAGGCGCAGGTTACGGCGCTCATAGGCGCGGCCTTCTACCGGGGCGCTGGGTTCGATCTGCTCGATCATCCCCAGGTAGCCACACAGCAGGCTGGCGGCAATGGCCAGGTAGGGATTGGCATCGGCGCCCGGCAGGCGGTTTTCCACGCGCATCGCATCCGGGCTCGAGGTGGGCACGCGCAGGCCGACGGTACGGTTTTCTTCGCCCCACTCCACATTGACCGGCGCCGAGGTGTCCGGCAGGAAGCGGCGGAACGAATTCACGTTGGGCGCGAACATCGGCAACAGCTTGGGGATGTACTTCTGCAGGCCGCCGATATGGTGCAAGAACAGCGGGCTCATGTTGCCGTCGGCGTCGACGAACACCGGCTTGCCTGTGGCGATATCCACCACGCTCTGGTGCAGGTGCATGGCGCTGCCCGGCTCGTCGGCCACCGGCTTGGCCATGAAGGTGGCGGCCACATTGTGCTTGAGCGCGGCTTCGCGCAGGGTGCGCTTGAACACGGTGATCTGGTCGGCCAGGTCGAGGGCATCGCCGTGGCGGAAGTTGATTTCCATCTGCGCCGGGCCGTCTTCATGGATCAGCGTATCGAGGTCCAGGCCCTGGGCTTCGCACCAGTCGTAGACGTCTTCGAACAGCGGGTCGAACTCGTTGGCCGCATCGATGGAGAACGACTGGCGCCCGGTTTCCGCACGGCCGGAACGGCCGATAGGGGTTTTCAGCGGCAGGTCCGGGTCTTCGCAGCGCTGGGTCAGGTAGAACTCCATTTCCGGCGCGACAATCGGCTGCCAGCCCCGGTCGGTGTAAAGCTGCAGGACTTTTTTCAGCACGTTGCGCGGCGACAGTTCGATGGGGTTGCCGTGCTTGTCGAAGGTGTCGTGGATCACAATCGCGGTGGGCTCGATGGCCCACGGCACCACGTAGGTCGCGTTGGATACCGGGCGGCAAATCATGTCGATGTCGGCCGGGTCCAGCAGGTCGTAGTAGATCTCGTCGTCGACAAAGTCCCCGGTTACCGTTTGCAGCAACACACTTTCCGGCAGGCGCATGCCTCGCTCATGCAGGAACTTGTTGGTGGGCGCAATCTTGCCGCGTGCGATGCCAGTCAAATCACTGATCACGCATTCGACTTCGGTAATCTTGTGTTCTTTCAGCCAGGTGTACAGCTGATCGAAGGGGGCGTTCATAAGGACCTCGTCATGGGGTGGGTGCTGCGCCGCCTTGTACTCGCGGCGCATTGAGGTCTATCTTGGGCCAGCCTTCACAGGCCATCTATCCACTTTGCACGCCCCACAGCGCACCAATAGAGTGCGCACGGATCCCCCATGACCCAGGCAACCGCTTTGCGCGTACAGGCCTTCACCACCGCTGATGTGGCCACCCAATGCCGTGCGACACCCGGCTGGGTGCAGCAATACCAGCAGATGTCCCCGGGGCATTTCGCCGGGCGCGTCCGCTACCTCGACCTGCAAGGTGTCGAAGTCTACGAAGAGAGCATGAACACCCGTGTGGAGCAGCACTTCAACGCACCGCCGGGCGCGCTGGCGTTCTGTTTCGATGGCAGCGACAACGCGCTGTATCTGCTCAATGGCGAAAGCCGCAACACCTGGATCACCCCGGAAAACTACCGCGAAGTGGCGGTGGTGTTCGGCCCGCAGTTCGTGCAGCACCATGGCCTGGACTTGGCCACACTGGAAGGCCTGTTCATGGCGCCGCTGGCCTGCCAGCAGAACGCGCTGTTCAGCCGTTGGCTCAGTGGCACCCTGACGCGCTTGTCCACGGACATCGACCCGGTGTCCCTCACCCGACAGTTGCTCGACGACTGCCTGTTCATCCTCGACAACGCCTGCGTGTGCCTGGATCGCAGCTCATTGCAAAAGCGCAGTGAAGAGCGCCGGTTGATGGCGCGCATAGGCGAGTGGGCGGCGGATGCACCGGACGAAACCGTCAACCTGTTGGAACTGGCGCGGATTGCCGGCGTACCGCTGCGCCAGTTGCAGCAAGGGTTCAAGACCTACACCGGGATGAGCCCGGCGCAGTGGTTGCGCCTGCGCCGGTTGAACGGGGCACGACGGGAATTGTTGAGCGGTGCCGGAACGACCGTGGCCGAGGTGGCGATGAACTGGGCGTTCTGGCATTTGGGGCGGTTCTCTAACAGCTATCGAGCGTTGTTCAAGGAACTGCCCAGCGAAACCCTGAAGCGCTCAATCTGAAATGCATCTGAAAATGTGGGAGGGGGCTTGCCCCCGATGGCGATGGCTCAGTCAACATCTCTGTATCTGAACTACCGCAATCGGGGGCAAGCCCCCTCCCACATTGAATTGCATTTCAAGGTTGGGATTTCAGGAAGGTTGAGATTAGTTGGTTAACCCGTTCCGCCGCCTCCAACTGCACCATATGCCCCTGCCCCGGCAGAATCTCCACCTGGGCCTCCAGCCCCTGGGCATGGCCGGCCGGGATGATTGCATCGTCACTGCCCCAGATCACCAGGCTCGGTTGCCGCCCCACCACGTTGCGCAAATCCAGGCGCTGGCGCCCACCCTCGAACAGTTGGGCATTGAGTTGCCTCAACGCCTGATCCACCCCTTCCAACCGCTTGAACTTGAGCATGTCCTCCAGCATCTGCCGCGTCACCAGCGCCGGGTCGCTGAACAGTTGCACCAGTTGCGGCTTGAGCGCGTTGCGGTTATTGGCTTCGGTGAAACCTTGCAGGTAATCGCCGTTGATGTCCGCCCCCAGCCCGGCGCTGGCGATCAGGGTCAGCGAGGCAACGCGCGCCGGCGCCTGGCCGGCAAGCATCAGGCTGACCAAGCCGCCCATGGAGTGCCCGGCCAGGTGCACGCGTTCGAGCTTGAGGTGATCGAGCAAGGCCAGCACGGCCTGGCTCAGCTCCTCGGCGTCACCCGCTTGCAGATGCTTGCCCGACTCGCCATGCCCCGGCAAATCCACGGCGATCACCCGGCGCTCGGCGGCCAGGGCCGGTTGGTTGAACAGCCAGTTGTTCAAGTCGCCGCCAAAGCCATGCACCAGCACCAGCGGCGTGCCGCCCTCGCCCAGGTCGAGATAGCGCAGCAAGCGCCCGCCCACCTCGACCTTCTGCGCACTCGGCCCGGTGGCTTCGGCTTCGGCGCTGCTTGAGACGAACCCGGCGTTGAAGCTTTCGATCACCGCATCGATCTCCGCCTCGCTGGCCTCACCGTCCACCACCACCCCCAGCAGCGCGCCCACCGGCAAGGTCTCGTCGCTCAGCGCCAGTACGCGGCGCAACACACCGCTGAACGGCGCCTCGACGCTGCTGGAGATCTTGTCGGTCTCGACGTCCAGCACTTCTTCGCCCTTCTCCACCCGGTCGCCGGGCTGCTTGAGCCAGACGTCGATGCGGCCTTCGGTCATCGACAGCCCCCACTTGGGCATGGTCAAGGTATGGATCATGCGGCATTCCTCTTGTCGGCGATCTTCAGCACCGCGGCCTCGATCTTCGCGGCGTTGGGGATATACAGGTCTTCCAGCGCATCGGAAAACGGCACCGGCGTGTGCGGCGCGGTGACCATCTCGATCGGCGCACGCAGGAACGAGAAGCCCTGCTGGGCCACCAACGCACTGATGTCGGTAGCGATGGAACAACGCGGGTTGGACTCGTCGATCACCACCAGGCGCCCGGTTTTCTCCACGCTCTCGAGGATGCTGTCTTCGTCCAGCGGGCTGGTGGTGCGCAGGTCCAGCACTTCGCAGTCGATACCCTGGCGTGCCAGGTTGGCGGCGGCTTCCAGGGCGATATGCACCATACGGCCGTAGGTCACCAGGGTCACGTCGCGGCCTTCGCGCACAAAGTTGGCTTCACCGAACGGCACGGTGTACAGCTCTTCCGGCACCTCACCTTGGAGGCTGTAGAGCATCTTGTGTTCGAGGAAGATCACCGGGTCGTTGTCGCGGATCGCCTGGATCAGCATGCCCTTGGCGTCATAGGGCGTGGCCGGGCATACCACCTTGAGCCCGGGAATGTGCGTCCACATCGAGGTGAGCATCTGCGAATGCTGGGCGGCGGCACGCAGGCCGGCACCGTACATGGCGCGCACCACCAGCGGCGTGGTGGTCTTGCCGCCGAACATGTAGCGAAACTTGGCGGCCTGGTTGAGCAACTGGTCGAGGCAGCAGCCGATAAAGTCGACGAACATCAACTCGCACACCGGGCGCATGCCACGGGTGGCGGCGCCGACAGCCATGCCGACGTAGCCGACTTCGGACAACGGCGCATCGAGTACCCGGTCCGGAAACTCCGGGTACAGGCCCTTGGTCACGCCGAGCACACCGCCCCAGGCGTCCTGCTCGCCGGGGGAGCCGGTGCCGCCGGAGACATCCTGGCCGATAATGAACACGCTTTGGTCGCGGCGCATTTCCTGGGCCAGGGCTTCGTTGATTGCCTGCTGATAGCTGATTTTGCGAGCCATGAAATTCTCTCCGAGTCTTGTAGTTATTAGCGGTAGGCGACGTAGACATCACTGAGCAGGTCGGCGGCCTGGGGCTTGGGATCGGACTTGGCCAGGCGCACGGCGTCGTCGATCAACTGCGCGACCTCGCCGTCGATACGTTCGAATTGGGCCGCGTCAAGCCAGCCTTCGGCATTGCAGCGCTGGCGGAACAGTGCGAGGCAGTCGTGGGATTCGCGCAGGTTCTTCACTTCGTCCGGGCCACGATAGGTTTGTGCATCGCCTTCGAAGTGGCCGTAGAAGCGACTCAGTTTGACTTCCACCAAGGTCGGCCCGTCGCCCTGGCGCGCGCGCTCCACCGCCACGCCCAACGCCGCGTGCACGGCAAAGAAGTCATTGCCATCGACAATCACCCCCGGCATGCCGAAGCCCACCGCCCGCTCGGCAATGTCCTTGCACGCCACCGACCAGCCGGAACCGGTGGCCTCGGCATAGCCGTTGTTCTCGGCCACGAACAGGCACGGCAGTTTCATGATCGACGCCAGGTTCATCGCCTCGAACACCGCGCCCTCGTTGGAGCCGCCGTCGCCGAAAAATGCGACCGCCACACCCTGGCTGCCCTTGAGCTTGGAGGCCAGCGCGGCACCTGCCGCCAACGGCGCACCGGCCCCGACAATGCCGTTGGCGCCGAGCATGCCCTTCTCCTGGTCGGCGATGTGCATGGAACCGCCCTTGCCGCCGCACACCCCGGTTTTCTTGCCGTAGATCTCGGCCATCATGCCGAACACATCCACGCCCTTGGCGATGCAATGGCCATGACCACGGTGGTTGGAGGCGATGCAATCTTCATCGTTGAGGTGGGCCATGACCCCGGCTGCGCTGGCTTCCTGGCCGGCATACAGGTGCACGAAACCGGGGATCTCGCCGGTAGCGAATTCCACATGCAGGCGTTCTTCGAAATCACGGATGGTGCGCATCACGGTGTAGGCATGCAGCAATTGATCGGTGGACAGGTGGGTGGACATCTTGTTGTTCTCCAGGTTGTCTCGACACACAAAAGGCTGGCTGCGGCCAGCTGCAAGTGGTTCAGCACAGCCTGTGCCAAGGTGCGATAAAACCTGGCAAAGCCTTGATCCAGAGCAGTGCCGTGCGGTTGTGCCGGGACGGTATGCCTGTGCAGAATGAGACGGCGCATTGCACTGTGCAGGCGGCGTCTCGGCCGAAATGAGACGCCGCGTCTCACGCGGGGCTGTTGGTCAGGTCGCCCTTGTCCCCTCGCGCCCACGGGCGCTTAATGGCGGGCATAACAACAAAGATCGAGAACCGGAGGCCTTATGCTCGCCGCGAACTCCAGGGAACACGTCGACTGCGTCAGTCGCGTGGTCCGCAATGCCGATCGCCTGCCCCAGGCGCCGGTGCCGTCGCTGATTTTCGATTCCTGGCGGCGCTCCATGGAACAACACCACCTCGACCCCGGCTCGCTGCAGGGGCCCCGCATCCTTACCGAACCCTTGCTCAAGGAATGCCGCGAACGCGCCGAGCTGTTCATGCGCATCGCCGGCGAGGAAGTCGGGCAACTGCACCACCGGGTGCGCCACGCCGACTACTGCGTGATGCTCACCGACGCCCAGGGCCAGACCATCGATCACCGCGTCGACACAACCATTCGCAGCGACTGCCGCAAAGCCGGCCTGTACCTCGGCACCTGCTGGTCGGAAGCCGAGGAAGGCACCTGCGGCGTGGCCACGGTGCTGACCAGCAAGGCCGCAGTGACCGTGCACAAGCGCGACCACTTCCGCGCCGCGTTTATCAGCCTGACCTGCTCCGCCGCGCCGATCTTCGACCCCCAGGGCAACCTGCTGGGGGTGATGGATGCCTCGGCGCTCAAATCCCCGGATGACCGGCGCAGCCAGCACCTGGTGCGGCAGATGGTGGCCCAGAGTGCCCAGGCCATCGAAAACGCCTTCTTCATGCACAGCGCCCGCGAGCATTGGGTGCTCCAGGCCCACAGCACACCGGGCTACGTGGACAGCCAGCCCGACCTGTTGCTGGCCTGGGACCAGGACGGGCGCCTGCACGCCCTGAACAGCAAGGCGCGCCAGGCACTGCGCCGGCGTTTCGGCCAGGTGCCGGCGCATATCGGCGAGGTGTTCGACCTGGACGCGTTGCGCTCGGCCACCGACCAATCGACCCAACACCTGCAATGGCTGGGCGAGCCTGGCGTGCTGCACGTGCGGGTCAACGGGCCGCGCCGCAAACCGGCACGGCCCGTTGCGCACACCCAGGTCGACCCACGGGTGGAAGAACACCTGCGCCTGGCCGTGCGCGTCAAGGACCGCAACCTGCCGGTGCTGGTGCAGGGGGAAACCGGCGCCGGCAAGGAAGTTTTCGCCCGTCAGCTGCACGAACGCAGCGTCCGGCGAACAGGGCCCTTTGTGGCGGTGAACTGCGCGGCGATCCCCGAGAACCTGATTGAAAGCGAGCTGTTCGGCTACGTGGCCGGGGCCTTTACCGGGGCCTCCAGCAAAGGCATGCCGGGGCTGTTGGTGCAGGCCGATGGCGGCACCCTGTTCCTCGATGAAATCGGCGATATGCCGCTGGCGTTGCAGACGCGCCTGCTGAGGGTGATGGCCGAGGGTGAAGTCGCGCCCCTGGGCGGGGCCAAGACCCGCACGGTAGACATTCAGGTGATCTGCGCCAGCCACCGCGACCTGGCCGTGCTGGTCAGCGACGGGCGCTTTCGCGAAGACCTGTACTTCCGCCTCGGCTGTGCACGCTTCTGTCTGCCGCCGCTGCGCGAGCGCAGTGACAAACTGGCATTGATCAACCGGCTGGTGGAGCAGCAAGCGCGCGGCAGCGGCATCTCGGTAGGCATCGGCCAGGCCGCGCTGGAACGCCTGCTGGGCTATGCCTGGCCGGGCAATGTGCGCCAGCTGCACCATGTGCTGGCGTATGCCTGTGCAGTGTGTGAAGGCGGCACGATTCAGCTGGCGGACTTGCCGGTGGAAGTGCGTGGGGAGCAGGTCGAGACGCTGGCCGAACACAGCGTCAGCCCGGAACGCCAAGTGGTACTGGATGCCTTGATCCGGCATCGCTGGAAGCCGTTGCCGACGGCGCAGGCGCTGGGGATTTCCCGGGCCACCCTGTACCGCCGAGTCAACCGGTTGGGCATCGACATGCCCGGCAAGCACTGACACAACAGGGTCACCCATGTGGGAGGGGCTTGCCCCCTCCCACATTTAACACCGTCGGCCTTGGGAGATCAGCGATAAACCAGCCCACCGTCGATCAAGGGCGCCTGTCCGGTCATGTAATCCGCATCCGGCCCGGCCAGGTAGGCCACCAACCCCGCCACATCCTCCGGCGTTTCCGCACGGCCCAGGGCAATCCCATCCACATACTGCTTGTAGGTCGCACCCACTTCGGCGCCGGTAATCTCGGCCATGCGCTTGTCGATCTCCACCCACATGTCGGTGCCCACTACGCCCGGGCAATAAGCGTTGACCGTGATCCCGGCGCTCGCCAGTTCCTTGGCCGCCGCCTGGGTCAAGGCGCGCACGGCGAACTTGGTGGCCGAGTACACGCCCAGCAGCGCGAAGCCTTCGTGGCCGGCGATGGAACAGGCATTGATGATCTTGCCCTTCTGCTTGAGCGCCTTGAATTTCCTGCCTGCAGCCTGGATACCCCACAACACGCCCTGCACGTTGATGCCCAGGGTGCGTTCGACCTGTTCCGGGCTGACATCCAGCAGCGCGTCGATCTGCGCGACCCCGGCGTTGTTGACGATAATGTCGAAGCCGCCGAGGGTCTGGTGTGCGTGTTCGACCGCCGCCACCACCTGGTCGCGCTTGGACACGTCGGCGATAAACACCGAGGCCTTGCGCCCCAGGGCCACGACTTCGGCGGCCACGGCTTCGAGCTTGGCGCCATTGATGTCGACCAGGGCGATGTCGGCACCGTCCTGTGCCAGGCGCAGGGCGATGGCCCGACCAATGCCCTGCCCGGCGCCGGTCACCAGTGCAACTTTTCCAGCGATACCCATGATGATCTCCTGCAAGGGTTAGAGATGTCCTGTCTATCGCAGGTGGGCACGCAGGCTGTCGAGAGGCACGTCATTCAGTGGGCGGGCTGAGACGGGACGTCTCACTTGTAAAACCGAGCAGTTATGCCTAGCTTATGCGCCCCCCGCCCTGCGCTTTAAGGCCCTCCCCCATGGTTTTGCGTTTTCGTCCTGTCGTCAGTACACGTTTCGCCCTCGGCCTGCTGCTCAGCGGCGGGATCGGCAACAGTTGGGCGGCACAACTCGAGCTGCCGGCGGTGCAGGTCCAGGGCGAGGACGCGTCCGGCTATCGCGCAGACACCGCCTCGGTCGGCGGCTTCAATGAGGCGCCGCTGCTGGACACTCCGGCCTCGATCACGGTGATCAATGCCGCGCTGATCAAGGACCAGCAAGCGCGCCTGCTCAGTGAAGTGCTGCGCAACGACGCTTCGGTGGGCGATAGCTACGCCCCCATCGGTTACTACGAAAATTTCGTGGTGCGTGGCTTCTCGCTGAATGCGGCGAGCAGCTACAAGATCAACGGACGCACCATCACCGGCGAGCAGAACGTCGCCCTGGAAAACAAACAGCAGGTGGAAGTGCTCAAGGGCCTGGCCGGTTTGCAGAGCGGAATGTCCGAACCCAGCGGCGTGATCAACTACGTGACCAAGCGTCCGGAAGACGTGCGCTCGGTGACGGTGTCCACCGATGACCGCGGCAGTGGCTATATCGCCACCGACGTGGGTGGCTGGTTTGGCAGCGAGCAGCAATTCGGCCTGCGCGCCAACGTCGCCCATGAAGACCTCAATGCCTATGTGGAGCACGCCAACGGCCAGCGCGACTTTGTGTCCCTGGCCTTCGACTGGAACATCAGCCCCGACGCGGTGCTGCAACTGGACGCGGAATACCAGAACAAGCAACAGCGCTCGGTACCGGGCTACCAGTTGCTGGGCGGCACCGAGGTGCCCCACGACGCCTCGCCGAAAAAACTGCTGGGCCACCAGAGCGGTTCCAGGCAGGTCGGCATCGATTCGCTGAACCTCAACGGCACGTTCGAATACCGCTTCAGCGACCAGTGGAAAGGCAGCGTCAGCGCCGCGCGCAGCAAGGTGGTGATCGATGACTACAGTTCGTTTGCCTGGGGCGGCGACACCAACGGTATCGGCAACCACTTCACGCCCGAAGGCAACTACGACGTCTACGACTACCGCAGCCCCGACGATACCCGCCGTGACGATGAAGTCCAGGCGGCGATGACCGGCCTGTTCGACACCGCAGGCATCGGCCATGAACTGACCTTCGGCACAAGCGCGTTTCGCCGGGTGATCGACAAGCGCAAGTCCGTCAACGAGTACATCGGCACGGCCAATATCGACGCTGACGCGCCGACGTTCACGCCCACCGACAAGCCGTTGAACGACAGCCATCGCACCCTCGACAGCCGCCAGTATGGCCTGTTCGTCACCGACCGCATCCGCCTCAACGAGCAATGGCAAACCCTCCTCGGTGGCCGCGAAGTGCGCCTGGATGAAAAAGCGTTCGACGGCGTCACTGGCAACCAGGCCCGCCATACCCAGCAATACGTGTTCCTGCCCCAGGCATCGTTGATCTACAAACCGGTGGAAAACATCTCGCTGTACACCAGCTACAGCAAAGGCCTGTCCCTGGGCGGCACCGCGCCGTGGTTTGCCAACAACGCCGATGAAACCCTGGCCCCGACCACCTCGCGGCAAATCGAGGCCGGGGTGAAATACGACTGGCGCCGCATCAGCTTCGCCGCCGCTGTGTTCCAGACACGCCAGGCCTATCAGTACGCCAAGCCGGATGGCGCCGGCCAGTTCACCTACGTGCAACAGGGCGAACAGAAAAACACCGGCGTGGAACTGTCGGCCAACGGCTGGGCCACCGAGCGCCTGCAGATTTCCACCAGCGTGGCGGCGATTCGTGCACGGGTCAGCGGCAGCGGCACACCGGCATACGAAGACCACCAGGCGATCAACGTGCCCAAGCTGCGCGCCAGTGTGTACGCCGATTATGCGTTGCCGTGGGTCAATGGCCTGGCGGTGCTCGGCGGCGTGCAATACAGCGCCAATAAGTACGCCAATCGCAGCGGCAATGTGGAGGTGGGGGATTACGCGGTGGTCAACGTCGGCAGCCGCTACACCACCAAGATCGACGGCTACGAGACGGTGTTGCGCCTGAGCGTCGACAACCTGTTCGACAAGCGCTACTGGCGCGACGCGGGCGAGTACATGGGCGATGACTATCTGTTCCAGGGCGCGCCGCTGACGGCGCGCCTGAGTGCTTCGGTGAACTTCTGACACTTACTGCTGTGGCGAGCGGGCTTGGCGAATCGTCGCACCGCCCGCGCTGGGGGGCGAAGCGCCCCTGATGAAGACGAATGGGGTATATCAGGCACTCCTCTGCGCCTTGTTTTGGGGCTGCTGCGCAGCCCAGCGCGGGACAAGCCCGCTCACCACAAAAGAGCCGTCTTCAACCGCCTATTCAGGCATCTTGCGGAAACCTACCGCGAGGCGGTTCCAGCTGTTGATCGTGGCGATGGCCACGCTCAGGTCGACTTGCTCCCGGGGGCTGAACTCGGCGGCGAGCGCGGTGAAGTCTGCGTCCGGGGCGTGGGTCTGGCTCAGCAGCGTCAGGCTCTCGGCCCAGGCCAATGCCGCGCGTTCACGCGGGGTGAAGAACGGCGTTTCGCGCCAGGCCGACAAGGTGTAGAGGCGACGCTCGGTCTCGCCACCCTTGCGGGCATCGGCGGTGTGCATGTCCAGGCAAAAGGCACAGCCGTTGATCTGAGAGACCCGCAGGCGGATCAGCTCCAGCAATGGCAGTTCGATGGAGAGTTTGCCGACGGCGGCTTCCAGGGCAAGCATGGCTTTCATGGCGTCTGGGGAAGCGGTGTAGAAATCGGTACGGGCTTGCATGCGGAACTCCGGAACGGTGGGAAGTGGTGGCTAGGTTAGCCACCGGGCCGTACGGGAGAAATAGCCAATTGCGGGGAAGAACAGGTGACCAATGGTGCGATCAACCTGGTAATGGAATCACCCGCAACGGTCGCACCGATTTATAGGAAAAACTCGAATAGATTTCCTTGACGCACGGCAGCGTCTGCAACACCTCCCGCGCAAACTCGCCGAACGACTCCAGGTCCCTGGCCACCACCTCGAGCAAAAAGTCATAGCGTCCCGACACGTTATGACAGGCCACGATTTCCGGAATATCCAACAGGCGCTGCTCGAACGCCCGGGCGATTTCCTGGGTGTGGCTCTCCATCATGATGCTGACAAACGCCGTCACCCCATACCCCAGCGCCTTGGGCGAGAGGATCGCCTGGTAGCCGCTGATCACCCCGCTCTCCTCCAGGTTCCTGACCCGTCGCCAGCACGGTGACGTGGTCAGGGACACGCGCTCGGCCAGTTCGGCCACGGTTAAACGGGCGTTGCCTTGCAGGGCGTTTAATAACGCTTTGTCGGTGCGATCCAGCGTGATGGGCATGATGTGCCTCTGTTTATTGTTTTTAGCGAGTTTTCATCCCAGGACACGGGTTTTGTCGGCAAAGTTTGGAAAATCCAGCCGTGGTTATAAGCATAGCATTGTAGGAAATAAGGAGCGCCCGACATGAACACTAAACAC
Source organism: Pseudomonas sp. NIBRBAC000502773 (assembly GCF_006517195.1). Taxonomy (NCBI): domain Bacteria; kingdom Pseudomonadati; phylum Pseudomonadota; class Gammaproteobacteria; order Pseudomonadales; family Pseudomonadaceae; genus Pseudomonas; species Pseudomonas sp. NIBRBAC000502773. The sequence goes on along the minus strand of NZ_CP041189.1, from coordinate 6,086,466 downwards.
AATGCATTCGGCTTTTCCACCCGTGCCATCCACCACGGCTACGACCCCAAGGACCACCACGGCGCACTCGTGCCGCCGATCTACCTGTCGGCCACGTTTGCCTTCCCCACCGCCGAATACGGCGCCGCCTGTTTCGCCGGAGAGGCCGGTGGCCATTTCTACACGCGCATTTCCAACCCGACCCTGGCGCTGCTGGAGTCCCGCATGGCCACCCTGGAAAACGGCGAGGCGGCGGTGGCGTTCAGTTCCGGCATGGGCGCGATTGCCGCGACGTTCTGGACCCTGCTGCGCCCGGGCGATGAGGTGATCGTCAGCCAGACACTCTACGGCTGCACCTTCGCCCTGCTGCATCACGGTATCGGCGAATTCGGCATCAAGGTGCGTCATGTGGACCTCACCGACCTTGCGGCCCTGCAAGCGGCGCTGAGCCCCGCCACGCGCATGGTCTACTGCGAAACCCCGGCCAATCCCACCCTGCAACTGGTGGACATCGCCGCCGTGGCCGCCCTCGCCCATCAACAGCCGAACGTGACCGTGGTGGTGGATAACACCTACTGCACGCCGTATCTGCAACGGCCGCTGGAACTGGGCGCCGATGTGGTGGTGCACTCGGCCACCAAGTACCTCAGCGGCCATGGCGACATCACCGCCGGCATCGCCGTGAGCAACCAGGCCCTGGCCCAGCGCATTCGCCTGCAAGGCCTCAAGGACTTGACCGGCGCGGTGATGTCGCCCCAGGACGCGTCGCTGTTAATGCGCGGCCTCAAAACGCTGGCCCTGCGCATGGACCGCCATTGCAGCAACGCCCAGGCCGTGGCCGAAGCCTTGCAGGCGCATCCCGCCGTGGAGTGGGTGACGTATCCGGGGCTGCGCGGCTTCGCGCAACACGCATTGGCGGCGCGGCAGATGAGCCAGGCCGGCGGCATGATCGCCTTCGAACTCAAGGGCGGGATCGACAGCGGACGACGCTTCATGAACGCCCTCACATTGTTCACCCGCGCGGTGAGCCTGGGCGACGCCGAGTCACTGGCCCAGCACCCGGCGAGCATGACCCATAGCACCTACACCCCTGAAGAACGCGCGCATCACGGTATCAGCGAAGGCCTGGTGCGTTTATCGGTGGGGCTTGAGGATGTCGCCGACCTGTTGGCGGACGTGCAGCAGGCGCTGGCCAAGTGCACCCGCGCCGTACCGCGCGAAACGCCGATGGCGGTACAGTCGGCGCGATAAGCCCCAGGCCCTCGGTTGTGCTTTCCCACGACGGTGGCCGGACGGATCCGACCACCGTTGGCCGGGCTTAATGCGGTTTTTTGCCGATTGGATCCCCCTGCCGCCGCCAGGCTGTACTAGCATACGTCCTGCATTCGACACTCATGGACGAACTGATGAATTCACACCTGTTCCCACATATAGGCAAGGTCATCGCCAGCACCGGCAGTCGCGATTTCCCACGCATGCTGCATGACCTGATCCTCACCCAACTGGCAGTGGACGCCACCCATATCACCCAATTGCGCGTGAGCCCCGAAGGTCACACCCGCCGCAAGATCAGCCCGGTCTACACCGATTCGGTGGCGGCCCTGGGCGATGCGCAACCGGCCGCACAATTGCACCTCACACGCCACAAGGATGATGTGCGCTACGTGCTGTCGGTGTACCGCTCCCACCAGTCAGAAAGCTTTTCGCCCCAGGAACGCAGCATGTTGCAGGACTTCTCCACGCTGCTGTTGCCTTTGGTGGAAAAACACATCACCGCGATTCAGCCATGCCGCGGTGACAGCGACCCGCACCTATCGCAGAACCAGGGCATCGACACCCTGCGTCGACGCATTCAGGAACGCCTGGTGCAATCGGGGCTGAGCCTTTCCAACCGCGAGCTGGAGGTGTGCGTGGGCCTGCTGGCCGGGCGCACGGCGCCGGAGTTGGCGGAGCAACTGGCACTGAAGGTCAACACCATTGAAAGCTACCTAAAGCGGGCGGCGATCAAGCTGGGGATCAGCGGACGGCATTCGTTGTTGCGGTGGATGTACTCCACCGACGATACCGCGCTCTAAGCCCTCTCCCCGCAGCTGCCTCGCCGAGGTTCGGCAGCTGCCGGGAGGTCAATCCCGTGCCAACGCTTCAATCGGGTCCAGCCGTGCCGCGTTCCTCGCCGGCACGAAGCCGAACACAATGCCGATCAGTGTCGAGCAGCCAAACGCCATGATGATCGACCCCAGGGAAAACACCATCTCCCACTCTTTCACAAACAGCGAAAACAGATAGCCGATGGCGAAGGACAGCGCGATGCCAATCATCCCGCCGATCAAGCACACCATCACCGCTTCCACCAAAAACTGCTGGCGAATATCCGACTGTCGCGCGCCCACCGCCATGCGAATACCGATCTCGCGGGTGCGCTCAGTGACCGACACCAGCATGATATTCATCACGCCAATGCCCCCCACCAGCAAGGAGATCACCGCGATCAACGACAACAGCAGCGCCAGGGAACGGCTGGTTTTCTGCACCGTCTGCATGATGCTGTCGAGGTTATTGGTGAAGAAATCCTTGGTGCCGTGGCGTTGCAGCATGAGCGCATTGACGTTGTCTTCCACCACCTTGCTCGGCTGGCCGTCCTTGATGCGCACGGTGATGCTGTCCAGATGGCGCTGGCCTAAGAGACGCCCTGCCGCTGTCTCATACGGCACCCACACGTTGAGTGCCTTGCTCGCGGCGAACATGTTCTTATTGTCCGCCGTCACGCCGATCACCGTGCACGGCAGGTTGCCCACCAGGATCACCTGGCCCAGCGGATCCACATTCGGCCCGAACAGGCGTTGCCGGGTATTGTGGTCGATCACCACCACCTGGGCCTGGCGCCGTGCATCGCTTTCGCTGAAGGCGATGCCGGCTTCGAGTTTCAGCCCCTTCACCTTGAAGTAGCGGTCGCTCACGCCATTGACCTGGGCGTCCAGGTCGATATTGCCGAAACGCAGCAAGAGGTTGCGGCCCACCACCGGGGTGGCGCTGTCGACGTAGTAGAGCCGGTTCAGGGCCTCCACATCCGAGGGCATCAGCGTCTCGATGGCCGAGGCGCGGCTGTCGCCGAAACTGGTGCCGGAGAAAATATCGATGGTGTTGCTGCCTATCGCCTGGATGTCCTTGAGCACATAGCGTTTTGCGCCTTCGCCGATGGCCGAGATCGACACCACCGAGGTGATGCCGATGACGATACCCAGCATGGTCAGCAAGGTGCGCATGCGATGGGAGACCAGCGCGACCCAGGCCATGTTGAACGCCTCCTTGAACAGCCCAAGGCTTGCCACCAATCGGCGTGCGCCGCCGCGCCTGGCCTCGAGCGGCGCCTCGGCAGGCAGGTCCAGGCCACTGCTGGCATTGGCCTTGTCACTGATGATCTCGCCGTCGCTGACCTCGACGATGCGTTGGGCATTGGCCGCCACTTTCGGGTCATGGGTGACAATAATCACCGTGTGCCCGGCCGCGTGCAGTTCGGCCAGGATGCGCATCACCTCCTTGCCGCTGTGGGTGTCGAGGGCGCCGGTGGGTTCGTCGGCGAGGATCACTTCACCGCCGTTCATCAAGGCCCGGGCAATACTCACCCGTTGCTGCTGGCCGCCCGACAGCTGGCTGGGCCGATGGCTGGTGTGGCTGGCCAGGCCCAGTCGTTCCAGCAGCTCACGTGCGCGGCTGTGGCGCTGGGTCTGCGGGGTGCCCGCGTAGATCGCCGGCATTTCCACGTTATGCAACGCGCTGAGGTGCGCCAGCAAGTGGTAGCGCTGGAAGATAAACCCGAAGTAATCGCGGCGCAGCTCCGCCAGTTGGTCATTGCCCAGCGAGCGGGTTTCGATGCCGTTGATCCTGTAGCTGCCGGCGGTGGCGTAGTCCAGGCCGCCGAGGATATTCATCAGGGTCGATTTGCCGGAACCCGAGGCGCCAATAATCGCCAGCATTTCCCCGGCATGGATGGTCAGGTCGATGCCCTTGAGCGCAATGAATTCACGCTCGCCGGCCATGAAACTGCGGGTGATGCCCTTGAGTTCCAACAGTGGCTGGGTCATCCGTCAGTTCCCCGCCACGGTGGGCGACGCGTCACCGATCACCACCTTCTCACCCTCGGCCAGGCCCTCCAGGACCTGCACCTTGACGTTGTTATTGATACCGGTCTTCACCTCCCGCGCCACCGCCTTGCCCTTGGCGTCCAGCACCCGCAGCGAGTAGCGGCCATCGTTGTTGCGCGGGCCGAGCGCGGCCACCGGCACCATCAACGCCGCCTGGGCGGTGTCGAGCACGATGCGCACCTGGGCAGTCATGGCGATGCGCAGGCGATGGTCGGGGTTGGGCACGTCGAACAGTGCGTTATAGAACACCGCCGTGTTCTGCTTGGGGGTGCCGGCAGTCTGGGTTTCGAGGAAGTTCTGCGGCGCCGGTTCCGTACCGCGCAGCTTGGCGTAGTAGCGCTTGTCGGCTTCGCCGAGGATGGTGAAGTACACCTGCTGGCCGGGGCTGATATGAATCACATCGGCCTCCGACACCTGGGCCTTGACCGTCATGGTATCCAGGTCCGCCAGCTTCAACAGCACCGGTGCCAGCTGGCTGGCGATCACGGTCTGGCCTTCCTGGGTGACGATGCCCACCACGTCGCCATCGATGGGCGCAACGATGCGGGTGTAAGCCAGGTTGACCTTGGCGGTGTCGATCTGGATATGCGCACTCTTGATCTGCGCATCCAGGGACAGCAGGTTGGCCTGCTGCACCTGGAACGTCGACTCGGCGTCTTCGAAGTCCTGGCGCGACACCGACTCGTCATCCTGCAAGCCCTTGTAGCGTTCATACACCGACCTGGCCTGCTTGAGCTGCGCCGCCGTGGCCCGGCGCTGGGCCTGGAGGTTTTCCTCATCCACCTGGGCCTTGCGCAGGGTATTTTGCAGGACCAACGGGTCGATTTCGGCGAGCCACTGGCCCTGCTTCACCTTATCGCCGACCTTGACCTTGAGCGACTTCAACTGCCCGGAAACCTGGGCACCGACATCCACTTGCTTGATGCCTTCGAGCACGCCGGTGGCCAGCACGGCGTTTTCGATATCGCCGCGTTCGACGCTGGCCGTAAGGTATTGCGGGGCGTCGGCGGGCGCCTGGACCGTGTAGACGATGAGGCCGATGGCGACAGCCAGGACTGCAAGCAGGCCGGTTTTGCGGAGCTTAGAAGTTTGCATAAATGACCATGAAAAGTGGTTGGGCTTTTTTGATGGAGTCCATAGGCGGGAGGGGGTAGACCCTCTTCACGAAACCACCTCCCCAATCACCACGCCGTCCAACCACCAGCGCGCCAGCCTGTGAACATTCGGCACCTTGAGCAAGGTGAAGTGGTTCCCCGCCCCATACCAGACCTCCAAAGCGCTGCCCTGCTTGCGCCACCCCTCGATCATCCTCCCCTGCTCCCGCTGATTCCCCGCCGCGTCCAGCGCCGGGTCCTCGGCCAGCACCAGGCGCACTGCACCTTCATAGCGCCGCAAAGGCCGATACACCGTGCGCAACGCCACGCCATAGGTACGCGCCGGCCCCGTCATCGCGTCCACACTGGCACGGGCCGGCAACAACCCCACGTCGACCATGCCCCCATGCAACGCCTGCCGCTGCGCGCGCTCATCGCGCCCGGCAAAGTCCACGAGATCAATGCCAAACGCCTTGCCCGCGGCCAACTGCATGGCCTCGATCAATCGCACCAACGCCGCCGTGGTGGTGTAGGGCCGCCCCGCGCCAGCCGGTGCCTCACTGTCGATTACCGTCAACGATGCCACTTCGCGCCCGGCCGCCTGCAAGCGCAGGGCCATTTCCAATGCGATCCAGCCACCAAAGGAATGCCCGACCAGATGCACCGGCCCACGCGGGCACTCGTGCTCCAGCGCCGTCAGGTAACAGCGCGCGGCCGCCTCGACCTGGCTGTGGGGTACCGCCTCGCCATCCAGGCCCCGATGCTGCAGACCGAACAGCGGCCAGTCACGCCCCAGCGCTTCGCTCAAGCCGACAAACCCGGTCACGCTGTCCCCCGCGCCCGGCACGCAGAACAGTGGCGCATACCCGGCGCGGCCGCTTTGAATTCGCAACAGCGGCTGGTGCGGCGCCTGGCTCACCGGCGTACTTGCCAGCAACGCCGCGCTCATGGCGCGACCCAAGCCTTGGATATGGGGCGCCTGCATCATGCTCTGGTGATCCCCAGGCACCTCCACTCGCAGCAGTTGCCCGGGGGCCAGGGCGTCGTTCCAACCCAGGGACTCGCTGCGCCGCGCCAACTCGGTAGGGCGCTCCTGGGCGCTGAACAGATGCACCGCCATCGGCAACGGAAACAGGCTGTAGTGCGCCAGCGCATGCCCATGCCCCACTTCCCGCTCGATAAAGCTCAAGAGGTCCGCGTCCGCCGCTGCCGCCATTTGCGCGTACAACAGACCTTGATCGCGACAGCGTTGCAGCAGACCCGCAAAGTCCAACTGTCCAAACTGTGCCTCAAGTTGCTCAATCCTCGCCAGTTCATCCACACCTCCCTGTGCGTTCCAATAGGCCGTGCATTGCAACAGCAAATGCCGCTTGAGGGCATCCGGACCGCTCCAGCGCGCCTTGCCCTGGTCGGTCATGCGCGGTACGTAACTGTCGATCAGGCCGAGGAACGCCACCGGCTCATCCTGCCCGAGCAATTGCATCGCCACTTCGTAGGCCAGCACTCCGCCAAACGACCAGCCGGCGACCCGGTAAGGCCCGTGGGGCTGGATGCCGCGAATCAGGCCGACCATGCGCGCCGCCAAGCCTTCCATGGTGTTGAGGTGCGCCTCACCGAGTGCCACGCCCGGCAGGCCGTAGATCGGATAGTCACCGGGCAGGTGCTGGCCCAGCGCCGGGAAATACACGTCCATGCCACTGAACTCATGAACCAGGAACAACGGCGCCTGCGAGCCGCTGCTGCGTACCGTGATCACTGCAGTATCACGCTCCGGCGCCTGGGTGCGCTGGCGCAGCATGGCGGCCACCGAGGCGACGCTGGCGTGCTGAAACAGCTCGGCCAGGGACACCTGCAACCCCGCCTCCTCCATCAGGTTGACCAGGCGAATCGCCAACAATGAATGCCCACCCAATTCGAAGAAGCTGTCATCCCGGCCCACCTGCGCCAGCTTCAACACCTCGGCCCACAGCTGGGCCAGGGTCTGCTCCAGTGCATCGGCCGGCGCTTCGAATTCGCGGCAGGACAACGCGTCCAGGGCCGGGGCCGGCAAGGCTTTGCGGTCGACCTTGCCATTGGCCGTCAACGGCAAGCGCTCCAGCGGCACATAGGCCGACGGCAGCATGTAGTCCGGCAGCTGCCCCTGCAGATGGGCGCGTACGCTGTCGATCGCGACGGGCTCGGCCACCCAAGTGAAATAGGCCACCAGGCGCTTGTCGCCCGGGGCGTCCTCACGGGCCAGTACTACCACGTCCTGAATGCTTCCGTGGGTCGCCAGGCGCGCTTCAATTTCACCCAGCTCGATACGGAAGCCACGGACCTTGACCTGGTCGTCATTACGGCCGATGCACTCCAGCAGACCCTCAGCGTTCCAGCGGCCGAGGTCGCCGGTGCGGTACATCAAGGCGCCCTCATTGAAGGGGTCCTGCACAAATTTTTCCGCGCTCAGGTCCGGGCGATTCAGGTACCCGGTGGCCACGCCGTCGCCGCCGATGCAGATTTCACCGGTCACGCCCAGCGGCACCTCCTGCAAGTGCGCATCCAGCACATGCACCTGGGTGTTGGAGATGGGCCGGCCCACCGGCACGCTGTCCGCGTCGTCGGCAACCGCGCGCACTTCATAGGTGGTGGCGTAGGTGGTGGTTTCCGTCGGCCCATAGCAATGCACCAGGCGCAGTGCGGGCGCCCGGGCCAACAGGCTGCGGAAGGCCGCCGGGTCGGCACGCTCGCCGCCGCACAACAGGATGCGCAGGCCGGCCAGGGCGTCAGGGATCAGTTGCACGTATTGGTTGAACAGCGCCGTGGTCACAAACAGCACCGTCACGCCTTGCAGCGCCCGGCCAAAGGCGACCGGATCGAGCAACGTGGTGTGCTCGATCACCTGCACCTGGCCGCCATTGAGCAGCGCGCCCCAGACATCCATGGTGCTGGCGTCGAACGCCGGGTTGGAAGCGAAGGCCACACGGTCGCCGGCCTGGAAGTCGGCATAGCCGTTATTGATCACCAGCCGGGTGATGCCGCGATGGGGCACCCGCACCCCCTTCGGCGTACCGGTGGAGCCGGAGGTGTACATGATGTACGCCACGCTGTCGCTCGATTGCGACAGCGCCGGGTTGTGGCTCGGTTGCGAATCGAGGGCCAGGGTGTCGAGGTCCAGGCGCTGTGCGGGGTAATCGGCAGCCATTTCACTGCGGCTCAGCAGCCACGCCGCGCCGCTGTCCTGCAGCATAAAGCCCTGGCGTTCGGCCGGCGCGTTGCTGTCCAGCGGCACATAGGCGGCGGCGCACTTGAGCACCGCCAGTTGGCCCACCAACAGGTCCAGGGAGCGTGGCAGCAGGATCGCAACGTTATCGGCGGGGCGCACCCCAAGCCCCAGCAGGTGATGGGCCAGGCGGTTGGCACGCTGGTTCAGTTCACCGTAACTCCAGGCCTGCTCGCCCTGCACCGCCGCCAGTGCGTCGGGCGTTGCCTGGGCCTGGGCTTCGAACAGACGTTGCACCGTGTGCTCGCGCGGGAATGGGCGCCGGGTCGCATTGAATTCCAGCAGCTGGCGACGTTCGGCGTCGGGCAGGATCGGCAAGCGGCCGATAGCGAGGTCACTGTTGTGTTCCAACGCCTGCACCAGCTGCTCCAGTGCGATATGCAGGTACTCGCATAGACGCCGGGCACCCGGTCCCCTGGCCTTGAGGCTGAAACCGGCGCCCAGGTCATCCACGCTCATCGACAGGCCAAAGGTGCTGTGCTCGTGAGTCTTGAGCAATTGAATGCCCTGCCACGCGTCGGCCACACCACCGGCGTGCGGCGCACTGTGGCGATAGTTGAACAACACGCTGAACAACGGCGTCGCCACCGGCACTGCGCTGCAACGCTGAGCCAGGGCCAATGGCGCGTGTTCATGACTGAGCAGCTGGGTAAGTAGGGCATGGGTAGCGCGCAGCGCACTGCGTACCGCACGTTCGCCCAGGTCGACCCGCAGCGGCAAGGTATTGATAAACACCCCCATGGCCCGCTCGGCCCCCTCGCCACCTTGCAGGCGACCCAGCATGACCGTACCGAACACCACCTGCTCGCGGCCGGACACCTTGCCCAGTACATGGCCCCAGGCCAGGTGCATCAGGCTTGCGGCACTGACACCCGCCTGGCGCGCCTGGGTCCGCAGGCGCTGGCTCAGTGCGGGATCCACGCTCAACTGGGCCGGCTCATCGGCGCCCAGGCCGGGGACTGCCGTGGGCTCGTCGATGTCACCGAGCATCTCGCGGAAGAACCCTTCGTGTGCATCGACACCGCTGCGGGTCTGGGCCACATAGTTGCGATACGGGACCGCTGCGCCTAACGAATCCTGCTCGCCCAGCAGGAAGGCCTGCATGTCGCGCTGCAGGATATCCAGGGCCAAGTGGTCCATGACCAGGTGATGGAACAGCAGCGTGGCCACCACGCGCTGGGGCTCCTCGGTGTAGACCAGGCGCATCAAAGGCGCCTGGGCCAGGTCCAGGCGCTGGGGCAACGGGCCGCTTTCGACGCGCAGCGACGCCTTGCGCCACACCACTTGCAGCGGTTCTTCCAGGCCGTCCCAGTGAAACGACGAGCGCAGAATGTCGTGGCGCTGGATCACCGCCTGCAACGCCCGGGCGAACGCATCCAGGCGCTGGCGGGAATCAAAGGCGAACTGCGCCTGCAGCACGTAGGCATCGTCGCCCTGCACCGCGCGATGGTGATAGAGCATGCCGGCCTGCAGCGGCGCCAGCGGGTAGATATCCTGCACATTCGCCGCACCACCGGGGATGCCGGCGACAATACGATCGATGTCGGCCTGATCCAGTTGAATCAGGGGCAACTGGTCCGGCGTGATCGCCGTGGCCCCCTCGGCAATGCCATTGACCGGCACCGCCACGCCACGCCCGCCACCCAGCGCTGCCGCCAGAGCACACAGGGTCGGCTGGCCGAACAGCACCTTCACATCCGCCGACAACCCGAGGCGACGCATACGCCCTATCAGGCTGACGGCCAACAGTGAGTGGCCACCCAACTCGAAGAAGTTGTCGTGACGTCCCACGCGCTCCACATTGAGCAACTCGGCCCACAGGCTGGCCAGGGTGACTTCCGTATCACCCTGGGGCGCCTCGTACTCGCGCACCCTCACCGAATCCGCACCCGGTGCAGGCAGGGCCTTGCGGTCGAGCTTGCCGTTAGGGCTCAGGGGCAACGCCTCGAGGTGGACGAAAATCGCCGGCACCATGAACTCCGGCAGGTGCTGCAGCAGATGGCCGCGCAGGGCTTCGATCTCGCTGCGCACACCGGTGTAGTACGCCACCAGGTGATCGTCGCGGGCGACCACGGCAGCTTCGTTGATAGCGGCATACTCGGTGAGGCGCGCCTGGATTTCCCCCAGTTCGATACGCAGGCCGCGAACCTTCACCTGATCATCGTTGCGACCCAGGTATTCGATAGTGCCATCGGGCAAATAACGTCCGACGTCGCCGGTGCGGTACATCCGTCCGGCGCTGAACGGGTCCTTGAGGAAACGTTCGGCGGTCAGTTCCGGGCGGTTCAGGTAACCGCGAGCCACTTGCACGCCGCCGATAAACAATTCGCCGACCACGCCCAGCGGCACCGGCTGCAACTGCCCATCCAGCAGGTACATGCGCGTATTGGCAATCGGCTTGCCGATGGGGGTGTTATCCGGTGTCACCGCGCCTGCGCAGTTCCACGCGGTCACATCCACGGCGGCTTCGGTGGGGCCGTACAGGTTATGCAGTTCGCTGCCGGGCAACTGCTGCTTGAAGCGCCGTACCAGGCTGCCGGGCAAGGCCTCGCCGCTGCATATCACCCGCGCCAGCCCGGCGGCCTGGCTCACATCGCCATGGGCCAGGAACACATCGAGCATCGAGGGCACGAAGTGCACGGTGCTGATCCGTTCAGCCTCGATCACGTCGCACAGGTACGCCGGGTCTTTATGCCCACCGGGACGCGCCATCACCAGGCACGCGCCGGTGAACAGCGGCCAGAAGAACTCCCACACCGACACGTCGAAGCTGAACGGGGTTTTCTGCAAGACGCGGTCTTGAGCGGTCAACCCATATTCGTCCTGCATCCACAACAGGCGGTTGACCACCCCGGCGTGGTCGTTGATCACGCCCTTGGGTTGGCCGGTGGAACCGGAGGTATAGATCACATAGGCAGCCAGGCCCGCAAATTGGGGGTTGTCGATGCAATGATGTTGCCAGCACGGCTGGTCCAGATCGACTACCGGTACCGCGCCCAGCAGATCGCGGGTCGAACCCTGGGCCAGCACGGCAACGGGGGCGCTGTCTTCAAGCATGTAGGCCAGGCGCTCGCGTGGATACGCCGGGTCCAACGGCACATAGGCAGCGCCGGCCTTGAGGATCGCGTACAGGCCGACCACCATCGCCAGGCTGCGCTCCACACAGATTGCCACCCGCGAGTCCGGCTGCACGCCCAGCGCGTGCAGGTGATGGGCCAGTTGGTTGGCCTGTGCGTTCAGTTCGGCATAGGTCAGTTGCTGCTCGCCGGCCTTGACCGCAATCGCCTCCGGCGTACGTATCACTTGGGCTTCGAACATCCCGTGCACGGTCTGGTCAAGGTTGTAGTCCGCCTGGGTGGCGTTGAAGTCGAACAGCAAACGCTCGCGCTCGCGCGCGTCCACCAGCGGCACATGCTCCAGCACCGCCTGATCGTTATCGACCATGGCCTGCAATAACCGTGTGAAGTAGCCGACGTAACGCTGCACGGTCGACTCATCGAACAGCGCCACCGCGTACTCCAGCGCGCCGAGGATCGTGCCCTGCACTTCCCCCAGGTTCAGCGACAGGTCGAACTTGGCGAAGTGGCTGTTCTCGACGATGCCTTCCAGGGCGAGGTCGCCCAGGGCCAGGGTCGGCGCGCTGCTGTCCTGCCAGCTCAGCAGGGTCTGGAACAACGGGCTATGGGCCAGGCTGCGCGTCGGGCGGATGATTTCCACCACTTGCTCGAAGGGCAGGTCCTGGTGGGCCTGGGCCGCCAATGTCAGCGCCTTGACCCGCGCCAGCAACGCCTCGGTGCTCAGCCCGCCCGAGGTGTCGATGCGCACCGCCAGGGTGTTGACGAACAGGCCGATCAGCCCTTCCACCTCGCTGCGCGTACGGTTGGCCACCGGTGAGCCGATCACCACATCCTGCTGCCCGGACAGCCGCGCCAGCAATGCGGCCCAGGCCGTCATCAAGGTCATGTACACCGTGCAGCCATGGCGCTGGCTCAAGGCCTTGAGCCCGGCGGTGAGACGTTCGTCCAGGTGCACCTCGACGCTGCTGCCGGCGTAGTCCTGGCGGGCCGGGCGCGGGCGGTCGGTGGGCAAGGAGAGCAACGCCGGCGCACCGGCCAGGGCCTGTTGCCAATAGTGGCTCTGGCGTTGCAGCACTTCTCCGCTGAGCCATAGGCGCTGCCACACGGCAAAGTCACCGTACTGGATCGCCAGCGGCGGCAGCGGGTCGGGCTGGCCATGGCTGAACGCGCGGTACAGCGCCATCAGCTCACGGGTAAGCACGCCCATGGACCAACCGTCGGAAACGATATGGTGCAGGGTCAGCAGCAGCACATGGTGCTCGTCAGCCATCACCACCAGACGCCCGCGCAGCAGCGGGCCACGCTCCAGGTCAAAGGGTGCCGAGGCTTCGCCATGGATAAGCGCATCCAGGGCCTGTTGCGGCTGCGGGTGGCGACGCAAGTCCTGCACTTGCAGCGGCAACACGTCTTCGGCGGCGACGATCAGCACCTGGGCTTCGTCGCCGTGCTGGGCGAAACGGCTGCGCAGGGTGGCATGGCGCGCGACGATGCGCGCCAGCGCCCGTTGCAACGCTTGCACATGCAGCTGCCCACGCAGGCGCAGGCCGATGGGAATGTTGTAGGCGGTGTTGGCGCCTTCCATCAACGCCAGGAACCACAGGCGCTGCTGGGCGAACGACAGCGGCACGGGCTCATCGCGGTTGGCCGGCAGGATATCCGGCAAGGTGCTGCGACCCGCCTGGGCCAGCACCTGGGCGACAGCCGTCAGTTCGGCATTGGCAAACAGCTCGCTGAGCAACAGTTCCACGCCCAGGCGCTGGCGAATCTGCGACACCATGCGCATCGCCAGCAACGAATGCCCGCCCAATTCGAAGAAGTGGTCATGGCGCCCGACCCGTTCTACCTGCAGCACATCGGCCCAGATCTGCGCCAGCAGGCTTTCGATCTCGCCTTGAGGGGCTGCGTATTCACGGCTGAACACTGCCGTCATGTCCGGCGCCGGCAGGGCGTTGCGGTCGATCTTGCCATTGGCGGTCAAGGGCAGCGCATCCAGCTTCACGAAGGCCACCGGGACCATAGAGTCCGGCAAGTGCGCCAGCAGATGGGCGCGGATATCGCCGACGACCAGCGGGTCGAACTGCGCACTTTCCGTGTAATAGGCCACCAGCCGGTCTTCACGCACCAGCACGACGGCTTCCTGGAGGCTGGGCAACAGGTTGAGCTGGGTTTCGATTTCACCCAGTTCGATGCGCACGCCGCGGATTTTCACCTGGTCGTCGTTGCGCCCCAGGTACTCGAGGTTGCCGTCCGGCAGCCAGCGCGCCAGGTCGCCGGTGCGGTACATGCGGCCGGGATTGAAGGGATCGTGCAGGAAGCGTTCGGCGCTCAATTCAGGCCGGTTCAGATAGCCGCGTGCCACACCCTTGCCGCCCACGTACACCTCACCCGCCACACCCAATGGCACCGGACGCTGCTGTGCGTCCAGCAGGTAGACCGTGGCATTGGCGATGGGCTTGCCGATATGCAACGCCTGTCCCGCCTCGACCTTGCCGGACGTGGCGACCACCGTGGCTTCGGTAGGGCCGTAGTTGTTGACCAGCTCAAACCGCTGCGCGCGCCCGAACTGACGCAGGCGGTCGCCGCCAATCAGCAACGTGCGCAGGGTGGGATGTTCGATGTTCTGGCTGAAGGCGTACTCGGCCACCGGTGTCGGCAGGAAAGCCACATCCAGCGGCTGCGCGCACCACCAGGCCAGCAGTGCATCAATGTCTTCGGGGCCGTCGTGGGCCGGTGGCAAGTGCAGCGTCGCCCCGACACACAGCGCCGGCCACACTTCCCAGGCCATGGCATCGAAGCCGAACCCGGCAACGCTGGCGGTATGCCGCCCGGCGCAGAGGTCGAAGGCGTTGCAATGCCAGTCCACCAGGTTGGCCACGGTGTGGTGCTCCACCATCACGCCTTTGGGCAGGCCGGTGGAACCGGAGGTGTAGATCACATAGGCAAGATGGCCCGGTGTGACGGCGACCACGGGATTGCTCGCCGAATGATGGTGCCAGGTGTAGCGATCGAGGTTGATCACCGGCACGTCCAGCGGAGGCAGGCGTTCAAGCAAGGCGTGTTGGGCCAGCACCGCCACAGGGGCGCTGTCGCTGAGCAGGTAGGCCAGGCGTTCGGCCGGGTGGGAGGGGTCCACCGGTACGTAGCAGGCACCGGATTTAAGGATCGCCAGCAACCCGGCCAGGGTATCGAGGCCCCGGCGCGCGACGATGGCCACGCGGTCATCGGGCTTGACCCCCAACGCCAACAGATGATGGGCCAACAAGTTGGCTTGCTGGTTCAGCTCGGCGTAGGTCAGTGTGCGCTCGAGGTGCACGGCGGCGATGGCATCGGGCGTCAGCGCGGCCTGGGCTTCGATACGCCCATGCAGGGTGGTGCCTTGGGGAAAACTCACCGAGGTCGCGTTGAACTGCTCAAGCACCAGGCGTTGCTCCGCAACGGGGACGACCGTCACCTGGTTCAACGCGGTGGTCGGCGCCTGTTCCAGCGCAGTCACCAGGTGTTCCAGGGCGGTTTGCAGGTAGGCGCACACACGCTGCGGGTCCACCTGGGCACTGGCCAGCAGGCTCAAGCCAAAGTCCTCGCCGAGGTCATCGACGCTCAAGGTCAGCGGGTAGTTGGTGCGTTCCTCGGCACTCAGGGCGACGATGCCCTGCCATGCCGACACGGCCTCGGCGCTGGCGGCGGGTGCGCTGTGACGATAGTTGAGCAGCGCGCTGAACAAGGGCGTGGGGGCAATCACGGCGCTGCAACGCTGGGCCAGGGCCAGCGGCGCATGCTCATGGCGCAGCAATGTGGTGAGCCGCGCATGGGTGGCCTTAACCCCGGTGCCTACATCCTGGGCGTCCACATCCACGCGCAACGGCAGGGTGTTGATGAAAATCCCCAGGGCCCGTTCCGTGTCATGACTGCCCTGCAGGCGGCCCATCAATACCGTGCCGAAGACCACCTGTTGCTTGCCGGACAATGCGCTCAACACCTGCGCCCAGCCCAGGTGAAACAGGCTCGCCGCGCTGACGCCCAGCTGCCGTGCCTGAGTGCGCAGGCGTCGGCTCAACGGCGCCGCCAAGGGCAGGCTGAGTTCGCGGATGCCCCGTGCATCGCCCTGCACGTCCTGCAAACCGAAGGGCAAGGTCGGCTCACTGATATCGCCCAGCATCTGGCGGAAGAACTGCTCGTGTTCCTGCTCGCTGATGCCCAACCGTGCCTGCGCCACATAGTTGCGAAACGGCACCGCCTGGCCCAGCGTCGCGCCCTGCCCCTGCAGGCACGCTTGCATTTCATGGCACACCACCTCCAGGGCACTGTGGTCCAGGGCCATATGGTGGAACAGCAAGGTGGCGACAATGCGCTGGTTGGCCGGATCATCGGCGCGCACCAGGCGCAGGAGCGGCGCCCGGGTGACGTCGAGCCGATAGTGACGGGCATCGAACAACGCATGCAGTTGTGCGCCGATGTCGCCGTCGGCAGGGTCCAGCTCAAGGGCCTGCACCGGCAGGCACGCCCGGCGCCACACCACTTGCGACGGCTGTTGCAGGCCATCCCAGACCACGCCGGTGCGCAGGATGTCATGGCGATCCATGACGGTTTGCAGGGCCTGGGCGAACGCGTCGAACCGCGCCAGGCTGTCGAACGCGAACTGCGACTGCATCACATACGGGTCGCCCTGTCCGGCGCTGGCATGGTGAAACAGAATGCCTTCCTGCAGCGGCGCGAGCGGGTAGATGTCCTGGATATTCTCCACGCCGCCATCGACGGTGGAGACGATGCGGTCGATCTCGTCCTGGTCAAGGCATGACAACGTCAGCATGTCCGGCGTGATGCGTTCGGTACCCGGCGCAATGCCATTGGCCGGCACCGCGACTTCACCGGCCTTGGTCGGTGCGTATTCGCCGGCCTTGATCAGCTCGATCAGCCCCGGTTTGTGCTCACGCAACGCGGCCAGGATCGCCGGGTCGCTCAAGGCCTGCTTGTTGCCTTGCACCGACAACTGTTCGCCCTTGAGCGCCAGTTGGATGTCCTTGGTTTTCAGGGTTGCCAGCAGCTCAAAGAGGCTCACAGGACGATCTCCATTCGTTCGGTCATTGCGGCGTAGCCGGCCAGCGTCGGCTGTTCGAACAGCGCCCGCACATCGGCTTCCATGCCTTCCTGGCGCAGGCGCCCGATCAAGCTCACGGCGAGCAGCGAGTGCCCGCCCAGTTCAAAGAAATTATCCAGGCGCCCTACCCGCTCCACGTTCAGCAGCTCGGCCCACAGCCGCGCCAGCAGGATCTCGGTATCACCTTCCGGCGCCTGGTACTCACGCCCCTGCAGCGCCTGCATGCCAGGCGCCGGCAGCGCCTTGCGGTCGAGCTTGCCGTTGGGGCTCAGGGGCAGCGCGTCGAGGTGCACGAACAGCGCGGGTACCATAAAGTCCGGCAGGTGCTGCAACAGGTGGGCACGCAGTTGCTCGATATCGGCAGGGGTACCGGTGTAGTACGCGACGAGCCGGTCTTCACGGGCGACCACCGCCGCTTCGTTGACCTGAGGATGCTCAAGCAGGCGCGCCTGGATTTCCCCGAGTTCGATGCGCAGGCCACGGATCTTGACCTGATCATCATTGCGGCCCAGGTATTCGATATTGCCGTCCGGCAGGTAGCGCCCCAGATCACCGGTGCGGTACAGACGACCGGGGGTGAAGGGGTCCTTGAGGAAACGTTCGGCCGTCAACTCGGGACGGTTCAGGTAACCCCGCGCCACCTGCACGCCGCCGATAAACAGCTCGCCGACCACGCCCAGCGGCACCGGTTGCAACTGCCCATCCAGCACATACAGGCGCGTGTTGGCGATGGGTTTGCCGATCGGGGTGTTGTCCGCTGCATCGGGGCGCGCGCAGTTCCAGGCGGTCACGTCCACCGCGGCTTCGGTGGGGCCGTACAGATTGTAGAGGCCGATCCCCGGCAACTGCTGCTTGAAGCGGCGCACCAGGCTGCCCGGCAGGGCTTCGCCGCTGCACATCACCCGTTGCAATCCCGCCGCCTGGCTGACATCGCCGTGGGCCAGGAACACATCGAGCATCGACGGCACGAAGTGCAGCGTGGTGATCCGCTCAGCTTCGATCACTGCGCACAGGTAAGCCGGATCTTTATGCCCGCCGGGGCGCGCCATCACCAGGCGTGCGCCGGTGAACAACGGCCAGAAGAACTCCCATACCGACACGTCAAAGCTGAACGGGGTTTTCTGCAGCACTGCGTCATGGGCCTTGAGGCCGTAGGCGTCCTGCATCCACAACAAGCGGTTGACCACCCCGGCGTGCTCATTGATCACGCCTTTGGGCTGGCCGGTGGAGCCGGAGGTATAGATCACGTAGGCCTGGTTACGGGCGGTGAGGCCCGGCACCTCGGGGTTGCTCGCACTCTGGTGCTGCCAGGTGGGCTGGTCGAGGTCGATCACCGGCACCTCGCCGAGCACACCACGAGTCGCACGTTGCGCCAGCACCACCACCGGCGCGCTGTCGTGCAGCATGTAGGCGATACGCTCCAGCGGGTACGCCGGGTCGAGCGGCACATAACCGCCACCGGCCTTGAGGATGGCGAACAGGCCAATGAGCATGTCCAGGCCGCGCTCCAGGCAAATCCCCACCCGCGATTCCGGCTGGACACCCAATTCACGCAGATGATGGGCCAGGCGGTTGGCGCGTTCGTTGAGTTGCCGGTAGGTGAGCTGTTGCTCGTGCGCTTTCACGGCAACGGCATCCGGCGTGCGCATGACCTGGGCCTCGAACAGCCCGTGCAGGGTCTGGTCGAGGGGGTAGTTCACCTCCGTGGCGTTGAATTCAACCAACAGTTTTTGCCGTTCCTCGGCCCCCAGGATCGGCAGCCGATGGAGCGCCTGGTGCGGCGCCTGCTCCAGGGCCTCGACCAGCCCGGCCAAGGCCACTTGCATATAACCGCAGATCCGTTGCGCATCGACGTGGGCCAATGCCGTCACGTCGTAGCCATCGCCCAAGTCGTCCACATTCAAGGTCAGCGGGTAGTTGGTGCGCCCGTCGTTGACCAGGGTCTGCATGCCCTCCCAGGCGTGTTGCGCGTCCTGGGAACGGGTGGCGGCGCCGCGATGGCGATAGTTGAGCATCGAACTGAACAACGGCGTCGGTGCCGCCACACCGCTGCAACGCTGAGCCAGGGCCAGGGAGGCATGCTCGTGGCCGAGCAACGCGCTGAGCCGTGCGTGGGTAGTGCGCACGGCTGCACGCACACCTTGGGCGTCGATATCCAGGCGCAGGGGCAAGGTGTTGATAAAGACGCCGAGGGCACGGTCGGCGCCCTCGCCGCCTTGCAGGCGCCCCACCAGCACCGTGCCGAAGACCACGCTGTGCCGCCCGGAGGTGGCCGCCAGGACCTGGCCCCAGGCCAGGTGGAACAGGCTCGCCGTACTCACGCCGAGCAAACGGGCCTGGGCCCGCAGGCGGCGGTTAAGGTCGCTGTCCAATTGCAGGCTGTGCGCTTCGATAGCGCTGCCGTCGCCGCGGACATCCTGCAGGCCGAAGGGTAAGGTGGGTTCATCGACATCGCCAAGCATGTCGCGGAAGAACGCCTCGTGTTCCTGCTCGCTGACACCCAGGCGTGCCTGGGCCACGTAGTTGCGGTACGGCATCGGCGCGGCGGTGGGCGCCGGGTGGCCGAGCAGGTAGCCCTGCATTTCCCGCAGCACCACGTCGAAGGCGGTGTGGTCGAGGGCGATATGGTGATAGAGCAACACCGCCACCACGCGCTGGTTGGCCGGGTCTTCGGCATAGGCCAGCCGGATCAGCGGCGCCTGGCTGATGTCCAGGCGGTAGCGCCGGGCATCGAAGCGCTCATGCAGGCCGGCCAGTACATCGCCTTGCAGGTGCAAGTGTTCAAGTGGCAATCGGGCCTTGCGCCACACCACTTGCAGCGGTTGCACCAGGCCCTCCCAGACCACCCCGGTGCGCAGGATATCGTGGCGATCGATCACCTGCTGCAGCGCCTGGGCGAAGGCGTGCAGACGCTCGATACGGTCAAACGCCAGGTGCGACTGCAGCAGGTAGGGGTCGCCCTGCCCGGCCGTGAGGTGGTGGTACAGAATGCCTTCCTGCAAGGGTGCCAGGGGGTAGATGTCCTGCACATTCGCGGCGCCGCCGGGCACGCAACTGACGATCTGGTCCAGGCTCGATTGATCGAGTGTCACCAGGGACAGCAGGTCCGGGGTGATGCGCTGGCAATCAGCCGGGATGCGGTTGGCCGGCACCTGGACTTCGCGACCACTGCCCACCGCCGCGGCCAGGGCGGCCAGGGTCGGCTGGCTGAACAGCACGCGCACGTCGGCGCTCAGGCCAACCTGGCGCATGCGCTCGATCAGGCTGACCGCCAGCAACGAATGGCCCCCTAGTTCAAAGAAGTGATCGTGGCGCCCCACCTGCTCGACCTGCAGCACTTCGGCCCAGAGCCTTGCCAGGGTGATTTCCACGGCGCCTTGCGCAGCTTCGTACTCACGGCTCAGCACGGCGGCCTGGTCCGGTGCCGGCAAGGCCTGGCGGTCGAGCTTGCCGTTGGCGGTCAAGGGCAGTACGTCGAGCCGCACGTAGGCCACCGGCACCAAGGCCTGCGGCAAGTGCGCCTGCAGTTGCTCACGCAGGCTTTCGATGGACAGCGGGTGGTGTTCGGTGAACCAGGCCACCATGCGCCCCTCGCGCACCAGCACCACCGCTTCGCCAACCCCTGGCAACGCCGCCAGGCAGCTTTCGATTTCGCCCAGCTCGACGCGCACGCCACGGATTTTCACCTGCTCGTCGTTGCGTCCCAGGTACTCAAGATTGCCGTCGGGCAACCAGCGCACCTGATCGCCGGTGCGGTACATGCGACCGGCGTTGAACGGGTCCTGCAGGAAGCGTTCGGCCGTCATCTGCGCACGGTTCAGATACCCGCGAGCCACGCCGCTGCCGCCCACATACAGTTCACCGGCGACACCCACCGGCACCGGCCGCAAGTGCTCATCCAGCACGTAGACGCAGGCATTGGCGATGGGCCGGCCGATATGCAGCGCCTGCCCGGCACGCACGCGGCCGGAGGTGGCGACCACCGTGGCCTCGGTAGGCCCGTAGTTGTTGATCACGGCAAAGCGCCGCTCCTGGCTGAACTGGCGCAAGCGGTCGCCGCCGATCAGCAGCAGGCGCAAGGTGGGGTGGTGCAGGTCCTGGCTGAACGCATATTCGGCCACCGGCGTGGGCAGGAAGCTGACGTCCAGGGGCTGCGCCAGCCACCAGGCAAGCAGGTCATCAATCTGTTCATTGCCCAGCTCGGAAGGCGGCAGGTGCAGGGTGGCGCCCACGCACAATGCCGGCCACACCTCCCAGGCCATTGCGTCAAAGCCAAAACCGGCAACGCTGCTGGTGTGACTGATGGCGCTCAGGCCAAAGGCTTCGCAGTGCCAATGCACCAGGTTTTCCACGCTGCGGTGCTCCACCATCACGCCCTTGGGCTGGCCGGTGGAGCCGGAGGTGTAGATCACGTAGGCCAGGTGCGCCGGGGTCAGGTCGGCGATCTGCGGATTGCTCACGTTGGGATGATGGTGCTCATGCAGGTCGATGCTGGCGACATTACCCAGCAGCTCGCGGGTGCTCGCTTCCGCCAGCACCGCCACAGGAGCGCTGTCCTGCAACAAGTAAGCAATGCGTGCAGCGGGATAGGCCGGGTCAATCGGCACATAACCTGCGCCCGCCTTGAGAATACCCAGCAATCCCACCAGCATCTGCGGCCCACGCCGGCAGCACAGGGCGACGCGGTCATCCGGTTGCACCCCCTGCGCCAGCAGGTGATGGGCCAACTGGTTGGCGCGCTGGTTGAGCTGGCGATAGGTCAGGGATGTGCCGTCCTGCACCACGGCAATGGCATGGGGCTGGCGCTCGGCCTGGATTTCAAAGGCGCCATGCACGGTGTGCCCGGTGGGGAAATCCGCCACCGTGGCATTGAACTCGCGCAGCAGGGTTTCGCGTTCGCTGGCCGGAAGGATATCCAGCTGATCCAGCGCGGTGTGCGGGGTATTTTCCAGAGTGTCGACCAGTTGCTCGATGGCATTGGCCATGTAAGCACACACGCGCCCCGCGCCGATGCGCGGCAGCGCCAACACGCTCAGGCCGAAGCCCTCACCCAGGTCGTCGACACTGAGGGTCAACGGGTAGTTGCTGCGCTCTTCACCGCCCAACAGCTGCACACCTTCCCAAATACCATGGCCGTCGCGGGCCATTTCGCCGGGGTGGCTGTGACGGTAGTTGAGCAAGGCGCTGAACAGCGGCGTGGAAGCCGCCACGCCACTGCAGCGCTGGGCCAGGGCCAGGGAGGCGTGTTCGTGACCGAGCAAGGCGCTCAAGCGCCCATGGGTGGCCTTGAGCGCGGCCACCGCGTCGGCGGCCACGTCCACCTTCAGCGGCAAGGTGTTGATGAACATCCCCAAGGCACGGTCGGCGCCGTCGCCCGCCTGCATGCGGCCCATCAGGACGGTGCCGAATACCACCTCGTCACGCCCACAGACACGCCCCAGCACCAGCGCCCACGCCAGGTGCATCAGGCTCGCCGCACTGACGCCGCGCAATCGCGCCTGTTCCCGCAGCCGCTGGGCCAACGCGGCGTCCACGGCCTGCTCGGCCTCTTCGATAGCGCGCCCGTCACCCTGCACGTCCTGCACGCCGAACGGCAAGGTGGGCTCATCGACGTCGGCGAGCATCGCGCGGAAGAACTGCTCGTGTTCGTCCACACTCACGCCAAGACGCGCCTGGGCCACATAATTACGGAACGGCGCGGCCAGCGGCAAGTCCTGTGCCTGGTTGAACAGGAACGCGTCCATCTCCCGACCCACCACCGCCATCGCCGTGTGATCCAGCGCCAGGTGGTGGAACAGCAGGATCGCCGCCACCCGCCGGTTGGCCGGGTCCGGGGCGTAGACCATACGCAGCAACGGCGCCTGGGTAATGTCCAGGCGATAGTGGCGCGCATCGAAACGCCCATGCAGTTGTTCGAGGATATCGCCGTGCGCCGGGTCCAGGTCAATCGCCTGAACCACCAGCGGCGCCTCACGCCAGACCACCTGGACCGGGCTGTCGAGGCCTTCCCAGACCACGCTGGTGCGCAGGATGTCGTGACGGGCCGCCACCTGTTGCAGCGCGCCCATGAACCGTTGCAACCGCTCAAGGCTGTCGAAGGCCATGCGCGATTGCAGCAGGTACGGATCGCCCTGCTCGGCGCTGATATGGTGGTACAGAATGCCTTCCTGCAGCGGCGCCAGCGGGTAGATATCCTGCACATTCGCCGCACCGCCAGGGACGCTGGCGACGACCCGGTCAATGGCCGCTTGATCAAGGCTCACCAGGGTCAGCATCGACGGCACTATCCGGGTACAGCCCGCAGGAATGCCATTGGCCGGCACCGCAATCTCACGGCCGCTGCCGACTGCCGCCGCGAGCGCCGCCAGGCTCGGCTGATTGAACAGCACACGCACATCGGTGCTCAGACCGGCCTGGCGCATGCGCTCGATCAGGCTGACCGCCAGCAACGAGTGCCCGCCCAGCTCAAAGAAATGGTCATGACGGCCGACGCGATCAAGCTTGAGCACATCCTGCCAGATCTGCGCCAACAGGGTTTCCACCTCGCCTTCCGGCGCCTCATACCCACGGCTGAGCAGCGCGCCTGCATCCGGTACCGGCAGGCCCTTGCGGTCCAGTTTGCCATTGGCAGTGAGGGGCAACAGTGCCAGCCAGACATAGGCCGACGGCACCATGTAGTCCGGCAGCCGGCCCTGCAGATGGGCACGCAGCGCTTCGATCGGCAGCGGCGCGTCAGCGGTGTAGTAAGCCACCAGGCGCTTGTCGCCAGGCTCGTCTTCACGGACCAGCACCACGGCGTGGTCCACCTGAGGGAAGGCGGCCAGGCAGGCTTCGATTTCGCCGGGTTCGATGCGGAAACCACGGATCTTCACTTGCAGGTCATTGCGCCCCCGGTACAGCAAGGTGCCGTCGGCCTGCCAGCACACCAGATCGCCGGTGCGGTACAGCATGCCCGCGCCGAACGGGTTCGGGATAAACGTTTCGGTGGTCAGTTGCGGCTGGTTCAGGTACCCCTTGGCCACGCCCGCGCCGCCGATATACAGCTCGCCGACCACGCCCAACGGCAGCAGTTGACGGTGCGCATCCAGGACGTAGGCCTGGGCATTGGCAATCGGCCGGCCAATCGGAATACCGCCCTCGCCCACCTGGGTAATTTCATGGGTGGTGGCAAAGGTGGTGGCTTCGGTCGGCCCGTAGCCGTTGAGCAGGTGCCGGGGCTTGCCGTGCTTGAGCACGCGGTCGATCACCAGCGGGTCGAGCACATCGCCGCCGACGATCAGGTAACGCAACTGCGCCAATACCGGCATCAGTGCATCGGCGTATTGGTGGAACAGCCCGGCGGTCATCCACAACACACTGATGGCCTGCTCCTGCAGCAACGACGCCAGCGCCGCCTGGGACAACAGCACCGCCTGTTCGACCACCACCACACAGCCGCCGTTGAGCAGCGGTGCCCACACCTCAAGGGTACTGGCATCGAACGCGGGGTTGGAGGCAAAGGCCACGCGGTCGCGCGGGTTGAACTCGGCATAGCCGTTGTTGAGCACCAGGCGCGAGATGGCGCGGTGGGGCACTTGCACGCCTTTCGGTGCGCCTGTGGAGCCGGAGGTGTACAGGATGTACGCCACGCTTTCCGATGACTGCAACACTTGCGGGTTGTGCGGCGACTGCGCCTCCAGATTCAGGTCGGCCAAGGTATTGAGCACCCGCTGCGCACCACTGTCCTGCACGATAAGCGCCTGGCGCTCGAGCGGCGCATTGATGTCCAACGGCACATACACGGCGCCGCACTTGAGGATCGCCAGTTGGCAGATCAGCAAGTCGAGGCTGCGCGGCAACGCAATCGCCACGCTTGCCCCTGGCTGCACGCCCTGGCTGATCAGGTGATGGGCCAGGCGGTTGGCACGGCGGTTAAGGTCGCGGTAGCTCAGGGACAACGGCCCCTGCACTGCCGCCACCGCTTCGGGGCGCGCCAGGACCTGGGCTTCGAACAGTTGCGGCACGGTGAGCTGCGACGGGTAGTCCCGGGCGGTGGCATTGAAGTCCACCAGCAGTTGGTTACGTTCGGCCGGCGGCACGATCGACACGGCCAGCATCGGCGTGGTGGGCGCCTGTTGCAGCGCGGTCACCAGGTGACGCAAGGCGGTGAGCATATAGTCGCCGACACGCCGCGCGTCCAGGCTGGCCACGCCTTGCACCGTGAGGGCGAAGCCGCTGCCGAGATCATCGACGTTAAGCACCAGCGGGTAATTGCTGCGCTCTTCGGAACTGAGGATCCGGATGCCTGAAGCGGCAAACGGACTGTCTCCCGGCGCGTCCGCCGGCGCGCTGTGACGGTAGTTGAGCAGCGTGCTGAACAACGGCAACGAACCCGGTACGCCACTGCACCGCTGGGCCAGGGACAGCGGCGCGTGCTCATGCACGAGCAAGTCTGCCAGGCGCGCGTGGGTGGCGCGCACCGCGGCCTGCACGCCGACGGTGCCGACGCTGACCCGCAGCGGCAAGGTGTTGATAAACATCCCCAGGGCGCGGTCGGCACCTTCGCCACCCTGCATGCGCCCAAGCAGCACGGTGCCGAACACCACCTCCTGCTGCCCGGAGACTTGCCCCAGCACGTGCGCCCAGGCCAGGTGCACCAGGCTCGCCGTGCTCACGCCCAATTGCCGCGCCTGCTCGCGCAGGCCCAGGCTCAATGCCGGCTCCAGCGGCAAGTGCGCCTCGACAATGCCGCTGCCGTCGCCATTCACGTCCTGCAAGCCAAAGGCCAGGGTCGGCGCGTCGATATCGCCCAACATCTCGCTGAAGAACGCTTCGTGCCGGGCCTGGCTGACCCCAAGCCGCGCCTGGGCCACATAGTTGCGGTACTGCACCGCATCCGGCAGTTGCGCGCTGCACCCGGCCAGGCTGGCACTCATTTCCTGCACCAGCACTTGCAGGGCGGTGTGGTCGAGCAGGATATGGTGCAGCAGCAGAATGCCGACGAAACGCCCCTGGTCCTCGGCGTAGGCCAGGCGCATCAGTGAAGCGCGGGACAGGTCGAGGCGATAGTGGCGTGGGTCAAAGCGCTGTTGCAGGTGCGCCAGGGCATCGACGCCCGGGGCTTCAATGCGCTCCACGGCCAGCGGCGCCTGGCGGCAGACCACCTGTGCCGGCCCGTCCAGGCCTTCCCAGAGGATCGCGGTGCGCAGGATGTCATTGCGCTCGATCACGCTCTGCAGCGCCAGGATAAAGGCGTCTACCGCAGCCTGATTGTCAAAGCCCAACTGCACCTGCAACACATAGGGGTCACCGTCGGTGGTCGCCAGGTGGTGATAGAGAATGCCTGCCTGCAAGGGCGCCAGGGCGTAGATGTCCTGCACATTGCCGATACCGCCGGGCACGCTGTGGAGGATGTGATCGATGGCGGCCTGGTCGAGATCGATCAGCGGCAACATGTCCGGGGTGATGACCTGACTGTGGGCATGGATCGGGTTGGCCGGCACCTGCACTTCCGCTTGCCCGCCCACCGCCGCCGCGAGTGCTGCCAGGGTGGGTTGGCCAAACAACACGCGCACGTCGGCGCCGAGGTTCACCTGGCGCATGCGTTCGATCAGCTTGACCGCCAGCAGGGAGTGGCCACCCAGTTCGAAGAAATGGTCATCGCGGCCAATGCGATCGAGCTTGAGCAGGTCTTGCCAGATGCCGGCGATGGCGGTTTCCACGTGGCCCCGGGGGGCCTGGTAGCTGCGCCGGGCCACGGCATCGGCGTCGGGTGCAGGCAAGGCCTTGCGGTCGAGCTTGCCGTTGGTGGTCAGCGGGAAACGCTCCAGCAGCACGAAGGCACTGGGCACCATGTGTTCGGCCAGGCTCAGCAGCAGGTGATCACGCAGCGCCGCGACGCGGGTGTCGCCCTCGGCAATCACGTAGGCCACCAGGCGTTTGTCCCCCGGTTGATCTTCACGGGCGATCACCACCGCGTCGCGCACCCCTTGGGCGCTGGCCAGGCGCGCCTGGATTTCGCCCAGTTCGATCCGGAAGCCGCGGATCTTCACCTGATCGTCATTGCGCCCCAGGTACTCCACGCTGCCGTCGGCCAACCGGCGTCCAAGGTCGCCGGTCCTGTACATCCGCAGTCCGGTGGCCGGATCGCTGAGGAAGCGCTCGGCGGTCAACCCATCCCGGTTGAGGTACCCCCGCGCCACACCGGCACCGCCGACGTACAACTCGCCGACCACGCCAACCGGCAGCGGCTCGTGGTGGGCGTCCAGCACATACAGTTGCAGGTCGGGAATAGGCCCGCCAATCGGGCTGACGCCGACCAACTGCGCGTCCGCCGCTTCCAGGGCGCGGTACGTCACGTGCACGGTGGTTTCGGTGATGCCGTACATGTTCACCAGCTGCGTACCGGCGTTGATCGCCCGTGCGTACCACGGCTTGAGCATCCCCGGCTCCAGGGCCTCGCCGCCGAAAATCACCTGGCGCAGGGAATGGGCCTGGGGGCTGTCGCCCTGGGCCGCGAGCAGTTGGCGGAAGGCGCTGGGGGTCTGGTTGAGGATGCTGACGCCCGCTTCGCAGAGCAGCGTGTAGCACTCGTCCGGCGAACGGCTGAGCAGTTGCGGCACGATCAGTAACTGGCCGCCGTGCAGCAGCGCACCCCAGATTTCCCACACCGAAAAATCGAACGCGAAGGAATGAAACAGCGCCCACACGTCGTTGCGGTTGAAGCCGAACCAGTGCTCGGTAGCGCTGAACAGCCGCGCCACCTGGCGATGCTCGACCATCACGCCCTTGGGCTGGCCGGTTGAGCCGGAGGTGTAGATCACATAGGCCAGGTTGTGCGGGTCGAGCATCACATGCGGATTGACGATGGACTCGCCGCGCAGGCCGTTGAGGTCGATCGGCGCCAGCTCGCCCACCAGGTGACGGGTGTTGGCTTGCACCAGCACGGCCAGGGGTTGGCTGTCGCGCAGGGTGTAAGCAATGCGTTCCAGCGGGTAGGCCGGGTCGATGGGGACATAGCCGGCGCCGGCCTTGAGGATGCCCAGCAGGCCGATGATCATCTCCGGGCCACGTTCGACGCAGATGGCCACGCGGTCGTCGGGGCGGATGCCTTGCGCCAGCAGGCGATGGGCGACCTGGTTGGCGCGCTCGTTGAGCTGGCGATAGCTCAGACGCTGCTGGTCGAACCGCAGGGCAATGGCCTCCGGCTGGGCGGCGGCTTGGAGTTCGACCTGCTGGTGGATCAAGGCGCTGTCGGCGTAGGTGCGAGGGCTAGGGTTGAGGCTGTGCAGCAGGTGGTGGCGCTCTTCGTCGGGCAGGATCGCCAGGCGGTCGAGGGGCGTGTCCGGATGGTGTTCCAGGGCCTGGGCCAGGCTCTCCAGCGCCGTGTGCAGGTAGCCGGCGACACGCTGCGCGCCGATGTGCCCATCGACCATCACCGTCAGCGCAAAGTCTTCGCCCAGGTCATCCACATTGACCGTCAGCGGGTAATTGGTACGTTCTTCGGCGCCCAGTACCTGGATGCCCTCAGCGACCTCAATCACCGCGGCCATGTCGCCCGCGGCGCTGTGCCGGTAGTTGAGCATCGCACTGAACAGCGGCGTCGGCGCGGCCACACCACTGCAACGCTGGGCCAGTGCCAGGGAGGCATGTTCATGCTCGAGCAACGCGGTGAGCCGCGCATGGGTTGCCTGCACCCCGGCGCGCACGCCATGCGCGCCCACATCCACCCGCAACGGCAAGGTGTTGATGAACATGCCCAAGGCCCGCTCACCGCCCTCACCCGCCCCCATGCGCCCGAGCATCACCGTACCGAACACCACCGCATCACGACCGGAAACCACGCCCAGGACACGGGCCATGGCCAGATGCAGCAGGCTGGCCACGCTTACCCCCAGCGGCCGCGCCAGGCTGCGCAGGCGGCGACTCAGATCGCTGTCGACGGAAATACGCGCCTCGTCGATGCCCAGCCCATCGCCCTGTACGTCCTGCAAGCCGAACGGCAAGGTCGGCTCGTCGATGTCCGCCAGCATCTCGCGGAAAAACGCCTCATGGGCCTGCTCGCTGACCCCGTGGCGCACCTGGGCGATATAACGGCGAAACGCTACAGGCTCAGGGGCCTGGTCTTGCTGGCCGGCCAAGTACAGCTGGATTTCATGGCGTACCACATCCAGGGCGGTGTGATCGAGGATGGTGTGGTGGAACAACAGCATGGCAACCACACGCTGGTTTGCCGGGTCATCGGCAAATACCAGGCGCAGCAGCGGTGCCTGGCCCAGGTCCATGCGGTAAGTGCGCGCGTCGTAGCGCGTCAACAGGCGGTCGAGGGCATCGCCACCGCTGAGGTGTGCCTCTTCACAGGCCAGGGTTGCCTTGCGCCACACCACTTGCAGTGGTTCATCGAGGCATTCCCAGGCCATGGAGGTGCGCAGGATATCGTGGCGATCGATCACCCATTGCAAGGCTTCGGCAAAGGCCGCCAAACGTGCACGGCTGTCGAACACAAACTGCGCGTGCAACACATAAGGATCGCCCTGCACAGCCGAAAGATGGTGATAGAGCATGCCTTCCTGCAACGGCGCCAGCGGGTAGATATCCTGCACATTCGCCGCCCCACCGGGGATCGCCGCGACGATACGGTCAATCGCCAACTGATCGAGATTGACCAGCGGCACCATGTCCGGCGTGATGCGATAGGCCGGGCTCAACCAGTCCCCGCCATGCTCGGTCACCAGCGTAAGCAAGCGAGGTTTGTGGGCGATCAGTTGATCCCACAACGCATCGTCCAATGCCTCATCGTCACCCAGGACAATCAGGTCGTCTTCTTCCCTTTGCAGACGGATCGCGTGGGTGGAAATCGCTGCCAATAATTCGCTGAACTGCATGGGGGTAACCTGCCTGATAAGTCACGGTGGAGAAGAAAGTCCGTTTTCAGCTGCGGTTTGGAATCGGGTGTGCTGGAGCGCCGGTGAAAAAAATGCAGGCGCAGCCGCAGGCCTGGAGGGGCTTCCGGCAGGGTTGGAAAATTAAGGGATTTGGGCGCTGGGGGGTGACATGGGAAGCGGGGACAAGAGGGAGGCAGCGAGGGTTCAACGTTTTTTCAGGGCAGGTAATCGCTCCCGAACGGGAGCGAGAACGTCGCTAGACGGTCTTCACCTTCAAATGCCGCGCATACCAGGGCCGCTTCGGCACGCGCTTGAACAGGCCCTGCAACAGGTGCTCGTCCTCACCAAAGGTAATGCGCAAGGCGAGCTTCATGGTCTCCGGGTCCATCTCCATCGACTTGCCCATCTGCAACCCCGGGGTGGTGCTGCAGCCATGGGTGTCCGGGCCCAGCCACGGGTCGTCGACTTCGACCCAACGCCCCGGGGCGAACCAGGCCACGCCGTTGACGTCCAGGCGCCGGACTTCGCCGGGGTTGAAGCGTTCGTGGGCGCGGTACCAGTCCTCGATACGGTCGTCGATCCAGCCGTGGAAGTGCCAGAACACCGGGTTCACATGGGATGAAAACGGATCGCCGAGGAAGTCGTTTTCCGCCGCGTACCAGCGCGGGGCAAAGTCTGCCGGGTCGCGGGCCAGGGGTACAGGGGCGCCGTTGGACGGGTCGCGGGGCACCGAGGCCCAGCGCATGTGCAGCCAGTCGTGCAGGCCCAGCTCCATTTCGGAGCCGAGTTGGCCCAAGGTCAGTCTGGCCAGGTAGCGCGGGTCGCGGTACTGCGATTCCCAGACCTGGAAGTTGCTGTGGTAGGTCTCGGCGGCCTTGATGTCGCTGACCCACTGGGTGTATTCGCTGTCGTCCGGGGCTGACCAGGTGGGCGGCAGCGCGAAGCCGTCGTGGTTGTCGAAGTAGCGCAGGAAGCCTAGGCGATCGCGCTCCAGCGCCGGTTGCGGTTCGGGGAATGCGGGCCACGAGGGCAGATCCTGCATGGAACGCGCGGTGCCGAGCATATGCCGGTGCATGAAGAAGAAATCGATGCCCGAGCCGTTGCGGTCTTTGTGTTTGCCACGGGCGTCACGCTCCTTGCCGCGCGGGCCGGGTTGCCAGCCGATGCCGCGCAGGGCGTCGCGCTTTTCTTCGGAGAGTTTGTGCCACTGGTCACGGGTGGCGTGCCACAGCTGGTGAAACAGGCGGTGCTCCGGAGCAATCAGCCAGGCCAGCAGGGTCGGGTTGAGGCCGATGCGTTGGCGAGCTTCGGGAAACAGCTGTTTGTGGGCGATAAAGCGGTTGTCTCGTTCGGTCAAGGCCAGGGGACGATCCAGGTCGAGGATGTGCCCACTGAGGGTGCCGCTGCCGGCGTTGGCGAAGTCGGCCCATACCTCATCAAGGGTCATCTTGAACTCATAGGCGGGTCTGCCGTCGACGGCATCACGATCGATCAGGCGCCAGTAGAGCAAGGCGCCCTCGCCCGTCAGCAGGTCACCCAGCACGCGGTAGCGCGGTTCGCCTTCGCTGCGCAGGTTGGCGGCGGTGTCCAGGTAGCCGCGCAGGCCACGGCCACGGGGGGCGATGTCGAGCAACAGTTCCAGGCCTTGCAGCGGCAGGCCTTTGAGGCCGGCGTCGCGGCCTTCCAGGCGCAGGCGCCACACCCCGCGCAAGGTGTTAGCCAGGTGCTGCCCGGCGGTGTCGGCCAGGTCCACGGTGGCTTCGCCGGGGGTGATGGGGAATTCTTCTTCGCGCGTCAACTCGCGATGGGCATAGAAAGCGGCCGGCACAGCCGCGCCGGTCAGCGCCAGGCCTGCGATGAACCCACGTCGAGAGATGGTCATTGTCTACCTTAGGAAACGGCTTTATCAGAGCTAGAACGTTTGCAGGCCGGGGAAATTTACCGCCCTGCCCGCGCCGCCTAAATTTCCCCGCGCACCACTCGTTCTTCCCTGATAGCAAAGGCCTCAACTGACTGAGATGGCAATGACAAAACCACGTTCGAAAAAGGCGCTGTACATCGGCTTGCCGCTGGCACTGGCCATCGGTGCCGGCGCAGGCTTCCTGGCCTGGGATCACTGGTTCAAGGGCAATGCCGGCTACCCGCTCGCCGTGATCAAGCAGGCCAATGAACTGCAGGACCGCCTGCTGTCGTTCGACAGCCACATCACCGTGCCCATGGACTTCGGCACCGCCGGCAACGAAGCGGACAAGGACGGCAGCGGCCAGTTCGACCTGGCCAAGGCGGCACGCGGTCGCTTGTCCGGCGCAGCCCTGACGATCTTCGGCTGGCCGGAAATCTGGAATGGCCCCAATGCCCCGCACAAGCCCACTGACGGCTTTGTCGAGGAAGCCCGCCACGAGCAGGAGGTGCGCTACAAGATCATCTCCGGCATGGTGCGTGACTTTCCCAATCAAGTCGGCATCGCCTATACCCCGGATGACTTTCGACGTCTGCATGGCGAAGGCAAGTTCGCGATCTTTATCAGCATGCTCAACGCCTACCCGCTGGGCAATGACCTGAACCAGCTGGACCTGTGGGTCGCCCGGGGCATGCGTATGTTCGGTTTCAGTTATATCGGCAATAACGCCTGGTCCGACTCATCGCGCCCACTGCCGTTTTTCAATGATTCCGTCGATGCCCTCGAAGGCCTGTCGGACATCGGCAAGCAAGCGGTGCAGCGCCTCAATGACCTGGGGGTGATCATTGACGTGTCGCAGATGTCGACCAAGGCCCTGGAGCAAGTCGCGCACCTGAGTCGCACGCCGATGGTGGCGTCCCACTCGGCACCGCGCGCGTCGGTGGACATCCCGCGCAACCTCAGCGACAAGGAACTGCAACTGATCAAGAACAGCGGCGGCGTGGTGCAGGTGGTGGGCTTCCCGGCCTACATACGCCCCCTGAGCCAGCCGACCCAGGACAAGCTCAACACCCTGCGCGCGCGTTTCGACCTGCCGCCACTGCCCAACCTGGCCATGGCCCTGATGCCGGGGGACGCGATCATCGCGGCATGGCCGGAGCAGAAGTTCGGCCAGTACGCCCAAGGGCTGTACGGGATTCTTGAGGAGGAACCCAAGGCCACGCTCAAGGACTGGGGCGACGCCGTCGACTACACCGTGCGCAAGATCGGGATCGATCACGTCGGCATCGCTTCAGACTTCAACGACGGCGGCGGTATCGACGGCTGGAACAACGTCGGCGAAATCCGCAACGTCACCGCCGAACTGCTCCAGCGCGGCTACTCCGAAGCCGACATCGCCAAGCTGTGGGGAGGCAACTTCCTGCGGGTCTGGGACCAGGTACAAAAAGCCGCCAGACCCTTGGCCAACCGCTAATCACCTAGAAGCAAGTCCATGACTGACCGTCGTACGTTTCTCAAGCAGGCCGGGGTATTCGCCGCCAGCCTGCCATTGGGTGCTGCACTCATCCCGCAGGCACCGGCTGCCACCACCACGGATGACCCATGGACGGGGTTCAAGCAGCTGTTCAACCAGGACCCGGATTACCTGCACTTCTCCAACTTCCTGGTGGCCTCGCACCCCAGGCCGGTACGCGAGGCCATCGAGCGTTACCGCGCACAGATCGACCGCAACCCAGGGCTCGCCATGGACTGGGACCTGGAGGAAACCTGGAGGCGCGAAGGCCAGGTACGCGAATGGGCCGGCCGCTACCTCAAGGCCACCCCGGCGCAGATCGCCCTGACCGGCAGCACGTCCGAAGGCCTGGCGATGATCTATGGCGGCATCAAGGTGCGCCCGGACCAGGAAGTCCTCACCACCGTGCATGAGCATTACGCGACCCAGAACGTGCTGGATTTTCGCGTGCTCAAGGAAGGCACCCAGGTGCGCCGGATCAAGCTGTTCGAGCGGGCCAGCCAGGTCTCTGCCGACGAGGTGCTGGGCAATATCCAGCGCAATATCCGCCCCAATACCCGGGTGCTGGGCATGACCTGGGTACAGTCCGGCAGCGGCGTGAAACTGCCCATCGGCGAGATCGGCAAGCTGGTGGCGGCGCACAACCGCAACCGCGACGACAAGGACCGCCTCCTCTATGTGGTGGATGGCGTGCATGGTTTCGGCGTGGAAAACCTCGACTTCCCCGACATGCATTGCGACTTCTTTATCGCCGGCACCCATAAATGGATGTTCGGTCCGCGGGGCACCGGGCTGGTGTGCGCGCGCAACCCTGAAAACACCTACGTCACGCCCATGGTGCCGACCTTCTCCGAAGACAAGGACTTCGCCACCATCATGACCCCCGGCGGCTATCACGCCTTCGAGCATCGCTGGGCGGCGGATGAGGCCTTCAAGCTGCACCTGCAACTGGGCAAGGCGCCGGTCCAGGCGCGCATCCATGGACTGAACGCCGAACTCAAGGAGCAATTGCTGGCGCACCCGCAGATCGAACTGGTCACGCCGCGCAGCCCCGAACTGTCTGCCGGCTTTACCTTCTTCCGGGTCAAGGGCCAGGACAGTGATCGGGTGGCGACCTACATGCAGAAGAACCGCGTAGTGATCGACGCGGTGGACCGCGACGTCGGCCCGGTGATCCGCACGGCGCCCGGCCTGCTCAACAACTCCGACGAAATCCAGCGTTTCATGACCCTGCTCAGCCAACGGTTGTGACGCGCCTTTTTCCCTTTGCACGAGAGGCCCCTATGACGCCACTGCGACTCAAACCCCTGACGACCCTGGCACTGACCGCCCTGTGCGGCGCGCTGCTGCCGGGCCTGGCCCAGGCTGCCACGCCGCAACCGGGCAAAGTGTTCAAGGACTGCAAGGACTGCCCGGAAATGGTGGTACTGCCCGCCGGCACCTTCACCATGGGGACGCCGGAAGACGAAGTCGGCCGCGAACCGGACGAAGGCCCGATGCATGACGTGACCTTCGCCAAGCCGTTCGCCATGAGCCGCTTCCACATCACCGCCGGTGAATGGGACAGCTATATCCGCCAGACCGGAGTGAAGATCGCCGACGGCGACACCCGCCCCGGCCGCGAATGCATCGCCAGCAAGCCGCGCTACCCCCAGGGCCCGCGCCAGCCGGCGGTGTGCATGGACATGGACGACATCAAGCACTACGTGGCCTGGCTGTCGAAAAAGACCGGCCAGCAGTACCACATGGTCAGCGAGGCCCAGCGCGAATACGCCGCGCGCGCCGGCTCCACCGGGCCATTCCCGTTCCCGTTCGACGAGGGCAAGGGCTACAGCATCGCCAAGCATGCCAACACCTACGGCCCGGCGGACGGCTACAGCTATTCCTCGCCCGTGGGCAGCTACCCGCCGAATGCGTTTGGCATGTATGACATGCATGGCAACGTCTATGAGCGCGTGGCCGACTGCGAGCACTCCAGCTACATCGGCGCGCCCACCGACGGCAGCGCATGGATGGAGCCAAACTGTGAGGGCTACATGATTCGCGGCAATGACTGGGGCGAGGCGCCGGTGTTTTCGCGCTCAGGGAACCGCAACACGATCTATCCGCAGACGCGGGGTGATTGGATCGGCTTCAGGGTCGTGCGCGATCTCTGAAGCTGACGGGATTTAATCTGGGAGGGGGCTTGCTCCCGATGGGGTGCGGCAGTCGACATCGCCATTGACTGATACTCCGCCATCGGGAGCAAGCCCCTTCCCACAGTCAAATCGTGCGCGGCTTAGACCCCCTTCTGCGCCAACAACTCCAGGCCTTCATGCAACGCCGGGAACAGGCTGTTATTGAAGTTGTTCCAACGCAACTCAAGGATGGTGTCGTCCGGCGAGATCTCGGTCTTGAGCACGTCGTGGAACACTTCGCCGGAGTCGATGCCGTTATCCACGTAGTGGAACGAGGCGCCGGTGAGGTACAGCGGCTCACACGGCTGCGTCTCCCTGGTCGCCCAATCCACCACGGTTTGTCCACGGGCACCGTACAAGGCATTCCAGGTGGCGTAGGCACCCCGGCGCTCATAGGGCGATTCGATACGGGTGATACCGGGGTGGATGTTCATGATGCGACGGGCAAACGGCGCACCGGGGCGCACCAGCTCGTCCAGGATCACCAGCAGGCCATCGAGCACCACGATATCGGCCTTCAGCTCCACCAAGGTGTCATGCAGGCGGCGTTCGAAATCCTGCTTGCCGGCAATATGTTCGGCGCTGCCCCGCGGCAGGCGCCGATAGGTGGACGGCACGCTCAGCAGCAGATCGTTGACCAGGCACCCCTGCACCCGCAGGTCGGCCGGGTACAGCCACTGGCGACCGGGCTTATAGGCAAAGCCGTAGTCGGCCACCAACTGCTGGTCCCGCGGGTTCTGCTCATCGTCGTCATACACCACGCCCACCAGGTTGTAGGCCTCGCCCAGTGGCGTGTCGTTGAGCGACCCCACCAGAAACTCCAGCACCGACTTCATGTAGCGCTCGTGGTCCTTGTAGGCCACCGGCTGGCCGGCCTTGTCGGCAGCGGCATTGCGCAGGGACCACACGTACACCAGGTTCTTTTTCGTCATTGTTTCGCTCTCGCTGGAAAGATCAGGCACGCGCCAATACGCGTGCGCCTACACCACAAGAACGAATCAGCCCACGCGCAATTTATCCGCCACCGCCACCGCCGGGCACGCCGAGCTAAATAGTCGCGCCAATCCTTCGTTTGTCATGGGTAAGGGTCTGTGTGCCCAGCCCCCTCTTTTTCACTTTCCGGGAAGTACTTATGACCGACCCCAAGCGCGGCGCCTTCAAAGGTTTGCTTGCATTGCTCAGGCCGTTTCGCACCATCGTGACCGTATCCGTCGCCCTGGGCATGGCCGGCGGCCTGGCCATCACGTTGTTGTTGGCGACCATCAATAACGCGCTGCATTCTTCCACGGGTATGACCCAGGGCGTGATCCTGAGCTTTGCGGCGCTGTGTGTGCTGGCGCTGACCAGTTCGATCGTCTCCGATATCGGCACCAACTATGTGGGCCAGCGGATCATTGCCGCCCTGCGCAAGGATCTCGGCGAAAAGGTGCTGTCGGCGCCCATCGAGCAGATCGAACAGTATCGCTCCCACCGCCTGATCCCGGTGCTGACCCATGACGTCGACACCATCAGCGACTTCTCCTTTGCCTTCACCCCGCTGGCCATCGCCACCACCGTGACCCTGGGCTGCCTGGGGTACCTGGCGTACCTGTCGGTGCCGATGTTCCTGATGATGGTGGTGGCGATCGTCATCGGCAGCAGCGTGCAATTCATTGCCGGCGCCAAGGGCATTCGCGGCTTCGACGAGGCCCGCGACCAGGAAGACGAGCTGCAACGCTACTACTCGGCAATCGCTTCCGGCGCCAAGGAGTTGCGCATCCACCGACCCCGCCGCTACCGCATGAACACCCACCGCATCCAGGAAACCGCCGACCGTATCAGCGATATCCAGGTGCGTTCGGTGAACATCTATATCGTCGCCAAGACCTTCGGCTCGATGCTGTTCTTTGTGGTCATCGGCCTGGCGCTGGCGATGCAGGCCTACAACCCGAACCCGGACCCGGCGGTGATCACCGGTTTTGTGCTGGTGCTGCTGTACATGAAGGGCCCGCTGGAACACGTGGTGGGTTACCTGCCGATCATCGGCAAGGCACGCATTGCGTTTGCGCGCATCACCGAACTGTCCGAACGCTTCTCTTCCCCCGAACCGCACCTGCTGATGGACGGCAGCGAAGCGCCGACACCGGTGGTGCACAGCCTGGAGCTGCGCGGCGTGAGCTACAGCCCGCCGCCGGTGGAAGGCAGCCAGCCGTTCCACCTGGGGCCGATCAACCTGAGCATCAAGCAGGGTGATATCGTGTTTATCGTCGGCGAGAACGGCTGCGGCAAGACCACCCTGATCAAGCTGCTGCTGGGCCTGTATCAACCCGAGGCCGGGGAAATCCGCCTCAATGGCGAAACGGTGACCGACCCGGCGCGCGATGACTATCGCCAGCTGTTCACCACAGTGTTCGCCGACTACTACCTGTTCGACGACCTGGTCCAGGGCAGCGCCACCCAATCGCTGGACAGCGCCGCCAAGTACCTGGAGCGCCTGGAAATCGCGCACAAGGTCAGCGTCAAGGACGGCGTATTCAGCACCACCGACCTGTCCACCGGCCAGCGCAAGCGCCTGGCACTGGTCAACGCCTGGCTGGAAGAGCGCCCGGTGCTGGTGTTCGACGAATGGGCCGCCGACCAGGACCCGGCCTTCCGCCGCGTGTTCTATACCGAACTGCTGCCGGACCTCAAGCGCCTGGGCAAGACCATCATTGTGATCAGTCACGACGACCGCTATTTCGACATCGCCGATCAGTTGGTACGGCTACGTGCGGGCCAGGTGGTGCACGAAATGGAGCCGGCCTGAAAATTCTTTTCCGGTTTCCACAGGTAGGAACGTCTCACTAGTGGTAATGAGAACCAACCACAACAAATATTTATAATCTGCCCACTAAATACCTAGAAGAGAATTCACCCATGCCAGCAACATTTGGTCTGAGTCCCTTGAGCAAGGCACTCTCCATGCGCCGCCTCTTGAACACCCACGTGCTCCCTGGTGCCATTGCCGTTGCGCTGACCCTGCCGGTCGCAGGTTATGTTCAGGCGCAGGAGATCGAGCTGAATGTCCCCGCCCAGTCACTGGGGAGCGCTCTTCAAGAATTTGGTCGGCAGGCCAATCTGCAAGTGCTGTACAGCCCGTCCGACGTGGAAGGCAAACGCAGTCACAAGGTCAAGGGCAAGATGCAACCTGGCCAGGCCATGACCACCTTGCTGACCGGGACGGGGGTCGATTACGACCTGCAGGGCAACACCATGACGCTCACGGCCGGGCGTTCGTCCGCCCTGGAGCTGGGCGCCACCCAGGTGACCGCCAACCAGCTCGGCACCATTACCGAGGGCTCCGGCTCGTATACTCCCGGCACCATCGCGACCGCGACCCGAATGGTGCTGACGCCCCGGGAGACGCCTCAATCGATCTCGGTGGTGACGCGCCAGGCCATGGATGACTTCAACCTCAAGTCGATCGACGACGTGATGCGCCATACCCCCGGCATCACCGTTGCCGCGTACGACAGTGAGCGGACCAGCTACTACTCCCGTGGCTTCGCCATCCAGAACTTCCAGTACGACGGCATTCCGATCCTGCAGGATGCCCAGTATTCGTCCGGCCACACCCTGACCGACACGGTGATCTACGACCGCGTCGAGATCCTCAAGGGCGCTACCGGCCTGCTGACCGGTGCCGGCGGCCCTGGCGGCACCATCAACATGGTGCGCAAGAAGCCAACCTCGGAATTCAAGGGCTACGTCGATCTGGGCGCCGGTTCCTGGGACAACTACCGCTCGGAAGTCGACGTCGGCGGTCCGCTCACCGAGACCGGTAACGTGCGCGGTCGGGCGGTGGCCGCCTACCAGGACAAGCACACGTTCCTCGATCATTACCAGCGCAAGACCAACGTGTACTACGGCATCCTGGAGTTCGACCTGTCACCGGACACACTGCTGACCGTCGGCGGCGACTACCAGGACAGCGACCCGCAAGGCTCCAGCTGGTCGGGCTCGGCCTCGCTGTATGACAGCGCCGGCAACCGCATCAGCACCTCGCGTTCGTTCAACAATGGCGCCAAGTTCAGCAAGTGGGCGCAGTACACCCGTACCGGTTTCGCGACCCTGGAACACACCTTCGATAACGGCTGGGTCGGCAAGGCCCAGTACAACCACCAGATCAATGGCTACAAGGCACCGCTGTCCGCCCTGCTGGCGCCCAACGTCACCACCGGTCAGTCCATGTTGCTCACGCGGACCTACAATGGCGAGACCACCAGCGACACCGGCGACCTCTATGCCACCGGGCCTTTCAGCCTGTTCGGACGTGACCATGAACTGGTGATCGGCGCCTCGGTCTCGCGCTCCCGCTGGCTGGGCCGCGACTACACCCGCGCCATCAACAACAACTACGACTATTTCAATTGGAACGGCGAGGTTCCCAAACCTGACCGTGGCCCGCAGACCAAACGCAACGACGAGCTCACCCGCCAGAGCGCCCAGTACATCACCGGCCGCTTCAGCCTCGCTGATGACTGGCACCTGATCCTGGGTACCCGGGTCAACAACTACGAGGTCAGCGGCACCAGCCAGGTCAAGGACACCGGCAAGGTCGTGCCTTACGCCGGCCTTACCTACGACTTCACCGAAAACCTCTCGGCCTATGCCAGCTTCACCGAGATCTACCTGCCACAGGACGACTACCGCGACCGCAACAACAAGCCGATCGAGCCGGATGAAGGCAAGAACTACGAGGTCGGCTTCAAAGGCGAATTCTTCGATGGACGCCTCAACGCCAGCCTCGCCTACTTCGAAGTGCACGAGAAAAACCGCGCCATCGACGATAGCGACTACATTCCCGACAGCTACCCGGGCCTCGACTATGCGTCCAAGGGCACCAAGGCCAAGACCAAGGGCTACGAAGCGGAAATCTCCGGCGAGCTGGCCCCCGGCTGGCAGCTGCAGGCGGGTTATACGCACAAGATCATGCGTGACAAAGAGGGTGAAAAACTCTCCACCTGGGAACCGGAAGACCAGGTCAATATCTACACCAGCTACAAGCTGACCGGCGCCCTGGACAAACTCACCCTGGGCAGCGGCGTGCGCTGGCAGGGTACGGGCTGGAAGCTGCTGACCAACAACTACACCACCGGCAGCCAGGATAACTTCTCCCAGGATCCCCTGTGGCTGGTGGACCTGATGGCTCGCTACCAGGTCACCGAGAACGTATCGGCCAGCCTCAATGTCAACAACGTCTTCGACAAGAAGTACTACACCAACATCGGCTTCTACAACTCGGTTTACTACGGTGACCCGCGTAACATCATGCTCAGCACTCGCTGGAACTTCTGATGCATAGACGCTAGACGCACCGCCCCAAGCCCCTGGCCATGCGCAATGACCAGGGGCTTTTTGCTGCCCGCACAACACGCAGGCAAGGCAAAAAAAACGCCCCTGGCCGTTGGGCCAGGGGCGTTGGATAACGCGGACAGTTACTTCATGGCATCGGCGAAGCTCTGTACGAACGCGGCGTTATCGATGATGCGGTCGTGGGTGGAGTCGATCATCACTGACTGCTGTACGCACGCGCGGCCCACCACCTGCTCCATGGTCGCTTCGATCAACCGGCGATGCTGTCCCGCACGGCTCGCGGCGGCCCACCAGCACCTGATCGGCGCCTTGAGCGGCTTGAAGTCGGCATCCTTGAGGCGCTGGCCCAGGGTGCGGTCCAGTTCCCAGGAAATCTGCGCCTCGTCACCCTCAAGCAAGCTTGCCTTGATCTCCCGGAACGTCTCACCCAACGCGTCTTCAGCCCAGGCACCCAGCGCCTGCCATTGCTGCACTTCATCGCTGAAGAGCGCCTGGCTGTCCTGCCACGCCGCGTGGATCTGCTGGCTCGAGGCAGGAAACATGACCTGCAACAGTTCTACACGCCGCTGGTTGACCGACAGTTCATCGTCATCCGCCGTCACCGCCGCGTCCCAATAGGCCTTGAGCCAATGCGGTGGCGAGGCGTCGATCCAACCGACCACTTCCACCTCGCGCCCGGCTTGCTCCAGCGCATAAGCGACTTCCATGGCCAGGTTGCCGCCCATTGACCAGCCAGCCAGGCGATAACGGCCTTCGGGCCAGGCAGCGAGCAATTGCCCGGTGTAATCCTCGACCATCGCTTGCCAGCTCGGTACCGCACTGCCCTCCTCGG
Organism: Pseudomonas sp. NIBRBAC000502773; assembly: GCF_006517195.1. Taxonomy (NCBI): domain Bacteria; kingdom Pseudomonadati; phylum Pseudomonadota; class Gammaproteobacteria; order Pseudomonadales; family Pseudomonadaceae; genus Pseudomonas; species Pseudomonas sp. NIBRBAC000502773. The sequence continues at coordinate 6,045,201 of NZ_CP041189.1, read as the reverse complement.
CCAGTGCACGGCAGATCACGCCCATCACCGGCCGTTGCTCGCGCAGCGCCAAGCCAATGGCCTTATAGCAATGCACCGAGCCATAGCTGGGGTGGAACAGGAACAACGGCGTCCCTTGCGTCTGGCTGTTGAGCTTGACGATCAACGAAGGCCCCGCGCCGTTACCCAGGCAATTCACCTGCCCGGCAACCGTCGGGTTAAGCATCAATTGGCTGACCGACAGCACCCTGCCGGTGGCCTTGCGGATGCGCTCCCTGAGCATCAACACCAACAGCGAATGACCGCCCAGTTCAAAGAAATTGTCATCCAGGCCAACGCGCTCGACGTCCAGCACCTCGCCCCAGATCGTCGCGAGCCGTTGCTCCAACTCGCTCTGCGGGGCGCGGAACACCTGCTCGTGCTGGCGCGCATCGGGCTTGGGCAGTGCCTTGCGGTCCAACTTGCCGTTGGGGCTCAGAGGCATCTGCTCCAACAGCACCCACTGGGCCGGCACCATGTAGTCGGGCAAATGCGCAGCCAGGTGCGCACTGAGCGCTTCGCGCCAGTGTTCACCGGGCGCCTGCAACACCAGATAGCCGACCAAGTGCTTGCCATCGACAACCTGCACCGACGCCTCCTGCACTTCAGCGGTTTCGAGGAGGCGCGCTTCAATTTCACCCAGTTCAATCCGCAGGCCCCGCAACTTGACCTGGTGGTCCAGGCGCCCGAGGTATTCGATCACACCGTCGCTGCGCTGGCGCACACGGTCACCGGTACGATACAAGCGGGCACCCGACTCGAACGGCGAGGCAATGAAACGCTCGGCGGTCATCCCGGGACGGCGATGGTAGCCACGCGCCAACCCCTTGCCGCCCAGGTACAACTCGCCCGCCACGCCTGCGGGCACCACTTGCAACTGGGCATCCAGCACATAGGTCTGCAGATTGGCTATGGGCTGGCCGATGGGCACCGTGTCACGCCGTTCATCGATGCAGGTCCAATGGGTCACGTCGATGGCGGCTTCCGTCGGCCCGTACAGGTTGTACAAGCCGGCTGCGGGTAATTTGGCAAATACCTGTTGCTGGGCATCCACCGGCAGTGCTTCACCGCTGCATACAATGCGTTGCACGCTGTGGCAACTGGACACTGCCGCATCCTGCATGAACGCCTGCAACATCGAAGGCACAAAATGCAACGTCGTCACGTGTTCGGCGTTGATCAGCGCCACCAGCCTGGCGGGGTCACGGTGATCACCCGGCGCCGCGACGACCAGCCGCGCGCCGGTCATCAGCGGCCAGAAAAACTCCCACACCGAGACGTCGAAACTGAACGGTGTCTTTTGCAAGACCGTGTCGCTGGCGCTCAAGGCGTAGGCTTCCTGCATCCAGCACAAGCGGTTGGCCAGTGCCGAATGGCGGTTGCCCGCGCCCTTGGGCTGGCCGGTGGAGCCGGAGGTGTAGATCACATACGCAAGGTTTTCAGCGTCCAGCACAATGTCAGGATTGGTGTCGGGGTAACCCTCGAACGCCGACTCCCCCAGCACCAGGCATTCGACGCCTTCGGCAATCGGCAGCTGTTGCAGCAGATGGGATTGGGTCAGCAGCAGTTTCACGCCACTGTCTTCGAGCATGTACGCCAGGCGCTCACGCGGATAGTCCGGGTCCATCGGCACATAGGCGCCGCCCGCCTTGAGCACGGCCAGCAGGCCAACGACCATTTCGACGGAACGCTCCACAACCAGGCCGACCAACACATCCGGGCCGACGCCCGCACGGATCAGGCGGTGGGCCAGGCGATTGGCGCGCCGGTTCAGCTCGGCATAGTCCAGGCGCTGGGCAGCGAAGACCAGTGCCGGAGCGTCCGGGGTCTGCGCCGCCTGAGCCTCGATCAAATGATGCACCGGCTGGCGCGAATAATCGCGAGCGGTGGCATTCCATTGCGCTACCAACACCTGCTGTTCGCAAGGGTCCAGCAACGGCAACTGGCTGACACGCTGCTGCGGGTCATTGAGCATGCCCTGCAGCAGGTTCTGCCAATGGGCAAGCATGCGCTCGAGCACGACAGGGTCAAACAGGTCGGTCGCGTAAGTCAGGGTGGCGTGGATGCCATCCGCCGAGGCCTGGGTGTCCAGGCTCAGGTCGAACTGTGCGGTGTGGCTGCCCCAATCCAGCCCTTCTACACGCAGGTCCGGCAGTGAGTGCCCCGAGGTCATCAGGCCAGCATCGCTTTGGTGGTTGAACATCACCTGGAATAAGGGGTTGTGGCTCAGGCTGCGCTCCGGTTGCAGGGCTTCCACCAACTGTTCGAACGGCAGGTCCTGATGGCCCTGGGCATCCAGGCTGCGGCGCTTGACCTGCTGCAACAACTGGCCGACGGTGATCTGCCCGTCGATATCGGCCTTGAGCACTTGAGTGTTGACGAAGAAACCGACGACGCGCTCCACCTCAACCCGGTTGCGGTTGGCAATCGGAACCCCGATGCGGATGTCCGGCTGACCACTGTAGCGGTACAACAGGCTCTGGAAAGACGCCAGCAACACCATGAACAACGTCACGTCCTCACGCTGGGCCAAGGCCTTGAGCCCGGTTGCCAGCGCTTGGGGCAATTCGAGTTGCAGGCTTGCACCGCGATAGCTTTGCACCGCTGGCCGCGCGTTCGCGGTAGGCAATTCCAGCATCGGCTGTTCGCCGCCGAGCAATTGCCGCCAATACGCCAGTTGACGCTCGCGCTCGCCCGCCACCATCCATTGGCGCTGCCAGTGCGCGTAATCGGCGTATTGCAGCACCAGTTCCGGCAATTGCGGCGCCTGGCCCTGGCAGTGGGCGGCGTACAGCTGCACCAGTTCGTCGACCATCACTTGCATCGACCAGCCGTCGGTCACGATGTGGTGCTGCACCAGCACCAGCACATGCTCATCGTCGGCCAGGCGCAGCAAGGTAACGCGCAGCAGTGGGCCCGCCTGCAAATCGAATGGCCGGGCAATCTCGGTTTCGACCTGCTGTTGAAGGTTCTCGGCGTCGGCCTCCACCCGCGCGATCACCAGGGCGGTCGCTGGGCGAATCAACTGAAACGCGCGCTCGCCGTCCTGGTACACCTGGGTACGCAAGCTCTCATGCCGTGCCACCAGATCGTCGAAGCTGCGCTGCAAGGCCTGCTGGTCGAGGCGCCCGGTCAGGCGTAGCACGCTGGGAATATGGTAAGCCGCGCTGCGCGGATCCAGTTGCCAAAGGAACCACTGGCGCTCCTGGGCGAAGGACAACGCCAACGGTTGCTCACGCCCGATCGCCAGCATCGGCGGCGCCAGCGCCTGGTCTGTCGCCTGCAAGGCCAGTACGAAACTTTCCAGCTGCGGTTGCTCGAACAAGGTGCGCAGGGCCACTTCCCGCTCAAGCAACTGACGCACACGGGAGATCACCTGCATGGCCAGCAACGAATGCCCGCCCAGCTCGAAGAAGTGATCGTTCAGGCCAATACGCTCGGCCCCCAGCACCTGTGCCCAGATCGCCGCGACCTGCTGCTGCAACGGCGTCACCGGCTCCACCCAGGCGCCTTGCGACTGCGCCGTATCCGGTTGCGGCAGGCCTTTGCGGTCAAGCTTGCCGTTGGGGGTCAGCGGCATCCGGGCCAGGAACATGAAGTGCGCCGGGACCATGTAGTCCGGCAGATGGGTTTTCAATCCACGGCGCAGGGTTTCGCGAAACTCGGTGTCGTTGGCCAGCGAACCATCGGCCGGCACGACATACGCCACCAACTGCTTGCCGGTCGGGCCATCCTGGGCGACGACCACGGTTTCACCGACGCCGTCCTGTTCACGCAGACGCGCTTCGATTTCCCCCAGTTCGATGCGGAAACCACGGATTTTCACCTGGTGGTCGACGCGACCGAGGTAATCCACCACGCCATCCGGACGGCCACGGGTCAGGTCGCCGCTGCGATACACGCGGCTGCCCGGCGTGCCGAACGGGTCCGGCACAAAGCGTTCGGCGGTCAGCGCCGGACGTTCCAGGTAACCACGGGCCACGCCCTCGCCGCCCAGGTACAGCTCACCGGCGACGCCGATGGGTTGCAGGTTGAGTTGCGCGTCGAGCACGTAGCCGCTGCGGTTGCCCAGCAACGTGCCGATTGGCGCGTAGACGGCGCCGCAGGGATCGCCCTTGCGCGCCTTCCAGAGCAACGGCGTGACCACGGTTTCGGTCGGGCCGTAGCCGTTGAACAGGTAGGTCGGCTTGAGCGCGCGCCAGGCCAGGTCGTAGCTGGCTTGCGCCACCGCATCGCCGCCAAAGCAGTAGACCCGCACCTTTGGTGGATTACCGTCGCGCTCGGCATGCTCGGCCAGCTGCTGCAGGTACACCGGTGGGAACACCGCCATGGTCACATTGTGACGGTGCATCTGCGCGTAGGTATATTCCGGCAGCCACAGGCTGTCGTCACGGACCAGCACGCTGGCGCCGTTGATCAGCGGGTGCATCCAGCCTTCGTGGGAGCCGTCGAAGGCGAACGACATGAAGTGCAGTTCGCAATCGGCCGGCGATGTTTCATAACGCTCGCCGGTGGCAATGATGTGCGCCACCAACGGCCCGTGGGACACCGCCACGCCCTTGGGCATGCCGGTGGAGCCGGAGGTGTAGATCACGTAGGCGAGGTTGTCGCCGTCCAGCGTCACGTTTGGCGCGGTGTCGCTGTAATCGGCCCATTGCTCGGTGCGATCGATGGCCAGCGTCTGCATGCCGTCGGGAATCGGCAGTTGCGGCAAGGCACTGGTGTGGGTCAGCAGCAGTTGCGCACGGCTGTCCTGCATCATGTACAGCAGGCGATCACGCGGGTATTCGATATCCAGCGGCACATACACACCGCCGGCTTTCATCACCGCGAGGAACGCTACCAGGCTCTCGGCACTGCGCGGCATGGCAATCGCCACCCGTACTTCGGGGCCGACGCCACGGGCGATCAAGGCATGGGCCAGGCGGTTGGCCTGGCGGTCCAGCTCGTCATAGCTCAGGGTTTGCGTATCGAACTTGACCGCCACCGCAGTGGGGTTTTCCCGCGCACGGTCGGCCACCAACTCGTGAACAAAGCGCTCGGCCGAAAAGCCGGCGTCGGTCTGGTTCCACAGTTGAAGGATGTGCCGTTGCTCATCCTGGTCCAGCAGGTTCAGTTGGCTGACGAGCTGCTGCTGATCGGCAACCATCGCCTGCAACAGGTTCTGCCAATGGCAGGCCATGCGCTCGATGGTAGAGGCCTCGAACAGATCGGTCGCATACCCCAGTGACGCCCAGAGCCCGTCCGAACCTTCCTGAACATCCAGGTCAAGGTCGAAGTGTGCGGTACGCCGGTCCCACGCCAAGCCTTCGATACGCAGGTGGGCCAGGGACTGTGGCTCATCCCCTGGACGCCCTTCGACCTGGTGATTGAACATCACCTGGAACAGCGGGTTGAGGCTCAGGCTGCGCTCGGGCTGCAACGCCTCGACCAGCTGCTCGAAAGGCAGGTCCTGATGGGCCTGGGCGTCCAGCGCGCGCTGTTTGACCTGGGCCAGCAACTGGGCAACGGTGGTCTGCCCATCGATATCGGCCTTGAGCACCTGGGTGTTGACGAAGAAGCCGATCAGCCGCTCGGTTTCGACGCGATTGCGGTTGGCGACCGGTACACCGACCCGAATATCCTGCTGGCCGCTGTATCGGTACAACAACGTCTGGAATGAGGCCAGCAGCAACATGAACAGGGTCACGCCCTGTGCCTGGGCCAGGGCCTTGAGTTCGGCGGCCAGGGTGGCCGGCAGCGGCACGTCCAGGCGCGCGCCGCGATGACTCTGTTGCGCCGGGCGCTGATGATCGAACGGCAGCTCGAGCACCGGCTGTTCACCGCCGAGCAGGTCACGCCAGTAATCCAGCTGACGGGCCTTTTCACCGGCCTCCATCCAGGCACGCTGCCACACGGCATAGTCCGCATACTGGATCGGCATCCCGGGCAGTTGCGGGGCCCGGCCTTGGCTGAACGCGGCATACAACTGCACCAGTTCGTCGACCATCACCTGCATCGACCAACCATCGGACACAATGTGGTGCTGCACCAGCACCAGCACATGATCGTCCTCGGCCAGGCGCAGCAAGGTCACACGCAGCAACGGACCTTGCTGCAAATCAAATGGACGGGCGATCTCGGCTTCGACCTGCGCCTGCAGATCCGCCTCGTCGACCTTGCCCAGCCGGATCGGCACAGTGGCGTCGGGCCGAATCACTTGCCGCGCACCGTCCGCGTGCTCTTGCACACACGTGCGCAGGCTTTCATGACGGGCCACCAGGGCGTCAAAACTGCGTTGCAGGGCCGAGATATCCAAGGCCCCCTTGAGGCGCAAGGCGCTGGGGATATGGTAAGCGGCACTGGAGGGGTCCAGTTGCCAGAGAAACCACTGGCGTTCCTGGGCATAGGACAGCGGCAGCGGCTGTTCGCGACCGACCGCGAGCAACGCGGGTGCCTGCTCACCTTCGCGCGCCTCCAGCGCTTGCAGGGCGGTGGCGAAACCTTCGAGACGCGGTTGCTCGAAGACCAGTTTCAGTGGCACTTCACGGCCCAATACCTGGCGCAGGCGCGAGACCACCTGCATGGCCAGCAGCGAGTGGCCGCCCATCTCGAAGAAGTGATCGGCCAGCCCTACCCGTTCAGCCCCGAGAATATCTGCCCAGACGGCGGCGACCTGTTGCTCCAGCTCCGTGACGGGCGCCACCCATACCTGTTGCGCTTGGCTGGCGTCGGGTTTGGGCAGCGCCTGGCGATCCAGCTTGCCGTTCGGGTTCAGGGGCATACGCTCAAGGAAGATCAGGTGCGCAGGCACCATGTAGTCCGGCAACTGTTCACGCAGAATCGACTTCAGCGCCTCGACGTCGTGGTGCTCGCACACCAGATACGCCACGAGCTGGTTTTCGGCCGCCAACACCAGGGCTTCGCGCACACCCTCCTGGGCCAGCAGCAGCGTTTCGATCTCGCCCAGTTCGATGCGGAAACCCCGGATCTTCACCTGATGGTCGACCCGGCCGACGTACTCGATCACACCATCAGCGCGGTAGCGCGCCAGGTCTCCGGTGCGGTACAGGCGCTCGCCGGTTTCACCGAAAGGGTCCGGTACAAAGCGCTCGGCCGTCAGCACTGCACGGTTCAGATAGGCACGCGCCAAACCGCAGCGGCTGCCGATGTACAGCTCGCCCACAGCACCCAGCGGCGCCAGGTTCAAATCGCGATCCAGCACATACAGCGCTCGACCTGGCAGCGAACGGCCAATCGGGCTGGCGCTGGCGCCCATCAGCTCGGTGCCTGCCGTGCAGTCCAGAACGCTGGATACAACAGTGGCCTCCGTGGGGCCATAAGTATTGAGCAAACGCACATGACCGAGCCCGGCCTTGAGCCACTGCTGCGGACCGTCCAGCGGCATGGCTTCACCGCCGATATGGACCTGGCGAAGTGCGCCGTAGGCGCGTGGGCCGGCGGCCAGGCAGTCCAGCAGGAACAGGTGCCAATAGGCGGTCGGCAAGTCGGCCAGGGTGATGCCCTGGGCAATGATCTCGTCGTACAGCCGCGCGCTGTCCCACAGCTCCGGGCCGCGCAGGACAACGGTGGCGCCATGGGTCAACGCCGGGTACAACTGCTCGACAAACCCATCGAAATTCAGGGTAGCGAATTGAAGCACGCGATCGTCGGCGGTCAACCGCGAGTAACCGGCGGCAATACTGGAGAATTCGGTCAGCGCCCCATGGTTGATCGCCACGCCCTTGGGCTTGCCGGTGGAACCGGAGGTGTAGATCACGTAGGCCAGGTTTTGCGCGGCAACGGACACCCGCGGATCGCTCTCGGGGCACAGCGCCAGGCGTGCATCCGCCAGGTCGACCGTCGCCATGCCCTCGGGCAATGGCATCGCCACATGGGCGTGGCTGAGCACCAGGCGCACGCCGCTGTCTTCGAGCATATGCAACAGGCGTTCGCGCGGGTATTGCGGGTCCAGCGGCACGTAGGCACCACCGGCCTTGAGCACCGCCAACAGGCTGACCACCATGTCGAACGAACGCTCGACCGCCACCCCCACCAGCACTTCCGGGCCAACCCCCTGGCCGATGAGGTGATGGGCCAGGCGGTTGGCCTGACGGTTCAGCTCGGCATAGCTGATGGACCGGTCATCCAGGCACAGGGCAACCGCATCAGGCCGCTGCCGGGCCTGGGCCTGGAACAAGCCGTGCACACCTGCGACGTCTTCAAACGCCGCCGTGCTGCGGTTCCAGTCTTGCAGCAGGCTGCGTTGTTCACCATCAACCAGCATCCCGAGCTGGGCAATACGAGTGCCGGCGCGCCCCACCACCGCCCGCAATACCCGTTGCCAATGCTCGGCCATGCGTTGCACGGTCGCCGCTTCGAACAGGTCGGTGGCATAGGTCAGCGAGGCCCAGATGCCGTCAGGCGATTCCTGGGTATCCAGGCTCAGGTCGAACTGCGCACTCTGGCTGCCCCACTCCAGGGCCTCTACGTCCAGGCCCGGCAACTGCTGCTCGCCGCGCGGCCCGCGGCCCTCGGTCTGGTGGTTGAACATCACCTGGAACAACGGGTTATGGCTCAGGCTACGCTCGGGCTGCAACGCCTCGACCAGCTGTTCGAAGGGCAGGTCCTGATGACTCTGGGCCTCCAATGCACGCTGCTTGACCTGGGCCAGCAACGCACTGAATGTCATGTGCCCATCGACGTCGGCCTTGAGCACCTGGGTATTGACGAAAAACCCAATCAACCCCTCGGTTTCTGCCCGATTGCGGTTGGCAATCGGCACGCCGACGCGGATATCCGGCTGCCCGCTGTAGCGATACAACAAGGTCTGGAAGGAGGCCAGCAACAGCATGAACAGTGTCACGCCTTCGCGCTGGGCCAACGCCTTGAGACCGGTGACCAGCGCCGCATCCAGGCTCATGTCGAGCCGTGCACCGCGATAGCTCTGTACCGCCGGTCGCGGGTAATCCAGCGGCAACTCCAGCACCGGCTGCTCACCGCCCAACTGCTCGCGCCAATAGCCCAGCTGACGTTCTTTCTCGCCGGCTTCCATCCAACTGCGCTGCCACAAGGCGTAGTCCGGGTATTGAATCGACAGGTCCGGCAGGTGCACAGCATGGCCCTGGCTGTACGCGACGTAAAACTGCACCCACTCGTCGACCATGACCTGCATCGACCAGCCATCGGCGACGATGTGATGCAGCACCAACACCAATACGTGCTCATCGGCTGCCAATTGCAGCAACTTGACCCGCAGCAGCGGGCCTTGTTGCAGATCGAAGGGCTTGGCGACTTCGGCCTGCACCAGCGCCTCAAGCTGCGCCGCGTCAGCCTTTTCAAAGGCGATTTCCAGCGCCAACTCGGGGCTGACCACCTGTAGCAACTGGTCGGCATCCTGCTGCAAGTGAGTACGCAGGCTTTCATGGCGGGCGATCAGGCTATCGAAGCTGCGCTGCAAGGCCGCCCGGTCCAGGCGGCCTTTCAAGCGCAAGGCGCGCGGCAGATGGTAGGCGGGGCTCTGCGGCTCCAACTGCCACAAAAACCACTGCCGCTCCTGGGCATAAGAGAGCCGAAGAGGCTCACCTTCCTGGCGCTTGAAAACCGGGGCAATCTCAAACAGGTTGATGCCTTGCTGCTTGAGCATTACCGCCAACGCTTTCTTTTGCTGCGCCGAAAGTGACCCTACCGACTCGATTAATGCTTGCACGCCACGCCCCTCAGGAAGTCAATTTATCCAAATCTTCTGCTGATAGACGTTTGAGAGCCTCCAAGGATTTAGCCAATGCGTCCTGCACCGGCGAATTATTTGTCTGCTGGCCTGCCACATAGGCGCTGAAATCGGCCAGGGTCGGGGTGGTGAAGATCGATTTGACGTCGAATTCGGCATGCAGCTGCTCGCGCAGGCGCACCACCACCTGGGTAGCCAGCAGCGAGTGGCCGCCCAGTTCGAAGAAGTTGTCGTTCAACCCCACGCGCGGTACCGCCAGGACTTCGGCCCAGATCACGGCGATCTGCTGTTCCAGCTCGCTCTGCGGCGCGACGTACGCCCGCGCGTGCAAGCTCGCGTCCGCCTTGGGCAAAGCCTTGCGATCCAGTTTGCCGTTGGGGCTCAGAGGCATCTGCTCCAGCAGCACCCATTGGGCGGGCACCATGTAGTCCGGCAACTGCTGGGCGAGATGGGCGCTGAGCACATCGCGCCAGTCGTCCCCGGCGTTTTGCAGCACCAGGTAGCCCACCAGGTATTTACCGTCGACCGCCAGCACGGCGGTCTCGCGCACCCACGCGTGTTCCAGCAGGCGCGCTTCGATTTCTCCCAGCTCGATGCGCAGGCCACGCAACTTGACCTGATGGTCGATACGCCCGGCGTATTCGATCACGCCGTCTGCGCGGTAACGTGCCAGGTCACCGGTGCGGTACAGGCGCTCGCCCTGGATGAACGGGTGGGCGACAAAACGTTCGGCAGTGAGTGCCGGGCGGCGGTGGTAACCCCGGGCCAGGCCGATGCCGCCGAGGTACAACTCGCCGAGCACGCCGACCGGTACGGGTTCGAAGTGGCTGTCGAGGATATAGCAGCCGAGGTTGGCGATCGGGCGGCCAATTGGCACGGCGTCGCGGCCTTCGTCCACGCAGGTCCAGTGGGTCACGTCGATGGCGGCTTCGGTCGGGCCATACAGGTTGTAGAGCCCGGCCTGGGGCAGCTTGGCGAAAACCTGCTGCTGGGCGTCCACCGGCAACGCTTCACCACTGCACACGATGCGGTGCAGGGTATGGCAAGTCGCAACCGTCGGCTCCTGCAGGAAGGCCTGCAACATCGACGGGACAAAGTGCAGCGTGGTGACCTGCTCGGCATTGATCAGGCGCACCAGTTTGCTCGGATCACGATGATCCCCCGGCGCCGCAACCACCAGGCGCGAACCGGTCATCAGCGGCCAGAAGAACTCCCACACCGACACGTCGAAGCTGAACGGGGTCTTTTGCAGCACCGCGTCGCTGGCGTCCAGGGCATAGGCTTCCTGCATCCAGTGCAGGCGGTTCAGCAATGCCGAATGACGGTTGCCGGCGCCTTTGGGCTGGCCGGTGGAGCCCGAGGTGTAGATCACGTAGGCGAGGTTTTCGCCGTCCAGGGCGATGCCTGGGTTGGCGTCGCTGTAGCCCTCGAAGGCAGACTCGCCCAGCACCAGGGTTTCCAGGCCTTGGGGAATCGGCAGCTGTTCACGCAAATGCGCCTGGGTCAGCAGCAGTTTCACCCCGCTGTCGTCCAGCATGTAGGCCAGGCGTTCGCGCGGGTATTCCGGGTCCAGCGGCACGTAGGCGCCACCGGCCTTGAGCACCGCGAGCAGGCCGACGACCATGTCGATGGAACGCTCCACCGCCAGGCCGACCAGCACGTCCGGTCCTACGCCGGCTTCGATCAGGCGATGGGCCAGGCGGTTGGCGCGGCAGTTCAGCTCGACGTAGCTCAAGCGCTGCTCGGCGAACACCAGTGCCGTGGCGTCCGGCGTGCGCGTCACCTGCTGTTCAATCAGCTGATGCACGCCGTGCTGCAACGGGTAGTCCCGCGCCGTGGCGTTCCAGTCCTGTACCACTTGCCGGCGTTCGGCCACATCGAGCATCGCCAGTTCGCCCAGGCGCTGCTGGTCGCCCTCGAGCATGGCTTGCAGCAGATTGAGCAGATGGCGGCCGTAGGTTTGCACCGTGTCCGGGTCGAAATGCGCACGCGCAAAGCTGAACTGCACCGACAGCGTGTCACCGACGTCCACCAGCACCGTCAGCGGGAAGTTGGTCTGCTCGCGGGACTCCGGCAGGCCAAAACGGATACCGCTGCCGCCACTCTGTTTCAGGGCCTTGGACACCGGGTAGTTCTCGAACACCAGGATATTGTCGAACAGGGCTTCACCGCCCTGCCCGGCCCAGCGCTGGATATCGTACAGCCCGGTGTGTTCATGCTCGCGCAAGGCCAGGTTCTGCGCCTGCACCCTTTGCAACCAGTCGGCCACGGTTTGCCCGCCCTCCACTGCGCAGATCACCGGCAGGGTATTGATGAACAGGCCAATCTGCTGCTCCACCCCCACGAGGTCTGCCGGGCGCCCGGCCACGGTGGCACCGAACGACACCACCGCCTGCCCGCTATGGCGCTGCAACAGGACCAGCCATGCCGCCTGCACCAGGGTGTTGAGCGTGACCTTATGGCTGCGGGCGAAGGCCTCGAGGCGCCCTGTCAGCGGGCGACCCAGGCTCAGGGAGTGCTCGCCATGCCCGTCCGCCGCCATGGGCTGGCTGCGGCCCAGGCGAGTCGGCGCTTGCAGTGCACTCAACTGCTCGCGCCAGAAAGTTTCCGTCGCACCGGCATCACGCTGCTGCAACCAACCGATGTAATCGCGATAGCGTCCGGCCGCGTCGGGCACCGCCACGCCGGCGTAACGTTGCAGCACTTCACCGAACAGTCGCGAATTGCTCCAACCGTCCATCAGGATGTGATGGCTCGTGTAGATCAGCTCATGGCGTTGCTCGTCGGTACGCACCAGCACCAGACGGACCAGGGGCGCCTTGGCCAGCTCAAAGCCCTGGCGACGCTGGGCTTGCTGCAGGTCTTGCAACGCCAGCTCCGGCTCCGGCATGGCGCGCCAGTCGAGCAGTTCGATGGGCAGCCGGGCCTCGCGGTACACCACCTGGCAGGGCCACTCCAGCTGGCCCTCCCAGAAAAACCCGCTGCGCAGTACTTCATGGGCCTGCACCGTGGCATCCCAGGCCTGCTGGAAGCGCGCCACATCCAAGCCCTCGGCCGTCACGCGGATCTGGTTGATGTAGTCACCGGCGGCCTGTTCGTACAGGGTGTGGAACAGCATGCCTTGCTGCATGGGCGACAAGGTGTAGATGTCGTCAATCCCATCGGCGGCCAGCGGCAAGGACTCAAGCTGCTGCTGGTTCAGGCGTGACAATGGGAAGTCCGAGGCCGTCACGCCGTGATTGCCGGGGGTGCAACAATGTTCCACCAATGCCGTCAGCTCACGGCTGAAGGCCTGGCTCAAGGCGTCGATCTGCGCGGCCTCGAACATCAGCGGGCTGAAGGTCCAGCCCATGTGCAGTTCACCGCCGAATACCTGGCCGTTGAGGGTCAGCCAGTTGCCCAGCGGCGCCTCCGGGCTCTGCTCGGCTCCGGCGCTTTCCGCTGCGAGTACAAACAAACCGTCCGGCTGGTCAAAGCTGGCGTCGATCTGGCCCAGGTAATTGAAGGTGATGCGCGGCACCGGCAATGCGCTGAATGCCTGGCGCGTGGCCTCGTCGCCGAGGTAGCGCAGCGCGCCGAAGCCCAGGCCCTTGTCCGGCACAGCGCGCAGTTGCTCCTTGATCTGCTTGATCGAGGCGCCAAGGGATTCGGCCGGGGTCAGGCGCACCGGGAACAGGCTGGTGAACCAGCCCAGGGTACGGGTCAGGTCGATATCCTCGAACAGGTCTTCACGGCCATGGCCTTCCAGTTGGATCAGGCTGGAAGCCTGCCCGGTCCACTGGCAGATGACACGCGCCAGGGCGGTCAGCAGCAGATCGTTGATCTGGGTGCGATAGGCCGCAGGCGCCTGTTGCAGTAATTGCCGGGTGTGCTCGGCGTCCAGTCGGCTGACCACTGTCTGCGCCAGGCGGCCAGGACGCGCGCCTTGGGGATCACGGCAGGGCAGATCGGTCGGCACGTCCTGGAGCTGTTGCAGCCAGAAGTCTTTTTGCGGCTGTACCGCTTCGCTGCGGGCATGGGCCTGCAAACGCTCGGCCCAGGCCTTGAACGACGAGGTCTTGGCCGGCAACGGCTGTTGGCGGTAGAGGCTTTGCAGGTCCTCGAGGAACACCCGCCAGGACACGCCATCCACCACCAGGTGGTGCATGACCAGCAACAGGCGCTGGGAACCATCGGCCAGTTCGGCAAGCACCGCACGCAACAAAGGCCCCTGTTGCAGGTCGAGGCTGCGCTGGGCTTTTTCGCACAGCGCGGCCAGCTCGTCGGCATCCGCCACCGTGGCCTGCCACAGCACCTCAGGGGTGGCGGTTGCATGCTCGGCCCGCCACCCTTCGGCGGGCTGGCTGAAGCTCAGGCGCAGCCCATCGTGATGTTGAACGATGGCGTGCAAGGCCGCTTGCAGTCGATCTGCCCGCACCGGCTCGCGTGGCGTCAGCAGCAAGGACTGGTTCCAGTGGTGGCGGTCCGGCAGGTCCATCTCGAAGAACAGCTGCTGGAACGGCAGCAACGGCGTCTCGCCCTGCACCGGGCCCTGGTCAAACACCTGGGCAACCTGCAACTGCGCCACCCGCGCCAGGCTGCGCACGGTCTGGTGCTGGAACAACGCCTTGGCGGTGAAATGGATACCGGCGGCGCGGGCGCGGCTGACCACCTGGATTGAAATGATCGAGTCACCGCCGCGCTCGAAGAAGTTGTCGTTCAAGCCCACCTGTTCGACGCCCAGCACCTCAGCCCAGATCGCCGCGATCTGCTGCTCCAGGGCACTTTGCGGAGCTTCGTAGTGGTGGGTGGCTTCGGGTTTGGGCAGGGCCTTGCGGTCGAGTTTGCCGTTGGGGCTCAGAGGCATCTGCTCCAGCAGCACCCATTGGGCGGGCACCATGTAGTCCGGCAACTGCTGGGCGAGATGGGCGCCGAGAACTTCGCGCCAATCATCGCCAGCGTCCTGCAGCACCAGGTAGCCCGCCAGGTATTTACCGTCGACCGCCAGCACGGCGGTCTCGCGCACCCACGCGTGCTCCAGCAGGCGCGCTTCGATTTCGCCCAGCTCGATACGCAGGCCGCGCAGCTTGACCTGATGGTCGATACGCCCGGCGTATTCGATCACGCCGTCTGCGCGGTAACGTGCCAGGTCGCCGGTACGGTACAGGCGCTCGCCCTGGATGAACGGGTGGGCGACAAAACGTTCGGCGGTGAGTGCCGGACGGCGGTGGTAACCCCGGGCCAGGCCGATGCCGCCGAGGTACAACTCGCCCAGCACGCCGACCGGTACGGGTTCGAAGTGGCTGTCGAGGATGTAGCAACCCAGGTTGGCAATCGGGCGGCCAATCGGTACCGCGTCGCGGCCCTCATCCACGCAGGTCCAGTGGGTCACGTCGATGGCGGCTTCGGTCGGGCCGTACAGGTTGTAGAGCCCGGCCTGTGGCAGCTTGGCGAAGACCTGCTGCTGGGCGTCCACCGGCAGGGCCTCGCCGCTGCACACGATGCGCTGCAGGCTTTGGCAGGTCGACACCGCCGGATCCTGCAGAAAGGCCTGCAGCATCGACGGCACGAAGTGCAGCGTGGTGACCTGCTGTTGATTGATCAGGTTGATCAGCCTGGCCGGATCACGGTGATCACCGGGTGCTGCAACCACCAGACGCGAACCGCTCATCAGCGGCCAGAAGAACTCCCACACCGACACGTCGAAGCTGAACGGGGTCTTTTGCAGCACCGTGTCGCTGGCGTCCAGGGCATAGGCTTCCTGCATCCAGTGCAGGCGGTTCAGCAATGCCGAATGACGGTTGCCGGCGCCTTTGGGTTGGCCGGTGGAGCCCGAGGTGTAGATCACGTAGGCGAGGTTTTCGCCGTCCAGGGCGATGCCTGGGTTGGCGTCGCTGTAGCCCTCGAAGGCAGACTCGCCCAGCACCAGGGTTTCCAGGCCTTGAGGAATCGGCAGCTGTTCACGCAAGTGCGCCTGGGTCAACAACAGTTTCACGCCACTGTCTTCCAGCATGTAGGCCAGGCGTTCGCGCGGGTATTCCGGGTCCAGCGGCACGTAGGCACCACCGGCCTTGAGCACCGCGAGCAGGCCCACGACCATTTCGATGGACCGCTCCACCGCCAGGCCCACCAGCACGTCCGGCCCTACGCCGGCCTCGATCAGGCGATGGGCCAGGCGGTTGGCGCGGCGGTTGAGCTCGGCATAACTGAGCGACACCTCATTGAAGCGCAACGCCGGTGCATCCGGCTGCGCCTGCACCTGGGCCTCGATCAACTGATGCGTCCACTGCCCTTGGGGGTAGTCGCGCGCGGTGGCGTTCCATTGAGCGAGTATTTGTTCGCGCTCAGCGGCGTTGAGTGTCGCCAGGTCGTGCAAGGGCGATGCAGGATTCGCCACGGCTGCCCGCAACAGGCTCAGCCAATGTTCGGCCATGCGCGCGACGGTGGCGGCGCCGAACAGGTCGGTGGCGTAGGTCAGGGACGCCCAGATCGCGTCGCCGCTTTCCTGGGTGTCCAGGCTCAGGTCGAACTGGGCGCTGTGGCTGTCCCATTCCAGGTTGGCCACGCGCAGGCCCGGCAATTGCTGCGCGGCGGCGGGTGAATTGGCCTGGTGGTTGAACATCACCTGGAACAGCGGGTTATGGCTCAGGCTGCGCTCCGGTTGCAGGGCTTCCACCAACTGCTCGAACGGCAAGTCCTGATGGGCCTGGGCCTCCAGCGCACGGCGCTTGGTCTGCTGCAGCAGCTGGGCGAAGCTCATGTGACCATCGAGGTCGGCCTTGAGCACTTGGGTATTGACGAAGAAGCCGATCAGCGATTCGGTCTCGACCCGGTTGCGGTTGGCAATCGGCACGCCGATGCGGATGTCCTGCTGGCCGCTGTAGCGGTACAGAAACGCCTGGAACGAGGCCAGCAACAACATGAACATCGTCACGCCTTCGCCCTGGGCCAGGGCTTTCAACCCTGCCACCAGTGCCGGTTCGAGCGCGATGTCCAGACGCGCGCCACGGAAGCTCTGTTGCGCCGGGCGGGGCTGGTCGAACGGCAATTCCAGCACCGGCTGCGTGCCGCTGAGCAATTCGCGCCAATACGCCAGTTGACGGGCCTTCTCCCCCGCTTCCATCCAGCTGCGTTGCCACAGCGCATAGTCGGCGTACTGGATCGGCAGCGGCGCCAACGCACAGTCCTGGCCCTGGCTGTAGGCGGCATAGAGTTGCATCAACTCCTGCACCATCACACCCATCGACCAGCCATCGGAGACGATATGGTGCTGCACCAGCACCAGCACGTGCTCCTCTTCACTCACTGCGAGCAAACTGACCCGCAGCAACGGACCTTGCTGCAAGTCGAAGGGACGGGCGATTTCGGCTTCGACACAGGCCTTGAGCTGCGCTTCGTCGACTGCGCTTTCGGCGATCTCGACCACCCCGTGGGCCAGCACCTCCTGAGTACGTGCCTCGGCCTCCAGGTGCAGGCGTGTACGCAGGCTTTCATGGCGCGCCACCAAGGTGTCGAAACTGCGCTGCAGGGCGGCCTTGTCCAGCTGGCCGCTCAGACGCAGGGCGCCGGGGACGTGATACGCGTCACTGTCCGGGTCCAACTGCCAGAGAAACCACTGCCGTTCCTGGGCGTAGGACAACGGCAGTTTCCGGCCGTCCTCGCGGATCGAGGCAATCGGCAGTTGGGCGAAGCTCATGCCCCGGCTTTGCAGGCGCTGGTAAAACTGCTGGCGCTGTTCCAGAGGCAGGCGAAGAAAGCGCGAAACCAGATCGATATTAGGGTTGGAAAGCATGGGTCAAATCGCCTCTAGTTCGCTCAAAAAGTCACGAAGGTCATCAAAATCTTCCGCAGTGCCTGCACGGAAGGTGGCAGCGGCCTGCACATAGGCGCGCAGCGTTTCGGTCTGGAACACTTCCACCAGCGGCACTTCCAGGCCCAGCTCGGCCTGGACCCTGGAGGTGATCTGGATCGCCAACAGGGAGTGGCCGCCCACTTCAAAGAAGTTATCGTTCAAGCCAACCTGCGGCAGGCGCAGCACGTCGGCCCAGATCGTGGCGATCTGCTGTTCCAGCTCCGTCTCGGGGGCCACATAGGCCTGTTGCATAAGGCTCGCATCCGGTTGCGGCAGGCCCTTGCGGTCGAGCTTGCCGTTGGGGGTCAGCGGCATTTGCGCCAGGAAGATGAAATGCGCCGGGACCATGTAGTCCGGCAGGCGGGCCTTGAGTGCGCGACGCAATGCGTCACGGAACTCGGCTTCGTTGGACGGGGCGGACACCGGAACCACATAGGCCACCAGCTGTTTTCCGGTCGGGCCGTCCTGGGCCACGACCACCGTTTCACCGACGCTGTCCTGCTCACGCAGACGCGCTTCGATTTCCCCCAGTTCGATGCGGAAACCACGGATCTTCACCTGGTGGTCGACACGCCCGAGGTAATCCACCACGCCATCCGGGCGACCACGGGTCAGGTCGCCGCTGCGATACACGCGGCTGCCCGGCGTGCCGAACGGGTCCGGCACAAAGCGTTCGGCGGTCAGCGCCGGACGTTCCAGGTAACCACGGGCCACGCCCTCGCCGCCCAGGTACAGCTCACCGGCGACGCCGATGGGTTGCAGGTTGAGTTGCGCGTCGAGCACGTAGCCGCTGCGGTTGCCCAGCAGCGTGCCGATTGGCGCGTAGACGGCGCCGCAGGGGTCGCCTTTGCGCGCCTTCCACAGCAACGGCGTGACCACGGTTTCGGTCGGGCCGTAGCCGTTGAACAGGTAGGTCGGCTTGAGCGCGCGCCAGGCCAGGTCGTAGCTGGCTTGCGCCACCGCATCGCCGCCAAAGCAGTAGACCCGCACCTTTGGTGGATTACCGTCGCGCTCGGCATGCTCGGCCAGCTGCTGCAGGTACACCGGTGGGAACACCGCCATGGTCACATTGTGACGGTGCATCTGCGCGTAGGTATATTCCGGCAGCCACAGGCTGTCGTCACGGACCAGCACGCTGGCGCCGTTGATCAGCGGGTGCATCCAGCCTTCGTGGGAGCCGTCGAAGGCGAACGACATGAAGTGCAGTTCGCAATCGGCCGGCGATGTTTCATAACGCTCGCCGGTGGCAATGATGTGCGCCACCAACGGCCCGTGGGACACCGCCACGCCCTTGGGCATGCCGGTGGAGCCGGAGGTGTAGATCACGTAGGCGAGGTTGTCGCCGTCCAGCGTCACGTTTGGCGCGGTGTCGCTGTAATCGGCCCATTGCTCGGTGCGATCGATGGCCAGCGTCTGCATGCCGTCGGGAATCGGCAGTTGCGGCAAGGCACTGGTGTGGGTCAGCAGCAGTTGCGCACGGCTGTCCTGCATCATGTACAGCAGGCGATCACGCGGGTATTCGATATCCAGCGGCACATACACACCGCCGGCTTTCATCACCGCGAGGAACGCTACCAGGCTCTCGGCACTGCGCGGCATGGCAATCGCCACCCGTACTTCGGGGCCGACGCCACGGGCGATCAAGGCATGGGCCAGGCGGTTGGCCTGGCGGTCCAGCTCGTCATAGCTCAGGGTTTGCGTATCGAACTTGACCGCCACCGCAGTGGGGTTTTCCCGCGCACGGTCGGCCACCAACTCGTGAACAAAGCGCTCGGCCGAAAAGCCGGCGTCGGTCTGGTTCCACAGTTGAAGGATGTGCCGTTGCTCATCCTGGTCCAGCAGGTTCAGTTGGCTGACGAGCTGCTGCTGATCGGCAACCATCGCCTGCAACAGGTTCTGCCAATGGCAGGCCATGCGCTCGATGGTGGCGGTGTCGAACAGGTCGGTGGCATAGCTCAGCGACGCGCGCAATTGCGCCTGGGACTCCTCGATATCGAGGGTCAAATCGAACTGCGCAACCGCCTCATCCCAACTGACCGGGCTGAGCTGCAAGTGCTCGAGGCGCTGGAGATGCCCGCCTGCCAGGCTGACATGGTGGTTGAATGCGACCTGGAACAACGGGCTCAGGCTCAGGCTGCGCTCGGGCTGCAATGCCTCGACCAGTTGCTCGAAAGGCAGGTCCTGATGGGCCTGGGCCTCCAGGGCACGCTGTTTGACCTGGGCCAGTAACGCGCGCACGGTGGTGTGCCCGTCAATCTCCGCCTTGAGTACCTGGGTGTTGACGAAAAAGCCGATCAGGCGCTCGGTCTCGATCCGGTTGCGGTTGGCGATGGGCACGCCGACGCGAATGTCCTGCTGCCCGCTGTAGCGGTGCAACAACACCTGGTAAGACGCCAGCAACAGCATGAACAACGTCACGCCCTCACGCTGGGCGAGCGTCTTGAGCTCATCCAGCAACGGCGCCGCCAGCGGGATGTTCAAGCGCGCCCCCCGATGGGTCGGTACCGCCGGGCGCTGGTGATCGAACGGCAGTTCCAGCACCGGTTGCTCGCCGCCAAGCTGACCGCGCCAGTAATCCAGCTGCCGTGCCTTCTCCCCCGCTTCCATCCAGCTGCGCTGCCAGAGGGCGTAGTCCACGTACTGGATGGGCAGGTCAGGCAATTGCAGCGATTGGCCCTGGCTGTAGGCGGCATAGAGCTGGACCAGCTCGTCCACCATCACCTGCATCGACCAGCCGTCAGAGATGATGTGATGCTGCACCAGCACGAGCACGTGCTCATCCTCGGCCAACCGCAACAAGCTGACACGCATCAGCGGCCCCTGGCGTAAATCGAACGGCTGGGTGATCAGGGTTTCCACCAGGGCTTTCAGGCCGCTCTCGTGGGTTTGGAGCAAAGCAAGCTCGAGGCGCCCTTGTGGCTTGATCACCTGCACGGTGCGCTCGCCCTCCTGTTGCAGGTGCGTACGCAGGCTTTCGTGGCGCGCCACCAGCGTGTCGAAGGCACGCTGCAATGCCGATGTGTCCAGGCGGCCTTTCAGACGCAATGCGCTCGGCACATGGTAGGCCGCACTGTGCGGGTCCAGTTGCCAAAGGAACCACTGACGCTCCTGGGCGTAGGACAGCAACAGTGGCTGGTCACGTTGGACGCTTACCAACGCCGGCGTCGAATCACCCTCGGTGCCCAGCGCCCGGACAAAATCCGCCAGCCGCGGGTGCTCGAACAGCGCCTTGAGGCTGACCTCGACCCCCAGGCCATGACGTACACGGGACACCATCTGTGTGGCGAGCAACGAATGCCCGCCCATGTCGAAGAAGTGATCGTTGAGCCCTACCCGCTCGGCCCCCAGCACCTGGGCCCAGATGGCCGCCACCTGTTGCTCCAGCTCTGTGATCGGCGCGATCCAGTCAACCTGGGATTGGCTGGCGTCGGGCGCGGGCAGTGCGGCACGGTCCAGCTTGCCGTTGGGGCTTAGTGGCAGGCGGTCCAACACCAGCAGGTGCGCCGGGACCATGTAGTCCGGCAGCTCGTCGCGCAGCGTGGCCTTGAGCTGGGTGCGCCATTGCGTTTGTTGCGCTTCGGACAGTGGCCGGTTGGCGACGATGTAGCCGACCAGCTGGTTATCGGCCGCGATCACCAGCGCCTCGCGCACACTGGCCTGGGCCAGCAGGCGCGCTTCGATTTCGCCCAGCTCGATGCGGAAACCACGGACTTTGACCTGATGGTCGATACGCCCCACATACTCGATCATGCCGTCGCCGCGATAGCGCGCCAGGTCACCCGTGCGGTACAGCCGGCCCGCACCGTCGGCGCAGAACGGATCAGGCACGAAGCGTTCCGCCGTCAGATCGGGACGGTTGAAGTACCCCCGCGCCAACAGCGGCCCGCCGATCACCAGCTCGCCCGCGACCCCCACCGGTACCGGATTGAGGTTGGCGTCCAGCAGGTAAATGGCGCGGCCGTCCAGCACACGACCGATCGGCATCATCGACGGCAAGGCTTCGCGCCCGTCGACGTACGCGGCGCAGTCCAGGGCGGTGGCGGTGACCGTGGCCTCGGTGGGGCCATAGGTATTGAGCAGGCGCACGTGGTGCAGACCGGCTTCACGCCAGGCGCTCAGGCCTTCGGGCGGCATGGCTTCGCCACCGATGTGCAACTGGCGCAAACGCCCGTAGTCGCGCGGGCCACGCTCGGCAAAGTCACGTACCAACGCCAGCCAGTAGGCGGTTGTCAGGTCGACCACGGAAATATCGTGGTCGAGCAATTGCCGGTAGAACGTGTCGCTGTCCCACAGCTCGCCACCACGCACCACCACCGCGGCACCGCAGCACAGCGCCGGGTATAACTGCTCGACGAAACCATCGAAGTTGAAGGTGCCGAATTGCAGCACGCGATCATGGGGCTGCAACGCGAACAGCTCGGTAAAGACTTCCACATGCCGCGCCAGGGAAGCCTGGTCGATGCCCACGCCTTTCGGGCGGCCGGTGGAGCCGGACGTAAACATCACGTAGGCCAGGTTGGTCGGCAGCGTCCGTGGCGCGGGGTTTTCCCCGCTGTAGTCGGCCAGCCAGCCAGCGCCATCTTCCAGGCAGACCAACGCCAGGTCGGCGGTCAGCGGCAGTTGCTCCAGCAGCGCCTGCTGGGTCAGCAGCAGGTGCAGGCCGCTGTCCTCGATCATGCATTGCAGGCGCTCGGCGGGGTATTTCGGGTCCAGCGGCACGTAGGCGCCACCGGCCTTGAGCACCGCCAGCAGGCCAACGATCATCGCCAGGGAACGGTCCACCGCGACACCCACCAGGGTGTCGGCGGCGACGCCCAGTTCAACCAGGCGATGGGCCAGGCGGTTGGCGCGCAGGTTGAGTTCGGCATAGCTCATGCGCTGCTCATCGAGGATCAGCGCGACGTTGTGCGGACACAGCGCCGCCTGTTGTTCGAAGCGCTGCAACACGCTCGCCTGGGCCGGGCGTGCGACATCGCGCGGGTTCCATTCCTGGAGCACACGCAGGTGTTCATGGGGCCGCAGCAAGGGCACCGCGCCCAATGCCTGCCCGGGGGCATCGGCGAACTGCTGCAGCAGTTCCTGCAGGTACGCACCAATGTGCTGTACTGCGTCGTCGTCGAAGTCTGCCCGCTGGTATTCCACGTGCAGGCTCAAGTGTTGGCCGCCGTGAATCGTGAGGGTCAGCGGGTAGTTGGTGCGTTCCTGATGGCTGACGCCACTGAAGCGCAGGCCATCCTCGCCCGACTGCTCCAGGCTCTTGGCCACCGGGAAGTTTTCGAACACCACCAAGGTGTCGAACAGCGCCTCGCCGGCCGAACCGCCCCAGCGTTGAATATCGAACAGCGGCGTGTGCTCGTGCTCGCGCATTTCCACATTGAGCGCCTGGACGCTACGCACCCAGTCGCCGACGCTTTGTGACGGATTCGCCACGGCGATCAGCGGCAAGGTGTTGATAAACAAGCCGACCTGTTGCTCGACATTCGCCAGCTGCGCCGGGCGCCCTGACACGGTGACGCCGCAGGCGACGCTGGCCTGGCCGGTGTAGCGCTGCAGCAGCAGCAACCACGCCGATTGCACCAGGGTGTTGAGGGTCACTTGATGTGCACGGGCGAACGCGGCCAGATGGCGGGTTCGGGTTTCATCCCATTCCCACAGGATCTGCCCATAGCCGTCGCCGCTGTGTGGCGCGGTCCTGGCGATGCTGCGAGCCAGATGCGTGGGCGCGTCCAACTGCGCCAGGCGCTCGCGCCAGAACGCCTCGCCCAGCGCCGGATCCTGCTGTTGCAGCCAGGCAATATGCGCGGAAAACGCCGCGCCTGTCGGCGGCAATGCCAGGCCCTTGCAGGCTTGCAGCACCTCATTGAGGACCAGGGCATTGCTCCAGCCATCCATCAAGATGTGGTGGCTGGTGTAGATCAAGTGCCAGCGCTCTTCGCTGACCCGCACCAGCGCCACCCGCAGCAACGGCGGACGGGCCAATTCGAAGCCCTGGCGCTGGTGTTCGGCCGCCAGGTCGTCGAGCGCCGCGCCGGGGTCTTGATGCCCGCGCCAGTCCAATGCGTCGAACGGCAGGCTGACCTGGCGATGCACCACCTGCAGGGCCTGGCCCTGGTCGTCCTGCCAGACAAACCCGGTGCGCAGCATGTCGTGCCGCGCCAGCACCTGTGCCCAGGCCCGCTGGAACAGCTGCACGTCGACGCCTTGCACATCCGCACGCAACTGGCTGACGTAGACGTCGCCCTCACCCTGTTGATAGAGGCTATGGAACAACATGCCCTGCTGCATCGGCGACAACGGGTACACGTCCTGTACGTCACGGGCGGGCAGCGCGAGGTCGTCCAGCTGCGCCTGGGTCAGTTGCGCCAGGGTCACGTCGGCCGGGGTCAGGCCGCCCTGTTGCGGATCGATGCAATGGGCGATCAGCGCCAACAGCTCCTGCCGATAGTCATCCGCCAGGCGCTGCACCGTCGCCACCTCGAACATCTCGCGGCTGAAGCCCCATTGCAGGGTCAGCTCACCGCCGTACACCTGCCCTTCCACGGTCAACCAGTTGGCCAGCGGTGCCTCGGCATCCTGGGCCTGGCCGCTGCCCTGGGTAGACGGTACAAACAACGCGGATTCGTTGAACTGGCGGTCGAACTGGCCCAGGTAGTTGAAGGTAATGCGTGGCGCGGCCAGGTCCGCCAGGGCTTCGCGGGCCGCAGGCAGGCCGAGGTAGCGCAGCAGACCGTAGCCGATGCCTTTGGCGGGCACGGCACGCAGTTGCTCCTTGACCGCCTTGATCGCAGCCGACAGCTCGCCTCCGGCTTGCAGGCGTACCGGGAACAGGCTGGTGAACCAGCCCACGGTGCGGGTCAGGTCGACACTGTCGAACAGGTCTTCGCGGCCATGGCCTTCCAGCTGGATCAGTGCGGCGTTCTGGCCGCTCCAGCGGCTGACCACCCGCGCCAGGGCCGTCAGCAGCAGGTCATTGACCTGGGTGCGGTAGGCCGCTGGCGCGTCCTGGAGCAGTTGACGGGTGTGCTCGGCGTCAAGGCGGATTTCGAGCTTGCTGCCCACGCGGTTTTGCAGGCCGCCCTGGGGGTTGTCGCACGGCAAGTCCGCGTCGGCCGACTGCGCCTGCCAGTACGCCAACTGGTGGTCCAGCGTAAGGGCATGGGCTTGCAACTGTTCGGCCCACAGCTGGTAGGCGCTGGTCTTGGCCGGCAACGCTGCCTGGCGGTAAGCCTGTTGCAGGTCTTCCAGGACGATGCGCCAGGACACGCCATCGACCGCCAGGTGATGGATCACCAACAGCAGGCGCTGGCTGCCATCGGCCATGCTCACCAACGCGGCACGCAGCAGCGGACCTTGCGCCAGGTCGAGGCTGCGCTGGGCTTCATCGCACAGCGCCGCCAGCTCATCGTCGCTGCCGGCGTGGGTCTGCCACAGGCCTGGCGCGGTGACCGGCGCGGCGTAGGCTTGCTGCCAGGTGTCAGCCTGTTGCACAAAACGCAGGCGCAAGGCGTCGTGATGGTTGAGCACCTGGATCAGGGCGGCTTCCAGGCGTGCCGGTTCCAAGCGCTCGCGCGGGGTCAACAACAACGATTGGTTCCAGTGATGACGCGCGGGGATCGCCTGGGCGAAAAAGCTTTGCTGCACCGGGGTGAGGATCACCTCGCCGCTGGCAGGGCCTTGGTCGATAACGGTGGAGTGCTCGAAGCTGGCCACCAACGCCAGGCTGCGCACGCTCTGGTACTGGAACAGGTCGCGCGGGCTGAGGCGAATCCCCGCCTGGCGCGCGCGGCTGACCACCTGGATGGAGATGATCGAATCGCCGCCCAGTTCGAAAAAGTTGTCGTCCAGGCCCACCTGCTCGACGCCGAGCACATCGCTCCAGATCGCCGCCAGGGCTTTCTGCAGGTCGTCTTGCGGCGCGATATAGGCCTGTTGTGGCGTTGCATCCGGTAACGGCAGGGCCTTGCGGTCAAGCTTGCCGTTGGCGGTCACCGGCAGCTTGGCCAGGGGCACCATATGGGTCGGCACCATGTATTCCGGCAGGCTGCCGAGCAGCCAGGCCTTGAGGTCGGCGGGCGCCTCGCCCTCCAACACCAGGTAGGCCACCAGTTGTTTGCCGCCGTGTACCAGCACCACCGCCTCACGCACCGCTGGGTGCTGCATCAGGCGTGTCTCGATTTCACCCAACTCGATGCGCAAGCCGCGCAGCTTGACCTGGTGGTCGAGACGGCCAAGGTATTCGATCACACCGTCGTCACGCTGGCGCACCCGGTCGCCAGTACGGTACAGGCGCGCGCCGTCACCGAAGGGGCTGGGCACAAAACGTTCGGCGGTCAGCGCTGGACGGCGGTGGTAGCTGCGCGCCAGGCCGGTACCGCCCAGGTACAGCTCGCCGGCCACGCCGGCAGGCACCGGGTTGAGCTGCGCGTCGAGCACGTAGGTGCCGAGGTTGGCGATCGGGCGGCCGATGGGCACGGCGTCACGGCCTTCGTCGATGCAGGTCCAGTGGGTCACGTCGATGGCCGCTTCCGTCGGGCCATAGAGGTTGAACAAACCGGCCTGGGGCAGCTTGGCGAACACCTGCAGTTGCGCATCCAGGGGCAAGGCTTCGCCGCTGCACACGATACGCTTGAGGCTGGCGCAGCGCTGCACGTCCGGCTCATGGATAAACGCCTGGAGCATGGACGGCACGAAGTGCAAGGTGGTGATCCCGTGCTCGCCGATGGTCTCGATCAGGCGCGCCGGCTCGCGGTGTTCGCCAGGGGCGGCGACCACCAGGCGGGCGCCGGTCATCAGCGGCCAGAAGAACTCCCACACCGACACATCAAAGCTGAACGGGGTTTTCTGCAGCACCGCGTCACTGGCATCCAGGCCGTAGGCCTGCTGCATCCAGCACAGGCGGTTGACCAGTGCGCGATGGCTGTTGCCGGCGCCCTTGGGCTTGCCGGTGGAACCGGAGGTGTAGATCACATAGGCCAGGTTCAGCGCGTGGATGTCGACGGCGGGCGCTGCGACGCTGTAAGCGTCGAGCCAGCCGGGCGCCTGGTCGAGGCGCATCACCCGAATGCCTTCGACAGGCAGCAGTGGCAGCAGGCTGTGCTGGCTGAGCAGCAGCTGGATGCCGCTGTCTTCGATCATGTAGGCCAGGCGTTCCTGGGGATACTCGGGATCGAGGGGGACGTAGGCGCCGCCGGCCTTGAGCACGGCCAGCAGGCCGATGACCATCTCGATGGAACGCTCAACGCAGATACCCACCAGCGCATCAGGACCGACCCCGTGGTCGCGCAAGGCATGGGCCAGTTGGTTGGCACGGGTGTCGAGTTGCGCGTAGGTCAGCGTGGTCGCGCCGAACACCAGCGCCGGCGCATCCGGCGTGCGCTGTACCTGGTCTTCGATCAGGTGATGAATGCCACGCTCGGTGGGATACGCTTGCGCGGTCTGGTTCCAGGTGTGCACCAGCCTCTGTTGCTCATCGACGGCCAGCATCGGCAACTCGCCGATACGCTGTTCGCCATCGGCCACCATGGCCTGCAACAGGCTGATCCAGTGGCGTGCCATCCGCGCGATGGACGGCGCGTCGAACAGGTCATTGGCGTAGGTCAGCGCGGCGTGCAAGGTGCCGGATTTTTCATAGGTGTCGAGGGTCAGGTCGAACTGGGTGGTGCGGCCTTGCCACTCCACCAGGGCCAATTCCAGGCCGGAGGCGGTGCTGACCGAAGCGATGTCGGCCACCACCGGCTGATGGTTGTACATCACCTGGAACAGCGGCGTATGGCTGAGGCTGCGCTCGACCTTCAGGGCTTCCACCAGGCGCTCGAAGGGCAATTCCTGGTGCGCCTGGGCGCCAAGGGCGTGCTCCTTGATACCTTGCAGCAACTCGGCGACGCGGGTTTGCCCGCTCAGCTCAGTGCGCAGGACTTGTGTGTTGACGAAGAAGCCGATCAGCCCCTCGACTTCCGTACGGTTGCGGTTGGCGATCGGCACGCCGACGCGGATATCGCCCTGGCCGGTGTAGCGATGCAGCAACACATTGAAGGCGCCGAGCAGCAGCATGAACAGGGTGACGTTGTGCTGTTGCGCGCAGGTGCGCAACTGCGCGGCCAGCGCCGGCTCAATCGCGAAGGTGTGGCGGGTGCCCTGATAGCTGGGCATGGCTGGGCGCGTGCGGTCCGTCGGCAGTTCCAGCACCGGGTGCTCGTCGCCCAGGCGCGCCTGCCAGTATTCCAATTGACGGGCCTGCTCCCCGGCTTCCAGCCAGCGGCGCTGCCACAGGGCGTAGTCGCTGTACTGGATCGGCAGCGCCGGCAATGGCGGCGCTTCGTTGCGCTCATGGGCGTCGTAGAAACGAATGAACTCGTCGATCAACACGTTCATCGACCAGCCATCGGAGACGATATGGTGCAGGGTCAGCAGCAGTACGTGCTCCTGGGCATCGAGCTTGAGCAGTTGCACACGCAGCAGCGGGCCGTGTTCCAGGTCGAACGGCAGCAGCGATTGGCGGGTGGCCGCATCGTTGACGGCGTGTTCGCGTTCGGCCGCGGCCAACGCCGTCAGGTCCAGTTGCTCAATGGCCAGCGACGGGCGTACGGCCACCTGCATCAGGCGCTCATCGGCCTGGCGCTGGAACACCGTGCGCAGGGTTTCATGACGCTCCACCAGGCTGGCAAACGCCTGCTCCATGGCACCCAGGTTCAGCGCACCCTTGAGGCGCACCGCGCCCGGCAGGTTGTAGGCGCCACTGCTTGGGTCCAGTTGCCAGAGAAACCACATGCGCTGTTGCGCATAGGACAGCGCCTGGCGGTCCTCTGCCTCCACGCCGGCCGGAATCGGAAACCGCGAAAAATCCACCCCTTCTTTCTGCAGTGCCTGCAGGAACAGCTGGCGTTTTTCCAGGGGCAACCCGATAAACCGGCGAGCAAGTTTCAAGGAGTCTTCAGCATTCATTTGTTGGAGTCCGGAGCAATAGGCAGGAAGCACAAAGGCACGTCGTCCCTATAAAACGAACCGGACAGGGAAAAATTAGCGGGGGATGGGAGGCGTAGAGCGAGCTGTCATCAAGGGTTACATCAATCCTCGGGAAACACGCACGAACCCCAGCTAGCATTGACGAACACCACTTTTTGCAACTACATTTAGTTACACGCAGGGAACGCCGTGTCCAAAAATGAAAAGCTGCTCGCCAAATTGCTCAACGAGCAGATGGCATTTACCTGGCCAGAGCTCGTCACGCTGCTGCGTCGTCTCGGCTACACACAGATTGAGGGGGCTGGAAGCCGCGTCAAGTTCGACATCGGCGATCCGAGCGCAATGATCACCTTGCACAAGCCTCATCCCGGCAACGAACTGAAACACTACATTCGACGCCAGATCATCGAACAATTGAAATCAGGAGAACTGATTCAGTGAACAACCAACTGAAACACAATGGCTACATCGGCTCTATCGAAGCCAGCCTCGAAGACAATTGCCTGTTCGGCAAGATCCTGTTCATCAAGGCCCTAGTGAGTTACGAAGGCAAAACCGTCGCGGAACTGGACGCCGCGTTTCGCGAGGCGGTGGACGACTACCTCGCTACCTGCCAGGCCCTTGGGCAAACACCGGAGAAACCGTGCAAAGGCTCTTTCAACGTGCGCGTCGGCCACGACCTTCATCTTGCCGCCGCCCTTGAAGCGACACGTAAAAAGGTGACCCTGAATGACCTGACGCGCCAGGCGCTGAACGAATTCCTGCAACACCACCGAGGGGATTCCTGCCCCGTGACTGACTGACGTTTCATTGTGGGTTGTGATGCTCAACCCAACCGCCGATACCCGAGCACCGCTGCCCCCATCACCACCGCCCCCGCCGCCAACGCCACCCAGAACCCGCTGGCGGCGCCAAAATGGTCGATCATCCAGCCGGAGCTGGCGGCGCCGATGGCCACGCCGATGCTCAGGCCGGTGATCAACCAGGTCATGCCTTCGGTCAGGCGGCTCGCGGGCACGCTCTTTTCCACCAGGGCCATGGACACGATCAGGGTGGGGGCGAAGAACAGTCCGGAAATGAAGATGGCCACTGCCAGGCCCGGAATGTGGGTGACCAGCAGCAACGGCAAGGTGGTCAACGCCGTGGCCACGCCGCAGAACAGGAACTGCCGGGGCAGCGGCGCCTTGAGCTTGAGGGTGCCAAAGGCCAGCCCCGCCAGGCACGAGCCGATGGCGTACACCGAGAGCACGATGCTTGCCGCCGCCGGCTGGCCCTGCTGCTGGGCAAAGGCCACGCTGACCACATCCACCACACCCACGATCACCCCCATGGCCAGCAGCAGGATCATCAGGATCAGCACCGACGGTGAGGCGATCAGCCAACCCCGATGATGAGCGTGGTGTTCATGCACCGGGGGTTCGGTCGCGCGTTGCAGCACAAACGTGGTAACCCCAACCGCCAGCAGCAGCGCGGCCACCAGCGGCCCGGCCTCGGGGAACAGCACCACGCTCAAGCCCACCGAAATGGGTGGGCCGATGATAAAGCACACCTCATCCAGCACCGATTCCAGGGCGAATGCGGTTTGCAGCCTGGGCTGGCCGCGGTACAGCTCGGTCCAGCGCGCCCGCACCATGGCGGACATATTCGGCATACAGCCCGCCAGGGCAGCAAACAGGAACAGCGTCCAGGTCGGCGCCTGCAACCGCGTGCACAGCAACAGCAGCAACAGCGCCCCGCCGCCGATCAAGGCGGCAATCGGCAGCACCCGGCCCTGGCTGTACCGGTCCACCAAGCGTGACACCTGCGGCGCGCAAAACGCCGTGGCCAGGGCGAACACCGCCGCCACCGAACCGGCCAGGCCATAACCGCCGTGCACCTGGGAAAGCATGGTGATCAAGCCAATACCGGCCATGGACACCGGCATGCGTGCCAGCATGCCGGCCAATACGAAGGCCCGAGCGCCAGGAACCTGGAACAATTCGGCATAGGGGTTCGCCATGACTTAAACGCCTTGAGTCCTTAAATTGCGCATCCTTTTATCACACCAACCGCTTGATCTGCTTATGCCGCCACACCAGCCGGTAGTACGCGGTCTGCAACCCCAGCATCGCCAGGTACGTCACCGGGAACGCCATCCAGACACCTTCCAGGCCGAAGTGCGCATTCAGCAGGTACGCCATCGGTAGCTCGACACACAGTACGCAGAAGATCGAGATCGCCACCGGCATCAGCACCACGCCGCTGGCGCGCATGATCCCGCCGATCACGGCCTGGAAGCCGAACACGAGGATGCTCCATAACATGATGTGCAGCAGGTGCTCGGCATTCACGCGCGCAACGTCATCGGTGATGAACAACCCGAGCAACCAGTGCGACAACAGATAGCCCAGCACAATCAGGCCCCCGGTCAGGCACGTATTGATCAACAGCCCGGTACGCAGGATCAGCCCGATACGCTCCAGCCGCCCTGCCCCAATCGCCTGGGCGCCGAGGATCGACGCGGTGATGGCAATCGACAAGGCCGGAAACTGCACGTAGTTGACGATCTGCGTCACCGCGCCATAGGCCGCCGTGGCCTGGGACCCATGGCCATTGACCAACGCCAGGATGACCAGCTCCGAGAGCGACAACACCACCATCTGTAGGCCAGTAGGTAAGCCGATGCGTAGGACCTTTCCCAAAATCACGCGATCCAGGCGCAAGGCCGCGAGCAGCTCGCGGTCCGGCGCCATCACGTGGTTTTTATGGCGCAAGCGCAGGATCAGAAACAGCATCGCCGAAGCATTCCCCACCAGGCCTGCATACACCGCACTCTGGATACCCAAGGGCGGCAGGCCGATCCAGCCGCGAATCAGCGCCGGCGTCAGCAGCAGGCCGACCAGGGTCGAGACCATCAGCGCCAGCAGCGGCGAGATCGTGTCGCTGACCCCGCGCAACAGCTGGGTGTAGAGGATAAATACCAGCAGCAGCGGCATGATCAACATCATCATCTGGGCATAGCCCACGGCATCATCGAGTACATCGATCGGCGTACCCAATGCCTGCAACGCCGGGCGCGCAAACAGGCTGCCCAGCACCGCTGCGATCAGGCCCACCAGTGCGCCAAGGGTCAGGGTGGCACCGGTAATCGCCTTGACCATCCCGGTTTCCTGGGCGCCCCAGGCCTGGCCGATCAGCACCGAGGCGCCCGCCCCCAGGCCGATCACCAGGGCAATGAAGAAGAAGACGATAGGGAACATCCCCGACACCGCCGCCAACGCCTGGGTGCCGAGCATTTGCCCGACATAAATGCCGTTGAGGGTGCCGGAAAAACTTTGCAGGAAATTGGACAGCACCATCGGTGCCAGAAAGATCAGGTAGATCTGCCACAGCGGGCGTTGCAAAGGGCTTTGCATTAAAAAAGGGGCCTCGGAGAACTAAAGCGTCCGAGGGTTATACCGTAATTGGATCCTATCTTCCCGTGCTTTATCCGGTTGCAGGCCCGTGACCTGGCAAGCCATCAGGCGATACGCTTGCCGGTCGCACCTGATCTGTTCCGATAGATCGTACCGGCGGCCATCCGGATGGACGTGACGCGTGGGAAACGCACCATAAAAAGGTTTTCGCCCATCCGTTTTTGCATGGCCCTGTAAGTCAAACCTTATCCGGTCTACTTAGTATTCCTGAGCATATAGTCAAGGTTGTGTATATCAAACCGACCGTCCTCAACCCCGCGCCCAGAGTCGCTAATGCCAATATCCAACTCCCGTAGAAGTCCTGGACGCAGCAGCATCTCAGCCGCCGCTTCACGCGCGTCGGGGTTGAATGTTCGATCCGACGGAATCACGCCTGCGGCTTCTTTCAACTCATTGACATTAACGTAGCCGTCGTTAGCGCCAGCGGTGTACTGCCTGAAATTATCTTTTATGACTTGAACAAGATCGTGATCGCTGACAGCCCTGAATTTGTTCGATGCGTCACCCAGATCATCCCTGGAAAACGCACCGTCCAACTTTCCGCTACGGCCTTGGTCGAGTTGTTTGAATTGATCGCCCCGTGACAGCATTTCCTGAGCAATCTCCATCTCATCTTGAGTGGCTGGCCGGCCATCCAGGTGATATCCGCCCGCGACTGAACTCAGAGACTTGTCAGTGATGAATCCTGGCTTATTCGGATCTTCCAGGGCGCCGAAACGGGCCAGTACTTTATTGGAAAAGTCTTCCTTGCTGTCGTTGGCATACGGACTGAATTCAGACCTCGGAGCCTGACCGCCGTAGGCGCCCCCAGTGTAAGAAGGCTGCGGCGCAAAGTACTCTTGATTCATGCGTAGTTGGCGCATACCGCCGAACATGCCACCCAGTCCGGTTTGCATGCCCCGCGAGTTGGAGAACATATTTTGCGTGGCATACAGAGCCATAGTCTCTTGCACATCCCCTGGGCTGATAAGGCCATCTTGCTCGCCGCCGTTGGTGATACCGTCCAGCACGTTAGCCATTTCAGGATTACGGGTGATCTCCCGGGCGAGCATTGTCATCCGATCATGGTAGGTATCTCCGGTCATTGAACGATTGCCCGCGTGCTCAAGCGAGTCACGGGAAACGAAGGGAGATCCTGGCGTTCTGAAGTAATCGAAGTTGTTTGCAAACTCTCCCAAAATACGCGCGGGAGGCAAGCCTGCACCACTATGTGCAGGCTGACCTACGCCACGCCATTGGCCATTGCTGACTGGCATAGGGGAAAAGGCAGGTTCATTTTTCATGCAATTTGGCGCAGGCGGACAAAACATGCTCATAGTAGTACCTCGGTAATGGAATCCTTCACTGCCAGCCCAGGACACCCCCGCCCTGGATCAACGTTCCATGTGTGGCGGCCTGCAACTTAACGGTTCCCATGATCCGGGATAAAAGGACAATCGACTGCACGAACATGATATTTCCATGTTCAGACCAAGCCCCGTACCACATAGAGAAAAACCCTCACGACCAAGTAGGCATCGCCTTCTGGTTCAACGCCGCCCAGGTCAATCGCCAAAAGCCATCGAGGGCCGGCGCAAAGTCGGGTCAAATGGGTTGATGCGCGGCCCGATCGCCGTCGCTTCGCGCTTGAGCAACTCCACCACCATCGGCAACCGGCTTGGCCCCAATCGATCACTGATGGTCGCCACACTCAACGCCGCCACCGCATGCCCATCGCGATTGAGGATCGGCACCGCCAACCCGGCCATGCCTTCCAGCACCCCTGTATTGCGCGCCGCGTAGCCCAGGGTGCGCACGTTCTCGACCTCCGAGCGCAGCAGCACTTCGTCGTACAGGTGGAAGTCCTTGAGCCGTGGCAGGTTGTAGCGGATCACCGTCTCGCGCTCTTCCTCCGGCAAAAACGCCAGGATCGCCAGGCTGCCCTGCCCCACGCCCAGCGCAACGCGGCCGCCGATATCGCCGGTGAAGGTGCGGATCGGGTACGGGCCTTCGCTGCGATCCAGGCAGATCGCATCGAAGCCGCTGCGCGCCAGCAGGAATAACGAATCCCCCAGTGAAGCGCTCAAGCGCAACAGGCTTGGCCGCACCAGGTCGCGCAGGTTGCCGGTCTTGCCTGCGTTGGCCGCCAGGGCGAAGAACTCCAGGCTCAGGCGGTAGCGTTTGCTGCGCGCGTCCTGCTCGACCATGCCTTCATCCATGAGGCTGCGCAGCAGGCGATGGGTGGTCGGCTGGGACAAACCGACCTGTTGCGCGAGCTGGGTCACGCGCTCGCCGCTCTCGGGCACTTCACCCAAGGCCCGCAGCAGCGCAAACAGCCGAGACACCCCGCCAGCGCCGACTTCCTTATGGGCTTCATTCCGCTCAGTGGAATCCATAACACTCAATCTCACTTCTAATTCTGATGAATGAATAAAACTGAAAATAGTAGTCCGCTCAGTGAAATTCCATCTTCCGTCCATCCTAGTCTTCGTCCTAATCTGCGTCCACAGGGGCGAAATGAACAACTAACGGTAGCCGACCCAGATCGAGCGCCAACGCACCCGCAATACCCTTTTCGCATCTGCCCAAAACAAAAAAGCGCGTTTCGACGCGACTCAAAAAGGTGGAACGCAGACATGGCATTTCTCCAACTCAACGCCTTGAGCAAACGCTACGGTGCCGTCGACGCGGTGGTCGCCACCGACCTTGCGGTGGAAAAAGGCGAGTTCGTTTCCCTGCTCGGCCCTTCGGGCTGCGGCAAGACCACCACCCTGCAAATGATCGCCGGCTTCGTCGACGTGAGCGGCGGGCAAATCCTGCTCGACGGCCGCGACATCACCCACGCCAAGCCCGCCAGCCGTGGCCTGGGTGTGGTGTTCCAAAGCTATGCGCTGTTCCCGCACATGAGTGTGCGCGACAACGTCGCCTTCGGCCTGAAGATGCGCAAAGTGCCGGCCGTGGAGATCGCCGCCAAGGTCAAGACCGTGCTCGACCTGGTGCGACTTGCCCCCCACGCAGAGCGCTACCCACGGGAGTTGTCCGGTGGCCAACGCCAGCGCGTGGCCCTGGCTCGCGCCCTGGTGATCGAACCGCCGGTACTGCTGCTGGATGAACCGCTGTCTAATCTGGACGCCAACCTGCGCGAAGAGATGCAGTTCGAGATCCGCCGCATCCAGTGCGCCGTGGGCATCACCACCTTGATGGTCACCCACGACCAGGCCGAAGCACTGTCCATCAGCGACCGCGTGGTGGTGATGCAGGCCGGGCGCGTGACCCAGATTGATGCGCCGTACACACTCTACGAGCACCCGCGCACCCGTTTCATCTCGGACTTCGTCGGCAAGGCCAACCTGTTGCCGGGCGACTACGACCAGCTGGGCACGCCGCAAGTCCGCCACGAAAGCGGCCACGGCGAGCTGACGCTGAGCCTGCGCCCGGAAAAAATCAGCCTGGTAGATGCAGGTTCGGGTCGCCTGCAAGGCACAGTGCTCGACCGCTACTTCTTCGGCAGCCAATGGCTGTACCGCGTCCACACCCCTCTCGGCGAAATCACCGTGGTGCGCAGCAACGATGGCAGCGCACCAATGGGCAACGGCACAGCGGTCGGCCTGGACTGGCAAGCCGGGCTGCTGCGGGTGCTGGCAGCGGATGAGGTGCACCCATGAGCCGGGGTTACTGGCTCTCGCTGCCGGCACTGCTGCTGTTTGCCGGCCTGTTGCTCCTGCCGCTGGGCCTGACCCTGGTGCTGTCGTTCAACGTGTTCGACTACCAGGTGGGCATAAAGGGAGATGAGTGGACCCTGGCCCATTACCTGGCGTTGTTCAGCGACTCATACTTTTACGAGATTTTCTGGCGCACCTTCTGGATCAGCGCGCTGGTAACCCTGCTGTGCGTAGTGATAGGCGTGCCCGAGGCCTACATCCTCAGCCGCATGGGCACGCCGTGGCGCTCGATCTTCCTGATCCTGATCCTCACGCCGCTGCTGATTTCGGTGGTGGTGCGCGCCTTCGGCTGGAGCCTGCTGCTCGGCGCCGACGGCCTGGTGAACCAGGTGATCCAGGCACTCGGCGGGCGCCCGGTGAAGCTGCTGTACACCCCGTTCGCAGTGATTATCGCGCTGGTGCACGTGATGCTGCCGTTCATGATCATTCCGGTGTGGACCTCCCTGCAAAAGCTTGACCCATCGGCCGAACAGGCAGCCTTGTCGCTGGGGGCGAGCCAGGCCACGGTGATGCGCAAAATCGTGTTGCCCCAGGTCATGCCGGGGGTGTTGTCCGGCACCTTGATCGTGTTCGGCCTGGCCGCCAGCTCGTTTGCGATCCCCGGCCTGCTGGGCGGGCGGCGCCTGAAAATGGTCGCCACCGTGGTGTACGACCAATACCTCTCGGAACTCAACTGGCCCATGGGGGCGACCATCGCGGTGGTGCTGCTGTTGGTCAACCTGCTGATCATGCTGAGCTGGAACCGCATGCTCGAAAGCCGCTACAAAAAGTCCCTGGGGGTTTGAGCGCATGTCCAGAAACGGTCCTTTGGCCCTTGGTTTCCACAGTTTGGTGGTGCTGTTCATGATGGCGCCGCTGGTGGTGGTGTGCCTGGTGGCGTTTACGCCAGAGAACACCTTGAGCCTGCCCACCTCGGGCTTCTCATTGCGCTGGTTTCGCGCGGTGTTCGAGCGCGCCGATTTTATCCAGGCGTTCTACAACAGCCTGGTCCTGGCGTTTACCGCCGCCACGCTGGCGACGCTGATTGCGGTGCCGGCGGCGTTGGCGATCAGTCGCTATCAGTTCCTCGGCCGCAACTTTTTCAGCGCGCTGTTCCTGTCGCCGATCATCATCCCGCACCTGGTGCTGGGGGTGGCAATGCTGCGCCTGTTTGCACTGATGGGGGTCAACGGCAGTTTTACCTGGTTGATGCTCGCGCATGTGGTGATCATCACACCGTATGTGCTGCGCCTGGTATTGGCGGCGGCCATCGGCATTGATCGCAGCGCCGAGCAGGCTGCCGAATCCCTCGGCGCCGGGCGCTTTACGCTGTTTCGCCAGATCACCCTGCCGATGATTCTGCCCGGCGTGGCCGGGGGCTGGTTGCTGGCGTTCATCAACAGTTTCGACGAAGTGACGCTGTCGATCTTTGTCAGCTCGCCGGCCACGCAAACCCTACCGGTGCGCATGTATGTGTACGCCACCGAGTCCATCGACCCGATGATGGCGGCGGTGTCGGCGCTGGTGATCGCGCTGACGGCGGCGACCATGATTCTGCTCGACCGCGTCTACGGCCTGGACCGCGTGCTGGTGGGGAAACATTGATGGCCTTGTTCAAACGATTAGCCGAAACCGAGCGCCCTGCCCTGGCCTTCACCCTCGACGGGCAAGCGGCCACCGGCTTGCTCGGCGACACCCTGCTGACCGCCGTACTGACCTGCGCCGAGCACCTGCGCGGCAGCGATTTCAGCGCCGAGCGCCGCGCCGGTTTCTGCCTGATGGGCGCCTGCCAGGATTGCTGGGTGCGGCTGGCGGATGGGCGCCGTGTGCGCGCCTGTTCGACGCTGCTCGAAGAAGGCCTGGCGATCAGCCGCGAACCGGGGCGCCAAGCATGAAGCCGGTCGTGATCGTGGGCGCCGGTCCAGCGGGAATCAGCGCGGCACGCACCCTGCTCGACCACGGCATCCAGGCGTGCCTGGTGGATGAGAGCCTGCGCGGTGGTGGGCAGATCTATCGGCGTCAACCCCTGGGATTCCAGCGTACGGCCAAGCAGGTATACGGTTTTGAGGCGAGCAAGGCTGAAGCCGTGCACCGCACCCTGGACGAGTTGGCGCCGTTGATCGACTACCGGCCGGAAACCCTGGTGTGGAATGCCGAGGATGATCGTCTGGATATGCTCAATAACGGCCGTGCCGAAAGCGTCGAGTATTCGCGGATTATCGTCGCCACCGGCGCCACCGACCGCATCCTGCCGGTGCCGGGTTGGACCCTGCCCGGCGTCTACAGCCTGGGCGCGGCGCAGATCGCCTTGAAGTATCAGGGCTGCGCCATCGGCGAGCGCGTGGCGTTTTGTGGCAGCGGGCCGTTGCTGTACCTGGTGGCCTATCAATACGCGAAGGCCGGGGCCAAGGTGGTGGCGGTGCTCGACAGCGCACCGTTCAGTGCACAGTGCCGCGCGTTGCCGGCGCTGCTCGGGCAACCGGCGACCTTGGCCAAGGGCATGTATTACCGCGCCTGGCTGAGCGCCCATGGGGTGCCGGTGCATCAGGGCGCGACGCTGCAACAGATCGAGGGTGAACAACGGGTCAGCGGTATTCGTTGGGATACGCAGGGGCTGGCCTGTGACGCCGTGGCCTTCGCCCATGCCCTGCGCAGCGAAACGCAACTGGCGGATCTGCTCGGCTGTGAATTTGAATGGAATGCCTTGAACCGTGCCTGGTTGCCGCGACGGGACAGTGCTGGGCGCAGCAGCCGCGAAGGCGTGTACCTGGCAGGCGACGGCGCCGGGATCATGGGTGCGGATGCCGCACAGATGGCCGGCGAGCGGGCGGCGCTGGCGGTGCTGGAAGATGCGGGCGTGGCCATCGATCATCGCCGCCCCGCTGTGCTGGAGCATCAATTGGCAGGCATCCAGCGTTTTCGCCAGGGTTTGGAAACGGCGTTCCCCTTCCCCGAAGACTGGGCGACGCAGGCACCGGATGAATTGATTGTGTGCCGCTGTGAAGAAGTCAGTGTCGGCGATATACGCGCCGTGGTGGATGAGGGCCACTGGGAGATCAACCGGGTCAAGGCCCATTGCCGGGTCGGCATGGGGCGCTGCCAGGGCCGCATGTGCGGGCTGGCGGCGGCGGAAATAGTCGCCGAGCGCAGTGGTCGCGGGATTGAAAACGTCGGCCGCTTGCGTGGCCAGGCACCGATCAAGCCGCTGCCGTTTGGCGTGGAGGGGCAGCCATGATCGACGCCATTGTCCTGGGCGGCGGGATCGTCGGTGCTTCAGCGGCCTTGATGCTGGCGCAGAAAGGCCAGCGCGTGGCCCTGGTGGAGCGCGACTTTTGTGGCTCGCATTCCAGCGGGGTGAACTACGGCGGCGTCAGGCGCCAGGGTCGGCCGTTGCATCAGTTGCCGTTGTCGCAGCGCGCCCATCAGCTGTGGGCCGACTTGCCGGGGTTGATCGGTATCGATGGCGAATACGTGCGCTCCGGCCATTTGAAACTGGCGCGCAGTCATGGGGATTTCGCCGCGTTGCAGGCGTATGCCGAGCACACCCGAGGCTTTGGCCTGGGCTTGCAGTTGCTCGATCACGCCGAACTGCGCGCACGTTTCCCCTGGGTCGGGGATATCGCGGTGGGCGCCTCACTGTGCCCCGAAGACGGCCACGCCAACCCGCGCCTGGTATCGCCTGCCTTCGCCCGCGCCGCGCAACGCCTTGGCGCATCGGTATACGAGCAGGCCGACGTGGTGCGGATCGAACATGACAGCCGCCATTTCCACGTGCACTGCGCCA
This sequence comes from Pseudomonas sp. NIBRBAC000502773, assembly GCF_006517195.1. NCBI lineage: Bacteria > Pseudomonadati > Pseudomonadota > Gammaproteobacteria > Pseudomonadales > Pseudomonadaceae > Pseudomonas > Pseudomonas sp. NIBRBAC000502773. The sequence goes on along the minus strand of NZ_CP041189.1, from coordinate 6,005,762 downwards.
ACGGCCTGCACCTGCAGGCCCCTTGGTTATTGAATTGCGCCGGCGCCTGGGCCGGCACCCTCGCCGCGCAATTTGACGAGCCGGTGCCGATCATGTCGGCGCACCCGGCCATGCTGGTCACCGAACCGCTGCCGGTGGTGATGAACGTCAGCACCGGTGTCGAAGGCGGTGGGATTTATGCGCGGCAAGTGGCCCGGGGCAATTGCATACTCGGCGGCGGTCGCGGCTTTGCCCTCGGGCCTAAACAGGCGCGTCCGGGGCAAGCGGCGGTGCTGGAGATCCTGCGCAATGCCGGCGAACTGTACCCGTTCCTCAAGGGTGCCCAGGCGATTCGCACCTGGAGCGGCACCGAAGGTTATTTACCCGATCATGAACCGGTGATCGGCCCCAGCAGCACCCAACCGGGTTTGCTCCACGGTTTCGGCTTTGCCGGCGCCGGGTTCCAGCTCGGTCCTGCGGTCGGTGAAGCCTTGGCAGAGATCGTCTGCAACGGGGCCAGCCGCCAACCCATCGAAGCGTTTTCCATCCGTCGTTTCCAAGCCTGAGAGGAAAAACATCCATGAACCCACGTATCGCGCTGTCCTGCTTGTCCCTCACGTTGCTCGCCTCCACCGCCCACGCCGCACCGACGCTGTACCTGGGCATGAACGGCGGCACCATGGAACGGGTGTACGCCGACAAGGTGTTGCCCGCGTTCGAGAAGGCCAATAACGTCAAGGTGGTGATCGTCCCCGGCACCTCGTCGGACATCCTCGCCAAGGTCCAGGCCAACAAAGACAACCCACAGATGCATGTGATGTTCCTCGACGACGGCATCATGTACCGCGCCATCTCCATGGGCCTGTGCGACAAACTGGCGCCAAGCCCGACCCTGGCGCAGATCCCGGACAAGGCGAAGATCAAGGACCAAGCCGTGGCCGTGACCCTGGGCGTCACCGGCCTGGGCTACAACGCCCGCATGTTCAAGGAAAAAGGCTGGGCCGCGCCGACCTCATGGATGGACCTGGCCGACCCACGGTTCAAGGAAAAAGTGGTGTTCCAATCCCTGGCCTCCTCCACCTTCGGCCTGCACGGTTTCCTGATGTTCAACCGCCTGCAGGGCGGCGACGAAACCAACGTGGAGCCCGGCTTCAAGGCCTGGCCAAAAACCGTCGGCCCCAACGTGCTGGAATACATCGCCAGCTCGGCGAAGATCTCCGAGATGGTGCAGACCGACGAAGCCGCGATCTTCCCCCTCACCCCGACCCAGGTCGCCACCCAGAAACTGCTCGGCGTGCCGATGGAATATGCACAGCCCAAGGAAGGCGCGGTGGTGCTCAACGTCGCCGAATGCGTGATTGCGCGCAATGACCAGCCGGAACTGGCGCAGAAACTCGCCGCCTTCCTGCTGACCGCCGAGGCCCAGGCCCCGGCACTGGAAGAAGGCGACCAGATCCCGTCGAACCCAACCACACCGACCACCGACAAGACCCGTGCACGGGTGGAAGCGATGCAGGGGTATTTGCAGACGGCGATTTCGATTGATTGGGACCAGGTGAACCAGGCGCGGCCGGAGTGGAATGCGCGGTGGAGTCGGTCGATTGAGCGGTAGCGCCTTATAACCGCGCCTAGCGCCGGACTCGTTGGCGCTGGGTGCGGATTATTCTGCCGATGCGCTGGCGCTTTTCGCGCAGTTTTACCCACTCATTGCGAGCTTCGCGGTAGCGCTTGCTGTTGAGCAGTAATAGGGCAAGCAATGGAAACAGAATGCCTGACACATAGAAAACCTTATGAGGGCGATAGGCGATGGTGGGTAGAACACCAACCAAGCACAAGAACATCAAGATAACTGGGACCCATATCCATCCTGGATAGCCACGGACAACCATGAAATTGCAGTGGGCAATAAGAAAAGACGCACCGAGTACCGAAAAATAGGAATACCTGAGGTTCTCACCGGCGGGTAGCACTTCAAAGTAACTCCCAATCATCATCGGAACACCGATGGCGATCGTAAAACCTTGAGCAAAAAGTGCCCCCGTAGAAACAGGAAAATAGCGTTTCAAATAACGCAGAAGTTCCTTGTAAGTCATCAGAAATATCATTCTTCAAACGCCTCATATAACCCCACGGCAATCGTTCGAAAATTGCCATTTACAACGCTACCTCCCACAGTCATTGAAGCGCCTACGACATCCTTGATCTGAGTAACCGTGGCATGACGAAGCTTCGCAGGGGTCAGTCGCTTAGGTAAATCACCTGCCAGCTGTTTCAACTTGATCATTTTCGAAGTCAAACGCGGATGTTGAATACTCAACAACTCCTTCGTCAATTTTGCTCTTTCCTGTCGAGTAAGCCCCTTGAGTACTGGGTACCAACCTTTGCCGGTGGTTGCCTTCGTCAAACTGACTAGCTTTACAGTCGTTAGGAAGGAGGTGCCGGCCCCCACAAGCGCAACAGCGTCCAGAGCAGCGGTTGCATGTTGATACCAAGGATCACTGTCCAGCAGTTGATTTTTCGAGGGATCGGTCAATTCGTTGTACACACGATACCCGCCAACAATGCACTGAGCGAAACTGGCCGTAGCAGATGTATAGCCAACAACTGCAACCACTGAGCTGATACCGCCAGTAAATGGGATTGCAGCAGTACCACTGACTGCCACAAGCCAACCTAAAATCGCACTGCCGCATGCAAGCCCCATCCCGAGCGCCTCAAACACGAGTTGCGATTCCACCGGCTCATGCTCCAACCGCCGCACAAAATCCAACCGCGCCATCGACCTCGGCATCTCCCGCAAGATCACGCGCTTGGGCAACACACTGCAAATCGGCTGAAACTCACGCAACGTCACCGGCCACAACTGGGCGTCGAGGTAAACCACCCCTGCCCCGGCAATTGCAGGATCAGCGTCGATCACAGCAAACAGTCGACGCAGGTCAATGCTGCTTTCTACCCGCTCACGGGTGGTGAGGTGAGCCTTCGGGAAACCGTCCTTCAATAAGCTGGTGGCCATTCCTTTACTCCTGAATTCACAAGAGCGCAGAGCGTAAAGAATCAATATCTGCCAGGAATGTAGGAAGGTTTTCTTTTTTAAGACAGGCACTTCCCGATCTGGCCTCAGCGTCTTGTAGTCAATCCTGGGAATAGGAAAAGTAGGCCCCGCGCCACCACCGGCGAACGATCAGACAAGGAGCGAACATGGCGACCGATATGTTTTTGAAGCTGGGAGACATCAAGGGCGAGTCCAGGGACCAGGTGCATCGTGATGAAATCGATATCACCCGTTGGGGTTGGAGCCTGTCCCAATCCGGCTCAATGCATAGCGGTACGGGCGGCGGCGCGGGCAAGGTCAATATGGCGAATATCGCGATTGAGAAGACACTGGATAAATCCACCCCAAACCTGATGATGGCCTGTGCCACCGGCAAGCATTACCCCGAAGCACGCATTGTGGTGCGCAAGGCTGGAGGCGACAGCAGCGTGGAGTATCTGGTGATCACGTTGAAGGAGGTCATGGTTGCCACTTACGACACGCGTGCAGCGGCAACCAATGACGTACTGACGGAAGAAATCAGCCTTAACTTCGCCAAGGTGGAAGTCAGTTACCAGCCACAGAAAGCCGATGGCGGCAAGGATGGCGGGCCCATCCGGTTCGGCTGGAACATTCGCGAAAATATCAAGGTGTAGGCACGACAGGCAGCGCGCGCTTGTGCGCTGTCTTGCTATACGCCCCCTCGACAATCGCCCGCACCCGCTCACTCACCGGCTCACCCATCAGGTACGCATCGATCTCTTCGTACGTGCAGCCATAGGCCTGTTCATCCAGCTTGCCCGGCGCCAGTTCTTCCAGGTCGGCCGTCGGCTGCTTGTACACCAGGTTCGCCGGGGCACCAAGGGCACTGGCGAGCAGGCGCACCTGGGTCTTGGTCAAGCCCGACAGTGGCGCCAGGTCGCAGGCGCCGTCGCCGAATTTGGTGAAAAACCCCATCAATGCTTCGGCGCCATGGTCGGTGCCGACCACCAGGCCGTTGTGCAGGTTGGCCACGGCGTACTGGGCGATCATGCGGGTGCGGGCCTTGACGTTGCCCTTGATGAAATCCACCTGCGAGGCACTGGCTTCGGTGGCGGTCAGGCTGGCCATCAGGCCGTCGACACTGGCGGCGATGTTCAGGGTGTCGATGTGGTCCGGGGTGATGAAATCCAGCGAGGCCTGGGCATCGCTCTCATCGGCCTGGGTCTTGTAGGGCAGGCGCATGGCGATAAAGCGCGCGGCGTAGCCCTCGCTGCGCAATTGTTCCACCGCGAGCTGGCACAGGCGGCCGGCGGTGAGGGAATCGACGCCGCCGCTGATGCCCAGCACCAGGGCCTTGCAGCCTGACTGGCGCAAGGTGGTCTTGATGAAGTCGAGGCGCCGTTGGATTTCCTGGGCTTCACCGCCCTTCACCAATGTGCGATCGATATTGAGTTCCTGCGCGATACGTTCCTGCATGTCACACCTCCACGTTGCCGACATTGAATACCTTCGCCGCGTACTGCAAAAACGAGGGGTCTTCGCAGACGTTCTTCACCGGGTCATCGGAGAACTTCACCACCGGTTCGCCGTGCACGCGCACCAGTTTCATGACGATGCTCAGCGGCTCGACGCCGTCCACATCGCAAGCCAGGCTGGTGCCCATGCCGAAACCGAACTTGGCCTTGCCACGGATGTGCCGCAGGATCGGCAGGCATTTTTCGAAGTTCAGGCCGTCGGAGAACATCAGGTCCTTGGTCATCGGGTCGATACCCAGCTGTTTGTAGCGGGCCAGCACCTTGTCGGCCCAGGCGATCGGGTCACCAGAGTCCTGGCGCAGGCCGTCGTAGAGCTTGGCGAAGTACAGGTCGAAATCCTTGAGGAAAAAGTCGGTGCTGATGGTGTCAGTCAAGGCAACGCCCAGGCGGCCGCGGTATTCACGCACCCAGTTTTCCAGGCCGGCATTCTGGCTTTCGCGCAACCGCCCCAGTTGCTGGTGCACCATCATCCACTGGTGAGCCATGGTGCCGATCAGCGGCAGGTCGAATTCGTAAGCCAGGTGCGCATTACTGGTGCCGACGAACTGGCCGGGGAAGTCGCGGCGCATGATGTCCACCACTTCGCGCTGGGCCTTGAACGACAGGCGCCGGCGCGTGGAGAAATCGGAGACGCGCAGGTCGGCCAACTCGTCGCGGCTGAGGTTTTTCTCCAGCCAGTCGAACTTCTGGTAGAGCTTGCGGGTGACGTCTTCCAGGGTCACGTCGGGGTATTTGGCGCGGTTGCGCAGTTCGCTGACCAGCGCCAGTAGCGGTTGTTCGAACATGATGCAGTGCAACATCGGCCCGACCACACGGATGTTCAGTTGGCCGTCGACTTCGCTGACGTGGATATAGCGCAGGTTGAAGCGGAACAGGCCGAGGAAGCGTTCGTAGTCGGGGGTCAGGTATTCGCGAAAGCGTGGGTTGAACAGAAAGCGCAGCTCGCCCTCACGCATCTGCAGGCCGGCCATGTTCTCAAGCTCGGCGCGCAACTCGGGGATCAGGTGGCCGAGCTTTTCCTTGGCGCGCACGATGAAGTTGTATTCCACATCGACATTCGGGTGCTGGTGCAACACCGCCTGCATCATGGTGAAGGTGTAGTAGTCGGTGTCGAGCAAGCCCTGGATCACCGGGGCTTCGTAGTCGTAGGCACTTTCCATGGTGTATCTCCTTAACGCGTGGCCATCGCGGCCAGTTCTTCGCGGGTGCTGCTGATGACGGCACCGGCCTTGAGCAACTCATTGACGGCCTGTACACCGCCCTCCTCACTGATCCCCCGGCACGCCGGCAGGTGCAGGACCACCTCCAGGCCGGCCTTGAGCAGTTGCAGGGCGGTGGTCTTGACGCAGTAGTCCAGGGCCAGGCCGCCGACGATCACGCGAGTGACGCCCTGGGCCCTGAGGTACTCGATCACACCGGTGGAGAGTTTGTCGTGCAGGTCGTGGTAGCAGGCGCCATAGGGGTGCAGGTCGGGTTCGACGCCCTTCCAGATGAAGTAGTCGTAGTCATAGGGCGTGGGCAACTCGTCGAGCAAGGTAAAGCCTTCGGTGCCCGGCACGCAGTGGCTGACCCAGGTCACATCGGCGTGTACCAGGCCAGTGGGCTGGAGCATCTCGCTGTGCTGCGTGACCACCCAGGGTGCATGGGGGGTGTGGGCGTCCTTGCTGCCGACGCGGTGGCCGGCGAGGCTGGCCATGTAGTTGAGTTCGGCACCGATCCGGTCACCGCCGGCCACCGGCAACTCGTTGGGGCACAGCGGCGTGAAGCTCTTCTGCGCGTCGACGTCGAATGAAGCAATGGCAGTTTTCGCAAGGGTCATGGCGGTTCTCCTGTGGCCTGGAAACAAAAGTACACGTCATGTACTTTCATTGCAAGAAACATTTATTTATCTATCCTGACGCAGGTACATGACATATCTGTTCGATCCGTTAGACTGTGCCCCACCGCTGCTCAGAAGGACGTCACATGCCCCTTAGCCCCTACCTCCATACCGTCGACCTGTGCGTGCTGTGCTACTGCCGCGCCGCCGGGGAACTCCAGTTGTTGCTGAACAAGCGCGAAGCCGAACCCTTCGCCGGGCATTGGGCGCTGCCGGGGGTGGTGGTGAATGGCGACGTGCAAGATCTGAGCCTCCAGGATGCGGTGGAACGCTTGCGCGCCAGCAGTAAGGTCGGCCTGGAGCTGGCCTGGAGCGAGCAAGTGGGCACGGTGGGCGATGCGTTTCGCGATCCGCGTTGCTGGTCGTCGTCCACGTACTACCTGGCGATCGTCGCGGATGAGGTGGCGCCGAGTGCGCATCAAGGCTGGTTCGCGCTGCAGGCGGTGGCCGATGGCAGCATCAAGTTGCCGTTCGATCACAACAGCATCGTCGCGGCCGTGCAGGAACGGCTGTTTTCCAAGTCGCTGTACAGCAACTTGCCGCTGATGTTCCTGGGCAATGAATTCAGCGCGCCGGAGGCGACCACGATCTTTTCCCTGGTGCTGGAGCGGCCGGTGCTCAAGACCAGTATTCGCCAGCGCCTGTTGAAGCTGACGGAGGCGGGATATTTGCGCGAGACGGGGCGCAAGAAGCAGGGTGAAGGCGGCAGGCCCCAGGCGACGGTGGAGAACCTCAAGCCTGGGGCGGTTTACTTCTTTGATCGCAGTTTTGCCGATTAGGCACCCTTTTCAAGAACGATGACCTTCAAATGTGGGAGGGGGCTTGCTCCCGATAGCGGTGTGACAGTCAGCAAATAGAGTGACTGATCCACCGCCATCGGGGGCAAGCCCCCTCCCACATTTTGAGCGGTGTATGGCTTAGTTCATCCAATTACCGCCATCCACGTTATAGGTTTGCGCCACTACGTAGTCAGCCTCTTTGGACGCCAGGAAGATCGCCATCCCGGTCAAATCCTCGGCCGTCCCCATCCGCCCGAACGGCACCTCTGCCCCCACCCGCCGCTTCTTCTCGCCAGGTGCCAGCCCTTCATGCCTGGCGAACAGGGCATCCACCCCGTCCCAATGCTCGCCATCCACCACACCCGGCGCGATGGCGTTGACGTTGATGCCCTGCTTGATCAGGTTGAGCCCCGCCGATTGCGTGAGGCTGATCACTGCCGCCTTGGTCGCGCAGTAGATCGCCACCAACGGCTCGCCACGCCGCCCGGCCTGGCTGGCCATGTTGATGATCTTGCCGCCATGGCCCTGGCGGATCATCTGCCGGGCGGCGGCTTGCAGGGTGAACAGCGTGCCGGCGACGTTGATCGAGAACAGCCGATCAAAGCTGTCGCGGGTGATGTCGACGATGGGCGCCAAATCGAACAGCGCCGCGTTGTTGACCAGAATGTCGAGCTTGCCGACCTGGGCGACCACGGCGGCAATCGCGCTGTCGATGGAGGCCTGGTCGGTGACGTCCATCGCCACCGCGTAGGCCTGCGGACCAAGTTCGGCGGCGGTTTCCCGGGCCCGTTGCAGGTTGATGTCGGCGATGGCGACAGTCGCGCCTTCATGGATATAGGCCTGGGCAAACACGCGGCCAATCCCGCGCGCCGAGCCGGTGATCAGCGCGCTCTTACCTTCGAGTCGTTTCATAAGGCATCTGTCCTTTGAACATTATTTGGGATAGCCGGCGCGTTTCATTTCGCGCTCGGTGGTGGACTGCGCCTGGAGCAACGCCTGCTCGACCGACATGCCCCCCGTCAGCGCCGCCGAGAACAGTTTGCCGACGGACGTGCCGATGGCCTGGAACTCGGGAATGGTCACGTACTGGATGCCCACGTACGGCACGGGTTTGGCCGACGGGTGCGCGGGGTCGGCATGCCGCATCATCTCCAGGGTCACCTGGGCAAACGGTGCAGCCTGGAGGTACGCCGCGTTGTAGGTGGACTGGCGGGTGCCAGGCGGTACGTTGGTGATGCCTTCTTTATCGGCGACCAGCTGGATGTAGCCCTTGGACGTGGCCCAGGCGATGAAGGCCTTGGCGGCGTCCTTGTGTTGGGAGGTGGCCGGGATTGCCAGTGACCAGGCGTACAGCCAGGAGGATCCCTTGTCGGTGACTTCGGTGGGGGCCGCGGCGAAGCCTACGCTGTCGGCGACTTTGCTCTGGCTCTTGTCGGTGGTGAAGGAGCCGGCAACGCTGGCGTCGACCCAGATCGCGCACTTGCCGCTGTTGAACAGCGCCAGGGTTTCGTTGAAGCCGTTGCTGGACACGCCGGGCGGGCCGTATTGCTTGAGGGTGTTGACATAGAAGTTGGCGGCAGCGGTCCACTCGGGACTGGTCAATTGCGGCTTCCACTGCTCATCGAACCAGCGCGCACCGAAGGCGTTGGCCATGGTGCTCAGCAGCGCAATGTTCTCACCCCAACCGGCCTTGCCGCGCAGGCACATGCCGTATTGGCCGTTGTTCTTGTCCGTGAGCTTGGCGGCGAAGTCACCGAGCTGGGTCCAGGTCGGGTGCGCAGGCATGCTCAGACCGGCCTGCTTGAACAGGTCGGTGCGGTAGTAGGTGACGGTGCTTTCCCCGTAGAACGGCAAGGCATACAAGGTGCCGTTGACCGACAGGCCCTGGCGCACGGAGGGGAAGATATCGTCGGCGTCGTAATCGGCCGGCAATTGGGTCAGCGGTTCCAGCCAGTGCTTGGCGCCCCACAGCGGGGTTTCGTAGGTGCCGATGGTGAGCACGTCAAACTGGCCGCCCTGGGTGGCGATATCGGTGGTGAGGCGCTGGCGCAGCACGTTTTCTTCCAGCACCACCCAGTTGAGCCGGATGTCCGGGTGCTGCTGCTCGAACACCTTGGAGAGGCGTTGCATGCGGATCATGTCGCTGTTATTGACCGTGGCGATGGTCACGGTATCGGCAGCCTGGCTCGGCATGGCCAAGGCCAGGCCGGAAAGCAGGAACAACGCTTGCGGAATCTTGGACATAGCGGTTTCCACCTGTTGTTTTTGTTGTTGAGGGCCGATTACAGCAGCTTGGGCCAGGCCCTCACAAACGCCTGACGCATGCCTGGCTGATACTTTTTTAACCGCTGCATAGGGCGCAAAAAAGTATCAGTGCCGGGCGAAACCGGGGGTAGCGCAGGTAGTGCCACCCGCGTATTTTGAGGCGACTGCACCCATAGAAGAGGCAGCACCATGCCCGTCAGCCGCGCCAAGCTGTTCGAACATCGCCCCGCCGAGCTTGAGGTGATCCTGCCCGAGCCGCAGCACTGCTTTCGCTGGTTCGAACATGACTACCCCTACGATCTGGCACGCTGGAATCACCATCCCGAATTTGAAATCCACCTGATCCGCCAAGGCAGCGGCAAGTTGGTGGCGGGCGACTATATCGGTGCGTTCGACGCCGGGCATGTGGCGCTGATCGGCCCGGACCTGCCCCACGACTGGATCGGCGAACTGGCGCCCGGCGAACACCTGGCCGGCCGTGACGTGGTGCTGCAATTCGACGGCGCCGCCCTCCTCGCCCTGCGCAAGACCCTGCCGGAACTCGGCGACCTGCAACCGTTGTTCGAACAAGCCCGACGTGGCCTGGAGTTCAGCGGCGACACCGCCGTGCAGGCCGCACGCTTGATGGAGGCCATCGGCAACGCCCACGGCCTGCAACGGCTGATCCTGTTCCTGCAATTGCTAGACAGCCTGAAAAACGCCCCGGCGCAGCAGGTAAAGGCCCTGGCCAGCCCCTGTTACGCCCCGACCCTGGACGCACGCAGCGCCGAGCGCATCAACAAGGCCTTCGACTACCTGATGCGCGAACTCACCGGCGACGTGCGCCTCTCGGTCATCGCCCAACAGTTGGACATGAGCGAACCGGGCTTCTCACGTTTCTTCAAGCGCAACACGGGCCATGGGTTTATCGACCTGATGCGCAAATTCCGCGTGCAACGCGCCTGTCGGTTACTGCTGCAAAGCGAGATGTCGGTGGCGGATATTTGTTTTGAAGTGGGCTACGCCAACCTGTCCAACTTCAACCGGCACTTTCGGATCGAGATGCGCCAGACGCCCAGCGAATATCGCCGCGAAACGGCGATGCACCTGTTAAACCCCTTCGAAAAAATGGCACCCAGTCATTTCTGATCAAAAGGTCGAGTAATTCTGCTTTTTTCCATGGCATTCAAGCCATTAAGCAAAGTTGGTACAGCCTGTGCAACCGTTTGCGGTACGAACTTGACCGCCAAGTTCACCACGACCCGATGAATCGGGTTCAAACCGCGTACGAATAGGGACTTTCAATGCACCCCACCTCAAGGCCCCGTGCCTGCTTTGGTGTTTCCTTGCTACTGGCCGCCGTAACGGGAGTACTCAGCGCGCCCATTTTGGCGCAGGAAAAACCCGTGGATGACTCAGCACAGGGCGAAACCCTGAGCCCTGAGGCCAGCCCGGCGAAAAAAGGCGTCTATCTGTCGGAATGGTTCAACCAGGACCTGACGCTGATCGGCAGTAAAGACATCAGCTTCGGCCCCAAGCCCCAGGATGATGTGTACCTGGAATACGAGTACTTCGGCCGCAAGGGGCCCTTCGAGTTGTACGGCTACATCGACGTGCCGAAGATCCTCGGCATCGGCAACAGTAACGACAAAGGCGCGTGGGACCATGGCTCGCCGGTGTTCATGGAGCACGAGCCGCGTATCTCCATCGACTACCTGGCCGGACGCAGCCTGGCCATCGGCCCGTTCAAGGAATGGTATGTGGCGTTCGACTGGATCTACGACCACGGCAGCAACAAAGCCAACCGCGCCAACACCCTGTACAGCGGCCTCGGTACGGACATCGACACCCATTCGCGAGTCAACTTGTCGGCGAACTTCTACGGGCGTTACCAGTGGGAAAACTACGGCGCCAGCAATGAGTATTCCTGGGATGGCTACCGCGCACAGATGAAATACATCGTGCCCATCGGCAAGTTCGACAACGGTGCGTCGCTGACCTATATCGGTTTCACCAACTACGATTTCGGCTCGGACCTGCACAAGGACAACCCGGCGCGCACCGCCAACGCCCTGGTGGCGACCAACGTGCTGCTGTATTCCTTCACCCACCTGCGCTTCACCCTGGTCGGTCGTTATTTTCATAACGGCGGCAACTGGGAAGATGGCAGTGAGTTGAACTTCGGCGAGGGTAACTTCCGCGCCCGCTCCGACGGCTGGGGTTATTACGCCGGCGTGGGCTACCAATTCTGATCAAGGAGTATTAGATGAATACGTTTACCCGTCTCTCCATGGCCGTCGGCCTGGCGCTGCTGCCCCATGTGGCGCTGGCTGATTCTGCTGCCCCCATCAAGCCCAAGGTGATGCTGATCACCATGTTCGCCCCCGAGGCGCAAACCTGGATCGACCGCCTGGAACTCAAGCAGGAAGTGCGCGTGCCGGGACTGTCTGCCGAATACCCAGTGATCCGTTGCAACACCCGGGACGTGTGCCTGCTGGTGACCGGCATGGGCCAGACCAACGCCGCCGCGTCCACCCTGGCCCTGGCGTTGTCGCCCAAGTTCGACCTGCGCCAGAGCTATTTCCTGATCGCCGGGATTGCCGGGATCAGCCCGAAACACGGCACCATCGGCACTGCCGCCTGGGCCCACTACCTGGTGGAGTTCGGCACCCAGTGGGAGCTGGATTCGCGGGATGCGCCCAAGGATTGGCCGACCGGCTACCTTGGCATCAACACCAAGGGGCCCAACGAAAAGCCGCCGCTGGACTACAAGACCGAAGTGTTTGAGCTGAACCCCAAGCTGCAGGCCAAGGCGTTCGCCCTGTCGCACACAGTCGAACTTACGGAAAGCAAAGAGTCCGCCGCCTGGCGCAAACACTACCCCGCCGCGCCCGCCAACCAGCCGCCGCGAGTCACCCGCTGCGACACCCTCGCGGGCAATACCTGGTTCTCCGGTACGCGCCTGAGCGAACGCGCCGAGGTGTGGACCAAGTTGCTCACGGATAACAAAGGCGAGTACTGCACCACCCAACAGGAAGACAACTCCACCTACGAAGCCTTGCTGCGCGCCAGCCGCGAGGGGTTGGTGGACATCCAGCGCCTGGCCGTCGTACGTGCCGGTTCGGACTTCGACCGCCCATACCCCGGCTACAGCGAAGTCGACAACCTGCTCAAATACGCCGACCAGGGCGGTTTCGTACCGGCGCTGGAAAACCTGTACCGCACGGGGAACCCGCTGGTACAGGCGATCCTCAACAACTGGTCGGCCTGGGAAAAAGGCGTTCCGGAAGCCTAGTGCAGCCCAAAAGGTGTCAAGGCAGGAAGATGATTTTGTCCGCGCTGCCTTGGTTCACCTCCCCATAGCACTGCACCCCATCGGCCAGCGCCACCACGCGCAGGCCGCTGGGCAGCGGCAACAAGCCCTCGTCGAAAAAACGTCCGAACTGCTCCAGCATCACCGCGCACTGCTCACAGTTGTAGAGCAATGAATTGATCCCCACCACCGAGCCGCCCTTGCGATACAGGGCCAGGGCCGGCATTTGTACGTGACCGTCCACCGGCGCGGCAATGATCGCGATGCGACCGAACGGCGCCAGGCCTGCCACGGCCGCCGGCAGCCAGAAACCGGTGGTGTCGAAGATCACATCGGCGCCGCCCTTGAACACCGCATTCACCTGCGCGCCCAGCGCTTCGGGCTTGCCCAACGCAATCGCGTCGAACCCTTGCGCCTGCAATACCTCGACCTGGTCAGCCTTGCGCACCGCCGCCAACACCTGGGCACCCAGGACCCTCCCCAAGGCTAATGCCGCGCTGCCCACCGCCCCATTGGCGCCGATCACCAGCAAGCGCGTGCCTTTGCCCACGCCACTGCGCTGCAGCGCATCCCAGGCCGTGGTGTAGGGCACTCCCAGGCTGGCGGCCTGGGCAAAACTCAGGTGGGCAGGTTTATGCGCCACGCCTTTGGCCGACACGGTGAGGTATTGGGCGTGGGAACCGTCGGCGAAAAAGCCCAGGTCGCGACCGGTGCCCCAGACCTCCTGCCCCACCAGCGCCTGCGGACCTTGCACCACCACGCCGGCGAAGTCGCGGCCAGGTATGCGCGGCACGGTGGTGTAGGGGAAACGCCCGAGTACGTTCTTCACGTCGCTGGGGTTGAGGCCCGCCGCCTTGATCTGTACCAGCACTTCATCGGCGGCCGGTACCGGCGTGGCGACGTCGACGAAGCTCAGGGCGCCGAGGTCGCCAGTAGCGGAAAATTGCAGTGCTTTCATTGCCAGTATCCATCGAAGGGAGAAGAGGAATCAGGACCACCAACCGCTGAGCAACTGCCGCCCCATGGGCCAGAGTTTTTCGCCGAGCAGCATGCCCATCAGGCCCACCAGCGCAATAGCAGGCGGTGCGGGCGAACGGAAGTCCAGCGCGCCGTAGATCACGCCGACAAAGAGGCCAATGCCAAGAGAGATCAGGTAACTCATGGGGGCGACGCCTGGTGGTTTGATGGGCTTAGTGTAGGAAGCCCATCCCGGCAGCATCGGCCAAACGCTTCAGGATTTCGGCCAACTCACATACTGGGAAGGCGCCATCCCCAGTTCACGCCGGAACATGTCGCTGAAACTGCTCGGCGAATAGCCCAGGGAACGCGCGACAGCACTGACCGACTGGCCCTGGATCAACTCGGCCACCGCCGTGGCCAACTGCACCTGGCGGCGCCATTCGGCAAAGCCCATGCCCAGGTGGTGCTGGAACAGTCGCGCCAAGGTACGCACGCTGGCACCGGCCGCTTCGGCATGCTGCTCGAAAGGAATCTCCAGGGACGGCGCCGCCATGACCGCCTGGCACGCGCTGATCAGCCGGCGGTCAGCCTCCACCGGCATGGCGATACGAATCTGCGAGCGCCGGGCCCGTTGCAACTCCAGCAGCGCCAGGCCGACCAAGGCGGCGTAATACCCCGCGTCACCGCTGTCGCCCTGTTCCACCAGCGTGACGATCAACTCACGCAGCAGCCCACCGACTTCAATCACCTGCACCTGGCTGTCCAATGTCGCCGCCAGGGCCGGACGCAAGTAGATGTTGCGCATCTGCAAATCCGACACCACCCGAATGCCGTGCTCCACGCCCGGCGGCAGCCAGACCGCGCGCTGGGGCGGCACCACCAGGGCTTCACGAGGGGTCTCGACCCACATCACGCCGCTCATGGCATAGAGCAATTGGCCCCAGTCGTGGCGATGGGGCTCCACGTACAGGCCACGCGGGTAGGTGCGCGCCAAGGGTTGCACGGGGACGGCGTGATCACTGAGGTCGGGGGGTGCAGCCAGGGCCATGGGGAGCACATCTATCGGGAGTCAGCCGCCATGGTAAAGACCACCGTCCGACAATCCGAGTGAATTTTTACCGCCGAGGGCGATCACTTGCTTACACCACCAGGGTTGAGGGGCCAATGAATAACGCAAAACTGTTTGTGATCGACTACACCCTTCATGGCGAAGCCAAGTCATTCATCATTCGTCTGGAAAGGCTCGATACCTTGGAGGCCTGGCATTGGGCAAGCTGTGACGCCGGCGTGGGCCGTATCGGCCGGTTTGCCCGCGAGCGGGTGAAGAAAACCAGCCAGGAACAGGCCGAGAAATTCGGCATAAAAAACGTGCAATGGCGCCGCTCGGATGTGCGCGCCCAGGCTTGATCAGGGAGAGATAACCATGGATTCAATCAACGGCAAGGCGCGCATTGATTACACGCGCGACACCTTGTTCGGGCCGCTGGCCAGGCATGTCGAGTGCCAGGTCAGCTTGCAGCGCAAACCCGGCTGGCTGGTGCTGAAAGTGTTCCAGCCGCTGCCGGACGATTTGCATGATGCGCAGACCCTGGTGCTGGCCTTCGAAGGTCGACGAACCAGCGGCGTGGTAAAAGACAGCCGGCGCTTGTCCGACCACAGCCTGCGCCTGGAGCTGGAACCCCAGTAAGCGATACGCAGGGAGCGCGCTATTGACGCTCCCTGCGAACGTATTCAGCCTTTAGCCGACTTGGCGCACTCGCACCCCGTCGCCGCCGCACAAGGCTCGCCATGGGCATGGTGCTCGGCACAGCCCTGGCAGCAATAGCCCTTACCGTCCTTCATTACCGCATCGACGCCCAGCACACACTTGCAATGCGGGCAGGCACAGGTTTGATCAGGCATGGCCAGACTCCTTCTTCTATGGTCGTCCGGTGCGGCGGTTGCCGGCACCTTAAGCAGTGACTGCCAGGCGTCGGCGATGGTTCAAACCATCAGTCCGTGCGTGTATTGCTGCGGTACATGAACACCAGGGCCAGAGCCAGGCACACCATCGCCAGGATGCGGCTGCTCGACAGTTCGACGGCCGGGTTGCCCAGCCACCCAAAGTTATCGATCAGCATGCCCATGCCCAATTGCCCGGTGATCACGGCCACGGTTGCCACCGCAGTACCGACCACCGGCACGGCCCCGACCATCACCATCATGTACACCACGCCGAACAGGGCGCCGGTCAATTGCCATTTGGGTACGTCGAGCAGGCTCACGGACTGGGCCGGCTCGAAGAAGAAAATCAGCAGCGCGGTGGTCAGCGCGCCCACCGCAAACGTCAGCAGACTGCTGCGCAACACGCCCACCGCCTGGCCGAGACGACCATTGATTGCAGCCTGCACACTCAACACCGCACCGGCAGCAATCACCAGCACCAATAACAGAATCAGATTCATCGCCTTACCCTCGTGCAATCAGAACAAGTGCCGCCACAATCAACGCCAGGGCTATCCAGCGCTCGCCATTGACCCGTTTGCGTGCAGTGCCGAACCAGCCGAAATGGTCGATCAGCACGCTCTTGCCCACCTGGCCGGACAAAATCGCGATCATGGTCATGGCAATACCGATGTGCGGCGTGGCCAGGGTCAGCACCACCACATACATAGGCCCCAGGAACCCACCGATCAGTTGCCAGCGCGGCAACTCGGACAACGCCGGGCCCTTTTGCGGGCCGCTGAACAGCAGCAGCAAAAACAGAATCGCCGAGCCGACGCCGAAGATGCTCAAGGTTGCCCAGAGGTGCCCCACTTGCACGCCCAGCGGCCCGAGCAATCCCGCCTCGACCGACAAGCCCATGCCGGCCAGGATCACCAGCGGCAACAACAGCAGCCGTAGAAGGTTTTTCTTCGGCGTGGCTTGCGCCACAGCCTCGATGGAACTTGCTTGCATACATCACCTGCACGTCAACAAAGGATTGGATGACGCGCATTATCCGGTGGCCGTCCTGTGCGATAAATGGGAGCATGCCGACAACACCTTTGCGTAATACGCACAACCTGGAGGCCTGATGCAGGGCTTGAATGAATTGAGTTTCAAGGCACTGCGCCTGTTCGTCGCGGTGCTGGACCACGGCAGCTTTTCCGAAGTAGCTCGCCGTGAAGGCCTGGCGCCCTCCTCCATCTCCCGGCAGATCCAACTGATGGAGCAGGCCCTCGGCCAGCAGTTGCTCTACCGCCACACCCGCGCGGTGAGCCCCACCGAGGCCGGGCGCCTGCTGGGGCGACACGCACGCTTGATGCTCGAACAGCTGGAAGCCGCCGGCCAGGCCCTGCAGGAACAGGAAAGCGAACCCAGCGGCCTGGTGCGCATCAACGCGCCGATGGTGTTCGGCCAGCGTCACCTGTCACCGTGGCTGGGAGAGTTATGCCGGCGCTACCCGAAGCTGCAACTGGACATCCAGCAAACCGATACATACGTCGACCCGCTGCAAGACGGCACCGACCTGCTGTTCCGTATCGGCGTGCTCAACGACTCCAGCATGCAGGCGCGCATCTTCGCCCCCCAGCGTTTTCGCCTTGCCGCCAGCCCCGCCTACCTGGCCCGCCAGGGCACGCCCCAGCACCCCGAGGAACTGCTCCATCACCAGTGCCTGGCCTACAAGGGCATCACCGGCCAGCAACGCTGGTTCTTCCGCAAAGGCCAGGGCGACTGGACGCCCTACAGCGTCAAGGGCCCGATCACCGGTAACCACGCCGACACCCTCACCCACGCCGCCGAACAAGGCCTGGGCCTGGTGGTGTTTCCGTCCTGGCTGATCGGCGAAGGCCTGCGCGCTGGCACCCTGCAAGCCGTACTGACGGAATACGAAGTGGCGACCACGCTGGAGCCGCAGCAGATCGCGGCGCTATGGCCGGGGAGCCGCAGGCTGTCGCTGAAGGTGCGCACGGTGATCGATTATTTTGTGGAGTGTTTTGGGACGGTACCGTATTGGGATCGATGAGCGGTTGAGGAATTTTCCGAGTAGTAAAAGTAGGCTCGGTCTGATTTAACGGGCCACTCTATTTTGGACAGGGTGCATTGGGGCAGACTTTGGCGATGTCTTTTTGGAGAGATGCCATGGTTTTCATGTACCCAAAGCCGTCGCGCGCTGAACGTGCGGCGGCAACCAGCGGTCGGCTCGTCTTGGATAGCTCACCCAGTTTTGGCTATATTTGGCCAAAATACGTGGAGCACCTCATGATTACCGTACCCTTGGGCGAAGCAAAGAATAACCTGTCAAAACTGGTGGATGACGCCGCCGCCGGCAAAATTATCACCATTGCCAAGCATGGACGTGCGATGGCACAACTCGTTCCCGTGGGGAAATCCAAAGGTCAGCGAATTGGCGCGATGAAAGGAAAGCTCGTTGTCCCCGAGGACTTTGATGCGCCCCTGCCAGGCGACCTGCTGGATGCGTTTGAGGGCAGCCATCCATGAGAGTGCTGCTGGATACCCATGTTCTGCTCTGGGCACTGACTGACGACCCGAAGCTATCCAGCAAAGCCCGACGACTGATCGAGAATGCCGTAGAGATTTACGTCAGCGCGGCAACCTTCTGGGAAATGGCGATCAAGGTCGGCCTTGGAAAACTCGATGCAGACCTGGACGAAATCCGGGGATATTGCCTTGAAAGCGGTTTCGTCGAACTGCCCATCACCTCGGAACACGCGATTGCCGTAAAGGATCTTGAGCCTCATCACAAAGACCCTTTTGATCGGCTTATCGTAGCGACAGCCATCAGTGAACCGATGAGGCTATTGACCGCCGACACGCAGATTGCCCAGTACACATCCTTGGCAATCCTGGTATAGCCCGCACCCACGGCCTGGAACTCAGAACACCCACTGCCCGATCAACCACGCATTGGCCCCACTGATCAGCGCAA
Organism: Pseudomonas sp. NIBRBAC000502773; assembly: GCF_006517195.1. Taxonomy (NCBI): domain Bacteria; kingdom Pseudomonadati; phylum Pseudomonadota; class Gammaproteobacteria; order Pseudomonadales; family Pseudomonadaceae; genus Pseudomonas; species Pseudomonas sp. NIBRBAC000502773. The sequence continues at coordinate 5,987,145 of NZ_CP041189.1, read as the reverse complement.
ACAGAAACCACGCCAGCACCCGGGTATGCAGGCGATTGACGAACGGCCCCATCAGTTGCTTGTCGCCGGTCATGCGGATCAACGGGTACAAGGCAAACGGCAGTTGCAGGCTGAGCACCACCTGGCTGAGGATCAGCAGCTTGCCAATGGCCTGGTCGCCCATCAGCCACACCCCGAGAAACGCCGGGATCAGCGCCAGCCCACGGGTGATCAGGCGGCGTTGCCAGCAGGGAATGCGCAGGTTGAGATACCCCTCCATGATCACTTGCCCGGCGATAGTGCCGGTAAAGGTCGAGCTTTGCCCGGACGCCAGCAAGGCGATGCCGAACAGGATGCTGGCAAAGGCGCCGCCCACCAACGGGTCAAGCAGGCGGTAGGCGTCCTGGATCTCCACCACCTCAGTGTGCCCGGTCTTGTAGAAGGCGGAGGCGGCGAGTATCAGGATCGCAGCGTTGACCAGCAGGGCCAGGGCCAGGGAGCCGATGGTGTCGATCCGGGCCAGCTTGATCGCATCCTGTTTGCTGGCGAGGTCTTTGCCGATCAGACGGGTTTGCACGACCGAGCTGTGCAGGTAGAGGTTATGGGGCATCACCGTGGCGCCGAGAATACCGATGGCCAGGTACAACGGCGCGGCATCGCTGATGGCCGACAGTGATGGGGTAAAGCCGCTGAGCACATCCGGCCAATACGGTTTGATCAGCACCAGCTCAATGAAGAAACACACACCGATGGTCGCCACCAGCGCCAGCATGATCGCTTCCAGGCGGCGAAAACCACGGTTCTGCAGAGCCAGCACCAACAGCGTATCGAAGGCGGTGATGACAATGCCGGTGGTCAGGGAAACGCCCAGCAGCAGGTGAAACGCCAGGGCGCAGCCGAGCACTTCGGCGAGGTCGGTGGCGATGATGGAGATTTCCGCCAGCACCCACTGGGTGCGTGCGGAGCGTTTGCTGTAGCGCTCACGGCATAGTTGAGCCAAGTCCTTGCCGGTAGCGATACCCAAGCGCGAGCACAGGCACTGCACCGCCATCCCCGCCAGGCTGGCCAGCAGCACCACGAACAACAGGCTGTAGCCGTAGCGCGATCCGGCTTCGATAGCCGTGGCCCAGTTGCCCGGGTCCATGTAGCCGATGGAGATCAGCAGGCCGGGCCCGGCGAACATCAGGATGCGTTTGAAGAATGACGCCTTGGGGTCAACGACAACGGAGCCGGCCACTTCCGGCGGGCAGAATGGAGCGGTAGCGATTTTTGGCAGGCTGAATTTCACACGGTATCCCAGGCAAACACACTCGACAGAGGCTCAGCTTATCAGTCGGACGCAACCGTGCGCATCACCGTGTCCCGAGGCAGGTCAAACGCCTCCACGACCTGCACCACCAGATCCACCTCCTGGTTCAAGGCTTCACGCTCCATGCGCTGGCGAATCACCCCGATCACCAGCACGGCCAGGGTGGTGATCGAGTACGCCGGGCCGGAAAACGCACGTACCCCGCTCACCAGCAGCATCGCCGCCGCCAACGCCTGGCCGACCACCGGGATCGCGGAGACCGCACCACGACGCAGGATAAACCCGGTCAACCCGGCCAGCGCCGTGCCGCTCAACGCCGTAGTGGCTGTTCGGCCGAGATCGAAACGGCTGAACAGACCCTGCTCCTTTTGCGCGGCCGCCTTGAGTTCAGCATCGAATACCTGGCGGTCGGCGTGGCTGAGTTTGTCCTTGTACTGCTCGAGCAGTTTTTCCGCGACCTGGGCTTCGAGGTCAGCCAGTGCCACCGTTTCAACGGGCTCGGCAAACTTGATTCCCAGTCGCTGCGCCACCTCTTCGGCAATCTGGCGATAACTCACGCCGTGGCCGCGGGCCAGGTTCATAAAGCTGTCGCCGCCCATGCGCTGCAACTCGATGGCCAGCTTGAGCGGCTCGCGCACCGTGGCGTCGATCGATGCACTGCGCTTTTGCGCCATCAATTCGGCCAGGAACGCCAGCTCCTCCGGCCGCGCCTGCACCAGGGCCGCCAACAAGTCGGTGTCCTCTTCGGCAAAGCGTACCTCGCTGCTGCGCTGGTCGGCGCGGATCAGGCCGCGCCGCTCCTGCAACAGGTCGGTGTACTGCACCACGGTCTGCAACTGCGGCCAATAAGCGGCGTGATCGAAGGTGGCCAGGTGCACATTGGTAACCTTGGCCTTGAGCGCCGGCATCACCGGGATCGCATACCGGCCGATGCACCGCTCGGTGTCCGGCTTCATGGCCAGGGCCCAGTCCTTGCTGGAGTGGCAATTGATCACCCGCCCCTTGAGCGGCGCACACACTTCATCCCAAGGGCTGGACGTACAGATCGCCCCGCCCATCAACAGCAGGTTGTCCAACGGCAGTTCCCGTGCAGTTTCAGGGCTGGCCAGCAGGCTCTTGACCAGAATCCGCGCCCCCAGGGAATGCCCGATCAGGTTGATACGCCGCACCTCCAGCGCCTCGCCATGCAGGTAGCTGGCCAGCTCCGGCAGCAAGCTCCTGGCCACTTCGTCCACCCGCGCCTCGACGCTTTTGTAGTGGTCGAGAAAATAGGCAATCGCCTTGCCCACGCCAACGGTCGCGGCACCGATGCTGCCACCACCCAGCATCGCGGCGATCACCTCCTTGAAGGGCGCAAACAAGTTTTCCAGGAAATGCCCCGCCGGCCAGAACAGCATCAGGTTGGTCGAACCCTCGATACCCGCCAGCTGTTGCTTGAAATTGCCCAGCTGTTGCCGGTTAAAGAACGCCGAGTAACCGTGAACATAGAGATTGAGCACATCGCCCTGAGGCTCGCCGCACAATACGAACGTGGGCTTGCGGGTGCGGTGCATTTCATCCCACTGGTGCTGCATGGGCCGGTGACTCCTGGTGACGAGGGACGGCGATAATAACAAAGGGAGGCCCGTAGAACGGTGAATCCTGACCGGCGTGGCACTGGCAAGGGATCAGAACTGCGCCGCAGCCTTTGATCTGGCCAGGTAGCGCGCCGGCGAATCTCCCAGGTTGCGCCGGAACACGGAGGTGAATGCACTGGAACTGCTGAACCCCAATTCGAACGCAACATCGGTGATGGCCGCGCCTTGGCTTAGCCGTGCGGTGGCCTCCAACAGGCACACCTGCTGGCGCCAGGACACGAACGTCATCCCCGTGCCCTCGTAGAAATGGCGAGTGAAGGTGCGTCGGCTCATGTTCGACCAATCAGCCATCTCGTCGAGGGTGATTTTTTGCGTGGGTGCATCCAGGAAACGCTGACAGGCTCGTGCCAGCCGTGGCTCGCCAGGCAATGGCGCGCTGAGGGGCAGCTCAGGCATGGCTGCGATTTCATCAATCAACAGCGTCAGCACGCAGTGATGCCTCACGTTGGGTAATGCTGAGGAGTCGATAGCCAGCGCCGCCTCCAGTAAATGCCTGAGCAGGGGCGACACTTCAAACACCTGGCAGCGCTCCTGCAACCGCGCCCGCTTAGCGGCATCGGCGTCCAGATAGGTATTGAGCATCACCACATCCCCGCGCATCTGCATTTCATGGGGCACACCACCCGGCACCCAGATCGCCCGCTGCGGCGGTACCACCCAATTGCCGAGATCGGTGAACATTTTCAGCGCGCCGGTGGAGGCATAGGCGAACTGGCCACGTGAATGGGTGTGCCGCTCAAAGACGGTACCGCTGGGGTATTCGCGCAGCGTTACCACGGCTTCTGGACTGGCGGAATCAAAGGTCGGAATCATGGCCCGATTTTGTCAAGATTTGGCCTTGCATAGCAAGCGGGCCAATCAGCCACTCCCTAATATTCACTGTATTAGAAAAGTGTAATGACCAAGGGAATATTCGATGCTGAAAAAACACCTGGCGTTAGCTGTGCTCGTCACCCTGGTGTGGGGGTTGAATTTCCCTATCACCAAATTGGGCCTGCGCACGGTTGACCCGTTTATTCTCACGGGCGTCCGCTTTGCCCTCGCCGCCCTGCCGCTGGTGTTCTTCATCAAGCGGCCCGCCATCAAGTTCAGCTACGTGGCCGCCTACGGCTTTATCTTCGGGCTGGGTATGTGGGGCGTGATCAACTATGGAATCGAGAGGGGTGTGAGCCCCGGCATCGCGTCATTGATCATTCAACTCAGCGTGTTTTTCACCATGGGCTGGGGTTGTGTGTTGTTCAATGAGCGAATCCGAGGTCCGCAGATAGCCGGCGCGGTCCTCGCATTGGCCGGCCTGCTCGGGATTATCTCGACTCAAACCGGCGACCACGCGCTGTTGGGTGTCCTGCTGATCGTGCTCAGTGCCCTGGCCTGGAGCATCGGCAACGTCATCATCAAGCAATCGGGCGTCAAAGAGATCTTTTCGTTCATGGTGTGGGCCAGCCTGTTTCCACCGATTCCACTGTTCCTCATGGCTTGGTGGATGCACGGTGGCGCGCCATTCGAACACTTAACCGCTAGTCTCGACCTGAGGGCCACCGGATCCATCCTTTTTCAGGTCTACCTGGCCACACATTTTGCCTATTGGGGCTGGAACTCGTTGCTCAGGCTGTATCCCGTGTCTACGGTGGCGCCGCTGTCATTGCTGATTCCGGTATTCGGAATCGCCGGTTCAATGCTGATCACCGGCGAGCACCTCTCCACTACGAACCTGATCTGTATTGCGGTGATCATCGCAGGCTTGGCAGTGGGATTAGTGCCTGGCTACAGACCGAGCCTGGGAAAAAACCCAAAATAATCTTCGAGCAAAAAGTCGCCGTTCAGCGATCAGTTCTGGTTGGGATGTGCTCAACAACATATTCAACCAGTTGACTCAGGCTTTGCTCGAACGTCTGGTTAGCCGTATCAATGACCAGGTCCGGGTTCAAGGGCGGCTGGTACGGTGCATCTATACCAGTGAAATCGAGAATTTCCCCGGCCCGAGCCTTGCGATACAAGCCCTTGGGGTCACGCAGCTCACACGTTGCCAGGTCTGCTGCGATATAGATTTCGTGGAAAGACGTGTTGCTGGCAGCGGCGCGGGCACGAGCGCGCCCTTCACGATAGGGGGAGATGAATGCCGTGATGCAAATCATGCCTGCATCGGCGAACAGTGCGGCTACCTCACTGACCCGGCGGATGTTCTCTGTTCTATCGTCTTCTGAAAATCCGAGGTTGGCGTTAAGCCCTTTGCGAACATTGTCTCCGTCCAGCGTGTAGCACGCATAACCGGACCTCAACAGATGCGCTTCCAAGGCCATCGCCAAACTCGACTTTCCGGACGCAGAAAGGCCCGTAAACCAAAGTACAGCACCTTGTGCACCCATATAATAGGCGCGCTCAGCCTGGGTCACATGATGGCTGACAGACGTCAAGTTAGGGGTATTGAAAGGCGACTTCATAAGTTAGATCCAGCATCTCTCAACGCATGAGTTAGACGGTGCGGAGCATTCTACTCAGCACCGTTCGATTATGGCCAATCGTCTTGGGCACTTCAGACATGAGTATATCAAGAGACGATCACCTCCCAACTTCTGCCTGGTAGGTGGATAAATATTCACGGGGAAAGGCGTACTGTTCCAATCCGCTCAAACCGCAAACAATTGCCTCACGCCATTTTTCAAGAAATACCGTCGAGACCTTGCGCTTATCAACACTGACTCCGGCCGTGTGCAGCAACCGTCGGCTTCGCCGCTTGGAGTTCGGGTCGTTTTCAATGTAATACGATAGGAAACTGCGCTTTATCGAGTTCAAGTGAGGTAGCAGGAACTGCTCGGGTTTCCCCCGTTGATCGGCTGACAGTACTTTCAGCATTCGATTCAGCACTCTCATAGCCTGCAGCTCATGGCCGGTCAGAGAGCGGTTGTGCTGAATGCTCTGCGGAGAGCGAGGCCTCAAGGTAAAGCCTGCGTGCCCCTCAATCATATTGTAGAAACGATCGGGGTCGTCACGTAGTAACTCTACGGGAATAACCAGCACATTTGAGGCACCAAACAGTGAAGCGTACAGACTGCACAACCTTGTGTAATTCAGAAGTTCGAGCAACATCGCATGCCAGCGCTCGGCAAACACGCGAGGATTTTCAGAGGCGCCTTCCTTTACCGCCTGATTGTAATAGCTGTCCAAAAACGACAACGGACTTCTTGTCACAATCAATACTTTCGCGTCGGATAACTCGTGTTTCAGCGCAGACGCTACCAGGCCTTGGTAGGTTTGAATTTCATCTGTCGTTACCGGCCTCGGCGCCCAACCGCAGAGTTCTTCACTGCTCACGAAAACAGGGGTGTCGGCGAGTGGAACATGTGGCGCTATCGTCGATTCCCCCGGCCCGCTCAGATAAGCGCCCAGCGAAGCACCCTGAACTATATTTTGCGCGTAGTTGTGCCACTGCAACACCTGCACGTCGCCCCGTTGCTGTGCCGCGGCCTGTATGTAGGTCGACGCTGACTTGGGCAGGCCAATATGAATGAGCTTCATTAAATATCCTGTTGGAGGTCCCCGAAAACAATCGGCGCCACCCCATGAGTAAATTCAACGCCCTGCAGTTGCGGCAGGCTTTCGCGATCAGCCTAGGTCAGTTTCGTCGCCTGAACCTTGGCCACCCCATCCTTGGGGGCGATCAACTTTCCTTTCAGCCAGACACGTAGATTGACGTGCTTATCTTCCAGCAACCACGCGAGCAAGGTTGCGAACAGTATGCATATAAATACCGACAGCCAAGCATTAGGTACGCGCGATGAATCTATATATTGCCCCACCAGGACGCGAATAGGTTCATGTGTCAGGTACAGCGCATAGGACACAAAAGCGCCCTTCGCAGCCACCCATTTGAGCGGCGATGGGATATGAAGATCTTTGCATGCCAGTACCACGAGCATCAGTCCTGCACCTGAAAAGATCAACAGTTGCAAGTCATACATATTTACTTGACTGGCAAGCGAAAGTTTCTGGAATCGCCAGAGGATCCCGGCCACAACAGCCATCAGGGGAATAACAACCTGCCGCCAACCGATCTGGGGCGCATAAACAAATATAGTCGCGCAGGCAGCCCCCACAAACCACTCCCATGCCACCGACTCCCACACGGTGAAATACCCAACCACGAACGTCGCTGGAACTGCCAGCAGCATTGCAAACGCTTTCTCAATTTTTCCCATCGATCGCCAAAAAAAGGCAATGCCGAAAAAGACGTAAAGCCACCACTCAATGGCGATTGTCCAAAGAACACTGTTGCCCCCATAAATCCTTATAGGCGGCACGCCCTCTATCATCCTGGCAAAAGGCGTGTGCTGAAGCTGAAAAAGATGCCCGACAGAATCCCAGGCCGTTGGCGGCGCCCGGCCCAATAAAACAATACAAACCAGAAAGGTGATTATCAGCCCCGGAACATATAAAACATATATCCGGCTAAAGCGATCAATCATGTATTCGCCAAAGCTGTACTTGGCTTTACTCAGGCATTGATAGGCAATAAGAAAACCTGAAAGCCAGAAAAACACAACAACCGCCAGGCTTTGAAATGGCATTACATTGCCGAACCAACTGTCAGGTACCACCACTGAAAAGGTATGCCCCACCAGCACCACAAACGCTGCCAGCGCGCGTATTGCGTCGAGCATGGTCGACTGGCCGGTGGATAATCTATTAGTCACGAATATATCCCTTATTCATTATTCTTCGAAAAAAAACTTCTATTTCAACGGAGTTGACATGCAGAGATAAACGCGTCTCCGCCATATAATCGTGCAACCATCAGCGGATGGCACTGACGCACAAAGAACACCACACCGCGCAAAAAACAAAAAACCGTCATTCAAACGAGAATGACGGTTTGTTCAAGATTGGCCGTTTCAGGCGGGCGTCCGCATCATGTCGATGCCCGCTCCAGCAGACGTACCGCGATATCCCAATCCTCTGGCGTATCAATATCCAGCGACTCGCGACTGTCCGTCATGACTAACGGCACCGTACCGGGGCCTACAAAACGCTTCTGCTCACGAAGCACGTCTGGCGCCAGCAGGTAAATCGAACCGTCCAGCGTGTAGGCCGGTTCCAGATCCTGAGACCGCCTCGACAGGCTCTCCCAGCCGAGGAATGGCGTCATCGTGTCCCCATCCAGCCTGAAACACCAAGCAGGATGGGAACTGGCAGCAGTCACACTGACCACGGAGCGGGAAACGTCTTGCTGGAACTGCACTACCGCGCGCCGAATGGATTCTGCCGAACGAAAGGGCGACGTCGGCTGAAGCAACATGACAGCCTCTACCGCGCCATGAACCGCTTCATACTCATCCAGCACCTGCACCACCACATCAAAACTGCCAGCAGTATCAGTGGCCAGATGCGCGGGCCTCATACTGAGAACATTGCCACCAAAGGCGCGGGCAACGTCTGCAATAGCCAGGTCGTCCGTGGAAATCACCACATCGGTAACAACGCCACTTTGCAGCGCAGCTTCAATTGTCCATGCAATCAACGGCCGCCCACCCAGAACCTTGATGTTCTTTCCGGGCAGCCGCTTGGATCCGCCCCTTGCGGGTACGATTGCAAGGATTTTCATTTCAGCGCCACAAAGTCGCTCAACATCGACAATCCGACCTTGCCACTTTTTTCAGGATGGAATTGAGCGCCCCACACATTGTCGCGCCCGATGACAGCCGCCACCGCAGTATCGCCGTACAAGCAATCCGCAACGCGATGAGCACCATCGTCAGGCACAGCCATGTAAGAGTGCACAAAATAGACCGCGCTGTTATGCGGTTCTATCGAGGCCAGCAATGTCCCGTCCCAGGATTCGCGCCCTGCGGCACACACCAGGTTGGACCAACCGATATGCGGGATTTTCAGACGAGCACCGCTGCTATCAACGGCAGGTATGGGTTCTACCGTACCCGGGATCAATCCCAACCCGTTGATAAGGCCAAACTCGTGACTGCAATCGAGCAACAACTGCATGCCCAGGCAAATACCGAAAAGTGGCGCACCTGATGACGCGTACTCTTTGATTGCCTGATCCATTCCGTTTGCCGACAACATCGTCATTGCATTGGAAAATGCGCCCACACCCGGCAATAGAACTTTGGTGGCGTCTTTCAACGCATCGGGATCGGAAACCAGATTTACCGTCGCACCACAGTGTTCGAGCGCCCGGCGGACGCTGAACAGGTTACCTACACCATAATCGATAACAGTAACTACATTACTCATAGGTTCGAACCCGGATCCCGCCAGCAGATGCTTCTGTTCGGATGTCAGCCAACGATGCTCGCTTAAAGTGAAGAATGTCAGCCATGGCGACCGCATCCGCGCCCTTCCTGACCACCTCGACCGCATCCTGGGCTTTACCCATGCCGCCGCTGGCTATAACAGGAATATTGACTGACTCGCTCACCGCTTGAACAAGCGCCAGATCGAAACCTTTGCGAGTTCCTTCGCGGTCGACTGAAGTCAGCAAAATTTCTCCGGCCCCCAGCGCTGCGGCCTGTTTTGCCCAGTCAACGACGTCAATGCCCGTGCTTTCCCGGCCATTGTCGGTGAAAACCTCCCAACGTTCCGGCGAGACGCTTTTTGCCTCAATAGACAAAACCATGCATTGGCTGCCAAAACGTCGAGCGATCTCGGTGATCAACTGCGGGTTGCTTACGGCAGCGGTATTGACCGCCACCTTATCAGCGCCACATCTCAACAGATGAGCAACATCGTCGGCCGATCGCACACCTCCGCCGACGGTCAGGGGAATGAAGACATTCTCTGCCGCCTGCTTGATCAGCTCGCTCAGGCTGTTGCGCCCGTACAGACTCGCGACGCAATCCATATAGATCAATTCATCAATGCCCTGCTCGTAGTAACGCAGGGCATGTTCGTTAGGGGACCCGACAACGCGGAGCCCCTCAAGATGAATGCCTTTAATGAGATTGGCACCTTTCACATCAAGGCGGGCAATCAGTCGCGTGTTGCTCATTCAGCGTTAACCTGAGGATTCCAGGGCGTGTAACGCAGTTTCCACTCGCCATCCACCACATGCCAAAGGTGCGGGGAGCGGAAACGATCGCACGTTTCCAGGAACTCTTCACGGGTCATGCTGATGTAGTCGAGGAATTCCTTTTCGTAGCGCGATGGATATTCACCCTCATAACGCTGCATCAACGCAATTGCTTCGTCCTTGTCGATGTGGTGGTTACGAATTTCCTGAGCGGAGTCCATCATCGAGCGGCCTACGCCGAACTTGATCCAACGGGTGAAGTAGAAGAAACCGTCGACCTTGTCATCGAGGCTGTTGTACTTGGAGTACGTCCCCTCAGTGCGAACAGGGTTGGCTTCGAAGCCGGTATTCTCTACGGCGTAGTAGTAGGCTTCCTGCGGTACCCATTTCTTGTAGTAACCCAGGTATTTGAAATCGATACCCTTGCGCTCAAGCACTTCGGCGGGCATTGGCAGGTAGCTTTTCAAGTCAACCAGAGGAACGCCTTCATCCAGGTATTCGCCGATTTTCTTGCCGCCCAGATAAACGTCGCGTACGTCTTTGCCACCGAAATAATCCAGCGAAAAACCCTCGCTTTCCGCTACTTCGTTGGCTGCCGCGTAGCTGGAGGTTTTATGGGAAATCTTTTCGCCATATTCGCCGGGCATTTCTCCGTAGAAGATCAACGGAATATTCAGTTGTGCTGCCATTTTGGCAACGAACGTCTTCTGCCCCAGGATGAATGGCTGGAACGGGTGCAGCAGGTTGATTGTTGCATTGCGGGTCAGCAGGCGGTGAATCTTGCCATTGGGGGTATACAGATAGTTATCGAAGCCACCCACATGCAGCCACTGCTGGAAGTTTTTCCAACCGATATCGGTATACAGATGCGGCGACCAGGTCACGGTCAGAGGGTTCATGCCGTATTTGTATTTCAGCAGGTGAGACTGCATCGCGCTGTCCTTACCACCGCTACCACCGACGATGCAGTCATAGGTGCCGTCGGTCTTGCGATGTTGATTGCACAACTCGACGAGTTCACGCTCGCGCTCATCCCAATCGATTTCGCCGTCTTCCTTGAGAATGTTGAAACGGCAAGCGTGACATACACCCTCCTCGTCGAAACTCAAGGTTGTCTTGGTCGAGCCATTGCTGTGCGCGTATTCATTACTCGACATCGGCTGCTGGTTCGACATGTTGCATTTTTTGCAGAACTTAACGTCGCGCGGCAACCCGTAATAAACTTCCAGTTCACTTTTTGGCTTGCTGAACCTTGAAAGATCTATAGATGAACCCGGGGCAATTTTCAAAACCAATCTCCAATCACGAAATTATTTATTGAACAGTGTACTTGTACGTGCCAACAGCGGATCGTTGGGCCTGCATCGCTACCGCCCCGCGTGCTGCACGCGCTCGAACAACATTGGTATATCGCTCTGCCCCCCAATAGACGAATTCATCGAGTACCTCGGGGCCCACACGTAGATACCAGCGCTTACGTGTATTCGGTTTATCAGCCGCTCATTGAGGCCGACATTCCTTGTCGCTTCAGTCGGATAACGTTTTTTCCTTCAGTACTGCCTGACATCATCTGAAAACTGAGCTCTATTGACGCGCTCAGACGCACAAGCCTTGCGCAGTCCCATTTCATGGATTGCGACCAAGGGCCTGACAGGCGCATTTTTAAGGGGCATCGTTCAACTGAGCTCATGATCTTTTGGACTGAACTTTAAATTTCGACTCACGGATCCGCATTGGAGAGCTCACTACCAAATGCCCCGCCTGCAGGTCCCTGACCAACGTACTTCCCGCTGCCACTATGGCACTCTCGCCAATGCTGAGGCCTTGTAGCGTAGTTGAACCTGCACCCACAAATGCGCGAGTCGCCACTTTTACTCCACCGCATAGAACTGCCGCGGGAGCAATGTGTACATGGCTTGCGATTATACAGTCGTGATCGATTCTGGCCCCGGTATTTATTATCGTGTTGGCGCCTATGACGGAGTCGGGCTGAATCACTGCCCCCGCCATGACTTGGGCACCCGCCTCCAGCACCACAGTGGAGTCGATCCAAGCTGCCGAATGCACAAGCGGCGCAAAGGTAAAGCCCTTGGCCGTCAATTCCAGAAATACCTGCATCCTGCGATCGCTGCCGATGACCTGTCCCAGACCATTGACCAATGACACTTGGGTTGGATCCAGCCTATCAAGTGCCTCATCCCCCCCCAGCACCCTTACGCCACGCCAGCATTCGATACCGCTCTGCGCCAGGCCAGGATCGCAGACCCCCTTCACTACCGCCCCCATCGACTGAAGCAGCGCCAATAACACTTTCGCATGCCCCCCAGCGCCGAGAATGACAAATGGCAGCAGGGAAACGTCGCGACCTGACCCAGTCATTCGATGATCTCGCCGGCACGATAGTTACGAGAAGCTATCGCTCCAACGCGCTGCCACAAGTGCGTCGCAGGCAAGCCGCTGCCCGAGCGCGCGGTGGTGAGGTCGGCGCGGGCGAACGGCTGCCCCGACGTGATTTCGCGGGCTGCCACTACCTGCTGACGAGCAGCCTTGCGAGTGTCCCACTCACTGGGTTGTGGGGATTTTCCCGGCTTCCCAAGAGCCAATTCCAGCGCTCTTATCTGCCTCACCATGTCAGCCAATTCCGACGGTTCCAATGAGGCCTTGTGATCGGGGCCAGGCATGGAGCGATCCAACGTAAAATGTTTTTCGATCACGGTCGCGCCACGGGCAACCGCGGCAACAGGCACCAATAATCCTTCCGTATGGTCCGAGTACCCTACTTCAAGTCCGAATGCTTCTTTCAACGTATCCATGGCCCGAAGGTTTACTTCCGCCATCGGCGTAGGGTATTGCGACGTACAGTGCAACAAGGTGACATGACCAGCCAAACGGCCTCTTGCCTCATCATCACTCCAGCACCGCCAAACCTCGTCCATATGTGCCGGTTCGGCGTCATTGCACAGTGCGTGCGCAACAATAGCCAGACCTTGCTCGACCTCACTCAGCGTGGCCATGCCCGTCGACAGGATGAGCGCCTTCCCGGTCTTGGCAAACTGCCAAAGCAGCGGCCCATTGGTCAATTCCCCAGAAGGAACCTTGAAGAACGGAATACCCAGCGAACAGAGAAAGTCCAGGCTATCGCTATCAAAAGCCGTGCTAATAAATTCAATGCCACGGGCTTTGGCATGGCGTTGCAAATCGGCGTGCCAGGCACGAGGCAGCTCAAGCTTCTGCAGCATCGCTAACTGACTTTCAGCCGCGTCGGTAGTTTCCTGCTGATACAAGGCCTTGGGCGCGCTTGCGGAAGCCAATTTACGGGCATCAAAAGTCTGGAACTTTACCGCATCCGCTCCGGCGCTCGCGGCCATGTCGACCAGTTCGAACGCCAACTCGCGCTCACCATTATGGTTTACACCGGCCTCAGCAATAACGTACACCGCATCTTTTTTGGGTAGTTTCATACGTCAACTCAAATCATGAAATGTTTTGTGACTCGATAGGCCACAAGTTTCAAGAACGGCCACAATAGCCTCGGCGACTTCGCCCTGCCCGTACGGGTTGGTTGTGTCCCTGCAAGATTGGGCAAATGGCGCACTCAGTGCCAACGCAAGCGCCGCGACGATGGCGTCTTTATCCGGCGGGCAGGCTAATACAGAGTCCGCACAAAGCCGGCCAGCCTGACGCATACCAATATTGACGGTTGGCACGCCAAGAGACGGCACCTCGATGATCCCACTGGAAGAGTTGCCGACAACCGCTGAGGAGCGTGCAACGACACTGAGATAACGCCGAAAACCCAATGAAGGGATCGCCAATACCCGATCAGCGTGACGGGCAGCAAAATCCTCAAGCAGCGGAATGATCGCGCGACCACCATTGTCGGCGTTCGGGTAGGTCAGAATGACACGATAATCCGCGAACTCCTCCAAGGCCAGCAACAGGGCGCTGAAGCTCTGCACCGGGTCCTCGGCCAGTGCCGTGACCGGGTGGTAAGTGACCAGGATGAGCGGTGCATCCACGGCAAACTGCAGGCTCTCGCTCAACTCCTGTGCCGACATAAGCGGCGTGCGCCTGATGTGATCAAGCCCCACCGCTCCGACATTGAAGACCCGCTCGGGGCTTTCACCCATCTGAATGACACGCTGCCGATAGGGCTCGGCCGCCACGAAATGCAGATAAGCCATTTTCGTGATTGCATGGCGAATGGCGTCATCGTAGGCACCTTCCGTCAGCTCCCCACCATGCAAATGAACCACGGGAATGCGCATGACCAACGCAGCCTGAACAATGCTCAGCGCCTCGAATCGATCCCCCAGCACCACCAGCATCTGCGGACGCAACCGATCCAGAGCATCAGCGAATCCCAGCGTCCCCAACCCCATGGATTTGGCTACGCCGACGTCGGTATTGGAAGACAGCAGCATCTCGACCTTGGCGCCGATGGCAAAACCATCGAGCTCGATTTGTCGCCAAGTCTCTCCAAACTCAGGAGAAAGGTGCATGCAACTGACGATGGTTTGCAGCTCAAGCAGCTCGCTGGCCTGAATGCCTTTCATCAGCCAATACAGCAAGCCGTACTCAGCCCGAGTACCGGTAAAGACGGCGACGCGACGTTTCATGAGCGTCCCGCAGGCGGCACGCTGCTTGGCAGGTTGACGATACGCGCCTCCAACCAATGCGAGTTACTGAGATCACCCTTCAAGCAATGCTCGTAAGCCGGCAAATGGTTCATCAATTTCCAGATGGGGCGAGTCATGACTCCACTGTCGTTGGTCGCTTTCAGGAGTTCGTCACGCTGCGTCTTGTCATTGCAAATGACTGCGTTCAACCAGTAGTTGGATTTGCCATGCGCCGGCTCGGTAAAAAACTGCAAGTCGGTTTGTGCCAACTCATGCTTGTAATTCATCGCAAGCTGTCGCTTGGATACCAGGAACGAATCCAACTGTTCCAGCTGCGCACAACCCAGGGCCGCATTGAGGTTCGGCAACCGGTAGTTATACCCCACTTCGTCATGTACATATTCGTAGGCATGAGGCTGTTTGGCAGTAGTCGTCAGATGCTTGGCTTTAACGCCCAGTACCTCGTTGGTCAGCAGCATGCCGCCACCGCCAGTGGTGATGATCTTGTTGCCATTGAAACTGAGGGTGCCAATCAGCCCGAAGGTGCCGGTATGACGCTCTTTGTAAGTACTGCCTAGAGACTCGGCAGCATCTTCCACCAACGCCAGCCCCCAGCGAGTACAGACCTCCATGAGCGCATCAAGCGCTACGGGATGGCCAAATGTATGCATTGGCAGGCAGACCCTGACCACACGGTCGTCACTTCGCAAGCGGCAAAGGCCATCGGCGTCGATAAACGCTTCGGACTCAAGCCATGCATCCAGGGCTGACGGCGAAAGGCCCAAGGTCTCGCGATCGACATCGACGAAAACAGGCTGGGCGCCACAGTAGGCAATGGCATTGCATGTAGCGACAAAAGTCAGGGACTGAGTAATGACCAGGTCACCCGGCTTCACTCCCGCCAACAAAAGCGCTACGTGCAACGCAGCAGTACCGTTTACGGTAGCGACTGCGCGTTCACTGCCCGTGTAAACCTGCATGTCCCGCTCGAAACGATCTACAAAGGCACCCACGCTGGAGACGAAGGTCGATTCGATCGTATCTGCTACATACTTTTTCTCGTTACCGGAGAACACGGGGGCATGCAACGGAATGAACTCATTTGTTCCATATTGATCGCGTACAAACCGAACCAGGGCATCAAACATTTCGAGCCTCAAACGTTATAAATATTGGCTTTATATTTGCTGAGATTTTGAGGCTGGGAGAACCACTCAACCGTTTTTTCCAAGCCTTGGCGAATCGAATACTCAGGTTCGAAACCGGTAAGACCGTGGATCTTTGAGTTATCACACCACAAGCGGAAAACTTCTGACTTCTCGGGACGCAGACGCTGATCGTCTGTCAGGAACTCAACATCGCTATTCATCAACTCGCGAATAAGATTGAGCGTATCACCTACCGAAATTTCAAAATTCGAACCGATGTTTACTGTTTCACCGATGGCTTGCTCGCAGCGGGCCAACTCTAGGAAGCCACGGCAGGTATCGGCGACATAGTTGAAGTCGCGAGTCGGGGTTACATCACCCAACTTGATCTGTTTCTGCCCGGCGGCGATCTGGCTGATAATCGTCGGGATAACTGCGCGAGCAGACTGGCGAGGGCCATAGGTGTTAAACGGCCGGGCAATCGTCAATGGCAGATCAAATGCGTTGAAAAAACTCATAGCCATTGCATCAGCGCCAATTTTTGAAGCGCTGTACGGTGATTGTGCCTGAAGCGGGTGCTTCTCATCGATAGGCACATACTGGGCAGTGCCGTACACCTCACTGGTGGATGTATGGATAATGCGCTTTACGCCGTTTTCCAAGGCGGCCTGACAAATATTCAAAGTGCCTTTGACATTGGTGTCCACATAACTGTCTGGCGCGACATACGAATAAGGAATGGCAATCAGCGCTGCCAAGTGAAAAACGATATCAACGCCTTTAGTGATGTGCTTGCAATAGTGCGGGTCACGCACATCGCCATTGAGCACCTCGATTCGCGACAGGCAATCGACGTCCTCAAGCCATCCCCAATAGTTGAAGGAGTTATACTGAGACAGCGCCTTGACATTATAACCTTCACGCACGAGCAGCTCGGTCAAATGCGAGCCAATGAACCCATCCGCACCGGTCACTAAAACTGTAGTCATCGTTCAACCCTTAACGTACTTGCCCCGAAGCTCCAGAGCCCAAGACACAAAAATCCAGTTACGCAAGAGTCCTACAAACGGATCCTGCTTTAAAAATTGCGATACGCGCCAAAAGACGCACATCCCTCATTGCACCAGGCTGCATATAGATAACCTGATTGGCAAAGCACAAGGCAAGGCCATCCGCAGGCACATATCTTGCACCGAACAGCCCGGCTGGCGCCATCAGCTTGCCCACCAGTAACCCTGGGGCAGCGACGACGACATGGCACGGCCCGCCATCCAGCGAAACCAAAGGTGTTGAAAATCAAACAGGGAGGAATGCTCCCGTCACTTTACGTCAAGGGAGCTTTGCCAGGATCAATTGCGAGCCGCCTGAGAGGCGCCTGGCAAAAAATCGGTGAGAATGCATCCCTGCACAAAATAGGCGCCGATCATAGCAGCTCAAAGAGCGTCGAAAAACATCCCCAGGCCACTCTTGGTGCAAAAACCGGTCTAAGTCGTTGATCCTCCACATGCCCAAGCCGCCCATCAATCACTTTTGTTGACTTACCAGACCTCTCGTGTACGCTTGGTGCGCCCCTGTTTATCAGCTGCGGCTGCACAACAGTTCGGCTGTTCAAAAGATTCGGAGCGTTATAAAGAAGTAAATAGGGAAGCTCTGCTTCGAAGTACTCCAGTCAGATTAGGAAGTCGATAAAGTGAAGGATTGGAGAGATACCGTAGTCTCGCCGAACACTCCGTTGCGCGAAGCGATTGTCCGCATCGACGCCTGTGGGATGCAAATGGCGCTGGTGTTGGATGATGAAGAAAAACTGGTCGGACTACTCAGCGACGGTGACGTGCGCCGGGCAATCCTCAAGGAAGTCCACTTGGAAACGCCTGTTGCCGAGGTGATGAATCATGCGCCGCAAACTGCGCACGCGACATCTTCCAGTAACGAACAATTGAACCTTATGCGCCGTGGGGTTCTGCACCATCTGCCACTGCTGGATGACGAACAGCGCGTCGTCGGCTTAGCCACTCTCGATGCCCTGACGGGCATACTTGAACGCCCAAACTGGGTGGTATTGATGGCTGGCGGCCTGGGACAACGGCTGCGCCCCCTGACAGAACACTGTCCAAAACCGATGCTGATGATTGCCGGAAAGCCCATATTGGAGTGCATTCTGGAGAGTTTCATCGAGCAAGGGTTTCGCAACTTCTTCCTCTCCGTCAACTACCTCGCCGAAGTAGTACGCAATCACTTCGGGGATGGCAGCAAATGGGGTGTGCGAATTCGCTATCTGGAAGAGAACAAACGGCTAGGCACAGCAGGCGCGTTGTCGCTACTGCCCAAACGCCCGGATCACCCTATTCTGGTAATGAATGGCGATCTCTTGACCCATGCACGCTTCGACGATTTGCTGCAGTTTCATGAAGATCACAACGCCGAAGCCACGATGACAGTACGCGAGTACGACTTTCAGGTGCCCTACGGGGTAGTGAAGGTCGATGGCTCGACCATTACCGGCATTGATGAAAAACCGATACACAGCTTTTATGTCAACGCGGGCATCTACGCCATTTCGCCTTCAGTGCTCGACCAGATTCCTTCTGGCACTTTTTACGACATGCCGACAATGTTCGAGGACTTGATCGCGGCCAAAAGAGCCACTACGGCATTTCCTCTGCGCGAGTACTGGCTTGACATTGGTCGCATCGAAGAATTCGAACGAGCACAACATGAATGGTCTGCGCAAAAAACCGAAAGGCAGCCTGCAAACTAACGCCAAACAGCACAGTGAATTTTCCATGAAAAAAATGCTTTTGCTTCTGACTATTTTGACCGCTACCGCTGGCAGCATTGCTGGCTGCGATCAATCGTCCGACAAACAAGGTCAGGCTCTTGGCCGCCCCGCCAAAGCGACCCCTGCGGTAACCCTTGAAAATCAGGCGCTTGAACTTGCACTGTCTTCGCCTGAAGGCGCTGCACAATTGGCTGCAAAATCCCCGGAAACCGTTGCCGTCGCGGCAATGCAAGCGTCTGAAAAGGCGCTCTCTGAAATCAAGTCCTCGCCGGAGTCGGCAATGCTGAGGCTTGATGCCTACGTACAGCTTGCATCGGCCGCTTCTGCAGCAGCCCCGCAGTCACAAGTTGCGAAAGACGCAGCCCAAAAGGCCAAGAGCGCCAAATTGCGTGCCACAGCGGCAATCAAGGATGCTAAATAGATAGCAACCTTACCAAAAAGTGTGGCGGGCGAGTCGTTACCACGAGTAACTCAGTTTCGACCGCTCCATGAACTGTGCAACGGTCGACGGCAACACTCAGAGACCTGCGAGCCGCGCTTTTTGCGAAAGAATTTCTATCCTAGTTTTCCAACACATAACGACTTCATTAGCTTAGCGACGGAGATGTCAGGACGATGCACGCAACAAAAGGTGAGGAATGAAATTGGGCTCTCCACTCCCTGGCAAAAATGTGCTTTTTGTCGTAAACGAAGCCGGGGAGTTCGTCGAGCTTCGCCGTGTCGCAGTAGCTGCCAAGATGGCAGGCTACGACGTCAGCTTCCTTTTCGTACAAGCGGGCTATATCAACCTCAAGCCTGACCGTGCGTTTTGCCGCATGAACGGCTTCGGTGCTTACTACCCGGGGCGTCCATTGAAACGCTCTCTATTGTCGATGAAGTACGAAAAGATCGCGAAGGAGCTTGAAAACGGTTATATCCCTCACTCCTTGGTGCAAAAGGCCAATCCCAAAGGTCGAGCATTCACATGGGCCGGCCTGATTCTGACGACAGTGCTCAGTCCATTTTTCAAGCTGCACGACTTCGCCACGCGCACCAAGCAAAAGCGCACGGAAAAAGCCAACAGCAAAAACTTCCAACCGTTTAACTACGCGCGTCAGTTATATAAAGTCCTCAAGCCTTCAATGGTGGTTTTCGGCCAGGAATTCCCGGGTTCGGTGAATACCCTGCTGACGAAAATCTGCAACAAAGATAACGTCCCAACACTGATCGTCCCGTTCGCCGTAGGCACGGCCAAGGAAATGGTCGAAAGCCTTTCCGACAAACCGATGTACGAAGCGGACAGGAATATCCTTAACAAACTGGCGGCGTTTCTGTTTCCGCACTGGGTCAACTACTACGCCTCGAAGAAACTCCTTCGTCTGCCCGGCCAGCGCATATTCTTGCTGGAAGCCTTCGGTTTTGCACCGGAACACCCCTGGATCCCCAATAACAGCAGCGTGACCTGCATCGCCGTCGAAAGCCCGGAAATGGAGCGTTACTATCGCCGCATGCGCTTCCCGGAGAAACAGTTGCGCTTGACGGGGGCCGCATACGACGACGTCATGCATGCCGCAAGAGAGTCGCAAACCGCCCGAGAGCGTATTTTCCGACGACTGCGCCTGGATCCTGCAAAGCCTTTGCTCGTCTGTGCCTGGCCCACCGACCAATATGGCTCACGCAGCATCCCAATGGAGTTCCAGGACTACAAGGCACTGTGCAAGGCCTGGGCTAAAGCCCTCGCAAGCGTCAGTCGCTTTACTGATTTCAATGTGGTAATTCGTCCACACCCCGTCACCGACCCCGAACTGTTGAGTGAAGTCCTCAGGCCCTATCGCCTGCATCACCGGGTGACCGATATCGACACACTCGAACTCGTTCCCGCGTGCGACCTGTTTGTCGCGTGCGTGTCGTCCACTCTGCGCTGGGCCACGGCGTGTGGAATTCCAGCTATCAACTATGACTGCTACGACTACGGCTATACCGACTTCGATAACGCCAAAGGCCTTGTTACGACCAACCGCTACAGCGTCTTCCAATCGACCCTGGAGCAATTGACCGACAACAAGGAAGCGTACGCCGAGGCCCGAGCCAATCAAATTGAATGCGCTCATGAATGGGGCCTGCATGACGGTAAATCGATGGCGAGAATTATCGACCTGTTCGACGAACTGACCAGCGCTCAGCCTCTCTCCACCCCCTTAACCAGAACCTGACCCTCATGAGTACCGAAGAAAAAATCCGCCCGCCTCTCAAGGAAACGGTCGTCAACAATTCCCGCCGTTTCGACCTGCGCGGACTGATCAGAACCCTATGGGATTTTCGATTACTGTTGTGGGTATTCTGCAAGCGGGATCTGAAGGGGCGTTATACGCAAACGATATTCGGCTTGGGCTGGGTCGTTCTGACCCCACTCATTACCGTTGGCGTATTCGTTATCGTGTTCGGCATCATGGTCAAGGTGCCGACCGATGGGCTCCCCACCATTATGTTTTACCTGGTGGCGGTCATACCCTGGTACGCCTTCATGAACGTCCTTAACCCCTCGGTCCAGATGATCGAAGGCAACGCAGGCCTGATCACCAAGGTCTACTTCCCTCGCCTGCTCATTGGCGGCGCCTACGCCGTAGGCGCGGCCGTTGACTTCCTGATCGCCTACACGTTACTGATTACGCCGTTCGCCATTATCTATGACGTCTGGACGATTCAATTGCTGCTCATCATGCCGCTGCTGCTGGCCTGCACACTCATGACAGGCCTGGGCATAGGTCTGATGCTCGCACCGTTAAATGCCAAGTATCGAGACGTGAAACATTTGGTCCCGCTGGCATTACAACTTTTTTATTACTCAACACCTGCCATTTACCCGGTCTCGGCTGTCCCGCCTTGGGCTAAACCCTGGTATGCAGTCAACCCACTCTCTCTGGTAATTACCGGTTACCGTGATGCCATGCACGGACATTGGCCAGCACAATCCACCCTGCTTACGCTCATTGCCATTGCAGTGACTTGCTTCTCGGTTGGCGTCTTTATATTCCAGCACTTCGATAAAAATGTGGTAGACACCCTATGACGTGGGCTATTCGTTGCGAGAACGTTTCCAAACTTTATCGGATCGGCAAGTCCAACGTTACAGCTGCCGAAATGATCAATATGCGTATTCGGTGGATGCTCGGTCGAGTCATTAACCCGATGCAAAAGTCGAAAACTGCGAAACCGGTGGAAACCACTCACGAATCGCACACCATTCTCGACGCCACGCAGACCCAAGACGCGCCCCCCAATCACTTCTGGTCTCTGAAGGATGTGGACCTGGAGATAAAACAAGGTGATCGAGTCGGTATTATCGGTCCCAACGGTTGCGGCAAAAGTACACTGCTGAAAATCCTGTCCAGAATCACATCCCCCTCCCATGGTGGCTTTCGTTTCCGTGGACGCTTGATCAGCCTGTTGGAGATCGGCACAGGATTTCACGGCGATCTCAGCGGTCGCGAAAACATCTACCTGAACGGCTCGATCATGGGCATGAAACCTCAGGAAATCAGCCGCCGTATCGAGGAAATCATCGAGTTCTCAGAACTCGGCGAACTGATTGACACGCCGGTGAAGCGTTATTCCTCAGGCATGTATGTGCGCCTCGCCTTTTCCGTGGCAGCGCACCTTGAGTCCGAGATTCTCATCGTCGATGAAGTTCTGGCGGTCGGTGATGCCGCGTTCCAGAGACGCTGTACCGAAAAAATGCTTCAAGTAGCCGACCAGGGACGCACACTGCTGTTCGTCAGCCACGATATGGATGCCGTCAACCGTATCTGTAATAGAGCCGTACATATGGCTCACGGCCGTATCATCAACGACAGCAAAATCGAACTGCCAAAAAGCGACGAAGACCCGCAACTTTCTACACAAAGCGTTTCAGACATCACCCGTTCTTATATACGTTCAGGCATTCAACTGACGCCGGCAGTCACTTGGGCTGAGGCCAGCGCGCCGATGTTTGACGACTGTGTAAGGCTCGATTCGATCATGGTGCTTGATCACAACGGCAATCCGAGCCCCGAATTTGACGTAAAGGAAGAGTTTGTCATCGAAGTCAAGTTCACGGTACTTGAGGCGAAGTGGCCGATTAATGTGCACCTTCACCTGAAAGACCTGGCGGGCCATTATGTCCTGGTGAGCATGGACAACCTGTACACAGGAAGCGAAATCCGGGCCGTGGGACAATATGTCGAGCGCTGCACCGTGAAGTCGCCGTTGCTCAATGTTGGGGACTATCGCATCGATGTCGAACTGTGGCCTGGCGCTGAAATCGACCACCGGATCATCAAACAAGCCGTTATCAGCTTTACCGTTGCCGATGACAGTGAGGCGACCGGGGTTCGTGGGAACTGGCCCAACGCATGGCCCAACTGCATGGTGAGGCCTCACCTGTCCTGGGACGTAGATATGCCCGTAAACCGTCAGGCGCGATAGTCAGTGGTCGCGGACAATGAGCACGCCCTTTCCCCCGCCTCTCGGGGGAAAGAGGTAATTTTGATCTCGTCTCCACATCAACTTTTACATGCTCTCTGCGCGCTACGCTTCGATAGAGAATCCAGGAATATTGCAAGAGAAAGCCCCGCCACTCTCGTGCTCTGGTCCTATCAACTAATGGACCACTCACCACACTCACAAAGCCGGCAATTCTTTGATGCTGCTCTTAAAAGTTTCCCGTTCGTCACCGCAGTGCTGCCGTCCCTGAAAGAACGAAAAGGGCCTCTGTCACCGTACCGAAAATTGTCAAAACGCTCTGAGTGGCTCCGTGAGTACTTGAATATCACTCCCGGAGAATGCCCCGCGTTCTACTACGCACACGATGCCAGTTCAGAACATACTGCGCAGGCGTTCATGCAGGCTTTAGCAGCAAAACGGAACATCTGTTATGGAGACTCGCCTGGCTTTCTCTATCCACCCACAAAACCCCCTGCCCCGGCCTTTGATGTAAGCCTTCGTGGGCTTAAACATTTGTTTTGGTTCAGCCGTGTCAACATCGACAGCGAATGGCTTGCAGCAGAGAGAGCGTTGACCGTCATCGATTTTGACGACCTGGACCGCACCCTTCCCGGCCCCGAACACAGCATCATACCTACCGAAATCCTCGTCCAGACGCTCAGCACCCTGAAAAGATTTTTTGCACCCGTACTCCAGCTTGAACAGGAAATTGCCACAAGATCAAAAACAGAGCCATCTTGGTTACTCATCCTCAGCAACTTCACGAGCAGTAAACTGACTGATGAGTCTGACGAGCTTGAACTGTATGTACAGATCTGCAGAAAATACGTGACGCCGGGCAGCACCCTATTTATTAAAAAACACGCCGGAACGCCTACCACATTCATTGCGCAGCTAATACAGCAACTTGATAACTATAATGCAAAAAAACTGCCTGACAGCCTGGATTGCCTGCCGATCGAGTTCCTAGGTCACGTACTCGAATCTTGCGGCATTATTTCCGTTTCATCCGCATCAGCGCTACTGAGCTTATTGCAAGCCCCCCATCTTATTCACGCACTGACTGCGCAAAACATTGATAAGTTCTTCAGGCCAGCCCACAAAGAATATATGACTCTGGCCAACGAAAAAATACTAAAAAACACCAGACAGACCTCACCACCACTTCGCCCAACACCTCTAAGAATTAAATAATGCTCCGTCTCAACATAAAAGCCGCTACTCCCATATTTATTGCTGCACTGATAGTCCTCAGCGTTGCAGCGCTGATCATTTCCCTGCACAAGGAGACTTACGACGACGCTACTATTATTGAAAGCATTCCCTACACCATCAGTCGGCCAGGAAACTATAGGCTTGAGCGGTCATTGAACAGCGATCGTAACGGCATTGAAATCCTTGCCAGCAATGTCACCATCGACCTTAATCAAAATACAATCACCGGACCGACTGACGGCGACAATACCGGATTCGGTATTTTTTCGTTCGGCCAAAGCAATATCACCATAAAAAATGGACGTATTCGCGGTTTCCAGTACGGAGTATATCTTTCCGGCCTCTCCGATCTCGCCACTCACTCTTCAATGCTGGAAGGACGCGATCATTTAGTCGAAGGCATGAATATTCGCTTCAGTACATTCAGAGGCATTCGGGTTGAGGGTGAGAATTCAGTCATTTCTGACAATATGGTCTCGGACATCGGTGGCGACACGACTACTGACAACGCTTATGCCATGGGCATCGAAACTTATGGCAAAGAGGTCCTCATTCAAAACAACAGCATCATGGAAGTAAGAGGCCAAGGCATTCAGGATATCAGTGAGGGAGTAGGCATTTCACTCTCGCGCTATGGCGAAGGCAGTGTCGTAGACAATAATCGCGTCGCCAATCGGGAGCTCGAAATAAGCAGCACATCCCCCGCCTGGAAAAGCAGATCAAGGTCTACTTACGGTATATGGGTAGGTGGCGATGGCATCAGGGATGTCGTCATCAGCAACAATCGGGTCAACAACTTCAAGCAAGGAATAACGTTTAAGCGATCCGAGTCGGGCTCTTTTCTTGGCAACCGGGTCACCAATGCGTTTATCCCTTATTACCTCCCCGACAATCACGACAGAACAAGAGTGGCAGATCTAGGGCAGAATACTTCGGATGAAGAGACTCTTGATTTGAAACCGGGACGGGCAACACCCGGCCAAATCGAAACCGTGGAGCCCCCTTACCTGACCTACCTTTCACCGCTGCACCGTCGCTCCAACCCGGCCTTTCTTCCTCGACCGAATCCATCCAACGGTGACGACATCATCATTGGAATCGGCGAGCGAAATATGGTCGATTACTGGTCCCCGATCGACCCAAGCAAGCCCGACAACCCCGTATTCATTGATCTGGCCGCAGGACGAGCGTCTGGCGGCGGTGGTAACGACCGTCTGATCAACATTCGAGGCGCCCAGGGTTCGCCCTACAACGACGTGATCCTCGGCGATGCCCACGACAACTTGCTGGCTGGCGGAGGTGGCAACGATCGTATTGAAGGCGGGGAAGGAAATGACTATCTCTATGGTGATGATGGAGACGACGAGCTTTTTGGCGGCCCAGGTGATGATGTTCTGGATGGGGGTGAAGGCAACGATATCCTGTGGGGTGGCCCTGGCGCTGACACTTTTATTTTCTGGAAAGGCAGCGGTGGCGGAGAAACTATCATTGGAGACTTTTCAGGTAGTGCCGGTGAGCAAGACAGAATTGACCTTGCAGGTATTTTAGCTACCTTCGAAGACGTACTGGATGCCTCGGTAGAGGTGGGCGACAACTTGCTTATCACGCTGAACGCAGATGATTCAATCTTGCTGCTCAATATAAAGAAAGAAGAACTCACCCCAGCTGACTTCATCTTCTGACATAGACATACAACTATCAGGCGCTTGCCAACCGGCTCGCGCCGCCGTTTTCTATACGCGGCGCATAATTACCGCGACCACCAGACCGAGATTCCCGATCAGCGTCTGACGATAGACTCCTGAGCGCATAAAACCCCAAAGCCGCCCAAAAAACCTATTCTTTCTCGCTTCGGAAAATCGCTCAAGGATCTTTCTGTTTTCCGCGGTGAACCGATGGCTGATTACCTGCAACGAAACAATATTGTTATCAATCCAGCGCTGATAACGTCCACGCCAAAGTTCCTTTGCACGTTTACTGTTGTTACGAAACCCACGATTGGTACCAATGCAATTCAAACTGTGCTGGCGATAACGCACAGTGGGCGTTGCGTCATAATAAATTCGACCATTACAACCGCTGACAATCATGTAAGCCCACCAATCGTGAGACGCCGCAGGCACACGATCACCCGCCTCACGGATCAGATCCATCAGTGCCTGGTTGAAAACCATGGTATTTCCACCTGCAATATTTTGAACGAGTGCGTTCTGAAATGTTGCAGGCTTTGAAAAAAATGAGGAAAAACCGATACTCTGGCCATGCTCATCAATTAGCTCAGTGCGCGAACAATAGAGTGCCGGCACAGAACTATCGCCACCGGCGAGCTTATCTACAGCTATCTGGAGTTTATCCTCATTCCAAATATCATCCTGATCGCACCATGCATAATAGTCGGCATTTACATCAGCTCGACAACTAACGGATAAAAAATTCCGGGCAAATCCCTCAACTGGGCCGTGAGTCAGTTCAATGCACTCATGCCCTAAGCGCTCAACGTGAGCTGTAACGATGGCTCGTGTAGAATCACTGGAGCCATCGTCAGAAACATAGATTTTAAAGTTCTGATGGGTTTGACGAGAAATTGAAGCTATTTGCTCTTCGAGGAAGCGTTCACCATCTCGTGTGCACAACAATACGGCGACAGAAGCAGTAGCAGCCAAGCCCACACCATCCATTGGTACGTGATCGGGATCTAAACCTTTTGAAATCCTGTTTACAGTCACGTTTCGTAAATCCCCAAAATCCAAGTATCAGTGCCGATAGCAATAAAAATTTGCGTTTCACAAGCCGAGAATACTTTCGAGCTGTTTCTCTAGCGTAAAGTTCAAATTCGATACGCACAAAAAGCGCGACCAGCGCAAATCAGAAAAATCTGTTCTCGAATTGGCATTTTCCACTCCAGCTGTACGATTGTCTATCCTACTCTGAGTGAAAATCGATTCTCTAACACATTGCAAATTGCCACTAGTCAAATGTTCACCACTTTCCATGTAGGAAATACCTTACACATACGACGGCAGACCTTGTTAGACGAAACAGCAGTAGCCCTCAAAAATTCATGAATTGAAGGCCCTCAATATTTTTCTGACGCCCTATAAATGGGAGTTTCGTCCAGTATTTATTGACATTCACCTCAAAAACACAATTTTCGAAATGTAAAAAGCGCTCTAATACCCTCCTGTCGATTGGTTTTAAAGATCCTGGAGTTCGCAATGCCCCATGAAGGCAATCTGTTACAAGCAGCCGTGGTGTTCCTGCTCGCCGCCGTGCTGACCGTACCCCTGGCCAAGCGCCTGCAATTGGGCGCAGTGCTGGGTTATCTGTTTGCCGGCGTGATCATCGGCCCGTCGGTATTGGGCCTGATCGGCAACCCGCAAAGCGTCGCGCAGTTCTCCGAACTGGGCGTGGTGTTGCTGCTGTTTATCATCGGCCTGGAGCTGTCGCCCAAGCGTTTATGGGTGATGCGCAAGGCGGTATTTGGCGTCGGCCTGGCCCAGGTACTGCTCACCGGCCTGGTCATGGGGGTGGTGGCGTTGTGGCTGTTTGGCCAGTCGTGGAACAGCGCCATCGTGCTCGGCCTTGGCCTGGCGCTGTCGTCCACCGCGTTCGGCCTGCAAAGCCTGGCCGAGCGCAAGGAGCTGAACCAGCCCCACGGGCGCCTGGCGTTTGCGATCCTGCTGTTCCAGGACATCGCCGCGATCCCGTTGATTGCCATGGTGCCGCTGCTGGCCGGCAGCGATCATCCGGCCACCGAAGCCCAGGGCCTGCAACACGTCCTGCAGATCCTCGGCAGTATTGCCGTGGTGATCATCGGCGGGCGCTACCTGCTGCGGCCGGTGTTTCGCATCGTCGCCAAGACCGGCCTGCGCGAAGTGTCCACCGCCACCGCCCTGTTGGTGGTGATCGGCACCGCCTGGCTGATGGAACTGGTGGGTGTGTCCATGGCCCTCGGTGCCTTCCTCGCCGGCCTGCTGCTGGCGGACTCGGAGTATCGCCACGAACTGGAATCCCAGATCGAGCCGTTCAAGGGCCTGCTGCTGGGGCTGTTCTTTATCAGCGTGGGCATGGGCGCCAACCTCAGCCTGCTGCTCAGCTCGCCGCTGGTGGTGATCGGCTTGACCCTGCTGTTGATCGGCCTGAAGCTGCCGCTGCTGTACGCCGTGGGCCGTATGGTGGGTGATCTCAACCGCGAAAGCGCCCTGCGCCTGGGTGTGGTGCTGGCAGCGGGCGGTGAGTTCGCCTTTGTGGTGTTCAAGATCGGCCGCGACCAGGGCCTGTTCGAACCGCACCTCTACGACGTGCTGGTGCTGACCATCACCCTGTCCATGGCCGTCACCCCCCTGTTGCTGCTGGTCTGCCCCAAGCTGTTCAAGCCCAAGGTCAAGCCGGTGGAAGTACCGGAGGAATATCGCACCATCGAAAGCGATGCGCCGCGCGTGGTGATCGCCGGCATGGGCCGTATGGGCCAGATCGTCGCGCGTATCCTGCGCGCGCAGAACATCTCCTTCATCGCCCTCGACACGTCGGTGGAAACCATCGAGCTGACCCGCAGTTTCGGCGGCATGCCGGTGTTCTACGGTGATCCGCAACGTCCGGAGATCCTGCACGCCGCCAAGGTCGACCAGGCGGAGTTCTTCGTGATCGCCATGGACGACCCGGAGATCAATATCAAGACCGCCGAACTGGTGCGCAACCTCTACCCGCATATGCAGATCATCGCCCGTGCGCGTAACCGCCAGCACGTGCACCGCCTGGTGGACCTCGACGCCTCGCCGGTTCGCGAGACCTTCTACTCCAGCCTGGAAATGAGCCGTCGCACCCTGGTGGGCCTTGGGTTGACCCAGGCCCAGGCCGACGCCCGCATCACCCGCTTCAAGCACCACGACCTGCAAGTGCTCGCCGCCCAGCACGCGGTGTACGACGATGCGGCCAAGGTGATGCAAACCGCCCAGGAAGCCCGGGCGGAACTGGCGCGACTGTTTGAGATGGATCGGCTTGAGGAAGAGTCCGACAAGGTGTGAGGCTAAGGATGAACGATATTGCGATTTTTCTGACAGAATACGCCGCAATTTCGTTCATCCTTGGAGCGCTTCATGGTCAATTTCACCAAGACCGCAGTCCTGTTGGCCCTCGCGCTTACCGCCGGCAGCGTATTCGCCGCCGCCAAGCCGGCCACGCAAACCATCTCCACCTTGGGCGGTAAATTCAGCTTCAACCTGCCCAAGGCCTACGCCGCCGACACCCTCCCGGCCGGCAAGGCCGAGGATGGCACCGCTGATACCCAAGGCACGATGTACGCCAACCAGAGCACGAAAAGTGTGGTGATCGTCGCCGAAACCGTGCGCAATGACGGCGTAACCATCAAGGACAACGACCCGCAGTTCCTCGATGGTGCCGTGGCTGGTTTCGTCAAGGACCAGAGCTCCGCCCTGCCCGACTTCAAGAAGCTGAGCGAAAAGAAACTGACCTTCAAGGGCCTCGGCCTGCGTCAGGTGGACAGCACCGCCACCCAGGGCGGTGGCAAGACCTTGAACTCCACGTTCCTCGGCGGCTCCGGCAACCACTTGCTGGTAATCCAGGCGATCTCGCGGGCCGATGATGCGAAGGGGCATGCAGCGCTGGTGAAGCAGATTACCGGCGGCAAATAACAAAGAGTCCTGACAACACCCATCAAAGGTGGGAGGGAGCTTACCCCCTCCCACCTTTGTTCAGCGCGCTCACTTCAAACTCGTTTCCAGCCAGGCCTTCAGATCCTGCACCTCCGCCTCACTGACCGTGTGGTTCATCCCCGGATAGCCATGAAACTCCGGCTTCAATCCAAGCCCCACCAACACCTCATTCGCCCGCGTCGCCGAGGCATAGGGCAGTGCCTGGTCCAGGGTGCCATGGCCAATAAAGATCGCCAGGCTGTTCAAGCGCTGATCCGGCCTGAGCTCAGCCTTGAGCACCGGCAGCACGCTGCCACTCAGCGCGGCAATGCCACGCACCAGCTGCGGGTCACGTAAAGCCACCTCATACGCCATGATCGCGCCCTGGCTGAACCCCACCAGGAATACCCGGTCAGGCTGGGTGTGATACTTGGCGGTGGCCTGGCCGACAAATTCCTTGATCAGCTTGGCGCTGCTGTGCAAATCGGCGGTCACACCATCGTAATCGCCGTCACCCGGGGTCTTGGTAAACCAGCGAAAGCCACTTGGCTGTACCGGTGTCGGCGCGCGGGCCGACAGGTAGGTCCAGGTGGACGGCAGTGCGTCCTTGATGCCGAACAGGTCCTCCTCATTGCTGCCGAACCCGTGCAGGAAAATCACCAGCGGCTCATTGCGCGCATCGCCCTGGGTCTGTTCCAGATACGCCAGCGGCAAATCGGTGTGCAATTCGGAATCGGCGTGGGCAACGCCGGCCACCAGGGTCAGCGCGAGGGCAAGCAGTTTGAACATGGGGCGTGACCTCAGGGTTTGCGCAACAAGTAAGTGTCCATGATCCAGCCATTCTCCAGGCGCGCCGCCTTGCGCACCCGTTCGATCTGTTCCGCCACGTCACTGACCTTGCCGCTGATCAATATCTCATCCGGCGTACCCAGGTAGGCGCCCCAGTAAATCTCCAGGTCCTGATCGGCCACCGTGCGGTAGGAATCTTCTGCGTCGAGCATGACCACCAGGGTATCGGCCTCGTTGGCCTGCCCCGCCGCCAGGCGACGCCCGGTTGTGATCTCGATGGACTTGCCGATACGGTTCAAGGGCACCTTATGCTGGGCCGCCAGGGCCTGCACACTGGTGATGCCGGGAATCACCTCGAATTCAAAGGTGCAGCGGCCACTGGCCAGGATCGCCTGCAGGATGCGGATGGTGCTGTCGTACAGCGCCGGGTCGCCCCAGGCCAGGAAGGCGCCCACTTCATCGTCGGCCATTTCTTCGTTGATCATGCGCTCGAAGGTGGCCTGCTTGTCGCGGTTGAGGTCCTGCACGGCGGTGGTGTAGTCGATATCACCGCGCACACGCTCGGGGCAGTCGGCCTCGACAAAGCGGTAGCCGGGTTCGGTGATATAGGTCTCGCAGATCTCGCGGCGCAGGTCGATCAGCTTGTCCTTGCTCTGGCCCTTGTCCATCAGGAAAAACACGTCGGTGCGGTTCAGCGCCTTCACGGCCTGCATCGTGATGTAGTCAGGGTTGCCGGCGCCAATGCCGATGATCAGGATGCGTTTCATGGATTGCTCTCATTGCGGGGCGTGGATTTTGCCATGTTCACGCACTCAGGCGTAAGTTTCCAGGCGCAGGCGCCACACCGTGTTGAAGCGCAGCTCGGTGGCGGACAGCGGCTCGACGTCGATCCGGTAGAACATCGACACCGGGCACTGCATGACATGCAGCAACGCGGCGCGGATGACAAAGGGATGGGTGATGGCCACGATGTGCCCGGGTTGGGCCTCCAGGGTTTGCATCCACTGCGCCACCCGCATGCACACCTGATCGACCGACTCGCCGCCATGGGGCGCGCTGGCACTGTCAGCGAGCCAGGCCTGCAACTCGTCGCCGTGCAGGCGACCGATGTCCACACCTTTCCATCGTCCGAAATCGCCATCGCGCAGGGCATCTTCAATCACCGCGTCACTGCCGAACAGTTCTGCGGTCTGCCTGGCGCGTGCCTCGGGCGCACACACCAGTCGCAGGGTTTTCTTATAGCGCCCGGCCAGGGACAGCGCCGCGGCTTGCCAATCCATCGCCACGGACTCGTTATCGGGAAAACGCCCGTACTGTTGAGCAGGCGTGGCGGCGTGGCAAATGAGGGTCAAGCGGGTGGCCTGCATCACTGCTCGCTCTGCATCGGGATAGGGCTCCGTATAGACCAGAAACACATGGGCGGAACTACTGAGTTTAGACACACCACTCCCTACAAGCCACACGTCGCAGGCAACAAAGCGCGATTACGCTGTCGTCTTTTCCCTGACCATTACGAGAAAATCCTATGACCATCATGTCCCGGCCGGTAGCCGTACAACCACAACCAGCCACAACCAGATCACCGGCGACCGCTCAGGACAGCGAACCGTCAATACAGGGCAGAACCAAACGATCACTGACTCAAACTCAAACCGTCACACAGTGGCCTGTGAATCCACCGCCCAACCCCAGGGATCCACGTTTTCAAAGCATCCAGGAACAAAGCAAACAATTGGTGCAGAAGAGCGATGAGGAAATGGCGAGCCAGTATGGCGCCGCATTGATGCTGCTGGAAAGTCGCAAAAACTCTGTGATAAAAGCCGGTGACCAGCCTCCCACGATCACTGACATTCCACCATTTTCCACCTTCGGCCAGGCTTGGGCACTCTTCACACTGGCGCTCAAACAAGAGCCGTTCGCAAGCTATGCCAAGAACAACAACATCGATATTTCCAGCCTCAGGTGGTTCCCCCATGCGGATTCGATGGAGTGCACTATCAATGGCAAGACTCAACTTTTCTCCCACGCTACGCCTGGCTGGCGAGAAGCCCGCGCCGCTGTCGCAGCCGCGGCAAAGGAGGTGGCTGCCGGTCGAGTTGAATCGTTCCAGTACACCGGCGAACACAGTGCCCCCATTGACGTAGTGGGTAACTTCTATGGTGAAGAGCCCGTGAACCGTCAGATCGATCTGCTCAGTTCAATCCGCGGCCTCCAGGGCGGCAACTTCAAATCCCTGACGCCCCACAACGGTCCGCTGGCGCCGCAATTCATGCGCGTCAGGACGGCACAAGGCGAAGTAGAGAACGCCATCGCCACGGCAACCTATAACCACACCCGGGGAGTAGCAGACGCCAACCGCACGCCAACAATCTCGCAACGTGTCGAGGAGGCCGACCGGGAAATGGCGCGCAGAGTCAGCAGTTGGGTAACAGACAGGGCCACATACAGCGGCCCCAACACTCGTCTGTGGAACGGCTCTAGCACCTACAACCTTCCTCAAGATTCATCCTATGCACAGGCAGTGGAAGCCTATAAAGCGTCCCTCTCCAGCGACGCTTTTATGAAGTTCATGCAAAAACACAACATAGATCCCACAAGCGTAAAGATCCATTCATCGACGGGGGAGTTGAGGTGCTGGAGAACGGATTCAGACGGCAACAGACGAATGTCCACATTGAGCGTAGAAGGATCTGAAGAGTGGGCGGCCCTTCA
Organism: Pseudomonas sp. NIBRBAC000502773; assembly: GCF_006517195.1. Taxonomy (NCBI): domain Bacteria; kingdom Pseudomonadati; phylum Pseudomonadota; class Gammaproteobacteria; order Pseudomonadales; family Pseudomonadaceae; genus Pseudomonas; species Pseudomonas sp. NIBRBAC000502773. Next base: position 5,953,822 of record NZ_CP041189.1, on the reverse strand, counting down.
ACCCGCCATTTTGAAAGCTGCTCGCAACATAGCAGGTAGCACTTCGATGTTCGTGCCGAACTACAACCACCCCAACTACACTCACTCTATCGTGGCAATCATGGAGTTTTACGGAGTCCGCGAGCATTACGGCTCAGCCCAGTGGCTCGAACAAAACGCAGCACTCATTCGCGATGGTTTCCCTGCCCTGGACAAACACAATCCTCCGAACGACGCACTCTCCCTTGCTGTGCGCGAACGCCAACAGGCAGCCGAGCAGCGCTTGGCGCGCATGGAAGGACTTCCAGCCCCAATCCTACCAACGCCAACGCCACCATTCAGACGCAACATCATCGACGCGTCTATACACGCGCCAGCCACGCCGTCCGCCTTCGGGCCAGTGAGCACCATCGGGCAACATCTGTTTGAAGCAGAACCGAATAGGCAAACAGTCGTAGCCGAATTGCTCAAAGACGCCATCAGTACGGCATCACCCTCGCTGGACTTTGATGTCAGGCATTTGACCGTGGCCGCCCCAGGTGGACACAAGACAAGGTTGATGGACTTGGCCATGAACCACCTCCATGGCGGTGAAGTTCCGGTTTTCGATAGTCAATTCAAGTTTTTCGACACCCGGCCTGAAGTGCTGGCACATACCGGCAACCGGACGGGAACCGAGCTTGCCATCGATAAAGCGGCCCTCCAACTCGCGTTGACCCAGCTACCAGGCCAGGTGGACGAAAAACTTAGAACTGCCTTGCTCAACTATTGGAGCGATCCACCGTTCAACGAGCCTGTCCCGGGCTCCAGCCCTGACGCGTCGGTAAGTATCACGCCCATTTTCGCCGGCGACCGTCGGTTGATGCTCAGTGACTTGGTGCGCAGCAACCTGCGTCTGGCCAGTCTCAAGCACCCAGGGTTGGATGACGTGCAACGGGAAACCCTGGACATGGTTGTGAGGTATCCCCACGGCTCGACACGCCCCAAACTGGCGGATAATTCCGAAGTAACCGTGCACATGCTGGCCAGCATCGCGAATAACCATTCAGACACCCCGGAGTTTCAAACCCCCAACCTGGTTATCGAACGCAAAGTCGCAGGACGCACGATCGTGTTGGTCTGCGAACCGAGCGGCAAGGTAACCCCTTATGCCTCCCTCGCTGCCGTCAAAGATAAATGGGACCAACACCTCACACAGGCAAACGCGCAAGAAACATCCCGCAGCAGCTTTACCAAGGTAGACGTCGATGCGTTCTATATTCAGGCGAATATCATGATCAACGAGCATAAAGCAGAAGCATTGGCCACCGAGCCAACACTGCTCAACACGCAACAACCGGATCAATCTCGGCAAAAGGTGCCTGACTGGATAAAAAACACCTCCGATGCCAATCGCTTCATCTTGCACGACCTCGCCCTGGAACTGGCGAGTTATATGCACCGCCACCAAGAGCAAACCTATAACAGCGGAATCCCAGACATCCGTACGTTCATCCAGAACCAATTAAACGCACTTTCTCCACCGCCGGTACCCTATGACATCAATGACGTGGAGGTGGTATTTCACACGCCATATGGCGTGCCAACCAGCGGCTTCGGCGCCTTCCAAATCACCAGAATGTCCCTCAGCGACGCTTTTATTCAAAACCTTGCAGGACTACCGGGCGGTCGCATAGAGGTTCGTCACAAACCGACGGGGACATTGATACCCGCCCTGGGGCAAGAGGGGACTCTCAAAGAGCTGATTCAAAAATTAGATGTCGGCAAAAACTATCCCGAGCTGCTTAAACGCGAGTTGCTTGACGATCCAGCCAAAAAGACAGAACGTCAATTACGCTTTGCGCAACAAGTGCCAATCGAGTTGAAGATGAAAGCCTTGGAGCTGACCAGTAAAGGCGCTGAGGGTTTTGATAACGCCATGGGTTACCGGTACCTCCAGGCAATACTTGACCCCACGCCAGGGAAAAAGTATGTCAATGGCAACGAGATCACGATGCGTCCCTTGGCGTTCGAACGCGAGCCGGGCGCCACACCCGATGTCGTCGAAAACATGTTCCTGATCGAACCCAAGGACAGCTCGGTAGGCCCGCATATTCTCTATCGCCCCTTGATAGCAGAAGAGCCCTTGCTACAGTTTCCTTCGCGCCAGGCGTTAATGGAGGCACTGCGTAAAACAAAGTCGCTCCAAGATGACACAGTTGCCTGGCTGCCTAATGATGCGACCCGCACCATTTATGAACACGGTGGTTTCAGCGAGCCCCATCTACCGAGAAACAGCGCGTTTATCGATGAATTCACGTTACCGCGCAAGCCTGCCGCCCCAACGCTGGCGACCAACGGCGATGCCATCGACAGACTTGCAGAGAAGGTGCAATCCGGGCAGCTGATGGACTACCTCTACGATGCCAACGCCAAGGCCTTGGCAAACTTGGCCGAGCGCCAATCGGTATCCAATTCGCAAAGTCGTTGGGCGACCTTCAAAGAAGGAGGTTTCCTGCTACTTAACACAATACTGCCCGCCCTTCGCGGGCCTGCGGCCGTTATCGGCCTGGCACTGCAGACCCAGGGCATCCTCGGCGATCTTAAAACCCTGGCTAATGAAAAGGATGGCAACAAGGAAGCAGCCATGGCGGATCTGTTGGCCAACCTGGCATCGTTGGCACTTCATTTCAGTGTACGGCAACAATCCAAACCAGCCAGCGTTGCCCCACCGAGGCAGGTGCCGGCCAAACCACCCATAACTGTCGTTGAAAACAATCATTTGTCCACCACCGAAGTAACAACCTCGACTGCAACAGATGGAACGCAATATCGCCCCATCATTGACGCCTTCGAAAAAGACGGATTACTGATCAGAACCCTTCAGCTCAGAAACGCGCACCTGGAGTTTCATAACACAGGTGAGACCCTTGACAACATTCGCGCTCAGGGCGATGCCAACAGAGCACATGGAGGGCTGCGCAAATGGAGCCTGGCTCAAGCAGACTTGCTGCCCAACTACTACAAAATGGGTGACAACGCTGGAGCACTGCCGCGAAACATGGCCATCTTGGCGTTTCCGGAAAAACTCCAGGACAACATCACCGCCATACATGAAAAAGATGCCTTCTCTGGGAACATCCAGGCCGATACGCGTTACATAGGGCGGGAGAACGCCCGCAAAGGCATGCAAGACTTATTGACGGACCTGAAAACCCAACAAAGCGAGCATCCCGAAAACCCACTTGAAAACAGCGAAATCCAGACCGTGGGCGTGCCACCCGACGCACTGGCCGGCCTGGTTTTCTATGGTTCAAACGGTCAGACTTGGGAGGCCGCCAAGCCACAGTTTCAGAGAGCCATTAACCGAGCCGGCCCCGAGTTCGATGGGAAGTCATATCCTGTCTTTACCTACAAGGTCGAGGAAGGTAAAACCAGACTGGTATACCTCGAAACACTCAAGGTTGATACCAAGGCAAGCTAACGACACCGTTAGCTTCGCACTGCTGCACTAGTCAAACCACTCCCGCCGCCCCTCAAAGGTGCTGACGATCAACTCGACGATCATCTGCACCGCCTCGGGGTGGCGCACCTGCGCATTCACCGCCAGCCACACCTGGCGCTGCATGCTGTCCTCGGCCAACAACCCCGGCAACGCCACCAGCCCCCGGTCGAAGCTGCTCATGTAGTGCGGCAGCAAACCGATGCAGGCGCCGCAGCGAATCATCTCCAGCATCAGCGAATAGGCATGCACCTGCACCACCGCCGCCAGGCGCTGTTGCACCACCTGGTTCCATGGCTGCAGGGCCTCGACCTGGGCGTCCGGCTGCCATTGCACCAGCATGTAGTCAGCCAGGTCTTCCACGCTGTCCGGGCGCGTGGTCAGGCGTGAATAGCGCTTGGCGATATGCGGCAGGTACCGCAATCGCGCCAGCGCCCGCGGCGGTTCGGTGACAAAGCTCGGGCCGGGCACCGGGCCGTCGGTGTCCGCCAGCCACAGCACCACATCCACGTCCACCGCTTGCAGGGACAGGTGGCTGTCGAGGGAGATGATCTCCAGGCGCACGCTGGCATTGCGGCGCAGCAAGGCGATCAGGTCGCGACCGAGGATGTCGTGCAGGATCGGCTCGGCCACCGCCAGGCGAATCAGCGGCTGTTCCAGTACCGGCAGGCGCCGTTCATGGGCCAGGGCGATCAGCTGGGCCTGCAATTGCTGGCCGTCGCGGCTGAGCACCAGGCCGTTGCCCTGGTAGCTGAACAGCGCATGGCGCAGGTGTTCCTCCAGCTGGGCCAGGCGCTTGCGCAACAGGGTTGCCTTGATATTCAGGCTGCGCGCGGCCTGCATGAAACAGCCGCAGCGCGCACTCACCAGAAAGTAGCGGGCCACCTCCGGGTCGATCTCGCTGGCCAGGGCCAGCCAGGCACTGCGTGGCTCGGTAGGTGCACGGTAAGCAGTGGGCCCCTGTGGGGCAGACGGTTCGAGAAATGCCATGGGAGACTCCCTGTCTGGTTGGTCTGTGCATCCAATGCGGGTTGAGGCGTGTTACTCCAGCACTTTGTTCAACTCGGCGCCGTCGATACTCAAGGTCGCGGTGTTGAGCATGCCTTCCAGGTAGGCCTTGGCGATCTGTTCCTGGCGCTGGGCGCGCAGGGCCTGGGTCAGGCGTTCACGCAGCTCGTCCAGGGTGGCGGTACGCGCCGGCTGCTGGCCGATGAGCTTGAGCACATGGAACCCGGCCGGGCTCTGCACCACGTCCGAGACCGCGCCGACCTTGAGCCGCGCCACCGCGCCGCGCACCTCCGGCACCAGTTGCTGCAACGGCTGCATCCCCGAATCGCCACCGCGCGCGGCACTGTCGGGGTCCTGGGAAAACTGCGTGGCCAGGGCGGCAAAATCAGCTGGCGCGGCCTGGGCCTTGCGGCTCAGTTCCTGGGCCTGGCGCCGTACGGCATCGAGGTGTTGCGGGTCATTCACCGCGAGGAAAATCTGGCTCACCTGGTACAACGGCGGCGTCACCCATTGCGCCTTGCCGCTGTCGTACGCCTGTTGCAGTTCGGCGGCGCTGGGGTAGTCCGCCGGTACCTGGCTGACCGACAGCATGTAGTCGCGAAACACGATCTGCTCAGCGGCGGCGCGGGTCTGCTGCTCCACCTCCGGGCGCTGGCGCCAGCCCTGGGCATCGGCCTGTTCAAGCACGGCTTTTTGCGCCAGCCTCGAGCGAATCCAGGTTTCCAGGGCGCCACGGTTGCCGCGCAGTTGCTCGCGGGATTCGGCCGGCAGGCTGGCCAGCACGCTTTTCAGCTCCGCCAGGTCGATCTGCTGGTTGCCCAGGCGCGCCACCGCTGGCCCGCTCGGCGCGGGATTGATCACCGGCGCCGGTTGCTGCGCCGCCACCGGGTCGCTGCCCGGCCGCAGGCTCAACGCCACGGCCACCACCAGCACAGCCAGCGCCCCCGCGCCGAGCATCAGGGTTGGCTTTTTCACAGCACCGCCGCCTCTTCACCCACCGCGGCGGCCTGCAACTGCGCGGCCTGCTGGCTGTACTCACGCAGGTAGACGATAAATTCCTGCAACAGGCGATCCCACAATTCCAGCTGGCTGCGCAGGTGCGTGACGCCAACCCCGGCCACCACCACGTCCATTTCCATCAGCAGGAACTCGCCCTGCACAGACAACCGCGCAAAGCGCCGCGAGGCGTTCCATACCGGGGCCAGGCCTTCGGGCAACTCGCCCTGCACCCGCAACGCGCAGCTGTAGGTGAAGTCCACATAGCTGCCCTGCTCCGCCGCCGGGTTGCCGAAGCGCACGGCAAAGCCGATGCCCTGGCTGGCGCTGAGCAACTGCACGATGCCGTTCTGCTCGCTCTGGTTAACCCGGTAGCCGGCGTCCTGCAGCAGGTCGGTGAGGCTCTGGACGGTGACGCTGGTGATCAATTCGCTCATGGTGATCTCTTCCTTGTCTATCAGTGATTGGCGGCTGCCTGGGGCGCATCAAAACGGCTCTTGTACAGATCGTCGCCAAAACCCTGGGCCAGCTCCTCGAACTTGACCCGTGCGCTGCTGGCGAACGGCTGGCGAATGCTCATCACCTCGGCCACATCGATTTTTTCGTAGGCCGCGAGCAGTTGCTGGGCCACGCCGTACATCTGTTGATTCTTGACTGAACATTGCTGCACTTGTGTGTCACGTTCGCTTAAGGCCGCCTGCAGGCGCGCGCGCTCGGCTTCCTTGCCCTTGGCCAGCACCAGCAGTTCGTCATAGGCCTTCTTGAACTTGCCGATCTGCTCGTTGCTCGCCGCCACCTGGGCCTGCGCCTGGCTGTGCAGGCTCTGTTGCTGGCCGGCCAGTTGCTCAGCCATGCCACGGGCTTTTTCCAGCTCGGCGGTCAATTGCTTGATTTGCGCCTGGGCTTGTTTGGCCTGGTTTTCGGCGGCCAGCCGTGCGGCACTGGCCTGGGCCTGTTCGCTTTGCAGCGCCTGCAATTGCTGGGTGGTGCTGCGCAATTGCGTGCGCAGGCGTTCCTCCATGCCTTCGGCCGAAGCGCCGGTGCTCACCAGCAGCAGTAACAGCGCGCAGATTCGTGTGTTCATGTGGCGTCTCCCTGCGCATCAAAAGCGCGTGTTGAGTTCCAGTTGCATCACATCGACTTCGAACGGCTGGCCATACACTTCGGACGCGCTCAACCAACGCGCACTGGCGTAGATGTTCTTGTCGATACCGTAGTTGCCGCCAATGAAATAGCCCTTGGCGTTGGTGCCGCCCAGGTGGAACGACGAGTCGTTGAAGCCATCGGGCAAGGCGTCGGGCTGGATGTACTTGTAGCCGGCCAACAGGTTCCAGTCGCCGCGCTTGCGCATCTCCAGGGCGCTGCCGAGGGTGAACGAGACCATCAGCGCATTGCCGCCACTTTCAAACTGACCATTGCTGTTGATGTTGTTGACGATCTCGCCTTCGCTGCGCTTGAGCATCTCGCCCTTGTCGTAGGCCAGGTTGTGAATGAAGTTGGCCTGGCTGCGCAGCTTGAAGTCGCTGGGCAGTTCGCTGTCCCAGACCAGGTTGAGGTCCAGCACATCGAACTTGGACGCCAGGCCTACGTATTGCGGGTCGGGCGTGCGGACAGGATCCGCCGGGTTGGTGGTGTTGTTGCGCAGGTTGAACACCGTGTTGCCTTTCTGCATGAAGGCCACGCGCGTGCCGTCGGTGTCGCAACCTGCCGCGCCCTGCCAGGTGGAGCAAGGGCTGGAGCGCTCGCCTTCGATGTCCTGGAACTGGTAATAAGCGGCCGCGAGCTTGAGGCGGTTGCTGCGGTTGATCTTCCAGTCCGCGCCGATCTGCCCGCCAAACAGCCATTTGGTGTCGCTGTCTTCCTTGTCGATACCATTGGTGCTGGCGGTGTCGGAGGTGTACTCCACCGGGAAGGCGCCGAGGGTACCGAACAGGCCCCACTCGCTGTTGAGGCTGTGGTTGAAGATCGCCGCCACGCCGTCGAAGTTGAGGTCGTTGGAATACATCATGTCGGTGGAATAGAACGGGTTGCCGATGCGCCCGGCGGTCAACGTCATGTAATCGGTGGTTTTCCAGCTCAGGTAACCCTGGTCGAGCCAGATGTCCTTTTTGCCAAAGCCGCCGCCCAGGGTCTGGGTGGTGGACACCGGGTTATTGTCGGAGCCGGTGGCGATGCGAATGCCGGCGGTCCATTCCGGCGAAATCACCGCTTTCATGCCCAGGCGTGCACGCAGGCGGAACAGGTTCTCGCGGTCCTCGCGGGTGTTGAGCAGCGGCGGGAACTTGGTGTTGGAGTTTTTGTTGACGTCGTACGGGCCGGTGTCATTGAGCTTGGCAAAATCGGTGATGTTGTTGCTGTTATTGCCCGAGAAGTAGCGCGACTCGTCGCGCAGACGAATATCGCCATCAAAGCTGATGCGCGAGATCCAGTCGGGGAACGTATTGGGTTGCGCCCAGTTTTCCTGCTTGGCGGTGGACATGACTTCGGCTTTGACCTGGTCGCGGATCTGGTCGCGCACCGACTGCGGCACGTACTGCACGCGCACATCCCCAGGCGCGGTCGCCGGGCCGCTGGCAACCACCGGCGTGGCGTTGGCCTGACGGGCCTGCTGGGCTTCCTTTTCGGCCTGGGCGATCAGCCCATTGGCGGTGTCCTGGGTCAGCACACCTTGCTGCACCAGCAGGCGGATCAGGTTGATGGTGACGTTTTCCGAAGGCGCAACCGGGGCGGCCGCCGCCTGCCCGACCAGGGTCGCGATGACCATGCCAACCGCCAGGGTCAGTCGATTCACGGGGGAAATCATGTGTACGCAACTCCTGTAAAAAACCGTAGGTAAGAGGTTTCGTGCAATCAATCCGGGCGCCGGCCCTTGAGGGACAGGCGCATGGGCAGCGTCAGCGACGCCGGAGGTTTCTGGGTGGCGCGAGGCGCACGGATCAGCGCCAGCATCTGCGCGTCGGTGTCGGCATCTCCGCTGGACTTGGCCACCAGCGCCTTCGTCACCTGGCCGTCGGCGCCCAGCCACAGGTCGATCTGTATCGCAAAGGCCTTCTTGCGCAGCTCCGGGTCTTCGCGCATCAGCCGTTGATAGGTACCGGCCAGGTATTGCTTGTACGTGCCGGTCCCCAGCCCGCCGCCGCCACTGCCGGCCATGCCGCCGCCCTTGCCGGCGCCGATGTTGAAGCCGTCGTTACCGGACTGCGCGTCGCCGTCGATCTGCATCGGGTTGGCCAGGTCTTCATTCGGTGAAGGCGGTGCTTCCTCGGCCGGCTTGATCTCTTCGGGTTCGGGGCTGGGCACCGGTTCCGGGACTTTCTCTTCAACCTGGGGCTCGGGCTCCTTGGGTTTTTCCGGGGGTGGTGGCGGCGGTGGCGGCAACGGAATAATCGTCGGCACCTTCGGCGCTTCACGGCGTACGCCACTCATGTCATTGGCCCACTGCCAGAGAAACCAGGCCGCCACGGCGCCCAGCAACAGGCCGGCGCCCCACTTCAACGGGCGCAACGGCGGTTTGTTCTTCACCGGCAATGGCGCGATCGGGATCTGTGCGGTCATCACTCAGCCCTGGCTCGGTTTGCCGGTGACCAGCCCGACCTGGGACAGCTCCAGCCGGCGCAGCAGGTCGAGCACCTCGATGACTTTCTGGTACTGCACCATCGCATCGCCGCGCACGATCACCGGGAAGTCCGGGTTCAGCGCTTTCTCGATGCGCAGGCGTTCTTCCAGTTCGCCGAGGGTCACCGGGTACGCGTCGAGGAACACCTGGCCGCCGTCATTCACGGAGATGGCCTTGGTCTTGGCCTCCGACAGCGACACCGAGGCGCTGGCCTTGGGCAGGTGGATCTGGATCCCCGAGACTTGGGCGGTGGCGGTGAGGATAAACATCACCAGCACCACCATCAGCACGTCCACCAGGGGCGTGATGTTGATGCTGTCGACGGCGGCATCATCGTCATCGTCGTGGGAGGCATTTACGGAAGCCATGGCGATTCTCCTCAGGCCGGAACCGATGCGTGATGGTCGCGGCGGTGCGCGGTTTCACTGTGCTGGCTCTCGCCGTGCATCTCCGCCAGGCGGGTGATGAACTCGTCGACGAACACGCGCATGTCGGCGCTGACTTCCTTGTTGCGCGTGATCAGGCGGTTGTAGCCAAACAACGCGGGGATCGCGACGAACAGGCCCATGGCCGTGGCCAGCAACGCCGCCGCCATGCCCGGAGCGATGGCGTTGATGTTCACGTCGCCGGCCATGGCCGTGCCGAGGAACACCACCATGATCCCCAGCACCGTACCGAGCAGGCCGATATACGGGCCGCCGGCGATGGCGTTGGACAGGGTCGACAATTTGGAACTCAGGGCCTGGTTCTCACGGGTGCGCACGCCGTCCATGGAGCAGCGGATCGCTTCGATGGTCGCCGCCGACACCGACGAAGTGTCGGCGCCCTGGGCACGGCGGGTACGGATCTCCTTGACCGCCACCAGGTACAGGCGCCACAGCGAAGAGTGGCTCAGGCGCTCAGCCAACTGCGCATCGTCGGCATACATCTCCAGGCGCGTGCCGATCTGGGCGAAGTGCTCGCGGAACACTTCGTTGGCACTGCTGAGGCGGCTGACCTGACGGTTCTTGCGCAGCATGATGACCCACGACTGGAACATCATCGCCACCAGCACCAGGATGATCACCCAGGCGTCCACCGGCACGGCGTTGAGCAAAAAGCCCAGGCTGCCGAAACCGAAACCGGACTGTTCTTCATCCACGCCGTAGGCCACCAGTTTTGACTCGGCGCCCTGGGCACTCGCATCGGCCAGCAACAGTGCGGCCGGGCGCGCCACCTTGGACAGGCGCAACTCATCCATGGCCCCGGCGAACGGCAGGTGCGCGCTGCCGGCTTCCGGCAGGTCGGCGCCGACCGCCAGCTGCGTGTTGAACCCAGGCATGGCCACGGCGAGCGTGGCGCTTTCACGGCCATTCACATACAGCGTGACCTTGTCGCCCTCGGCGGTGAACGCCAGGTGCTGCCATTGGCCTGGGTTCAGCGGTTGGGTCGACACCGCGCGCTGGCCGTCGATCTCCACAAACGGCGAGCCCTGGTTCAGGCCCAGCAACAGGCTGTGGGCACCGTCACGCCGGGCCAGCACGATTTGCTCGCCACTGGCCTGGTCCAGGCGCAGCCAGGCGCTGAACGTGAAGGCAGCGCCGGCGGCGTGTTGCAGCGACGGGCTGGCCGGCAACAGCAGCGGCTGGCCGCCGAACTGCAAGGCACGGCCGATCACGCCGTCGATGCTCGCGCCGGTGGCGTTCAACGCGGTGTTGGCGTAGGCCGTGGTGTCCCGTGGCGGCGTCGCGTTGGCGCCATCGAAGTGATAGAGCGCGATGTAATTCGGATCGAACGTCAGTTGACCATTGGCGGTGGCCGGGGCCTTCTGGTTGCCGTAGTACATCCAGAAGTCCTGGCGCTGGCCGCCTTCGACCTTGGGCACATCGACCCAGATCAACGCCATGCCCATCAACGGGTCGAAGCTTTCGATCTGGTGATTGAACACGGTCTTGTCATCGGCACTCACAAAGCGCAGGTCGGCGCCGTCGTCCTTGACCCCGTCAAAGGTGAAGTTGCCGGTGTGCAGGCGCACCAGCAACGCGGTGCGGCCCAGGGCCTGGCTGATCGCGGCGCCTTGGGCGGTGGTGTCCACCGAAATCTGTTTGCGGTAGTGCCAATCGTCCTGCCACCAGGCATGGGCAGTGGCCGGGAGCGCGAAGCCCAGGCAGATCAACAGGCTCAGGAATAGGCGTTGCATGGGTGAAGTCTCCGGAAGAAAAAGTCAGAAAGTCGCCTGCACACTGAAGTGCAGTCGCGAGTCCTGTTTCTGGGTGTTCGGTCCATCGAGCAGCGGGTAACCCCAATCCAGGCTGCCGGACAACCACTTGCTCAAACTGGCGCGGGTGCCCAGGCCGACACTGGCCAGGCTGTATTCGTCTTCCTGCTCGGGCAGCGGGTCGTGCAGGCGCATGCGCGCGCCTTCGGCGAACGCATAGAAGCGCCACTCCTGCACATAACTGCCGAGGAACTTGGCCACGGACGGCGTGCGCAGTTCCTGGGAGAGCAAATAGCCCTCGTCCCCGGTGCGCTCGGCCGCCAGATAGCCGCGCACCGAGGTGGCGCCGCCGGCGGAATACTGCTCGTTGGACACCAGCGGCCCGGAGGCCAGCTGGAAAGCGCCCTTGGAGGCCGACTGCCAATCGTTGGCGAAGGTGTAGGTGTAATTCAGGTCGCCCTTGAGCACGGCAAAACTGGCACTGGCCTTGTAGCGCTTGTAATCGAATTCTTCGGCGTCGCTGCCGTAACCAAAGAATGCACGGGTGCCGACCACCAGGTTCAAGCCCAGCCCCAGCTGGGATTGCTCGGTGTAGCGATAGCCGTTGTAGCCCAGGGTGAACGGCGCGTACTTGAGCGGCACCTGGTCGCTGCTGGCGCCGAACTTCATCTGCTCGTCAAAATCCTTGAAGTCCACACCGAACGAAAACGAATTGGCCCAGTTGCCCGCCGCCGGCAAGCTGTAGATGGCGGACACGCCGTAGGAATGGCCCTTGCCCAACACGTTGCTGCCGCCGATGGTGGCGATGTTGCTGTCGGACTGGTAACCGGAGAACTGCAAGGTCCAGCGTTCGTTCAGCGGCGCACTGTAGGAGCCCGACCAGACCTTGGCATTCTCGGTGTCCTGGGGCGCGGTGAAGTAGGTCAGGGAAATGCTGTGGCCCAGTTGCCAGAGGTTGTCGTAGCCCAGGGTGGCAACCGAGCGCAGCTTTTCGGTGTCGGCGCTGTAGTCGTTGTTCAGGCCGAGGCTGGCGTGCCAGGGGTTCTGGTCTTCGACCTGCAGATCCACATCCATGGTGCCGGGGCGCTGGCCTTCGCGGACCAGTGGCGTGACCTGCCGGCCGGCACTGCGGTTGAGCCCGGCCAGTTGGGTTTGCACCGTGGTGAAATCCGGCACCGCGCCTTCCTTGAGCCCCGGCACTTCCTCGCGAATCTCCACCGGCGAATAGTGCTTGGCGCCGACCACACGCACGCGGCCGACCTTGGTTTCGCTGACCTGCAGATAGACGATACCGTCATCGACCTTCTGTTCCGGCAGCTCGACAAACACCGACTGGTAGCCACGCGCCTGGTAGATCTTCTGCAACGCATCGCGCGCGCCTTCGATATCGTCCAGGGTCTTTTGCGGGCCGAGAAACGGGTACACCGCCTCCTCGATCGTCGCCGCATCGAGCACGGTATTGCCGCGCACGAAGTACTCGTTGACGTCCACCTTGCGCGCCGGGGCCTCACCGCCCTCCTCGGCCCACACCGGTTGCGCCAGGACGCCCAGCGTCAGGCAGCACAACGCCAGCGTTGATTTGAACAGATGCTCCACACCGCCCCCTAACTGTCTAAGATTTTGCACCGTCGCCGATTGCACGGCGTCTGGCCTGCTCAATTGCTGCTGGTCGAAAGATGGCTGTGTCGCGCCAGCCAGGTGTGCAGCAAGGCGAAGTTCAGGGAGAACTCCGGCATGTGCAGCAAGGCGCCACAGAACACTTCACCGATGATGGTCTGGATCAACTGCACGGCCTGCGGGTTGTTCAACAGGCTGGCGATGTCGCGCTGCAAAGCGTGGATGCTCCACACCTTCTGGTTCAGCTCCAGGCCGACGAACCAGCGGAACAGCAGGTTGTAGTTCAGTTGCTCGTGCAGCTGCTGTTCGCTGGGCACCGAATACAGCAGTTGCAGCAGCAGGATCTGCACCACGGTCTGCGGCGCGATCGACATGCCCGGCGCGGCCTGGAGCAGGTCGCGATGCTGCTCGAGCACCTCGTCGATCTGCGGGCGCAACAACACCAGCGAATGTCCCGCCGGGATGTAGCTGGACACTTCCTTCAAGGCGCCCTGCCAGTCGTCCTGGGAGACGATCCACACCCAAGGCGCGCCGTAGCGGTACACCGAAACCGGCTTCTTGCGCGCAGCCTCGACGATCTTCGACAGGCGCTGGTCAAGCTCCTGCATGCCTACTTTCGAGTAACGTTCCATAGTTCCCATTGCCCCACTCCTGGCGTCCCGCTGACGGCTGGGGAGGCGGCTCGTGGCGGCCTCCAGCGCGTTACATAGGCAAGACGGAAGTGGCGATGAGCTACCGAACTTTTGTCATGAAAGCTTCATTTTGGATTGTGAGGGGGGCAATTTTTCCGGGGGCTGCAATGGCGGCCCTAGAGCTGAGCGAGTTGTGCCCGGTGTACTCGGTTGGAAATGTGGGAAGTTGCCCGGCTGTAGATCTCGTGGGCACCGCTAATCCCCTGTGGGAGATGTCGAGCTTCAGCGAGGCTTCGATGGCGGCGGCACAGTTGATAGAGGGGCTGGCTGACCCACCGCTATCGGGAGCAAGCCCCCTCCCACATTTGAGCTCGGTTGGCAGGTGGGAGGTTGCCCGGCTGTAGATCTCGTGGGCACCGCTGATCCCCTGTGGGAGATGTCGAGTTTTAGCGAGGCTTCGATGACGGCGGCACAGTTGATAGAGGGGCTGGCTGACCCACCGCTATCGGGAGCAAGCCCCCTCCCACAGTTTTGACCGAATCACACCCCACAACACCGGTCGATTATCAGGTCGCCGCCCCTCTGATCCGCCAAAAAAATGGGGCGATCACTGATCGCCCCGAACGGTACATCGAGAGGTCCTTCTGAAGTTCTACAAACTGATCTGCTTACGCTCCTCATCCGTCAACCGCGCCCGCGCCTGTTCACTCAGCGGCCCCGCGCCCAACACCTGCACCGGACTGTCGGGGTTGTAGCCCGAGGTTTTGCGAGGTTCCGGTTCACGCGGCAACGGCTCGGTGCCCAGGCTCAGCACCTCCACGGTCATGATCGACGGCCGGCCCTGTTTGGCCGCCGCCTGCTGGCTGCGCGCCGCGTCTTCTGCGGCCTGGGACGCCGCCGCTCCCGCCGCGCTGGCCGAGCTCATGGCCCCGGTGTTGACGGTGGCCGACACCGGCACCCCGGACGACTTGCCCTGGGTCTGGATGTTCGCCGCGTTCACCACCCGCAGGGCGGCGATGTTGACGTTACCCGATACCCGAATGCCCGCCTCCCCCGCATCGATGGTGCCCATCGGCGCGATCAGGTCGATATCCCCCGCCGGCACTTCCGGGATCGGGTTCAGCGTGGCGATCCCCGCACCGGTGCTCGGCACCGACGGCGACAGGCTCACGTTGCCCCAGTTGTCATAGACGCGCTTGGGCGGGGTGTACACCACGGTGGTCTTGGAGCCGCGCCCGGCGTTGATGTCGCCCTGGGCGGTCCAGGCCATGATCGAGCCGCCGAAGGTGGTCATGATGCGGCTCTGGCCGAGCAGGATGCTGCCCAGGGAGTACAGCTGGATATCTCCCGAACCCTGGGTGATCAGACCCGCTGTCGACGGCGGTGCCGCGCCTTCGATGCCGAAGGTCTGGCTGCCGCCTGGGGTGAGCATCTGGATCGAGCCACCGGCATTGGTGTGTACGCCCGAGCCGTTGAACAGCGTGATGTCGCCTTGGTAGGTGATCGCGTTACCGGCCACGTCCTTGTCCGGGAACAGCGCCGCAATCGCCGCGCGACCACGCAGGTAACTGCCCTGGCGCACGCTGCCGTCCTGGTTGTACTCGCGGCCGGCGGCCTTGAGTTCGGCGAAGTACACGTCGCGGGCAAATATCCGTTGCTGCTCGGCGGGCAGCGCCGCGTAGTAGGCGCGGGCCTGCTCGCTGTCGCCGACAAAACCGAAGCGCTCGGCGAGCCAGGTAACCAGTTCGTTTTCGTACGTCTTGGCGACCTTGGCCCCCTGCAACGACTCGCCCGCTTGTGCCTGGTTGACAGGGTTCAGGTAGCGCTCGACAAAACGCTGGTAATCCGGCCCGTTGGCACCGACACCGGCCTGCATCACAATGCTCGCGCCGGGGCGGCTATCGCCTGGCAATACCCCGCCCAGGCTGGTCACGCTGTACTCGCCCGCAGGTCCCGTCATCAGGATATTGCGGCCTGCCGACACATCCAGCAGGCCAGGCCCGGCCACCTCGAAGTTGCTGTAGAGAATGTCGCGACCGGCCGACACGATGGAGATATCGTTGGCGTTTTTGTGCAGGAACAGATTATTGCTCGAAGGCGCGTCCGTCCTGTCCACACCAAAACTACGCCCACTGCTGACGATATCCCGCCCGGCCATCATCCGGACCGGGCCATTCCCTTCATACCAGGTCTCGCCCTCATGCAGGGATCCAGGGTCACTGCTGAACGTGATTATCCGACCACTGCTCACCCCGACCAGGTCCCCGTCTATCGCATAAAAACGCGCCGGCTCAGCGCTGCCAGCGGATGACGCGGCTGCCGTGCCGGAACCGAACGCCAACAGCGACAGACTGACCAGGCTACCCGTGGGCGGCAGGTTGCTGACCACGACAGCATTGCCAATACGGGCCTGGTACGCAGGGTTCCAAGGGGTTGCCATCGCACTCGGCGCCGCCCCGGACTGGCTCACGGCCATGCCACCGGCGTAGATCGAGCCCTGGGCGAGGAACTGCAACTGGCCGGCCGGCCCGGGAGCCAACATCAGGGGGTCTGTGTAGTTGAGGTCAGAGTTCTCCTGCGCACGGGCCGCTTTACCGTAATACAGACTGCCGCCGGCCGCCGTTGCCCTGACGATTGACGGGTAGGCCACGGCCAGGTCAGCCGGCGTGTCGGGCAGGCTGACGGGGGTCAGGTTACCGCCCAAGGAAAACAGATCAATAGCCGTGTCCTTGGTCCACAGGGTAAACCAACTGCTGCCGGTGCCGAGGGTGGTGCCTTGTGCAAAAGGCGAAGAATGGCTAACCGGCACCCGGCCCGGGTCTTCGACGGTTTTCACCACCTGGTCACCCAGGGTCTGCACGTTGAACGTGGCGTCACCCGGCACCAGGGTCAGCCCACCGCGCGCCACGCCACGGGTCGAGACCAGCGGGTCGAAGGCACGGGTCTCGCCCGGGCTCTGTTCGGTAGAGGTTGCCCCGTACAGCAAATCGACGCTGCCCACACTGGCGCTGCGCAACTGCACATCACCACGAAGATTGACCAGCATGCCGTCACGATGGTCCGCATTGGCAACGACAACACTGGCAGGGTTCATGCTGCCACCGATGCGCACCCGCAGATCGCCCCCACCGGTCACTTGCAGGCTGCCATCGCTGGCGACCCTGCCCGTGCTGCCCACTGCCAGGACCAGGCCTTGGCTATGGGGGTTTACGGCATCGTTGCCGAAGCCATAACCCAGGGTGTTCAAGACCCCGGCGTCGCCGCCGACATTGACAGCCAGATCGCCACCGCCCAGGGTGCCGAAGCCGGTGAAACCGAGCATTTTGTCCGCGCCTGCAGCCGCTGCGGTGTAACTGCCGAAATTGATCCACCACGCGCTCGGTTGAGCCTGGCCACCCGTCGCCACATCGCTGCTGCCCTGGCGCCATAGCCAGTTGCCGATTGCCGCCGAATCGAACCCGAGATCCTTGGGGTTGGGTCGCCCGATGTTGCTCTGGGCGATGCTGGTGATATCACCGGTCAAGTCACCCCCGGTATTAATCGTCAGATTGCCCCCGGCCTCTGGATACCAGGCCCGGTACAAGCTCGTGGACGAGCCGTTGACGAACTGTTCGAACAGGCTGCCAGGATCACCCAGCACGGTGGCCCCCTGCTTCGCCTTGGGCTGATTGTAGGGGTCGCCCTGGAAGGTGCCGGCAGAAGACGTACCGGCGGTGTACACCCCATACAACGAGTCCATGCTCAGGTTGCCCGCGCTCAGCAACTCCAGATCGCCGGTCCCGGTGCGGATCACGCTCAAGCGCGTGCTTGCCGGTGCAGCGGCGTATTCCTGCGGGTTTTTCATCTGGCAATACGTGGGGCTCGCGCACAGTTGCTCCACGGTAATTTGACTGAAACTGAACGCCAGCGCCTCGGTGACCTCGTCCCCCGCCTTTACGATGATGCCCTTCCTCGCGAATCGAGCGACTGCCGCCGGAGTGAATATGTAAGCACCCGTGGTCTTGCAGAATTGCGGGGATGCACCGCAGAAATCATCGATTGAGCCCTTATTGAGGCCGTCGAGCACACGCTGGTCGATCGGATCACCGGCCTTGACGGTCACCCCGACGCCCGCCAGGTACGTGACCCCGGCAGCCGTCCAGGTTTCCACGCCACGGGGTGGTAATGCCTTGGCGAACATGCCGTAGTGAGTGTCCGCCAGATGCAGGTCGCCGCTGCGCGGGTGCGCTTGCAGGATGCGACTGTCCGCAGCCTCGGTATCGGCGCCCGCGACCAGGCGCAGCGACCACGACTGGGTGCCTTCGGCAAGCATCGGCGAGATCGCCCAAAGCTGCCCGGCCGCACCGGCGCGCAACGCCACCGACTGGACCCCGGCAGGCAACTTGACATCCGTGCCGGCAGGGATCAACGCACCTTTGGGCAAGGCCTTGAGACCATCGAGCAGCACAATGTTAGTGGTCAGGCCTGCCTGGTCCACACTTGGCAGCGGTACGCCCTTTGGCCAGGTCATGCCTTGCAGCAGGGTACCCTCGGTCAACAGCGTACCGGCGCCCAGTTGCGTACCCGCCACCAGGGTCTGCGCCTCGCCGAGCAAGGTACCGGCGGCAAACAACAGAGTGCCGCCGGCATCGCGCACATCGGCGGCGACGACGCTGCCCGCAGGCAATACCAGGTCCTGGCCCAACGTCGCGGCCACTGGCAAACGCGTATTGGCGGCGACGGTCAGGCCCTTGATCGGCAGGTCATAGTTAAGGGTCGCGCCGGCCGGGAAGGCGGTGCCGTCGGCCAGGGTCACGCCGTTGCCAGGCACCACCACCGTGCCGCCACGGTAGTCGATACCCGGCAACAGCACCCAGCCCTTGTCATCGGCAGACGCCGGCGGCGGTGCGAAGCCGTCGTTGATGCTGCCATAGATATTCAGGTCACCCCCGGCGCGCAGGGTCAGGCTGCCGGATTCACCCGAGCCGTAGACGGCATTATCCTGCTGGCTATGGGGGTTGAGGCTGGCGTAACGGTAGCGGGACAGGTCCACGTCGCCCTGCACGACCAGGTCGCCGTCCGCCGTCTTGCTGACGATTTCCACGCCAGGGCGCAGGTGGAAAGCATCGGCGTAAGTGGCGTTGTTCAATCCGGCGAGTTTGTTTTGCAGCAGGTTGCTGTTCTGCAACGCAGCCTTGATAAAGGCGTCGCTCAAGGCGTGCTTGCCATCCAGGTAACCCTGGGTGATTTCCTGATACGGCTTGCCGCTGGCGGTAGGGTCGGTTTTTTCCGGGGCGTCGTCGTAGGTGATCATGCCGTTGAGCGCAATCGAACGCGCGCCTTGGATAGTCAACTGCCCACGGGCGTCGATGGCGATGTCATTGCCGCCCACTCGCGGCGCGTTGAGTTCCAGCGTACCGCGGCTGCGCCCGTCATTGCCGGTCGCAGCAGTACCGTGACGCAGGTCGATACGTGCCCCCTCGGCGAGGGTCAGTTGGCCGTCACCGGAGCCAAGCACCACCATGGCGCGGTTGGGCGAGTCGATGATCTTGCCGTAGCTGTCCACCCGCAGTTTGCTGCCATGGGCGTCGAGCACCGCCGTGCCGTCGAGGGTCAGGCCGTGCTTGCCAGCCAGGTTGATGCTGCCGACCCGCTCACCGCTGGCGTCCACCAGGCCGTTCACGCGCAGGCTGCCGTTATCCATGGACACGCTGATGGTGCCGGCCTTGAGCCCGTTGCCGATGGTCAAGTCACCCTGCTTGAGCTGGAAGCTGCGGGCACCGAAGACCCCGCCCTGGTTGAGGCGCTGGTTAAGGTCGGCGAACTGCTGGTCCAGGGAACCGCTGCCGCCCAGGTGCTGGGCCTGGAGTTCCACGGTAGCGGCCTGGTAGGGCATCGAGGTGCCACCAGCCGCGTAATAACCGCTGCTGCTGCCAAGGATCCTGCCTTGCAGGTCGACGGTCCCGGCCGCCGCATCCGTGGCCACGGCCCGCAATTTACCCGCCTGGTTGTGCTGGGCCGACAGGTCGATGGTCGAGCCCGCCGCCTGGCGGATATTACCGCTGCGGCTGTCCAGCAACACATCGCCGCCCCAGCCGTACTGGGTCACATCGTTGAAGGCAATGGCGCGGCCGGCTACGTCGATCAAGGCGTCATCGGTCAAGACCACATCGCCCCTGGCGCTGAGGCTGACCTTGCCGCTGGGCAACACCACCGCAGCGGCCACGCGAATGCTGTCGCCTTGCAGGGACAGCTCGGCCCCCTGGCCGTTGGCCGTGCCACGGGGGCCGGCCGACGCGCCGATATCAATCGCACCGCCGGCTTTGATCGTGTTCACCGAGCCGGCCTCACCGGTCATCAGCGGTGTACGGATCGTCAGGTTGCCGCCGCTGTACTGGAAGCCGTTGACCGGGTCATACGCGCCCTGACGCTGGTACACCGACAGGCTGCCCTTGTGGTTGGCGGTGATGCGTTCGCTGGCGTTGAGGTTGACGTTGGCGAACCCCAAGGCCAGGCGGTCGAAACGCTTCACCTTGCTCGTCTGGCCGAACTCGCCATAGCCGAATTCGATACGCTCGGCGTTGATGTCCAGGCGTCCACTGCCGGTGCCCGCGCCGCCCGTCACCACCGCGCCAGGGGCGTTGGTGGCGCCCAGCCAGATCAGGTTGGCGGTGTGGATCGTCGCCACATCGTTGGCCGCCCCGGCGCCATACATCGCCGGGGTGGATAGCATCAGGTTGTTCAGCAGTGATTTGCCGGTGACGGGGTCATAGGTGTCCAGGGACGTGGTGCCGTAGAAATTGAAACTGTCACGGGCGGACAGTTGCAGGGTTTCCAGGGCCGGCGCGCCGAATTGCGTGTCACCGCGCAGCAGGCGGTCGAGCAGCGCCTGGGTCAGGGTCAGGCCGGCCGGCACGCGGTTTCCGGCAGCGGCGAGGGCTTCGGCGCTGCCCAGGTTGATGGTGCTGACACCCAGGTTGAGGTGACGCGTGCCATAGCGCACCTGGTCGCCCAGTTGGAAGGTACCGTTGGTCAGCGCCACGATGCTGCCATCGGAATACAGGCCGGTCTGGCCGCTGCACGTGCCGCCGTCGCAGGCGCCTATGTTAATCCCGCCGCTGACGCCGTCTGGCGACGGCGCACTGACCACATTGAGCAGCCCGTTGGACACCGCCAGCATGTTGGCAACCCGATAGATAAACCCGTCACGTGCGTCGTAACTGGCCTTGCCGCGGCCCAGGGTGTTGATCGAGGCGCCCTGCTCCACCACGATTGCGCCGGTGTCGCTCACCAGAAAGACTTCAGGGGCCGCCAGTGTTGCCCCTTCGCGCAGCGTCACCGTGCTGTTGGCACCATTCGCGCCGGATGCCAGGTTGATAAAGTTCCCGGACTGGCCGTACTCCACCACCGTCATACCGCCCACCACCAGCCGCGATGCACCCAAGGCATTGAGGGTGTCGGCCTTGAGCGTAATGCCGGCGAAGTCTGCAGTGGCGGACTTGCCCGCGCCGACCACTTCGATACCCTGCCGGGTTGGATCCAGCACTGCCACCGTACCGCCGTAGCCGCCTGGGGCGGCATCGAAACGGCCGATGCCCTCGAACGAGAAGGCATCCGCACCCGCACCAGGGCGCAGCGACAGTTTCAAGGTTTTGGCGTCGGCTTCCAGCATCGGCCGGGGCACGCCGATCCGGGCTGCATCGGCCCTGGCAAACTGGGCGTAGCTGGTTTCGTTGTATTGGGAATAACGGCGCAGGGTATCGGCCGAGGTCAGGATCAATTGGCTGGCGACGCTGTTGCTGATCCCCGTGTGGGCAATCGACAGCTGCCCCGAGGTGGCCCACGAGCCATTGCGCATCAGCGTGGTCGCACCATCGCCGCCAAGCCCGGCCAGCCCATTGATTTCGACGCGGAAGGCCCCCGGCATCAGGGCGTAGGTCGACGGCATCAGGGTGTAGGTGCCCGCCGGTAACCCCGGCACACCAGCGCCGATGGTGATCTGCTGGCCGATCAACGGCGCCACGGCACCGCCCTCCGCCGCCACCGGCGCCGCGCCTGGCTGTACCCCGGGCACAATCGCATAGATCGGGTTAGTGGACAGGCCCGGCAGCACAAACCCGCCGTTGGCGCCGAACTGCACCAGCGGGTTGTAGCGCGCATCGGTGGAACCGCCGCGCCCGGAAATGAAGCCGGCGCCCAGCAGTTCGCCACCGCCGGAGAGGTCGAGCGTGGCATCCGGCTGCACGGCGACGGTGGTACCGCCCAGAATGACGCCGACGCTCAAGTCGCTGTTCAGGTTGGCCACCCCGCCCTGGCCGATAAACGTGACCTTTTGACCGTTGTAGCGGTACTCCTGGCCATCCAGCGTGCCGCCATAGGGCAGCACCAGCCCCTTGCCACTGACCGAGGTGATACTGCCCGGCAACAGTTGCACCAGGTTACTGCCCATGCTGCCGATATCGATCAGCCCCAGCGGCGCCCGCACCACACCGCCCTGGCGAACCGTGGCTGCGCCCAGTTGCAGGCGGCCGAACGCCGAATAGGGAATGGCGGCGTCGGCCGTGCCGGTACGGCCAATGGTCAACGTACGCAACGGGTCGAACAGGATATCGTTGATACCTGCCTCACCCAGGTAGCCCGCGATCACCCGCGCGCCGACCTGTGTGCCGGGGTACAACTGCGCCGCGCGCAAGGTCATGTCGCCCTGGGTCAGCAATTGGGTGCTGATACCCAGGGCGACCCCGTTCTCATTGGCCCCTGCCAGAAACCGCAGGTCACCCTCGCTGGTCAGGTTGACCTGGTCAAAGCCACGCCGTTCCATATCCAGCAGGCTGCCATCCGCCTGACGCAGGCTACCCTTGACGCCAAACAACACACTGTCGCGCACATCGATCAGGTTAGCGCGGGCGTTGAACTGAGCGGCGGTTTCACGCTGGGACGGGACAGGCAGCACAATCGCCGGACGCACATACCCGTCCCGGCCTGGCGTGTTGACGCCAGCCAGCAATAGATACGGTGCAGCCAGGTTGACCCGGGTGTTGTCAGCGGCATTTTCACTGAGGCCGAAGGCCGTACCGAACAGCCGCAGACTCTGGCCCAGCGTCAGCGAAACATCGCCATCGGCACTGATGAGCCCGTTGCTCATCAAAGCCAGGTTGTCAAAACCGCCCGCGCTGACTTGGTCCACTCCCAGACGCCCATGGCCGTACTCCAGGCTGCCGGCAGCCTCCTGCGGCGTACCCGCCAGGTCGTGGCGCTGGTGCGTCTGGCTGATCAGCAATTCACGGCCTTTGAGCACCGGATCAACCACGGTATTAAGCGTGTAGAGCGGACTGTCCAATGCGACCGCGAGACTGCCGCCCGCAGCGCCGGCGCCACCCGCCCTGGCGACAAAGCTGCCGTCCAGGTACAGGCCGTTATTGGACGCCAGGCTGATACTGCCGCCATTGCTGGCCTGGCGCACCATGCCCTGCCCTAGAATATTCAGCAGGGCCTCGGTGCCGGAGGCGTCCAGGCGCGCACCTTCACGCACCACCACAAACACGTCACTGGCCGTGGCCACCCCGGTCTGCAGATCGAGCGTGCCGCCGATAGTGATGGTACCGCCGTCGCGGACCAGGCCATACGCGCGGCCAAGGTTGTCAACCGCCGTGGCAGCACGCGCTGCGACATCGATCAGCGCATGTTCGCCAACCCAGATGGAGCGACCATGGCCAGCCGCATTCACATCCTCGGCAGACCCAGCCTTGATGCCCCCCAGGGTCACGCTGCCACCCCAGGCGTTCAGCGTGCCGTCCATGTTCAATTGGCCAACGCTGCGCAGGCTGATGGCCTGGCCGGGATCGACATTGATGACCGCGCCCTGGCCCACCGTCAGGGCAGCGGTTGCCAGTTGTTCGGCGGTGGAGTCGACGTAGCCCGCGTTCAGGCTCAAGCCGGCGCCACGGCGCTGGGTCAGCAGGCTCTTGGTCGGATCTTCCTGATAGAGCATGGGCGTCCAGCGCTCCAACGCACTGGCCGGGTCGCTGCCGGTGGCGATCGACGACGCCTGTGCGCCCAACCGATACACCGGGACCGTGACATCGACTTGGGTACCGTCGGTGACGATCAACCCCTCGTTGCCGGTGATGTCGTAGGCGGAAAAACCTTTATTGAAGAAGTCAGCGGCCAGTTTCAGGGTGTCGGCATCCGCCGCAAGGGGGCTGTCGCCGATCTGCACCTTGCGCGCCTGCAACGCCAGGGTGCCGCCGCCGGTGACGCCATAGCCGCGCACCTCGCCGCCCAGCCCCAGGGCGCCGAGTGCGCCCAGGGTCACGTTGCCGCCCTTGCCGCCGGTGAGCCGGCCATCCACGCCGAGGGTGCCGCCGGAAGAGGCGTCCACCACGCTGCCGGCCATCAGGTGCACGTTGCCCGTGCTGCGCAGCGACACATTGCCACCGTTCACATAGGCCACGCCGGTGCTGTTGGCCGCGTCCAGCAGCAGGTTATTCCAGCGCCCGCTGGCATCCAGCTTGACCCCGGCGGCGACCGTCACACTGCCGTCGCCCGGCAGGATCGTGTCCTCGACAGCGCCGTCCTTGGTCGGATCGACCTGGCTGAGGATGTTCCCGGCCTGGAGGCTGCCACCGTGGGCCGTCAGGTTGGCATTGATGGTGACGCCTGGCCCGAGCAGGGTGATAGCACCACCGTCCGCCACGTTGAGTGCACCGTTGACGCTGACCTGCTGGTTGGCGGCGACCTTGATTGCGCCCAACTGGAAACCGTTGAGCTGGTCACTGTCGAGCACGATCTGGCCTTGGCGATCCGCTGGCAGCGCCGTTGTGAGGTCCAGGCCATCGGCGATTTTCTGTGTATTGCTGTCGATCAGCACCTGCTCGGTGCTGCCGGTCAGCGCATAGCGCAGGGTGCCGGTGGTCTTGTTGTAGACCGGCGTGTAGCCGCCAATGATCAACTGCGCGCGCTGGGCCATGGCCTTCTGCGACTGCTGGTAACCGTCAAGGTTGATGTTCGGCGCCTGGGTCTGGCGATCGCCCTGGAACACATCGCTGACCACCTGGCCTTCCAGCACCGCACTGGTGGTGCCGACCACCAGCTTGCCGG
Source organism: Pseudomonas sp. NIBRBAC000502773 (assembly GCF_006517195.1). Classification (NCBI taxonomy): domain Bacteria; kingdom Pseudomonadati; phylum Pseudomonadota; class Gammaproteobacteria; order Pseudomonadales; family Pseudomonadaceae; genus Pseudomonas; species Pseudomonas sp. NIBRBAC000502773. Next base: position 5,929,217 of record NZ_CP041189.1, on the reverse strand, counting down.
CATCGCGGCCCACGGTATAACCGTTCTCGTAACGGCGCTGCTTGGCGAGCATCGGGTTGTAGTAGAAATCGGTCTGGCCCCAGCGCTTGCTGGTGTCTTCGTAACCCTTATAGAGCCCGGAATAGAGAATGTCGCCGGGCGCGTTGGACAGCTCATACAAACGCCCGTCCGGGCCCTTGAGCCAGGTCTGCTGGATATACCCGGCCTGCACATCCACGGTGCCGCCCGACAGGTTGATCTGCGCACCCTTTTGAGTCACCACGTCCTGGCCGGTAAAGGTCACGGTACCGCCCTGGGCCATCCACTCACCCACCGAGTGGCCCTGGGTGCCGAGGTAACCGCCAACCTCCAGCAAGCCGCCGGCGGTGTACCAGCGGTCCGTGGCATAGCCGTTGGTACCGGCCGGCACAAACACCAGTTCGCGCAGGTCGACCCACACATCGTTGTTGATCAGCTTCCCGTCTTCACGGTTGACCGGTGCGTCGCGTTGCTCGTTGCCCTGTACGTTGATCTTGATGTTGTTGGCTTCCATCGACACCTTGACGCCCACCGCGCCGGACACGTCGATCATCGCCCCATCGCGCACCAGGCTGCGCCCGCCCGCGCTGACCGCGACCTGGCCACCGGTCGCCAGGGTGATCGAGCCTTTCTGGAAGTCCACGGTGCCGCCGCTGACGATCTCGATACGCGACTGGTCGGTACGATCGGCCACGGCGCTCAAGTGGTTGAATTGCTCGGTGATCAGGTTGGCGGGCTTGCCATCGAGCGAAGTCAGGCCATTGTTTTTCTGGGAATTGAGGGCGCTGCTGCCGCTGGCGTCCAGCAGGATCGCGGTGGTGCTGCCCTCGCCCAGGGTGACGCTGCCGGTGGTGTCACTGGCCGCGTTGAGCAAGTGGAGGGTGCCGCGCGTATCCACCGAGGTACTGGTCAGGGCCACACCGTTTTGCTGGACCTGGTGGCCGGTCAGGGTGATGTCGCCGGTGGAGGCCATGATCAGGCCGCTGTTGGTGACCTTGCCCGCAGTGCTGTCGGCGTTGAGGGCCGTCGCGACTTCATTGCCACGGGTAGTAGAGCGCTCGTTGCCGGCGGTGCCGACGCCTTTGCGGATATAGAAGCTGTCGCCGGCCGCCAGGGTCGTCTGGCCTTTGGCAGTGATGAGCGTACCGGCGTTTTCAACCTCGGTGCCGAGCAGCAAGGCATAGCCGCCGGCATCGGTGGACGTGGCGGCGTTGTGGGTCTGGATCAGGGCGCCGCGTTGCACCTCGACCTTGCCTGCCGCGTCGGTGAAGGTCGGTTGCGTACCGGTGGTATCGACGTAGAGGCCACGCTGGGTGAACTGCTCATCGGTAATGTTCGCCGCCGCTGCCACCAGGTTGCGCACATTGACCTGGCTGGTGCCGCTGAACACCACGCCGTTACGGTTCATGATCATCACCGTGCCGGCGCCGTTGATCTGGCCCTGGATCTCGCTGGGCCGGGCATCGGGGTCGTTGACGCGGTTGAGCACGGCCCAGTTGGATTGCTGCTGGAAGTCCACCGTGGTGTTGCGCCCGACGTTGAAGGTCTCCCAGTTGAGGATCGCCTTGTCGGCGGTCTGCTCGATGCTCACCGTGGTCTTGCCGCCGGCCTGGGTCTGGCTCGGAGCCTTGGCGTTGGTCCAGCCCTGGGTCAGGCTGTTGTCCACCTGCAAGCCGCCCTTGCCCAAGCCATCGGGAATCGTCGACACCTGGCCGAACGCAGCCTGGCGCCCCGCCGCTTGCGCGGCCTGTTGCGCGGCAATCGCCGCGACACTGGTATTCAGCGTGCTGATGGAGCGTGCCAACTGCTGGTTGACCCGTGCCTGCTGGTTCAGCGTCGGAACGCCCGGCACTTGCCCGGCACTGAGCCGTGCCGCCGTCGCCGCCTGGGTCGCGCCCTTGTCGGCAAACCAACTGGAACTGAACGCCGTAGCCGCATGGGCGTTGCCCGCCACCATCAACAGGGCGATGGCCTGGGCCAGTGGCTTGAGGCGCAGGATCGTCTCTTGGGCTTTCAGGTTAACCGGTGATTTGCAGCGGACCATCGGGGATCTTCCTTCTTTGTTATCACGCAGGGAGCAAGGCACGCTCACGTATGAGGGTTAGGCGGTTGGCGAGGGGCGCGACTGAACTTCTGTCATGCAAAGTTCACATACGGCTGCTAATGCAAAAAATCAGCAACGGCACAGGCCGTTGCTGATCAGGTGTTGCGGGTCGTTGAACGCTTGGGTTACAGCGGACGACCAATGCCGTTGCAGACGCTGGTGTTGCCGATGCCTTGCGCGCTGGAAACGGTAGCGAAGGTGTCGGTGATCGCTTGTTTCCAGTTGCTTGGCAGTGGTACGAAGCGGTTGGCGCTGATGGCAGCGTCGTTGTTATCAACGCTGTCGTAGTGACGCAGGAAGAAGTCTTGCACTTGAGTGGTTTGATTAGCGTCGGCGTAGCACTGGCTGAAGATCACGTTGGTGAAGCCCAGGATCGGGTAGCCGGTAGTTGGGTAAGCAAAGGTAGCTGAGCCGCTCGCGGTGGCAGCAAATACTGGGACCCAGTTGTCTTGGTTGGTGGCGTCGATGAACGTGCCATTAGGGCGGGCTTGGGTTGGAGCAAGGATCTGACCGATAGCGGCCGACACGTTGGCAGGCGCAGGCGAAACACCGGCAACCTTGGCGACTTTGGTGGCGTCATCCAGACCGGCCAAAGTAGTCGCGGCGTAATCCGGGCTCATGTAGGTGATACCACCGTCCGTAGCGTTCAGCGCAGTCATCACGCCTTGGCTGCCGGTCGCGGCCACGGAACCGGCCGGCACGCTATTGGCCACGTTGCCGTAGCTCGACGAGAAGGTGGTGGTGATGGCGAACGTTTTGGCTTCGCTGCACTTGGCGTTCAGGAAGCGGGTGAAGAGTTCAGTGGTACCGCTGGATTCACTGCGGTAAACAACTTTGATCACACCTGTGCGGCCGGAACCGGTGATCTGGTTCCAGTTGGTCAGGCGACCCGAGAACACGCCGCACAGCTGGTTAACGCTCAGGTTAACCGCCGCGGTGCCGGCCTTGTTGAACGGAATGGCAACCGACGTGGCAACCGATGGCACCTGGATCAATTTGCCCCAGGCCGCTTGGTGGTCATTTTTGTATGCCAGCAGCTCGGCCGCCGACAGTTTGGAGTCGCTGCCAGCCCAGTGCACGTTCTTGGTGCCAGTGCCGAACTGGCTATAGTCGTTGTTCAGGAACGCCAACTTACCTTTGCCGCTGCCCACACCGATGTAAGGGGCGAAGCCAGCGGTCAGGACGCCGGCGGTCTGGTACAGCGGCTGTGGCAGAGTCGCGCCACCGCCGTTTACGTCAGCGAATGCAGCCTGTGCCGAGCACAGTGCAGCGAGGGTCATGGATACCGCGAGAACGTTGCGCTTAAACATGAAGAATCTCCTTTCGTCGTGTTTGTACGTTGGGGTAGATGGCTCTTGCATGACGCCATGGCTTCGGTCCCGAGCCGTGTCTCGGGGGTGGCGAGGGGTGAGGCCATGGGTAGGAAATTTCGCAGTTTCCGATGACAGCAAAAGGAAAAAACCTCGGGAGGAAGGGCTTGATTTTTAAAAAGATTCTCGGGTGTTTTGCTCATGATTGTGAGCGGTTTGGCGGCAGGTGACAGCGAGGTTTCAGCGTGGGTTTCGCCAAGGCGGCGCGGGCTGTGGCGCAGGGCCTGGATGTGACGGAATGAGGAACCCGAGGTCGGGAGCCGGCGATATCGGCCCACCCCAAATCAACTGAACAGACAGGGTTCAATGTGGGAGGGGGCTTGCCCCCGATTGCGGTATGTCAGCAACAACTGAGGTGGCTGACCCACCGCTATCGGGAGCAAGTCGAATCGTCGCACCGCCCCTCCCACATTTTTTAACCGCGTGCATTCAGGTAACGAGTTGGTTGATCTCGATGATCGGCAACAGCACCGCCATCACGATCACCAGCACCACCGCGCCCATCACCACGATCATCAGCGGCTCCAGCAGCGCGGTCATGCCCATGGCCCGCCGTTCGATATCCCGCGACAAGGTCTGCGCCGCCCGCTCCAGCATCGGTGGCAGCGAGCCGGTTTTTTCGCCACTGGCGATTAGGTGGATCAGCACCGGCGGGAAGACCTTTTCCACCGCCAGTGCCGGGGCCAGGTTGACGCCTTCGCGCACCTTGGCCGTGGCATCGTTGACGCACTGGCTCAGGCGTTCGTTGGACAGGGTCTGCCGCGCCGCTTCCAGGGCCCGCAGCAACGGCACCCCGGCACCGCCGAGGATTGCCAGGGTCGAGGCAAAGCGCGCGGTGTTCAGGCCCAGCACAAAACGCCCGATCAGCGGCAGGCGCAGCACGCGGCTGTGCCAGTTCAAGCGCGCCACCGGGTTGCGCAGGTACAGGCGCCAGCCCCAGAACCCACCGACAATCCCGCCGAAACACAGCCAGCCCCAGGCGCGGATAAAGTCGCTGGCGTTGAGCATCGCCAATGTCAGCCCGGGCAAGTCCTGGCGCGCCTGGGAAAACGCGCTGACCACCTGGGGCACCACGTAGCTGAGCAAAAAAATCACGATACCGATGGACACCAGCCCGACCACACCGGGGTAGATAAACGCGGTGAGGATCTTGCCGCGCAGGTTGTTGCGCTCCTCGATGTAGTCGGCCAGGCGTTCCATCACCTGGGCCAGGTCACCGGACTCCTCCCCCGCCGCGATCAGTGCGCGGTAGATCGACGGAAAGTCCCGAGGCCGCGCGGCCAAGGCATCCGCCAGACGCATGCCGCCGCGTACATCGGCACGCACGGCGGCCAGGGTCTGGGCGATGTGTTTTTTCTCCGCCTGTTCCACCGTGGCGCTTAATGCCGCCTCCAGGGGCAGGCTGGCGCCGAGCAGGCTCGCCAGTTGCCGCGTGGCCCAGGCCAGGTCGTTATCCGACAGCTTGGCGCTGAACAGGCTGCTGCCGGCGGCGCTTTGCTGGCCGCCCTCGACCTGCACCAGCAGCGCGGTCAGGCCACGGCCGCGCAGCACGGCAAACGCCCCGCTCTGGCTGTCGGCCTCCAGGTGCCCGGCCTCGACTTTGCCGCTGGCATCGGCGGCTTCATAGCGGTAGCGATTCATCAGGCGTCCCGTGTCACGCGCAGGATTTCTTCCGGTGCGGTGGCGCCGCTGCGCACCCAGCGCTCGCCGTCTTCACGCATACTGAACATCCCCGCACGGCGCGCCGCCACGCGCAGATCCTGCTCGCCGGCGCCCTGGTGGATCAGGCTGCGCACCTCGTCGTCGACGCAAAACAATTCATGGATACCGGTACGTCCGCTGTAGCCGATCTGGTTGCACTGCGCACAGCCCACCGGGCGCCAGGTGCCGGGCGCGGCCGGGTCTTCCTGCTTGCAATGCGGGCACAGGCGGCGGACCAGGCGTTGCGCCAGCACGCCCAGCAGTGACGAGGCCAGCAGGAACGGCTCGACGCCCATGTCGATCAGGCGGTTGACCGCCGACACCGCATCGTTGGTGTGCAGGGTCGCCAGCACCAGGTGCCCGGTGAGCGAGGCCTGCACCGCGATTTGGGCGGTCTCCAGGTCGCGGATTTCACCGATCATGATGATGTCCGGGTCCTGGCGCAGGATCGCCCGCAGGGCCAGGCCGAAGGTCATGTCGATCTTGGCGTTGACCTGGATCTGGCTGATGCCCGGCAGGTCGTATTCCACCGGGTCCTCCACGGTGAGGATATTGCTGGTGCTCGCATCCAGCCGAGCCAGTGCGGCGTACAGGCTGGTGGTCTTGCCGCTGCCCGTAGGCCCGGTGACCAGCACGATGCCGTGGGGCTGGCGAATCAAGGTGTCGAGGCGCGCCAGCAACTGCGGCTCCATGCCCAGGGTCTCCAGTTGCAGCCGCCCGGCCTGCTTGTCGAGCAAGCGCATCACCACGCGCTCGCCATGCCCGGTGGGCACGGTCGACACACGAATATCAATCGGCCGCCCGGCCACGCGCAGGGCGATACGACCGTCCTGGGGCAGGCGTTTTTCGGCGATGTCGAGCTGGGCCATGATCTTGATCCGCGACACCAGTGCGCCATGCAGCGCCTTGCGCGGCGACACCACATCCCGCAACGTGCCGTCGACGCGGTAGCGCACCACGGAGTGGGTTTCATAAGGCTCGATATGGATATCACTGGCCTCGTCCCGCGCCGCCTGGGTGAGCAAGGCGTTGATCATGCGGATCACCGGCGCGCCGTCCTGGGTGTCGAGCAGGTCGGTGATCTCGGGCATGTCCTGCATCAGGCGGTCGAGGTCGACCTCGTTCTCTGCCGCCCCCACCACGGCGGCGGCGCTGCCCGTATCGGCATAAGCACTGGCGAGGAGGCCGTCGAGTTCATCGTCGCGTACCTGTTCAACCCGCGACTGGCCGAAATGGCGCCGTACTTCGCTGATGGACCAACCGGGGGTGGAGGGGCAGACGGTCAGCAGCATGCCGTCGTCGCCGGGGCGCAGGAGGATGCGTTGGGATTTGGCCCAGGCGTAAGGGAGAAGGCTCACAAGACATCTTCCTGACCGAGCGCGGTCACAAAACAACGTACCCACGATGCGAAGCGAGCCGCTTTTGATCTTCGGCGCCCCGTAAAACCACGCTGGCCGAACGCAGGCTTGAATCCGTGGGTAACCCGGCAGGACGCCGGGTTAGCCGTCCTGGGCCAGGGATGGCCCATGACGGCGGCCCACGGATTCAAGCCTGCGTTCGGGCACACCGAGCCTAGGCGAGGTGCCGAGTGGTGGGGCGAGGACCTTTTGGTTACTTTTGGGTCCTTCCAAAAGTGACCCGCTGTAAGAGCGGAACCATAGGTGGCCGTTACCGCAGAAATGGATATGTACACGGTCAAAATGTTCACGGTCGCCCCCCAGAAACCGGCACCGCCCGAATCACCGCCCTCGGCCCCTGCTGCTGCCCCCCCGGAATCGCCTTCTCCACCGCCGGCAATTGCGGCGCCTGCACATCCGGCATCGCCCAACTGTGTTCCGGCTGCAACCCACTCTGCGCCCGGCGCATAAACTCATAACGGTTCAGGGTAATGCTGCGCCCCGCGCCACTGTCGCGGATGATGTAAGGCCGCAAAAACACCATCAGGTTGGTCTTGCTCACACTGCGCTTCTCGTTGCGAAACAACGCCCCCAACCCCGGAATATCCGAGAGCCACGGCACCGCGTCATTGCTCTGGCTGTAGCCGTCCTGCAACAGCCCGCCGAGCACCATGATCTGCCCGTCGTCGAGCAGGATGCTGGTATCGATCGCGCGCTTGTTGGTCACCGTGCCCGCCGACACCGACGCCCGTGTGTCCACGGTGCTGACCTCCTGGTAGATATCCAGCTTCACCGTGCCGCCTTCGGAGATCTGCGGGCGTACATTCAGCTTGAGCCCCACCTCTTCGCGCTGCACGGTCTGGAACGGGTTATTGCTGGTACCGCCGCCACCGGTCACATAACTGCCGGTGACGAATGGAATGGTCTGCCCGACGAAAATGCTCGCCGCTTCGTTGTCCAGGGTCAGCAGGTTCGGCGTGGACAGCACGTTGGTGCCGCCCTTGCTCTTCAAGGCACGGGCCAGGACCTTAAGGTCGAGTACCTTGCCGATCCCCGGAATATCCACGGTGCCGTTGACCACGCCAATATTCAGGCCCTTGGGCAGTACGTCGATGCTGGTGGGACTGGCGGGCGTGCCCACGACACCGCTGCCCCCCAGGTTCACCCCGCCGAAGCCACCTCTGCCCGCCAGATTGCCAGCCTGCCATTGCACTCCGAACTCGGTAGCATCGTCCTCGCCCACTTCCACGATCAGGCTTTCGATCACCACCTGGGCGCGGCGCTGGTCGAGCATGTCGATCACTTCCCGCAGGTTGCGGTACAGCGGGTCCGGCGCGGAGATCAGCAGGGTGTTGGTGGTGGCGTCGGCCTGGATGGTCACGCCGCCGGCGCTGAACGCGGTGTCCTGCTCGTTGGCGGTATTGCCGCTGCCAGTACTGGTGCCGGTGCTGGAGCCGGTGGCTTGCCCATAGCCCGACTGCACGCCACTGCCGGTGGGCGTGCCGCTGCTGTTCTGGGCATTACTCGTGCCCTGGCTGTTATTGCCATTGCCGCCCATGGCGCTGAGCTTGCCACGCCCATCGTCGCTCACCCCGGAATCGCTCTCACCGGTGAGCAACCCGCGCAGCGACTGGGCCAGCTTGGCCGCCTGGGCGTTGCGCAGGTACACCACGTGCATATTGCTGGGGTTGCTCTGGGCATTGTCGAGCTTGTAGATGAGGTTGCGCGCCAGCTCCGTACGTTCGGGGCTGCCGGAACGGATGATGATCGAATTGGAGCGCGGGTCACCGACCACGTTGATCTTCTGGGTCTGGTCGGCGCCCTGGGTTTCCAGCAGCTCGGAAACCATGGCGGCGATGTCCACGGCAATGCCGTTCTGAATCTGCACCACATCGGTGTCGATGGCGCTGGGGGTGTCGATGCCGCTGATGATCTGGGCGACCCGCGCGAGGTTTTCCGCATAGTCGGTGATGACGATGCTGTTGTTGCCGGGGTAGGCGTTGATCGGGTTGTTCGGCGACACGATGGGACGCAGCACCGGGATCAGGTTCACCGCATTTTCGTATTGCAGGCGGAAGGTGCGCGTCTGCATGCCACTGCTGCCGGCGCTGTAGATCGGCCCGCCGAGCAACTTGGCATCGGCCTCCGGCACCACCTGGGCCACGCCGCCCACATCCACCACGCTGAAGCCCTGCATGCGCAGCGCCGCCAGCAGCATGTCGTAGGCCTGATGGGCCGGCACCTGGCCTTCGCTGACCAGGGTGAGCTTGCCCTTTACCCGTGGGTCCACCAGGAACTGCTGGCCGGTGGCACGGGACAGCGCACGCACCACCGCCTGGATATCGGCATCGACAAAGTTGAGCTGCACCGGCTGGTCACCCAGCGGGTTACGCGCCTTGACCGGCGCCGGGGCCTGGCCACGGACGCTGTTGGTCACCGGGTGCTGGACCCGCGGTTTCGGCGCTTCGTCGCGCTGGCGATCCAGCAGGGTATCGCCGCTGCGCCGGGTATCAGCCAGGGGTTGGCCAAGCTCACTGTCCACCAGTAACGGCGTGGTTGACGGGCTGCTGCACGCACTCAAGGCCAGCAACAGCAACGGCGCGGCCTTGCGAAAAGGGAGGACTGACCACTTCATGAAGCTTCCTTAGCGCCAGGCGCCTGATCCATGCGAACGGTCCCGGACACAGTGCCGGCCGAGTTATCGACGGCATCCGCAGCACGTTGCAAACGCGCCTCGGACACCTCCAGGGAAAATGAACGGGGATTGCCCAGCAGCCAGCCCACCACGGCGTCGGCCGGGGCGTTGTCGAAGGTCAGGCGCCAACCGCCGGCGTCCAGCGCCTGCACCTGGAAATGCCCTTGCAGGCCGGCACTGTCCAGGGCCTGGCGCAACGCGGCTTCGTCGGCCTGGCGCGGCGCGGCGACATCCTGCAACAACACCTGCAAGGCTTCGGCCTGGGCGCGCAGCCTGGGGGTTTCGGCCTGCCAGTAGTCGATCTTTTTCAACGCCGGCTGCACCAGCACCAGCCAGGTCAGCAGGCTTGCCAGCACCAGCCCGGCGCCGATCAGCAGGCGTTTCTCGCGCAGGGCCAGGCCGCTCCAGAACACCTGGGCCTGGGTGCGCAGGCGCAGCCACCTATTCATCGCCGGCCTCCGGTTTTTCCGTGGCCGGCGCCGGGCCGATGCGCCAGCCCTGCTCATCGCGCGTGGCGGCAAAACCGGCCTGGGCCAACGCCGCCTGCCACTCGCCCTCGGCCGCCGGGTTGCGGCTGTCGGCGAGTAGCGCCAGGTGCAAGGTGCCCTGCTCAAAGTTCAGGTTATCGACGCTGCCCACCATAAAGGGCAGGTTGCTGCCTGCCAGTTGCAGCAGGCTGCTGAAGCGTTGGCCCGAATCGGCAGCCGCGCCGCTCTGACGTGCGGCCAACTGTTGACGGGCCTGCTGCAAGGGGTTGAGCACCACGGGTAATTCAGGAAACGCCTGGCGCACCTGTTGGTTCATCAACGCCTTGAGCCGTTGGCCTTCGTCGACCTGGCGCGCGGCATACAGGTTGAGGCCGACGGTCCAGATGGCAGCGGCCAGCGCCACACAAGCCAGCGCCCTGCCCCATCCGGCGCCGGAGGCTTGACCGAGGCGAGCATGCAAGCCCCAGCCAGGCACCGCGCCGCTCCAACGCTGCGCCTCCGCCACCAGCGGCACGTCGAGCGTCTGCAACCCCAGTGGGTGCACAGCGCCCTGTTGCTGGCTGTCGCGGGTCAACAGATAGCCGTCGTCCAACGCCGCCGCCCCCACCGGCAAGGCATAGGGCGCCGGGTACAGGCCGCGCAGCTTGAGCTGCACCTGGGCCAAGACCTGGCCCAGCCGTTCCAGCCCGGCCTTGGGCACCCAGCCCACCTGCACGCGCCCATCGCTTTCGCGCGGGCCGTGGGCCACGTGCATCTGTTCCACCGGCCCGAGGATCAGCGCCTGGGCCGCACAGGCCACCGCCGCCTGGTTTTTTGCTGCGGGCAATGGCGGCAGCTCCAGGCTGGTGAGCAGGCTGTCATGCGGGTGCAGAAAGCAGTCCACCGCCTGCCGGCGCTTGCCCAATTGCGCCAGGCTTTCCTGCCCCTCGGCCACCACCACGCCACGCTCGAGCCAGGCAAATTTCACCTGGCTTTCAGCACTGACCTGATCCAGCGGCGGCAAGGCAATGCGCAAGCGTTTCATACGCCCACCCGCGACCAGATCACCCTGGGTTCACGGTCTTCGGGGCGGTGCAGCAACGCGTCGATCGTCACCCGCCGGCGCTCGCGTCGCGCCTGGCCCTGGAGGCGAAACCACTCGCTGGTAATGCCCACTTGCACCGCTTCCAACTCCACCTGGGGCAAGTGCAGGCGGTTGACGAAATCCCCACGGTTGATAAACCAATGCCCGTTGTCGCGCTCGGCCACCAGCCCGTGGGCCTGGGACAGGCTGAGCTGCGGCACCACCGCGCTGAGCACTTCGGCACTGGCGGTGTTGCCGTTGACCCAGGTATTGCCGGGTAGCACGCTGACGTACGCCTGCAGGCGCTGCAACACCTCCGGGGTCAGGCCTTCGAGGCCACTGAGGTCGTCGAGGCTGCGCAGCATCGGGTATTTGGCGGGCTGCCCGTTCTGTTCATAGGAAGCAATCACCCGCTGGCTGATGCGCCGGCTCACGGCCGGGGCCACGCCCAGGGTGCGGCACAGGCGCTCGAAACTCTGCAATTGCTCGGCGTCGGGCTGGTGGCGGTTAACCAGGTTGCGCAGGTTGAACTTGCCCTGTTCATCGTCGATCCGCCCCTCGAACACGCCGGCCTGGGCCCGTGCCCAGGGCTGGTCAAGGCGGGTCAGCACGTCCTTCTGGCGCGCTTCCCAGAGCATCTGCCGGCTGCGCTCAAGACCGCCCAGCAACAGCCATTGGCCCTGCACGCGCGACTGTTCGGCTTCCAGGCTGCGGGTGAATACGGTCTGGCGCGTGAGCATGCCGCCGGCGATCACCGCCACCACCGCCGCGATCAGCAAAGCACTGATAATCGCCATGCCGCGCTGCTTCGCCGCTGGGGGCGAATACCCTTTCATGGCGCGCCTTACAACTGCCAGGAGCCGATATCGGCATTCACGCCATCGCCATCCGGTTGGCCATCGGCGCCCAAGGAGAACACATCGACCTCACCGTTGGCGCCCGGATTGAGGTAGTGGTAAGGATGGCCCCAGGGATCGTTGGGCAAACGCTCGAGGTAGGCGCGCCAGTTGTTGTTCTTGGCATCCGCCGGGCGCTCCACCAGCACTTTCAGGCCCTGGTTCATGCTCGGGTAAGTGCCGTGGTCGAGGCGATACAGCTTCAACGCCTGCATCAACCCGCCGATGTCCTGTTTCGCCGCGGTGGCCCGCGCCTGGTCCGGGCGATCGAGGACCTTGGGCACCACCATCGCCGCGAGGATCCCGAGGATGACCACCACCACCATGATCTCGATCAAGGTGAAGCCACGCTGGCCGCGAGGGCCTGGCAATGGGGATGTTAGGCGCGCGATATCCATCTCGACATTCCTTGGCTTGGGTACATTTCGTGGCGCAGTGTTGCAAGAACACATGTCAGTCGTATTGAAAATCCTCGGGAGTTTCGGTCGCCAATCGGTCAACTGCCGGCGCTAGTCTGCGGGCCTGTTTCCCGGCTTTGAGAACCCCATGTACGGCCGTCGCAAGGAGCAAGGTTTTACCCTGATCGAGGTGCTGGTGGCGCTGGCGATTATCGCTGTGGCGATGGCCGCCGCCATCCGCGTGGCCGGGTTGATGACCCAGGGCGACGGCCTGCTGCGGGACAAATCCATGGGGTTGCTGGCGGCGCAGAGTCGCCTGGCGGAGTTGCGCCTGGAGGGGCATTTGCGCGACGGCACAAAGACCTTCAGCTGTGACCAGGGGCGCTTGAAGCTGCGGTGCGAGCAGACCATCAGCCGCGATGGCCGCCTGTTTCAAGTCAACGTGCAGGTGCTCGACGCCAGCCGCGAGGCGCCGCCGCTGGCCCGCGTGGAGACACAGGTCAGGGCCGAGTGAGCCGCGGCAAGGCCGGCCCATCGGGCAACTTGTCGAGGTTGACGCGCAGCTTCTCGCCGCCGCGCTCGATCTCGACCCCGTCGCCTTCGATGGCCGTGAGCCGCACGCCCGGGCTGAGGCGCTCGCCCAGCAGGAAACTGCGCGGCGGGCCGTCGTTGAGACTGAGGATCGCCACCGCACCGCGCGCCCCGGCCAGCACCCCAGAGACCTTGACCTGCAACGCCGCCGGCGCATTGGAAAACCATTGCAGCGCCGGGTTATCGCTGCGCGCCGCCAGCACCTGGGGCGCGGCCTGGGGGGTATGGGACTCGGCGGACGTCAGCAGCAGCGGCGTCCAGACCGCCACACCGGCCAATGCCGCCAGCAACGCCACGATCTGCACACCGTGGGCCGGTGAGAAACGCAGGGTGAATGCCATGGGAAGGACCTCCTGTTTGTCCATGGCACCAGCCTACAGGCCAATTCGCACGTTTTTATTTCACAAGCTCACCAGCTTTCGAGGGGCCTACCGATGAAACAGCAAGGCTTCACCCTGATCGAGTTGATGGTGGTGCTGGTGATCATCGGCATTGCCAGCGCCGCCATCAGCCTGACCATCAAGCCCGACCCGCTGCACCTGCTGCGCAAGGACGCCGAGCGCCTGAGCCAACTGCTGCAAGTGGCCCAGGCCGAAGCCCGCGCGGACGGCCGCCCGATCACCTGGCGCGCCGACGCCAAGGGCTTTCGCTTCAACCGCCGCACCGACGATGGCAGCGGCGTCGAAGCGTTCCAGGGCGACACCCAACTGCGTCCGCGCCTGTGGGAAAGCACGCCGATGCACATCAATATCGAACCCCGGCAAACCCTGGTGCTCGACGCCGAATGGATCAACCCACCCGTGCGCATCGTGCTGTCCGACGGCCAACACAGCCTCAGCCTGCAACGCGACACCGCCGGCTTGATGCGCGTGGTGAGCCAGCCATGAAGCGCTCCGAACAAGGCTTCACCCTGATCGAAGTGATGGTCGCGATCATGCTTATGGCCGTGGTCAGCGTGATCGCCTGGCGCGGCCTGGACAGCGTCACCCGCGCCGACCAGCACCTGCAGGCAAGCAGCGAACAGACCGAAGTGCTGCTGCGCGCCCTCAACCAACTGCAGCGCGACATCAGCCTGCGCGCCAGCGTCGAACTGAACGCCCCGGAGCCCTCAAAGAACAGTGCAGAAAAGCTCGATGGACTGGCGGCGATCACCGTGCGCAGTTCCGACAGCAAAGGCTTTCGGCTGGACATCATTCGCAGCGCACCCATCGCCGGCGATGGCCTGCAACGGGTGCGTTGGTGGCTCAAGGGCGACCGCTTGTATCGCGCTGCCGCACCCGCGCGAGACCGCTATCCGCTGCCGGCGGCGAAGGATGGCGTGGTGGTGTTGAGCGGGGTCCGTGATTTGCAGGTGCGGGTGTGGGAGGCGGATAAGGGCTGGCGGCAGTTGAGCGGGAATCGGCGCGAGGATCCGTTGGGGTTGGAGATCAGTTTGGTGCGGGAGACGCCGCAGGGGGTGGAGAAGTATCGGCAGGTGGTGGGGCCACTGAGATAGCCGTCCCCCACTCGCGCTTCTCATGTAGCTGGCGAGCGCAAGACATTGCAAAGCAGTCGGTCCAAGAAGGCTTAACTATCCCGCTCCAGAATGTAACAAAGGATAATTTTTCTTTATAGTCACCACACCAAAATCAGAAGCACGTTTGAGTTTTTCATCGAGCTGCTTCTGGGTAGCTCTAGTTGATACCTCAGCATCACTTTCATATTTTGCGCCAACTTACTATCGAGAAGCTAAATTCTTAGCCGCTTGATGCAAAGCAATCACAAGATCCTCAAGTTTCAAGTTCAATTTACCTCCCTCAATAGCGGAACAAATTTCTATTTCAATTGATCTTCCTGGCTCATGCGGTACCTCAGCCAACTGACTCGACCCCGCCCAAATTTCGACTACACAATTCTCTCGGTCTGGGGGGCTTGTTATCACAGTTGATAAAAGACTCATGGCTTCGGCGGCTCCAATAACCCAATAAATTTTCCATTCGAATCGTAGCGAAGCCGACGACCATCGGGGGCAATCACATCCATGACCTTCCCAAATCCACCGGCGTCTTTGTGGTCGCTGGGGATCACTCGGGGTCAGACCCCGTTTACCCTCTATTTCGCACGCCAATCTGGGTATTATGACCGAGGACCGACTCGCCACAGGTCTTCGGAAGTGTAGAAGCTGTTTAACCTCCAATCGTGGCTGTGACTTTTGCACCGCTTCAACCCAGTAACAGGACGTTGTTTTTCATTAAATCACACACTAGAAAGCTTCCACAGTATCGCGTAAGGCAGCTCATCATCAACAATATCATGCAAGCGAAAATAATAAACAGCCAATGAACTTTCTAAGCCCTTATGAACAAATGCACCATCAGACATAACACGATAAGAGGCGTACTCCATAAACTTGTCAGAACCAAGAGAGCTAAGGGCATTTTTTATCTGACTATAGGTCTCCCCCGCCCCAACTGGAAGCAATTCAGGCGGCGGCCGGCATACGGCCATGTCATCATTTTCAACATCCCTGTAGTAGGCTCTTCTAAATGCAGGCTCACTGCAGGCCCAGTAGAGGGATAGCAAACGAAGTTTTTCCTCTCCCTCATCAGAAGACTCGTCAGCTAAAAAATACTGATCGTCTGAAATTTTGTATGCACCGTCGTCCATAGCGATAACGCATTGCTCCCGTACATCAACGGCGCCCCCAACTTTTGATTTGCACAGCGATGACCATTCTTTCATCTTAAATACCTCGAGCCTATTGTGGCCATTTGAATATTCGGCCTTCGACCCTGCCAGCCTTAAGCGCACTCTCTGCGGCTGCGTTGGCCGATCCCTCCGGCATATTTTTAACGGAATTTATGATCTCTGACTGCCAGGCCTATAACTTTAAATCTGGCAAGGAAGTCGGATAGTACCGTGATCGACTAATTTCATTTCACCAGACGGCAAGCCGCTCGCAGTTCCTTTTGCATCTAATCAGCAGCTGTAAAAAAATGTTTATCTAGATCAACAGGAGGAAACTGACCAGGTAGAATTTTTGACGAAATATCTCTGCTAAGCAGCTTTAAAATAAACTCAACACAGCCGAAGTTGTAGATTTCCTCTTCCCCCTGATCCGAGCTATGAATAGCAACTTTCCATGAGTCTGGCTCCCCATCAACCAACCAAACAAAAGTTTCTCCATTATCCGTTACCGCCCAAGGAAGAAAAGAGCCTTCCGCAGGGTAATCTGGTCTTGGATAGTCCGATAAAAATTCCTGCCTCATTACAGCGTACGCGTCTATAAAATATTGGCTTTTGTCAAAATTCAAATTTGAGTTTTCTGAAAATGGATCTAACACCCATACGAAATCGTCTACTGCTCCACATCCGTAAATTGATATGAACTGTTTAAAATCAGATGGTAATCGCAGACCTCCCTCAGATTCAAAGGTCGCCCAAGCCGCATTATCAAAGATTCGCTGAGAGGGTGGCGAAAGGAGAGCAATCAGTTCATTTATCATTCTTACTTAACTCCACTCACGTTCGGAATTGATACATCAAGAGTAAAACCGCCTGACCCACGAGCAGACAACGTTACACCGGTTGGCATTGGGTTTGTACCTGTATAAATGGGCATAGCCCTATAGCTTACTGTTTCACCACTCTGCACTGCGCCCCTGACTTGACGCTCAAATGAACTCATATTTGGATGATTTGCGTTGCGCTGGAAAAGTGTCACCAAATTTCTTGCATCATCACCAGCCCCTCCTAGTGAATTCGCAAGCAAATGTCCTCGTGCATGGTTAGCAGGCTGCCCCTCAAAACCTGGAGGTCGAATCGCTGGGTTAGCGCTTGAACCGCCTCCCAATGAATCCTCCCTAAGGACTGCTGTAACCCCAGTAGGTCGACCAAGTGAGTCAAGCTCGCCAAGAATTACATTGCTTGGGGCATTTGGACTTGGTTTAGCAAGCGACGGGTAGCTGCTTTCTGGAATTGCTTTTGCCCCCCCCGCCACAGCCCTCCTATAAGCCACCACCCCCGCCGCAGTCCCCACCCCAACCGCCAGCGCGATCTTCAAATTGTCCGCAATGTCCTGCGCCTGAGCGTCGCTCAGTTCCCATTTCGCCTTGAGCGAATCGACCATCGCACCCACCGAGTGCTCGGTCGTGGCGGTCGCTAACATTTCCTGGAATTCGTAGTTGCCGTTGATAAGGTTCTGTACTGCTGCCCGGGCCTCAGGCGAGGCGTCGTCAGCGATATCGCGGATGGCGTTGAGGTTCGCCTGGGTGTTGGCGACTTCCATGGAGCGTGCGGCGCAAGAGTCGGGGTCGGCCTGGCAGCTGACTATCGCGTCAATGTCCTGCTGCAGGCTCAGTTCTATGAATTTGCGCGTCGCGTCTTCGATGCAGGAGGCGTCGGTGCATCGCGTTATCTGTTTGGCGGCTCGCTCCAGTTGGTTGTGTGACAGGTAGTTGTATTGCGTGGCGTTCTTCGCCACCCAACTGCCGGTCTCCAGCTTGGCTGCGTCCGTATCGCTCTGCGCCGCAGCCGCGAGCACGCCGACGATCTGCGAGCTCATGGTGAGCAGGTTGTCGTTGCCCTTGACCAAGTCATCCAGGTGGCCAACCAACGCTTCGCTCGCCGCCGCAGCCAATGCGCCGGTTTTGAAGTCGCCGCCGGTGGCTTCTGCCAGCAACCCACCGACCATGGCGTGAATCACCACCTTCGGGGCCGAGCCGTCCGCCAGGAGGTTTTTCGTGTAATCCCCGACCAGGTTGAAGCTGGCGGCCGCCAAGGTGTTGAACAAGGCATTTTTCAGGGCGTCACTGACACTGCCGCCCTGCCCCAGGGCTTTGTTCAGCAACACAGAGGTGCCGTTCTGCAGCGCCTGGTTGGCTGCGAACTGGCCGACGCCACTCCAGGTACCCAGTGAGCCGGATGTGACAATTTTGCCTATGTCGGTCTGGGTGTGGGTGCCGGTCCACCGATCGAAATGACCCACCGTCAGCCCGGCAGTGATCGCCGAAATCCCATAGCCCTTGATGGCATCGGACGCCGTCACATCCTTGAGAACCGCACCGAGATTGCCCCGGTTATTGACCACGCTGACGCCGGCATTGGTCGACGCGCCGGTGGCTACCGCACCGACCATGGCGCCGCCTACGCCGCCCCCCGCGGCAGCCGCCGCCATGGGCCCGATGACTGCCGACATCACGATGGCAATGATCATTTGCGAGGCGGGGCCCAGCCCGGAGTGGCTGTACTTGAAGCTGTCGTGGACTTCCCTGACCTGACGCCAGTCCACGTCCCCGCGTTGCTCTGCGTCCTTGAGCCAAGCCAATTGCGGGTCGGCCTTGACCATCGCATCGATGGACTGGGTGACGCTCTGCTGGTTGACCTGCTTGATGTCGATCTTCAAACCGTCGACGGCTTTGATCGCGACTGTGCCCCCGGCAACCAGCTGACTCTGGCGCAGCGTTTCGTCAGTGCTGCCCTTGCCCTTGGATGACACCCAGAATGCGTTGTTGTTGGTCTTCTCGTGGCTCTCCTGATGCAGGTCCTTCACCGCTTCGAAGGTCACCGCTCCACCACTGGTGATGGCGATATCCGCAGCACTTTCCAGCCTGGACCCTTGATAAAGCTGGTCGCCGCCACTGATCAGGTTGAGGTTGCCGCCTGTGGTGACCTGGCTGCCCACCGCGCGCACGTCGGTGACTTCGTCGCGTTGGGTCTTGAGTGCGCCGAAGCTGCCTTTTTTCTTGTAGTCATACAGGCTGTAGTCGCGGTCATTGGCACTCAGCAGCTGCAACTGCCCACCGGCCACCAGATACGCATCCTTGCCGCTGCGGACCTGGCTGGCGTGCAGCACGATGTCTTGCCCCGCGCTGGCGGTAAGGGTGCCGCCGGCGGTGAGCTGGCTGCCCACGTGGCGGACCTGGGTGGTTTGCTCATGGACCCTGGCGCCGCCGCGTTTGCTGTTGACCTCATGATCGGTTTCGTTGGCGGCGGCCAATAGGTGGAGGTTGCCAACGGCGGCGACGGTCAGGTCTTTGCCGGCGTTGGCCTGGCTGGCCAATAGCGTGACGTCGCGCCCGGCGTGCAGGCTCAGGTTACCGGCGGCGTTGAGGTTGGCGCCGAGCTGTTCAGTGCGGCTGTGTTGGGTGACGCGGTGGCCGCCGTTTTCCGTGGTGCGGACCTGTTGGGTGTCGGTGACGGCGATGAGGTTGATGTCACGCCCCGCACTCAGGCTGGCATCGCCAGCGCTGTTGATATCACCACGGTTGGTGATGTCACGACCGGCATTGAGCGTGAGTTGCTGTCCGGCACTGATCCGGCTGGCGGTGTCGAGATGGGTGACAAGGGTGCCGTCGCCCTGCTGTCTGGCGTGGGCGGTGCGTTCGTTGATGATGTCGCCGCTCACACTGGTGAGATCGATGTGACTGCCACGGATCTCACCGGCCATCGCATTGCGGATACTGTCGCTGGCCAGCAGGCTGATGCGTTCACCGGCGCTGATCGTGCCGCCATTGAGCAGGCTGCCATCGCTAATGGCGGTCAGATCCTGCGAGGCTTTCAAGGTGCCCACGCTGACGATATCGCCACCGCTGACCAGGTTGACATCCCGGCCTTGCACCAGGCTGCCGCCCCGCAGGTTATGGGCATCGACCGTTGCCAGGTACAGCACCGGCACCAGCACGTCTTCGCCCTGCACCTGGCGTTTTTCCATCCACACGATGTCGTGGGTCAGGGCCGCCACCTGCTGCGCGGTGAGGCCGACGCCGACACTCAGTTGCAGGCTGTCACGGGCGCTGAGGCCGTTGTCCATCAGGTAGCGGAACTGTTCCTCGTCGCTCTCCAGCCCGGCGAGAAAGCGTTGCCCGGTCTTCGCCAGCACGGCGTCACGGATCAGGCGGCTTTCGTAATAGCCGTCGCCCAGGCGCCGCCAGGCTTCGTCGTTGTTGTAGCCGATCTTGTCGAGCAGGTACTGGGAACTGAGGAAGTTGGCAAGGTGGGTGAAGAGTGGATTGGTCTCAATCAGGTAGGGGCTGCCCGGATTCCTGCTGGGGATAAACAGCCCGTACTCACCGCTGGGCAGTTGGAATTCCGGCGGTTGGGTCAGGTCTTCGCTGAGGCGATCAGGGCTCAGTTCGAGGTCGTTGGGGTTGTGGCCTGTTTCGCCCGTCAGTTGCGCCAGGGTGTTTTCACGCAGGGTGCCGTTTTGCAGGTATTCGCTGGCCTGCAGGTTGAGGCTGCCGCCGGCTTGCAGGGTGGCGGCATAGACTGCGCGGCCATCCTCGCGCCAGGTCGTGAGTGTGCCGGGGTTGCTGAAGCCCTCCCCTGTCGAGCGCGCCTTGAGTTCGGCAAAGCGCACCGGGTCGAACGGCGCATTGTTGAAGGCCGGCAGGTCGTGGAACTCCATCTGGTCCCACAGGGCTTTGTCGATGCGCCCGGGGGTGCCGATGATGGTGCTGGAAGTACCGGTCTGGGAGGCCGCGCCCTGGTTGATAAGGCGGTGGGCGGCGAGGTGCATGTCGCCATTGGCGGCGAGCAGGCTGTAGCGGTTTTCCAGGGTATGCGCGTCGATACTCAGGTGTTTGCCGGCCACCAGTCGCGCGGCCTGGGTGGAGTTGGGCGCGGCGGTTTCGCGCCAGGTTTCGCTGATATAGATGGTGCCGCGCTTGAAGCTGTCGTCGCCGTCGCAGTGCTGGCCGCAGACCCACTGGATGCTGCCGCCGACCAGTTCGCGCTCGAGGGCAAGGTGGGTGCGGGCGTTTTCGAACTCGCGGGCGTTGATGTGCAGGTTGCCTTCGGTTTCCACGCTGCCGGAGAGGTTACTGAAGCGCGTGCCGCTGAAACTGAAATCACCGACGCTGTAGAGATCACCTTCGAGGTTGCTGAAATGCTCGCCGCGCACGTGCAGGTCGCCGCCGCTGAACAGCAGGCCGGTGTTGGTGACGTTGGCAGTGAGCAGGAAATGGCCTTGGCTGCCGACGCTCCCATGGTTATCCAACTGAGCGGCATTGATCTGCAGATGCCGCGCTGCGCTGAGCACGCCGAGGTTGTGCAGTACATCGCGCACGCGCAGTTGGATGTCTTGACCGCTGAGGATCTGGCCGTGGTCTTGGGTGAGGTTTGATGCGCTGATGACGGCATCGCCTTTGGCGGCGATGAGGCCGGTGTTCTTCAGATCGCCATCGATCTGCAGTTGCAGACGGTGGTCGCCGAGCAGTTCGCCAGCGTTGGTGAACGTGCCGGCCGCAATACTCAGCTCACTGCCCGCCCCCACGATCTTGCCGCTGTTGTCGACGGTGTCGGCGACGAGGCTCAGATCGCCTTCGGCATGAATCGTCCCGGCGTGGTTGACGGCCTGATGGGCGACAATGTCCAGTTCGCGGGCGGTGACGACCTGGCCGTTGTTTCTCAGGGTCTGGCGAGCTTCGATTCTCGCGCTGTCGGCGGCGATCCGGCCGTTGTTATCGAGGCTGCCGCTGGTGATTTCCAGGTGGCCACTGGCGTTGAGTTCGCCCTGGTTATCCAGGCGCTGGGCCTGGATGGTCAGCTGTTTGCTCGCGATACGCCGATCTTCCAGGATGCCGCTGACAACCTTGCCCTGGTTGCTGACCGAGGTGCCTTCCACGCTCACATTTGCGGCACTGGCCAGGGTTTGCCGCACCACCAGGTCGCCCTGGGCCTGCAGGTCGACATCCCCCATCGCAAAGGTCGGGCCCTGCAAGTCAATCGACTCGGCCTTGGCAGTGAGTGCGCCGACGCTGGTGGTGTGGGACAGGCTCAGGCCGCCATTGGCGTTGATCACAATGTCGCCGGCGGTGCTGGCCATATCGCCCGCCAGCCTTACGCCTACGCCCTGCTCAGTACCCACCAGGCGAATCGTCCCGGCGTACATCCCGCCGAGTGCGCTGGCGTCGATGGCCAGTTGCGGTTTGTCCCGGCCATCCTCGGCATGGGCGTGGGCCTGCAAACTGTCGGCGCTGACATCGTTACGGCCGGTGATGACGGTGAGGTGGTCGGCATGCAACTGCGCATTGAGCTTGGCCGTACGGGTAATCAGGTCGAACTGGCTGACATTGCGTGCATTGAGCCCGGCGCCCTCCACCGCAATATCGCCGCCCTCTACGCGAAAGTGATCCAGCCGCCCACCCTCGATCACTGGCTTGCCGGTGGTCAATGTCGCGCGAGGCGTATTGATAAACCCGCAGCCATTGCAGGTGATGCCATGGGGATTGGCGACGATCACCCGCGCGGCCTGCCCGGCCACCTCGGTGTAGCCACCCAAGTGGCTGCGGTTGCCACCGGTGACTTCGTTGAGGATCACGCTGGCGGGTCGCCCTTGCAGGCCTGGGTTGCCGAGGATCACACCCCCCAGCTGGGTGTGTTGCGTGGCCTGGGTGGCGTTGTTGAGGATCAGCCCCTGGCTGCCGACGTTGTAGTCGGTGAACAGGTTATGGGACAGCCCGCTGCCATTGGGCCCGGCGATATTCACCACCGGCACGCCATTAGGTGCATGACCGACGCTGGTGCCAGGGCTGGCCGGGTCCACGCTCAGCTCTGCGGCGGCGGCAACAATGGGGTTGAGGAGGATGATTCCCGCCAGGCTCAGGGCCAGGCACTGGTGAAACGGGCTGCGCACGTCCATAGGCAAGGTTCCTTGTTGTTATTAGAAAAACAGCTCGATTCGGGCGTAGATCGGGTGTTCGCGGCGCTCAACGACGGCCGGGCGCTCCAGGGAACGGGCGAGCACCAGCGACGCCGCAAGGTGAGTGCCGCGTGCGCTGAACTCCCAGGCATGGCCGGTAAGGCGCCCGGCGACCTCAGGGTTATGCGGGCCGCGGCTGATCACACCGACGTCGTAGCCAAAGCCCACGCCCACTTCGTGCACCCAGGGGTGCAGCGCATCCCAGGCAACCGGTTGGCGCCAGCGCACCTGGCTGCGCCAGTAGCCGCCGCTGTTGCCCGACAGGTTCTGTTGCTGAAACCCGCGCACAGCACCAAGGCCGCCGACGCTCAGGCGTTGTGGTCCATAGAGTTCGTCTTCGGCGTGTTGGCCGGTAGCAAGGCTGTCGACACTCCAGTACTGGCCCAGCCAGCGAAAGGACTGCAAATAGCTGAGGGTCAGGGTGTATTTCTGATAGCGCGAGGTAGGCGCGCCGCGCTGCCTGGAGAGATCGCGCTGGGCGTCCAGCGCACCGATGCCCTGTTGCCAACCGGCATCGAGATTGAGAAAGGCATTGCCGATTCGGCGGCCATGGTTGAAGCCCAGTTGACGCTCAGTGATGCGATGGCTGGAGGTGCGCAGCAACGCGTCTTCCAGGTAGTTGCGGGTGCGCAGGTGGCTCAGGCCCAGGTTAAATGCCGTCTTGCCCAGGTTATCGCGGTGCAGCACGCGTTCGGCGCGCAACTGCTGGCTGGAGGTTTCACCTGACAGCGCAAAGGCAAACCCGGAGAGGTCGTTACGCGTGCGATAGTAGCTTTGGCCGTGGCTGAAATTGAAGGTCCACCAACCATACGGCAGGCTGTAGAACAGGTTCTGGCTGTGGGAATGGCGCCAGCGGTCGCTGACGGTGTCGCGGTTGGCCCGCAGGTTCAACTGATCCGCCAGGCCCAGGGGGCTGTCCCAGTCCAGGCCGATACCGGCCTGCTGGCCACCGGTGCTGGTATCGCCATGGTTGTTACGGTTGGCCGAGACGCGCCAGGGTTTGAGGCGCTCGCCTTTAAGCGTCACGCGACTGCCGCCCACCGCCTGCCCCGGCAGGACCTCAAGCTGCGGCTGGCGCGAGGGCAAGCGCGACAGTTGATCCACCCATTGCTCCAGCTCACGCAGGTCGAGCACCTCACCCACGGTGCCGGGGAAGGTCATGGCGGACTCCAGCGGGCTGGCCAGCAATGAGCTGTCGAGTCCTTCAAGACGCCCTTCCACCACAATGATGGTCAGCTCGCCATTTTTCAGGTCCTGCTGCGGCAGGTAGGCGCGGGTGGTGACGTAGCCGCGATACAGGTAATGATCAGTGAGGCTTTTGAGCACTGCGTTGAGTTGAGGCACCCCCAGGCACCGCCCCTGCCAGGGTTCCAGCAACGTCTGCCGCTGGGCCGCCGACAGCAACACAGCGCCTTCGACATTGATGCGCGTGAGGGTGATGCACTGGCCGTCGTCCAGCGGCGCGGGGGCGGTTGGTGCAGCGATCTGGCCCGGCAGGTGTTGCAGGTCTTCAAGGCGGCGACGCTGTTCCTCCAACACTTTCTGCTGACGCTCACGGGCCAGTTCGCGGTCGCCGGGCGACACGGGGGACGCGGCAAAAAGCGGACCTGAAAGCAGCGCCATCCCCAGCAGCGCAGGTCGGAAAACAGCTGGCATCCCTTCACCCTCACACAGGTACTCAAATGGAAAGAGCACCCATGCTGCCGAGGCTGAAACGCTTAAGGAAAAGAGGAAAAGTTACAAAAAATTCGGCGTTTTTGAGGGCGTCGCCCTGCCTGTCACACAGCCGTTAGAGGACTGTCAGAGGCTTCCGAACAATGTAAGTCGAAGGAAGAAATCGGATAGGCAGTGAGACTTGAAAAGCGTGTTTCCTGGTTTTTTCATACGTTAAAAATCCCTTCCCCTACAAACGAAAGAGAAAATTCAGAGAAGATGAGAAAGGAGGTCTGTCAGAGGAGAGAGACCGGTCGCTCAGCCCATGAGCACATGGGCATACCTGAAAGCGACAGGCGTAGAACAACGGATGATCGCGGCTCTTTTACCGCGTAAAAATCGGAGTTACCCGACGAGCGGCAGGCCTCAACTCAACAACACCACCCCACCCGGCAACTCCGTACACTTGGCCCCATACGCATCCCGAATCAACAACGCCACCCCCGCCAGTTGCTGCAGGCTGAACCGCGCCTGGACGCGCCGTTGGCCGAGTTGCTTGTTGAGCAGCACCAGCATCCCCGGGCGGTAGCGGTTGATTTCGTCCACCACCGTGGCCAGGGTGGCGTTGTTGAAGACCAGCACCTGTTCGCGCCAGGCCACGACCGCCTGGGTGTCCACCACCACCGGTTCGCCCAGACCGGCCGCGTCGTAGCTCAATTGCCGGCCGCTCTCCAGGCGCACGCTGCGCCCGGCCACGGCCACCGACAGCCAGCCCTCGATACAGGTCACGCACACCGTGCGGTCGGTGTTGCGCAGATTGAAACGTGCCTGCGCCGCGCTCACCCAGCCTTCGCCCGCCAGCATCTTGAGCGGTTGTGCGGAATGGGCGATCACCTCGACTTCGCCTTCGAGCAATTCAAGCCCCTGGCCCACGCGGCTGACGCGCGTCTGGGTGTTGAGTTCCAGGCTAACGCCGTCGCTTAACAGCACTTGGCGCTGTTCGCCGACTTCGGTGCGATAGTCCGCCGTGAGGCCGGCAAAACCACCGGGGGAGCCGACCTGCACCATGAGCATGGCGGCCGATGCGGCAATCGCGCCGCCCAGGAACGCCCGGCGCCCAAAGCTGCGCGGCTGCGAGACTTGCTCAAGCGCCGGGGCCAGTTGCTGCCACATCGTCTTGGCCTGCTCGAACGCCTGGGCATGCTCGGGGCTTTGCGCACACCAGGCCTTGAGCGCCTTGGCATCGGCCACGGTGGCGCGGCCCGAGGTCAGCAGGACCAGCCAGTCGCGGGCTTCGTCGTGCAGGGGGCTGGCGGCGGATTGCCGAGTGGCACTGAGGCTAAAAATGTTCAAGCGCGCAAATACTCACGGTTTTATCAGGGACTCGACTCTAAGACGGTTTTCCGGCCCCGGGACCGAACCGCTGGATCACTTTTCTTTCCAGGCGCTTGGCGCAGTGGCCCAGGGCGGCCTTGATTTCCTTCTCGACCATACGCGTGGAAATGCCGAAACGCTGGGAGATTTCCAGGTGCGGGGCTTCTTCCAGGCGGGCGGCGATAAGGATCTTGCGGCGGCGGGCCGGCAGTTCGTAGAGCGCCTTGACCAGGGACTGGATTTCTTTCTGGCCGCCCACCACCCGTGACGGGTCCTGGGCTTCGTCGGCGCTTTGCAGCAGTTCTTCCACCTCGCTGCCGGTGAGCAGGCGCGCGTCGGCCTGGCGGCGGTCGGCGGCGATGTTCAAGGCCATGCGGTACAGGTAGGCATTGGGTTGCGCCAGGTTGGGCGGCACTTCCATGCGGTCGACCCGCAGGTAGGTTTCGTGCAGCACATCGTTGGCCAGGTCCTCCGAGCCCAGGCGCTTGCGCAAACGCACCTTGAAGTCGTCATAGGAGGCCAGGAACAAGCCGACCATCGTACTGTGCCCGGTATTTTTCATCCGCCCCAGGCTCCGTTTGCTGCTGTGCATTCCATGCGCATTCCTGTGGTGTCGGGCATCAAAAGTAAAGTCACCGGTTGGCGCAGCGAGCTCGGCGCCGGTCGTTCGACCCGCGTGGTGCCCAGGTTGCGTACCAGTGCTTCATCGCGTTGTTCGTCGCCGGTGGAGCTGACCAACCGACTGTGTTCGATCAGCCCTTGGGGGTTGACCCACACCTGTACCAGCGCGCGGAAACTGCCGGGCCGGGTCAGCGGCGAGCGGCACAGGCTGGTCTCGATGGCCTGCTGCAAGGCCGTGGCGTAGCTGTTGTTGATCCGTGCGGCGTTGCGTGCCGCCGCACCACGGGCGGCAGGCGGCTGGCTGACCGCGGGCAACTGCAAGGTGAACGCATCATCGCGTGCATAACGCGCCATCAGGCCACTCCCCGTCAGCAACATCGCCAGAGCCTCCTGCGCCGTAAAACGTCCGCGCACACTGATGGAACGCCGGCCCCGCGTCAGTTCGCGGTCGACCAGCACCGCCATTCCGGTGGCGCGGCTGTACGCTTGCAGTGCATGTTCCAAGTCCTGCGCCGGCAGGTTCAACAGCAGCAGCGGTGACTCCGCCTGCGCGACGCGACCACCGGCCAGCAGCAACAGCAAGACCAGGGCGCATACGGCGCGCCTCCAGCCCCCCTGTTCACCCCCTGCTCTGCATCGCTGCACGGCCGACGCGCCCTAGAAAACCGTCATCCTGAGGCCAATTTATGAACCTGATGTTACGGTGATAGCAAAAAAAACATCACGGTGACGAGAGGCCCGCTGCACTAGACTTGCACACCAACCGGCCCACCCCCTCGGGCCCGCCAGGAGGCCTTGATGAAACGCTTACCGCTCCTCGCCAGCCTGTTGCTGTGCACGGCCCTGCCCTTGCACGCCCACGCCGGCAACTGCGCCGAAGTCTCGGTGGATGGCTACAAGGCGCCCGACTATGGCTGCCTGAGCCAGCAGATGGGCAACGATACGAATGCGGCCAAAGCCGCGAAGAAAAACCGCGAGGCGCAAGGTATTGCCGTGGAAAAACGCCAGCCGAACAAGGTCGGCCTGGCCACCCCGGCGGCGACCAGCGTGCGCATGGGCAACACCTTCGGCACCTCGGTGAAGCCGCAGCGGCCTTGAGGTGTTCGATGACCGTTTGAGCAACACAGCACCCATGTGGGAGGGGCATAGGTATCTACACAACTTTGTCTAAATGCTGTCCCCCCGGCACATAGGGCAAGCCCCCCTCCCACATTGCCCCCATGTTTCCCGGAGCAGTTTTCAAGCCGCGTGGCTTTCCTTTTTCAAGCTGTCCATATCGATCACGAACCGGTACTTCACATCGCCCTTGAGCATGCGTTCATACGCCTCGTTGATGCCCTGGATGTCGATCATCTCCACGTCCGAGACAATCCCGTGCCTGGCGCAGAAATCGAGCATGTCCTGGGTCTCCTGGATCCCGCCGATCAGCGAGCCGGCCAGGCTGCGGCGTTTGAAGATCAGGTTGAATACGGTTGGCGACGGGTGCGGGCTGTCGGGGGCGCCGACCAGGGTCATGGTGCCGTCGCGCTTGAGCAGGTTGAGGAACGCGTCGAGGTTATGCGGCGCGGCGACGGTGTTGAGGATGAAGTCCAGGCTGTTGGCGACCTTGGCCATTTCGTCCGGGTTCTTCGACACCACCACCTGGTCGGCGCCCAGGCGCAGGCCGTCTTCACGCTTGTTGGGCGAGGTGGTGAACAGCGTGACATGGGCGCCCATGGCATGGGCGATCTTCACCGCCATATGCCCCAGGCCGCCCAGGCCCACCACACCGACCTTCTTGCCGGGCCCGACCTTCCAGTGATGCAGCGGCGAGTAGGTGGTGATGCCCGCACACAACAGCGGCGCGACGGCGGCCAGGTTGGAATCGTCGTGGGAGATGCGCAGCACGAACTTCTCCTTGACCACGATGCTGTCCGAGTAGCCGCCAAAGGTATTTTCACCGCCGAATACCGGGCCGTTGTAGGTGCCGGTAAAACCGCTCTCGCAGTATTGCTCCTCGCCCTCGGCGCACGAGGCGCAGTGCTGGCAGCTGTCGACCATGCAGCCGACACCGGCGAGGTCGCCGACCTTGAATTTCTTCACATTGCCCCCCACCGCCGTCACGCGACCGACGATTTCGTGGCCGGGTACCGACGGGTACAGGGTGTTGTTCCACTCGTTGCGCGCGGTGTGCAGATCGGAGTGGCACACGCCACAGTAGAGGATGTCGATCTGTACGTCGTCCGCCCCCGGCGCGCGGCGCTCGAAGGTAAAGGGCTTGAGGGCATCCGTGGCGTTCCGGGCGGCGTAGCTGTAGGTCTTGGCCATTTCGTTCACCTGTGTGATCTGACGGTAGAGGTCAGTGGACCAGCATAGACGCTGAACCGTTCAACCGAGCACGGTTGTACAATTTCCATCGCGTCCCTGCCCCTAACCTCACGGCTTTCAATCCCGTAGAAGTGCTGGAGAGTGGGCATGGGCAGCAAAGCAATCAAGGTATCTGTGGCATTGACGCTGCTGGCGAGCGCAATGATGGGCAATGCCTTCGCGGCAACCCCGAGCGTGGCCGTGGCGCCGCAATACGACACCAGCCACGTGTATGTGGCCCCGGCGGATGTGGAGCGTTTCGCCCAGAGTTTCCTCGCCACCTTTGGCGGCAAGAGCACGCCCCAGGTGGTGGTGAACGTGCTGCCGGTGCCGAGCAGCACCACCTCGCAATTGCTGCAGACGCCGGCGGGCACGGTGTCGCTGTTCGGTTTCACCACGCCGATCCCGCACCCCTTCGGCCAGGAACGCAACGGCTACCTGGTCAAGGACATGGACGCGGCGCTCAACGCCGCGCGGGAAAACGGCGCCGCCCTTATCGTCAGCGACTTCCCGGACCCGATCGGCCGAGACGCCGTGGTGCAATGGCCGGGCGGCGTGAACATGCAGCTCTACTGGCACACCAAGACCCCGGACTACGCGGCGTTCCAGACCGTGCCGGAAAACCGCGTGTACCTGTCCACCGATCGCGCTGACGCCTTTATCAAAGCGTTTCTGGGCTTCTCCCACGGCAAGGTCCTGGCCGATGACAAACACGCGCCTGGCGTCGATGTGGGTCAGGCCACTGGCACTTACCGTCGCGTCGATATCGAGTCGCCATTCGGGCGCATGGCGGTGCTGGTCACCAACGGCCACCTGCCCTACCCCTTCGGCCACGAGACCACCGGTTACCAAGTGCCTGACCTGACAGCCACGCTGGGCAAGGCCACCGGCTCCGGCGCCAGGGTGTTGGTGCCAGCCTTTGACAGCAAGGGCCGGCGCAGCGCCGTGGTGGAATTCCCCGGCGGCTACGTCGCGGAAATTCACCAGCTCCACGCCGCAAAATGATTCGCCGCACAGGCTGGGGCCTGGCCGTGCTGTGGCCGCTGCTGGTCGGCAGCGCCCACGCCGACGAGCAACCGGCACGACCGGCCATCAAGACCAACCGCTGGCAGGAAGACTGGTCGGTGCTCAAGGATCCGGCGTTGCGCACGCAACCGCTGGACAGCTTGAAGTACATCCCGCTGTCCAGCGCCAACCCGTTCACCTATTTGTCATTGGGGGCAACGCTGCGTGAGCGCTTCGAGATGAACGATGCCAGTGGTTTTGGGGTGAAGGACGTGAAGCGTGATCGCTACCTGATCCAGCGCTTCCAGGTGCACGCCGACCTGCACTTGAACGAACACTGGCGGCTCTTCACCCAACTCGAAGATGTACGCGCCTACGACAAGACCACGGTCGGCGGCGCCGATCAGAACCGCGTCGATTTGCGCCTGGCCTTTGCCGAATACGTCAACGCCTTTGCCAGCGGCACGCTCAAGGCCCGTGTCGGGCGCCAGGACTTCGCCTTCGACCTGCAGCGTTTCATCTCATCGCGGGATGGCCCGAATGTGCGGCAATCCTTCGATGCGCTGTGGGCCGATTGGGAGACGCCCAACTGGCGCTTTATCGGGATTGCCAGCCAGCCGGTGCAGTATCAGGACGAGCGGCACTTCGACGACACATCCAACCGTGACGCGCGCTTCCACATGCTGCGGGTCGAGCGGCTGGTGGGCGGCAAGAATGAGCTGTCGGCCTACTATGGCGTGTACGAACGCAGTGCCGCGCACTATCTGGATGCGGACGGCGATGAAACCCGCCATCTGTTCGACGCACGCCTGGGCGGTGCGGCCCTGGGGTTCGACTGGGACATCGAAGCCATGCTGCAAAGCGGCTCGGTGGGCAGCAAGGATATTCGCGCCTGGGCCGGCGGCAGCCGCACGGGGTACACCTTCGAGAGCCTGGCGTGGAAGCCGCGCATCGGCCTGCAACTGGACATCGCCTCGGGCGACCGCAAGACCGGGGACGGCACCGTCGGCACGTTCAACCCGCTGTTCCCCAACGGCTACTATTTTTCCCTGGCCGGCTATACGGGCTACAGCAACCTGATCCACGTCAAACCGTCGATCACCGTCAAGCCCATCGACAAACTCAGCGTGCAGGCCGCCGTCGGCCTGCTGTGGCGCCAGACCACCAGCGACGCGGTGTACACCCAGCCGAACCTGCCCGTCGCCGGCACCGCAGGCCAGGGTGAACGCTGGACCGGTGCCTATGGTCAGCTGCGTACCGACTATGTGTTTACGCCAAACCTCACCGGCGCGGTTGAAGCGGTGCACTACGCGGTCGGCCGCACCTTGCGCGATGCCGGCGGCGATGACAGCAATTACCTGGGGGTCGAGCTCAAGTTCAGTTGGTGACCCCAGGCAAGCACACCCGTACAAGCCCCCGGCCCGGTTTCGGGCAATAGTGAGGCTGGTTTTTCAGTTCCTCAATCAAGGAGTTTTCCATGAGCACATTCGTTGCCAAAGACGGTACCCAGATCTACTTCAAGGATTGGGGCAGCGGTAAGCCCGTGCTGTTCAGCCACGGCTGGCCGCTGGATGCCGACATGTGGGAATACCAGATGGAATACCTCAGCAGTCGTGGCTTTCGCACCATCGCGTTTGACCGCCGTGGCTTTGGCCGCTCGGACCAGCCCTGGACCGGCAACGACTACGACACCTTCGCCGATGACATCGCGCAGTTGATCGAACACCTGGACCTCAAGGACGTGACCCTGGTGGGCTTCTCCATGGGCGGCGGCGACGTGGCCCGCTACATCGCACGCCACGGCAGCGCGCGCGTGGCCGGCCTGGTGCTGCTGGGCGCAGTGACGCCGATCTTCGGCCAGAAGCCCGATTACCCCCAGGGCGTGCCGCTCGACGTATTCGCAGGCTTCAAGGCCGAGCTGCTGAAGGATCGCGCGCAATTCCTCAGCGATTTCAACACGCCGTTCTATGGCATCAACAAAGGCCAGAAGGTCTCCGCTGGCGTGCAGACCCAGACCCTGCAAGTCGCCCTGCTCGCCTCCCTCAAGTCCACGGTCGATTGCGTCACGGCGTTCTCGGAAACCGACTTCCGCCCGGACATGGCCAGGATCGACGTGCCGACCCTGGTGATCCACGGTGACGGCGACCAGATCGTGCCGTTCGAGACCACCGGCAAGGTGGCGGCCGAGATGATCAAGGGCGCCGAGCTGAAGGTGTACAAGGATGCGCCCCACGGTTTTGCCGTGACCCACGCTCAGGCCTTGAATGAAGACCTGCTGGCGTTCCTGAAACGCTGAAACACCCGCTCCTTATTTTGGCCGGGCTCGCCCGGCCTTTTTTTGCTCAGGAGAAACGCTGGCTCAGCACCAGGCGCCCCGGCCCGCTGATCAGCAGCGTGGTGAACATGATCAACAGCAGCCAGCCGAATTGCCCTTCCAGCAGCGTCCACTCCGGATGCACCACCACCATCGCAATCAACAGCACCGCCAGAATCGGCAGGCACGCCAGGCGCACCAGCACCCCGGCGATGATCAGCAGCGGGCACAGCACTTCGGCGAAAATCGCCAGCAGCAAGGTGACATGGGCGCCGAGGTGAAACGGGTCTTCGATCAGCTTCAACTGCTCGCTGTAGTTGAGCAATTTGGGCAAGCCATGCACCCATAGCAGGAACAGCGCCCCGCTGCCTCGCAGAAACAACAGCCCCAGGTCCTGGTGTCTTGATTCGTTCATATGCGCTCCGGTGGGTTGACACGTTATCGACCTCGATTGTGTCCACAGAGCGGTACGCACGCTTGCAACCGTGTGCTGACCTCACTCCCCGGTGCCGGCAAACCCCGCGACGATTTCATCGATCACCGCCCGCACCCGTGCGGTGTGGCGCAGGTCGGCGTGGGTCAACAGCCAGACGTCGTAGGGCAACGGCCGCGTGCGCTCCGGCCACAGGCGCACCAGCCCGTCGCGCTCGCCGGTGAGGATCGGGATTTCGCCGATGCCGATCCCGGCGGCGATGGAGCGGCGCACCAACAGGCTGGAACTCAGGGCGGCGACGATGCGCCCACGGCCCAGGGGTTCCGAGACCAGGGTCATGTCCTTCTGGGTTTGCAGGTACGGTTGATAGACCACAAGATCATGCCCTTCAAACAGGCTGCCCGGCGCCGGCGTACCCTGGCGATCGATATAGGCCTGGGACGCAAACAACCCCACCGGCCAGCGCGCGAGACGCCGGGCGATCAGGTCGGGGCTGTCCGGGCGGGTGTTGCGCACGGCGATGTCGGTCTCGCGTTTGGCCAGGCTCAGGAACTGGGTAGACGCGTCGAGCTGCACGCGCACATCCGGGTGCTGGACGTGCAGGCGCGCAATCGCCGGGATCAGGAAGTCGATGGCCAGGGAGTCGGTGGTGCTGACCCGTACGGTGCCGGTCAGGCGGTCATCCAGGCCCTGGATCTGGCGCTCCAGCTCCAGGGCCGAGCGTTCCATTTTTTCCACCGAGTGCAGGGCGGCCTCGCCGACGGCGGTCAGGGCGTAGCCTTCGGAGGTGCGCAGGAACAGCGTGGCACCCAGGGACTTTTCCAGGGCGTTGACCCGCCGCCCGACTGTGGCCTGGTCGACCCCCAATACCCGTGCGGCCCCGCGCAGCGTCGACTCGCGGCAGACCGCCAGGAACACCCGTGCATCATCCCAATTCATGCGGCCTCCTTATGCTGCATATCTGCATCACAGCGACGTGTATTCGCTGCATTATTGCATCCAGAAACCTGGATATGCTGGGCACCAGAGAAAAATACCCAGGACCGCCATCATGCTCGACACTCACGCCCCACCCCGCCGCTCCGTGTGGCTGCCGATCTTCGCCGGCCTGTGCGCCAGCCTGGTCAGCATCGGCCTGGCACGCTTTGCGTACACGCCGTTGATTCCGTCGCTGATCCAGGCCCACTGGTTCAGCGCCAATGACGTGGTGTACCTCGGTGCCGCCAACCTGGTGGGTTACCTGATCGGCGCGCTGATCGGGCGGCCCATTGCCCAGCGCATCTCGAACAGGACCGCGCTGCGCATCATGATGGTGGCGGTGACCCTGGCGTTCTTCGCCTGTGGCTTCCCGCTGTCGGTGGTGTGGTTCTTCGCTTGGCGGCTGCTGTCGGGGATTGCCGGTGGCGCAATCATGGTGCTGGTGGCGGCGACCGTGTTGCCCCATGTTCCGGCAGCGCGACGAGGCTTGGCCAGCGGTGCGATTTTCCTCGGCATCGGCCTGGGCATCGCCGGTTCCGGCACGCTGGTGCCGCCGCTGCTGAGCCTGGGCTTGCAGCAGACCTGGTTCGGCCTCGGCCTGCTGGCCGTGGTGTTGACCGCCGCCAGCTGGTTCGCCTGGCCTGCGGGCACGCTGCATGAAGACGCGCCGCCATCCGGCGCGGCCGTAGCAACGCCTTCCGGCGTGTACCTGCTGTTCGCCCAATACGCCTTTATGGCCGCGGGGCTGGTACCGGCGATGGTGTTCCTGGTGGATTACGTGGCCCGTGGCCTGGGGGCCGGGGCGCATATCGGCGCGATGATCTGGGTGATGTACGGCCTGGGGTCGATTGTCGGGCCGGTCACCTACGGGTTCCTGGCAGACAAACTGGGGGCGCGCTTGAGCATCCGCGTGGTGCTGGTGGTGCAGGCAATTGCCGTCGGTGCGTTGCCGTTTGCCGGCTCGTTGACTGGCCTGGCGGTGCTCGCGGTGATCCTCGGTTCTTTCCCGCCAGGCATCGTGCCGTTGGCGCTGGCGCGGGTGCACGAACTGCTCCCCGACCATCATCAGCAGCAGGTCGCGTGGAGCCGTGCCACGGTGTCCTTTGCGACTTTCCAGGCACTCTCGGGGTTTGCCTATTCCGCCCTGTTCAACGTCAGCGGAGGCCAGCATGCGCTGTTGTTCCTGATCGCCGCCGGGGCGATAGTGGTCGCCCTGGCCCTGGAGCCGGGCATGCGCCTGCTGAACCGCCGGCCGTCCGACGCGGTCCCAACCCATACGCTCATCGCTGCAGGTAATCTGAAATGACGCTTCCCAAAGAAATGACCCTGATCGAAATCACCACCCCCGGTGGCCCCGAGGTGCTGCAACCACGCCGGGCAGATGTACCGGTGGCGGGCCCCGGCGAGATCCTGATTCGCGTGCATGCGGCCGGTGTGAATCGCCCCGACGCCCTGCAACGCGCCGGCAAGTACCCGATGAAACCCGGCATGAACCCGCTGCCTGGCCTGGAAGTGGCGGGCGAAGTCGCCGCGCTGGGCGACGGCGTGAGCGAATTCGCCGTGGGCGATAAGGTCTGCGCCCTGACCAATGGCGGCGGCTATGCGCAGTTCTGCACGGTGCCCGCCAGCCAGGCGCTGCCGATTCCTGAAGGCATGGACTGGATTCAAGCCGCTGCCGTGCCGGAAACCTTCTTCACCGTGTGGGCCAACCTGTTCGGCCTCGGCGATGCCCACACCGGCCAGCGCGTGCTGATCCACGGCGGCACCAGCGGCATCGGTACGACCGCGCTGATGCTGTGCCGCGAATTCGGCATCCAGGCCTTCGCCACTGCCGGCAGCGCCGACAAATGCGCGGCCATTGCCCAGCTGGGCGGCGAGCCGATCAATTATCGCGAGCAGGATTTTGCCGAGGTCATTGCGCAACAGACCAACGGCCAGGGTGTGGATGTGATCCTCGACATCATGGGCGGCTCGTATCTGAACAACAACCTCAAGGCCCTGGCCATGGACGGCCACCTGGTGATGCTGGGTTTCCTCGGCGGCGCCAAGGCCAACGACGTCGACCTGCTGACCATCCTCGGCAAGCGCGCGGTGATTACCGGCTCACTGTTGCGTGCGCGCAGCAAGGCTGAAAAAGCCGCGATTGCCGAACAGTTGCGCGAGTACATCTGGCCGGTACTGGAAGCCGGGCGTTGCCTGCCGATCATCGACAAGGTCTACGAATACACCGACGCCGCCCAGGCCCATGCACGGATGGAAGGTGGGGACCATATCGGCAAGATTGTGTTGCGGGTGGAGTAACCAGCAAGCAACACAAAGCAAATGTGTGAGGCGCAAGCAGCAACCTGTAGTGAGCGGGCTTGCCCCGCGCTGGGCTGCGAAGCAGCCCCAAACACAGCCCCGGAGCTGCCTGACACACTGCAGCGCTCTTATTGGGGCTGCTTCGCAACCCAGCGCGGGGCAAGCCCGCTCACCACAAAAAGCCCGCTCACCACAGTTACAGTGTCCCTTCTTAAATGGCTGGCATCAGGGCAAGCCCCCTCCCACATTGACCGCGCTCTTACTCGGAATAGGTGGGGTAGTCGATGTAGCCCACCTCACCGCCACCATACATCCCCTCTTCCCGCAGCGGGTTCAACGGCCAGCCCTTGAATAGCCGTTGCGGCAGGTCCGGGTTGGCAATGAACGGCCGTCCGAACGCAATCAAATCCGCCAGCCCGGCGTCCACCAGTTTCGCGCCGCGTTCAGCGGTGTAGCGACCGGCGTAGATAATGCGACCGCTGAAGGTGCTGCGCACGGCTTCACGGAAGCTGTCGGGCAGCACGGGGGCGTTGTCCCAGTCGGCTTCGGCGATGGACACGTAGGCGATGCCCGACTGTTCCAGCACCTTGATCGCTTCGATGTAGGTGTGGTGCGGGTCTTCTTCCACCAGGCCGATGTACACACGGTCCTGGTCGGTGCCGCTGAACAACGGCGAGAACCGCACGCCCAGGCGCTCCGGCCCGACCACCTTGCTGACGGCTTCGACGATCTCGCGCAAAAAGCGCAGGCGATTGTGCAGCGAACCACCGTACTCATCGTCGCGCTGGTTGGCATGGGCCGAAATGAACTGGTTGACCAGGTAACCGTTGGCCGAATGAATTTCCACGCCGTCAAACCCGGCGTCCAGGGCATTGCGTGCGGCCTGGGCGTAGTGCCCGACCAATTCTTCAATCTCGAGCACGCTCAAGGCGCGAGGCACCGGCGGCTGCTTCAATTCACCCGTGCCAGGCCCGGTCTCGATAAAGGCCTTGGCTTGCTGGGCTTGAATAGCCGACGGTGCCACCGGTGTGGCGCCGTCAGGCTGCAAGGCGTTATGGGACACACGGCCCACATGCCACAACTGGGCAAAGATCACCCCGCCTTCGGCATGCACCGCGTCGGTGACCTTGCGCCAGCCGTCAATCTGCGCCGGGGTGTAGATGCCCGGCGTCCAGGCATAACCCTGGCCGCGGGGTTCGATCTGCGTGCCTTCGCTGACCATGAAACCGGCCGTAGCGCGCTGGCGGTAATACTCGGCCATCAGGTCGGTGGCGATATCGCCGGGCTGGGCGCTGCGCTGGCGTGTCAACGGTGGCAGCACGATACGGTTGTTCAAGGTGTGATGACCCAGTTTGACCGGGGTACTTAAAACGCTGTTAGTCATTGAGGTATTCCAAATTCGAGACGAGCAAACCCATTGGCGACTGTTGCAAGTCGCCAATGAATGAAAGGGTTAATTAACTTACGCGGTGAGTTTGAGCAGCGCCTTGGCCACGTCACTGGAGCTGGCAGGGTTCTGCCCAGTGATCAGCAAACCATCTTCGAGCACGAAGGATTGCCAGTCGGCGCCCTTCTGATAGTTGCCGCCCAGTGCCTTGAAATCATCTTCAATCAGGAACGGCACCACCTCGGTCAGGCCCACCGCCGCTTCTTCCGAGTTGGAGAAGCCGGTGACGCGACGGCCCTTGACCAGCGGCTCGCCATTGACCGCCTTGACGTGGCGCAAGGCGCCCGGTGCGTGGCAGACAAAGCCGATGGGCTTGCCGGCACGCTCGAAGGACTCAATCAGGGCAATGGACACCGGCGACTCTGCCAGGTCCCACAGCGGGCCGTGGCCGCCTGGGTAGAACACGGTGTCGAAATCGTCAGCGTTGACCGTGTCCAGCTTGACCGTGCTGGCCAGGGCCTGTTGCGCGGCAGGGTCGGCGGCAAAGCGGCGAGTCTGCTCGGTTTGCGCGTCGGGCGCGTCACTCACCGGGTCCAGGGGCGGCTGGCCACCGGCCGGGGAAGCCAGCACCAGTTCGGCGCCGGCGTCCTTGAACACGTAATAGGGTGCGGCAAATTCTTCGAGCCAGAAGCCGGTCTTGCGGCCGGTGTCGCCAAGCTGGTCGTGAGAGGTCAGTACCATTAATACTTTCATTTTCCAGTGCCTCGATCAGTGAATGTCAGTGTGTCCAGGGCAACCCAACAGCTGTCGGGTCAGCAGCAACGCCTCCTCGAAAGGCGCAGATGTCCGGGTGATCTTGCTCATCACGCTGGTCCCCAGCCACAGCGCGTACAGGCGCCGGGCCAGGCTTGCAGGGGCTTGGTCGACAGTCAGGGAACCGTCCTCAAGGCCGCGCTGTATGGCGATGGCGAGTAAATCGATGGTGCGCGACGTGCCACGTTCCAGCGCCAGGCGCATGGGCTCTGAAAGGTCTGACACCTCCGCACCCAGTTTGACGGCAAGGCATTTGCCCGCATCGGTGCAACCGGTCTGATTGTCGATCCAGGCCTGCCAATAACGCATCAACTTGGCCTGCTGGGATAAACCGGGTTGGTCGAACAGTTGCTGCATGCCGTGCACGTAGTTGTCGAAGTAGGTGTCGAGCAACACGACACCGAAGCCATCCTTGGAGTTGAAGTAGTGATAGAACGAACCTTTAGGCACCTGGGCGGCTTGCAGTATTTCGTTCAAGCCCACCGCAGAAAAACCTTTGCGGCCGACAATCAATTGCGCCGTATCAAGAATGGTCTGCCGTGCACCTTTGGTTGGGCTGTTCATGCTTCACTCCGTCCGATTAGACCAGTCGTCTAGTTCGTTGAGGGAATGTTAGGGGCCGCGCCAACCCCTCACAATGTCATATGCGCAAGGATTCCGGACATGACCCGAAGTCGGTTGCCGTTTTCCCGGCAGCCGCCGACAATCCACCCTCCCACGCCCCTGGAGACATGCGATGCACAGCGTTGCGCTGATGGTTTACCCGAACTTCCAATCCCTGAGCCTCAGCCTGGGCTCGGTGTTCGAGTGCGCGAACCTGCTGCGCGGAGAGCCTGCCTATGAGTTTCACCTGGTGTCGGAAAGCGGCGGCGCGGTGATGACGTCCCAGGGCTTTTCGGTGAACACCTCGCCCCTGCGGCCCCAAGGCTATGACACGCTGATCGTCAGCGGTTACCTGGAGTTTCGCCTGCCGGAGGCCAACCTGCTGGCACTGGTCAAGGCTGCCTCGGCTCAATCGCGGCGTGTCGCCTCGCTGTGCATGGGCATCTTCGTGCTGGCCGAGGCCGGTTTGCTCGACGGCAAACGCACCACCACCCACTGGATCCACGCGCCGGCCTTTCGCAAGCGCTACCCGGACATCCGCCTGGAAGAAGACAAGCTGTTTATCGTCGACGGCCAGGTATGGACCGGCGCCGGCATGAGTGCCGGGGTGGACATGGCGCTGGCCATGGTGGAGAACGACCTGGGCAGCGACCTCGCCCGGCGCATTGCGCGCAAGCTGGTGATCGCCCAGCGTCGGGGCAGCGAGCAATCGCAGTTGTCTGCACTGTTGGAGCTGGACCCCAAGTCCGACCGTGTGCAACTGGCCCTGGCCTACGCCCGCGAAAACCTCACCCATGACCTGTCGGTGGACGCCCTGGCCGAGGTGGCCCGGCTGAGCCCGCGCCAGTTCAGCCGGGTATTTCGCGAAGAAACCGGGCAGACGCCGGCCAAGGCCATCGAATCCCTGCGGGTGGAAGCCGCACGGGCGATGATGGAAACCAGCCGTCACCCGGTGGAAGTGGTGGCCCGCGAAACAGGTTTCGGTGATCGCGAGCGCATGCGCCAGGCGTTTCTAAGGGCGTTCGGGCAGCCGCCCCAGGCGATGCAGCACACCTTTAATGCAACACCGCCCGCGTAACCAGGTAACTCATCAACTGCGGGTCATCCGCCAGTTCAAGGGCCTGCACCGGGCGCGGCAGGTTATCCAGCACCGTACGCCAGAACGCCTGGGACACTTCGTCCTGGTCATAAAACCGCACCAGCCAATCCGCCTCGCCGCTGCACAACACCTGGGTGGCGATGGCGCGGCCGATGCCTTTGCGACGATAACGCTTGAGGATAAACAGGTCGGCCAGTTCCAGGGCGTCGACACCCGGCAACTCGCTGCCCTCGATCAGCAGGAAGCCGGCGATATAACCGTCCACCAGCAACAGGTTGGCGCTCCAGTGCGGGTCTTGCCAGTAGCGGTTCAGGTGCTGGTCATGGATGTAGAAACGGCCGTCCGCCTCGACATCTTCCTGCTCCCAGTCCGACGATTCATAGGCGTAGTACTGGTAGAGATTGCGGATCAGCTCGGCTTCTTCGGGGCCGGTCTGGATCAATTCCACGGTGGTTTCAGGCATGGGGCTCTCGGTCAAAAAACGCAGGGCGCCATTGTTCACAAAACCTCGGCGCAGTCCAATAGCGCCGCGAACCTTTCTACTTGCTGAACCGATTGCAAATAGCGGCGAGCCCTGCCGAAGCGCTGAAACATTTCGAATAAACTCCGCCGGCTCGCCACTTTTTCAAGGACACGCACTTTGACCAACGTCTGTACCGCCGGCCTGGATGTGGGCTTCGCCTCCCTGGATTACCTGCAGATCTTTATCCTGGGCGTGATCCAGGGCATTACCGAATTGTTGCCGGTCTCCTCCACCGCCCATATGCGTGTGGTGCCCGCCCTGCTCGGCTGGCAAGACCCCGGCTCGGCGTTTTCGGCGGCCATGCAGCTGGCGGCACTGGCGGCGGTGGTCAGTTACTTCTGGCGCGATGTGCGCCAAGTGACCACGGGCAGCATCGGCGCGGTGCGCCGGGGCGACTACAACGATCCATGGTTCAAGCTCGCGGTGGCGATTGTGTTGGCGACCATTCCGATCGGGATCGCCGGCCTGGCCTTGTCGTCGACCCTGAACGCCTGCAATTCGCCGTTGCGCGGGCTGCTGGTGATCGGTATTTCCTGCGTGGTAATGGCGGTGCTGCTGGCGGCGGCCGAGCTGCGTGCCCGGCATACCCGCGAGGTCAGCCAGATGCGTCTGCGGGATGCGCTGATCGTCGGGGTCGCGCAGATCGGCGCGTTGATTCCGGGCGTATCGCGTTCCGGCTCGACCCTCACCGCGGCCCTGTTCCTCAACTTCAAACGCGAAGAAGCCGCGCGCTTTTCCTTCCTGCTGGGCCTGCCCGCCATCGCCCTCGCCGGTTTGAAGGAGCTGTGGGTGCTGCTGCATGCCGATATGCCCGCCCATGCCTGGCCGCATTTGTTGTTCGGGCTGGTGGTGGCCAGCGTCTCGGCGTTCTTCGCGATCTGGGGCCTGATGAAGTTCCTCGAGCGGTTCTCCACCTGGCCGTTTGTGATCTACCGCGCGCT
Organism: Pseudomonas sp. NIBRBAC000502773; assembly: GCF_006517195.1. NCBI lineage: Bacteria > Pseudomonadati > Pseudomonadota > Gammaproteobacteria > Pseudomonadales > Pseudomonadaceae > Pseudomonas > Pseudomonas sp. NIBRBAC000502773. Next base: position 5,888,426 of record NZ_CP041189.1, on the reverse strand, counting down.
GCTGGGGGTGTTCCTGATTGTGGCCGTCAGCACCGGGTTGCTGGGTTGATATAACACCCCGTCTCAACCCGGCATCAATCTCATGTGGGAGGGGGCTTGCCCCGATGAGGGCGTGTCAGTTAATGCATCTTTAACTGACCCACCGCCATCGGGAGCAAGCCCCCTCCCACATTTGAACTGCTTTGCTTTACAGCCCGCCCGTACGCTCCGCCAGTGCTTCGAGCAGGTCGGCCGATGGCACGAAAAACAACCCGCCGGTGACCGCCGTGCTGAAGTCGAGCAAGCGGTCGTAGTTGCCTGCCGGGCGGCCGACGAACATGTTTTCCAGCATCTGCTCCAGCGGCTGCGGCGAGCGTGCGTAGCCGATGAAGTAGGTGCCGAACTCCCCGGCACCGGGGCGGCCGAAGGGCATGTTGTCGCGCAGGATTTTCACTTCTTCGCCGTTCTCGTCGGTGATCACGGTCAGGGCGCTGTGGGCATTGCTCGGCTTGGCGTCTTCGCCTAACTCGATATCCGACAGCTTGGTACGCCCGATCACCTTCTCCTGCGCTTCCACCGTCAGGCCGTTCCAGGCGGTCATGTTGTGCAGGTACTTCTGCACCAGCACGTAGCTGCCGCCTTCGAATTCGGGGTCTTCGTCGCCGACGATGGTGAAGCCCACGGCCTTGCGCCCCACCGGGTTCTCGGTGCCGTCGACAAAGCCGATGATGCTGCGCATGTCGAAGTAGCGGAAACCCTGGACTTCATCCACCACCTTCACGCTATCGCCCAGCGCTGTCATCAGCTGGGTGGCGAGTTCAAAGCACAGGTCCATCTGCTCGGCGCGGATATGCAGGAGGATGTCGCCGGGCGTCGACACCGCCATGCGCCCTTCTACACCGAACTCCCGAAACGGGTGCAACGCCGCCGGGCGCGGCGTGCCGAACAAGCGGTCCCAGGCATCCGAACCAAAGCCGCAGACGCAGGTGAGGTTGCCCGCCGGCACGCGCTTGCCCACCGAACGCACCAGCCCGGCGATGTCTGCGCACCAGGCGCGCACGCCGTCTTCACTGCCGGGGGCGATGGTGGCGACCATAAAGATCGCGCTGCTGGTGATCGGGTGGCAGACGGACTGCGGTTCAAGAGGCGGCTGAACGGAGGAAGTCGGCATGGGGCAAATCCAGGCTAAGGGCGGGAGTGAACCCGCGCAGGTTAGCAGATCATTTCCGGCACGCCTGCCACACGTCGCGAATCAACGCCTTGAGCTGCAACGCCTCGGCCCAGCGGTCACTGATTTCACGCCCATCGGCACCGGTAATGGCATAGGGCGGCGGGCCCAGTTCGCAGGTGAAGGACAGGCTGTGCGGGGTCTCGGGGCGGGCCAGCCAGTCTTCGATCCCGTAACGCCACCACGCGGTAAAGCGCTGCACCCAGGCCTGGTGCTGGGGGAACGCCAGCGACACCTGCACCTGTTCGCTGCTGGCCACACGGCCATGAAAGCCCCAGCTGTGGCGCAGGATCGTGCGGATCTGCTCGTCGTCTTCGGCGGCGCCGGGCTCGGGCAGCTCGCGGCCGACCACGTAGTGAGACAGGTCGGCCAGCAGCTTCAAATCGGGCATCTGCGCCAGCAGGTCAAGGGTGAACAGCAGGTCGCTGGTGAGGCGATAGCGGTGGGTTTCCAGCAGCACCGGAAAATCCACCTGCTCGGCCAGGCGCTGCCAGCCTTCGATCAAGCGGGCGGCTTCGGTTTGGGTGCGCGGGCGCACATCGGCTTGCAGGGTGAGGTGGTGGCAGCCGTGGCGGCTGATCACATCCAGTGCCGCCGCCAGGTCGTCGACGCTTTGCGGGAACAACTGGCCTTCGATCTGCAGGCCCCGCGCCGTGGCGGCGGCGTGCAGGCGCGCGACATCAGCGGCCTGCCAGTAGTGATCGGTAATGCCGTCGAAACCGGCGGCCTTGATGCGGTCGAGTTGGGCCTCCAGGGGGCCGGGCTCGGTGTGCATCGCCCAGAGGGATTGGAATACCAGGAATTGGCGCATATCAGCCTCGCAGCAGGTGTTTGAGGGACACGTCAGGGTCGGCCAGGCTGGCCGCGTTCAGGGCGATGCGCGCGCTGATCAGGCGTTCGCACAGCTTGATGTCCTTGGCCACGCTGTTGCCGGGGCCCCAGCCGCAGGCGCCTTGCAAGTGCTGGTCGGCGTCGAGGTAGAACAGCAACAGACCCGCGCCCGGCAAGGCACGGCTGACGGTCAGCGGCGTGATCACGCCCACGGTCTGCAAGCCCCAGTCGTACTGGTCGGACCAGAAGCCGGGCAGCGCTTCGAACGGCTCATCACGCCCGAGCATGTTCAGTGCGGCATGCCGCCCTTGGGCCTCGGCATTGCGCCAGGTTTCCTGGCGCTGGTACTCGCCGCCGAGGCGAAACTCGCACACGTCACCTGCCGCGTAGATGTCCGGCGCGCTGGTGCGCAGGTGCGCGTCGACGCGAATGCCCTGCCCCACCTCCAGCCCCGCCGCCACGGCCAGCTCGATATTCGGTTGCATGCCGATGCCGACCACCACCAGGTCGCAGGGCAGTAACTGCCCGTCCACCAGTTGCACCGCCTCTGCATGGATCGACTCCAACGCCACATTCAAGCGCACGTCGACACCCTGTTGGCGATGCACCTGCAGCAGCGCTTCGGAGATGACCGGCGCCAGCACCCGGCCCGCCAAGCGCGGCCCGGCTTCGAGCACCGTCACCTCGCAGCCCAGGCCCCGTGCCGTGGCCGCGACTTCCAGGCCGATAAACCCGCCGCCGACAATCACCAGCCGCGCTCCGGGTCGCAACGCGGATTTCAGCGCCAGCGCTTCATCATGGGTGCGCAGGTACAGCACGTTGGCCTGCGCCTGGGGCAAGCGTCGCGCCCTGCCGCCGGTGGCCAGCAACAGGCCGGCGTAGGACAGCCACTGGCCGTCAGCCAATTGCAGGCGGTGTTGCGGCGGGTCCAGTTCGCGGACCGGGTTACCGGCGATGTGTTCGATGCCCAACTCAGCGAGCCGGGCGCTGTCGCACAGGCTGCAGCCGGCCAGGTCCATGTTGCCCTGCAACAGGCCCTTGGACAGGGGCGGCCGCTCGTAGGGCACGTGCGGTTCGTCGCCGATCAGGATCAGGCGCCCGCTGTAGCCTTCTTCACGCAGGGTCAATGCCGCGCGGCCACCGGCATGGCCGGCGCCGACGATGATCAGGGCTGCGTTCATCATCAAGCCGTGACGGCGAGCAACACCCGCCCCGCTTCGACCCGCACCGGGTAGGTCTTGAGGTTGACGCACACCGGCGCGCCCAGGGCCTTGCCCGAGCGATAATCGAAGCGCCCGTTGTGCTTGGGGCACTCGATCACATGGTCCATCACCAGGCCGTCGGCGAGGTGGATTTTCTCGTGGGTGCACAGGCCGGCGGTGGCGAAAAACTCATTGTCCGCCGAGCGGAACACCGCGTAGGTGTGCGCCCCGTGGTCGAAGCGCAGCACGTCTTCCGCGTCTATTTCGCCCACGGCGCAGACGTCGATCCATTGATCGTTCATGGCGTTTTCTCTTGTTCTTGGGTGGGATTCAGCCGGCAGTGGCTTCTGCATGCATCGGGGCCCTGGCGGCCGGTTCAGCACTGGGGCGGATGGGACGCTGGACGAAGTAAGTCGGATCGCTGCGCTGCTTCCAGATCGTCGGGATGATCTCCCTGTACGCCTCGAACAGGTTGGCGTACGGCGGCGGGCAGTCGCTGCGGATCTCTTCGTGCAATTGCGCCAAGGCGTGGTACGGCACCATCGGGTACATGTGGTGCTCAAGGTGGTAGTTCATGTCCATGTAGATAAAGCGCAGCACGCGGTTCATGTAGATGGTGCGGCAGTTGCTGCGGTGGTCGAGTACATCTTCGGCCAGGCCCACATGCTGGGTGAGGCCGAACACGTAGCCGAGCCAGGCGCCGTAAATACTGGGCAGCCCGACCAGCATCAGCGGCAGCCAGCTGTGCAGGTACAACGCCGTGCCGATGACCAGCGCATAAATGCCGACCCAGATACGCGCGGCGCGGAACACCTTGGGCCACTCGGATTCGGGGATGAAGTCCGCCTCCTGGGCACTCATCTGGCCGATGGCATGGCGCGCCACACCGCTGAAGGTCTTCCAGGCCAGGGGCAGGTTGAACAGGCTGAGAAACATCATCGGCAGGCTCGGCGGGCGTGGCTCGACGATCTCCGGGTCACGGCCGACGACGATGGTGTCGGTGTGGTGCCGGGCATGGCTCCAGCGCCACACGTGGGGTTCGAAGATGCACATGAAGCTTGCGACCTGGTACAGCACGTCGTTCATCCAGCGGGTCTTGAACGCGGTGCCGTGGCCGGTTTCGTGCCAGCGCGGGTTGGATGCGGTGCCGTACAGCACGCCATAGGCGAGGAAGAACGGTACGCAGGCCCACGTGCCCCAGAACCAGTAGCCGCCGAAGCCGGTGGCCAACAGCGCGGCCGCCCAAATAGCAGTGTCGAACAAGGCCGGGCCGTCGCGGCGTTGCATCAGTTCTTTCATGCGTTTACGGGAAATCGGCGATTGGTACCAACTGGCCGAGACCAGGCCTTTTTCCGCCGCGCGGGCGGCTTCGGGGCCGGTGAGGCTGTAGTCGCGCCGAGCGGTGTGAGCGGTGTGTTCAGGCATTGTTATTGTTCTCCGCAAGCGAGAGGTTTCAGGTGCTTTGCGAAACCAACGATAGAGCGCGGCTAAATCACCCTCAAGGCCTTGAATCCATTCCCTATCAAGCTATCATCCAGGCCCAGCGGGGCTTGATAGTTTTCTATCAAGACGCTCAAGGGGGCTGTCATGAACAACAATAAACGCCCGACCATCGCCACCGTCGCCGCCCATGCGGGCCTCAGCGTGGCCACCGTCGACCGCGTGCTGAATGCGCGCGCGCCAGTCAATCCGCAAACGGCCGAGCAGGTGTTCCAGGCTGCCGAAGCGGTGGGCTATTTTGCTGCACGGTTGATCGGCCAGCGCATACGCGAACGCCGGCCGACCTATCGCTTCGGCATCCTGCTGCTGGGCACCGCCCAGGCGTTCTATGCCCACCTGGCGCAGTCGATCAGCGAGGCGGCGCAGCATCACGCCAGCGCCAACCTGACCTGCCAATTCGACTACATCAACGACCGCACACCCAGCGCCATCGTCGCGCAGATCGAACAACTGGCCGTGCAGTGCGATGGCCTCGCCGTGGTCAGCTTCGCCCACCCGCTGATCAACGCCTGCCTGGCGCAGATCCGCGAGGCCGGTGTGCCGGTGGTGGCCCTGCTCTCGGATATTCACGAGCAAGCCCTTGAACCCTACGTGGGCCAGGACAACCACGTGGTCGGCCGCACCATGGGTTGGCTGCTCGCCCGCACCTGTGGCGCCCGCAAAGGCAGCGTGGGGATCCTGCTCGGCGGCCATCGCTTCCTCGGGCACCAGGCACGGGTCGAAGGCCTGCACAGCTACCTCGCCGAATACGCCCCCGGCCTCAAACCGCTGGAGCCACTGATCAACCTGGACAACTGCGACATCACCGAAGAAGCCACCCTCGACCTGCTCACCCGCCACACCGACTTGCGCGGCCTGTGCGTGGTGGGCGGCGGCGGCGACGGCATCATCAGCGCCCTCGCGCAACTGCCCAAGCGCCCCGCGTTGTGCTGCATTTTGCAGGAGTCCACGGCGCTGTCACGCCAGGCGCTGAGCCAGGGGTTGATCGATGTGGTGATGGATTCCCAGCCCAGGCAGACAGCGAACGCGCTGGTGCAGTTGCTGGTGGAATTGCAGAGTGCCGAGGGGTTTGATCCGGAGCGGCATCGGGTGCATATCGCGCCGCAGATTGTGACGTCGGAGAACATGTGTGCCTGATACATGGAGATCAAAAGGTGGGAGGGGGCTTGCCCCCGATAGCGGTGGGTCAGTTAAGTAGATGTCAACTGACACTCAGCTATCGGGGGCAAGTCGAATCGTCGCACCGCCCCTCCCACATCGACCGCGTTCCATTGGTGGGCGGGTGGCGTTTTGTCATGGTTTGTAAAGGGCCAGCAAGGCCGGTCCCTTTTAATTGCAGGACGTTTCCTAGACAATCCTGGCCGCCTTGTGCCTGCTGGAATCGGTGGCTAGTCTGCGGTCCGTCACTGCTCATCAGTGATCGGGTTTAGTCGCCCGTTACCAGTTTGCGCAAGCTGTCGCCATGTTCATGGTGGCTGTGCGCAGGGCACCTTCGGGTGCGCCGGGTTCAACTGGCCGGTCGACTAACCTGCGTACAGCCGCCACCCGACGTTTAGTCGCGAAAGGTTCGGTTCCTTACCTACCAGTTGGAATTACACCATGAACAAAGTCCTACCCGATCCACCCCACGATCCCGCCAAAGACCGCGCCGCCTTCAACCGCGCCATCGATCACTATCTCCCCACCCAAGGCTTTCACTCCGTCAACGAAGACCTGAGCTTTGAAGATGCCCTGCTCTACACCGCCAGTTTGCTCGACAGTGCGTCGGCGACTGCGTTGGATTGTGGGGAGCAACTGGAAAGCCCGGAGCGGGCGAAGATTTTGGCGGTGTGGCATTTGCTGGAAATTGCCAAAACCACTGTGGATCGCTCCATCAACTGCCTAAAACGCGGTTAAACATGTGAGAGGGGGCTTGCCCCCGATGGCGGTGGATCAGTTAAGTAGATGTCAACTGACACTCCGCTATCGGGGCAAGGGTATCTACGCAACTTTTCAGACCCTGACAAATCTCCCTGTGGCGAGCGGGCTTGTCCCGCGTTGGGCTGCGCAGCAGCCCCAGTCAAGAAGATCGCGGTGTATCAGACACTCTGTAGAGGCTGGTTTTGGGGCTGCTGCGCAGCCCAGCGCGGGGCAAGCCCGCTCACCACGACAGCCCTATCCGCCGCGCTTTCAGCGTTGAGCCAACGTTGTGTAGATACCTATGGCTATCGGGGGCAATCCCCCTCCCACATGTCGACCTTACGCGCCGCGAAAATCTGCGGCACTCAGCCCGAACCGACTCATCTTGTTGTACAGCCCACCCCGCGATACGTTCAGTTGCCGGGCGGCCAGGCGGATGTTGCCGCCGGTGCTTTTGAGGGCGGCGACGATGGCGTGCATTTCGTGGCTGCTCAGGTCCTGGGCGGGCTGAGGTTCGTGGTGGCGCAGCGTGGCGCGCGGTCTGGTTTCCAGGGGTAGATCGGCTGCCTGGATCAGTTCGCCCGTCGCCAGGTTGGTGGCGCGTTCGATGCTGTTTTCCAGCTCGCGCACATTGCCTGGCCAGGCGTAGGCCGAGAGCACTTCCAGCGCATCCGGGGCAAAGCCCTGCACCGCTTTACGCAGCGAACGGGCGCAGCGCGTGAGGAAGTGCCGCGCCAGCAACGGGATGTCTTCACGGCGCATGCGCAGCGGCGGTACGGTCAGGTTCAGGACGTTGAGTCGGTAGTAGAGGTCTTCACGGAACGCCCCTTCGGCCACTGCCTGGCTGAGGTTGCGGTGGGTAGCGGCGATGATCCTTACGTCCACGGGCCGTGAGCTTTTCGCGCCGACGCGGGTGATCTCGCCTTCCTGCAACACACGCAACAGGCTGACCTGAGCGTCGAAGGACATATCGCCGATCTCATCCAGAAAGATGGTGCCGCCATCTGCCAGTTCAAACTTGCCCGCCGACCCGCCCCGGGCCGAGCCGGTAAACGCGCCCTCGACATGCCCGAACAGCTCGCTCTGCACCAGGTCCCGTGGGATCGCGCCGCAGTTGACCGCCACGAACGGGCCGTTGGCGCGGTCGCTGGCGTTGTGGATGGCCTGGGCGAACAGCTCCTTGCCGGTGCCGCTTTCGCCGAGGATCAGGGTGGTGGATTCACTGCGACTGGCGATGCGTCCCAGGTGCAGCGCGTCCTGGATCGCCCGCGACGTGCCCTGGATAGTGTCAAAGGTGTAGCGCGCCTGGGTGCTGATGATGCGCCGGGTGATTTCACGGATGCGGCGGTTCTCGCGCAGGGACACGATCACCCCGCCCTGCTCCAGCGGGCACACCGAGACCAGGCAGGCGAGCTGGCTGCGGTCGTGCAGGTGGAAGGTGCAATCGAGGTCACGCACCGGCTCACCGCCGCGCAAAAGCATGGCGTCACTCAATTCACTGCGGCCCAGGCGCTGGAAGGGGCTGCCGATCAGCTCCAGCCCCACCCTGAACAGTTGCCGGGCATAACGGTTGAGCGCCTTGATGCAGCCACGCTCATCGAGCACCACCAGGCCTTCGTTAAGCACTTCGAGCACGGTTTGCTGCTCTTCCAACAGCGCTTGCAAGGCCATCTGGCGGGAGACCGCTTCGGCAGCCGCCTGCACGGTGCCGAGGGTGTGAAAATGAAACCAGCCGGGTTCGGCGGTGAGGGTCAGCATCGCCAGGGTCTGGCCCTGGGCATTCCTGATTGGCGCGGCGGCGCAGTGCATGCGGCGTTGGCGCAGGCCGCTGCCGAAGTTCTCCTCGGCCAGCACGTACACCAGGCGGTCTTCGGCCAGGGCCAGGCCGGTGCAGTTGGTGCCCTGGACCGATTCGAGCAGGCGACTGCCGACGGGGGTGATGTCCAGCCCGCAGAAATACAGGGTGGTGCCGTCGGCGTCGGTGAGGTTGATATGCCCTCGCGGGTTATAGGCCAGCAGGCCATGCATGACCTGCGCAGCGGCGGCGATCAGGACGCGGTGGGTGGCCAGGGTGGCAGCAAGGTCGTGGGGCGCCACAAAGCGGTACTGGCTGTCATCCGGGTCGATACCCGCCTCGACACTGCGGCGCCAGGAATCCCAGATCACCTGCCGCACCTCGGCCGGGCGCTGCACCTGCCCGGCCAGGCACGCGCGCCACGCCTGTTCCAGCGCAGCCACGGGGCCGTCGTTCAGCGCCGCAGGCCCCAAGGCTGTCAGGTAGTCGAGGTCTTGTACGCTGAACGCCATGCTCATCAGGCAGTATCCATGTTCATGTTTTTGACATGTCAGTATAGGCATGTCATCAGAATGAACACATTTTGTTTATTGTATTTTATAAAGTCTTAATTATCAGATAGTTATAAATTGGCATAACCTTTGCTCCAGCCCCTTTGCCAGCCAGGGCTGCCCTGCGGCCAACAATAAAAAGGGGTTATTTCATGAGTACACAGAACATCCGCCTGGGCTTGATCGGTGCAGGTCGCATGGGCAGCTTCCACGGCCTGACCGCTGCGCGACACATCCCCGGCGCGAGCCTCGCCGCCATTGCCGACCCCACTCCCGGCCAAGCCGCACGCCTGGCGGCCGAACTGGGAGTAGCCAAGGTCTACACCGACCCGCAACAGCTGCTCGACGACCCGGACATCGACGGCGTCCTCATCGCCGCCCCCGCCCGCAGCCACGCCGAACTGGTGATCAGCGCCGCCCGTGCCGGCAAGGGGATCTTCTGCGAAAAACCCATGGCCATCACCCTCGACGAAGCCGACCGCGCCATTGCCGCCGCGGCCGATGCGCGCGTGCCGCTGCAGGTCGGTTTCAATCGGCGTTTCGCCAAGAGCTTCCGCACGGCCCACCTCGACGTGGCGGCCGGCCGCATCGGCACGCCGCAGTTGTTGCGCTCGCTGACCCGCGACCCGGCACTCAACAACCCGGCCAATTCGCCGCAATGGGTGATCTTCCTGGAAACCCTGATCCACGACTTCGACACCCTGCGCTACCTCAACCCCGGTGCCGAAGCGGTGCAGGTGTATGTGATGGCCGACGCACTGATCGCGCCGGAGTACAAAAGCAAAGGCTTCCTCGACACCGCCGTGGTCGCGATCCGCTTCGACAACGGCGCCATCGCCACCGCCGAGGCCAACTTCCAGGCGGTGTATGGCTACGACGTGCGCGGCGAAGTGTTCGGCAGCGCAGGCATGCTGAGCATGGGCAGCCTCAACGACTCCGACCTGGTGCGCTACCTGGCCGAGGGCATCCAGGCCGACACCCAGCGCATGGACACCGACCTGCTGCGCGACGCCTACATCGCCGAACTCAACCACTTTGTCGACTGCCTGCGCAGCGGCGCCAAGCCCATGGCCAGTGGTAAAGACGCGCGCGCCGCCCTGGCGATCGCCCGCGCCTGTATCGAATCGTTCCAGACCGGCAAGGCCGTGGCCGTGCAGGGAGCCCGCTGATGAGCCCGTTCAAACTGGCGATCAGTGCCGAGATGGTGTTTCTCGACCTGCCCTTCGTCGAGCGCGTGAAGCGCATCCATGCACTGGGTTTCAGTGCCGAAATCTGGAACTGGACCAATAAAGACATCAGCGCCCTGGCCGCCACCGGCGCCGATTTCACTTCGATGACCGGCTATATCAGCGGCACCCTCACCGACCCCGACGGCATCCGCCAACTGCTCGACAGTGCGCGCGAATCCATCGGCGTCGCCGAGCGCCTGAACTGCCCCAGCCTCAACCTGCACGGCACCGGCCTCGGTGACGGCGGCCTGCCGGTGCAGCCCGTGGGCCAGACCACCGGGCGCATGTGGCTGAGCGCGTGCAAGGCGCTGGAAAAGATCGCGCGCCTGGGCGAAGACGCCGGCCGCGTGTTCCTGCTGGAAAACCTCAACACCGAGGTCGACCACCCCGGCACCCCGTTCGCCCGCGCCGACGACACCCTGGCACTGATCGAAGCCGTGGGCAGCCCGCACCTGAAGATGAACCTGGACCTGTACCACGCGCAGATCGGCGAAGGAAACCTGATCGAGCTGATCCAGCGCGCAGGCAGCGCCATCGGTGAAATCCAGGTGGCCGACGTGCCCGGACGCCAGGAGCCCGGCACCGGCGAAATCCACTACCCGGCCATAGCCAGGGCCCTGCACGCCATGGGTTACAACGGCGTGGTCGGCCTCGAAGGCTGGGCCAGCGGCGACAGCGAGTTGGCCCTGGAGCGTTTCCGTCAAGCGTTCACCCTATAACAATAAAAGGAACACCCTCATGCATCGCTATTCATTGCTTGTTGCTGCATTTTTACTGCTGTTCAGCCAATGGACCTTCGCCGCGTATCGCATCGGCGTGAGCATCGCGCGGGTCGACGATAACTTCATGACCTACGTGCGCACCGGCCTGGAAAATGCCGCCAAGCAACAGGACGTGCAGATCCAGTTCGAAGACGCCCAGGGCGACGTGGTGCGCCAGCTCAACCAGGTCGAAGGTTTTCTGAACCAGAAAGTCGACGCCGTGATCGTGCTGCCGGTGGACACCGCCGCCACCGCCAACATGACCCGCGCCGCCGTGGCGGCCAAGACGCCGCTGGTGTACGTCAACCGCCACCCGGATGAGCGCACCTTGCCCAAGGGCGTGATCACCGTGGCATCCAACGATATCGAGGCCGGGCAACTGCAGATGCGCTACCTCGCGGAAAAGCTCGGCGGCAAAGGCAATGTGGCGATCATCATGGGCGACCTCGCGCAGAACGCCACCCATGACCGCACCGAAGGCGTCAAGCAGGTGCTCAAGGACTTTCCCGGCATCAAGGTGGTGGAGCAGCAAAGCGCCGAGTGGCAACGCAACAAGGGCATGGACCTGACCAGCAACTGGCTGCTGGCCGGCACGCAGTTCGATGCGATTGTGGCCAACAACGATGAAATGGCGATTGGCGCGGCCATGGCCTTGCAACAGGCGGGCAAGGCCAAGGGCGAGATTGCGATTATCGGCATCGACGGCTTGCCCGACGGTCTGGCGGCGATCAAGCGCGGCATGCTCACGGCGTCGGTATTCCAGGACCCCAAGGCCCAGGCCACGCAAGCGGTGCAGTCGGCGATCAGGATGATCAAGGGCGAGTCGATCGAGTCCGAGGTGTGGGTGCCGTTCGAGCTCATCAAGCCCGAACAGGTGGCAGTGTTCGAACAGCGCTACAAGTAAATCGAAGATAAGGCGATCAAAATGTGGGAGGGGGCTTGCCCCCAATGGCAGTGGGTCAGTTGATACATCCGTGACTGATCCACCGCTATCGGGGGCAATCCCCCTCCCACACTTGGATCTCAATCAGTCCAGGTCACTTGCATCATGGCGCTCGGGCAACTGTTCCTCGCCCGACACCCGATTCACCCGCCGCCCACGCTGCACCGCCGGCCGCGCCTCAATCGCGTCCGCCCAGCGCTGTACGTGCTTGTACTCGTGCACCGAGAGAAACTCCGCCGCCCCATACAAGCGGCCTTTGACCAACCCGCCGTACCATGGCCAGATGGCGATATCGGCGATGGTGTATTCATCCCCGGCGATGTATTCGCTCACGGCCAGGCGCTGGTCCAGCACATCCAGTTGGCGCTTGGTTTCCATGGCAAAGCGGTTGATCGGGTATTCCATCTTGCTCGGCGCATAGGCATAGAAATGCCCGAAGCCGCCGCCCAGGTAGGGCGCGCTGCCCATCTGCCAGAACAACCACGACAGGCATTCCGCGCGGGCCGCCGGCTCGGTGGGGAAGAAGGCGCCGAACTTCTCGGCCAGGTACTGCAGGATCGCGCCGGATTCGAACACGCGAATCGGCTGGACGCCGCTATGGTCCATCAAGGCCGGGATCTTCGAGTTCGGGTTGACCCCGACAAAGCCGCTGCCGAACTGGTCGCCGTCGCCGATCTTGATCAGCCAGGCGTCGTATTCCGCGCCGCTGTGCCCCAGGGCCAGCAGTTCCTCGAGCAGGATGGTGACCTTCTGCCCATTGGGCGTGGCCAGGGAATACAGCTGCAGCGGATGCTTGCCGACCGGCAATTGCTTTTCATGGGTGGCGCCGGCGATGGGCCGGTTGATGCTGGCGAAGGTGCCGCCACTTTCAGCGTCCCAGGTCCAGACCTTGGGTGGGACATAGCTGGATGAATCGGTCATGCTCACTGCTCCTGAGGCGCTTGGGATGGATGAATTCAAAGCGCATCTTACCGATTGGCTCACATTCAGATACCCCACATGGCCGACAGACTTGAAGATATTCTCGCCAATCACCTGAAGGTCGTGTTCTGCGGCATCAACCCCGGCAAGGGTTCCGCCGCCCTCGGCCTGCATTTCGCCAACCGCAGCAACCGCTTCTGGCGCACCCTGCACCTGGCCGGCTTCACGCCCCATGAAATCCGCCCCGAACACGGGCGTACGCTGCTGCACTACCACTGCGGCCTGACCACGTTGGTGGAACGTCCCACGGCCAGCGCGGGCGAATTGGCACGGCATGAGTTCACCCAGGCCGCGACGGGCTTCGAACACAAGATCCGCCACTGCGCGCCGCGCTTCGTGGCGTTCCTGGGCAAGCCCGGCTACAGCGCGTTGAGCGGCCAACGCGAGATCGCCTGGGGCTTGCAGCCAAAGGTGCTGGGCGGTGCGTCAGTGTGGGTGCTGCCCAATCCCAGCGGACGCAACCTGGCGTTCAGCCTGGAGCAGCTGGTGCAGGCGTATCAACAATTGCGCCGGGCGACCGAGTGCCCTTAATCTCTTGGGCTCGTCACCCTGATAGCAATGGAGGCTTCATGAAACTGATCGGCATGCTGGACTCGCCCTACGTGCGCCGCGTGGCTATTTCCCTGGACCTGTACGGGGTGGATTTCGTGCATGAACCCCTGTCCGTGTTCCGCACCTTCGACGAATTTGCGCAGATCAACCCGGTGGTCAAGGCCCCTACCCTGGTGCTGGACGACGGCACGGTATTGATGGACTCCAGCCTGATCCTGGAGTACCTGGAAACCCTGGCCCCGGCTGACAGGAAGCTGTTGCCCCGGCAACCTGCGGCACTGGCCAAGGACTTGCACGTTCTGGGACTGGCGCTGGCAGCCTGCGAGAAGAGCGTGCAGATCGTCTATGAACATAACCTGCGCCCGGCCGAGAAGCTGCATGCACCGTGGCTTGAGCGCGTGAGCGGGCAATTGCTCGCGGCCTATGGGTTGCTGGACAAGCAATTGGGCGACAGCGAAGCACTGACCCAGGCGTCGATTACGGCGGCGGTGGCCTGGTCGTTCAGCCAGTTCACCGTGGCGTCGGTGGTCAAGGCGGATGCATTTCCCAACCTGCAACGGCATGCCGAAAGGCTGGAGCAGCATCCGGCGTTCACGCGTTACCCCATCGAATAAGCGACACAGTTTCAAATGTGGGAGGGGGCTTGCTCCCGATAAGGGTGGGTCAGTTGTAGAAGTACTGTCTGAGCCACCGCTAACGGGGGCAAGCCCCCTCCCACCTTGATCTGGGTTGTCTGAACTGACGTGTTCGGTTCAGACCCACCCGCCGTCAACGATGAAGTTCTGCGCCGAACACATCGCCGAGGCATCGGACGCGAGAAACAGCGCCATATTGGCGATGTGTTCCGGCAGTACGCTGCCGGGCAGGCACTGGCTGCGGCTGATCAGTTCCTTGGCGGCGTCATCCACCCACATGGCCAACTGTTTTTCGGTCATCACCCAGCCCGGCACCAGTGTGTTCACCCGGATACGGTTCGGCCCCAGTTCCCGTGCCAGCGCGCGGGTCATGCCGTGGGCGGCGGCCTTGCTGGCGGCGTACACCGGGTAGCCGGCGGAGGCCATCATCCAGCCGACGGAGCCGAGATTGATGATCGAACCGCTGCCGGCGCGTTTCATCATCGGCACCACGGCCTTGGCGGCAAAGAAGGCGTGTTTGAGGTTGACTGAGATCAGCTTGTCGAAGGTTTCCGAATCGACTTCTTCCAGGGTGTGGCGCACGTCATTGGCGGCGTTGTTCACCAGCACGCTGATAGGCCCCAGGGAATGCTCGAAGCGCCCTATGGCCGCCTTGTAGGCGATTTCATCGGTGATGTCGCAGCACACGAACTCCACGGCATGCCCCTGGGAACTCAACAACGCCGCCAGGCGTTCGCCCTGGCTTTGCGCGCGGTCCACAAAGCCGACCTTGGCACCCTGCACGGCGAAGGCGCGCACCATGAATTCGCCGATCCCCGAGGCGCCCCCGGAAATCAGTACGGTCTTGCCCTTGAGGTCGGGATAAACGGCGTGTTCAGTACTCATAAAAGGATGCCTCGATCAATTAGTCTTATTTTATTTTACGAAATCGGCTTTAAAGGCTATAAATTCGCTGTCCAACCGACAAAATATCGCTATTAGTAGAACTATTCCACTCAAAACAACAAAAGGAAGTTCGACCATGAAGCACCCTCGATACCTGCTGTCCGGCCTGGCGCTGTCCATGATGATCGCCAGCGGCGGCGCCCAGGCGGCCGGCCTGAGCAGCGAGCAAAAACCTTTCGGTAAAACCAACGACGGCACTGCCGTCGAGCAGTACATCCTGCGCAACAGCCACGGCATGCAAGCTACGGTGATCACCTACGGCGGCGTGTTGCAGTCGCTGAAAGTGCCGGACAAAAACGGCAAGGTCGACGACGTGGTGCTGGGCTTTGACGACGTACAAGGCTATCAAGCCGGTACGGCGTTTTTCGGCGCAACCATCGGCCGCTTCGGCAATCGCCTGGCCGGCGGTGCCTTTGAACTCGACGGCAAGCGCTTCCAGGTGCCGCTCAACGATGGCCCCAACTCACTGCATGGCGGCGCCCAGGGCTTCGACAAGCAGGTGTGGAAGGCCGAGCCGGTCAAGGACAAGGACTCGGTCGGCGTGAAGCTGAGCTACCTGTCCAAGGACGGTGAGATGGGCTTTCCCGGTAATTTGAAAACCGAAGTCACCTACCGCCTCAACGACAAAAACGAACTGCACATCGACTACAAGGCCACCACCGACAAGCCGACGGTACTCAACCTCACCAACCACAGCTACTTCAACCTGGCCGGTGCGGGTAACGGCGACATCCTCAAGCACGTCGCTACATTGCATGCCAGCCATTACACCCCGGTGAATGCCACCTTGATTCCCACCGGCGAACTCGCGCCGGTCAAGGGCACGCCGATGGACTTCCTCAAGCCCACCCCGATCGGCCAGCACATCAAGGAAGATCACCCGCAGCTCAAATTTGCCGAGCCGAAACAGGGTGGGTTTGACTTCAACTGGGCGCTGGACACCAAGGGCGACGTCAAGCAACTCGCCGCCGAGGTGCATGACCCGGCGTCAGGCCGGCGCTTGCAGCTCTACACCAGCGAACCGGGCGTGCAGTTCTATACCAGCAACTTCCTGGATGGCTCGGTGAAGGGCAAAGGTGGCAAGACCTACCTGCACTGGAGTGGTTTCACCTTGGAGACCCAGCACTATCCGGATGCGCCTAACCAACCAAACTTCGCCTCAACTCGCCTGAACCCAGGACAGACCTACACCCAGAACACCGTCTTCAAGTTCTCCGCTGATTAAAACCGCTTTACTGTGGGAGGGGGCTTGCCCCCGATTGCGGAGTGTCAGTCTGCATATTTGCTTCTGATACACCGCCATCGGGGGCAAGCCCCCTCCCACATTTTGAGCCTCACATGACAAGGGGTTCAGCGTTGTTTCATGCGGTCGATGACCACCGCCAGCAGCAGGATCGAACCGCGGATCACATACTGGTAGAAGGTGTCGATGTTCTTCAGGTTCATCGCATTCTCGATGATCGCCAAAATCAACACCCCGGCAATCACATGGCGGATCATGCCGATGCCGCCACTCAGCGACACCCCGCCCAGCACGCAGGCAGAAATCACCGTCAGCTCGAAACCCTGGCCGATCATCGGCTGGCCCGAGGTCATGCGCGAGGCGAGGATCACCCCGGCCAATGCGCCGATCAGGCCGTGCACGGCGAAGATCAGGATCTTGGTGCGGTCGACATTCACCCCCGCCAGCAACGCTGCTTCCGGGTTACCGCCGATGGCCATGGTGTTGCGCCCGTAGGTGGTGTAGTTGAGCAGCCAGCCGAAAAACAGGAAGCACACGATGGTGATCAGGATCGGCACCGGCACGCCCATTAACTGGCCGTTACCGAAGATAAAGAACTGGTCCTGGGATACGCCCACCGCCTTGCCGTCGGCAAAGATATAGGCCAGACCGCGCACGATCTGCATGGTCGCCAGGGTGGTGATCAACGCATTGACCCGCAGCTTGGCGATCACGATGCCGTTGATCAGCCCCACGACCAGGCCCATCAGCAGCGCCGCGCCGATGCCCAGCATGACGCTGTCGGTATCGCGCATCACAATCGCCGCCACCACGCCGGCGCAGGCGATCACCGAGCCCACCGACAGGTCGAAGTGCCCCGACGCCAGGCAGAACAGCATGGTGCAGGCGGCGATGCCCACGGTGGAAATCGCCAGGCCCAGGCCGCGCATGTTCAGCGGCGAGAGGAAGTTATCGATGAGCAAGGCGCACAGGACAAAGATGCCCACCGCTGCCAGCAGCATCGCCCAGTTGTCGAGCAGTGCGCGCATATCGAGGGGTTTGCGTGCCGTCGGCAGCGCGTTGTTTTGAGTGGTCATGGTCTTCTCTCAGTTCGCCAGGCCGCGCGGCAGGGCCAGTTGCAGCAGGTTGGATTCGGTCGCGTGTTCACGGGTCTGTTCGCCGCGCATCGCGCCTTCGCACAGCACCAGGATGCGGTCGGAGATGCCCATCACTTCCATGAGGTCGCTGGACACCACGATCGCCGCAATGCCCTGGGCCGCGAGGTTATGGATAATCTGGTAGATCTCGGCCTTGGCGCCGATGTCGATGCCGCGAGTCGGTTCGTCCAGCAGCAGCACCTTCATGGGCATCGACAGCCAGCGGCCGAGAATGGCTTTCTGCTGGTTGCCGCCGGACAGGTACATGATCTTTTGCGCGGCAGTCGGGGTTTTGACCTTCATTGCCTTGATCTGCTGGTCGGCATTGCCCTTCTCCCAGCCATCGCGCAGCAACCAGCCGAACGAAGAGTGGGCGCCACGGGCGCTGATATTGATGTTCTCGGCGACGCTGGACAGCGGAATGATGCCTTCCTTCTTGCGATCTTCCGGGCACAGCAGTACACCGGCGGCGATGGCGTCGCGGGGCGAGCGCAGTTGCAGGGCCTCCCCACATAACTCAAGGCTGCCGGCGCTGGCGCGCTCCAAGCCGCTGAGCAAACGGAACAGCTCCGTGCGCCCTGCCCCGACCAAGCCGAACAGGCCGAGAATCTCGCCCTTGCGCACCTCAAAACTGATCGGCTCACGCAAACCCGGCCCCAACAAACCGTCGACCTTGAGCGCCACCTCGCCGTGCTCGCGCGGGCGGTAGTCGTAGATGTCCTGGATGTCGCGACCGACCATGCAGGTCACCAACTGGTCGTGGGTCAGCGCGCTCATGTCATCGAAGGTGCGCACGTAGCGGCCGTCCTTGAACACCGTGACCGCGTTGCAGATGCGGAACACTTCTTCCATGCGGTGCGACACATAGAGCACCACTTTGCCCTCGTCCCGCAGGCGCGTGATGATCGCCATCAAGCGGTCGATCTCCCGCGCCGACAGGCTGCTGGTGGGTTCGTCGAAGGCAATCACATGGGCGCCACGGGACAGCGCCTTGGCGATTTCCACCAGTTGGCGCTGGCCCAGGGACAGGCGGCCGAGTTTTTCCTCGGGGTCGATTTCATCCGCCAGGCCCTTGAGACAGGCCAGGGCCTGCTTGCGCAGCAGGCCCCGGTTGACCACGCCGAAGCGCGCGGGCAAATGCCCGAGGAACAGGTTTTCGGCGACGGTCATTTCCGGCACCAGGTGCAGCTCCTGGTGGATCACCGCGACGCCGCTGGCGATGCTGTCGGCGGCGCACTTGAACGCCATGGTCTGCGCGCCGATCTGCACGCTGCCGCTGCTGGGGATATAGGCACCGCCCAATATCTTCAGCAGCGTCGACTTGCCCGCGCCGTTCTCGCCCATCAAGGCGTGCACCTGCCCCGGGTGGGCGGTGAAGCTGATGCCGTCCAGCGCCTTGACCCCGGGAAAGGTCTTGCCGATAGCGTCAAAACGCAGGGCCGCCGCCGTCATTTCCACAGCCCGATCTTGGTCAGTTCTTCCTGGAAGTTGGCGCGGGTGATCAGGGTCACTTCATCCATGGCCGTGTATTTAGGCGGCTCGGTGCCCTTGGTGACCCACTCGTACATCATCAACGCAGTGTTGTAGCCCTCGATGTGCGGGCTTGGCAGCATCGAGCCGAAGAAGCCGCTGTTGGCCTTCTTCAATTCGCCGATGGCGTCGGTGCCATTGATACCGATACCGATCACATTGGCCGCAGCGAAACCGGCGCTTTCGGTGGCGCGCACGCCGCCGAGCACGGTGTTGTCGTTCATGCCGCCGATGATCAGGTTTTTCGCACCGCTGGGCAGCTTGACCAAGGCCGAGTTGGTGGCGTCCATGCTGCCCGGGACGTCGAGGGTTTTCAGCGCGGCGGTGAGGATGTGGTCCTTGGGAATGCCGGCTTCTTCCAGGGATTTGATCGAGCCGTCGGTGCGTTTCTTGCCGGTGTCGAGTTCATTGAAGGTGTTGATCACCGCGTAGGTGTCCTTCCAGTCCCAACCGCGTTTTTTCGCCTCGGCAGCCATGGCCGCGCCCTGTTTCTGGCCCACTTCAAACGCGGCCATGCCCAGGTATGGCACGTCCTCCATGAAGTTGCCCTTGGCGTCGACAAAACGGTCATCCACGGCAATCACTTTCAAGCCGTTGGCCTTGGCCTTGGCGACGATCGCCGGGCCCAGGGACACGTCCGGCGGGCAGATCACAAAGCCCTTGGCGCCGTTGGCGGCCAGGCTGTCGATGGCCGAGAGGGTTTTCTCGCCATCGGGCACGGCGATCTTGATCACGGTAAAGCCATGTTCCTTGCCGGCTTTTTCGGCGAAGGCCCATTCGGTCTGGAACCACGGTTCCTCGGCCTGCTTGACCAGGAAACCGATCTTCACTTCTTCAGCGGCCAGCAACAGCCCGCTCAAGCTCATGGCCGAGACCGCCACAGCGGCGCAGCACAGGGAACGGATACCACGACGACGATGATTCATACGGGTGACTCCTTGTTGTTGTTTTTAAGTCTTGGGGTTAACCAGCAAAGCGATGGCAAGGCATGCCGGGTACATCGACTTCGATGGCCAGCACCGCGCCGTCCAGAGGGTGATCCAATGGGCTGGCGGCGCTGGTGATATACAAAGTGGTGAGGTTGGGGCCACCGAATACGCAACTGGTGGGGCGACTCACGGGCAATTCGATAATGCGGTCCACCTCCCCCTCGGGCGTCAGGCGCAGCAGGCAACTGCCGTCCCAACGGGCGTTCCAGATGTAGCCTTGACTGTCCATGGCCGAGCCATCCGGCCCGCCGCGCAAGTGCGGCCCGAACCACGGCGTTGCGGGCTCGAGTTGGCCGTCGGCCTGGATCGAATACTGGTAGAGCGTGGCGTCCAGGCTGTCACCGAAATGCACCTGCCTGCCGTCCTCGCTCCACAGCAAGGTGTTGGGAATGCCCAGGCCGTGGAGCAACGGCGTGACCTGTGCATCCGCATCGATGCGAAACAGGCCGCCGGAGCGCCGCGTGATCGGCAGGTCTTCGCCGTGTTCGCCGATGTTGTTCTGCATGGTACCCAGCCACAGGCGGCCCTGGGCATCGCAGCGCGCTTCATTGCCACGGTTGCCCGGTTGCGGGTCGGCCACGCACAGCAGGGTCAGGGCTTCGGTGGCCAGGTCCAGGCGGTAGACACCGCTGCTCAGGGTCACCAGCGCATCACCGCGTTCGCACGGGATAAACGCCGAAACGTGCTCGGGCAACTGCCAGATCTGCAACTGCCCGTCCATCAGGCGCAGTGCCTGTTTGCCGGCGATATTCACCCAATACAGTGCCTGGGTGGGCGCGTCCCAGAACGGACCTTCGCCCAACTGAGCACGGTGCGGAGTAACGGCGATGCACGACATGTTGCCTCCTGATTATTTACAGCGAGTCGCGGGATGGCGTGCCATCCACCAGGCGCTGGATGCGCAGGGGGTTGGCGTTTTTCAACGCGTCGGGCAGCAGGCTATCCGGGTAGTTCTGGAAGCACACAGGGCGCAGGAAACGGTCGATGGCCAAGGTGCCGACCGAGGTGCCACGGGCATCGGAGGTAGCCGGATAAGGACCGCCGTGCACCATCGAGTCGCAGACTTCGACGCCGGTCGGGTAGCCGTTGAGCAGGATGCGCCCGACTTTCTGTTCCAGCAGCGGCGTGAGTTCGGCGAACTGTTGAAAGTCTGCCGGTTCGCCAATGATCGTCGCCGTGAGCTGGCCGTGCAGGCCGTGCAAGGCGGCGCTGAGTTGGGCTTGATCAGCCACTTCGACAAACACCGTGGTAGGGCCGAAGACTTCTTCCTGCAGCACTTCATCGCCCTCGAGCAACAAGCGCACATCGGCCTTGAACAGCTGCGGTTGCGCCTGATTGCCCGCCTGGGTGCTACCGGCCACATGCTGAATGCCAGGGTGCGCCAGGAGTTTTTCCAGGCCTTTGCCGTAGCTGCTCAGGGTGCCGGCATTGAGCATGGTTTGCGCCGGTTGCTCACCGATCAGTTGGGCGACCTGTTGGGTAAACGCGGTGAACTGCGGCGAGGCGATACCGATCACAAGGCCAGGGTTGGTGCAGAACTGGCCGCAGCCTTGCACCACCGAGGCGGTCAGGTCCCGCGCGACCGCTTCCGCCCGCGCCTGCAGGGCCTGGGGCAACACGATCACCGGGTTGATGCTCGACATCTCGGCAAACACCGGGATCGGCTGCGGGCGCGCCGCGGCCATATCGCACAAGGCGCGACCGCCCTTGAGCGAGCCGGTAAAGCCCACTGCCTGGATCGCCGGGTGCTTGACCAGCGCCTCGCCGACGCCGCCACCGAAGATCATGTTGAACACGCCCGCCGGCATCTCGGTCGCTTCTGCCGCGCGAATGATTGCATTGGCCACCTGCTCAGCCGTGGCCATATGCCCGCTGTGGGCCTTGAACACCACCGGGCAACCGGCCGCCAGCGCCGCTGCGGTATCGCCGCCGGCGGTGGAAAACGCCAGGGGGAAGTTGCTCGCGCCAAACACGGCCACCGGGCCCAGGCCGATGCGGTATTGGCGCAGGTCCGGGCGTGGCAGTGGCTGGCGATCGGGTAACGCCTTGTCGATACGCGCGCCATAGAAATCACCACGTCGCAGCACCGTGGCAAACAGACGCATCTGGCCGCTGGTACGCCCGCGCTCGCCTTTGATACGTGCGGCAGGCAGCGCGGTTTCGCGGCAGACCAACTCGATGAAGTTATCGCTCAGGCCATCCAGCTCGTCGGCGATCGCATCCAGGAACTGCGCACGGCGCGCGGCACTCAACGCACGGTACGCGGGATACGCCGCGGCGGCGGCCTTGGCGGCGGCGTCGACTTCTTCCGGCGTGGCCTGGTAGAAATCCTGGGGCAAGGTTTCGCCCGTGCTGGCATCGACGCTGTGCAGCTTGACGCTGCCGTTGGCGCTGCGCTGGCCGCCGATGTAGTTGTGGCCGAGGAACTGGGTCATGTTGATCTCCTTAAAGGGGGGTGACTTGGCCGGGTTCAAAGGCCGCCTCGCTGCTGCCGACGCCGTTGACCAACGGCGCGCCGAACTCGGCCTGGCTGATCTCGAACACATCGCCCGGTTGGGTACGTATACCGTCGGCGAATGACAGCGTGGCGGTGCCGAAGAAGTGAATGTGCACATCGCCCGGCTTGAGGAACTGGCGGTATTTGAAGTGGTGGTACTCGAGGTTTTCCAGGCTGTGGCACATATTGGCCTCGCCACTGAGGAATTCGTTCCGCCAGATTTCCTCGCCGTTACGCAGGATGCGGCTGGTGCCGGCCAGGTGCTGGGGCAACTCGCCCACGCGCAGTTCGGGGCCGTAGCTGCAGCTGCGCAGCTTGGAATGGGCCAGGTACAGGTAGTTCTTGCGCTCCATGATGTGGTCGGAGAACTCGTTGCCCACTGCAAAACCCAGGCGATAGGGCTTGCTGTCCGGGCCGATCACATACAGGCCGCCGATTTCCGGCTCTTCACCGGCGTCTTCGGCAAACGGTGGCACCGGGAAGGCTTCGCCTGGGCGCACGACGATGCTGCCGTCGCCCTTGTAGAACCATTCCGGTTGCACGCCGGCCTGGCCGGCAGCGGGCTTGCCGCCCTCCACGCCCCACTTGAAGATGCGCATGGTGTCGGTCAAGGCGCTCTCATCGCCGGCCTGCTGGTGCATTTTGTCCCGCGCCGAGGCACTGCCCAGGTGGGTCAGGCCGGTGCCGCTGATGAGCATATGGGCCGGGTCCGGATGATCCAACGGCGGCAAAATCTTCAAGTCGGCCAGCAGTGCGGCGTAGTCATGGCTGTCGCCCAGGCCCAGGCTCTCGACCTGCTGCTGCAACTTGACGCCCGCCTCGATGGCGGCCAGCGCCAGTTCGCGCACACTGCGCGCGGTACGCACTTCGCGCACTGTGGCGCCTTCTACAACGCCGACCCGGCGTTCACCGTTGCTTGACTCGAACTGAACTAAACGCATCAGACTTCTCCCAGATTAAGTACGTGTGGCGCCACGGGCGCTGGCGGCGAATTGATCGGCGGGCAGTACGTGCTTGCGCTCCAGCACGCGGTAGACCACGCCGGTCAAGACCAGCCCGAACACCATGACCCCGGACAGGAAGTACAAGCCCGAGGCGAGGTTGCCGGTGTATTCCTTGAGCGCACCGATCACGAACGGACCGATATAGCCGCCGAGGTTGCCCACCGAGTTGATCAACGCAATGCCCGCCGCCGCACTGGCGCCGGCAAAGAAGCGCCCCGGCAAGGTCCAGAACACTGCGGTGCAGGAAAACAGCGCAAACGCCGCCAGGCACAGCGCGGCCATTTGCAGCACCGGCACACTCAGCCAGGCGCTGAAGAACAGGCCGATGGCGCCCAGCACATACAGCACCGCCAGGTGGCCGTAGCGATCATTCAGGCGGTCGGAACTGCGCGGGATGATCAGCAGGCCGATGATGCCGAAGATGTACGGCACGGCGGAGATAAAGCCGGTGACCAGGTCGGTGCCGCCGAACTGTTTGATCAGGGTCGGCAGCCACAGGCCCAGGCCATAGATGCTCAGAGTTACCGGCAGGTAGAACAGCGCCAGCAGCAACACGCGCTTGTCCTTGAGGGCATGCAGCGGGTTGCCGTGACGGGTCTGGCCGTAGGCTTGCAGGTCTTTGTCCAGCTCGCCGGTGAGCCAGGCCTTTTCCTCGTCGCTCATCCATTTGACCTGCCTGGGGCCATCCGGCAGGTAGCGCAGCACCGGCCAGGTCAGCAGGATCGCCGGGGTGCCGATCACGATGAACAGCCACTGCCAGCCGTGCAGGCCGAGGATGCCGTCCATGCCCAGCAGGCCGCCGGACACCGGGCCGGTGATCATCATCGCAATCGGCTGGGACAGGATGAACAGCCCGAGGATCTTGCCGCGATGGCGCACCGGGAACCACTGGGTGATGTAGTACAGCACGCCCGGAAAGAACCCCGCCTCCGCCGCGCCGAGCAGGAAACGCATCACATAGAAACTGTGCGGGCCTTGCACGAACGCCATGCCGATGGTGATTGCGCCCCAGGTGATCATGATCCGCGCGAACCAGCGCCGCGCACCGAAGCGGTCGAGCATCAGGTTGCTGGGAATCTCGAACAGGAAGTAGCCAATGAAGAACAACCCCGCGCCCAGGCCATAGGCGGCGTCACCGATGCCGACGTCGGCGCCCATATGCAACTTGGCGAAGCCCACGGCGGAACGGTCCACGTAGGCGATCAGGTACAGCAGGATCAGGAAGGGAATCAGTTTCAGCGTGATGCGCCGAATAAGCCGCAGCTCCTGGCTCATGGGGGTCGATCTCCGATTGTTGTTTTTATAGAAGCTCGGGGGACGCCTCTCGCGAAAATCCGCCAGGGTCATACCTCAGTTGGACCGACTATATAGTATGACTATTTGCAAAACAACACTTCCAAAGCTGGGTCTTTGCGCTTATGTTTAAGCCAGCTTAGAACATATAGTCATACAATAAGAGAATCGATCATGCCTGACAAAAAGCCCGGCCTACGCTCTGCCCAGTGGTTTGGTACCGCCGACAAAAACGGCTTCATGTACCGCAGCTGGATGAAGAACCAAGGCATCGCCGACCATCAGTTCCATGGCAAGCCGATCATCGGTATCTGCAACACCTGGTCGGAGCTGACGCCGTGCAACGCGCACTTTCGCCAGATCGCCGAGCACGTCAAACGCGGCGTGATCGAGGCCGGTGGCTTCCCGGTGGAATTCCCGGTGTTCTCCAACGGCGAATCGAACCTGCGCCCCACGGCCATGCTCACCCGCAACCTGGCGAGCATGGACGTGGAGGAAGCGATTCGCGGCAACCCCATCGACGGCGTGGTGCTGCTGACCGGCTGCGACAAGACCACCCCCGCCCTGCTGATGGGCGCCGCCAGCTGCGACGTGCCGGCCATCGTGGTCACCGGCGGGCCGATGCTCAACGGCAAGCACAAGGGCCAGGACATCGGCTCGGGCACGGTGGTGTGGCAGCTCAGCGAACAGGTCAAGGCCGGCACCATTACCCTGGATGATTTCCTCGCAGCCGAAGGCGGCATGTCGCGGTCGGCGGGCACCTGCAACACCATGGGCACCGCGTCGACCATGGCGTGCATGGCCGAGGCGCTGGGCACGTCGCTGCCGCACAACGCGGCGATTCCGGCGGTGGATGCGCGCCGCTATGTGCTGGCGCATATGTCCGGCATGCGCGCGGTGGAGATGGTGCGCGAAGACTTGAAGCTGTCGAAGATCCTCACCAAGGCAGCGTTTGAAAACGCCATTCGCGTCAACGCGGCCATCGGCGGCTCGACCAACGCGGTGATCCACCTCAAGGCCATCGCCGGGCGCATCGGCGTCGAGCTTGACCTGGATGACTGGACCCGCATGGGCCGGGGCATGCCGACCATCGTCGACCTGCAACCGTCCGGGCGCTTCCTGATGGAAGAGTTCTACTACGCCGGTGGCCTGCCCGCCGTGCTGCGTCGCCTCGGTGAAGCCAACCTGATCCCGCACCCGAACGCCCTGACCGTCAACGGCAAGACCCTCGGCGAGAACACCAAGGACTCGCCGATCTACGGCCAGGACGAAGTGATCCGCACCCTCGACAACCCGATCCGCGCCGACGGCGGCATCTGCGTGCTACGCGGCAACCTGGCGCCACTCGGTGCCGTGCTCAAGCCGTCGGCCGCCAGCGCCGAGCTGATGCAGCATCGCGGCCGTGCGGTGGTGTTCGAGAACTTCGACATGTACAAGGCGCGCATCAACGACCCGGAACTGGACGTGGACGCCAACTCGATCCTGGTCATGAAAAACTGCGGGCCCAAGGGTTACCCAGGCATGGCCGAAGTCGGCAACATGGGCTTGCCGGCCAAACTGCTGGCCCAGGGCGTGACCGATATGGTGCGGATCTCCGATGCGCGCATGAGCGGCACCGCCTACGGCACCGTGGTCTTGCACGTGGCGCCGGAAGCCGCAGCCGGCGGACCGTTGGCCACGGTGAAGGAAGGTGACTGGATCGAACTCGATTGCGCCAACGGTCGCCTGCACCTGGACATCCCCGACGCAGAGCTGGCGGCGCGCATGGCCGACCTGAAACCGCCGCAGAACCTGATCGTCGGCGGCTACCGCCAGCTGTATATCGACCATGTGCTGCAGGCCGACCAGGGTTGCGACTTTGACTTCCTGGTGGGTTGCCGCGGGGCTGAAGTCCCCCGGCATTCCCACTAATTGGGATGCTATGATGCCGCGAATTTAAGTCGGAGCATCCCTGTCGTTATGGATCACCAGCCGTCCAAGCCGCGCAAGAGCATGCATGCCCAGATCGTTCAGGACTTGGGCATGCACATCGTTTCAGGTCGCTTCAAGCCCGAAGAACGGCTGCCCATGGAGGCCACGCTGTGCGAGGAGTACAAGGTCAGCCGTTCGGTGTTGCGCGAGGCGACCCGGGTGCTCAGCGCCAAGGGCCTGGTGTATTCCAAGCCACGGGTGGGTGCGGTGGTGCGGCCGCGCTTGAAGTGGCACCTGCTCGACCCGGACGTGTTGTCCTGGTTGATGCAGTCCACGCCCCACAGTGAATTCTTCAATACCCTGGCCGGTGTGCGGCGCATCCTCGAGCCGGAGATCGCCGCCATGGCGGCGACCACCGCCACCGATGAAGACATCGCCACCATCGAAAAAGCCTACCAGGGCATGGAAACCGCGCAGACCCACGAACAGCTGCTGCAGGCCGACCTGGACTTCCACCGCGCCATCGCCGACGCCACCCGCAACGACCTGCTCGCCTATATGTGCAACATGCTGTCGTTGCCGCTGCGCGAGTCGATCAACATCACCAACCGCCGCCCGGACATCCAGGGCCTGAGCCTGCCCCGGCACAAGGCGATCCTCACCGCGATCCAGAACCGCGACGCCCTCGGCGCGCGGCATGCGTCGCTGGTGCAGCTGGATGACACGCGAGTGGCGTTGGATACGGTGATGAATGTGCTGACGCCGTTGTAATGTAAACGCAAGCCCGCTCCCACACTGGCACTGTGCAGGCTGTTAGAGGGTGTAGGCGATCCCTACCTGCACCGTGCGCGGTTCGCCTGGGTAGGCGTATACGTTGCCGAACGCACCTTCTTCATACTCGCGATTGAACAGGTTTTTCACGTCCAGGTTCAGCCGCACCTTGTCGTTGACCTTGTAGTAGCTGAGCAGGTCGACCACGGTGTAGGCGTCCATCGAGAAGGCGTTGTTGGAGGTCTGCCCGGCCCGTTCATCCACATACTTGCCACCCGCGCCGAGGCCCAGGCCCTTGAGGGCGCCGTCCTGGAACTCGTAGACGTTGAGCAGGCTGAAGCTGTTACGCGGGATGTTCAGCAAGCGCGTGCCGCTGCGCAGGGTGTTGTCCTTGGTCACTTCGGCATCCACGTAGGCGTAGCCACCGATCACACGCCACTCGGGGGTGATATTGCCCGCCACGTTCAGGTCGAAACCACGGCTGCGCACCTGGCCGGCGGCGACGCTGAAGGTGGAGTCGAGAGGGTCGGTGGTGAGCACGTTTTTCTTCTCGATCTGGTAGATCGCGGCGTCGACGCTGAGTTGACGGTCCAGGGCTTCCCACTTGATGCCCATCTCGTAGGATTTGCCTTTCTCCGGTTCAAAACCACCGCCCTGGCGACTGGCGCCGGTATTGGGCTTGAACGAACGCGCGGCGTCGGCGTAGACCGCGACGGTGTCGGTGAGGTCGTAGATCACGCCCACGCGTGGGGTGACGGCGTTGTCGCTGGCTTCCCAGCTTTTACCGCCCGGCACGTAGGTGTGGTAGTCGTGTTCGAAACGCTCGAAGCGTGCGCCGGCGAGCACTTTAAGGCGCTCGGTCAGGGCCACCTGATCCTGCACGAAGGCCGCGTAGGTCTTGAGGTTTTCCTTGTCGTGGGTCGGCGTGCGCGTGAGGTTCGGGCGCGCCTGGCCGTAGACCGGGTTGAAGATGTCGATTGAATAAGCACCCACTGCGCCGCTGGAGCGCTGGATGATCGACTTGTAGTCGTAGTCTTCGAATTCGACGCCGGTGAGCAAGGTGTGGTCGAAACCACCGGTGGAGAAATGCCCGGTGAGGTTGAGCTGGGTGTCCTTGTCGGTCCACTCCAGTTTGCGGTAGTTGAAGTTGCGGCCCAGGGTGCGACCGTCGGCGGCCAGGCCGTTGGCTTCAATGGCATTGCCTTGCAAGGTGCCGTCCAGCCATTGGAAACCACCGCCCAGGGTCCAGCTGTCATTGAGCAGGTGCTCGAAACGCAGCTGGGCCATGCTGTTGTCGTTGTGCAGTTTGCCGGCGTCTTTTTCACCCCAGAAGGTGTCGCGCGAGGCGGTGCCTTTTTGATTGGGATAGCGCGTCAGGCCACGGTCCAGCGGGTGGTTGTTGCGCATGAAGTCGCCTTCGAAGATCACCTTGGTGTCATCGCTGGCCTGCCAGGTGATCACCGGGGTCACGCCGTAGCGTTCGGTTTCGACATGGTCACGGAAGGTGTCACCGCCCTCGCCCACCACGTTCAGGCGATAGGCCAGGCGACCTTGTTCGTCCAGCGGGCCGGAAGCGTCGAGGGTGGCGCGCTGCATGCCCTGGTCATCCAGTTGGCTGCCGAGGGTCACGGTCGGCTCGGCCAGCGGTTGCTTGGAGACCACGTTGAAGGTGCCGCCAGGGTCGCCACGGCCATACAGCATGGTTGCCGGGCCGCGCAGCACTTCGAGGCGTTCGATGGTGTTGGCGTCGGGCATGTTCGGGTAGCCGCGGTTGATCGGGAAACCGTTGCGGTAGAACTCGCCGGTGGTGAAGCCACGTACGGTGAAGGTGGTGAGCCCCTGGCCGCCGAAGTTGTTGGCGCGGCCGACGCCGCCGGCGTAGTCCAGGGCGTCCTGCAAACGGGTGGCGCCGATGTCTTCGACCACATCCTTGGACACGACGCTGATGGACTGCGGGGTTTCATGGATCGAGGTGTCGGTGCGCGTCGCACTCGCGGAACGTGTGGCGTGGTAGCCCTTGACCGGCCCTTGCGCCGTCTCGTAGTCCGCCTCGCCGGTGACATTGGTGGCTTGCAGCTCAAGACTGGCCTTGTCGGCAGGGACAACCTCGGCCCAGGTAAACGGGGAAAACGCCTGAAGCACGCAGAGGGAAATCAGGGTACGACGCATGGATGTTGAACCTAGTGAATGAGCCAGATGGGGCGGCAAACCTGCCAAAAAACGCGGGAATGGTATACCAAGTCATTCGCGTTTGACATACATTCTCATTCACTATTTTTCAGGTAACAGCTTTGTATCGATCTGTAGGAAATTGGACGAGAGGCAAATGTGGGAGGGGGCTTGCCCCCTCCCACATTTGGATTTTTATACAACGTTAGAAGTGGATCCGATCAGCGATACCGCTCCAACCAATGGGCGTAAGGCGCCGGCAGGGTCCAGGAGGATTTCTCCACCCCCAGCTCCTTGGCCGCAAAGTACGCCCAATGCGGGTCAGCCAGGTGCGCACGACCGACCGAGACCAGGTCCAGGTGCCCCGCCTGCAACGCACCTTCCGCCAGTTGCGGCGTGCCAAAGCCCCAGGCCGAGGTCACCGGGATGCCGGCTTCGCGGCGCACGCGCTCGGCGATCGGGCCCATGAAGGCCGGGCCCCACGGGATATTGGTGTCGGGGATGGTAAAACCGACGCTGACGCTCAGCAGGTCAAGGCCGCCAGCCTTGAAGTTGCGGGCCAGTTCGATGGATTCGGCCAGGGTCTGCTCGTCACGGCCGTCGTATTCGATCACGCCAAAACGCGCGGTCAGCGGCAGGTTTTCCGGCCAGACCTCGCGCACGGCAGCCAGGGTTTCCAGGAGGAAACGGCTGCGGTTGTCGAAGCTGCCACCGTAGGCGTCGGTGCGCTGGTTGGAATGCTCGGAGAAGAAGCTCTGGCCCAGGTAGCCATGGGCGAAGTGCAGCTCGATCCACTCGAAGCCGACGTCACGGGCACGGCGGGCGGCGTCGACGAAGTCCTGCTTGACCCGAGCGATGTCGTCCAGGGTCATGGCGCGTGGCACTTGCGGCAGGTTGGCACCGAAGGCGATGGCCGACGGCGCGATGGTTTCCCAGCTGCGCGCATCGGAGGAAGGCATATGGTCGTCCCCTTCCCATGGGCGGTTGGCGCTGGCTTTGCGACCGGCGTGGCCGATCTGGATGCCTGGCACCGAGCCGGCGGCCTTGATGGCCTTGACCATGGGCACGAACGCTTCGGCGTGGGCGTCGCTCCAGAGACCGGCGCAACCTGGGGTGATACGCCCCTCAGGCGCTACAGCGGTGGCCTCGACCACCAGCAAACCGGCGCCACCCCGGGCCATACTGGCCAGGTGCACGAGGTGCCAGTCGTTGACGATGCCGTCATCGGCCATGTATTGGCACATTGGCGGGATGGCGATGCGATTGCGCAGGGTGACGTCTTTGAGTGTGAACGGTTCGAACAAAGCGGGCATTGAGAACTCCGGGAGCGAGTGGATGATTCGATAGTTCGATGGTAATCGAACTATGGTATTCGATGATAGCCCCCTGTTATGATTCGTTTCATGCGAGCCTTTAAACACCCCACCCCGGAAGACTTGACCCTCGAGCGCCTGTTGTACGCGCTGAGTGATCCGGTGCGCCTGGAGATTGTCCGCTGCCTGGCCGGCGTGCCCGAGGCCAGTTGCGGCGAACTGGACGGCGGGCGCCCCAAGTCCAGCATGTCCCACCACTTCCGGGTACTGCGCGATGCCGGCCTGGTCCACACCCGCAGCGTGGGCACTACCCACATGAATTCATTGCGCGGCGAGGTGCTTGAGGAACGGTTTCCGGGATTGCTGCAGAGCATCCTGACGCAACGATAAAAGCCGGATCAGTCCAGCAGCGCGATCAGCCGCGACTCGATCGTCAGCTTCTGCACCTCCAGCACCGCCAACGTCACCGGCAACTTGAAGCGCCGCCGCCCTGCACTGCCGGGGTTTACGTACAGTGTTGCGCCCCGCCATTCGATCAGGGGCTTGTGCGAATGGCCGGTGATCACCAGCCGAGTAGACGTGTCGAGTAAGGCGGGTACGTCGGCGATATCATGCACCACCAACGTCCGCCATCCGTCCACCTCCAGCATCAGATGATCGGGCACCTGCTCCGCCCACGCCGCGTCCTGGTCATTGTTGCCACGCACCACGTGCAGGGGCGCGATCTGTGCCAATTGCTGAAGAATCTCAGGGCTGCCGATATCACCGGCATGGATGATCTGCTCGCATCCCTGCAAGGCAGCGACAGCCTCAGGGCGCAGCAGGCCGTGGGTGTCCGAAATCACGCCAACTTTCATAGGGCCTCCGGGGTGGACATCGAACGGTGAAACACCGGCGCGCCATCCAAATATACGCGGTCTTTACCGTTGCCCTTGGAGGCGTAGAGATTGCGGTCGGCACGCTTGAGGACCGCCGACATATCGGCCCCGGCCGTAAAGCGTGTCATGCCCGCACTGCAGGTGTAGTGATGGGGCGGCGCGACACTGCAGCGGATCGTTTGCAGCAGGCGCAGCGCGTAATCGGTGGCGAGATCGGGGTCATCGACCAGCAGCAGCACGCCGAATTCCTCGCCGCCAATCCTGCCGAAACTGTGGCTGCCGGGGGTGGATTTCAGGCACGCGGCCATGGCGCAGAGAATCCGGTCGCCGACATCATGGCCGAACTGGTCATTCTTCAATTTGAAACTGTCGATATCCAACATCATAAAGTAACCGGTATCACCGGCCGCAATCAGTTTGGCGAAGCCCTCCATAAAGGCGCGCCGGTTCAGGATGGAGGTCAAGTAATCCGTCTCGGCCAATTCCCGAAACTCACTCTCGACCAGTAACACGGAGCGCAGGTTTTTCAGGTAGTAGACATTCAAGATAAAGCCAATCGATACCGACGCGGCACAGAAGATAAACACATAGGTGTCGACGCCGTCATAAAGGCTCAGCTGAATGTTAGGCCACGTCAGTAACCAGACCAGGGCGGCGCAGACCAGAAAATCCTGGACCACGATAAACAGGATTGCGCTGCTCATCACCAAGGTCACGGCCAGCGGCAAGGCGAACACCTGCAACGCGGGGCGGGTGTGCACCACATAGGCAAAACCTGCGGACAGCAGCACCATGTAGAACCCGCCGAGGGCCCGCCACAGCACATAATGCGTCACCATCCGGTGAACCCCATACACCACGCACAGCCCCAGCGTGACCAGCACCACCGGCCAGCCGACCCCCCCCCACGATCCACCAGCAATACCGCCAGCCAGGCGAAAATCCCGATCAGTTCGGCCTGGGCGATGGCAGGCGACAACAGCCTCTGCATCCGTGGCCTGAGTTTCACATTTGCCGGCATCCCGTCACTCCCTGTGCATGGGTGGCCGGTGTGTCATCGGCATGACTCAGTTGAAGACTGTGCAGGCAGATCGCAAACGAATAGGCCATGAACCGTCTTACCAGCACGACAAAAGGTGGCAGGACCTCAAGCTGCGTCTTGGAATGAATCTTGAAATAGCCCCGCTCGGCCCCCTCTTGCACCAGACGAATGACATGGGTCTTGGACACCGAAAGTTGCTCAGCGATGGAAAGGTAGGACGATGACCTGAAACTTGCGCCCTGATTATCCCGCGCGCACGCATCGTTATAGATCGCCAGCATCAACATATGCCCGGCATCGCGTTTTACCAGCCAATAACAATCGGGCATCAACAGGTCAATGCTCAGGTTACGGCAGAGAAGCACCGAAAACCCTTTAAAATAACGGGCCAGATAGGCGCGATCATCCAAACCGGCCATTGAACCGCAAACCGCGGGTTCCGGGCACATCACGCCCAGCGGCTCGACCATGGACGTGAGCATCGGCCGGATCTCCGCGCAGGCTTGGGACGATGGGCTGAACAGCCGCAGACGGCTGTCGTCCGGATGCCTCGACACCGTCATGAACCCCAGCGCCCTGAACAGCAGGAAGATCGACTCCAGACTGTTTCGCGAACAGAACCCGCGCGCCACACAAAACGCTTTCACCTCGGACAGCAGGGGAACTGGCTTGGCGAAATACGTGCTCAATAAGGTAAAGGACACCATCAAGCGACTGAACTTCAGCGCCGTCTTGTAGAAAAACGGTCTTTTTGAATAGCACTCCAGCAGAACCGAATAATGGGTACGAATACACCCTTCAAAATCCACATGGCGCTCAAACGCCCGCGCCGACTGTTCAATCGCCAGCTTCAACGAACCACTGCACATGAGAAAGAGCCCTGATCAAACAACTTGGATTCACTGATCTCAATTGCAGCACCGGTAATGGCGTTTTGCCTTGAGCGCAATCTAGCGTGATTAGCTCAGGGGACATCGTCGTTACCAAAATTGTTCCAAAAAACCCAGGCGGCTTAACCGTTTCAGTCGCCGCGGCGAACCTTCCCCGCAAGCCGGCGTCCGAGCTAAGGCATTGTTGCCTACCGTTCGCCGCGAGGTTGTCGTTTGAAAGCCGCCATCATCAAAAAGTACCGCCTGATCATCAAGACCATGGGCTATGTGGGCTGGTCGCTGTTCTGGCTGTTGCTGTGGGACGTCGCCGTCACCGTGGACTTCATGCTGTTCCTCACCGCCAAGATCAACTTGCCGCTGATGCCCCTCACCCTGCTGGGCTCGGCACTGATCGTGCTCATCAGCTTTCGTAACAGCAGCGCCTATAACCGCTGGTGGGAGGCCCGTACGCTATGGGGCGCGATGGTCAACAATTCACGCAGCTTCGCGCGGCAGGTATTGACCCTGCTGGACGACCCCGACGGCGAAGTGAACCCGGTCAAGGCCACCCTGCTGCGCCGCCATGTGGCCTATGTGAATTGCCTGGCCGCGCACCTCAAGGGCGAGCCGTGCCCTGATGAAGTACGCGCCTTTATCCCCGCCGAGGAATTCGCCCGCAACGGCGCCACCAACAACTTTGCCAATGACATCCTCACCGGCTCGGCGGCGTTGCTGGCCAGGGAATACAAGGCCGGGCACCTGGACAGCATTCGCCTGGCACGGCTGGAGTCGACCCTGGTGGATTTGTCCAATGCCCAGGGCGGCATGGAGCGGATCGCCAACACGCCACTGCCCTACCCCTACGTGTATTTCCCACGCCTGTTTATCTCGCTGTTCTGCCTGATCGTGCCCGTGGGCCTGGTGGAATCCCTGGGCTGGTTCACCCCGCTGGCGTCCACCGTGGTGGGCTTTATGCTGCTGGCCATCGAACGTATCGGCACCGACCTGCAAAGCCCGTTCCGCTCCAGCGAGCACCAGATCCAGATGGAAGCCATCTGCGAAACCATCGAGAAAAACCTGCAATCGATGCAGCGTGATGCGCTGGGTGGCGAGCGCATCGGATAAACACGCCCTTCGGCCTAAAGTGCGTGCTCCCGCAGTCGATACAAAAGGAGTACGCATGGGCCACATCCCCTCAAAACAACACATGCGACGCTCGACGCCACTGTTTTCTCCTTGCCAAAAATATAAATACCCGCGGGTGAAGTCATGAATATCAAGCAAAAGTTGACCTGGGCGTTTGCCGCTATCGCGTGCCTGCCAGTCATCCTGGTGGCCGTTATGGTTGTGCTGAACTTGCGCGAGGGGGCCCTGGCCAATTTCCTCGACAGCAGCGGTCGCGAGATCCGTCAGATCGACAACGGCATGAAGCAGTTTTTCGATGGCATCAGCCAGAACGTCGACTTTGTCGCCAAGGACCCGCGCGTTGTCGCGGCCAAGGACCTCAAGAGCTACGCCGGCGCCGACGCCGCGCAAATCCCCCTGACCCAGACCAACAAAGACCTGCTGGCGATTTTCGATCAGTTCGCCAAGAGCCACCCGAGCACCGCCTACTTGTCCTTGGGCCTCGCCGACGGCGGTTATGCCAGTTGGCCTGACGACGCCAAACTGAACAACTACGACCCACGCGTACGCCCCTGGTACAAGGCCGCCATCGCCGCCCCAGGCGCTACCGTGCGCACCGGCGCCTACTACTGGGCACCGGACGACGTGGTGCTGATCGGCACCGTGCACACCGTCGCCGACGCCACCGGCAATATCCTCGGCGTGGTCGGCCTGGACGTGTCGCTCAAGCAGCTCACCGAGCTGGTGCGCAACATCAAGCTGGGCGACAGTGGCTACCTGATGCTGGTGGAAGCCAACGGCAACGTGCTGGTGGACCCCAGCGACGCCAAGCACAACTTCAAGCCGATGGCCGACCTGGGCCCCAACTACGCCGAACTGGCCAAGCGCGGCGACGGCGTGACCCAGGTCGACATCAACGGCGTGGCCTACATGGCCAACGTGGTCAGCTCCAAGGATCTGGGCTGGCGCTTTATCGGCCTGATCAAACGCGATGAAGTCATGGCCGGCGCCACCAGCCTCACATGGTTGATCGCCGCGATTGCCGCCGTCCTGGCCGTGGTGTTCGCGATTGTCGGCGCCAGTTTTGCGAGCATGATCGTGCGCCCGATTCGCGGGGTGGCGGACGGCCTGCAGGAGATTGCCGAAGGCGAAGGCGACCTGACGCGCCAACTCAAGGTGCAAGGCAAGGACGAAACCGCCAGCCTGGCGGGCTGGTTCAACCAGTTCCTGAGCATGATCGCGCAACTGGTGCAGCGCATCGGCAACGCCTCTTCCGACCTGCAAACCGCCGCCGCCGACACCAGCGAAGTCGCCAACAACATGAACCAGGCCGCCGGGCGCCAACGTGAAGCCGTGGAGCTGGTAAGCACCGCGTTCAACGAAATGGTGGCCACCGCCAACGAGGTCGCGCGTTCCTGCAGCGCCGCCGCCGCGAGTGCCGACGAAGGCTACCGCGACGTGCACAATGGCCAGCAGCATATCGGCGAAGCCACCGGCAGCGTGCTCAAGCTCAGCGAAGACCTGCAAAAGTCGACCCAGACCATGCAGTTGCTGGAGCAGGACAGCCAGAACATCAACACCATCCTCGACACCATCCGCTCGATCGCCGAACAGACCAACCTGCTGGCGCTCAACGCCGCGATTGAAGCCGCGCGCGCCGGTGACCAGGGCCGCGGTTTTGCCGTGGTCGCCGACGAAGTCCGCGCCCTGGCACGCCGCACTGCCGACTCCACCGGTGAAATCGACAGCCTGCTGGGCAACCTCGCCCGCCGCACCCAGGAAGTCACCCTGCAGATGCAAGGCAGCCTTCAGGTGTCCCACACCAGCGTGGAACGCATCCAGCAGGCCCGCGACAGCTTCGACAAGATCCAAGGCTCGGTGGACTCGATCCGCGACCAGAACACCCAGATCGCCACCGCGGCCGAAGAACAGCACCAGGTGGCCGAGGAGATCAACCGGCACATCGCGCAGATCCATGCCGATGCGCAACTGGTCGAAGGCTTTGCCCACTCGGCGCAGACCGGATCGGGGCGGTTGACGGATATTTCCGGTCAGCTCAAGGGGTTGGTGGGGCGGTTCAAGTTCTGACCGCTGTCACACCGGGGTCGCCGGCGGGGGCGTGTATTGGCTACTATAGCCACGCACTCCCCGCCTCTTACCCAACCACTGCGGAGCCTTAATGCCCAACCCGAAGGACACGGCCACCGACAGCAGCACCCCGATGATTCCCGAGCAGCGTCGAGAACAGATCCTGCGACAGTTGCGCAAGCATCAGGTGATGAGCGTGCACCAGTTGATGGAGATGTTCGACTGCTCGCACATGACCGTGCGCCGCGATATCGCCCTGCTGGAGCAGGAAGGCCGAGCGTACTCCGTCACCGGTGGGGTCCGGATCGCCAGCCAGTTGCACAGCGAACCCAGCCATCAATCCAAAGCCGTGGTGGAGTTGCCGCAAAAGCAGGCCATGGCACGACTGGCCGCACGGTTGCTGCACGCGGACATGACGGTGTACCTGGATGCCGGCACCAGCACCCTGGAGATCGTCCCGTATATCAAGGCGCTGTCGGGGATGACGGTGGTCACTAACGACTTCGGGATCGTGCAGGCCCTGATGGATGCGACGCAGGTCACGGTGATCCACACCGGCGGCCAACTGGACCATGACAACCATTCTTCCGTCGGCGGGCTGGCCGTGGCGACCCTGCGCCAGGTGGTCACGGACATCGCCTTTGTCTCCACCAGCTCCTGGGATCTGCACCGAGGCATCACCACCCCCTCGGCGCTGAAAGTCGAGGTCAAGCAAGTGGCGATGCAATCGGCGTCCCAGGTGGTGTTGGTGGCGAGCAGCTCCAAGTACGGCACCTTCAGCATGTACCGCATCGCCGGGCTGGAACCGTTCGACGTGATCATCAGCGACGACGCCCTGGCCCCGGCAGCGGCAGATGGCATCCGCAAGCGCGGGATTGAATTGATGCTGCCGGGTGATCCGTTGCCGGAGTGATGCCCTTCCTGTGTGGGAGAGGTCGAGCTTTAGCTAGGCTTCGATGGCGGCGGCATGGTTGGTAGATGTGTTGGCTGACACACTGCTATCGGGGGCAAGTCGAATCGTCGCACCGCCCCTCCCACATTTGAACCGAACCGACACAGACGCTCGTCGACTACCGAGCCGCTTTCCAGTCCCGCAACCATTGCAGGCCCGCCGAGGTATCGGCCTTTGGCCGGTATTCGCAGCCGACCCAGCCGTCGTAGCCCAACTGGTCCATCAGTTCGAACAGGAACCCGTAGTTCAGTTCGCCCAGGTCTGGCTCGTGACGGTCCGGCACCCCGGCAATCTGGATATGGCCAATGCCATCGAAGTCGCGGCGCAGTTTGGTGGCCAAGTCGCCTTCGACGATCTGGCAGTGGTAGCAGTCGAACTGCACCTTGAGGTTGCGCGCGCCGACCTCCCGGCAGATGGCCTGGGCCTGGTCCTGGCGATTGAGGAAAAAACCCGGCATGTCGCGGGTGTTGATCGGTTCCAGCAACACGGTGACGCCGACCTTGGCCGCCGCCGCGCTGGCGTAGGCGAGGTTTTCCAGGTACACGGCCTGGTGGCGCTGGCGCAGGCTTTCCGAGGGCAGCAAGCCGGCCATGACATGCACGCGGTCGTTGCCGAGCACGGCGGCGTATTCCAACGCGCGGTCGAAGCCACTGCGAAACTCGGCCTCACGCCCCGGCAGCGTGGCGATGCCGCGCTCCCCCGCCGCCCAATCGCCCGGTGGTGCATTGAACAGGGCCTGGACCAGGCCGTTGTCACTCAGGCGTTGCTTGAGTGCCTCGGCGCTGTAGTCGTAGGGGAACAGGTATTCCACCGCGTCGAAACCATCGGCCTTCGCCGCCGCGAAGCGCTCGAGAAAATCATGTTGCGGGTACAGCATGCTCAGGTTGGCAGCAAAACGAGGCATAAAAGCTCCCAAGAGTCAGACAAAAGGCCAGATCAGCAGGGTAATCAAGAAACCCAAGGTGCCGAGCAAGGTGGTGATCACCGTCCACGTGCGCAGACCGTCGGCCACGTTGAGCCCGGCGAGCTTGGTGAAGATCCAGTAGCCGGCGTCGTTGATATGCGACATCGCCAGCCCGCCACCGCCCATGGCCAGGCACAGCAGCGCCAGGTGGTTGGGCGTGAGGTTGAGGGTCACGATCAGCGGGCTGATGATCCCCGCCGTGGTCACCAGGGCCACGGTGGTCGAACCCTGCACCGCGCGCAGCAGCATGGTCAACAAAAAGCCCAGGGCCAGCACCGGCAGGCCGGTGGTGCGCAGCATGTCGGAGACTACCGCGCCGATGCCGGTATCCACCAGCACCTTGCCGAACACGCCACCGGCGCCGGCGATCAGGATCACCATCGCCACGCCCGGCAACGCCGAGCCGATCACGTCAGAGACCTGGCTGCGGCTCCAGCCACGGCGCGAACCCAGCAGCCAGGCACACAGCAAGGTGTCGATCAGCAGCGCCACCAGCGGCGCACCGAGTACGGTCATCACCCCACGCAGGGTCGAGTCGACCGGCAGCAGCGAAGTGGCCAGGGTACCCAGCAAAATCAGCACAATCGGTAGCAGGATCAGGCTCACAATCAGGCCAAAACCGGGTGCAGGCGCCGCCGGCAGCTTGGCGGCGATGGCGCTGGTGGACTCTTCCAATCCCATATGGGACTCGGCCACAGCGCTCTGTTGCACCGCCTGGTGATTGCCGTTGGTCCAGGCCCGCAGGTCTTCATTGGTCACGTGAGGGCCATAGACTTCGGCACGGATATCGTCGGTCATCGGATAGAAGCGTCGGGTCATGCGCCCCGCCACGCGGTAACCGATGTAGCACAGCAACGCGGTGATCGGCAGGCCGAACATCAGCACCCGGCCCAGGTCGGCGCCCAGTTGGCTGGCGGCGGCCACGGCGCCTGGATGGGGCGGCAGGAAGGCATGCACGGTGAGCAGCGCCGCACACATCGGCAAGGCGAACACCAGCAGCGGCTTGCGCGCCCGGCGTGCCACGCCATAGGCCAACGGCATCAGGATGATCACCCCGACTTCAAAGAACACCGGCACGCCGATGATGAACCCGGCGATGGTCAGCGCCAGCGGCGTACGGCTGTTGCCGAAGCGCTCGATCAGCGACTTGGCCAGGGCCTCGGCACCGCCGGACAGCTCGATGATCCGCCCGATCATCGCGCCCAGGGCAATGATGATCGCGATATGGCCAAGGGTCTTGCCCATGCCGCCCTCGATCGTCGCCACCAGGTCAGCCGGTTTCACCCCGGCCACCAGCGCCACCACGATACTCACCAGCATCAACGCGACAAACGGCTGGAATTTGTACCTGAGGACCAGAAACAACAGCAGCGCGATACCCGCGACAGCGGTCAACATCAAAATCAGTGGGCTCATTCAAGAATGTCCTGTTGTTATTGTTTTTTCAGGCAAGCCGGGGCCGTCGAGCGTCAAACCAGGCGCTCGGGCAGCACTTGCCGTGTCGTCTTGCGGGTTACCAGTGCGCGCCGAACGTCTCGCGCAATTCATCCAGTGCAGCCTGATCCAACGGCGCCGGTCGGGGGTTGCTCATCAACCACAACCGTGCGGTTTCTTCCAACTCTTCCAGGGCGTAGCTGGCCTTGGCCACCGAACTCTCCCAGACCACCGGCCCCAGGCGTTCGAGCATCACCCCACGCACGCGGTTGGCCAGTTGCGCGACCTGCTCGGCGACCTTGGGCGAACCCGGACGCTGATAGCCGATCAAGGGAATGTGACCGACCTTCATCACCTGGTAAGGCGTGAGCGGCGGCAAGATATCCTCCGCGCTCCACACGCCTGCCAGGGTCAGCGCAACCAGGTGGGTGGAGTGGGTGTGCACCACTCCGCCCACCGAGGGGTTGCGGTCATACACCTGGCGATGCAGGGCCAGGGTCTTGGACGGTTTGTCCCCGGACACCCACTCGCCTTTCAGGTTGACCTTGGCAATAGCACCTGGCACGAGGCGCCCGAGGCAGACATCGGTGGGGGTGATCAGCCAGCCATCGTCGAGGCGCGCACTGATGTTGCCGGCGCTGCCGACGGTGTAGCCACGCTGGTACAGGCTGTGGCCGACATCGCAGATTTCTTCGCGCAGGGCCTGTTCGTCGATACCAGTCACTGGGCACCTCCGGCCAGGTGCGCGAGGGCTTTGGCGAAGAACTCACGGCCACCGAAGTTGCCGGATTTGAGCGCCAGTGCCAGGGGCTCGGCGGAACTGCTGACGGTGGCCGGCACACCAGGGTCGATCTGCGCACCAATCTGCAATAGGTTGACGCCGAGGGCCTTGACCACCGCGCCGGAGGTTTCCCCGCCGGCCACCACAAAGCGTCGCACGCCCTGCTCGCGCAAGCCGGCAGCGATCTCGCCCAAGGCGTTCTCCACCAGGGCGCCAGCGCGTTCGACACCCAGCTGTTGCTGCACCGCCTTGACCTCAGCCGGGGTGCTGGTGGCGTAGATCAATACGGTGTGTGCGCTGTCGCGGGCAAACGCCAGCGCCTGCAGCACCACCGGCTCACCGGCGGCCAGGGCCAACGGATCAATGCGCAACGCCGGGCGGCCCGCCTCTAACCAGGCCGCAACCTGGCCGAGGGTCGCCACCGAGGCACTGCCGGCGAGCACCACCTCGCCACCGCTGATAGTCGGCAGCGTCGCCGCATCGAAGTCGCGCAGCTTACCGGCACTGCGGAAATTGCCTGGCAAACCCAAGGCCAGGCCCGAGCCACCCGTGAGCAAAGGCAAGTCGGCGCAGGCGCTGCCGAGGGTGTAGAGGTCTTGATCGGACAGCGCATCGGCGATGGCAATGCCCACGCCTTGCTCGCGCAGTTCGGCGATTTTTTTACGGGTCGCCTCGACGCCCGCGGCGATGCTGTCGTACCGCAGCAGCCCGACCGGCAATTGCGTCTGGCTCTGCAGCACGCGCACCAGATTCGCGTCGTCCATGGGCGTCAGCGGGTGATGTTGCATGCCCGACTCATTGAGCAACTGGTCCTGCACAAACAGGTGACCACGGAAAATCGTCCGGCCGTTTTCCGGGAACGCCGGGCAGGCCAGGGTGAAATCACTGCCCAGCGCCTTGAGCAAGGCCTCGCTGACCTGACCGATATTGCCGGCGGGAGTGGAGTCAAAGGTCGAGCAATACTTGAAGAAAATCTGTTCGCAGCCCTGCTCGCGCAGCCAGTCCAGCGCGGCCAGGGATTCCTCGACAGCCTCTGCGACCGGCGTGGTACGCGACTTGAGGGCGATGACGATGGCGTCCGCATCCAGCCCGTCCGCGACTTCGCGGCTGGGGATGCCAATGCTCTGCACCGTGCGCATACCGCCGCGCACCAGCATGTTGGCCAAGTCGGTGGCGCCGGTGAAATCGTCGGCGATGCAGCCCAGCAACGGGCGCGTGGTGTGGTTAGTCATAACGCGTTCCTTACACCGGCTCGGGCTTGGCAGTCGGCAGGTCGATGCCGGGGAAAATCTTGATCACGGCCGAGTCGTCCTCGCGGCCAAAACCGGCGCTGGAAGCCTGCATGAACATCTGGTGCGCAGTGGCCGACAACGGCAGCGGGAATTTGCTCGCACGCGCGGTATCCAGCACCAGGCCGAGGTCCTTGACGAAAATATCCACCGCCGACAGTGGCGTGTAGTCGGCCTTGAGAATGTGCGGCACGCGGTTTTCGAACATCCAGGAATTGCCGGCGCTGTGGGTGATCACCTCGTACAAGGCATCGGCGTCCACCCCTTCGCGCAGGCCCAGGGCCATGGCTTCGGCGGAGGCGGCGATATGCACGCCGGCGAGCAACTGGTTGATGATCTTGACCTTGGAGCCCAGGCCATGGACGTCGCCCAGGCGATACACCTTGCCGGCCATGCCCGCCAGCACTGCATCGGCCTTGGCATAGGCGGCCTGCGGGCCGGAGGTCATCATGGTCATCTCACCGGCGGCGGCCTTGGCCGCACCGCCGGAAATCGGCGCATCCAGGTACAGCAGGCCGTGTTCGCCCAGGCGCTGGCCGAGGTCCACGGCGTAGGTCGGGGCCACGGTGGCACAGCCGATCACCAGGCTCGCCGGGCGCAATGCGGCTACCGCACCGCCCTCACCGAACAAGACGGTTTCGGTCTGCTCGGCGTTGACCACCACGGTGATGAGCACATCACAGGCCTCGGCCATCTGCGCCGGCGACGCGCACGCCACCCCGCCTTCGCTGGCGAGCTGCTGGGTCACCGCGTCGCGCACATCACAGGCATGCACATTGAAACCTGCGCGCAACAGCGAGCGGGCAATGCCCAGCCCCATCGCGCCCAGACCGATCACACCGACATTCTTATTATTCATGGGGTACTCCAGGGGTAAACGGCGGCTCGCGCTACACCGGCGAGCCGCATTGGAATTGCAGTCGATCATCCACCAATGAACGGATTATGTGAAGTAATTTTTCGATTTAACATTTATTAACATTGGTCCCCGCCGATTTACCACGCCAGCCGGTAACCAATGTTCAAAGCCCACGGGCGCTTTTGGGTAGAACTGTCACTGGTCTCGACATCGGCATATAGATGCTGGCTCCTGCCTATGGCCGCAGCAATACCTGCCCCGGCATACCAGCCACCGCCATTGCCGTCGGGGTGGCTGCTGACGTCGTTGGTCTTGACCTGGTTGCGCGCTGACAGGTCCTGGATCCAGCCAGCCTTGAGGTATGGCTGGATCGCAATATCACCCTCTAACCGCATCTGGCGCCCAACCAGCGCGCCGCCGCGCAACTGGGTTGAAATGCCATCGTCGGCGTCGACGCGCATGTCGTTGCTCAACCGGTAACGATCACCGCCACCGTACAACGCCGACAACTGCGCCTGGGGCTCAACAAACCAGCCGTGGGAGAAATCCAGGCGCTTGCCGGTTTCCACCGAGAGGCCAGCGCCGTTGCTGTGGGTTTTACCGCTGACGCGTTTGCCGTCGGTGGCGTCCACGTCGAACCGAGTGGACCAGCGATTGAGTGTCAGCAGGCTGTCGGTGTACCAACCCGAATCGTCGAGGTAAGTGGCGTAGGCACCGATGTAGTAACTTTCGAGCTTACCGCTGCCCTCGCCATTGAAGCTGCGATTGGCGTGACTGTAACCGGCAAGGCCGCCGAGGATCAGCGAACCGTTGCTGCGCGCCACCCGGCCATCCACACCCACCTGGACGCCGTTGAGGTTCTGCGTGAAGTGCCGCCCTGCGCCGTTATCCAGTTGCTGCTCATGGCCATAGCTTCGCATCCACACCCCTTCGTCGTGGCCATCGCCGCGCACATCGCCCAGGCGCTGGATCAGGCTGCCGCGCTCAGCATCCCAGGTGTCACGCAGGGTCGCCAACGCGCTGCTGTTGATCGCCGCGCTGGCGGCGGTGGACAGTTGCTTGGTGATGTTGACCAGGCTCCACTGCGATTGGCCGCTCGCACTGTCGTCACGTTGCAAGGTGTAGCGGTAGGTGCCCACATCCACCTCCTGGCCACGGTTGGTCAGCGTGAAGTCGCCGACGCCCCCCTGGCTGTCGATCAACAGCAATTTCTGCCCACCGCCCGACGGCTCGGCGCCGCTGTTGCGCACCAGCAACTGGTTATTACCGGTCACCTGGCCGCCCACCTCAAGCCGGTCGCCGCGCAGCGCGCCCAGATCAGTATTCATGATGTACTGCCCGTCGCCCTGAAGGTCGCCGGCGACTTTCAGGCGCATGAAATCGCTCGCTGCCGGCGTGGCGAATTCCACGCTGCCCTTATTTGTCAGTTGGCCGACACTGGAGTCGCCCCGCATCAGCCAACTGCTGCTGTCGTCCAGACTGAGGCTGGAATGGCCAGGGGTATCGTTCACCGCACCTTCGAGGCGTGACTGATTGTTCAGGCTCAACTGCAGCGCGCCACCCTCGACCAGGACATCGCCATCGATGAACGAGTGATCGCTGTCCAGCCGGACGAGGTCGGCGGCCAGCCCATTGGCACCGTCGGTAATCCATACTGCCGTCGCGGGCTGATCGGCGCTGCGCCCCACCAGGCTGCTGTGGATCAGATGACTGAGCAAGCTGCCGCCGGAGA
The DNA here is from genome assembly GCF_006517195.1 of Pseudomonas sp. NIBRBAC000502773. Classification (NCBI taxonomy): domain Bacteria; kingdom Pseudomonadati; phylum Pseudomonadota; class Gammaproteobacteria; order Pseudomonadales; family Pseudomonadaceae; genus Pseudomonas; species Pseudomonas sp. NIBRBAC000502773. The sequence continues at coordinate 5,843,526 of NZ_CP041189.1, read as the reverse complement.
CGCGCAAGGCATTGCTGTCGTGGGCCACTACCGTACTGTCAGTGAGATCGAGTTGGTTGGTGATACCCGCGATGGTTGCCTGGCTCACCAGCCCGTAGGCTTTCTCTCCAGCGGTCTCGATGTGGGTGTCGGTCAGGTCTGCCGTGGCATTGTTGCTGACCGACAGGCCATACGCCGAGTTACCTTCGGTGACCACATTCGTGCGAGTCGCCTGCAAGCTGGCATCATCGCCTGAAACCAGTAGGCCATGACTGAGATCACCGTGGGTCAACAGCTGGCTGTCGGACAACACCATCCGTGTCCCGCCCAGCCGGGCTAAGGCGCCGACCGACCCGACGCCAAAGGTCTCGATCACCACGTTCATCACATCGAACGTCGCCCCGGGCGCCCCCGACTGGCCACCGATCACGTCGGTTGATGCATAGAGCCCGTGGGACGAGTCACCGTGGGTGACCACGCGGCCGCCGTCCATCTGGAAAATACCGGCGCGATTGTCCACCGCGGCCGCCTGTGTGCCCCATGTTTCCAGCTGACTGTCGTGCACGTCGGCGTGGCTGTCGCTGCCGGGCATCCAGATCGCCGAACCATTATCCCCTTTGGCGCTGATCTGGGACTCGTACAGTTCCAGGGACGCACCTTTGGCATCAAGGTTGATGCCGTTGCCGGTTTGAGAGAGGACCTGGGAATTGCGCACTACCGCCGTCCCCCCACCGTTGGGAGAACTCGGCCGGATCAGGATGCCGTCAGTCTTGGCCTGGATGCTGCCATTGCTGAACTCCAGACGTCCTTCTTGCATCTCCACGCCCTGGGCGCCGTCGGATTGTGCGGTCACGCCGTCGGCGGTGACCACGCTGTCCGTACCGGTGATGGCGATCGCGGCAGTCTGGCCATGGGCGGTGGCGCTGACGTTGTTCAACTTGATGCGCGCCCCCTGTTGCGCCCGCACTGCGTAGGCCGCATTGCCGGCGGTCGATACGCTCGTGCCACTGGCGCTGATGGTCGAACCAGCGCCCATGGCAGAGAGCCCGTCGGCCATAAGCCCTGTAGTGGTGACCGTGCCGCCGATGATCTGCGCGCTGGAGCCCTGATTGACCATGACCCCACGGCCACGGGCGCCGTCGGTGGTGATGTCGGTCTGCCCCAGTTGCACATGCGAGCCTGCACCGCTGGCGCTGGCACCGTCGCCGAAATAGCCGCTGGCCTTGATCGTTGAGCCCTGCAGTGTGCCCCGCCCACCGCCCTGCGCTTGCAGCCCCGTCACGGCATCGTTAGGCCCGCCGGCGGTCGCGTGGATATCCATGGTCGTGCCGATGAATTCATTTTGCCCCCCCACAACGCGAACGGCCGCACCTTTGCCGGTGAACGAAACCTGGTCATTATCCAGTACCAGCAGGTCACCCGCCTCGGACGATACGTCAACAGGCCCGATAGTGGCCGCCTGCACCGGCGCCAGTGCAACGAAGAGGGCATAACTGATTGCAAAACTGAGGGGTTTCTTCGGAGAGTTCATTAATCCAATCCTTGACGTTAGTTGTCATCCAACAAAAGCGCTCGGCAACAAAATGCCCGCCATGCCCCCCAGTCAGAGAGGGCGTAGCAAACCCTTTAAAGCGCCTTTTATTGATACTTCACAGTGACCGTTGCGGTACCTTTTACAAGCCCGGGTGTGACGCAATTAGTGCCGCCAGAACTTTGGTAATAACGCACTAAATAGGGCAAGTTGAAACTTGTCGAATTGTTAAACACCGTGCCCACGACTTGAGTCGCCCCGAGTATCGCGGGCAGCCCGCTGGTGGCATCGAGTACTTGCAGCGCCACGCAAGAGGCATTGTTCACGCCGGCCTGCGGTTTGATCAGGCCCAGGCTGCCGTCGGGCATGAACTTGTCTGCGTCCAGGGTCAGGGTGACTGCGCCGTTGGCTCCGGAACAGGTAAACGGCACGTTGAAAGGTGTGTCGCCCGTGGTGGAGCCCTGCCCGGTGAAGCGGCCGAATGGCGCCGGAGCCAGATCCACACTCAGGTCGCCGATCGAGCAGGTACCCGTTTCCGGCACGATTTCACTGCCGCCACCGGTGATGCGCGTGGTCAGGAACACACCACTGTTGAACGGGTAAACATTCTGCGCCGTGTTGTTGGTGTAGGTACCACCCGCCAATGCACCGGAACCGACGGTGTCGCTCAGCTTGATCAACTCAACGACAACTGTTCCGCCGACATTGAAGACCAAGGTGTTTTGCGCCGCCGAGCCACTGACACCGGGCATCCCAAGCTTCCAGGTGGTCTGTTCTCCAGCATAAAACGGTGAAGCCGATTGTGCGGGTATCCAACTGGTACGCATGCCGACACCGGCAATGTTAGTTGTGTAGACGTTAGTTATAGTAGTGGCAGTGCCTTGTACGACTCGCCATTGCGTTGTATCACCCGGCTTGCAAGAAACAATGGCGAAAAAACTGCCAACAATAGGAAACTCCTTACTGTAAAACACGTCACCCACGGCAACCCCCGAAGGTACCGATATGCGGCCCATGGTTATATCGACTACCGCGCCTTCCTGATAGTTGGGCATCATCCCGCACACCGCATAAGCCGACGTTGAAAACATTAGCCAGGCACACACCTGAAACACTGCATAAATAAGTCTGGTCATTTTCATCGACTGCTCAGACGGGTACCTTCGCGCAGCAGGCACGGCGCTTGCGTTTGTAGCAGCCCCTTGGTGCCGCTCGCCGTTTTCTCGCCGAATCGATATGCAACCTGACAGGTTGATTCGTCCGGCAGGTTCACGCTCAGTGCGCCGTTGTTTTCAACGCCCTGGACAAACAGGTTGTTGCCCTGGCCGACCACACCGACCACATTGCCACGCTCGTCGCGTACATCCGCGCCGAACGGCAACTTGAGGTTGCTGCCATTGGTGATATGGATCACCGCCGACCGCCCGACCCGGGTCTGGAAATCGACGCGGACAATTGCGCCGGCAAAGGGTGCGACCTGTTGCGTGGTGTTCTGGAACGTGACATCCATCGAGCTGCCCTTGGGGTCCAGGTTGATATTGTTCATGCGATAGGGCGATAAATACGGCATCACGCCATAGCCGTTTTTATCGATGACCAGGCCGGACAATCCACCAATGCTCGCGCCCTCGCCGCCCGGTGCGGAGACCAGTGCAATGGTGTCGCCGGTATTCGGCGATAGCGTCACCCCGCCGCTGTGCACCACCAGGCTGCCATCGCTGCCCAGCGAGGTGGATTTGTAGTCCCCACCCTGTTCGTACGACGCGCGAACGGTGCTGCGGTCGCCGCGGTATTGAGCATTGACGCTGCCCGAGCTTGAGGTGTTGGTGTCCGCCGCGTGGGCGACCCCGTAGCTCAGGCGCCCCTCGTCATCGGCCACCCCGCTCAAGTAGTTGCGCAGCGTGCTGCCTTGCCCGCGCCCGCCGGTGTACTGCGTGCTCAGCGTCGGTGACTTGGCGCCGCTGCCCAATGGAATATTCAGGCTCAGGAAGTACTGGGTCTGGGCGCCGACGAACTCATCGTTATTGCGACTGGCGGAAAGGCTGTAGCTGACATCCCCGACGCTGCCGTTGAAGCCCACTTCAAACTGCCGGCTCGAGGATCCCGAGTCCCCCCAGGTCTTGCTGGTGCTACCGGTCAGGAACAGCGAGCCATAAGTGCTTACCGGCTGATCGATGCTGATATCGAAGCGGTCACGCTCATTGCCATACCACAGCCATTCATCCTGATAGCCCGGGGTCTTGACCCGCTCACGCGCATCGACCGCCTGGGAAAGCGTCATGTATTTGGACGACGAGTAGCGGTAGGCAGCGAGGGTAAAGTTAGTGCGGGTTTCGCTCAGCAACTTGCTGTACGCCACCTTGACGCTGTGCCCCGAAGCCGAACCGCTACGAGCGCCCAGCTGGGTGGTCTCCTGGGTCAGGTCGACCGAAAACGCCCCTAGCGAGGTGTTCAGTCCGACACCCGCGAGCCCCGCGTGAAAGCCTTCGCTGACCTGGAACCCGCCGTAGCCGGTCAGGCTGTTGTTCAGACCATAGAACAACGTGCCCTGGAACAGATGGGCATCGCTGGCCAGGTTCTGGTTATACAGCCGGCCAGCCACCAGGTCGTATTTGGCACGCCCCGGACGCATCAGGTTGGTGATCGACGAATAAGGCACATCGAAGCGCCGCTCACTTCCGTCGGCCTCGGTAACCACGACATTTAGGTTGCCGCCGTAGCCTGTGGGGTACAGATCGTCGATCACAAAGTTGCCGGGCGTGACCGTGGTCTGATAGAGCTTTATATCGTTCTGCCACACCTCGACTCGCGCATTGCTGCGCGCGAAACTGCGGATCACCGGCGCGAAACCGATCTGTGAATCGGGAAACATGCGCTCGTCCGAGGCCAGGCTGACACCGCGCACAGCGATGCTGTCGAACCCCACGCCTTTGGTATTGATCTCGCCCAGGGTCACCTGGCTCTTGAGCTGCGCCATTGGCCGCTGAAGGTAGGTGGACATGCGGGTCCATTCGGCTTTGCCACCCTGGGTCCAGTTCACATTGGCGTTATGTCGGAACTGCCAAAGGCCAAAATTGAACCCGCCACGCAGGCCCATGTAGGCAGAGTCGGTGCTGCCGTAATGGTCGTTCTGTGTGCTGAAATAGTTCAGGTTGTAATCGAGTTTCGCCGCGGTAATGCCCGCGTCCCAGTACTCGGGCTCTACATAACCACGCGGGGTACGCCGCAAGTTGGCCTGGGGGATTTGCAGGTAGAGCTTCTGCTCACCGATGTCGGCATAGGAGACCGTGTTGGGCAACACCGCCTTGAGCTTGCGACAACCGTTGAACGGCACCAATGGCTGTGTATCGATGCCCAGCCGTTTCAGCGCTGCGAGCGTGAAACAGGCTTGCGCGATATTGCTGTTGGCCTCATCTGCGAACTCGACCTTGGCGCGCGTCACCTGCTTGCCATTGATGTAAACGTCCAAATCGTAATTTCCTGGCAATACCGGGTTGCCCTTCTGGTAACGCGACATATCCGTACGCTTGGCATTTCCCACCAGAAACGAACTGGTGAACTCGGCATCCTGGAAGTCCACCTGTGCAGCGGCCGCCGGCAGCACCGGCTCATCCGCCATTACGTTGTCATCTGCCGTGCTGAACACGAGGCACGCCACCGCCCAGAAACGAACGATTGAGCATGACGGTGACGCCAGAAATACTTTTCTGCGTAATATCGATCGATCAAAACGGTTCATAGACTTTTAGCGAAAGGGTAATTGAACTTAGTCGAACTGCGCGTTCACGGTTTTCAAGGCGCCATAGTCGTTAATATAATTAAACTGTATGCCCTGGGCTTTTAGTTCAGGCAGGCGCGCGGTCTGCGGGTGCAGTTCAAACACGGCTTCGCCGCCAGGGGCAACCATATGATTACCGTCAGTATTACTGAGTGTCTTGCCCACCCACTTCACCTGTATATCGGCAAACGAGACATGCAATGGCGAGGTATTCGTGCAGCGTAACTTCAACTGTGCGCCGTCGCCGAACACCTGCCACTTCAAATGCTTCGCGGCGTCATGCAAGGAGCTGCGGAGTGTCGCGGGTCGATAGAACACTTTAATTCGACTTTGAACAGCCAATAACAAGTTGTTCTTGTTTCTCGACTTTTCCGGCACCGGTGGTACTTCAAGTACATTCAGCCAGAACAGCGATTCACGGTCTGGCGGCAATGCTGTTCCATTGAACAGGATCCGCAGGGTCTGCGAGGCCTGGCCTTCGATACGGGTCAGCGGCGGCATGATCAGGAACGGCGCGGAGCTGTTCTCCGGCGTAGAGTCGGTGGTGCCGTCATCCATCCACGATTGCACCAGTGCCGGGGTCGCGCCCTTGTTCGACAGGGGCAGCGTGACTTCACGTTCGCCGCCTGGATAGATCAACCGAGTCCCGCCCAAAACGATATTGGCGCGAGCATCGAAGCTCATTAAATAAATGAGGAGGCAACCTATTAATAGACGATATATCCGCATAGTCAGGGTAGTCCCCTCTGCGCGATGTCTGCGCAGAGGGACATTCTCAGTTATAGCTCAATTGGTATTTGACCTGGCTCTTCACCAGGCCTGCCGTGGATTTGCCGGTCGCGTAGTACTGCACGCCGTAGATCATTTCAGCCGCACCGTCTTCCACGGTGAAGCTCTTGGCAGCGCCAGCGTCGCCTGGTTTGATCAAGGAGTTGTCTGCGTAGTTGTAAAGCTGCAGGCCCACATTGGTGGCGGAGGTATCGCCGCTCAACTGGTTTTTCAGCACGCCCGAACTGATGTCGACCAGGTTGGCATCGTAGAGAAACTGCGCGCGTACATTGGTCACGGTCGGCGAGCATTGATTGACCGCAATACGGAAGTTGGACGGCATCGCGGTAGCACCGGCCTGGGCCAGGTCAGCCACTTTGGCGGTGGCCAGGTCCACGGTAAAATCGCCCGATGAGCCGGTGGTTACCTGGCAAGTTTCATCCGTAACTTTACCGTTGAAAGTAATAGTACCGGCTTCCGCGGCACTGACAGTAGTTGACAACATCAGACCACCACACACACTCAGGAGCGCCGCCTGCACAGGCAGTAAACGTTGCTTCTTCATACTTTATCATCTCTCAAATTTATATTAATTTGCGTTAATTTAATAACGCATCACAGGGCCGAACTTCACTTCACGAGTTGCTGGGCATCCACCTCCTTACTTGGAAATTAATCCTTTTTTGGCGCACAGTGACCCGCCGCCTTGAAGTGCACTGTTGCGCACAACTGCAATAAGAAACTGTTCTTTTCTAGTGCAACTCAACCAGCACACGGCTACAAGTAGGTGACGTGACTTAGTCTATTGAGGTGCGGGCTGACGCTGTGGGGCCATTATGCGAGCCGACTCGGTGGCTGTCTTTAAGATCAAACTGAAAATAGGCCCAGGGCGAGAACTATCTTTCGGTTCAGCCCACGTAAACCGCTGGCACGACTTACAGGAAAAGCTGCGCGTCCGCACAGAAGGTCAACAACGCTTGATCATTTTCCACGCCCAACTTGCGCATCGCCGAGACCTTTTGTGCGCTCACTGTCTTGGTGCTTCTATGCAATCGTGCCGCGATTTCACGGCCACTCAAGCCCGATACAAAATGCCGAAGCACTTCGTATTCGCGCATCGTCAGCCGAGCGGCCCTGGCTTGCATCTGGCTGTCGATGTTCGACAGCGCTTGCGCTGGTGGCTGGTATTTGCGTCCCTGCGACAACGCCTGCAGTGCTACCGCAATCTCATTGAAATCACCACTTTTCAATATTACGCCCCACACACCCAGGTGATAGAGGCCGCTGAGAATCAGGGGATTGGATAGCATGGTGAATACCAGGATGCGGGTGTCACCAAAGCGCCGGCACAGCAACTCGATCATCTGCAATCCATCGCCATGAATTCCGTCGCCGGGCATGCTGTAGTCGGCAATCACGACATCAGGCGAAAACTGCTGATGCATCTGCACCAATTCAGTAGGACCCTTGGCGATACCCACCACTTCAAAGCGGTCATCGCGCTCGACTATTTCCTGCACCGCCATCGCCACAATCGGATGGTCGTCGGCTATTAACACAGTGGTCTTTTTCATGGTTTGTATTCCAGTCTCAGTCATTGGATGTAGGGGGCTCGCCGTCCGTATTCGGCGCAAGGCCCGCCAGTAGTCGCTCTATACCGTCCATGAGTTCAATAACGCCCTTGGGAATTTTGTGCGTGGCGATCAGTTGCTGCTCCAGCGCTTTGCACGCGTCTGCCAGCTGCTTCGCCTGCACCGCAGCCAGCGAGCCGCGCAGCCGATGCAACTGCGGCACCATGGCAGCTATGTTGTGTTGCTGGCTGGCGTCGCGCAGGATTTTCAGGTCTGCACGCGTGGTATTCACAAACAGTTCATGCAGTCGCGGTGAGATCGCCACAAACGCCGGCAGTTCTTCCTCCTGCGGCTCAAGTATTTGCGCGGGCGGGCAGCAGCGTCGCAACACTGCGTACAAATCGCTCAGGCTCACGGGCTTTACAAGCCAGGCATCCATGCCGGCTGCGACGAAGCGTCGGGTTTCTTCCGGCAGGGCGCTGGCGGTGATGGCGATGATCGGAAGCGTTACGCCCTGCTGACGCAGCGCACTCAATAACTCGAACCCATCCATCTGCGGCATGTTGATGTCGGTCAGTAGCGCATCGAAAGCCGGAGACCAGCGCGCCAATGCGTCAAGACCGTGACTTGCCAGGGTGACGCGACAGCCGAGCTGCTCGAGTTGTTCCTTGATCAATGCCTGGTTCATCGGGTTGTCGTCGGCGACCAGCAGGTTCAGGCCCAACTTACCGGGATGCCGAGACAAGCGAGCGCGCACGGCGGTCAGCGGTGCATGCTGCCCCAAGGCAAAGCTGGCACTGAAACTGAAGCAGCTACCCACCCCGGGTTCGCTGGCCACGCTCAACCGACCGCCCATCAGTTGGGCCAGTTGCGCGCAGATGGACAGGCCAAGCCCGGTGCCAGCAACGGTATGCGCATGTCGGTGCGCCTGGTAGAACGGCTCGAACAGATGAACCTGCTGCTCGGCCGCAATACCCACGCCGGTGTCGGTGACTTGCCACGTCAGCGTAGCCCTGTCGTCGCTAATCGCGGCGCTCACCTGCAGCGTTACACCGCCGTGCTCGGTGAACTTGAGGGCATTACTGAGCAGATTGGTGAGGACCTGCCGGATACGCCGCGCATCCCCATGCACCCCAACCGGTACACCGGCATCGACATTCAAGCGCAACTGCAGACCCTTGCCCTGTGCGGTGCCGCCGTATTCGGCGACGACCTCCTCGGCCAGTGCGAGGGGGCTGAAATCCGCCGACTCCAGCGCCATCTCCCCCGCTTCGATCTTGGACATGTCCAGCACATCGCTGACCAGTTGCAGAAGCATTGAAGAGGAGCGCTCGATAATGTGCAGATAGTTGCTTTGTTGCTCGGTCAACTCTGTGAGCCCCAGCAACTCCAGGGTACCCAACGCGCCATAGAGTGGAGTGCGGATCTCATGGCTGATGGTCGCCAGGAACCGCGACTTGGCAGCGCTGGCCTCGGCGAGCTTCTGCTCCACCGCCTTGTGCGCGCTGATGTCGCTGAACGCGCAGAGCACCACCGCCTCGCCGCGATAGCGGGCTGAGGCGAAACTGCCGTGCAGTGTGTAGCCGTGGCGGCCGTGGAAAATCACATCGCCGTCGGGTTGCGCCGGGTTAGGATTGAGCCCCCAAGACTCACTCAACTGCCTCACCGCCTGGGCATCCCCCAGCATTCGTTCGGCCAGTGGGTTTTGCATGATCAGGTGCCGATCCGCGCGCCTGAGCACACACAGTGCCACAGGGGCAGTCTGGATTACCGTACGGCTGAAAGTGTCGCTTTCGACGATCTCAAAATGGGCCTGGCGCGCGGGCGAAACCACCTTGCGCGCGTACCAGCGAATCGCCACCCAACTGCTCAACACACTGGCCAGCAGCAGGCCAATGCCGCCAAGCAACTGCCACTTGGCGTAGCCGAAAAAGCCTTGATAATTCAGTTCGTATAACGCGACCCAACCACCGGCACTGGGGCCGCCCATCTTGAACAGCAGGCCTTGCGCAGTGAGATTCAGGCCCTGCCGGTAGCTCTGCGCTACACCGACTGCATCTATCAACGAGTCGCCCTGGGGAGACAACAGCTGCAAGCGGTCGTAGATCGGCCGCTCGAACAATTGCTCGGGATCATTGATGCGCTCCAGATCCAACAGGGTCACGATGAAAATCCGACGCTTGACCTCAGGGGTCCACCAGATCGCATCGGGCAGCCTGAAATCCAGATAACCCAACAGCTCACGGGACTCGCCGGCAATGAAATACTGCGCTGGCGCCCAGCGCACGTGGACTGCCCCCGTCGAGTCTTTACCGACTGGCAGCGCGCTGTAAATCCGCTCGACTGCCGCCAGGTAGTTCTCCGTCGTCAGCAGCACACGCCCCGGAAACCGGTCGATGGCAGGCACAGCCATGCTGGTGTTGCCCAGCGCGCCGATGACGAACACCTGCGGTGCCGGGTAGACAGAGGTACTCCAGAAACGGCTGTAAAAATTCGCCAGCATCACCCCCAAGGCGAAATTGCCCGGATGCGGGCCGGACGTTACGTGCTGTTGCGCCAGGGTAAACGGCATCGAAAACGTATATTGCGCCGCCTCAAAGATCCGCACGCCTGGCGTGTCGACACGCATTTGGCTCTGTACCGTCAGACCCGACGTCGGTTGGTTCTGCGAGACCTGGTTGCCGTGTTGCGCAATCCTGTTGATGAATTTTTCGTGCTGATGGATATCACCCACCAGCCGGTTGAAATGCAGCGTCACCTTGTTGCGCTCTTCGGCAACCACCTTGCTCAACGCCCAATAGCAGGCGGCCAGCGTTAACAGGTTAAGAAAAAGCGCGCAGATCAGCACGGTATTCAGGCGCAGGGACGTGCTGGCGAGCTTGCGAATCAAGCTGTAGTTGCGTTCGGGCATAGGTTCAAAGTCCGGTCTCGGAAGACGGCACGGTGGTAGCGGCATAGAGCCAGGCGCTGTATGCCACAGCTGGAGGTGAGTATGGCGTAACACGGCAAGTTCGCCTTGCCAGGCTTGAAGCGGCGTCAAGTTTAAAAAAGGGGGCGTTTTTACCAGATGGGCATCTCGCACAGGTTGATCGAGATCAAAAAAAACCCATCATCCAGGTGCACCGTTTGCCGACCCGGTCTTGTGGCGCTTGCACTTGTCATATTATGGTATACCATCATACACAGATCCATTTACCTCAGACGGAGCAGCTCATGAGTTTCGAAATCCGCAAGATCGTCAGCTACGTAGAAGAAACCTTTATCGAAGGCGGCAAGGCCGCGGACACCCCGGTGAAAATGGTCGGCCTCGCCGTGGTGCTGAAGAACCCATGGCTGGGTCGTGGCTTCGTCGAAGACTTGAAGCCCGAGATCCGGGCCAGTTGCTCCGACCTCGGCGCGCTGATGGTCGAGCGCCTGGTGGGCATCATTGGCGGCGCCGAAAACATCGAGGCGTATGGCAAGGCTGCCGTGGTCGGGGCCGATGGCGAGATCGAACACGCGAGCGCGATCATCCATACCCTGCGCTTCGGCAATCACTACCGTGAAGCGGTCAAGGCCAAGAGCTACCTGAGCTTCACCAACAAGCGCGGGGGCCCTGGCACCTCGATCCAGATCCCGATGATGCACAAGGACGACGAAGGCCTGCGTTCGCACTACATCACCCTGGAAATGCACATCGAAGATTCGCCGCGTGCCGACGAAATCGTCGTGGTATTGGGCTGCGCCGATGGCGGCCGCCTGCACCCCCGTATCGGCAACCGCTATATCGACCTGGAAGAGCTGGCCGCTGAAAAAGCCCAGTAAGCAAGACCGGCCAAAACAAAAAGCATGCAGGAGCGCTCCATGATTCGGCTCACCGCTGAACGCACCCCGGCTGGCACCAGTTATCTGGCGACCGGCCAAGGCCAGCCTGTGGTTTTGATCCACGGCGTGGGCCTGAATAAAGAAATGTGGGGCGGGCAAGTCGTTGGCCTGGCCACGAATTACCGCGTGATCACCTACGACATGCTCGGTCATGGCGCCAGCCCGCGCCCGGCCGCCGGCACGCCGCTGCTGGGGTATGCCGACCAGTTGCTGGAGCTGCTCGACCACTTGCAATTGCCCGAGGCCACGGTGATCGGTTTTTCCATGGGCGGCCTGGTCGCCCGGGCGTTTGCCCTGCACTACCCCGAGCGCCTCACATCCCTGGTAGTGCTCAACAGTGTGTTCAATCGCAGCCCCGAACAGCGTGCCGGCGTGATCGCACGCACCGCCCAGGCCGCCGAACACGGCCCGGATGCGAATGCCGAAGCTGCGCTGTCGCGCTGGTTCAGCCGTGAATACCAGGCGGCCAACCCGGCGCAGATCGCCGCATTGCGGGAAACCCTGGCGGGCAACGACCCCCAGGGCTACCTGACCACCTACGAACTGTTCGCGACCCAGGACATGTACCGCGCCGACGACCTCAAGGGCCTGCGCGTACCGACCCTGGTCGCCACCGGCGAACTCGACCCCGGTTCAACCCCGGAAATGGCCCGGCAACTGGCCGATCGTGTTCCCGGTGCCACCGTTGCGGTGCTGGCCGAGCAACGGCATATGATGCCGGTAGAATCGCCACGCCTGGTCAACCAGCTGCTGCTGGGCTTCCTCGACACGGTGTACGCCCAAAACAATCCAATCAAGGGGATCGTTGCATGACACTCGCACGCTTCCAGATGTGCATCGGCGGTGAATGGGTCGATGCCCTGTCCGGCAAGACTTTCGACAGCCTCAACCCGGCCCTGGCCGAACCCTGGGCGCAACTGCCCGACGCCGATGAAGCCGATGTGGAGCGCGCCGTGCAGGCCGCGCAAAGCGCCTTCGACAGCCCGGCCTGGCGTGGCCTCACCGCCACCGCACGGGGCAAATTGCTGCGCCGCCTGGGTGACCTGATCGCCGAGAACAAGGAGCAACTGGCCCAGCTGGAAAGCCGCGACAACGGCAAGTTGATCCGCGAAACCCGTGGCCAGGTCAGCTACCTGCCGGAGTTCTTCCACTACACCGCCGGCCTGGCCGACAAGCTCGAAGGCGGTACCCTGCCGCTGGACAAGCCGGACCTGTTCGCCTACACCGTGCACGAAGCCATGGGCGTGGTCGCCGCGATCATTCCGTGGAACAGCCCGCTGTACCTGACCGCGATCAAACTCGCGCCGGCCCTGGCGGCGGGCAATACCATCGTGATCAAACCGTCGGAACACGCCTCGGCGACCATCCTCGAACTCGCGCGCCTGGCCCTTGAAGCCGGGATCCCAGCGGGCGTGGTCAACGTGGTCACCGGCTACGGCCCCAGCACCGGCGCCGCCCTCACCCGCCACCCACTGGTGCGCAAGATCGCCTTCACCGGCGGCGCGGCCACGGCCCGCCACGTGGTGCGCAGCAGTGCGGAGAACTTCGCCAGGCTGTCCCTGGAACTGGGCGGCAAATCGCCGAATATCATCTTTGCCGACGCCGACCTCGACAGCGCCATCAACGGTGCGATTGCCGGGATCTACGCGGCGTCCGGGCAGAGCTGTGTCTCCGGCTCGCGCCTGCTGGTGCAGGATGAAATCTACGACGAATTCGTCGAGCGCCTGGTGGCACGTGCCGAGCGCATCCGCATCGGCAACCCCCAGGACGACGCCAGCGAAATGGGCCCCATGGCCACCGCGCAGCAACTGGCCGTGGTCGAAGGCCTGGTCGCCGATGCCATCGCCGAAGGCGCGCGCCTGCGCACCGGTGGCAAACGCCCGCAGAACCTCGGTGAGGGCTGGTTCTATGAGCCGACCTTGTTCGAGTGCGACAGCAACTCGATGAAGATCATGCAGGAAGAAGTGTTCGGCCCGGTGGCCTCGGTCATCCGTTTCAAGGACGAAGCCGAAGCGCTGGCCATCGCCAACGACTCGCAATTCGGCCTCGCCGCCGGCATCTGGACCCGCGAACTTGGCCGCGCCCACCGCCTGGCGCGGGACGTGCGCTCGGGGATCATCTGGGTCAACACCTACCGCGCCGTGTCGGCGATGGCGCCTATCGGCGGCTTCAAGAACAGCGGCTACGGACGTGAAAGCGGCATCGATTCGGTGCTCGCCTACACCGAGCTGAAGACGGTGTGGATCAACCTCTCCCAGGCGCCCATGCCTGATCCTTTCGTGATGCGTTAAGAGACCCCGACCATGATCGAACCCGGCATTTACAAAGACGTCATGAGCTCATTCCCTTCGGGCGTCACGGTGGTCACCACCCTCGACCCGGACGGCGGCATCGTCGGCATTACCGCCAGTGCGTTCAGCGCGCTGTCGATCGACCCGGCGCTGGTGCTGTTCTGCCCTAACTATGGGTCGGACACCTACCCGATCCTGCGCGACAGCAAGCGCTTCGCGATCCACTTGCTGTCCGCCGACCAGACCGCCGAGGCTTATGCTTTCGCCAGCAAAGGCAAGGAAAAGGCCAAGGGCATCGAGTGGCACCTGAGCGAGTTGGGCAACCCGCTGCTGGCCAAGGCCACGGCGATCATCGAGTGCGAACTGTGGCGCGAATACGACGGCGGCGATCACGCGATCATCGTCGGCGCGGTAAAGAACCTGATCCTGCCCAAGGAGCCGGTCACGCCGATGATCTACCACAAGGGCAAGCTGGGCCCGCTGCCGGCCCTGGCCTGAGGCGCGCGGGGGCCGTGAGGGTTTGTCGCTTAAGGAACGCAGCATGATAAACTTGGGCACGATTTTCGGCCCTCAATCGGCCCCGGCCGGCCGAGGCCTCCAGTTAACCGCTAAATTCAGAGCAGACCCCATGAAACGCGCGCCCCTCGACGACAGCTTCAAGGTCAATCACAACCCGGTCACCCTGCGCGAAATCGTGCTGGAAAAACTGCGCAGCGCCATCATGAACTTCCAACTGCTGCCCGGTGACCGCCTGGTGGAGCGCGACCTGTGCGACCGCCTCGGCGTCAGCCGCACCTCGGTACGCGAAGCCTTGCGTCACCTGGAGTCCGAAGGCCTGGTGGAATTCGCCGATGCCAAGGGCCCGCAGGTGGCGATCATCACCCTGGCCGACGCCGTCGACATCTATGAACTGCGCTGCGTGCTCGAAGGCTTGATCGTGCAATTGTTCACCCTGCGCGCCAAGGCCAAGGACATCAAGGCCCTGGAAAAAGCCCTGGAAGAAAACCGCAAGGCCCTCAAGGACGGTGAACTGCAACAGGTCATCGACTCGGTCCAGGGCTTCTACGACGTGCTGCTCGAAGGTTCGGGCAACCATGTGGCGGCCACCCAGTTGCGCCAGTTGCAAGCGCGCATCAGCTACCTACGCGCCACCTCGGTGTCCCAGGAAAACCGTCGCGGCACCAGTAACCAGGAAATGGAACGCATGGTCCAGGCGATCAAGAGCGGCGACCCGCTGGCGGCCCACCAGGCCTGCGTCGATCACGTGCGTGCGGCGGCCGCCGTGGCCCTGGACTACCTCAAGCGCAAACAGGAAGAAACCGGCAAGATTCCGGAAATCACCCTGCCCATCGCGCTGAAAGAACCGCGCATAGGTCACTGACCTTGGCCAGCCCCAGCTTTTGCCCGACATGCGGCGGCAGTGACCTCGGTCACCAGCTGCCACCGGGCGATACCCATGAGCGCCTGATGTGCCGGGGCTGCGGCTATATCCACTACATCAATCCCAAGATCATCGCCGGCTGCATCATCGAGCAGGACGGCAAATACCTGCTGTGCCAACGGGCGATCCCGCCCCGCCCGGGCACCTGGACCTTGCCTGCCGGCTTTATGGAAGGTGGCGAAACCACTGAGCAGGCGGCGTTGCGTGAAGTCTGGGAAGAAAGCGGCGTACGCGCCGAGATCGTATCGCCCTACTCGATCTTCAGCGTGCCCAGGATCAGCGAGGTGTACATCATCTTCCGCGCCATCGCGCTGGAGATCACCGGCCAGTTCGGCCCGGAGACCCTCGACTACAAGTTCTTCGCGCCCGAGGACATTCCCTGGGAGAGCATCTACTACCCGGCGATCCGGCAGATTCTCGAACGGTATATCGAGGAACGCCAGGCTGGGGTGTATGGCATCTACATCGGTAATGATGACAGCGGCAAGATTCACTTTATCCGCTGACCGCACGGCCAAACACGGATCAAAATGTGGGAGGGGGCTTGCTCCCGATAGCGGTGTATCAGTCAGCATCCTTGTAGCTGACAGACCTCTATCGGGAGCAAGCCCCTCCCACATTTGGCCCATGTTCGGCCTGATGACCTAGGGCGCCAGCCCTTCCACGATGATGATCTGCGCCAGCCCCGCCCCTTCACGGTGCGCCTTCGCCTCCTGATATTCAGCGGACTCATAACACGCCACCGCCTGCTCATAGCTCTCAAACTCAATCACCACATTTCGCTGCCGTGCCGGCCCGCCTTCCATCGCCTCGCTGCGCCCGCCCCTGGCCAGGAACCGCCCGCCAAACTTTGCAAACGCTGCCGGCGCGCGCTGGGTGTACTGCGTGTATTGCTCGGCATCGGACACATCCACATGGGCAATCCAGTAGGCCTTCATTGTGACATCCTCTTGTTGAGTTTTTTGGTATACCATAATACATACAACCAACAAATCGAGCACTCTCCATGTCCTTCAACAGCATCGCAGACATCATCGAAGACTACCGCCAAGGCAAGATGGTGCTCCTGGTGGACGACGAAGACCGGGAAAACGAAGGCGACCTGTTGCTGCCTGCGGCCTGCTGCACCGCCGAGACTATCAGTTTCATGGCCCGCGAAGCCCGTGGCCTGATCTGCCTGACCCTTACCGACGAACACTGCCAGCGCCTTGGCCTGGAACAGATGGTGCCGAGCAACGGCAGCGTGTTCAGCACCGCGTTTACCGTGTCCATCGAAGCCGCCAGCGGCGTGACTACCGGCATCTCCGCCGCCGACCGCGCACGCACCGTGGCAGCGGCCGTCGATATCAATGCCGGACCGGCCGATATCGTGCAGCCGGGGCATATCTTCCCGTTGCGCGCCAAGGACGGCGGCGTGTTGACCCGCGCCGGCCACACCGAAGCCGGCTGCGACCTGGCGCGCCTGGCCGGGCACACCCCGGCGTCGGTGATCGTCGAAGTGATGAACGACGACGGCACCATGGCCCGCCGTCCCGACCTGGAAATCTTCGCGCGCAAGCACGGCATCAAGATCGGCACGATCGCCGACCTGATCCACTACCGCCTCAGCACCGAACGCACCGTGGTGCGCATCGGCGAACGCGACCTGCCCACGGTGCACGGCACATTCCGCCTGATCACCTTTGAAGACCGCATCGACGGCGGCGTGCACATGGCAATGGTGATGGGCCAGTTGCGCCGCGATACCCCGGCGCTGGTGCGCGTGCATGTGATCGACCCGCTGCGAGACCTGGTCGGTGCCGACTACAGCGGCCCGTCCAACTGGACGCTGTGGGCGGCCTTGCAACGTGTCGCCGCTGAAGGCAGCGGCGTGGTGGTGGTGCTGGCCAACCATGAGTCGTCCCAGGCGCTGCTGGAACGCGTGCCGCAACTGACTCAGGCACCGCGCCAGTTCAACCGCTCGCAGTCGCGCATCTATTCCGAAGTGGGCACCGGGGCGCAGATCTTGCAAGACCTCGGCGTCGGCAAACTGCGTCACCTCGGCCCGCCCCTCAAATACGCCGGGCTGACCGGCTACGACCTGGAGGTGGTCGAGAGCATTCCCTTCACCGAATGACGGATAACCGGTAAGGCAAAATGCTTGCACAAAGTTTGGAATACCATAATATGATATTCCATAGACCGAACGCTTCCGCCAAGTGCGCCCGCCAGGGAGAGCACCAATAACAGCCCTTGGCACGGTCGCCTTTTGGGGTCTCGATTAGAGGCCCCCGATGGACCTACTGCTCCCGATAGGCGGGCATTACCAAGCCCGCTCAATAACAAAACAAATGAGGGCGTGAAAATGGTGTTGAACAAACGTGCAACCGCGGTGCTGTTCGCGGGTTTATTGGCCACGGCCACTCACGCGGCCATGGCGGCCGAAAGCGTCAATTTCGTGAGCTGGGGCGGTAGCACCCAGGATGCGCAGAAGCAGGCCTGGGCCGACCCGTTCAGCAAGGCCAGCGGCATTACCGTGGTCCAGGATGGCCCCACCGACTACGGCAAACTCAAGGCCATGGTCGAAAGCGGCAACGTGCAGTGGGACGTGGTGGATGTCGAGGCCGACTTTGCCTTGCGCGCCGCCGCCGAAGGCCTGCTCGAACCCCTCGACTTCTCGGTGATCCAGCGCGACAAGATCGACCCGCGCTTCGTCTCCGACCATGGCGTGGGCTCGTTCTTCTTCTCCTTCGTGCTCGGCTACAACGAAGGCAAGCTCGGCGCCGGCAAGCCCCAGGACTGGACCGCGCTATTCGACACCAAAACCTACCCCGGCAAACGCGCCCTCTACAAATGGCCAAGCCCCGGTGTGCTCGAACTGGCGCTGCTGGCCGACGGCGTCCCGGCCGACAAGCTCTACCCCCTGGACCTGGACCGCGCCTTCAAGAAACTCGACACCATCAAGAAAGACATCGTCTGGTGGGGCGGCGGTGCGCAGTCGCAACAGTTGCTGGCGTCCGGCGAAGTCAGCATGGGCCAGTTCTGGAACGGTCGCATCCACGCCCTGCAGGAAGACGGCGCGCCCGTGGGCGTGAGCTGGAAGCAGAACCTGGTCATGGCCGATATCCTCGTCGTGCCTAAAGGTTCGAAAAACAAAGCGGCTGCAATGAAGTTCCTCGCCAACGCCAGCAGCGCCAAGGGCCAGGCGGATTTCTCCAACCTGACCGCCTATGCGCCGGTGAACATCGACAGCGTGCAGCGCCTGGATTCGGTGCTCGCGCCGAACCTGCCGACCGCCTACGTCAAGGACCAGATCACCCTCGATTTCGCCTACTGGGCCAAGAACGGTCCGGCCATTGCGACACGGTGGAATGAATGGCTAGTCAAATGAAAATGACGGCAACCACACCGACCGGGAGCGCCCTCGGCGCTGCCGGTGCGGTTTCGCCCAAGGCCGGGGCGCCGTCCCTGGCACAGCGCTGGCGGGGCTCGAGCAACCTGATCCCGGCCCTGCTGTTCCTCGGCCTGTTCTTCCTGGCGCCGTTGATCGGCCTGCTGCTGCGCGGCGTGCTGGAGCCGGTGCCGGGCCTGGGCAACTATGAACAGCTGTTCGCCAACTCGGCCTATGCACGGGTGCTGCTCAACACCTTTTCGGTGGCGGGCCTGGTGACCCTGTTCAGCCTGCTGCTGGGCTTTCCGCTGGCCTGGGCGATCACCCTGGTGCCGCGCGGCTGGGGACGCTGGATCCTGAATATTGTGCTGCTGTCGATGTGGACCAGCCTGCTCGCCCGCACTTACTCCTGGCTGGTCTTGCTGCAAGCCTCCGGGGTGATCAACAAGGCGCTGATGGCCATGGGCATCATCGATGTGCCCCTGGAGATGGTGCATAACCTCACCGGCGTGGTGATCGGCATGAGCTACATCATGATCCCGTTCATCGTGCTGCCATTGCAGGCGACCATGCAGGCCATCGACCCGATGATCCTGCAGGCCGGCTCGATCTGCGGCGCGAGCCCGTGGACCAACTTCTTGCGCGTGTTCCTGCCGCTGTGCCGGCCGGGGTTGTTCTCCGGCGGCCTGATGGTGTTCGTGATGTCCCTCGGTTACTACGTCACCCCGGCGCTGCTCGGCGGTGCGCAGAACATGATGCTGCCCGAGTTCATCATCCAGCAGGTGCAATCGTTCCTCAATTGGGGCCTAGCCAGTGCCGGCGCCGCGTTGCTGATCTTCATCACCCTGGTGCTGTTCTACTTCTACCTGAAGCTTCAGCCGGAATCCCCGGTTGGCGCCAGCAACGCGAGGTAAGCCGTCATGCTCCTGACCCCCAATGCCATGAGCCGCAGGATGCGCTTGGGCCTCTACACCACCACCGGGTTGATCGGCCTGTTCCTGCTGCTGCCGATCGTGTTCATCGTGCTGCTGTCGTTCGGCTCGTCGCAATGGCTGGTGTTCCCGCCGCCGGGCTGGACGCTGAAATGGTACGGCCAGTTCTTCTCCAACGCCGACTGGATGAACGCGGCCATGGCCAGCCTCAAGGTGGCCGTGCTGACCACCGTATTCGCCGTCGCCCTCGGCCTGCCCACCGCCTTTGCCCTGGTGCGCGGGCGCTTCCCCGGCCGTGAATTGCTCTACGGCCTGTTCACCCTGCCAATGATCGTGCCGCTGGTGATCATCGCCGTGGCGGTGTACGCGCTGTTCCTGAAGCTTGGCTACACCGGCACGATGTTCGCCTTTGTGGTCAGCCATGTGATCGTGGCGCTGCCGTTCACCATCATCTCGATCATCAACTCGCTGAAACTGTTCGACCAGTCGATCGAAGACGCGGCGGTGATCTGCGGCGCCTCGCGGTTGCAGGCAGTGTTCAAGGTGACCTTTCCGGCGATTCGTCCGGGGATGGTCGCCGGTGCGCTGTTCGCCTTCCTGGTCTCGTGGGACGAAGTGGTGCTCAGCGTGATGATGGCCAGCCCGACCCTGCAAACCCTTCCCGTAAAAATGTGGACCACCCTGCGCCAGGACCTGACGCCTGTGATCGCCGTCGCGTCGACGCTGCTGATCGGCCTCTCGGTGCTGGTCATGGTGATTGCCGCCGCCGTTCGCCGGCGTACCGAAACCCGCGCTTGAGCGCCGAGGAGAAGAACATGAGTGCAGTGATCAACGATGTCGCGCAGAGCCATGGCCAACCCCTGGTCAGCCTGCGCAACCTGAACAAGCACTACGGCGAATTCGCTGCCGTGGACAACATCTCGCTGGACATCCAGGACGGCGAATTCCTCACCTTCCTCGGCTCCAGCGGCTCGGGCAAAAGCACCACGCTGTCGATGCTTGCCGGCTTCGAAACGCCAAGCAGCGGCGAGATCCTGGTCAGCGGCCAATCGCTGGTCAACGTACCGCCGCACAAGCGCGACATCGGCATGGTGTTCCAGCGTTACTCACTGTTCCCGCATTTGTCGGTGCGCGACAACATCGCCTTCCCCCTGGCGATTCGCAAACTGGCCAGCGCCGAACGCGACAAGCGCGTCGACGCCATGCTCAAGCTGGTGCAGTTGGAACAGTTCGCCCATCGCCGCCCTTCGCAATTGTCCGGCGGCCAACAGCAACGGGTCGCCATCGCCCGCGCGCTGGTGTACGAGCCACGCATCCTGTTGATGGACGAACCCCTCGGCGCCCTCGACAAGAAGTTGCGCGAAGACCTGCAGGACGAACTGCGCCAACTGCACCGGCGCCTGGGCATCACCATCGTCTACGTGACCCACGACCAGGAAGAAGCCATGCGCCTGTCCCAGCGCATCGCGATTTTCAGCCACGGCAAGATCGTCGGCCTGGGCAGCGGCTTCGACCTCTACCAGAACCCGCCGAACGCGTTCGTGGCGTCGTTCCTCGGCAACTCCAACTTCCTCAAGCTCAAGGCCCAGGGCAATGCCGTGGCGGCGTTCGAAGGCCAATCCGTGTCGATCCGCCTGACCAGCGGGTTGCACACCGAGCAGGAGGTGCTGCTGATGGTACGCCCGGAAAAAGCCCTGGCGCTGAGTGTCAAACAGGCCGCTGAGCAACCGTTGGCGGCGGGCTGGAATGAAGTGTCGGCGATTGTGGGTGAGGTGCTGTTCCTCGGCGAAAGCCAGACCTGCACAGTGAAAACCCTCGGCGGCACATCGATGACGGTCAAGGCGCTGTCCGCTGCGGGCATGCCGCTCAAGGCCGGCGACCCGGTGCGTGTGCGCTGGGCGACGGCGGATGCGTGTGTGTATACGGAGTGGACGGAGAGTGATCTGAACAAGGCCGCAGGCGCGCATTGAATCCCATGTGGGAGGGGGCGTGCCCGATAGCGTTGTGTCAGTTAAAGATGCATTCACTGACACGCCCTCATCGGGGCAAGCCCCCTCCCACATTTGAAGTGCGTTTATCCGTCAACTCTTGCGCTCGAAAATCGCCCCCTCGATCCCCAACACCTCACGGGTATCCGCATAAATCCCCACGCCCTTCTCCCACACATGCTTGATCGAGCGGTCGGCGCAGCGAATCCGGTAATTGAGCTCGAACGGCTCCTGCCGTGACAACGCATATTGCACCTCGCGCCACACATAGTCGGCATCCTGCGCCAGGATCAGGCTGTTGTAGGTGAACTCATGGTTGTCCACCAGGCGTTCGGCGGGGTAGCCGGTGAGTTGCAGGCAGCCGGCGCTGACGAATTCCATGGTCCAGTCGCGGTTGTTGCGGCCGCGATAGATCAGGCCCGGCATGCTGTCGAGCAAGCTCATGCTGCTGCGCTGGCTGGCCTGCCAGGCGATTTCGCGGCGCTTGTGGGCAGTAACGTCCCCGGCCACCAAATAGAAGCCTTGGGGGCCGCGCTTGAGGCTGATCTCGAACCAGCGCAGTTCGCCACTGGGGTGCACAAAGCGCAGGCGCTGGTTGAATGAGGTGTCGGGGCGGCGGCGCAGTTCATTCAGGGCCTGGCGCCATAGCGGGCGGTCTTCCTGGTGCACGTAGTCCATCAGGTTACGCTCCGCGCCCGGCGCGCCCATCAACTCGGCCCAGGCCAGGTTGAAGTGGGCGATCTGGCCGTTGTCGCGCAGTTGCAATAAGGCGGCGGGAAAGCAATCCATCAGGTCAATCGGCGGCGGCGCAAACGCTTCGGGGCTGTCCCTCATCTAGTGGCGCTCCTCGTGTTTCATCAAGGCACCGCTGTGCACCCAGGCCGCCAGTTCCAGGCGCGAATGCAGGCCGAGCTTCTGCAACAGGCTGCGCACGTAGATTTTCACCGTGCCGTCGCTGATCCCCAGTTCCCTGCCGATCTGTTTGTTACTCATGCCGGCGGCGATCAGCGCCAGGGTCTGGCCTTCGCGCTCGGTGAGGTTTTCGCTGCCCGCAGCTTCACACGCTTGCCTGGGCTCGGCCTGGTCGGCGAGCAAGGCAATCAGGCTCGAGTCCAGCACGATCGCGCCCTTGTGGCAGTTGCGCATATACGCCAGCAACGCATCCGGCTCGGTTTCCTTGAGCACATAACCGCTGGCACCCAGGCGCAAGGCCGTGAGCAACTCGGCGCGGTCCATGGAGGCGGTGAGCACCACCACCTGGCAATCCAGGCGCAACTGGCGCAGTTCATCCAGCACCTGCAAACCGCTGAGGCCGGGCATGTGCAAATCCAGCAGCACCTGTTGCGGCGTCAGGCTCACGGCCAGGTTGATGCCCTCGCGGCCGCTGGCCGCCTGCCCCACCACTTCGAAGTCGCCGCTGGCATCGAACAACTGCGCCAGGCCCTTGCGAAACAACGGGTGATCATCGATCAGTAATAAGGTCGTGCAGTCCATCGAGACTCCCCTGTGGCAGATCGTGGTGGCGACGCAGGCCAAGGTGCACGCGCACCCCGTGCGGGCGGATCGCTTCTATGCTCAGCCGTGCGCCGATGCTGGCGGCGCGCTCGCGGATAATCGCCAGGCCGAAATGGTTGTGCTCGTCGCAGGCCGGGATCAAGCCGATGCCATCGTCTTCCACCGACACCGAGGCGTCGCCGTCCTGGGTCTGGCGCAGTTCGATGCGCACGTGGCGCGCGTGGGAATGCCGCACCGCATTGGCCAGGGCCTCGCGAATGATCTGCAGGATCTGCAATTCGGTTTCCGGGCTCAGGGCGTCGTCGGCCAGGCGATTGTCGAGTTCGAAGACGATGATGCAGCGCCGCGAAAATTCCGCGACGGAGTCGGCCAGGGCCTGGCGCAGCGAGCGCCCGTCCATGGTCAGGCGCGCACTGGTGATCAGCTCGCGCACCTGGCGTTGCAGTTGGCTCAGGCCGGTGCACAGGTCCTGCAGTGCCGGCTCGCCCAGTTGCGACTGCAAGCCATGGGCCTGGAACGACAGGTAACCCAACTGCTGCGCCACCGAATCGTGCAGCTCACGGGCCAGGGCACCGTGGCGGGAGGTCGCCTGTTTGCGCTGCTGTTCACGGGTTTGACTGCGCAGGCGCACGCTCACACCTACCGCCTGCGCCGCCTCTTCCAGTAACTGGCGCCAACTGGCACCGGCGCGCCGGGGGGTGTCGAGCAGCAATGCGCCCTTTTCACCCTCGGGCAAGGCGCACACCAGACGGTGCACGCCCCGTTGCCGGCACGGTCCGCAGGCTTGGGGGGCGTCCGTCACGCTGGCGTCGCGCCAGGGGCAATGCGCGACCGCCTGGCAGCCGTCGACCCACCCTCGTCGCGTCGGGCCCAGGTCTTCGCCGCCGAGGATCAGGTTGAGCCTGGCAGGCGGCAGCAGTGCGTCGAAACGGTCCAGGAAACCCGACAAGGCACCGTCAGCGTGCAGGGGCAACCCGGCCAACAACCTGCGCACGCTGCGCGCCTGTTCGGGGCGCACAGGCCCCAACCAGAGCGGCCAGCCTTTTGGTCGTGTCAGCACTCTTCGATAACTCCCCGTCCGGTTGCGCTGCGTGGTCGAAAGGCCCAGCAACTTCCATGCCCCGAATGGCCGGCGCGCAAGGCTTATCTCCAAAGGCATAGCCCTTTTTCCAGATTGAGAAGATTTTCCCCATAGGAAAGTATCTCTCCCAACAGGAAACAAAACTCACCGTGGAGAGCCCCCATGACCCACACCCGCAGCCGCCCCATCGTGGTGATGCAATCAGCCGCCGCCAGCG
Organism: Pseudomonas sp. NIBRBAC000502773; assembly: GCF_006517195.1. Lineage (NCBI taxonomy): Bacteria > Pseudomonadati > Pseudomonadota > Gammaproteobacteria > Pseudomonadales > Pseudomonadaceae > Pseudomonas > Pseudomonas sp. NIBRBAC000502773. Next base: position 5,819,200 of record NZ_CP041189.1, on the reverse strand, counting down.
CAGGGTTCATCAGCGAACTGCACATGCCCCTGCTGTTGAACGGCGAACACCCCGACTTTGCGCGGCGCCTGCAACAGGCGCTGGCCAGCGCCACCGTGGGCTGCCGGCTCTACCTGCTGGGCGACGAAGCCTTTATCTGGCGTGTGCACGGCGAGGCGCGTGCCGCGGGTATGGAAGAGGACGAGATCGACATGACCTGCATCCCCGGCCTGCGCCAGGTGTATTGCGCACACTGTGGCCTGACCCAGGCGGCCGGGCCGGAGCCGCTGTTGAACTGCATCGGCTGCCACGTCGGGCTGGAGGTCCGCACGCATTTTTCCCGGCGCCTGGGGGCTTATCTCGGCGTGTGCATCAACCCCGACCAGCCCTACGCGGGGTTCCAGCCATGAGCGCGGCCCTCAAGGTCCAGGTCAGCGCCGCACGCATGCTCACGCCGGTGGTGCGCGAATTCACCCTGACGCCCGCCACGGGCAGCCTGCCCGGCTTCTCGCCCGGCAGCCATGTGCAGGTGCACCTGCCGCTGGCCGAGGGCACGGTGCGCAATGCCTATTCACTCACCAGCGACCCGGCGCAGCCCCAGCACTACCGCATCGCCGTGCGCCTGCAAGACGCCTCGCGCGGTGGCTCGCAGTACCTGCACAGGCAGGTGCAGGTCGGCGACACCTTGCAGATTTCACCACCGGCCAATCTGTTCGCACCCCATGGCACCGCGCGCCTGCATATCCTCATCGCCGCCGGGATCGGGATCACGCCGTTCATGGCCTATATCGCCGCGATGGAACAACAGCAGGCCGACTTCGAACTGCATTACCTGTTCCGCCGGGGCCTCAGCGACGCCTATCTAGACGAGCTGCAACAGCGCCTCGGCCCGCGCCTGCACACCTACGACCGACGCCCGGATCTGGACCGGATCCTCGGCAACCGGCCGCTGGGCAGCCACGTCTACACCTGCGGTCCGCAGCCCTTGCTCGAGGCGGTTGAGCAACACGCTGCACGCCTCGGTTGGCCGAGCAGGCGTGTGCATTCGGAAGCCTTCAAGGGCGCACAACCCGGCCAGCCATTCGACTTGCACCTGCTGCGCAGCGGCCGACGCCTGCGGGTCGAGGCCGAGCAAAGCCTGCTCGAAGCCCTGGAACACGCCGGATTACAGGTGCCCAACCTGTGCCGTGGCGGGGTCTGCGGCCAGTGCATCACGCGCCACCAGGGCGGCGCCATCGAACACCGCGACAGCTTCCTCAGTCCGGCCGAGCAGGCCGACTTTCTGATGCCCTGCGTCTCGCGCGGCAGCGGCCCCTGCGTTTCGCTGGACCTATAGGAGTGAGTGCCATGCCCCTGCAAACGAGCCCCGTGCTGAGCTATCGCGACGATTTCAGCTTTCGCAACAGCCCGGCCGCGATCCGGCGTTTCCCCTTTCCCTTTATCGAGGACAGCTACCTGTACTCGGTAAACATCGAACCGGCCATCTCTCGCGACCCCGGCTCGATCTATGAGCACGCCTTCGACATCGACGAGCACTACCGCTCGGAAATGGCCGAGCGCGCCCTGGTGCTGGACAAGGACCCACGCCGCTACCTGGTGATGCCCCACATGCAAGTGGCGGCCTGGGATGCGCTGCAGATGATCATGGAACACCTGGCCGCCGACTACCCGCAGTCATTCAGCCTGACGCAAAACGGCGAGCGCTGGCAGTGGCGCAACCACCTGCTGGACATCGACCAGGCCTTCATCTTCGGCGATGCCACCAGCCTGCCCTGCGCGCCGCTGGAGTACATCGGCCGCCAGGTGCAGGGGGATTTCGCCCTGCTCGATCAGCGCGACGGCGACCTGTACATGGACGCCGGCCTGGTCACCAGTCCGGCCGACTGGTCGCTGGCGTTCGACGCCGGCATGAGTTTCAAGCAATGGCACGCACCGGTGCCCATGGCCCATCAGATGGGCGTGTTCGAACGGGCGCTGAAGTACCTGCTCAACCTGCAGGTCGGCCAGCCGGTACGGCGCTTGAACTGGACCCTGACCATCAACCCGCGCCTGGATTCGTCACCGGAAACCTTCCATGAATGGGGCGCCGATCGCGGCCGGATCACCGCGCAGAACGTCGGCCAGCAGGTGCACCTGCGGGTCGAGCTACAAGTGATGGCGCGCCTGCCGCGCAGCCACGCGGTGATGTTCAGCATCCGCACCTACCTGATCAGCCTGGACGAGCTGGTCACGCAACCCGGCTGGGGCTGTCGCCTGCACCGCGTGCTGCGCGACCTGCCCGACCCCATCGCCGACTACAAGGGCATGACCCGCTACCGCCATACGCTGGTCGAGTGGCTGAGCCAGTTCGACCCACAGGCCTGACGCCCCTTCTTCTACGACAAGGAACCTCACATGACCCACTCATGGCGTATTTCTGCATTGGCCGACCGGCACCGCGCCCTCGGCTCCCACCTCGAAGACTGGAACGGCATGGGCACTGCCTGGACCTACAGCAGTGACCTCGCCGACCACCACCAGGCGATCCGCACCCGCGCCGGCCTGATGGACGTGTCCGGCCTGAAAAAAGTCCATTACGTGGGCCCCCACGCCGAGAGCCTGTTGCAGTGGGCTACCACCCGCGACATCGCCAAGCTCTACCCCGGCAAATCGGTGTATGCCTCGATGCTCGATGAGGACGGCAAGTTCGTCGATGACTGCATCGTCTACCGCACCGGCCCCAACGCGTTCATGGTGGTGCATGGCGCCGGCACCGGGCATGAAATGCTCGTGCGCTCGGCCCAGGGCCGGCAAGTGGCGGTGCTGTTCGATGACGACCTGCACGACCTGTCGCTGCAAGGTCCGCTGGCGGTGGATTTCCTCGCCGAACACGTGCCCGGCATCCGCCAACTGGCGTACTTCCACCACCTGCAAACCCGCCTGTTCGACCGCCCGGTGATGATCTCGCGCACCGGCTACACCGGCGAACGTGGCTATGAGATTTTCTGCAAGGCCGCCGATGCGCCGTTCCTGTGGGACAGCATCCTCGAACAAGGCGCGAGCCTGGGGATCATTCCCTGCGCCTTCACCGCCCTGGACTGGCTGCGGGTGGAAAGCTCGCTGATGTTTTTCCCCTACGACAACTCGCAGATGTACCCCTTCGCCGACCAGAAGGCCGGCGACACCCTTTGGGAAATGGGCCTGGATTTCACTGTTTCACCTGGCAAGAACGCCTTCCGTGGCGCCGAAGAACACTTGCGCCTGCGCGGCCAGGAGCGCTTCAAGATCACCGGCGTGCTGCTTGAGGGCGTCCGCGCCGCCGAGGCCGGCGACACCGTGTGGCAGGGCAACCAGCAAGTCGGCGTGATCACCTGCGGCATGTATTCGCGCCTGAGCAAACGCTCGATGGCCATCGCGCGCATGAGCGTCGCCTGTTCCGAACCCGGTATTGCCTTGCAGATTCGCGGCAGCCTCGAGGCCAGCGCCAGCACCCACGCCCTGCCCTTCGACGACCCGCAAAAAACCAAGCGCACGGCCAAGGGCTGAGCCTTCCTTCACTGAATTCAGGAGCTTTCGATGGACGCCTCCCGCGAACATTACATCCTCAAGATCACCTGCCCGGCGGCGTCCGGGATCGTCGCCGCGATCAGCGCGTGCCTGGCCCAACAGCAGTGCTACATCAGCGAGCTGGCGCAGTTCGACGATGAGTTCACCGGGCAGTTTTTCATGCGCGCGGTGTTCCGTTTCAACACCGGCGTGAGCGGCGACATCGGCGCCCTGCGCAAAGGCCTCGGCGACCTGGCCGGTGGTTTCGACATGCACTGGCAGTTGTTCAGCTCACGCCAACCGACCCGCGTACTGCTGATGGTCAGCAAGTTCGACCACTGCCTCACCGACCTGCTCTACCGCCACCGCAAGGGCGAGATGGACATGCACATCACCGCCGTGGTCTCCAACCACCTGGACCTGCGAGCGATGGCCGAGCGCGAAGGCATCCGCTTCATCTACCTGCCGATCACCCAGGACACCAAGGCCGGCCAGGAAGCCGAGCTGATGCGCATCGTCGAAGACACCCAGACCGACCTGGTGGTGCTCGCGCGCTACATGCAGATCCTGTCCGACGGGCTGTGCCAGCAACTGTCGGGCCGGGCGATCAATATCCATCACTCGTTCCTCCCAGGGTTCAAGGGCGCCAAGCCCTACCACCAGGCCTATGACCGTGGCGTCAAGCTGATCGGCGCCACCGCCCACTACGTCACCAGCGACCTGGATGAAGGCCCGATCATCGAGCAGGAAATCCAGCGCGTCGACCATACCCACCTGCCCGACTCGCTGGTCGCTATCGGCCGTGACACCGAAACCGTGGCCCTTTCCAAAGCCCTGAAATACCACCTGGAACACCGGGTGTTCATCAACCAGGACAAGACAGTGATCTTTCGCTGAAACCTTCAGGAGGCACGCTCATGACCCTACGTGTTGCAATCATCGGTGCCGGCCCATGCGGCCTGGCGCAACTTCGCGCGTTCCAGTCGGCCCGCGACAAAGGCGCCGCCATCCCTGAGCTGGTGTGCTTCGAAAAACAGCAGGACTGGGGCGGCATGTGGAACTACACCTGGCGCACCGGCCTCGACGAGAACGGCGAGCCGGTGCACGGCAGCATGTACCGCTACCTGTGGTCCAACGGCCCCAAGGAATGCCTGGAGTTCGCCGACTATACCTTCGAAGAGCATTTCGGCCGGCCCATCGGTTCCTACCCGCCGCGTGAAGTGCTGTGGGACTACATCAAGGGCCGCGTGGAAAAGGCCGGCGTGCGCGACTACATCCGCTTCAACAATGTGGTGCGCCAAGTCACCTTCGACGAACAGAGCCAGCGCTTCACCCTCTACGCCCACGACTACACCAGCGACACCTTGACCTGCGAAACATTCGACTACGTGATCAACGCCTGCGGCCACTTCTCCACGCCCAAGGTGCCGTACTTCGAAGGCTTCGAACAGTTCGCCGGGCGCATCCTGCATGCCCACGATTTCCGCGAGGCGCTGGAGTTCAAGGACAAGGACCTGCTGATCGTCGGCAGCAGCTATTCGGCCGAGGACATCGGCTCGCAATGCTACAAATACGGCGCGCGCAGCATCACCAGTTGCTACCGCAGCGCGCCCATGGGCTATGCCTGGCCGGATACCTGGGAAGAAAAACCGCTGCTCCAGCGCCTGGAAAACAACCGCGCGTACTTTGTCGATGGCAGCAGCAAGCACATCGACGCGGTGATCCTGTGCACCGGCTACAAGCACCACTTCCCGTTCCTGCCCGATGAACTGAGCCTCAAGACCGACAACCGCCTGTGGCCGATGAACCTCTACAAGGGCGTGTTCTGGGAACCCAACCCCCGCCTGATCTACCTCGGCATGCAGGACCAGTGGTACTCCTTCAACATGTTCGACGCCCAGGCCTGGTATGCCCGCGATGTGATCCTCGGGCGCATTCAGTTGCCCGGCCACGCCGACATGGTCGCCGACAGCCAAGCGTGGCACGCACGGGAACAGGCCCTGGAAACCAACCAGCAGATGTTCGAGTACCAGGGCGCCTATATCCAGCAACTGGTGGACGCCACCGACTACCCGAATTTCGACATCGCCGCCGTCAACGAAACCTTCCTGCACTGGAAGCACGACAAGGCGGAAAACATCATGGGCTATCGCGACAAGTCCTATCGCTCGCTGATGACCGGCACCCAGTCGCCGCCGCACCACACGCCGTGGTTGCAGGCCCTGGATGACTCGATGGCGGCGTACCTGGGCGAGCCCGCGACCCCCATCAAGTCGGTCGGCTGATGATGAATGCACCCCGTGTTTCCCATCCCCGCGAACCCGGGCTGTTTGCCCGCGCGCCGAACCTGGAACGCTACCGTGTGGCCGCCGGCGGCGTGACCCTGGTCGACTTGCAGCCCGGCGACGGCCTGCAAGTGATCGACGTCGAAGGCCGGCAAACCTGCGCACTGCTGGCCCTCGACACCGGCGGCCGCAGCGCCCTGGCGAGCTGGGGCCTGAGCGGATCGACGGCGTGCAGCGTGCCTGGGCGTATCGGCCAGGCGCTCCAGCGGCGCGGCATCGATGCACAGGCCTTGCCGCTGGCGGCCTCGCTATGGGACGCCGACAGCCCGCCCGGCCACAGCCGGCAGTTTGTCGCCGAGGACGCGCTGCTGGTGATCGTCGCTGCCCTCGCCGAGGCCACCGCCGTCGACCGGCAATACCGGCCCAGCGAGCTGCGTCTGATCGTGACGCGGGCCAATCCGTCGCCGCTGCTGCTGCCGGCCCTGCCCGAGCCGTTGGGCGATGTACTCGACGAATTCACCCTGCGCGCGGGCACCGCCCACAGCTACACCGTCGCCAAAGGGCAGTACATCCAGGTGCTGGACGTCGCGGGCCGCCAGTGTTCGGACTTCGTCGCCCTCGACCGGCGCGCCCTGGATCGCGGCGTCGAGCTGGACCTGGACCAGACCGTCACGCGCACCCTGAACGGCAGCGCCTACCCCGCACCGGGGCTGTTCTCGAAGTTTTTCGACCGCCATATGCAACCGATGCTGGAGGTGGTGCAAGACACCGTCGGGCGCCACGATTCATTCGCCCTGGCCTGCGCGGCGCGCTACTACGAAACCCATGGCTATTTCGGGCACGACAACTGCAGCGACAACCTCAGCCGCGTCCTCGCCCCCATGGCGTACAGGCGCGCAACGGCTGGCCGGCGATCAATTTCTTCTTCAACACCGGTATCGATGCGCACCAGCAGATGACCCTGGATGAACCCTGGTCACGGCCCGGCGATTATGTGCTGCTGCGGGCCATGACCGACCTGCTGTGTGGCAGTACCTCGTGCCCGGATGACATTGACCCGGCCAATGGCTGGAACCCGACCGACATCCATGTCCGCATCTACAGCGAGAAGGAGCGTTTTTCCATCGCCATGAGCACTCGAACCACGGCGGATGCCGACCCGATCCTCACCCGTGAGTCCGCGTTTCACTCACGTACCCGCGCCCTCACCGGCAGCTTCACCGACTACCGCAATTGGTGGCTGCCGCTGCGCTACGACGGTTACGGCGTCACCGAGGAATACCTCGGCTGCCGCGAACGGGTGGCGGTGATGGACCTGACCGCCCTGCGCAAATTCGAAATCATCGGCCCCGATGCCGAAGCCCTGTTGCAGTACTGCCTGACCCGCGACATACGGCGCCTGGCGGTGGGCCAGGTGGTGTATTCGGCGATGTGCCACGCCCACGGCGGCATGCTCGACGACGGTACCCTGCTGCGCCTGGGCCCGGACAACTTCCGCTGGATCTGCGGCGAAGACTATGCCGGCGTGTGGTTGCGCGAGCAGGCACAGAAACTGGGCATGAAGGTGTGGGTCAAGTCCGCCAGCGAGCAGATTCACAACCTGGCGGTGCAGGGGCCGCTGAGTCGTGAGCTGCTCAAGCAGATGGTCTGGACCCCGCCCACGCAACCGAGTGTGGAAACCCTCGGCTGGTTTCGCTTCCTGGTCGGTCGGCTGGACGGTTTCGACGGCTGCCCGTTGATGATTTCGCGCACCGGCTACACCGGCGAACTGGGCTTTGAGGTGTGGTGCCAGCCCGAAGACGCCGAACGGGTCTGGGACCGCATCTGGCAACTCGGCCAACCCTTGGGCCTGGTGCCCCTGGGCCTGGAAGCCCTGGACCTGCTGCGCATCGAAGCCGGGCTGATTTTCGCCGGGTACGAGTTCAGCGACCAGACCGATCCGTTCGAGGCCGGTATCGGTTTCAGCGTGCCGCTCAAGAGCAAGACCGACGACTTTATCGGGCGTGACGCCCTGCTGCGGCGCAGTGCCCATCCCAGCCACAAGCTCGTTGGCCTGCACCTGAGCGGCAACGAGACCGCCCACCATGGCGACCCGGTGTACCAGGGCCGGGCCCAGGTCGGGGTGATCACCAGTGCCTGCCGGTCACCGCTGCTGGCCAGCAATATCGCACTGTGCCGGGTCGACGTGAGCTGCGCCGAGCCCGGCACTGAACTTGAGATTGGCAAAGTCGATGGCCTGCAGAAGCGCATCAGCGCCACGGTCAGCGCAGCGATTTTCTACGACCCGGACAAAAGCCGGGTGCGCAGCTGATCGTCCCGAAACGTGTGTGCCACCCCATTTTGACTGCCCCAACCTAACCGCTATTCAGACATGGGAATACGAAGATGGAAGCGACGACGTTCGAGGCTGTACCGCAGGCTGCCGGCTCGGTGGGCAGCCTGCACCGCAAGATCGACTGGCGCGGGGCCTTCTGGGTCGCCAGTGGCGTGCCCGCGCTGGTGTTGTTCTCCATCGGTGCGATCGCCGCCACGGTGGGCAAACCGGCATGGATCGTGTGGATCGTGTCGATCCTGTTCGGGTTTATCCAGGCCTTCACCTACGCCGAGATCGCCGGGCTGTTCCCGCACAAATCCGGCGGCGCCTCGGTGTACGGCGCGGTGGCCTGGGTGCGCTACAGCAAGCTGATCGCACCGGTGTCGGTGTGGTGCAACTGGCTGGCCTGGTCGCCGGTGCTGTCCATCGGTTCGGGGCTGGCGGCGGGGTATATCCTCACGGCGCTGTTTCCCGCCGATGCATTGATCAACACCTGGCAATTGACCCTGCTGGACCTCGGCTGGGTGAAGAGCGGTCTGTCGTTGCGCATCAACGCGACGTTCGCCATTGGTTTGTTGATTTTGCTCACGGTGTTTGCCGTGCAGCACGGCGGCATCCTGCGGTCGGCGCGCCTGACCCTGGTGCTCGGCGTCACCTCGTTGATTCCGCTGCTGCTGGTGGGCGTGGTGCCGTTGTTCACCGGGGATGCGACCCAGGCCAACTTCCTGCCGCTGTACCCCCTGGCCCATGACGCGGCCGGGCAAGTCATCGATGGGCCGTGGGATATGTCCGGCTGGTCACTGATGGCCGGTGGGCTGTTCATGGCGGCGTGGTCCACCTACGGCTTTGAAACGGCGGTGTGCTACACCCGTGAGTTCAAGGACCCCAAGCGTGACACCTTCAAGGCAATCTTCTACGCCGGCCTGCTGTGCATCCTGGTATTCACCCTGGTGCCGCTGGCGTTTCAAGGCAGCCTCGGGCTGGGGCAACTGGTGACCCCGGCGGTGCTTGACGCCAGCGGCGCGATTATTACACCGGCGGTGTACAGCGGCCTGCTCTCGCCCGCGATCTACAGCGGCATGGGCGTTGGCCAGGTGTTGGCCGACAGCATCGGCGGCGGCAAGGTGGTGGCCAATATCGTGCTGATCATGCTGGTGCTGGCGACGTTGCTGGCGATCATGACCTCGATGTCCGGTTCGTCGCGCACCCTGTACCAGGCCTCGGTGGATGGCTGGCTGCCCAAGTACCTGGGGCGCACCAACGAACATGGCGCGCCGACAGCGGCAATGTGGACCGACCTGTCGTTCAACCTGCTGCTGTTGCTGATGTCGGACTACGTGTTCGTACTTGCGGCGTCCAACGTCAGCTACATCATCTTCAACTTCCTCAACCTCAATGCCGGCTGGATCCACCGCCTGGACCGCCCCGACTGGGTGCGCCCGTACAAAGCCCCCACCGTGCTGCTGGCGGCCGGCGCCGTGCTGAGCTTCGTCAACCTGGCCTGCATGGGCCTGGGCGCGGACATCTGGGGCGCAGGCACGCTGGTCACCGGCCTGCTGTTGGCGCTGCTGATCCTGCCGGTGTTCTGCTACCGCCACTATGTACAGGACAAGGGCCGCTTCCCCGCCGCCATGCTCACCGACCTGTATATCCAGGCCGATGACGGCCAGCGCCGCGCCGGCTGGCTGCCCTATGCCACGCTGGTCGCCGGTGTGCTGGTGGTGTATGCCTGCCATCAACTGGTAGCCTGAGCCTTCTGGCCTGCCTATGGCTGAAGGATTCTTATCCCTCAGCGCCTTATTTCCCCAGACAACGGTGACGCTTTTGACCAGCTCTCTCCCCACGCCTGCCTGCGATATCGACGGCAAGGCCATCTCTGCCCAGGTGCTCGACGAGGTTCGCGAAGAGGTCCTGCTGCTAGCCTCGCAGCAAATCTACCCGGCCCTGGCGGTATTGCTGGTGGGCGATGACCCGGCCAGCCACGTCTACGTGCGCAATAAGCTGCTGCGGGCCAAGGAAGTCGGAATTCGCTCCCTGGAATACCGGCTGCCGGAGGATGCCAGCCAGACGCAGGTGCTCGACCTGCTTGCCCAGCTGAATACCGATGCGACGGTCAACGGCATCCTGGTGCAGTTGCCGCTGCCGGCGCATATCGACGAGGCGGCGGTGATCCACGCGATCGACCCGATCAAGGACGTGGATGGCTTCCACCGCGAAAACGTCGGTGGCCTGGTGCAAGGCATCGAAGTGCTCACGCCCTGCACGCCCAGCGGCTGCATGCGCCTGCTGCACGAAACCTGCGGCGACTTGAGCGGCTTGCACGCGGTGGTGATCGGGCGTTCGAACATTGTCGGCAAACCCATGGCAACCCTGCTGCTGCAGGCCAACTGCTCGGTCAGCGTGGTGCACTCGCACAGCATCGATGCACCGGCGCTGTGCCGTTTGGCCGACATCGTCGTCGCCGCCGTAGGCCGGCCGCAGTTGATCGATGCCAGTTGGCTCAAGCCCGGCGCAGTGGTCATTGATGTGGGGATCAACCGCATCACCACCGAGGCCGGCACACGGTTGGTGGGAGATGTGGACTATGCCAGCGCACGCACTGTGGCCAGCGCGATCACGCCGGTGCCCGGCGGTGTGGGACCGATGACGATTGCCTACCTGCTGAAGAACACCCTGGTGGCGAGCCAGCTGCAACGCAGCAAGGCAAATGCGGGAGGGGACTCGCCCCCGATGGCCGTGGCTCAGCTACAACCAAGCTGACTGACTGACCGCTGTCGGCGCATAGGTATCCACAACGCTAACCACGATGCGAAGCGAGCCGCTCTTGCTCTTGCTCTTGCTCTTGCTCTTGCTCTTGCTCTTGCTCTTGCTCTTGCTCTTGATCTTGATCTTGATCTCAGGCGCCCCGTTAACCACGCTGGCCGGAATCCGATAGTGATGTGGGGGGTAAACCGGCAGGGATGCCGGTTTAGCCGCCCCGCGCCATGGATGGCGCGTGGCGGCGGCCCCCTACATCACTGTCGGATTACGGGCACACCGAGCCTGGGCGAGGTGCCAAGTGGTGGGGCAAGAGCCCTTTGCTTACTTTGGGGCTTTTCCAAAGTGAGCCGCCGTAAGGGCGGAACCAATAGCCGCCTTTACCGCAGCAACGGATATGTACTCGATCTGATCCAACATCCTGGTCGGCTGTCAGGCCGCCATCGGGGGCAAGCCCCCTCCCACATTTTAGTCGCGGGGCATCAGTTGGATAGCCGTCGGCTGCTGATCCGTCACGGGAGCAAGCTCCCTCACCACAAATACAGTGCTCACTCTTGACTGACTGGCAAACAGTGTGAGCCGCATGAGCTTCAGTGGTTGTAGGCCCGCTCATTATGCTCGGCCAGATCCAGCCCCATCTCCTCCACCGACTCATGGGCACGCAAGCCAACCAGGGCATTGACCACCTTGAGGATGATCCAACTGATCACGAAGCAGTACACCGTGGTCAGCAGCACCCCCTTGAGCTGGGCAACCACCTGCCCGCCCATGGTCACACCTTCCACCAGGCCCCCCATGGACGGTACGCAGAACACACCGGTCAACACCGCGCCGATCATGCCGCCGATGCCGTGCAGGCCGAACACGTCGAGGCTGTCGTCGTAGCCAAAACGGCGCTTCAACACCGTCACGCTCAAGTAGCAGAACACCCCGCACAACAAGCCGATGGCCAACGCACCGCCGACGCCCACGTAGGCACACGCCGGGGTGATCCCCACCAGGCCGGCCAACGCGCCGCTGGCCAGGCCGAGGGCACTGGGCTTGCCGACCTTGAACCACTCGGTGAACATCCAGCCCAGGATCCCGGCGCAGGCGCCCAACTGAGTGTTGAGCATGACGATGCCCGAGGTGCCGCTGAGGCCGCCACCGGAGCCGATATTGAAGCCGAACCAGCCGACCCAGAGCATCGCCGCACCGGCCATGGTCAGGCTGAGGTTATGCGCCGGCATCGGCGTGTTCTGGTAGCCCTTGCGCTTGCCGAGGATCAGGCACGCGGCCAGCGCGGCCACACCGGCGTTGATGTGCACGGCGGTGCCGCCGGCAAAGTCGAGCACGCCCCAGTTATGCATCAAGGCCCCCGAACCGCCCCAGACCATATGCGCCACCGGGGCATAGACCAGGGTGAACCAGATGGCCATGAACAGCAGCGCCGCCGAGAACTTCATACGTTCGGCAAAGGCGCCGGCGATCAGGGCCGGGGTGATGATGGCGAAGGTCATCTGGAAGGTCACGAACACCCCTTCCGGAATATCCCCCACCAGGCTCTCCGGGGTCATGCCCGCCAGGAAGGCGCGGCTCAGGCCGCCGACAAAACTGTTGAAGGTCACCTGCCCTTCGACCATGCCGGTGGTGTCGACCACCATGCTGTAGCCGTAGATCACCCACAGCACGCCCACCAGGCCGGCAATGCCGAAGCACTGGGTGAACAGCGAAAGCATGTTTTTCGCACGGACCAGGCCCCCGTAGAACAACGCGAGCCCCGGCAAGCACATGAACAGCACCAGCACGGCGGCGGTGACCATCCAGGCGGTGCTGCCGGTGTTCAAGGTGGGTGCATCAGCGGCGTACGCCAAGGGTGCAAAGGCACCGGCCACTAATAAACCGAAGAGGGATTTGCCAAGAAGACGATTGACCATGTTCAAAGCTCCTGCAACAGAAGTGTGTAGGAGCGAGCTTGCTCGCGAAAAACGTCCAGGCAACGCGTTCATCCAGGGTGCCAGCGTTATCGTTGACGCTCTTCGCGAGCACGCTCGCGCCTACAGGGGGGGTAAACTCAATAACCGGAACCCGGCACCCAACTGGTCCCCGCCAGCGGCACCCGCGCCATGGCGGCCGATTCCACCGTCAGCGCCACCAGGTCCTCGGGGTCGAGGTTGTGCAGGTGCGACTTGCCGCACGCACGGGCCATGGTCTGCGCTTCCAGCACCATCACCCGCAGGTAGTTGGCCAACCGCCGCCCGCCTTCCACCGGGTCGAGGCGCTTGGACAGCTCCGGGTCCTGGGTGGTAATGCCGGCCGGGTCGCGGCCGTTCTGCCAGTCGTCATAGAAGCCGGCGGCCGAGCCGATCTTTTTCAGTTCCGCGTCCAGCCGTGGGTGGTTGTCGCCCAGGGCAATCAGCGCCGCCGTGCCGATGGCGACCGCATCCGCGCCCATCGCCATGGCCTTGGCCACATCGGCACCGTTGCGGATCCCGCCCGAGACGATCAACTGGACCTTGCGGTGCATGCCCATCTCTTGCAAAGCCTGTACCGCTTGCGGGATGGCCGACAAAATCGGGATGCCCACATGCTCGATAAACACTTCCTGGGTCGCGGCAGTCCCGCCTTGCATGCCGTCGAGCACGATCACATCGGCACCGGCCTTGACCGCCAGCTTCACGTCGTAATACGGCCGGCTCGCACCGATCTTCACGTAGATCGGTTTTTCCCAATCGGTGATTTCGCGCAGCTCGGCAATCTTGATTGCCAGGTCATCGGGGCCGGTCCAGTCCGGGTGGCGGCAGGCGCTGCGCTGGTCCACGCCGATCGGCAAGGTGCGCATCCCGGCCACACGCTCGGTGACTTTCATGCCGAGCAACATGCCGCCGCCGCCGGGCTTGGCGCCCTGGCCGAGGACGATTTCGATGGCATCGGCCTTGCGCAAATCATCCGGGTTCATGCCGTAGCGTGATGGCAGGTACTGATACACCAGGTGCTGGGACTGGCCGCGCTCTTCAGGGGTCATGCCGCCGTCACCGGTGGTGGTGCTGGTGCCGGCGATGGTCGCGCCACGGCCCAGGGCTTCCTTGGCGTTGGCCGACAACGCACCGAAGCTCATGCCGGCGATGGTCACCGGGATCTTCAGGTGGATCGGCTTCTTGGCGAAGCGGTTGCCGAGGATCACATCGGTGCCGCACTTCTCGCGATAGCCTTCCAGCGGATAGCGCGACACGCTGGCGCCGAGCAGCAGCAAGTCATCGAAGTGCGGCAGCTTGCGCTTGGTGCCGCCACCGCGAATGTCGTAGATGCCGGTTTCGGCGGCACGCTGGATTTCCTGGATGGTCAGGCGGTCGAAGGTGGCCGACTCGCGCAGGACCGGAGGGGTTTGTTCAGTCATGGTGAAGCTCCTGATCAGTACGCGGAGGCGTTATCGACTTTGAAGTTGTAGAGTTGACGGGCCGAGCCGTAGCGCTTGAAATCCGCCGCCTGGTGGGCGAAGCCGGCGCGGTCGAGCAGTTCCTGCAACTCTTGCAGGTGCTCGCTGCGCATCTCTTTTTCAACGCAGTCCGAGCCCAGGGACTCCACCGTGCCTTTCACGTAGATATGGGTTTCGTAGAGCGAATCCCCCAGCGCATCGCCGGCGTCGCCGCACACCACCAGGCGCCCGGCCTGGCCCATGAAGCAGCTCATATGGCCAATGCTGCCGCCGACGACGATGTCGATGCCCTTCATGGAAATCCCGCAACGCGCGCCCGCATCGCCCTCAATCACCAGCAAACCGCCATGGGCCGTGGCCCCGGCGGCCTGGGACGCGCTGCCTTTGACGCGCACCGAGCCGGACATCATGTTCTCGGCGCAGCCCACGCCGACATTGCCGTGCACGGTAATCGAGGCCTGCTGGTTCATGCCCGCGCAGTAGTAGCCGGCGTGGCCCTCGATATCGATGGACACGGCCTGGTTCACCCCTACCGCAAGGTTGTGCTTGCCGTTGGAATGGGTCACGCGCCACTCGTTGTCGATGGCCTGGGCGTGCAGCGCCTGGTTGAGGTCACGCACGGTGGCGGTGGAAAGATCGATGGTTTTCATGTGTGCGCTCCTTAAGCTGACGGGCGTTCCCAGATGTACAACGTGGCCGGTGCCGGCTCCCAGATCCGCGCGTTTTCGATGCCCGGCAGGCTCGACAGCGCCTGGTACTCGGAGGCCATGGCGACGTAGTCGTCGGTCTCGGCCAAGATCGCCGGCTTGCACGCAATCGGGTCGCGGATCACCGCAAAGCCGTTGCGCGTGCCGATGGCAAAGGTGAAGAAGCCGTCGAGGTCTTCCAGGGAATGGTCCAGCGCCTCTTTGAGCGAGTCGCCCTGTTGCAGGCGCCAGGTCAGGTAGCCGGCGGCGACTTCGGTGTCGTTGTCGGTTTCGAAGTGGATGCCTTCGCGCTTGAGTTCCTGGCGCAGGCGGAAGTGGTTCGACAGCGAGCCGTTGTGCACCAGGCACAGGTCGGCGCCGGTGGAGAACGGGTGGCTGCCTTCCATGGTCACCGCGCTTTCGGTGGCCATGCGCGTGTGGCCGATGATGTGGCTGCCCTGCATGTTTGCCAGGCCGAAGCGCTGGGAAATTTCCTGGGGCAGGCCCATGCCCTTGAGGATCTCGATGCTCTGCCCGGCGCTCATGATGCGCACGCTCGGCGCCAGTTCGGCCAGGGCCAGGCGCACCGGGGTTTCGTCGGCGTGGATCTTCAATACGGCGGCGCTGGCGTTCTGGAACCAATCCAGGGAACAGCCGAGGCGCCCTTCCAGCTCGCCCATCAAGCCTTTCCAGTCGAAGGCTTCGGTGGTGGCTTGCAGGGTCAGCTTGACCCAGCCATCGGCGACTTCATCGCCGTAGATGGCAAAACCGGCGCTGTCCGGGCCACGGTCGGTCATGGCTTGCAGCATGGGTTCAAACAGCTGGCCGAGCTGGGGTTCCAGCTGCGGATTCTTCAGGTACAGGCCTACGATTCCACACATAACAAGTCTCCGTCACACGGTGTCAGAAAAATTCGGTATAGCGCTGGATTTCCCAGTCGCTCACATGGCGGCTGTACTCCACCCACTCCATGCGCTTGAGCTTGATGAACTCGCCCACGATCTGCGGGCCGAGCATTTCGGCGAACAGCGCGTCGGCTTCCAGCGCGTCGCAGGCCTCCTTGAGGGATTGCGGCAGGGTCTTGATGCCGCGCTCGGCGATCTGCTCGAGGCTCAGGCTGTAGAGGTTTTCGTTGCAGACGTGGTCGATTTCCAGCTGGCGATCGATACCGTCCAGGCCCGCGGCGATGATCGCGGCGCTGACCAGGTAGGGGTTGCAGCCGGCATCCGGCAGGCGGAACTCCAGGCGGCCATACGGCACGCGCACCATGGCCGAGCGGTTGTTGGCGCCAAACGCAATAAAGGCCGGGGCCCAGGTGGCGCCGGACAACGAGTTGCCGACCACCAGGCGCTTGTAGGAGTTGACCGTGGGCGCGGCGAACGCACACAGCGCCGGGCCATGGGCGAGCAAGCCGGCGGCGAAGTGATAGGCGAGTGTCGACAGGCCCATGCCGCTCGGATCGCTGGCGTCATGGAACAGGTTTTTGTTCTCGGCGCTGCTGATCGACAGGTGAAAGTGCATGCCGTTGCCGGCGCGTTTCGGATCGGGCTTGGGCATGAAGGAGCAGATCATGCCCAGGTCATTGGCGATCTCGCCGGCGGCCATGCGGAAGAAGGTGAAACGGTCGGCGGAGGTCAGGGCGTCGCTGTAGGTGTAATTGATCTCGAACTGGCCGTTGGCGTCCTCGTGGTCGATTTGATAGACCTCGAAATCCACCGCCTGCAAGGCTTCGGTCAGCCGCTCGAGGAACACCCGCGAACGCGACAGGCCCTTGTAGTCGTAGCAAGGCTTGTCGAGGTTGTCGCTGGGGTCCACCAGTTGCAGCTTGCCGTGTTCGTCGCGGCGCATCAGGTTGAACTCGGGCTCCAGGCCGGTGTTCAGCGTCCAGCCCTTGTCCTGCAGGCGCTGCACTTGTTGCTGCAGCACGTAGCGGCTGTCGTAGGGATGGGGCTTGCCGTCGACATGCCCGACGCACACCACGCGCCCATAACCCGGCTGCCAGGGTACCGGGGTCAAGGTCGACAGATCGCCGCGCGCCATGAAGTCCGGGCCATGGGGCTCCATGCCCATGCCACTGATGGCAAACCCGGCAAACCCCGCGCCCTCTTCGGCCACGGTCTTGAGCCCGCAGATGGGCACCGACTTGGTCTTGGCCGCACCGTGTATATCCACAAACTGCGCAAGCACGTATTTGATCCCGTGCTTGTCGATGATGCGCTGGGTTTCTGCTGGCAACATTGCGTGTCACTCCTCGCGAAAGGCAAAACCGTGTGGGTGGGCCTAGGCTGTCTTTTTATTCCTAAAAAGAAAGTTAGTTTCCCTACAGGAATGCAATACCCTTGCCAGAATCGCGATCGACACATCGAAGTGGGTGGAGCTGCGCTTTTGTGCTGTATATATGGGAAAATTCTTTTCCCCGCAGGAATACGCACAGCGGGGTGGCCTTCAAGCGCCAGACCTTGCACTTTCCCAGTGCGAAAATAATATTACTGAACGGAAACCGTGCAGGAGCCGATGATCATGTCCACCGAAACCGCCCCGCGCCTCAAGCTCGAGCAATACCTGGGGCTGCAGATCAAACGCCAGCGCCAGGCCCAGGACCTGAAGCTGTCCGACGTGGCGAAGATTGCCGATATCAGCCAGGGCATGTTGAGCAAGATCGAGAACGCCCAGGTCTCCACCAGCCTCGATACCTTGAGCCGCCTGTGCGATGTACTCGGGCTGCCGCTGTCGAAGTTATTCAGCGAATACGACCAGCAGGATGGCAGCGCCTTGCTGGTCAAGGCCGACCAGGGCATGGAAGTGGTGCGCCGGGGGACGGAGAAGGGGCATACCTATCACCTGCTCAACCACACGCGCGGTCCGAAGAAGAGCTTCGAGGCGTACATGGTCAGCATGGATGACGCCAGCGAGGAGTTCCCGACCTTTGCCCATCCGGGGACGGAGTTTCTGCATTTGCTGGAGGGGGAGTTGATTTACCGGCATGGCAACCAGCTGTATCGGATGGAGGCCGGGGACAGCTTGACGTTTGAAGGCGAGATTCCACACGGGCCGGAGCAGTTGGTACAGGTGCCGATTCGGTTGTTGTCGATCATGAACTACGGCAACGACAAGGAATAATCCGAACTCGCGATACACCTGAAGCACAGAGATTCAACTGTGGGAGGGGGCTTGCTCCCGATAAGGGAATGTCAGTGAATGCATTTGTCATTGACCCACCCTTATCGGGAGCAAGCCCCCTCCCACATTTTTGACTGAATTCGATGCCGTCCTGCCCGCTAAAAATTTCCCCTCAGTTAAAAAACTTTCCCAAAACCCCTAGACGCCCTGCCCCCATTCCCCTATAAAGCCATCTCAGGAATATTTTATTCCCCACAAGAAAACGCGCTCAAGGAATGAGCCTGCTGTCCTCAGACATTTTTTCGCTATGCGATGAGCTGCCGCCATCATCCCGAGGACGTGTCATGCAACACGAAAAAAACCATTTCATCATCAAGGTGACGTGCCCCGCCGTGTCCGGCATCGTCGCTGCCGTCACCACTTACCTGGCGGACAAGGCGTGCTACATCGGGGAAATGGCGCAGTTCGACGATGACTTCAGCGGCCGCTTTTTCATGCGTGCCGTGTTCCGTTTCAACGATGGCCACACAGGCGACCTGCAAGCGATCAGAGACGGTTTCGCCGATGTCGCCCAGGCCTTCGACATGCAGTGGGAGCTGTACGACACCCGCGAGCCGATGCGCGTGATGCTGATGGTAAGCAAGTTCGACCACTGCCTCACCGACCTGCTCTACCGCTACCACAAGGGCGAGATGGACATGACCATCACCGCCATCGTCTCCAACCACCTCGACCTGCGGCCGATGGCCGAGCGCGAGGGCATTCGCTTTATCTACCTGCCGGTGTCCAGGGACAACAAGGCCGCGCAGGAAGCCGAACTGATGAAGATCGTCGACGACACCCGCACCGAGCTGGTGGTGTTGGCGCGCTACATGCAGATCCTCTCCGACGACCTGTGCCGGCAACTGTCGGGGCGGGCGATCAATATCCACCATTCGTTCCTGCCCGGTTTCAAGGGTGCCAAGCCCTATCACCAGGCGTATCAACGCGGCGTGAAGTTGATCGGTGCCACCGCGCACTATGTGACCAGCGACCTGGATGAGGGCCCGATCATCGAGCAGGAAGTGCAGCGCGTCGACCACGTGTACAAGCCCGACGACCTCGTCGCCATCGGCCGCGACACCGAAACCGTGGCCCTGTCCAAGGCGGTCAAGTACCACTTGGAGCACCGGGTCTTCCTCAATCAGGACAGAACGGTGGTGTTCCGGTGAGCGCGCATAAACTGATCGACGGCAAAGCCGCCGCGGCGCGCGTGCTGCTGCAAGTGCGCGAGGACGTGGCGCGGCTGCATGGGCAGGCTATTCAACCGGCGCTGGCGGTGATCCTGGTGGGCAGCGACCCGGCCAGCCAGGTCTATGTGCGCAACAAGATCCTGCGCGCCGAAGAGGTGGGCATCCGCTCCGTGGAGCATCGCCTGCCCGGCGATACCAGCACCGAACACTTGTTGATCCTGATCGGCCAATTGAATGCCGACCCAACGATCCACGGCATCCTCCTGCAATTGCCGTTGCCGGCGCAGATGGACGAACTGCGCGCCCTGGAGGCCATCGCGCCGGACAAGGACGTCGACGGGTTTCACAGCCAGAACGTCGGCGGCCTCAGCCAGGGCCGCGCAGTGCTCACGCCATGTACCCCAAGCGGTTGCCTGTATCTGTTGGAGCAAACCTGCGGCGACCTGCGTGGCAAACACGCGGTGGTGATCGGCCGTTCGAACATCGTCGGCAAGCCCATGGCCGCGCTGCTGCTCAAGGCGGATTGCTCGGTGACCGTGCTGCATTCGCGCAGCCACGACGCCCAGGCCCTGTGTCGCCAGGCCGATATCGTGATCGCCGCCGTGGGCCGCGCCCGCTTGATTGACGCGAGCTGGTTGAAGCCCGGCGCGGTGGTGATCGATGTCGGCATCAACCGCATCGACGACGACGGCCGCAGCCGCCTGGTGGGTGATGTCGACTTCGACAGCGCCCTGCCCCATGTCGCCGCCATCACCCCGGTGCCCGGCGGTGTCGGGCCGATGACCATTGCCTTCCTGATGAAAAACACCGTGGCCGCCGCCCTGGCGCAACACCACGCCCTACGCAGCCAATCGGAGGCCGTATGCCATTCAATCTATTGAAATACGGGCTGAGTTCGGAGTACCCGGTGGAGGTGGACCTGCCACCGCCCAAGGAACTCAAGTCGAGTTACGACGTGGTGATCATCGGCGCCGGTGGCCATGGCCTGGCGACGGCCTACTACCTGGCCAAGTACCACGGCATCACCAACATAGCGGTGCTGGAAAAGGCCTACCTGGGCGGCGGCAATACCGCGCGCAATACGGCGGTGATCCGCTCCAACTACCTCACCAGCGAAGGCGTTCGTTTCTATGCCGAGTCGGTGAAGCTGTTCCAGTCGCTGTCCAACGAATTCGATTTCAACATCATGTACTCCGAGCGCGGCCAACTGACCCTGGCCCACACCGACGCCACCGTGCGTTCGTTCCGCCAGCGCGCCGAGGTCAACAAGCACTTCGGCGGGCGTACCGAGATGATCGATCGCCAGCAGATCCGCGAGCTGGTGCCCAGCCTCAACCTCGACCCCGGCCACTTGCCGGTGATTGCCGGGCTCTGGCATATCGACGGCGCCACCGCACGCCACGATGCCGTGGCCTGGGGCTACGCCAAGCAGGCGGCCAAGCGCGGCGTGGAAATCCATCAACTCACCGAAGTGCAGGACCTGATCATCGAAAACGGCGCCATCACCGCAGTGAAGACCAATCGCGGCACCATCCGATGCGGCTGCGCGGTGCAGGCGATTGCCGGGCACAGCTCGCTGCTGATGGCCAAGGCCGGTATCCGTTCGCCGATCCAGACCTTCCCGTTGCAGGCCATGGTCACCCAGCCGTTCAAGCCGTTCCTCGACCCGTTGGTGAGTTCCTCGGCCCTGCACTGCTACGTGCAGCAAACCAGCCGGGGCGAAGTGGTGTTCGGTGGCGGTTCCGACCCGTACCCGCTGTTCAACACGCGCTCGACCCTGGACCTCAAGGAAAGCCTGTTGGCCCATGCCATCGAGATGTTCCCGTTCCTGGCCAACGCCAAGTTGATGCGCCAGTGGGCCGGGATCACCGACATGACCCCCGACTACAGCCCGATCATGGGCCTGTCGCCGCTGAAGAATTACTACCTCGACGCCGGCTGGGGCACCTGGGGCTTCAAGGCCACGCCGATCTGCGGCAAGACCATGGCCGAGCTGGTCGCCAGCGGCGGCAAGGTGCCGGACTTGATCAAGCCTTTCGGCCTCGAGCGCTTTTCGACCTTCCAGCAAGTCAACGAAATGGGCGCCACAGCGGCCAGCCACTGACGGAGAGCAGACGATGAAAATCATGATTTGCCCGCTCAACGGGCCGCGCAATATCAGCGAGTTCACCTACGGCGGTGAATTCAAACCGATGCCCGATCCGGTGACCTGCAGCGATGCCGAATGGGCCGACTACGTGTTCAACACCGACAACCTCGCCGGTGTGGTGCGCGAATGGTGGATGCACACGCCGTCCAGTTACTGGTTCCTCGCCGAGCGCCACACGGTCACCGACGAGATCCTGCGCACCTTCGATCCGCGCGAAGTGTTCACTACCCGCGTCGACTTCACCACCGCCAAGGAGATCGCCGGATGAACCGCCTCCCCGCCCCCATGGGCTTGCTGATCCAGCGTGACCAGCCACTCGATTTCAGTTTCGACGGCCTGCCCTACCAAGGTTTGCAGGGCGACAGCATCGCCAGCGCGCTGCTCGCCAACGGGCGCTTCCTGATGTCGCGTTCGTTCAAGTACCACCGCCCACGCGGCCCATTGACCATGGCCGGCCATGACGCCAACAGCCTGGTGCAACTGCCCCGCGAACCCAACGTATTGGCCGATGCCCACGCGCTGTCCGCCGGCCTGGCGGTGACGGCGCAGAACGTCAACGGCTCGCTGGACAACGACAAGGACGCCTACCTGGGCAAGTTCTCCAGGTTCATGCCGGTTGGGTTCTACTACCGTTCGTTCTACAAGCCCAAGGGCATGTGGAAAGTCTGGGAGCCGATCATCCGCAAAAAGGCCGGCCTGGGCGTGCTCGACCTGACGTTCCAACCCGAGTACTACGACAAGGCCTACCTGTTCACCGACCTCGCCGTGATCGGCGCCGGCCCCGCTGGCTTGCAGGCCGCGCTGACCGCCGCGAATGCCGGGGCCAAGGTGCTGCTGATCGAGCAGCAGCCTATTCTTGGCGGGTCGCTGACCTACGCGCGCTTCGATATCGCCGGCACCCGTGCCGACACCCTGCGCCGCGAATTGCTCGGTGCGGTGCAGCAACACGCGAATATCCAGGTGCTCACCGACGCCACCTGCAATGCCTGGTTCACTGACAACTACCTGCCGGTGATCCAGGGCAAGCGCCTGTACAAAGTGCGCGCACAACAGTGCCTGGTGTGCAGCGGTTCGTTCGACCAACCGGTGGTCTTCCGCAACAACGACCTGCCGGGGGTGATGCTCACCAGCGCCGCGCAACGCCTGATGAAGCTCTATGCAGTCAAGCCCGGCAAGCGCGCGGTAGTGCTCACCGGCAACGATGACGGCTACCTCGCCGCCCTCGACCTGCATGACCAGGGCGTGGACGTGGCCGCCGTGATCGACCTGCGTAATGCCCCGGCGGACAAAGCCCTGCCGGGCGCGCTGGCCCAGCGCAAGATCCCGTGCCTGAGCAACAGCACCGTGTTCGAGGCCCTGCATGAAAAAGGCCTGCGCCATGTGAAGGGCGTCGACGTGCGCCAGATCACCGGCCAGGGCCAGGTCAGCACCAGCGGGCACGTGATCGACTGCGACCTGCTGTGCATGTCGGCCGGCTATATGCCGGTCTATCAATTGCTATGCCAGGCCGGTGGCAAGCTGGCCTATGACGACTCGCGGGCGGAGTTCAGCCTCAGTGGCCTGCCGCGCAACCTGGGCGTGGCCGGTTCCGTACACGGTCGGCATCAACTGGACAATGTGCTGGCGGATGGGACCAACGCCGCCGCCGACAGCCTGCGCGCCCTCGGTTTGAACAGCCCGAGCCCGCCTGCAGCGTTGCGCAGCGAAGCCCAGGTCAACTTCCACTGGCCGATCTTCCCGCACCCCAAGGGCAAGGATTTCGTCGACTTCGACGAAGACCTGCAAGTGGCGGACATCGTCAACGCCACCCGCATCGGCTACCGCGATGTGCAGTTGGTCAAGCGTTACTCCACGGTCGGCATGGGCCCGTCCCAGGGACGCCACTCGGCGCTGCCGACCGCACGGCTGGTGGCCTGGGCGACCCAGCGCACGATCAGCGAAACCGGGGTCACCACCGCACGGCCGCCGTTCGTGGCGGAGAAACTTGCGCATGTCGCCGGGCGGGCCTTCGACCCTTACCGCCAAACGCCGATGCACGCGCGCCATGTGCAAGCCGGGGCGAAGATGATGCCCGCCGGTATCTGGCAGCGCCCGGCCTATTACGGCAAGCCCCAGGACCGCGAAGCGTGCATGCAGGCCGAAGCGCTGCACGTGCGTAACAAGGTCGGGCTGATCGATGTGTCCACACTCGGTGGCCTGGACGTGCGCGGCCCGGACGCCGCCGAATTGCTCAACCGTATGTACACCTTCGCGTTCCTCAAGCAGCCGGTGGGCCGTTCGCGTTATGCGCTGATGACCAACGAACACGGCGTGGTGATCGACGACGGCGTGTGCGCGCGGCTGGCCGACAAGCATTTCTACGTCACCGCCACCACCAGCGGCGTCGACCGCATCTACCAGCAGATGCTCAAGTGGAACGCACAGTGGCGCCTGGACGTGGACGTGACCAACGTCACGGCAGCGATCTGTGCGGTGAACGTGGCCGGGCCGGATTCGCGCAAGGTGCTGGAGCAGGTGTGCAACGACCTCGACCTCAGTGCCGAAGGCTTCCCCTACCTGGGCGTGCGCCAGGGCACGGTGGCCGGGATCAAGGCACGCCTGCTGCGGGTGGGGTTCGTCGGCGAACTGGGCTATGAAATCCACGTACCGGCACGCCACGGCCTGGCGTTGTGGGACGCGTTGATGACGGCCGGCAAGGCCTTTGACATTCGCCCCTTCGGCGTCGAAACCCAACGCCTGCTGCGCCTGGAAAAAGGCCACGTGATCATCAGCCAGGACACCGATGGCATGACTCACCCGGCAGAAATCGACATGGGCTGGGCGGTCAGCCGCAACAAGCCGTTCTTCGTCGGTCGCCGCTCGGTGGACATCCTCGAAGCCCAGCCGCTGAAACGCAAACTGGTGGGCTTCAGCCTGCCCAAGGGCAGCGTGCAACCGCTGGAAGGCCACCTGGTGCTCAACGGCGCGGACATCAGCGGCAACGTCACCTCCTGCGAATACTCCACCAGCCTGGGCCGCATCATCGGCCTGGCCTACGCCGGGATCGACCAGAGCACACCGGGGCAGCGCATTCCGATTCGCGTCGAGGGCGGCATCGTCGTCCAGGCCGAGGTGGTGCAACTGCCGTTCTTCGACCCCACCCACCAACGCCAGGAGGGTTAAGCCATGACCAGTCTGAAAGCCCACGAATTGTTCACGCCGCCCTGCCAGCTGCAGGACCAGACCGACCTGCCCCGGGTCGGCTTTCGCGGCGCACAAAGCGCCGAGTACCTCACGGCGCGCGGCTTCACGTTGCCGGGCGCGCCCAACCAAGCCAGCGCACAAGCGGACGGCAGCTGGGTGGCGCGCCTGTCGCAGAACGAATACCTGGTGCTGGGCAGTCCGCAGGATCAGGGGCAGCGCATCGCCGATGAAGAAGCGCGTTGGGAACTGGACCACCGCGCCAATTACCTGCTGCCGCGCCAGGACAGCCATGCCTGTGTGCGGCTCAGCGGGGGCGTGATTGCGCGGGTGATGGCGAAGCTGTGCGGGGTTGACTTGAGCGACCCGGCGTTCAAGCCCGGGATGGTGGCGCAGACGTCAGTGGCGCGGGTCAATGCGATTGTCATCCACACAGGGAGCGTGGAGCTGCCGGCGTTTCATATCCTCTGGGATCGCGCCTCGAAGGAATACTTCGAGGGCGCGTTGCGGGATGCGTTGGAGGAGTTCGGCGGAGTGGCTCAGTCGGTGTAGCCCAACCGCGCCGCCCTGATCTTCTGGGTGTGTTGACGTGTCGCCAGGCAGTAATACAACGGGCACGTCACCACCAGTCCCACCAGCCACGACAGGTCCGCGCCTTCCACCAGGTTGGCCCACGGCCCCACATACAGCGACGTATTGGCAAACGGCAGTTGCACGATGATGCCGATGAAGTACGCCACGATCGCATGCAGGTTGAAACGCCCATACACCCCGCCATCCGCCCGGAAGATCGAGGCAATGTCATAGACCCCGCGCTTGATGATGTAGAAGTCGATCAGGTTGATCGACGCCCACGGCACCAGCACCAGCAACAGCGCGAGGATCAGGCCGATAAATTGCGAGATGAAGTCCGCCGAGGCGCCCAACGCGACCACGCAGCAACCGGCCAGGACCACGCCCGACAGCAGCACGCGCACCTTGATGCTCGGGGTCCAGTGGCTGGCGAAGGTCTGCACCGAGGTGATGATCGACAGCACCGCGCCGTACAGATTCAGGGCGTTGTGGCTGATGATATTGAGCAGGAACAGCACCATCAGGATCGGCCCCAGCCAGCCGGTGGCTTGCTTGACCGCGACCATGGCCTCGGTGCCTTCGGGCGTGGCCAGTGCGGCTACCAGGCCAAAGGCGAAGGACAGGATGGTGCCGAGGGTGGCGCCCAGGTAGGTCGCAATGAACGGCCGGGTGATGCCGATATCCGCCGGCAGGTAGCGAGAGTAGTCGCTGGTGTAGGGCGAAAAACTGATCTGCCAGATCACCCCCAGCGACACGGTGGCCAACCAGCCAGCGGCGTTGAAGCCGCCACGGGTCAGGAAATCTGCCGGCAAGTCATGGGCGAAGATGTAGATAAAACCGGCCAGCAACGCGCTGCCCATCACCCAGGTGCCGATGCGGTTGAGGCTATGGATAAAGCGGTAGCCGATCACGCCGATGGCAGTGGCGCTGAGGGCGCCGATCAGGATGCTCGCCGGCACCGGCACCGACGGCACGATGCCGACGATGGACTTGCCAGCCAGGACGATATTGGAGATGAAAAAGCCGATGTAGATCAGTGCGGCGAAGAACACGATCAGCAGCGCGCCGTAACGGCCGAACTGGCCACGGCTCTGCACCATCTGCGGGATGCCCATGCGCGGGCCCTGGGCCGATGCGAGGGCAATCACGATGCCGCCGAGCAGATGCCCGAGGGCAATCGCCAGCAGCCCCCACGCCAGATTGAGATGGAACACCTGGGCCACCATGGCACCGGTGACGATCGGCAGCGGTGCGATGTTGGTGCTGAACCATAAGGTGAACAGGTCGCGGGCCTTTCCATGGCGCTCTGCGAGGGGGACGTAATCGACCGTGTGATGCTCGATCAGGGGGTCTTGCCGGGACATCTGGGGCATGGAAATGAACTCGCGTTTGTCTGATCTTATAGTTGTTTGACGCCAAACCGGGGGAGCTTTCTGGCCGCCCCTCAGATGAACACCATATTATGGTATTCCAACATTTTCACAAGACTGATCCGTCGTTTCAGCGCCCATCTGATCCGCAAGTGTGCCACAGCGTAACCTGCTGTTTCCTGCCATGGTGCCCGTATTTATTGGCTATAAGCCCCAGCCTTGACGTTCATCGGGCAACTGAAAAAGCGGTTGCATGGATTGTATTACGGTATACCATCAGACCTACAAACTCATAAGAACCGCTTTACCCGCAGAGGACCGTCCCATGATCGATGCCGCTATCTACAAACAAGTGATGGGTTCGTTTCCGTCCGGGGTCACCGTGATCACCACGCTGGATGACGACGGGCAAATCGTCGGGCTGACCGCCAGTGCCTTCAGCTCGTTGTCCATGGACCCGGCCCTGGTGCTGTTCTGCCCCAACTACAGCTCCGACTCGTACCCGGTGTTGATCAAGAACAAACGCTTTGCCATTCATGTGCTTTCCGGGGGGCAGCAAACCGAAGCCTATGCCTTTGCGCGCAAGGGCAAAGACAAGGCCCAGGGCATCGAGTGGACCCTCAGTGAGCTGGGCAACCCGATCCTGGCGAATGCCACGGCGGTGATCGAGTGCGAGTTGTGGCGCGAATACGAAGGCGGCGATCACGCGATCATGGTCGGTGCAGTGAAGAACCTGATCGTGCCCCGGCAGAACGCCGGGCCACTGGTGTACTGCCACGGCAAGATGGGCGCCCTGCCGCTGCCGGCCTGAGCCCCTCCCACAGTTTGATTGCGGGTGTCAGCCCGGTAACCGGTTGAGAGAAAAATTTTGCGGACATTCCGTATTATGGTATACCAACAATCAATCCGCCGAACCGCCGTCATCACTGGCAGGCTTCACATTGGCGAGAGCACTTAAGGGCCCGCAGTCGACAGGCCGATCACAATAGATCCGAGGTAAGCGTCATGAAGTTTTCCCTGTTCGTACACATGGAACGTTGGGACGAAAGTGTCAGCCACCGTCAGTTGTTCGAAGACCTGACTGAACTGACCCTGATGGCGGAGGCTGGCGGTTTCAGCACCGTATGGATTGGCGAACACCACGCCATGGAATACACCATCTCGCCAAGCCCGATGCCGCTGCTGGCTTACCTCGCGGCCAAGACCACCACCATTCGCCTGGGCGCCGGCACCATCATCGCGCCGTTCTGGCATCCGTTGCGGGTGGCGGGCGAATGCGCGTTGCTCGACGTGATCAGCAACGGGCGCATGGAAGTCGGCCTGGCCCGTGGCGCTTACCAGGTGGAGTTCGACCGCATGGCCGGCGGCATGCCCGCCTCCAGCGGCGGCCAGGCGCTGCGCGAGATGGTGCCGGTGGTGCGTGCGTTGTGGAAAGGCGACTACGCCCACGACGGCGACATCTGGAAATTCCCCACCTCCACCAGCGTGCCCAAGCCGATCCAGCAGCCTAATCCACCGATGTGGATTGCCGCCCGCGACCCGGACTCGCACAACTTCGCAGTCGCCAACGGCTGCAACGTGATGGTCACGCCGCTGATGAAAGGCGACGAGGAAGTCCTCGACCTGAAAAACAAATTCCAGGCCGCCCTCGACAACAACCCCGGCGTACCGCGCCCGCAACTGATGGTGCTGCGTCACACCCACGTGCATGCCGCCGATGATCCGGACGGCTGGAAAGTCGGGGCCAAGGCGATCTCGAAGTTCTATCGCACCTTCGATGCCTGGTTCGGTAATAAAGAGGTGCCGGTGAATGGCTTCCTGGCACCGAGCCCGGAAGAAAAATTCGCCGCCCGCCCGGAGTTCGAACTGGACAGCCTGCACAAGACCGCGATGATCGGCACCGCCGAAGAAATCATCCCGCGCATCCGCTACTACCAGGAACTGGGCGTGGATGAGTTCAGCTTCTGGTGCGACAACAGCCTGCCCCATGCCGAGAAGAAGAAGTCGTTGGCGTTGTTTATCGAGCAGGTGGTGCCGGCGTTTCGTTGAGAGGCACGCGGCGCAGGCGTGGTTGCTGTCAACCACGCCTGCGGCTGATGTACCCACTGACACCCTGATAAACCCCCAGCAACAGCCCCGCCAGCAGCAATGTCCATTGCACGCTCAGCGCCGCCGCCAGCAGGCCGGCCAACAATCCGCCGATGGCTTCAAAGCCGAAACGCATGGCGATATAGAACGCAATCACCCGGCCGCGCAACGCTTCCGGCGCCGCGCTTTGCAGGGTCATATTGCTGCTGACATTGCTCACCGTGATGCCGAAGCCCAGCCCGGCAAGCGCCGCCAGGGTGAACCACAGCGGCGGGTTGGCCGCCACCGCGCACAGCGACACCGCACAGACCAGCGTGCCGAGCACGATAATGTGGCCCAGGTTCGAAACACTGCCGGCAAACGCCAGGAAGATCGTGGCCACAAACGCACCGGCACCGGCTGCGCCCCACAGCCAGCCGAGGGTTTGCGCATCGCCGCTGAACGCATGCTTGGCCAGGATCGGCAGCAGTACGGTGTAGCAGGACGCCAACAGGTTGACCATCACCACGCTGACCAGCAGCCGTCGAATCGCCAGGGTGGTCCACAGGTAGCGCAGACCTTCGCGGAAAATCTCCCCGGTAGACCCTTTGGCCCTCGCCTGCGCTCGGCTTTGCACCCTGCCCAGGCCGATCAGCAACATACCGAACGCGATGGAGGTGAGCACAAAGCAACCGGCCTCGCCGCTCCAGTTGATCAGCAAGCCGGCCAACGGCGGGCCGATAAAGCGTGCGGCATTGATCAGCATCGCGTTGAGCACAAGGGCGTTGGGCAGGTCTTTGGGCTCGTCGACAAAGCTCGCGATCAAGGCTTGGCGCAGCGGCGTTTCCAGGGCGTTGAGCAGACCCAGCAGAAGCGCCATGGCGATGATCACTTCACGGCCCATCCACTGCTGCCAGGTCAGCACGGCCAGGGCCAACGATTGCAGGGCCAGGGCGGCCTGCACCGCCATCAACAGGCGGCGCTTGTCATGGCGGTCGGACCAGGCGCCCGCCAGCGGTCCCACCAGCAGCTGAGGCAACAGCGTCAGAAACGCAATCGCCCCCAGCAACACGGCCGAGCCCGTCAAGTGATAGGCGAGCCAGGACAGCGCGACCTGTTGCACCCACTTGCCCAGGGTGGAAAGGCCCTGGCCGACAAAGTAGATCTGGAAATTTCGATAGCGCAGCGCGCGCGCAGGCGCCGGCCAGCGGGAGGGGGAAGCAGGATTCAAATAAACTCGCAGCCCTTTTGTGTGAGCGATTTCAGGACCCAGGTGCGGTCGTTCTCGCCCAGCGCGATCTGTTCAAGCTGCTTCTGTTCAGCGGCATGCTTGGCGTAGGCGCGATCATACACCTCGCCGACCTGGTCGAAGGGCACGCAGAGCAAGCCATCTTCGTCACCGATCACCAGATCGCCCGGTTCGATCACCATGCCCGCCAATGCAATCGGTACGTTCACCTCGCCCGGGCCGTCCTTGTACGGGCCGCGATGGGTGATGCCGGCGGCAAACACCGGGAAATCACCGGCACCGATACTCGCAGCATCGCGAATGGCGCCATTGATCACAATGCCGACCACGCCTTTCTTGATCGCGTACGCCACCATCAATTCGCCGATCAGTGCGTTGCTCAGGTCGCCGCCGGCGTCGACCACAATCACGTCGCCAGGCTGGGCGATATCCAGGGCGTAATGCAGCATCAGGTTGTCCCCAGGCCGCGCTTTGACGGTCAGCGCCGGCCCCACCAGCACGCCCTGGTGGTGCATCGGTTGCAGGGCGGCGCCACCGGCGGTCATGCGGTTCATCGAATCGCTGATATTGGCGACGGGCATTGTCCGGTAACGCTCGACCCACTCGGCAGCGACTTTACGTTGCTGCTTGAGCACTCTGAATCCGATGGACATGGGGCATTCCTCTTGTGGTTTTTATTAAGCGTGAAAATTCATAAAATGAAATGGCATTTCGAAATTAACACTGCAATTTAAAACTGACAAGACTCACCCACAGCGGCTTCGGCACATGAAAAACGGTTTAAGGCTGAACAAAACCCTTAATTCTTTGAATAACACGGGGTTGCACGCATGCACTCAACCGTTTCGCGCAAATCAACAAAAATTATTTATTGCAACGCCATTTCATTATGCTAGGTTTCGAGCACTGTTGAGCGACATCACGAACCGCCAACTGCACACAGATAAGAAAACCAAGGTGCGCCAAATGACCCGAACTCTCCTGCTGACCGGCCCGCAATTAACTGCCGAAGCCATGGCCCACGCCGCCGCCCATGGCGTGCGCGTAATCCCTACCACCCCGTATGCCCCGGCCGACGAACTCACCGCGATCATTGCCCGCGAACAGCCGGACGCAATCATCGTGCGCCAGGGCAAACTGACCCGGGACATGATCAATGCATCGCCCGCGCTGAAGATCATCGCCAAGCACGGCGTGGGCTACGACACCATCGACATCGCGGCCGCCGCTGAACGCGGCATCCCCGTCACCATCGCCCTGGGCGCCAATGCGCAATCGGTGGCTGAGCATGCCCTGGCGCTGATGTTCAGCGTCGCGCGCCAGACTGCCCTGCTCGATGCGCGCATGCGTGACGGCCATTGGGACAAAGCGACCGCCGTGGGCATCGAACTGTCCGGCAAGACCCTGGGCCTGGTGGGCCTGGGCGCTATCGGGCGAATCCTGATGGAACTGGTAACGCCGCTGCGCATGACCATCAAGGTATTTGATCCCTACTTGAGCAACCTGCCCGACCTGCCGAATGTCGAGCGCGCCGAGGACTTCGATGTCTTGCTGGCGAGCTGCGATATCATCAGCCTGCATTGCCCGCTGACCGAGCAGAACCGCAACCTTTTCGGCGCGGCGCAGTTCAAGCGCATGCGCCCAGGCAGCCTGTTGATCAACACCGCACGCGGCGAACTGATCGATACCGAAGCGCTGGTGCAGGCGCTGAGCACCGGCCAGATCGCCGGCGCCGGCCTCGACACCTTCAACCCCGAACCGCCACCCACCGACTCAGCGCTGTGGGGCCTGCCGACCCTGGTCGCCACCCCCCACGTAGGCGCCAACACTGCCGAGGCGCGCGATCGCGTGGGCCTGCTGGCCGTGCAACAGATCATCGACTTCTGGGACGGCAGCGCACCGGAGCCGCGCGCGGTGGTCAACCGCCACCTGTTCGCACACTGATTGAACGCCCATCGCCCGACCGTCACCCAAGGAAGGTCGAGCTCATTACGCTTCTCCAAAAAAAACAAAATGGGAGAGAGTCATGCCTATCAGTTCTACCGACATCAGCGCGATCGAGCGCTCAACCATGCGCAAGGTGGCGTGGCGACTCCTGCCGTTCCTGATCCTTTGCTACCTGCTGGCAATCATTGATCGCGGCAATATCGGCATGGCATCCCTGCAGATGAACCAGGACCTGGGCCTTACACCGGCGATCTTCGGCTTTGCCAGCAGCCTGTTCTTCGTGTCGTATTTCCTGGTGGAAGTGCCAAGCAACCTGGCGCTGCAACGTTTCGGCGCACGGGTGTGGATTGCGCGGATCATGATCACCTGGGGACTGATTTCCGCCGGCACCGCGTTTGTGACCGGAGCCAATTCGCTGTACGTGATGCGCTTTTTGCTGGGTGCGGCCGAAGCCGGCTTCTTCCCGGGCGTGCTGCTGTACCTCACCTACTGGCTGCCAGCGGCATACCGTGGACGCATGGTCGCTATCTTCATGGTCGCCATTCCCGGCGCCAACTTCATTGGTTCGCCGCTGTCCGGCCTGTTGCTGAGCCTGGACGGCTGGTTCGGCATGCGCGGCTGGCACTGGCTGTTCATCATCGAGGGCATCCCCGCCGTACTGCTGGGCATCGCCTGCCTGTTCGTACTCACCGACCGCCCCGAACAGGCCAAGTGGCTGAGCAACGAGCAACGCAGCTGGCTCACCGGCCGCCTGGACGAAGAGCGCAGCCGCAAGACCGCCATCGGGCATATCTCGCTGTGGAAACTGCTGCGCCACAAGCACATTTGGGTACTGGCACTGATCTACTCCGGGGCGTCGGCGGCTGGCAGCACCATGAGCGTGTGGGCGCCGCAATTGCTCAAGACGTTTGACCTGAACAACCTGGAAATCGGCCTGGTCAATGCCATTCCCTACGGACTGGCTTCGGTGCTGATGATTCTGTGGGGACGCAGCTCCGACAAGAGCGGTGAACGCCGCTGGCACACCGCGATGACCTTGCTGCTGATCACCGCCGGTTTGCTGCTCGCACTGGTCACCTCCTCGCTGGTGGCGACGGTGTTCATGCTGTCCATGGTGTTGATCGGGGCGTACTCAATGAAGGGGCCGTTCTGGGCGCTGGTTTCGACCTGGCTCTCGTCCTCCACTGCCGCCGCCGGTCTGGCCGCCGTGGGCGCGATGGCCAATCTGATTGGTGGCGGCATCATGGTGAATGTGTACGGCACCATTCACCACGCCACCGGCAGTTACGCCCTGGCCCTGTTGCCGCTGGCGGCGCTGTGTGCCGCCGGTGCCGTGATGGTGCTGCTGATGGGGCGCAGGCAGATGCGGGATTTGAGCGGCACAGGCGAACTGATCGCCCGGTAACGCGCTGAAATCGCTGTACGCTCAATCGCTTGGCATTGCTCCCTGCGGGCAATGCCAGTATTTTGCAGCGTACCCGCCCCCCCTTCAAGGAGCCCCCCATGGTAAAAACACGCCCACGCCCCGCCGTCACCGGAGTTGCTTCGGCTGATCGGGTGCTGACCGTGCTCACCGCCTTCAAGATGGGGGACACGGCCCTGGAACTGGCCGAGCTGGCCGCGCGCACCGGGCTGATCAAGAGCACCATCATGCGCCTGATGGTGTCACTGGAAGACCACGGCCTGATCACTCGCCTGGCGGACGGTCGCTACCAGCTGGCGACCGAGATCATGCGCTTGAACACGGTGTACCAGGACGGCCTCGACCTTGAGCGCCATATCACCCCGCTGCTGCATCGCCTGACCCAGGAAACCGGCGAAACAGCTTCATTCTATGTGCGCCACGGCGCCTACCGAATGTGCCTCTACCGGGTCAACTCCCCGCATCACCTGCGCTTGCACCTGCAACCGGGCGACACCCGCCCCATGGACGGTGCAGCCGGTGCCGAAGCGTTACGCACGCCGTATTCGCTGGCGGCGAAGATGATCAAGCCGTTGTTTTCCCATGGCGCCACCGACCCCCACGCCGCGTCGATGGCATTGCCGATCTTCGGCCCAGGGGAAAACCTGATCGGTGCCCTGGTGCTGTCCGGCCCGGCCAGTCGCCTGACCGCCGAGCAGGCGCAGACATTGCACCCCCTGTTCCAACAGGCCGCCGTCGAGTTGACGCGCAGCCTGGGGGGCGACGCACTGGAGGACGGGGAAACTGCGCAGAAAAAACCTCGCGGCAAAAAACCAGCCGAGGCGTAAAACCAAACCCACCCCGTATGTGGCAACCCGCTTACGCGCTGCCACATATTGCCCAAGGCGTGCCTACACTTCAGCGACACGCGCGACATTTAGCCCCAGCCCATCATCGCAGCACCTGTAATAGTCTATTGCAGGACTCTAATGTACTAACCAGTTAATTATCTTGCTAAAATCGCGTCTTTGCCCTCTCTCACTCGAGTCCTTTCGACATGAAACGAGCATCGCGCGCCACTGGCGTCTCTAGATTCCTCCTCCTGGGCCTGGGCGTAATCATCGCCCTGCTCGGCCTCGCGCTGGCCGTTGGCGGCGCCAAATTGGTGAGCCTTGGCGGTTCCTGGTACTTCCTGGTCGGCGGCGTGGCCATGGCGGTTTCCGGCCTGCTCATTGCCCGGCAAAAAACCGCAGGTGCATGGCTGTTCGCGGCTTTCCTGATCGGCACGGCCATCTGGGCGGTGGCGGATGTGGGCCTGGTGTTCTGGCCGCTGTTCTCGCGGCTGTTCATGTTCGCGGCCATCGGCCTGGTGGTGGCGCTGGTGTATCCGCTGCTGGCCGGCCGGCCCGCGCGCGGTGCCTATGGCGTTGCCGCCGTGCTGGCGGTGGGCGTGGCGGTGGCGGCGGGCAATATGTTTGTCGCCCATCCCAGCGTCGCGCCGACCGGTGCAGGCCCAGGCATCACGCCCGTGGCCGCGGCCGACGCGCAGAAGGACTGGGCCCACTACGGCAACACCGAAGGGGGCAGCCGCTTCGCCGCGCTGGACCAGATCAACCGCGACACTGTCGACAAGCTCAAGGTGGCCTGGACGTATCACACCGGTGACGTGGCCCTCAGCGACGGCAACGGCGCCGAAGACCAGCTCACGCCCCTGCAGATCGGCAACAAGGTGTTTATCTGCACGCCCCACAACAACCTGATCGCCCTCGACGCCGACACCGGCAAAGAGCTGTGGAAGAACGAAGTCAACGCCAAGTCGGCGGTGTGGCAGCGTTGCCGGGGCATGGCGTATTTCGACGCCACCGCGCCGATTGCCCAGCCGACCCAGCCCAACAGCTCGCCGATCATCGCCGCCAGCGTTCCCGCCGGTGCGCAGTGCCAGCGCCGCTTGCTGACCAACACCATCGATGCGCGCCTGATCGCCGTGGATGCCGACACCGGCAAATTCTGCGAAGACTTCGGCACCCACGGCCAGGTGGACCTGAAAGCCGGCCTGGGCAATGTGCCGGACAGCTACTACCAGCTGTCTTCCGCGCCGTTGATCGCCGGGACTACCGTGGTGGTGGGCGGCCGCGTCGCGGATAACGTCCAAACCGACATGCCCGGCGGTGTGATCCGTGGCTTCGATGTGATCAGCGGGCAAATGCGCTGGGCCTTCGACCCGGGCAACCCTGAAGACAAACAAGCACCAGCCGCCGGCAGCACCTATGTGCGCAGCACGCCCAACAGCTGGGCACCGATGTCCTACGACCCGTTGATGAACACGGTCTTCCTGCCGATGGGCAGCTCGTCCACCGATATCTACGGCGTGGAACGCACCCCGCTCAACCATAAATACGGCGCGTCCGTGCTGGCGCTGGATGCCTCGACCGGGGCTGAAAAGTGGGTGTACCAGACCGTCCACAACGACCTGTGGGACTTCGACCTGCCGATGCAACCGAGCCTGATCGACTTCACCCCACCGGGCAGCGACAAGGCGGTACCGGCGGTGGTGATCGGCACCAAGGCCGGGCAGATCTATGTACTCGACCGCGCCACCGGCACGCCGCTGACCGAGGTCAAGGAAGTACCGGTCAAGGCCGCCAACATTCCGAACGAGCCTTATTCGCCGACCCAGCCCAAGTCCGTGGGCATGCCGCAGATCGGCGCGCAAACCCTGAGCGAGTCGGACATGTGGGGCGCTACCCCGTACGACCAGTTGCTGTGCCGCATCGACTTCAAGGGCATGCGCTACGACGGCCTCTACACCGCGCCGGGCACGGATAAATCCCTGAGCTTCCCGGGTTCCCTGGGCGGCATGAACTGGGGCAGTATTTCCACCGACCCGGTGCATGGCTTTATCTTCGTCAACGACATGCGCCTGGGCCTGTGGATCCAGATGCAGCCCTCGCAGAACAAGGCCCAGGCCGCTTCCGGTGGCGAAGCGCTGAACACCGGCATGGGCGCGGTCCCGCTCAAGGGCACGCCGTATGCGGTGAACAAAAACCGCTTCCTGTCGGTGGCCGGCATCCCGTGCCAGGCGCCGCCGTTCGGCACCCTCACCGCCATCGACATGAAGACCCAGAAAGTCGCGTGGCAAGTGCCGGTGGGCACCGTTGAAGACACCGGCCCCCTGGGCATCCGCATGCACCTGCCGATCAAGATCGGCCTGCCGACCCTCGGCGGCACGCTGTCGACCCAGGGCGGCCTGATCTTTATCGCCGGCACCCAGGACTTCTACCTGCGCGCTTTCAACAGCGGCAACGGCGATGAAATCTGGAAGGCCCGCCTGCCCGTCGGCAGCCAGGGTGGCCCGATGACCTACGTGTCGCCGAAAACCGGCAAGCAGTACATCGTCGTCACCGCCGGCGGTGCGCGCCAGTCAACCGACCGTGGCGACTACGTGATCGCCTACGCCCTGCCATAACCCCCTCCTGGCGCGGTGCCCCTGCACCGCGCCTTCTGCTTTGGAAGACTCCGCATGACCCCCTCTTCTCATCTTTCCCTTGGGCGTCTGTTGCTCGGCCTGGCCCTGGGTGCCGCCCTGCCCGCTCAAGCCGACGACACCACCCTGACCGGCGACTGGGGCGGCCTGCGCCGCGAGCTCGACGAGCAAGGCATCCGCTTTACCGGCGACTACAGCGGCGAGACCGCCTATAACGCCCACGGCGGCCAGCACCGTTCGGCGCGCTACTCGCAAAACCTCAAGCTGGGCGTGCAGTTCGACCTGGGCAAACTCTACGGTTTCAACAATGGCGACCGCATCCAACTGACCCTCAACGACCGCCGCGGCAACAGCGCCTCCGAAGACCTGGTGGGCAACCGCCTGCCGATCCAGGAAAACTACGGCGGCCTCTACACCCGTCTCACCGAGCTGAGCTACGAGCGCACGTTGTTCACCCCGGCGCTGAACCTCAAGCTTGGCTATATGGCCATGGGCAATGACCTCGGCGGACTGGACAGCGGCATCCTGTGCACCTTCATGAACGCCGGGTTCTGCGGGCATCCGCTGAACATGTCCGGCGGCAGCGGCTGGACCAACTACCCGAACGCACGCCTGGGCGCCCGGGTGAAATACGACTTGTCACCTGCCTGGCAACTGCGCGTGGCCGCCTTCAATGTCGACCCCGACAGCAATGGCGATTCCAGCCGCGCCTGGAAGCTGAGCCCCAAGCACACCACCGGCACCGTGGTGCCGATCGAGTTGGTGTACAAACACGCAGGCCCCCTGCCGGGTGAATACAAACTGGGCTATTACTACGACAGCTCCGACGTCAAGCGCATCGGCAGTGATGACAAGGTCAGCGGTCGCGGCGGCCACTACCTGCTGATCGACCAGGCCGTATGGGCTTCCGACGCATCCGCCGGTCGCAGCCTGCATGCCTTCGGCCAATACTCCGCTGCCAGCGAAGCGGCCTCGCCGTTCAGCAAGTGGTACGGCGCAGGCGTGGTGTTGTACAAACCCTTCGAAGGCCGGCCGCGCGACACCCTGTCCCTGGGATACGGCCGCGCCGTGCCCAACCCGCGCAGCCGTGACGTGCAGGAACTGGCCGCCTTCAACGCCGGCTCGACCTACCCCAACCTCGACAACGCCGAACAACTGGTCGAGCTCAGTTACGGCTACCAGGCCACGCCGTGGCTGAACCTGCGCCCGGATGTGCAATACATCATCGAGCCGGGGGCGTTTTCGGGGGATAACATCGACAATGCGCTGGTGCTGGGATTGCAGGTTAAGGCAACGTTCTGACTCGCCCGCGCGCAAACTCCAGGCCAGCAACAAAACCCAGCTGCCGTCAAAGCCTCCTTGCTGGGGTAACTCTTTTAGCCCTGCTGATACTCGCGGGGCGTACAACCAAACTCGCGGCGAAACACCGTATGCAGGTACTGCGCCGACTTGAACCCGCACTTGGCGGCAATATCGGCAATTGCCAGTTCGTGGCTTTCCAGGCCCTTGGCGGCGGCGGCGAGTTTGAAGCGCAGGATCTCGTCATGCACGCTGCAGCCGCGCACCTTGCGAAAGTGCGCTTCCAGGGATGAACGCGACACGCCGACATAGGCCGCCACCTGCGCGGTCTTGATGCCCTGGCAGGCGTACTGGCGGATAAACAGCAGCGCCTGCATCACGTACGGATTACCCAAGGGTTGATGCAGGCTGGAAGCCTGAACGTTGATGGCATCCGGCGGCACCAGGACCTGCGTGCCCACGCACGGTTTGCCGTGCAGCATCTGGTGCAGCAAGGCGGCGGCCGTGCGCCCCATGGTTTCCGTGCCCTGGATCACCGAACTCAGCGGCACCCGCGTGAGGGTGCGGGTCAGGGGGTCGTTGTCGATGCCGATCAACGCCACTTGTTCCGGCACGGCGATGCCCGCAGTCAGGCAGGCTTGCAGCAGTTGTCGGGCACGGGCATCGGTGACGGCGATGATGCCGATGGGCTTGGGCAGGCTGTGCAGCCAGGCAATCTGCTGTTCCACCGCGCTGTCCCACAACGGCGCGCTGGTGCCCAGGCCGCGATACACCTCGACGTGCAGACCATCCCGTTGCAGCAGGCGGCGAAAGGCTTTTTCACGCTCCTGGGCCCAGCGATTGGCCTGGGCCTCGGGCAGGCTGAAGCAGGCAAATCGGGTCAGGCCGGCTTCGATCAAGTGTTCGTAAGCCAACTTCATCAATGCGTGGTTATCGGTCGCCACATAGGGAATGCCCTTGGGATAGGCGCGCGCGTCTTCATAGGAGCCACCCACCGCCACCACCGGCAACGTGCTGTCGGCCAACGCTTCGCCGATCAGCGGGTCGTCGAAGTCGGCAATGATGCCGTCGCCCTGCCAGCGCTCGATGCCTTTGAGCCGGCATAGAAAGTCCTCTTCCAGGAACAAGTCCCAAGACGCGCGGGTGCTGCTCAAGTAATTGCCAATACCGGCGATGATGCCGCGGTCATAGATTTTGCTGCCGTTGAAAAGCAAGGCGATACGGTGCACGGGCGGTAGGGTTTTCATTGTTTTTGTCCTCGGGCCTGTGGCAACAGCCTAGCCCTCGCCGGTCAAAATCGCACCACCCCTTGGTGATTTTCATAATCAGCGGGCCCGGTGCCGTTGCTAGTATCCAGACACCGCCAAGAACAATAAGGAAAACGCCATGCCGTACTTCCCCGGTGTCGACAAGGTTCGCTTCGAAGGTCCCAGCAGCG
The DNA here is from genome assembly GCF_006517195.1 of Pseudomonas sp. NIBRBAC000502773. Classification (NCBI taxonomy): domain Bacteria; kingdom Pseudomonadati; phylum Pseudomonadota; class Gammaproteobacteria; order Pseudomonadales; family Pseudomonadaceae; genus Pseudomonas; species Pseudomonas sp. NIBRBAC000502773. The sequence goes on along the minus strand of NZ_CP041189.1, from coordinate 5,779,729 downwards.
ATGCCCCCCTCGCCTTTCGCCATTACGACGCCAACAAGCTGATCCTCGGCAAACCGATGCGCGAGCACCTGCGCATGGCCGCGTGTTACTGGCACACCTTCGTGTGGCCCGGCGCCGATATGTTCGGCATGGGCACCTTCAAGCGCCCGTGGCAGCGCAGCGGCGAGCCGATGGACGTGGCCATCGGCAAGGCAGAGGCGGCATTCGAGTTTTTCTCCAAGCTGGGCATCGACTACTACAGTTTTCACGACACCGATGTGGCGCCGGAAGGCAGTTCGCTCAAGGAGTACCGCAACCACTTTGCGCAGATGGTCGACCATCTGGAGCGCCATCAGGAACAGACCGGCATCAAGTTGCTGTGGGGCACCGCCAACTGCTTCAGCAACCCGCGTTTTGCCGCCGGTGCCGCCAGTAACCCGGACCCGGAGGTGTTTGCCTACGCCGCTGCCCAGGTGTTCAGCGCGATGAACGCCACGCTGCGACTCAAGGGCGCCAATTACGTGCTGTGGGGCGGCCGTGAAGGTTATGAAACCCTGCTCAACACCGACCTCAAGCGCGAGCGCGAACAGCTCGGGCGTTTTATGCGCATGGTGGTAGAGCACAAGCACAAGATCGGCTTCAAGGGCGACCTGCTGATCGAACCCAAGCCCCAGGAGCCGACCAAGCACCAGTACGATTACGACAGCGCCACGGTGTTCGGCTTTTTGCATGAGTACGGCCTGGAGCATGAGATCAAGGTGAATATCGAGGCCAACCACGCCACCCTGGCCGGGCACAGTTTCCATCACGAGATCGCCACCGCCGTGTCCCTGGGCATCTTCGGCAGCATCGACGCCAACCGGGGCGACCCGCAGAACGGCTGGGACACCGACCAATTCCCCAACAGCGTCGAGGAGATGACCCTCGCCACCTATGAAATCCTCAAGGCCGGTGGCTTCAAGAATGGCGGCTACAATTTCGACTCCAAGGTACGCCGCCAGAGCCTGGACGAGGTCGACCTGTTCCACGGCCATGTCGCCGCCATGGATGTACTCGCCCTGGCGCTGGAACGCGCGGCGGCCATGGTGCAGAACGACCGGCTGCAGCAGTTCAAGGACCAGCGCTATGCCGGCTGGCAGCAGCCGCTGGGCCAGGCCGTGCTGGCGGGTGAGTTCAGCCTGGAGTCCCTGGCCGAACATGCGTTTACCCACCAACTGAACCCGCAGGCCGTGAGTGGTCGGCAGGAGATGCTGGAGGGAGTGGTCAACCGGTTTATTTATCGGTGACAGCGTGGTGAGCGGACTTGTTGTGATGAGCGGGGTTGGTGTGGTGAGAGGCTTATTGTGGTGAGGGGGGTTGTTGTGGTGAGCGGGCTTGCCCCGCGCTGGGGCGCGAAGCGGCCCCATTGCAGGCGATGTGTTTTTAGCTGACACACCGAGGTGCCTGGGTTTGGGGCTGCTTCGCAGCCCAGCGCGGGGCAAGCCCGCTCACCACAACAAGCCTGCTCACCACACCAAACCCATTCACCACAATAAGCCCGCTCACCACACTAAACCCATTCACCAAGACAAGCCCATTCACCACAAAAGTCCTGTTCACCACAAAAGCCCGGCTTGCCACAACACGCCGGTTAGCCACACCTACAGTGTTCGCCTAGAGTCTTCACCCAGTGTCTTTCCAACAACAATAAAAGGACGCACCACCATGAAGTCATTCAAACGTACCCTGCTCGCCACCGCCCTGGCCCTGCTCGCCCTGCCGGTGATGGCCGATTCCGCCCACCCGAAAATCGGTTTTTCCATCGACGACCTGCGCCTGGAACGCTGGTCCCGTGACCGTGACTACTTCGTCGCCGCCGCAGAAAAACTCGATGCCAAGGTCTTTGTGCAGTCCGCCGATGCCAACGAGCAGAAGCAGATTTCGCAGATCGAAAACCTGATCTCCCGGGGTGTCGATGTGATCGTGATCGTGCCGTTCAACGCCACTGTGCTGACCAACGCGGTCGCCGAAGCCAAGAAGGCCGGGATCAAGGTGGTGTCCTATGATCGCCTGATTCTCAACGCGGACATCGATGCCTACATCTCCTTCGATAACGAAAAAGTCGGTGAGATGCAGGCCAACGGCGTGCTGCAAGCGGCGCCCAAGGGCAACTATTTCCTGCTCGGCGGCGCGCCCACCGACAACAACGCCAAGGTACTGCGCGAAGGCCAGATGAAGGTGCTGCAACCGGCCATCGACAAGGGCGACATCAAGATTGTCGGCCAGCAGTGGGTCAAGGAATGGAACCCCACCGAAGCCCTGAGCATCGTCGAGAACGCCCTGACCCGCAACAGCAACAAGATCGACGCCATCGTCGCCTCCAACGACGCCACCGCCGGCGGTGCGATCCAGGCCCTGGCCGCGCAGAAACTGGCAGGCAAGGTGCCGATCTCCGGCCAGGACGCCGACCTCGCCGCCGTCAAGCGCGTGATCGACGGTACCCAGACCATGACCGTGTACAAGCCACTCAAGCTGATCGCCACCGAAGCCGCCAAGCTCTCGGTGCAACTGGCGCGTAACGAGAAGCCCACCTACAGCTCGCAGTACGACAATGGCAGCAAGAAAGTCGACACCATCCTGCTCACCCCGACCCCGCTGACCAAGGCCAATATCGACCTGTTGGAGAAGGACGGGTTCTATACCAAAGAGCAGATCGGCGGGCAGTGATCGCCATGGCCGACTACCTGCTGCAAATGAACGGCATCGTCAAAACCTTTGGCGGTGTCCACGCGCTGAACGGCATCGACATCAAGGTGCGGCCAGGGGAATGCGTCGGCCTGTGCGGCGAGAACGGCGCCGGTAAATCCACCCTGATGAAGGTGCTGTCGGCGGTCTACCCCCATGGCACCTGGGAGGGGGAAATCCTCTGGGACGGGCAACCGCTCAGGGCCCAGTCCATCAGCGAAACCGAGGCCGCCGGCATCGTCATCATTCACCAGGAACTGACCCTGGTGCCTGACCTGTCGGTGGCCGAGAACATCTTCATGGGCCACGAGCTGACGTTGCCCGGCGGGCGTATGAACTACCCGGCGATGCTGCACCGCGCCGAAGCGTTGATGCGCGAGCTCAAGGTGCCGGACATGAACGTGGCGCTGCCGGTGTCGCAGTACGGCGGCGGCTACCAGCAACTGGTGGAAATCGCCAAGGCCCTGAACAAACAGGCGCGCCTGCTGATTCTCGACGAGCCCTCCTCGGCCCTGACCCGCTCGGAAATCGAAGTGCTGCTGGACATCATCCGCGGCCTCAAGGCCAAAGGCGTGGCCTGCGTGTACATCTCCCATAAGCTCGATGAAGTGGCGGCCGTGTGCGACACCATCACGGTGATTCGCGATGGCAAGCACATCGCGACCACGGCCATGGCCGACATGGACATCCCGCAGATCATCACGCAGATGGTCGGCCGCGAAATGAGTAACCTCTACCCCACCGAGCCCCATGCCATCGGCGAGGTGATTTTCGAAGTGCGCAATGTCACCTGCTATGACGTCGACAACCCCAGGCGCAAGCGCGTCGACGATATTTCCTTCGTGCTCAAGCGCGGCGAAATCCTCGGCATAGCCGGGCTGGTGGGCGCCGGGCGCACGGAGCTGGTGTCGGCGTTGTTCGGCGCCTACCCCGGCCGCTACAGCGCCGAGGTGTGGCTCGACGGCCAGGTGATCGACACGCGCACGCCGCTCAAATCGATCCGCGCCGGACTGTGCATGGTGCCCGAGGACCGCAAGCGCCAGGGCATCATCCCTGACCTGGGCGTGGGCCAGAACATCACCCTGGCGGTGCTCGACACCTATGCCCACCTGACCCGCATCGACGCCGAGGCCGAACTGGGCAGCATCGACCAGCAGATCGCGCGCATGCACCTCAAGACCGCCAGCCCGTTCCTGCCGATCACCAGCCTGTCCGGCGGCAACCAGCAAAAGGCCGTGCTGGCGAAAATGCTGATGGCCAAGCCCAAGGTGCTGATCCTCGACGAGCCCACGCGCGGGGTGGATGTGGGCGCCAAGTATGAGATCTACAAACTGATGGGCGCGCTGGCGGCCGAAGGCGTGTCGATCATCATGGTTTCCTCGGAGCTGGCCGAAGTGCTCGGCGTGTCCAACCGCGTGCTGGTGATCGGCGACGGCCAGTTGCGTGGCGACTTCATCAACGAGGGGCTCACCCAGGAACAGGTGCTCGCCGCCGCGCTCAGCCAAAACAATAACAATCGGAAAACCGCGTAGATGAATCAGGTCAAACAGCTGTTCACTCGCTACAAAATGCTCGCCCTGGTGATCGCCGTGGCGTTTATCTGGCTGTTTTTCAGCTGGCAGACCGAGGGCGGCTTCCTCACCCCGCGCAACCTGTCCAACCTGCTGCGGCAGATGTCGATCACCGGCATCCTGGCGTGCGGCATGGTGCTGGTGATCATCAGCGGCGAGATCGATTTGTCGGTGGGTTCGTTGCTGGGACTGTTGGGCGGGCTCGCGGCGATCCTGGATGTGGTCTATCACATTCCGCTGCTGGCCAACCTCAGCCTGGTGGCGTTGTGCGGCTTGATGATCGGTTTGGCCAACGGCTACATGACCGCTTACCTGCGCATTCCGTCGTTTATCGTTGGCCTCGGCGGCATGCTCGCGTTTCGCGGGATTCTGCTGGGGATCACCGGCGGCACCACCATCGCGCCGGTGTCGCCGTCGCTGGTGTATGTGGGCCAGGGGTATTTGCCGCATTCGGTGGGGGTTGGCCTTGGGGTCTTGCTGTTTGCCCTGACCCTGTTTTTGACCTGGAAACAACGGCGCAACCGCGCGCTGCATGGCTTGGCGCCGCACGCCATGATGCGCGATGTGCTGCGCGTGGGGGTGATCGGCGCGGTGCTCGCCGGGTTTGTCACCACCCTCAACAGCTACGACGGCATCCCCGTACCGGTGCTGCTGTTGCTGGTGCTGCTCGGCGTGTTCAGCTACGTCACCAGCCAGACCGTGTTCGGCCGCCGCGTCTACGCGGTGGGCAGCAACATGGAAGCCACGCGGCTGTCGGGCATCAACGTGCAGGCGGTGAAACTGTGGATCTTCGGCATCATGGGCGTGATGTGTGCCCTCGCCGGTCTGGTCAATACCGCACGCTTGGCTGCCGGCTCACCGTCAGCAGGCAACATGGGTGAGCTCGACGCTATCGCGGCGTGCTTCATCGGCGGCACGTCGATGCGCGGCGGCTCGGGCACGGTGTATGGCGCGTTGCTCGGGGCATTGGTGATCACCAGCCTGGATAACGGCATGTCGATGCTGGACGTGGACAGTTACTGGCAGATGATTGTGAAGGGCAGCATCCTGGTGTTGGCGGTGTGGGTGGATGTGAGTACGCGCACGGGTCGGCGCTGACTGCCTCACTTTCCGAGCAATACGGCCCCATCCCCCAGCCGTCCCATCTGATCCCCCGGATTGCGCAACGGGCAATCATCCAGGGACAGGCATCCACAGCCGATACAGCCATCGAGTTGGTCGCGCAGTTGAGTGAGGCTGTTGATACGCTCACTCAACAGGTCGCGCCAGCGTGTGGAGAGTTGGGTCCAGTCCTTGGCCGTCAACGGCCGTCCTGAAGGCAGTTCGTCCAACGCGTCCTTGATAGTCGCCAACGGAATGCCCGCGCGCTGCGCGACCTTGATCACCGCAATCCGGCGCAGTACCTCACGCTGATAACGACGCTGATTGCCCGCGCTGCGTTGTGCGTGAATCAACCCCTTGGCTTCGTAGAAATGCACCGTGGCCACGGTCACGCCGCTGCGCCGGGCCAATTCGCCCACGCCGAGGGGGATGCGCACATCGATTTTCGCTTCCATCCGGCTCTTGACCTCATCTAAACATGAGGTTTTATAAAGGGTGTCGGCTTGCCTTGGCAAGCCTTCAGTCCTTTGAATCGGAGCCTGCATGGACACACCTCAACCCTCCCCCTCCAACTGGGCCGCGCTGTTGTCCGGAGCCAACGGCGTACGTTCGCTCGCACTGGCCGGCGGCGTGGTGCTGCATGCGATCAACGTGTACATCGCCACCACGATTCTGCCGTCGGTGGTCCAGGACATCGGCGGCATCGACTACTACGCATGGAACACCACGTTATTTGTCGCCGCCTCGATCCTCGGCTCGGCATTGTCGGCGCGCCTGCTCGGCAGCCTCGGGCCGCGTGCGGCGTACCTGGTCGCCAGCCTGGTGTTTGCCGGCGGGGCCTTGGCCTGTGCGTTTGCGCCGTCCATGCCGGTGATGCTCGTAGGGCGGTTGGTGCAGGGATTGGGCGGTGGGTTCTTGTTCGCGCTGTCCTACGCGATGATCCGCTTGGTGTTCGATGAAAGCCTGTGGCCGCGCGCGATGGCGTTGGTCTCGGGGATGTGGGGCGTGGCGACGCTGGTCGGCCCGGCGGTGGGCGGGGTGTTTGCCGAGCTGGGCATCTGGCGCGCGGCGTTCTGGTCGTTGATTCCGGTGGCCGGGTTGTTCGCGGTGCTGGCGGCGGCGGTACTGCCCAGGCGCAGCACCGAGAGCGCTGCGCCGACCCCGTTGCCACTCGCCCAACTGGTGCTGCTGACGGCGGCGGTACTGGCGGTGTCGGCCGGCAGTGTCTCGTCCACCCTGCCCCTGAACCTGCTGGGGCTGGCCGTGGCGGCGGTGTTTACCGCGCTGCTGATCGTCACGGAAAGCCGCGCCCGCCATCGACTGTTGCCCGCCGGAGCGTTTCGGATCACCACGGCGCTCGGCGCGCTGTACGCCACGATGTCACTGCTGGCGGTGGCGGTGACCAGTGGCGAAATCTTCGTGCCGTTGTTTCTTCAAGTCCTGCACCACCAGTCGCCGCTGGTGGCCGGTTATCTGGCGGCATTGATGGCGGCCGGCTGGACGCTGGGGTCAATCGCCAGCGCGGGCGTGACGGGCAGCAACATTCGACGGGCGATCCTGGCCGGGCCGATCCTGGGCGTGGTGGGCATGGTGGCGCTGGCCATCTTGATGCCCGTCGAAAGCAACGGCAGCGGGCAGACGCTCACACCGATCTGCCTGGCGCTTATCCTGATTGGGTTGGGCGTGGGGCTGGCATGGCCGCACTTGCTGACCCGGGTGTTCCAGGTGGCGCCGGCGGGTGAGCAGGACCTTGCCAGCGCGTCGATTACCACTGTGCAGCTGTTCGCTACCGCGTTTGGCGCGGCACTGGCGGGCATGGTCGCAAACGTCGCCGGCCTCAGTGAGCCCGGCGGCGTCGAAGGCACCGCAAGCGCTGCGGTGTGGCTGTTTGGGGTGTTTGCACTGGCGCCCGTGGTGGGTGTTCTGATTGCCAGGCGGGTGGTTCGCATGATCGGTCAGTAGCATGCCAAGCGCACCAATCCCCCTGCCTGAGCACATTTGACTGCATTCCAAGGTTGGATCGAGGTGCTCAGTGCTATTCAAACGCCTGGCGATTCTCGGGCGTGATCAACTTGAACGGCACCCAGACCACCGCCGACTCCAGCACCTCGCCGCGTACCAGGCGCAGTGCGGTGTCCACTGCGCCGCCGGCCTGGCCGGCGGCATCCTGGAACACGCTGACCGCCATCTTGCCCTCAGCCATCAACTTCAAGCCGTCCGGTGTGCCGTCGATGCCGCCGACCCAATAGTTCTTGGCCTGCTTGCCGGCCTTTTCCAGGCCCATGATCGCGCCGATCGCCATTTCATCGTTATTGGCCGCAATGATCGAGAAATCGACGCCCTGCTTGACCCAGTCAATAACAATCGTGGCGGCCTGGCTACGCTCCCAGTTGCCGACTTTTTTCTGTACGACTTTCATATCGGGGTATTTGGCGACGACTTTTTCCACGTCCTCGGTGCGCATCAAAGAGGACGCGTTGGCCGGGTCGCCCACCAGAATCACCACGTTGCCCTTGTAACCGGCGCGGCGCGCCAGCTCTTCCATCTGCAACGTACCCGACTCCAACTCGTTGGAGCCGACAAACGCGGTCTGCGCCGGCCACGTTTGCGGGTTCGGATTGCGGTTGACGAACACCAGCGGGATCTTTGCATCCGAGGCCAGCTGCATCATCTGCGCCGCACTTTTGCCGTCGACCATCGCGACGATGATCGCATCCACCTTGGAATTGACCAGGTTGCGGAATTGGCGCATCTGCAAATCGACGCTGTCCTGCCCGTTCTCCATAAAGATGTCGGCGTTCATGACGCTGGCCTGTTGCTGCACCCCGTTGCGCAGCAGGGTCTGGAAGTTATCGTCGTACTTTGCCATGCCCACACCCAGCAAGGGCGTGGCGGCCTGGGCCGGGCCCGGAATGAACAGCGTCGCCCCCAAGGCGAGGATTAACCATGCTTTCATGTTCTGACTCCCGCGGCTCAAACGCTGAAATGATGGAGCAGCTCGCGCTGCACCTTGGCCATGTCCGCCAGCTCGTGGCTGCTGATGGCGGACTGCTCGGCGCCGTCTGCCGTCTGCTGGGCCGAATCGTTGATCTGGATGACCATCCGACTGGTTTCCTGCACCGTGGCGCTCTGCTCCTCGGTGGCGGCGGCGATCTGGATATTCATGTCGCGGATACTGTCGACCGAGTCGCTCATCGACAGCAGCAAGTCACCCGCGCCCGAGGCCAGGGACACGCATTGGGTGGACTGCGCCTGGCTTTCGTTCATCACGTGCACCACCGAGTGAATCTTTTCCTGCATGAGCCCGATCATGTCCTGGATTTCGCTGGTCGAGGTCTGGGTACGGCTGGCCAGGGAGCGCACTTCATCGGCCACCACCGCAAAACCGCGTCCCTGCTCGCCGGCACGGGCCGCTTCGATCGCCGCATTCAGGGCGAGCAGGTTGGTCTGTTCGGCAATGGTGCGAATGGCGACAACAATGCCCTCGATATTCTGTCCGTACTTCTGCAACTCATCGGTCACTTGCGTGGCCTTGTTCACCTGGTCGGCCTGCTGGCGGATATTGACGATGGTCTCGGCCACACGCGCCTGCACCTTGTGCGTGAGCTCACTTGTATCGTCCACGGCCTGGCGGGTGTCCTGCGCACGCCGGGCCACCTCTTCGACCGTGCTTTCCATCTGCGTCATGGCCGAAGCCGCCGATTGCAAGCGGTCCTTCTGTTCATCCACCACCCGGGTGGTCTGCTCGCTGTTCAGGGCGTTGCTGCCCGCGGTAACGGCCAGCGCATCGGCAGAGCCGATCAATTCACGGAAGGTTTTGCGCAGGGCCGTGGTCAGTTCGTTCAGGTAACCGCCCAACTCACCGAACTCGTCTTTACGGCTGACATCGAAACTGACCCGCATGTCTCCCGCAGTAAGCGTCTTGAGGACTTCGCGAAACGCCGCCAGCGGACGCCGCAGGCTGAAGGCGACCCAGGTACCAATCGCCACCGCCGCAAGCACCGCCAGCACACACGCGATCAACAGCAAGCTGCGGCTCGTGCCGATGGTGGCATTGGCCGACTGGCTGGCCTGGTTGGCGACCTCCAGGGACTGGCTGCCGAACTCGCCAATCCTGTCCAGGGTGGCTTTCAGCGCCGCGTCAACCGCACTGCGTTGCTGCTGCACCTGCGCGGCCAGTTTTGCCTCCACCTGATAAGCCTGGAACAGGCCGTCAGGGGCGGTCAGGTCAGTCAGCAGGCGATTGACCATGACGCCGGCAATCCGCCCGACCCTGGGGTCAATCGCCGCCAGGGCCTGGGCCCGGGTGCTGATCACTTCGTCCTGGAGATTGAGCACACGCTGTAATTTATCAATGGCCGGCGTGACGGTATGAGACGCGAAGCCATCGTAGGATTTGTTGACTTCCAACAGCAGCTTTTCCGCCGCGGCCACCTGTTGCGGTTCGCCGACACTGCGTGCATGGGCAATGTAATCGCGCAGGTAGCTGGTCAGTTGTATCGCCTGCGCACTGCTGTAGCCTTGCAGTTGCCGGGTCAGCGCCAACTGCTGCACGTGTTGCACATGGGACGTCATCAACGCCTGCGCCTGCTCGGCGTAGGCCGCGACCTGTTGGCGCTGCTGCGCCAGGTTCGCGCGCAGCGCCTCATGCTCGCCCGTATAGGCAACGGTGCTGTCGAGCAATTGATTGAACTGGGCGATGCTCTCGGTGAACGGTCGCTTGCCGTCCTCGATCTGCTTGGGGTCGGTGCTGATCTGAAGGGCCAGCAACGCCTGGTTGGCGCGCAGGATATACACGTACAGCTCACTGGCGGCCCGGCTCAAGGGTGCCGACTCGCCGGTGATAATGTTCAAGCGACTGCTGATGGACTGGGTGTTCTGATAACTGATCCCCGCCATGACTAGCAGTAACAGCACCAACACCGCAAACCCGCCGATCACACGCTGCAATATGGTCATGGCCACCCCTTTTGATTTTTATTCGTTGACCTGAGCGATGACCAGGCGTGCATCTACGAGTTCGGGATCACTCGTGCTGCTAGTGCCTGTATCGGCCAGGTGGGCGAGGACTTGAGCCTTGAAGACAGGCTGAAATGCGGTCAAAAAAAAGTGGGAGGTGGCAAGCCCCCTCCCACCTACCTGATGAAATCAGGCTGGGTTTTGCACGGCGGTCACTGGCTCAACACCACATCCCGCATCGCCGGAATATAGCCATAGTCATAAGCCTCCTGCACAAACGAACGATCGCCCTTCAACACGATCCTGACCGTCGGCGCTTCGGTGCCGCCGATGCGGTAGTCATCGCCGGTGGTGGGCACGCTGTCGATAAACGACGTCACCAGGCCGTTGGGCATCACGCAGTGGGAATACGTCTGGAACGGCTGCGACGGCGGATTGCCGAGGACCAGCCCGGACGCGTTCATCGGCGTATAGGGCCCGAACAGATGATCGCTGACGAACCCATAGACGCCATCCGGCCCCGTCACGCCATCGGCATAGGTGAACTTGTGGCTGATGGTGAACAGGTAGTACTTGTTGTCCTGGAACACATAGTGCGGCCGTTCGGTCTGGTCGTTCACGCCAACGGCCGTGACCAGGGGCGGCAGGATTTCCCACTCGTCACCGTTGAGGTCCTTGGCCACGGCGATGCCGATACAGCCCACTTGGTAGCGGGCACCGCCCACGTCCTCGTGCCCCGGCGGCACCAGGCCCAGCTCGTTCGGGCCCACTTCGTGAGTCCCGCGCTCGCCGGCCACATTGCCTTCGAACACCATGTACAACTTGCCATCGACGGGATCGATAAAGGGGCTGGGATCGCGAAAGTTCCAGGTCGCATTCTGCGCTTCGGTCTGGTAGTAGGTGCCGTCGGCATCGAACAACGACTTGACCTGATCAAAGCCCTGGAGGGTGACACCGGTGTCGGACGTAATGACCTGACCCCGGACTTTGGCAATCGTGGCGCCCGGCGTGACACAGGTGTAGTACAGGTCGATATCGCCGTTGTTGTTCAGCAGGATCGGCGTACCCGCCCATTCACGGGTGGTCGGCGAAACCCCTTCGGCCATGACACGGCCGCCGAAGATCCAGTCCTTGCCGGTACGCGAATACCAGTAGCAGATCCGCGCATGACCATGGCGGTCTTCCCAATCGCGCTTGATGTCGTAACGGCCATCGGTATTGATGAATTGTGGATCATGGGGGCGACGGTCGGCGGTCAGGGTGAAGATCACCGACCAGCCATCCACCGATACCACCGTGCCATCCAGTTCACGCAAGGGCATGGTGTCCCAGATAAAGACCGTGTCACTCATGACAGGAAAGTCAGGACTCACTAACGGCTGTGTCGTCGTCGGGTCATTTTCATTAACTTTCAGCGCATCGGCCCGTGTCCAGCGAGTGGGTGTGTGATTCGCATGTTTCATGATGATGTCCTTTTGCTGACGCTTAAGTGACAAGCGAAGATTAAATAGCACTTGGCAGCCAGCAACTTAATACTGACTGAAAGAGCAAGATATAGTTGACTCTGCAAGTGCGCCCCAAGGTTTAACATGGGCACTTGCTTATCGCAACATGAAGAATTATTTAGATTACAAAGGCCATCACTGTATTTATATCCTTGATATAAATACAGTGGCACTTGCAATAAATGACAGCTCAGTAAAAAGTTAGCTACTCAACTACCGAATACCAGCGCCGCAGCCTGGGCGCCGGCATTCTTCTGGGTGAAGTCCTTGGCTTGCGCCGCCGTCTTCAAGGTATAGGCGTAGTTGGAACTGGCCGTCCATTGTGCTTTGGGCGACTTCTGGTTGGTGATCGGCGGCACACTGTTTATATCAGTGAACGTCCCGGTGCCTTTGTCATCCAACATGCCTTTATTCTGGCTGCCTTCACCAAAGTAGTTGCTTTCAGACAGGATATTGGCGTTCTGCGCCAGGGTAAAACCGAGGTGGAAGTTATTGATGTAGTTGTTGTACACATGGAAGTAACCGTACCGCATCAAGCCGGGTGCGCGCACTTCCATATTGTCGAAGCGGTTATGACACAGCGTCAGGCGCGGATAACCGTTGAACTCTGCCTTATTATCATCCGCCGGGTGACCGAAGATCAGCCCGTACTTGTGGCTGCCAAAGAAGCAGTTGCTGATGGTGGCATAATCGGCTTTTTCACCGATATACAGCAGTTTATCTTCACTGCCGTCAGTGGTGGACCAGCTGTGCCCGACAAACGAGCAATGGTCAATCCAATACTTGCTGCCGTAGTTCAAGTAGACCTGAATATCGTCATTGGCCTTAATGCTCGCCGAATGCTTGAAGATAATATTCTGCAGAATAATGTTCTGCGACTGCGCGGTTGCACGCAGGTGAATATTCTCCAACGTGCGGTTCTGGAACGAACCGATCAGGGTCTTGTTGGCGCCCAAGTTGACTTTGGTCAGGCTCGACGCCGAGATATTACTGTTGATCACCAATACCCGAGGCGTGGTGTCGCCGATATTGGCCTTGAGTTGATCCAGGGTAGTAATGCTGACCACAGGGCCGGACCAGCCACCGGTGACTTTTGCCGCGAGGGCGAAACCGGTCAAGCCGGTGAGTTTGCTTTCTGGATAGGACATGAGTTCCCTCTCTATCAATAAAAACGGCTCGGTATAACGAGCCTGCGCATTAAGTTAATCCATTAACTTGCACACAGTGTTTGGCGTGGCTGATGTTGCCATCCTGGTTGATCAGCGCTTAAACACTGTGTTTATGTACAGTATTCGTCATTCGGCTGGCCGTCAACCCTCAAGTGAAAAACAACCAAAAGTGGGAGGGGGCCTGCCCCCTCCCACCTTTGCCCTGCGGTGCCAAGCGTTATTTGGACACCGGCATCGCAAACTCCGCGCCCTGCTCGATGCTCTCCGACCAGCGCTGCATGATCGATTTCTGCTTGGTGTAGAAGCGCACACCCTCAGTGCCGTAGGCATGCATGTCGCCGAACAGGCTCTTCTTCCAGCCACCAAACCCGTGCCAGGCCATCGGCACCGGGATCGGCACGTTGATGCCGACCATGCCTACTTCGATACGCCGGGCAAATTCGCGGGCAATGTTGCCGTCGCGGGTAAAGCAGCTGACGCCGTTGCCGAATTCGTGGTCGTTGACCAGCTTCACCGCCTCGGCGAAGTCATTCACGCGCACGCAGGCCAGTACCGGGCCGAAAATTTCTTCGCGGTAGATGCTCATCTCCTGGGTCACGTGGTCGAACAGGGTCGCGCCGAGCCAGAAACCGTTTTCCAGGCCAGCCTCGGTGGGTACATAGTCACGCCCGTCGAGCAGCAATTGCGCGCCGGCCTGCACGCCTTGTTCGATGTAGCCGCTGATGCGCTCCAGTGCGGCGCGGGACACAATCGGGCCCATCTCGGCCTTGAGGTCGCGGCCGTCGGTGATGCGCAGGTGCCTGGCGCGTTCGGTCAGGGCGGCGATGACTTTGTCACCGACATCGCCGACCAGCACCGCGACGGAGATGGCCATGCAGCGTTCGCCGGCACTGCCGTAGGCGGCGCCCATCAAGGCATCGACGGTTTTTTCGATATCCGCGTCGGGCATCACCACCATATGGTTCTTCGCGCCGCCCAAGCCTTGCACACGCTTGCCGTTGCGCGCACCAGTTTCGTAGATGTACTGGGCAATCGGCGTGGAGCCTACGAAGCTCACAGCCTTGACGTCCGGATGCGCGATCAGCGCGTCCACCGATTCCTTGTCGCCCTGCACCACGTTGAACACGCCTTTGGGCAGGCCGGCTTCACGCAGCAGTTCGGCCATGAACAGCGAAGCACTTGGATCGGTCGGGCTTGGCTTGAGGATGAAGGTGTTGCCCGCCGCAATGGCGATCGGGTACATCCACATCGGCACCATCACCGGGAAGTTGAACGGCGTGACGCCGGCCACGACCCCCAGCGGCTGGCGCATCGTCCAGTTGTCCATGCCACGGGAAACCTGGTCGGAGTGTTCACCCTTGAGCAGGTTGGGGATGCCGCAGGCGAATTCGAGGATATCGATGCCACGGTCGACTTCGCCCTGGGCGTCGGTGAAGACCTTGCCGTGTTCGGCGACGATGATGCGCGCCAGGTCGTCCTTGCGCTCACGCAGCAGGTGCAGGTATTCGAACAGCACGCGGGCACGGCGGATGGGCGGGGTGTCGGCCCAACCGGCAAAAGCGGCCTGTGCAGCGGCGACGGCTTCGGACACGGTCTGGCTGCTGGCCAGGGCAACGCGGCCGGTGATTTCGCCGGTGGCCGGGTTGTAGACGTCCTGATAGCGATCATCGCGGCTGACGCGCTGGTCGTTGATGTAGTGCTCGATGGTTGTAGTCATGGCAGTCGATCCAGGTGGGTTGCGTTGGGACACACGATAGGCTTTCGGTTTGTTCCAAACCAGAGCAGAATCAAGAACTGATTGTCCTCACAGGCGAACAATAAACCCATGGAAAAATCCGAGATCGAAGGGCTGTGGACCCACATTCACTGGCTCTCAGTGCTGGAGGAACACGGCACCTACACCGCCGCCGCCGCGCGCCTGGGGGTGAGTAAATCCGCAGTCAGCCAGCGCATTTCCGACCTCGAGAAAGCCACCGGCACACGACTGGTGACCCGCACCACGCGCAGCGTGCGCTTGACCGATGCCGGGTTGTCGCTGACCCGTGAAGTGCGCGGTGCCTATGAGCAAATCGCGCGCAGCTTCTCGTCGGTGCGCGATTCCGCCGGGGAGATTCGTGGCCTGGTGCGCTTGACCGCCCCCGTGGCATTTGCCCGGCAACAGCTGGTGCCGCACTTGGCGGAGTTCCTGCAGCAGTACCCGCAGGTGCGTATCCAGCTGGATGTGTCGGATGCCCTGAGTTCGCTGGCGGCCGAAGGCTACGACCTCGCTGTGCGCCACGGCTTCCAGGTGCCGGAAACCCATGTGGCCTGGAAGCTGTGCGACACCGGTTCGGTGCTGGTCGCCAGCCGCGATTACCTGCAACGCCACGGCGAACCCCGCGAACCCGGCGACCTGTCGGCGCACAACTGCCTGTTCTACCCGCGCGGCACCGACCAGCCCGCCTGGACCTTCGAGCGTGGCAGCAAAAAGGTCGAACGCCTCACCGTGCCCATCGCCGGCAGCTTCGCCACCAACAACAGCGAAGCCCTGCGTGATTCGGCGCTCAACCACTTGGGCATCGCCCTGCTCCCGGACTTCAGCGCCCACGCTGCGCTGGCCAGCGGCAAGCTGGTACAGGTGCTCAAGGGCTGGACACTCAAGGGCGCGTTTGCCGATGAGATCTACCTGATTCGGCCATATTCGCCCCATGTGCCGAAGTCGGTGAGTGCGTTGGTGGGGTATTTGAAGGGCAAGTTGTCGGGTGGGTTTCGCTACGAGGGTTGACAGCGCCGGCGTTAAAACGAGCCCCGTGGCGCTATCAGTCAACTCTGGCGGTACCGCGCAAGTACGCCGACGGGGTTTGGCTTAGGGTGATTGTGCGAGGGAGTTCCCTCTGCTCACAATTCCAATAATAGAGCCACGTCAATGAGCCCACTCAAATACTTGCCAGCGTGCCTGGTGCTCAGCTTCGCCTCGTCAATTGTATTCGCCGCCGATGGGCCGCCAGCGCCCTCGGTGACCGAGCCCAGTGGCATCAACCTCGGCGGCACCAGTTTCTACGATGGTTTTGCCGGGCCGCCCGGCCTGTCCCATCTCACCTACTTGAAGTTCAGCACCGCCAGCAGTCTCAGGACCAACAGCGGCAAGGCCAACGGCGTCTTCGACAATCCCAAAATCAACGTGATCACGCTGATCAACCAGCTCAGCTACTACTCGCCCGACACCATTGGCGGCGGCGCGCACCTGGGCTGGAGCTTGCTGGTACCCGTCGTGTCACTGGATGCCACCTTTGGCAGTAATGGACCGGCGCTGCAAGACAACGCCACGGGGCTTGGCGATGTCACCGTCGGGCCGCAGATCCAATTCGATCCTATCGTCGATGCGCACGGGCGCCCGGTGTTCGTGCAGCGGGTGGCCTTTGACACGATCCTGCCGACCGGTAAATACGACAAACACAAAGACCTCAACCCAGGGTCGAACTATTACTCCCTGAACCCCTACTGGGCCGCAACCTGGATGCCGGCACCGCGCTGGGAAGTCAGTTGGCGCCTGCATTACCTGTACAACTTCAAGAACCGCGACCCGGCCAGCAGTTCGCAGGATTCCTTCGAGGGCAAACCGGTGAGCGACAGCCGCGCCGGGCAGTCGGCCTGGGCCAACTTCACGGCGTCCTATGAAGTCATCCCCAACGTGTCGGTGGGGATCAACGGCTATTACTTCCGGCAGATCACCGACGACCAGATCAACGGCGACCGGCTGAGCGACTCGCGGGAAAAAGTGCTGGGCATAGGCCCCGGCATGTTCTGGAAAATCAGTGAAGGCCAAGGCTTCTGGCTCAACACTTACAAGGAAACCGGTGTCGAGAACCGCTCCCGGCAGGACTATGCCGTGCAGGTTCGTTACGCCCACACCTTCTGACCGACAAGCGCTCGCTCACCCTATAGAGGTACTGCATTCATGAATGCATCCGCTGGCATCGACAGCAAAACATCCCTGGCGGCTATTTGCCTGATGATGGTCACGTCCCTTGGCACCTTGCAGATTCAACCAATTCTGGGCGGGGCTTTTATCGATCAGCTCGGTATCCCGCTCAATGCCATCGGTAGGATTTTCGCAGGCGAACTGATTGCCATGGCGCTCACCTGCGGGGTGTTTGCCCTGTTGATGACCCGCGTCAATCGCCGCTGGGTGGCGCAGCTCGCCTTGCTGGTGCTGGTCTGCGCCAATCTGGCGAGTACCCGGTTCCACAGCGAAACATCGCTGCTGCTGTGCCGCATCGTCTCTGGCGCCAGCGGCGGCGCGGTGATGGCGGTAGTGTATGCCTCGGCGGCACTGCGCACAGCCAAGGACGCGACGTTCGCGGTGATCAATATCGGCAATCTGTTCTGGGGCATGTTGCTGGTGACCTCGATGCCAGCGGTGCTCATGGCCTTTGGCGTCAATGGCGCGTTTTACCTGCTGGCCGGCGCCAGTGCCTTGGCCCTGCTCGGCTGCGGGCGCGTGCCTGCGCAGTACACCCCCGCCGACGGTGCGCCGGCGCGGCTGGCCCAGCCGTTCGGCCTGACGTCACTCTTGTTGATCGGGCTGTTTGCGCTGTTGTTTTTTGGCCATTCTGCGCTGTGGGTGTATCAGGAACGCATCGGCAAAAGTATCGGCCTGGAGCCCCAGCAGATCGGCGCCATCCTGGGTGGCAGTATTCTTGCCGGGGCACTCGGTGCTGCGCTGGCGGGCCTTATCGGGCGACGCCTGGGGCTGCTGTTTCCGCAGTTGCTGGGGTTCGGCACGGCGGTGATGGCCACGCTGATCATGGTCTACGGCGACAGCCCCATGGCGTTCGCCACCACGGCATGCCTGATCCATATGGTCTGGTTCTTCAGCCTTCCCTACCTGCTCTCGATGGCGGCCGAGTTGGACGCAAGCGGCCGACTCGCAGGCCTGGGCAATGCTGCGATCTTCGTGGGCCAGGGCCTCGGCCCGTTTGGCGCGGCCCTGGTCGTCGGTGACGGACACTTCCGTGCGGTCGGCTGGCTGGCGGCCTCGGCGTATATCGTCGCCCTGGTCATATCCTGCTGGATGGTTGCCCGTTTTCGCCGCGCGTCCGGCCCTTCAACACCCGACGCGCCTGCGCTGCCCGCCGGCCTGCTCGATAAATAAATACTGCGCACATGAGGTCGTAGCCATGAGTACCCGATTCCCGCAAACCCCTGAATTTTCCGGGGCGCTGTATAGCCCCAGTCGTGTCGAAGCCGAGGTGCTGGACCTTGAGGTCGAAGGCACCCTTCCCGCGTCCATCCTAGGCGTCTTCTATCAGGTGGCCCCCGACCCGCAATACCCGCCCATGCTGGGCAGCGATATGTTTTTCAACGGTGACGGGATAGTCAGCGGTTTCTATTTTGCTGACAGCAAGGTGTCCCTGCGGCGACGCTACGTGCAGACCGATCGCTTGCTCGCGCAGCGCCGTGAAGGCCGCTCCCTCAATGGCGTCTATCGAAACGCGTACACCAATGACCCACTGGCGGCCAAAAACAACACCACCGCCAATACGTCGGTGATCCCTCACAACGGCAGGCTGCTCGCACTCAAGGAGGACGCCCTGCCCTGGGCCATGGACCTGCAAACCCTGGAAACCCTGGGCGAATGGGATTTTGCCGGGCAAATCAAGTCGGCGACCTTTACCGCCCACCCCAAGATCGACCCCGTCACCGGCAACCTGCTGGCCTTCAGTTATGAAGCCAAAGGTGACGGCACGCCGGATATGGCGTATTTCGAACTCTCACCCGACGGCAATCTGCTCAAAGAGATCTGGTTCCAGGCACCTTATGCGGCGATGGTGCATGACTTTGCGGTCACCGAGCACTACGTCGTGTTCCCACTGATTCCGCTGACCGTCGATGTAGAACGCATGAAAAACGGCGGGCCGCATTTTCAGTGGCAACCTGATCTGCCGCAGTTGTTTGCCGTGCTGCCGCGCAATGGCAACGCGCAGGCTATCCGCTGGTTCAAAGGACCCAAGGACAGCTTTCAAGGCCACACCCTCAATGCCTTCGATCAAGACGGCAAAGTGTACGTGGACATGCCGGTTACTGGCGGCAACGTGTTTTATTTCTTCCCCCAGGCGGGCGGTGCAGTGCCCGCCCCCGAGGACCTGCCTTCGAGCCTGATGCGCTGGACGTTTGATCTGAACGACGCGCGGGATGACGTCGAGCCGCAACCGTTGACCGACTACATGTGCGAGTTTCCCCGCTGCGATGAGCGCTATCTGGGTCGCCCGTACGAACACGGCTTTGTGCTCGCTTTTGATCCGACACTGCCCTACAACCCCGCAAACGGACCCATGCCCTTTCAGTTTTTCAACCAGTTGGCCCATCTGAACCTCAAGACGGGCAGCACCGACGCCTGGTTCCCAGGGGACAACAGTTGCTTCCAGGAGCCCATATTCATCCCTCGTTCCGCGGATGCCGAAGAGGCCGACGGTTACGTGGTCGCACTGCTGAATGTGCTGGACCAGGCGCGCAGCGAACTGGTGATCCTGGATTCGCGAGACATGGCCAGCGGGCCCATTGCGCGGATCAAGGTTCCGTTACGGATGCGCATGTCCCTGCACGGCTGCTGGGCACAGGGATAACCCTGGGCTAGACCCGACCGCCAGCACACCGAATGGCCTGCTCCCGAAGGCAGGCACGCGGCTGCGCGAAGGCAAAAAATATACATTTATCCTGCAATTTGGGATTTAAGAAAAATCCCGCTTTACAGGATTTTTAAGCGCGAATAGAGTGAAATTCTGTCCACGCTTCCCTCGCCAACAAGGACTATCGAATGAAACTTGCAAGCTTCACCGTTGAAGGCCGTCCCACCTATGGCATCGTCGAAGGCGACCAGGTGGCTGATCTGGAATCGATGAAAAATACCCTCGGCGCGGATCTCAAGCAGGCGCTTGCCCTCGGCCGCCTGGGGTCGGTGAGCGATGAGCAGGTGTCGAGCCTGCCGCGCCGGGCACTGGCCGGCGTGACGCTGCTGCCGGTCATTCCAAACCCCGGCAAGGTGCTGTGCATCGGCATCAACTACGCGACCCACGTGCGCGAAACCGGGCGTGACATGCCGGTTTACCCAATGATTTTCACGCGATTTGCCGACAGCCAGACCGCTCACCTGCAACCCATCGTGCGGCCGACGGTCTCGCACAAGCTGGATTTCGAGGGCGAACTCGCCATCATCATTGGCAAGACCGCGCGCCACATCCGCAAAGCCGACGCCCTCGATTACGTCGCCGGCTACGCCTGCTACAACGATGGCAGCGTGCGCGATTGGCAAAAGCACACCCTTCAATTCGTCCCCGGCAAGAACTTCCCGAGCACCGGCGGGTTTGGCCCGTGGCTGGTCACCCGTGACGAAATCAGCGACCCGCAGAACCTCGAATTGACCACCCGGCTCAACGGCGAGGTCATGCAGCACACGTCCACGCGCGACATGATCTTCGACGTCGGCGCACTGATCGAATACTGCTCCACCTTTACCGAACTCGCCCCCGGTGACGTGATTGTCAGCGGCACCACCGGCGGGGTTGGAGCCTTCCGCGAGCCGCCGGTGTGGATGCAGCCCGGTGATGTGGTGGAAGTGGAGATCTCACGCATCGGCACCCTGCGTAACACCATCGTCGACGAGCAATAAACCATGACCCTGATCGATGAATCATCCCAATCACCAGAGCGCGACACCAAGGGTTCCAGCCTGGAGCGCATGCTGCGCGTGCTGGATCTGTTTACCGAGGCGCAGCCGATCTGGGCGGTCGACGACATGGTCAGCGCGCTGGGGTTTACCCGCTCCACCGCCTACCGCTACGTGCGTGAACTGGCCGAGACCAATCTGTTGTTCCAGGTCGAGGCCGGGCGCTATGCACTGGGAGCCAGGATCATTACCTGGGACCGTCAACTGCGGCTCAGCGACCCGCTGGTACGCGCCGCTCAGCAGCTGGAGGCCAACCTGCCAGGCTGGAGTGAGCAACAAGTCTGGCTGATCTGCCGGTTGTTCAAGGACCAAGTGGTGTGTGTTCACCAGTGCGGTGAATTGGCCAGCACCGTCAGCTATTCCCGTGGTTCGCCACGGCCGTTGTTCATGGGCGCGACCTCAAAAGCCATCCTTGCGCACATGAACGCCCGCCAGCACAGCCAGCTGTTTCTCGAGCACCCTGACGAGGTGCGCGCCAGCAACCTGGGCACCACCTGGGAAGACTTCCGCCGCTCGCTGCAACGCTTGCGGCGCCAGGGCTATGTGGCCAGTGCAGGCGAAGTCGACCCCGGCGTGTACGGCCTGGCCGCACCGATATTCGACGGCGACGGCAAGGTGGTGGGCAGCCTCAGTTGCGTGCGCCCGGCAGCCGAGCGGCACAAGGCGCTGGAGCAGGAACAAGGTGAGCAGATGGTCGCGCTGGCCCACACGCTCTCGCGGCACATGCTCGCGCTGACCCACAGCGCCAACCCATCCTCCAAGCCATTGGACTGATGCAGTCGTAGGGGAACAACAATGACAACCCTGAACAGTATCAATACCCGTGTCCTGATCGTCGGTGCCGGCCCTACCGGGCTGACCCTGGCCAACCTGCTGGGCCAGGCCGGCGTGGATGCCTGGATTATCGACAGCAAACCGGGCACCGTCACCGAGCCTCGCGCGGTCTCGATCGATGATGAGTCGTTGCGCACCATGCAGGCCATGGGCTTGAGCCAGGCGGTGCTGGCGGACGTGGTGGCCGGCTATGGCGTGCATTACTTTACGCGCCCTGGCGGGCGGTGCTTCGGCAAGGTCGAACCCAGCGGCAAGCTATACGGTTTTCCCAAGCGCAATGCGTTCCGCCAACCGCTGTTCGAAAGCACGTTGAGGGCCGGCCTGCAGCGTTTCGCTTGCCTGACTGCACGCTTCAGCCACGAACTGCTGGAGTTCACCCAGGACGAGCACGGCGTGCGCGCGCTGGTCGTGGACGCCAACAAGGAACTGCTGGAAGTGCAGGCCGACTACCTGATCGCCTGTGATGGTGGGCGCAGCCCGGTGCGTAAACAGCTTGGGATCAATATGGTCGGCTCCAGCTTCGCCTCGCGCTGGCTGGTGGTGGACACCGATCAGGACGATGACCCGTTCTGGCAAACCCGCGTGTACTGCGATGCGCGCCGCCCGATCGTCGAGGTCCCCGGCCCGCATCGCACGCGGCGCTTCGAGTTCATGCTCAAGGACGGCGAAAGCGACGCGCAGATGCTCAGCCAAGCGCGATTGCAAGCTTTGCTACGCCCGTTCAAGGGCGATGCACCGCTCTCCATCGTGCGTAAAACCGTGTACACCTTTCACGCCCGCATCGCCGAACGCTGGCAAGTCAACCGTGTGTTGCTCGCCGGTGACGCGGCACACCTCACGCCGCCCTATGCCGGACAAGGCATGAACAGCGGCGTGCGCGATGCCCATAACCTGGCCTGGAAACTGATCGGCGTACTGACCGGGAAAATGGCCCCGGCCGTTTTACTCACCTACGAAAGCGAGCGCCGCGATCACGCGTGGGCATTGATCAAGCTCGCGCTGAACCTCGGGGTGGTGATGGCGCCCGCTACCGTGCTGCGGGCGCGATTGATCAGTGGTGCATTCTCGCTGATCGGGCGGGTACCGCCGCTGCGTGACTACTTCCTGCAGATGCGCTTCAAGCCAAAACCACGGCTGCGCCAAGGCCTGGTGCTCACCGCCGGTGCCGCGGGCGGCGTGCGCAGCGGGCAGATGTTCCCCCAGCCCAGCCTCACCGACAGCCAGGGCACTGAACGTCTGCTCGACGATTACATCGGTGCAGGTTTCGCCCTGGTCCAATACGGAGACCCTCATCGCGAACGCCTGGATCAATTGCAACACCCGCTCTGGGCGCACTTGGAGGTGAAGCGGATTCTGATCCTGCCAGGTTCCGTCAGCAAGCCGCCTGCCCTGCCGGGCTGCACGGTATTGCACGATCACGCCGGGGCGCTCGAGGCATTGCTCGGCGCCAGCGCCAGCTTCTTCCTGCTGCGGCCTGATCGCTACATCGCCGCGATTTTCCACAGTGCCACCGAGACAATCACTGCCGAGGCCTTGCAGTCCTTGCTGGGTGCCGTGCCCGCGGGCGATCGCACGCCCCGACCGTCCATCACAACGCCCGTTACGCTCGAGAGGTGCGTATGAACACATTGCAAACGTCCACCCCGGCTCGCCTGTGCTACTTGCACCTGGCGAGCAAAGACCCGCAACGGCAGATCGACTTCTATCAACGCATGATGGACATGCAGGGCCAGCCTCAAGCCGACGGCCACTGGCTACTCAGGGGACCTAATCGCGCCATGCTGCTCTCCCCGGCCGAGCACAGCGGCCTGCTGGCGGCGGCGTATGACCTGGCATGCCCAGAGAAACTCGCCATGCTGTACCGCCGCCTGCGCGAGCGCAACTGCACCACCGAAGACATCAGCTCGCCACTGCTCGCCCCGGGCGCCTTTGCAATACGCGATCCTCAAGGTCGCCAGACGATTTTTGGCGTATCCCAGGCACACACCCATGCCACCCCACCCGGCATGCCCGGCCGCCTGCAGCATGTGGTGTTCCAGACCACCGAGCTGGAAGCGATAATTGAGTTCTACGTCAACACCGTTGGCTTCACGGTGTCCGACAGCGTGGTCGACCAACAGAGCGGCCTGTTGATGGTGTGCTTCCTGCGTTCGGACGATGAGCACCATTCGCTGGCGTTCTTCCGCGGCTCGAAAAACGAGTGGGATCATCACTGTTACGAAACCAATGAATGGAATGACATTCGAGACTGGGGTGATCGCTTTGCCAAGGAGCGCATCAGCATTTTCTTTGGCCCCGGTCGTCATGGGCCGGGCGACAACCTGTTCTTCATGGTGGTGGATGCCGATCGCAACCGGCTGGAGTTCTCGGCGGAGCTGCAAATCACCGAAGCGAGCGACCCTCCTGGCACTTGGCCGCAAGAAGAACACACCCTCAATTCCTGGGGCCGCGCGTGGATCAGAACCTGAGCCCGTCTCGCTCTGAAACCACGTGCCCCACTGACCCAAAGGTAAAACCATGACTGCCCAACGCCCAACCCCTTACGCCCTCAATGGCGACCAGTTCATCGACGGCACCTGGCACACCGGTCGTTCCTCAGCACGGCTGGACGATCGCAATCCTTTCAATGGCGAGACATTGCTCGAAATGCCCCTGGCCAGCGTTGCCGACCTCGACGCGGCCTACGCAGCAGCACAACGCGCGCAAACCCCGTGGGCGCAGTTGCATCCAACCACACGGGGCGCCCAGCTGGAAAAGCTCGCTCACGTCATCCAGCAACGCCGCGAAGAGATCATCGACTGGCTGATTCGCGAGTCCGGCAGTACCCGTATCAAGGCGACCATGGAGTGGCAATTCACCCTGAACCTGGTGCGTGAATGCATTGCGCTGCCCATGCAGGTGGAGGGGCGCATCCTGAGCAGCTACAAGCCCGGCGAACAAAGCTTCGTGTTCCGTGAGCCGCTCGGGGTGATTGGGGTCATCAGCCCCTGGAACTTCCCCCTGTACTTGAGCATGCGTTCGGTGGTTCCGGCGTTGGCACTGGGCAATACGGTGGTCCTTAAACCGGCCAGCGACACGGCCGTGACCGGCGGCCTGCTGATTGCGCACCTGTTCGAAGAAGCGGGTTTTCCCGAGGGCACGCTCAATGTAGTGGTCGGCGCCGGCTCGGAAATCGGCGATGCCTTTGTGGGGCACCCCGTTCCCAGCCTGATCTCATTTACCGGGTCTACCGATGTCGGGCGCAATGTCGGGCGCATCGCCACCGGCGGCCAGCACATCAAGCGGGTCGCCCTGGAGCTTGGCGGCAACGCGCCGCTGGTGGTGCTCGATGATGCGGATATCGACCTTGCCGCGCATGCAGCAGTGGTCGGACGCTTCCTGCATCAGGGCCAGATCTGCATGAGCGTCAATCGGGTGATTGTGGACCGTTCGCTCTACGCCGACTTCAGCGCGTTGGTGGTGGAGCGCGTGCGCAACTTGAAAACCGGCAACCCTAACCTCGCCGATACAGTGATTGGCCCGGTGATCAACCGCAGCCAGTTGGACGGCCTGCTGCGCAAGGTCAATGCCGCCGACAGCGCGAGCCTGAAGAAACTGCACGGTGGCCCGGCGTCCGGGCTGGTGCTGCCGCCCCATGTATACGGGGATGTCCCTTTCGACCACGAACTGGCGCACGATGAAACCTTCGGGCCCTTGCTGCCAATATTGATCGCCGACAATGAGGCACATGCCCTGACCCTGGCCAACGCCAGCGAATATGGGCTGTCCAGCGCCGTGTTCAGTAAAGATATGGCCCGCGCGCTGAATTTTTCCCGTGGCATCGTGGCTGGGATGACGCACATTAACGACATCACTGTGGACGACCAGCCCAATGCCCCGTTCGGCGGCGAAAAGAACTCCGGGCTGGGACGCTTCAACGGTCACTATGCCCTGGATGAATTCACCCGTGCGCACTGGGTGACCTGGCAAGCCGGGAGCCACCACTACCCCTTCTAGGAAACAGGGTGGGCCCACCCGGTGTGGCCCACCCCATAACAATAAAAAGAGGCGAACCATGAGCAATCTAGCCTGCGTTTCTACCGATCAAGTGATGCGCTCCGACCGCCTGATGAAGTGGAAGGAGTTTATGAGTGATAACCTCGGCCGCACGCCGGAGTACATCAAGCGCCTCGAGTCCACCTACATCGAACCTTTGCACGATGCCGATTTCCAGGGCCGCCTGGAATACGGCGATCTTGGAAAACTGCGTTTTTGCCGCATGACCGCCAGCGCGCACCGCTATTCCCGTCACCTGAGCAAAGCAGTCGAGGCACCCGATACGTCACGCATGTTGATTCTGCAAACCGCCGGCGTCAGTCATTTCCAGCAAGGCAAGCACAGCAACGCCTTGGCGCCCGACGAGTTGCTGGTGGTTGACTGCGCCCAACCATTCAACGTCAGCAGCCCACAAGGCTGTGAGCACTTCATCCTGTTGTTCAACGAAGGCGCCGGGCAGGCACTGGACGCTGACGACCCGCATATCAGCGCACGCAACGGGCTTGGGCGGATGTTGATGCACCTTATCGTTGACGCCTACAGCCAATATCCGCTGCTGAACAGCCAGTCGGCGGCGCTGATCGGCGACAGTATCGTCGGGCTTTTGAACAATGCGCTGGGCAACAAGCAGGAGGAGAAGAAGCTCGAACACGACTTCCGTCACTACAAGCAGAACCGCCTCAAGCGCTATATCGAACTTCACCTGGCCGACCGCGACCTGAGCATCGAGCGCATCGCGTTTGCCGAACACTGCTCCGTGCGTAGTCTGCATCGGGCATTCCAGGACGAATTCGGTTGCAGTGTCAGCGAGTACATCTGGCAACGCCGCGTGGCGCGCTGCGCGCAAGACCTACGCAACCGTGACCTCAGCCATCGCTCGCTCACCGACATTGCTTACGCCTGGGGCTATGGCAGCAGCGCTCACTTCAGTCGCCATTTCAAGGCAGCATTCGGCATGCCGCCCAGGCTCTACCGTGAAACGGCCAGCGCCGCCCAATGAGCCAGGCCGCGTTTCCCTAGGGGACAACGCTGTGAGGCCCGAGCGCATAGCCCGCCAGAAAGGTATCCAGCGCACGACTTACCGCTGCTCGTATATGGGCGGTCGAAGGCTTGCGGTTGACGCCCAACAGACAAGGAGTGACGGTCTCCGAATCCAACAGTGCCATCAGGTGGCAGGCTGCGACCTCCGGGTCGCACGGCCTGAGCTGGCCCGCCTCGATCCGGCGCGTCAGGAAACTGGCCACTTCGCGCATGCCTTTTTTCGGGCCCCGCTCGTAGAACCGCAAGCCGATGTCACTGCGACCCGACTGCGCGATGATCGCGCGGCGTGCCTGAATGGAAGCTTCCAGGCACAACACGGCCAGGGTGCGCTCGCCGAACTGCTGCAATGCATGCCGCAAGTCATCATGGTCCTTCTGCAACGCTTCGAAGATGGGCTCCAGGAAACGCTTGGCCATGCCATGCATGACCTCGACAAACAACTCCTCCTTACTGCTGAAGTACCCGTACAACGTCCCCTTTGATCCGCCCACTCGCGTGGCGATCTGCGTCATGGACGCACCATCAAAGCCGAACTCCAGAAAAACCTGCGCTGCAGCCTCGACGATGGACTCGCGTTTGGCTTCAGTCTTGACTCGCATAACCCTTGCTCCACTGCTTCCACAAACGCCCGGATGATACCCCAGGGGCGTTCATCCCGGTTGACGGCGCAAATTTACCTCAATACATTACCGTACGGTACGGTATTTAAATAACTAATCCGCTTCCTCCTTCCCGCCCTGGAGAATGCCTTGCGCCCGCCCCTGACTTACTTCTTAAGCTTCTTCGCAGCCTGTACTGCTGCTTGCTTTCTCACCGCCTGCGGCAAGCCGCCGGGTGGTCCTCCACCTGCACAGGGCAAACCGACCGTGGGGGTGATCACCGTGCAACCCCGGCATCTGGCGCTGACGACACAACTCCCCGGCCGCACCTCAGCGTACCTGGTCGCGCAGGTACGCCCGCAAGTTGCCGGGATCATCAAGACTCGCCTGTTCAAGGAAGGCAGCGATGTCACTGCAGGCCAGGCGCTGTATCAAATCGACCCGGCCACCTACAAGGCCACCCACGACAGCAATCTAGCAGCGCTCGCCAAAGCGCAAGCAACCCTCAAGACTGCGCGGCTCAAGGCCGAACGCTATAAGCAATTGCTGGCCATCCAGGCGGTCAGCCAACAGGACTACGATGACGCAAGCGCCTCCCTCGGCGAGGACGAAGCCCAGGTAGCATCAGCCAAGGCTGACGTTGAAAGCAGCCGTATCAATCTGTCTTACGCCCGTGTGGATTCACCGATCTCCGGGCGCATCGGCAAGTCGAGCGTCACCCCCGGCACACTGGTTACCGCCAGCCAGACCACGGAACTGGCGACGGTCCAACAGCTGGATCCCCTGTACGTCGACCTCTCCCAATCCAGCACCGCGCTGCTGCAACTCAAACACGCGATGGCCCGAGGCGAACTGCAAAAGAGCGGCGCCAACTCGGCCAAGGTGCAATTGCTGCTTGAAGATGGCAGCGCTTATCCGCACGAGGGCACCCTGGAATTCTCGGATGTCACCGTGGACCAGAACACCGGCACGATCACCTTGCGGGCGGTATTTCCCAACCCCGACGGCGACCTGCTGCCCGGCATGTATGTGCGCGCGATACTGCAGGAGGCCGTCAAGGAAAACGCCCTGTTGGTGCCCCAGCAAGCGGTCTCCAGGGATGGTGCGGGCAAGCCGTTCGCCTATGTCGTCGACAGCGAAAAAAAACTGCAGCGTCGACCACTACAGACCGAGCGGGCAGTAGGCGATCAGTGGTTGGTGCAGGCCGGACTTGAGCCGGGGGACCAGCTTGTAGTCGACGGCCAGCAAAACGCCGCGCCGGGCCTGGAGGTGAATGTCACACCGTGGGTAACCAAACCGACTGACGACGCCTCCCACGTTGCCCCCCCTGCGCCAGCCATCAAGGCCACCGCGTCAAACTGACCTGCGAGAGAGCTACTCATGGCACGTTTTTTTATTGATCGCCCGGTGTTCGCATGGGTGCTGGCTATTCTCGTGATGCTGGCCGGCATCCTTTCGATCCTCACGCTGCCGATCGCGCAGTACCCGGATATCGCGCCTCCCGCCGTGGCAATTACTGCCACCTATCCCGGCGCGTCGGCCAAGACACTGGAAAACACGGTCACCCAGATCATCGAGCAGAAGATGAAGGGGCTGGACCGGTTGAGCTACATGTCATCCACCAGTGAGTCCTCCGGTTCGGCCACCATCACACTCACGTTCGAGAACGGCACCAACCCCGATACCGCGCAGGTGCAGGTTCAGAACAAGCTCGCGCTGGCAACACCGCTGTTGCCGCAAGAGGTGCAGAACCAGGGCCTGACGGTGACAAAGTCAGCGACGAACTTCCTCAATGTCCTGGCGTTTACTTCCGAGGACGGCAGCATGAGCGGCTCCGACCTCTCGGACTACGTGGCCGCCAACGTGCAGGATGCGATCAGTCGGGTTGAAGGGGTGGGCGACACCACGCTGTTTGGCTCACAGTACGCCATGCGCATCTGGCTCAACCCCGACCAGTTGGCCAACTTCAGCCTTACGCCAACCGATGTGAAAACCGCGATCCAGGCGCAGAACGTCCAGGTCTCCGCCGGGCAGTTGGGCGCCCTCCCCGCTACCAGCAACCAGCAGATCAACGCGACGATCACCTCGCAGACCCGCCTGAGAACGGCGAAAGAATTCGAAGACATCCTGCTGCGCACCCAGACTGATGGCTCTCAGGTGCGCCTGCGTGACGTTGCGCGCATAGAACTGGGCAGTGAAAGCTACACCAGTGCCGGACGTTACAACGCCAAACCCGCTGCGGGCCTGGCTATCAAGCTCGCCGCGGGTGCCAACGCCCTGGACACCGTCAAGGCGATAGACGCCCGGGTGGCAGAGCTTGAGCAATTCTTCCCGCCCGGCATGGCCGTGCAAAAGCCCTATGACACCACGCCCTTCGTGCGTATTTCGATCGAGGAGGTCGTACGCACCCTGGTTGAAGCCGTGGCACTGGTTTTCCTGGTGATGTACCTGTTCCTGCAAAACTTCAGGGCCACGCTGATTCCGACGATAGCTGTACCTGTGGTGCTGCTCGGCACCTTCGGCGTGCTCGCGACGTTCGGTTTCACGATCAATACGCTGACCATGTTTGCCATGGTACTGGCCATCGGTTTGCTGGTGGACGATGCCATTGTCGTGGTGGAAAACGTCGAACGGATCATGGCCCAGGAAGGGCTATCGCCGAAGGAGGCCACTCGCAAGTCAATGGGCCAGATCACCGGAGCCTTGGTGGGCGTCGCCCTGGTGCTGGCCGCCGTATTTGTGCCGATGGCGTTTTTCAGTGGTTCCAGCGGCGTGATCTACCGACAGTTTTCCATCACCATCGTCTCGGCCATGACGCTGTCGGTACTGGTAGCGCTGGTGCTCACACCCGCCCTGTGCGCAACGTTACTCAAACCCATTGAGCAAGGCCATGGCGCTGCTACCACCGGTTTCTTCGGCTGGTTCAACCGTTCGTTTGACCGAGGCAACCTTGGCTACCAAGGCATCGTGCGCCACATCGTGGGCAAGGGTTGGCGGTACATGCTGGTGTACGCCGTGGTGCTGGGCGCGGTGGTCTTCGGCTTCATGAAGTTGCCGGTCGGCTTCCTGCCCGATGAAGACCAGGGCACCCTGTTCGTACTGGTGCAATTGCCACCCGGTGCGACAGGCGCGCGTACCGATGAAGTCATTCACCAGGTCGAGCAACACTTCCTGGTCGATCAGAAAGATGCGGTCTCCGGCGTGTTCACAGTGTCCGGCTTCAGCTTTGCCGGCAGTGGCCAGAACACCGGCCTGGCGTTCGTCAAACTCAGGCCCTGGGATGAGCGCAAGGGTGACGCGCTCAGTGTGTCTGGTGTGTCCAGCAAAGCCATGGCTTACTTTTCGACGCTCAGGGACGCACGGGTATTTGCGTTCGCCCCGCCGGCCGTGGCGGAGTTGGGCAATGCCACCGGCTTCGACCTGATGCTGCAAGACCGCGCCAACCTTGGCCACGCAGCCTTGATGAGTGCGCGTAACCAACTGCTCGCCGAGCTCGCAAAAGACAAGCGCCTGGTGGCGGTGCGGCCCAACGGCCAGGAAGACGCGCCTGAACTGCAGCTCGAGATTGACCCGGACAAGGCCCAGGCACTGGGTGTGTCGATCGCCGATATCAATGACAATTTCTCGGCTGCCTGGGGCAGCAGTTACGTCAATGACTTCATCGACAAGGGCAGGGTCAAAAAGGTCATGCTGCAGGCGGATGCCACCTACCGCATGCTCCCCGATGACATCAATCGCTGGTACATCCGCAACAGTGACAGCGGCATGGTGCCCTTCTCTGCCTTTTCAAAGGCGGTGTGGGCCTCGGGGTCGCCACGGCTTGAACGCTATAACGGCGTCCCGTCCGTAGAGATATTGGGCATGGCCATGCCTGGAGCCGCGTCCAGCGGCGAAGCACTGGCGATCGTGCAAGACGCCGTTGCCAAGTTGCCGACCGGCATCGGCTACGAATGGACTGGCCTGTCGCGCCAGGAAAAAGCCTCGACCGGCCAGACCGGCTTGCTGTACAGCCTGTCGATCCTGTTCGTGTTCCTGTGCCTGGCCGCACTGTATGAGAGCTGGGCGATTCCATTGTCAGTGGTGCTGGTGGTACCGCTGGGGGTGCTGGGGGCCCTGGTCGGCGCAATCCTGACGTGGAAAATGAACGACGTGTACTTCCAGGTCGGGATATTGACCACCATTGGCCTCGCCTCGAAAAACGCCATCCTGATCGTGGAGTTCGCCAAAGACCTCTACGCCGGTGGTCAGAGCCTGGTGGATTCAGCACTCGAAGCCGCGCGCATGCGCTTGCGTCCGGTACTCATGACGTCCCTGGCATTCATTCTTGGCGTGTTACCGATGGTATTGGGCAGCGGCGCGGGGGCCGGTGCACAGCACGCGTTGGGCAGCGCAGTGATCGGCGGCATGCTCTCCGGCACGCTCCTGGCGATTGTCTTTGTTCCACTGTTTTTTGTACTGGTGATGCGCCTGTTCAAACCAAAAACCGTTGCGCCGACATCCACGCAATCCCCTGCCCAACCAGCCCCAGCACAAGGTCTCTGATATGCAACGGTTTACACGTTCTGTACTGGTAGTGGGGGCTCTGTTGAGCGGTTGCAGCCTGATACCGGCCTACCAGCCTCCACCCTCGCCCGTCCCGGCGACGTTCCCCGAAGACCAGGGCGTAGTGCCCACCGTGCCGGTCGCTGACCTGGGCTGGCGCGATGTGTTCACCGACCCGCCCCTGCAAAAAGTCATCGAGCTGGCCCTGGCCAACAACCGCGATCTGAGGGTGGCGGTGCTCAATATCGAAAAGGCCCGCGCCACCTACCGCGTTCAAGACGCGGCGTTATTTTCCAGCGTCGATGCCAGCGGCAGCTCCAGCGCCAGCCGCACACCGGCCGATCAATCCCAGACGGGCCAGGCCATGGTCACGCACAGCTACAGCGCGACGCTGGGCTTCAGTGCCTACGAACTGGACCTGTTTGGTCGCTTGCGCAGCCTCAGCGCGCAGGCACTCGAGCAATACTTCTCCACGGCTGAGAATCGCCGAAGCACTCAAATCAGCCTGATCGCGGAAGTCGCCACGGACTACCTCACACTGGCGTCCGACCAGGACCGACTCAAGCTGGCGCACGATACGCTCACCAGCCAGCAAGACAGCTACGCACTCGACCAGCGCATGTTCGACCTGGGTTCATCTTCCGCCCTCACCCTGAGCCAGGCACAGACCAGCGTCGAAACGGCACGCGTCGATGTGGAAAAATATACCGCTCAAGTCGCCGAGGACCTGAACGCATTGCGCCTGGTAGTCGGTGCCGATCTGCCAGCCGCGCTGCTGCCCAAGACCCTGCCCGAACGCTCGACAGCCGAAGCGAGCCCTTTGGCCAACATCCCGCCCGGCTTGACCTCGGACCTTCTGCAACGCCGCCCCGACATACTCAAGGCCGAGCGCGACCTGAAGGCCGCCAATGCCTACATCGGCGCCGCCCGTGCGGCGTTTTACCCAAGCATTACCCTCACGGCTTCGGCGGGGACTTCAAGCGCGAGTTTGTCGAACATGTTCAAAGGCGGTTCGGGAACCTGGAGTTTCGCGCCGCAACTCTCGCTGCCGATCTTCGATGGCGGTACCAACCAAGCCAACCTGGCCAGCGCCACAGCGGATCGAGACATCTATGTAGCGGACTACGAGAAGGCGATTCAAACGGCGTTTCGCGAAGTCAGCGATGCGCTCGCGCAACGCGGCACACTGGGGCGCCAGCTTGATGCACAGCAAGCGCTGGTAGATGCGACCGCCAGAAGCTATCGGCTGTCACAGGCACGCTTCAGTCAGGGGATCGACAGTTACCTCACGGTATTGGACTCGCAACGTTCGCTCTACACCGCGCAACAGGACCTGATCGGCACGCAGTTGTCGCGCCTGACAAACCTGGTGACCTTCTACAAAGTGCTTGGAGGAGGATGGGTCGAAACTCGCGGGGCCGTGGTCGCCAAGGTGAGCTCAGTGACAAACTGACCACCGTTGCTTCTAACGGAGGGGAGAAGGTCTGCAGATTTTTTGCGCCCAGTGGTTGCCCAATAAAACTAAAAGTCCATAATGGACAAATTAGTTTAATTTGGAAGTTCTCCATGTCCAGCCCCCCTTTTGTCATCAACCAGGCCCAGGCCTGCGAATTGCTCGCCCAAGTCGATGTACCGCAGATCCTGCGCGCGCTGTTCCGCGCCCTGGCCGCCGGGCATGCGGTGCAACCGGCGCAGCAGTTAGTGGAGTTCCCCCACGGCGCGGGCGACTTCATCAATTACATGGGCGTGCTGGCTGCAGAGGGGGTGTACGGGGTCAAGACCTCGCCGTATATCGTGCGCGAGCAAGGGCCGCTGGTAACGGCCTGGACGCTGTTGATGTCGATGCAAACCGGCGAGCCCCTGTTGCTGTGCGATGCCGCCGAGTTGACCACCGCGCGCACCGCAGCGACCACTGCGCTGGCGGTGGAGGCGTTGGCCCCGCAGGCGGCACAGCGCCTGGCGATCATCGGCAGCGGCAAGGTGGCCCAGG
Source organism: Pseudomonas sp. NIBRBAC000502773 (assembly GCF_006517195.1). Taxonomy (NCBI): domain Bacteria; kingdom Pseudomonadati; phylum Pseudomonadota; class Gammaproteobacteria; order Pseudomonadales; family Pseudomonadaceae; genus Pseudomonas; species Pseudomonas sp. NIBRBAC000502773. The sequence goes on along the minus strand of NZ_CP041189.1, from coordinate 5,745,975 downwards.
CGCATCTGCACTACGTGAAAAACCTGCGGGACTGGCAGAACATCAGTGTGTTTTCGCCCAGCCTGGCCACTGCCAATACCGACGCCATCAAACGCCTGGATCCACGCTTGAGCGTCGCCGACAGCTGCGATGCGGCGGTGGCCGACGCCGATGTGATCCTGCTGTGCACCTCATCGGCCGGCCCGGTGATCGACCCGTCGCGCTTGAGCAAGCCGGCGCTGATCACCTCGATCAGCACCAACGCCCCGCGTGCCCATGAAGTGCCGCCCCAGAGCCTCAACGCCATGCAGGTGTTCTGCGACTATCGCCAGACCACCCCCGGCTCGGCCGGCGAGATGCTGATTGCCGCTGAACAGCACGGCTGGGACAAGAACGCGATCGTCGGCGACCTGCCCGAACTGCTCAGTGAGCAGGTACAGCGCCCGCCCTATGACCGCCACGTATTTTTCCGTTCCATCGGCCTGGGCCTGGAAGACATCGCCCTGGCCAATGCCCTCTGGAGACTGTTATGAGCCATGCCGACTTCATCATCATCGGCGGCGGCATTGCCGGCGCGTCCACGGGTTTCTGGTTGTCGCCCCATGCCAAGGTGCTGGTACTGGAGCGTGAATCCCACCCGGCCTATCACTCCACCGGACGCTCGGCCGCGCTCTACACGGCGGCGTATGGCACCCCGCAGGTGCGCGCGTTGACCCAGGCCAGCCGCGCGTTTTTCGATAACCCGCCGCCAGGTTTCTGCGAGCACCCGCTGCTGACGCCACGCGGCGAAATGACCGTGGACTTCAACGGTGACGCCGCCGAATTGCAGGCCCAGTACCTGAGTGCCAAGGCCACGGTGCCGCAGGTCGAACGGCTTACGGCGGATGAAGCCTGCGCGCGGCTGCCGATCCTGCGCCGGGAAAAAGTCCATGGCGCGCTGTATGACCCGACCGCCAGCGACATCGACACCGACGCCCTGCACCAGGGCTATCTGCGCGGTATCCGGCGCAATCAGGGCGAAGTGCGCACCGACAGCCATGTACTGGGCTTGAGCCGTGACAGCGCGGGACTCTGGCACGTAAACACCCAGGACGGGACCTACAACGCGCCCATCATCATCAACGCCGCCGGCGCCTGGGCCGATCATATCGGCGGGCTGGCGGGCGCCGCGTCCATCGGCCTGCAACCCAAGCGGCGCTCGGCGTTTATCTTCGCCGGCCCCGAAGGCGTGGACAGCCATGCCTGGCCGATGCTGGTGGCCCTCGACGAAGCCTTCTACATGAAGCCCGACGCCGGCATGTTCCTCGGCTCGCCGGCGAATGCCGATCCGGTGGAGCCCCAGGATGTACAGCCCGAAGAGCTGGACATCGCCATGGGCATCTACCAGATCGAAGAAGCCACCACCTTGAACATCCGCCGCCCGACGCGCACCTGGGCCGGCCTGCGCAGCTTTGTGCATGATGGTGATTTGCTCAGCGGCTTCGACCCGCAGGTGCCCGGCCTGTTCTGGGTGGCGGCGCAAGGCGGTTATGGGATCCAGACCTCCCCTGCCATGGGCCAGGCCAGTGCGGCGCTGGTGCGCGGTGAAGCGTTGCCGGAGGCACTGACACGGTTCGGCCTCGACGCTGGTATGCTCTCCCTCGCCCGCCTGGAGCCCCATTGATGAACAGCGCCGAACACGAAAAAGTCCTGCAGAATTTCCGTGCGATTGCCGATGCAATCGCCACGTTGTTCTTCCCCCATGCCGAAGTGGTGCTGCATGACCTGCGCACGCAAAAAGTCGATTACATCGCCAATAACCTGTCCAAACGAGGCATTGGCGACGACTCGGCGCTGGAGGACATGCTCAGCGCCGACGTCAGCGACGTGAATATCGGCCCCTACGAAAAGCTCAATTGGGACGGCCAGAAAATCCGCAGCCTGAGCACCGTGCTGCATGACCACACAGGGCGTCGGCTGGCGGTGCTGTGCATCAACCTGAATATCTCACTGTTCGAAAACGCCAAGGCCGCGCTGGACCTGTTCCTGTCGCCGAGCAAGCTGATCCCGCAACCGGACTCGCTGTTTCGCGATGACTGGCAGGAGCGTATCAACACGTTCCTGCATGCCTGGATGCGCGAGCGCCAGCTGAGCCTGAACCTGCTCACCCGTGACCACAAGCGCGAGCTGGTGCTGGCCCTGCATGCAGAGGGGGCGTTCAAGGGCAAGAGCGCCTCGAACTATGTGGCCAATGTGCTGGGCATGGGGCGGGCTACGGTCTACAAGCATTTGAAGGAGCTCAAGGGCTGATCGAACACCGCTGATCAAATGTGGAAAGGGCGGTGCAGCGATTCGACTTGCCCTGATGCCAGTCAGTTAAGAAGTAGAAAGGGTAAAAAGTAACCTGTGGCGAGGGCGCTTGCTCCCTCGCCACAGATAAAGTGCTCGACTTTAACTGACGGGTATTCCCACGCGGAGCGTGGGAATGATCATATTATGAAGACTGTAAGCACCAAGCCCACCGAACCGTGCCTTGTGTCGCACATCCGACATCGTTCCATGCCCGGCGCCATAGAGCCCTGTTCGGCTCATTGCAGCCTGTCTCCAGGCACAACCAATACTCGCCATCTGTCGGAATGGGCCAAGTCGTTACCGGACCGTAGGCTTTCACCATTTCATCAATCCCACCGTAAAAACTCATTGCCCTGCCCCCTGGCAGCGAGTTACGCCACGCAATAGCTTGGGCGTAATTCACACCGCTCGAGTACTCACGCAAGTAATACACATTGCTGACGGTAACGTTATACGACACGGTGCTGCCTGCCTGATCCCTCACATCAATTGTCGTACTGCCATTGGCAACCCCTCTCACTTTCCCTGCCGCCGTTACCGAGGCGACAGCAGAGTTGCGTGAACTGTAGGTATAAGGTGGACGGCCGCCGGTGGCCGCGCGAGTTTGGTTATTACCTGCATAATCCCCGGCAGGTTGTCCCCAGAACGCAATGATCGCAAATCCGTTCAAGTTCATTGTGGTTGGATCAATTCTCAAGGGCGGATAGTTCACTAACGTGTAAGTCGTCGTCGGGAAAGTAATCACATCGCCAGGGCTCACGCTGCCATTGAGCGTCACCTGGCTCCTCACATGGATCTGCTGGTTATTGGGCACGGACTCCAGCCAACTGCGCACCACCGTTTTATTCGTCAACCCGTACGCCGCTTCGGTATCCGTGATCTCCACGCCATTGAGCACATACAGGTCGGCGACTCCCGCACTACTGCAGATAATCCACACCCGTTGCCTGCCAGCAATAAAAGGCCATCTCCCCAGGGCTGCCCATGCATTGCCGGCAAACGTGTTCAGGTCCAGCGTCCCGCCGTTAGGTATGTTATGAATGACCGCCCGAGGCAGGTTCGCCGCGGGGATCGGCGTCACCGTCACCGTTACCGTTCCGGAAGGCTTGGTCTCACTGCCACGGGTCACTTCATACCTGAGCGTAAATATTCGGTTGCCGTTACCGATATTGGCAGCGATGGCGCTCGCCGGAATCGGGAAATCAACGCTGCCGCTCGTGCTGCCGTCCTTGGCTGGGAGGATGGGAGAACCTGCGGCGCCGTTGCCGAGCATGATGACTCTGATGCTATCGCTGGTGAGCATACCGGTGTAGCTCACCCGGACCGTGCCCCCATTCAAGGCGCTCAATGGGGCCAGGGTTACCGAGGCTCCACTGCCTGAAGCCTGGAGCAGCACGGGCAGGCGCAGGTCTCCGAGTGCCGAGCGCACGATGTAGGTGGACGTGGGGAATTCCTGGGCGGTGGCCTCGACAGCGCTGCCGTCAAAACTCACGTTGCACGTGACAGTGATCTGCCGGTTATCCGGCAATGCCGCCAGCCAACTGCGCAGTACCGCCTTGTTCACCAGGCCGTTCGCCGCTTCCGACGAAGTGATCGCCACCCCGTCAAGCACCGGCAAATCATCTACGCCGACGCTGCTGCACCTCAACCACACCCGTTGTCCCTGAGCACTCAACCGCCACTTGGCCAACGACGCCGTCGCGTTGCCAGTAAAGGTATTGAGGTCGAGTGTGCCGTTATGGGCGATGCCGTTGATCAGCGGTCTGGGCAAGTCCGACTCGCGCAGGGTTTGAACGGTCAGGGTCTGGACAAAGGAATCTACCTCGTCACCGTTAATAACGGCGATATAGCGCAAGGTGATTGTTTTACCCACGCTGTCGGCCAGGATCTTCTGGCTGATGGCGAAGTCGACGCGACCGCCATCCAGGCCATCCTTGGCGGCAATAGTGGCCATGCTGCCGTCGGGGTAGATCCACTGCAAATGAATGCGGTGCGTGCCATTCATCCCGTCGTAAGCCACCGTCACCGAAGCGGTGTTCTCGTAATCCAGCGGGTAAATACTCAGGGTCGGGGCAACCCGGTTGGCGAACGCCGGGGCCGGTAACGTCGAGGGAATGGCCTGCACGATATGCTCGCGTACGCCAAACAGCACCGCCTGATCCAGGCTGAAACTTTCAGACAGGGTGACCCAGAAGCGGATGGTCAGCCGCGAGCCGTCCCTGAGCCGGCGCAGTTTATCCACCGGCGCAGGGGGGAGATGCCGTTGACGACACCGGTCTCGGTCACCAGATTGGCCGTGTAGGTGTTCTCGATAAACGACGTGCCATCGTCAAACGTGCCCTCGTAGGTCATCCACATGCGCTGGTTGGCCGCGATGAAACTCCACACCGAAATACGCGTACGCGTCGCGTCGGTGAGCAGGGACAGTTGCAGTACCATGCTGTCGCCGATCCCGTCGAGGGTCGGTGTGGGCAACCCGGTCAGCGGCAGCAATTCCAGGCTCAGGACATCCGAGTCATAGGGAATGGCACCGCGGAAAAAATGGTACTGCACGCTGATGCGGTTGCCATCTTCACGAATACCTTTGGCGATAACCTCCCTTGGAATGGGCACGCTCACCTCGTGGGTGGTGGGGTTGCCCTGCACTTCCGTGGCGTAGCTGCCATGGCCGTCCGGGCTGAGCCAGTCGATAAAGATCCGATCGGTGGCGTGCATCGGCCGGAATTTCACCACCACGGTGGCCCCCGACAAGGCCGCCAACGGGTCGAGGCGATCCGGAAAGCGTTGGGCTTCGGCGACTTCCGGACGGTCCAGGACCACCCCCACGCCAACGCTGAGGTTCAGCACCTCCGAGCGCAGGATCTGCCGTGGCGGCCCCTTGCGTTCCAGGCTGTAACTGATGCGCAGGCTGCCGTTGAGGTTGAAGTCCAGGATGGTACGGGTCACCGGGAACGTCAGTGGCACGCCTTCGGTCGCCGCATTGACCAGGATGGTGCCATTGGCCGAGCCGCCCAGGGCCGAGCCGATGCAGCTCCAATGGTATACGTCGCCCTCTCGGGCACCGAGATAGGGCAAGGTCAGCAGTACGGTGGGGCCGACGATGTGGGCGGGGTTGATGTTGTTGCCTTCGGTGCCTTGCAGTTGTGGCGGCGGCAGTTCAGCGACACGTTCACCCACCTGGGCCCCCACCTCCACCGATTTGCGTGTGTTTTTACCGTCGGTGACCACGTAGTAAAAATAGATGATGCCCCGGCCGTTGAACCGTTGCAGATCCGCCTTGCTCACATGGCGACTGCCACCCTGGGGCCCCGCCAGTTGGGACTCGACGTAGGTTTCGCCACCGCCGCCGGGGACCCGGTGTTCGATGTACAGGGTCTCGAGCCAGTCCGGGTTATGAGGCTCATAGAACGGCAGGGTGACGTCGATATCGTGGTCGGGGTCAATCAGGCCCAACTCGATCGGGTTGATCGTCACCCCAGGCATCGACACCGGCGTGCCGATCACGGTGACGGTGATGCTGCCGGACTGGCCGACGAAGTCGCCGTCGGCGTCTTTAATCACGAACGAAACCCGGAAGGAACCGCCGACTATTTGCTTGATGATGTCGCCATCAACGGGAACCTCGGTCACGTATACGTTGGTCGCGTTCCTGAAGGGAACGGCAAACTCCCGGGTCGAGCCATCCGCCAGCGTGGCATACAGCGTGACGAACACCTGGTGGGGCGGATTGGGTGCGGGCAACTGGCGGCCCGTGAAACACGAGACTTTAAATACCGCATCGCCCTGGGTATCGATGTCGACCTGCTTGAGGTCGACATCGTCCACCAGGAACACCGGGGCTTCAATCAGGCTGGGGTCCAGCTCGCTGACCAGGAAGTAAGACTTGGAATACTGGTACTTTTCCCCGGAGAAGTTCTCCACCACGTCCTGTACCCGAAAGCGCAGGGTCAGGGTGCCCAACAGCCCGCCCTGGAGGATGATCGCCTCACTGACGAAAATCCGGATCGGCCCGCTGCCCGCCGCCTCGGCCGGGCTGACGATATGCGTGACGATGACGCCATCCCAAGACAACTCGATGCGGTCGTTCTGGCGGATATGTTCATACCGCTCAATCAGGCACCACACGCCAGCACCGGCAATCAATCGGTCGATCGTCGAACCTTCGGGCAGGCCCTCGACCGTCATGACCAGGCCGGTGTGCCAGGCGCTGCCCGGGTCGACGTCGGTGCCGCCGGGGCGAGTGGTCTTGATCAGGAGGGTTTGCAGCGGCGAGGTGCTCTCCTGGAAGGTACCTGCCCGCAATACCCGGCCGTACATCGGCACTTCGCCTTCAGGCACATGCTCCTCTGGCACAAATAGATCGTAACGGGGCAGATCGTCGAGGACGATGTCTGCGGCCACGGCATTGAGCAGGTCATCGAGGTAGAGCGCGTAATAGTCGTACTCCGACCAGAGGCGCCACTTTTCAAAGATGAAATGCGCATAAGGACGCACATGACGAATACCCAGGCCGATGGGGGCGTTTTCAGGGTACAGGGAGGCGTGCAGTGAAATTGACGGGTAGGCGGAATACGGCTCGTCGAGGTTTTCGACCCGCTGGGGGCCTGTCGTCTGCACCGCGGCAGGCGTAAAGGGAACAAGCTCTTGGGAGGGCACCGGGGTTGGGGTGTCATCCATCGAATGACACTCGCAGGCTGGATCAACGGGTCGGTCGGACATGAAAGAGACTCCTTGCTAGAGGGTGTGCGCGAATAAAAGGGCGCGTTCAGGCAAGGAAAATCAGACACCCGGTGGGGAGGGGCGTCTAGCTGTCAGAATTGACAGTGGCGACGAGTGGTTGCCGGGGTTGACCTGCAAGAGCCTGCACACTTGAGCGCGTGCAGGCAGCGTCGGCAGGTGTAACTGACCCACCGCCATCGGGGTGCCCCCCTCCCATATTGTGCCCGCGCAGGATGCTCAATCGCCGTAGATGTCGGCCTTGAAGTACTGCTGTGAAATCTTCTGGTATTCCCCACTGGCACGAATGCCGTCGATGGCGCTGTTCAGTTCGCTGACCAGCGCGGTATTGCCCTTGCGCACCGCGATCCCGGCGCCCTCGCCCACGTATTTCGGGTCCTTGAGTTCCGGTCCGACAAACCCGTAGCCCTTGCCCCGAGGCATCTGCAAAAAGTCATTCAAGGGAATGGTGTCGGCAAAGATTGCATCCAGCCGGCCTGCCGCCAGGTCCATGTAGATCTCTTCGTTATTGCTGTAGCGCTTGACGTTGATGCCCTTGGGTTCGAACACTTCGGTGGCGTAACGGTCGGTGGTGGTGGCGCGCTGCACACCCACGGTCTTGCCCTTGAGGCTGGCGTACTGGTCGTCCACCACGGCACCGTCCTTCATCACCAGGCGCGAAGAGGTGAAGTAGTACTTGTGGGAGAAATCCACCGACTTCCTGCGATCTTCATTGATGGTCATGGACGACAAGGCCATGTCGATTTTCTTCACCTTGAGGGAAGGAATCAGGCCGTCGAATTCACCTTCGACCCACACACACTTGACCTTCATCTGCGCACACAGCGCATTGCCGATGTCGTAGTCGAAGCCGACGATCTTGCCCTCTTCGGTCTTGGACGCAAATGGTGGGTAAGCCGCTTCGATGCCGATGCGCAGGGTTTTCTCGGCGGCCAGCAGCTGGCTGGAGGCGATCAGGCCCAAGGCCAGGGCGGTGATGAGAGGGAGTTTCTTCATGGTCGTGTCTCGCGAGTTGTTATTGGTTTTGGCAAGCGTGAAGAAAAAGCTGGAGCAGGTATTTTGTACTTATAATTCCATACTGGACTTTTACGTACAACCCGTCAATCACTCCTCGCCAGCCCTTATCGCCCATGACTTTTTTGCACAACGCTCCGGTGTTTTTGAGCGTTTTGCTCTTATTTATGCGTGCCTATACTCGGTCCAGCCTCTCGGTGCACCCGAGGGGCCAGTCCCCACAACAATAATTAAGGACACCGACCATGACCCAGTCCTTCCTGGCTGCCCGGGATTTCCTGCTCGCGCACCGCACCGACTACGCCACCGCCGCCCGGGATTTTCGTTGGCCACAGCTGAGCGAATTCAATTGGGCCCTGGACTACTTCGATGCCATGGCCGAGGGCAATGCCGCCGACGCGCTGTGGATCGTCGAAGAGGACGGCAGCGAGCAGCGCTACAGCTTCCAGCAACTGGCCGCGCGTTCCAACCAGGTGGCCAACCACCTGCGCGCCCTCGGCGTGAAGCGTGGCGAACGCGTGCTGCTGATGCTCGGCAACGATGTGGCGCTGTGGGAAACCATGCTGGCGGCCTTCAAGCTCGGCGCCGTGGTGATCCCCGCCACTGCCCTGCTCAACCCGGTTGACCTGCACGACCGCATCGAGCGGGGCCAGGTCCGCCACTTGGTGGTGGGCGCGGCGCATGTCGGCAAGTTCGAGGGCCTGGGCGAGGGTTGCAGCCGCGTCTGTGTGGGGGCGGCGCCTACTGGCTGGGTCGCGCACAGCGCCGCCTTCGAATACCCCGAGCGGTTCGAGATCGAGGGCCGTACCTTGGCCACGGACCCGATGCTGCTGTATTTCACCTCCGGTACCACCTCAAAACCGAAGATGGTGCTGCACAGCCACCAAAGCTACCCGGTCGGCCACCTGTCGACCATGTACTGGATCGGCCTGCAACCCGGCGACCTGCACCTGAACATCTCCTCGCCGGGCTGGGCCAAGCATGCCTGGAGCTGCCTGTTCGCACCGTGGAATGCCGGCGCCTGCATTTTTATCCATAACGTCGCGCGGTTCAGTGCCCAGGCATTGCTCGGCGCGCTGGAGAAGTACAGGGTAACCAGCCTGTGCGCCCCGCCCACGGTGTGGCGCATGCTGATCCAGGAAGACCTGGCCAGCTACAAATCGCGCCTGAACCTGCGCGAACTGGTGGGCGCCGGTGAACCGCTGAACCCGGAGATCATCGAGCAGATCCAACAGGCCTGGGGCCTGCCCCTGCGCGACGGCTTCGGCCAGTCGGAAACCACCGCCCTGGTCGGCAACACGCCGGGCCAGTTGCTCAAGCCAGGCTCCATGGGCCGCCCGTTGCCGGGCTACCAAGTGGCTCTGCTGGACGCCGACGGCGTGCCGGGCAACGAGGGTGAAGTCGCCCTGCCCCTGGATATACGCCCACTGGGCCTGATGCTCGGCTACGAAGACAGCCCGGAGAAAACCGCCGAGGTGATGCGCGACGGTTACTACCGCACCGGCGACACCGCGCAGATCGACGCCGACGGCTACATCACCTTCGTGGGGCGCGCCGACGACGTGTTCAAGGCCTCCGACTACCGGATCAGCCCCTTCGAGCTGGAAAGCGCACTGATCGAACACCCGGCGGTGATGGAAGTGGCCGTGGTGCCCAGCCCCGATCCGTTGCGCCTGGCGGTGCCCAAGGCGTTCCTGATCCTGGCCCATGACGCCCCGGGCAGTGCCGAGCTGGCACGCCACATCCTTGAGTTCGCCCGCGAGCACCTGGCGCCCTACAAGCGGGTGCGGCGGATCGAGTTTGTCAGCGAATTGCCCAAGACCATTTCCGGCAAAATCCGCCGGGTGGAGTTGCGGCAGATGGAGGTGGTGCGACGCCAGAGTGATACACGGGGTGAACAGGAGCACTTCGAAGAAGATTTCAGCTGAAAAAAAGCCCGGCGGCCGCTAAAGGTTCCACCGGGCAAAACGAAGCGACCAGCTTCAGAAACGCGGTTTGACGGTCTTCCAATCCGGTTGATAGCGCTGCATCTGCTTCACGTCGTCGCGCTGGCGAATACCGCAGCTGAGGTATTGGTCATGCAGCTTGCCCAGTTGATCAGGGTCCAGTTCCAGGCCCAGCCCCGGTGCGCGGGTGATCTTCACGCAGCCGTCGACGATCGGCAGTTTGCCGCCCTTGATCACTTCTTCGTCCGGTTCTTGCCAGGGGTAGTGGGTATCGCAGGCGTAGTCGAGATTGGGCACCGACGCGGCCACGTGGGCCATGGCCATCAGGCTGATGCCCAGGTGTGAGTTGGAGTGCATCGATACGCCCAGGCCAAAGGTCTGGCACATCTTCGCCAATACCTGGGTGTCGCGCAGGCCGCCCCAGTAATGATGGTCGGCGAGCACGATCTGCACGCTGTCCAGGGCCACGCTGCGGCGGAACTCGTCAAAATCGGTGACCACCATGTTGGTCGCCAGGGGCAGGCCGGTGCGTGTGTGCAGCTCGGCCATGCCTTCCAGGCCGGGGGTCGGGTCTTCGTAATACTGCAGGTCATCGCCGAGCAGTTCGGCCATGCGAATCGAGGTTTCCAGGGACCAGTTGCCATTCGGGTCAATGCGCAGCGGCACGCCGGGAAAGGCCTTTTTCAAGGCCTTGATGCACGCCACTTCATGCTCAGGGTCCAGCGCACCGGCCTTGAGCTTGATGCTTTTGAAGCCATAGGTGTCGATCATCCGCCGCGCCTGGGCGACGATCTGTACTTCGTTGAGGGCTTCGCCCCAACTGTCGGGTTTATAGGGCGAGTCGATGTGTTCGGCATACTTGAAGAACAGGTAGGCGCTGAACGGGATCCGGTCGCGGATCGCGCCGCCCAGCAGGTCCACCAGCGGCACATTCAATGAGTGCGCCTGCAGGTCGAGAAACGCCACCTCGAACGCCGAATAGGCATTGCTCACTGCCTTGCTCGCATGGGAACCGGGGGCCAGTTCGGCGCCGGCAATGCTCGCGGGTTTATGCGCCGCCACGGTGGCCTGCACGATGGCGCGCAGTTGGTTAAGGTTGAACGGATCGAGGCCGATCAGTTGGTCCTTGACCTGTTGCTGGATCGCCAGCGCCGGGGCATCACCGTAGCTCTCGCCAAGGCCGATGTAGCCGGTGTCGCTCTCGATTTCGATGATCGAGCGCAGCGCGAAGGCTTCGTGGATACCGCTGGCGTTGAGCAGCGGCGGATCGCGAAACGCGATGGGGGTGACGGTGACGCGGACGATTTTCAAGAGGCGGCTCCCTGTGGGCCTGGACGCAAGGCGTGATGATGAGTAGTCGGTTTGGAGGTGGGGGGCACACCGGGCCGTGGTGCGGTGCGCGCAAAGAACACCACCACCGCGGCCACCAGCGAGGTCGCGGCCAGGCCGTACAGCCCGCCTTCAATCGAACCGGTGGTCTGCTCCAGCAGGCCGAAGGTGGTGGGTGCAACAAAACCGCCGAGGTTGCCGACCGAATTGATCAAGGCAATCACCGCCGCGGCGATGCGCGCATCCAGGTAACCCTGGGGGATCGGCCAGAACAGCGCCGAGGCGGCCTTGAAGCCAATCGCGGCAAAACAGATGGCGACAAACGCAAACACCGGCCCGCCGGTGGTGGACATGAACATGCCGACGGCGGCGATCACCAGCATCAGCGCCACCCACGCCTGCTGGTGTTTCCACTTGCTCGCCAGGGCGGCGAAACCGTACATGGCGACGATGGAAATCAACCACGGGATCGAGTTGAACAACCCCACCTGGAAGTCGCCCAGGTTGCCCATTTTCTTGATCATGCTCGGCAGCCAGAACGTGGCGCCGTAGATGGTCAGGGCGATGGAAAAGTAGATAAAGCAGAACAGCGCGATCTGTTTGTCGGCCAGCAGCTTGAACATCGACGGCCGCACGCTCCGGGTGGCTTCGCGGGCCGTTTGCTCAAGCGCGATGGCCGTCACCAGCGCGTGTTTTTCTTCGTCGCTGAGCCACTTGGCCTGATGGGGATGAGATTGCAACCAGAACCATACAAACCCGCACAACAGGATGGAGGCAAAGCCCTCGATCAGGAACATCCACTGCCAGCCATGCAGGCTCAAGCCGCTGACGTTGAGCAACGCCCCCGACACCGGCCCGGAAATCACCGAGGCGATGGCCGAACCGCTGAGGAAAATCGCCATCGCCTTGCCGCGCTCGGCGGCCGGCAACCATTGGGTGAAGTAGTAGATGATGCCGGGGAAAAAACCGGCTTCGGCCGCGCCGAGCACGAAGCGCAGGATATAGAAACTGGTTTCGCCTTTGACAAAGGCCATGGCCATCGCGGCCGCGCCCCAGGTGAACATGATGCGCGTCAACCAGGCCCGTGCGCCGTAGCGCTGCAGCAACAGGTTGGACGGTACTTCGAAGGTGGCGTAACCGATGAAGAACAGCCCGGCGCCCAAACCATAGGCGGCGGCGCCAATGCCCAGGTCGGTCTCCATATGGCTGCGCACAAAGCCGATATTGACCCGGTCGATGTAATTGACGATGAACATCACCACGAACAACGGCAGTACATGGCGCTTGACCTTGGCGGCTGCGCGGGCGAGCACGCTCGGGTCGGGCGGATTCTGGACGGTATCCAAGGGCAACTCCCACTCATTGTTTTTTTAGGGACGCCCCGATGATGGACGCCGGGGATTGTTCCCGTCTAATCTAACTTGGCATTCGATTGATACCTGGATTAGATCAATGTTCGAACTGACGCAACTGCGCTGCTTCACCACCGTGGCCACCGAGCTGAATTTTCGCCGCGCCGCCGAACGCCTGAACATGACCCAGCCGCCCCTCAGCCGGCAGATCCAATTGCTCGAACATCACCTGGGCGTGGAGCTGTTTACCCGCACCACCCGCAGCGTGGCCCTCACCGCCGCCGGGCGCGCATTTTTCATCGAAGCCCAGAACCTGCTGGAGCGCGCCCAGCAGGCGGCCGTGACCGCACGGCGCTTTGCCGAGGGCGATATCGGCACGGTGAATATCAGCTTCGTCGGCAGCGCGGTGTATGAGTTTTTGCCCAGGGTGATTGCCGAGGCACGGCTCAAGCAGCCCCAGGTCAGGATCGACCTCTCGGAGATGAACACCTACCAGCAATACGAAGCCCTGCGTGCGCGGCGCATCGACCTGGGCATCGTCCGCGCGCCCCTGCTGGAACCCGGTTATGCCACCGAATGCCTGGTGCGCGAGCCCTTTGTGCTGGCGGTGCCGAGCAGCCATCGACTGGCCAGCGCCGACAGCGTCAGCGTCCACGACCTCGATGCCCAGCCGTTCCTGATGTACGCCCATGCGGCCTACCCGCCATTCAACGAACTGCTCACCGGCCTGCTGCGCTCGGCCCGTGTCGCCCCCGAATATGTGCAGTGGCTGGGCTCGTCCCTGACCATCCTGGCCTTGGTCAACGCCGGCATGGGCTTGGCGCTGGTACCGCGTTGCGCCAGCAGTGTGGTGTTCAAGAACGTGGTGTTTCGCGATATCGACCTGGGCGAAGGCGCACAGAGTGAACTGCACCTGATCTGGCGCGAGAACAATGACAACCCGGCATTTGCGATGTTGCTGGAGGGGATTCGCAGTGCGGTGCGTGACGGGTGGGCGGACTGACTGCAGGAGCAGGCTTGGACGACATCAAGGCCTTGCTGCAATCCATCCATCGCCACCAAACAACTGTGGCAGGGGGCTTGCTCCCGATAGGAGAGTGTCAGTCACTGTAGAGGTCGACTGACCCACCGCCATCGGAGCAGGCCGCCCTCGCCTCACGCCACCTTGAACCGATTGACCAGCCGCTGCTGGTGCTCGGCCAGGCGCGCCAGTTCCTGGCTGGTGATTGCGGTTTGCTCAGCGCCGGCACTGACCTGGATGACCAGGTCGTTGATCTCGTTGACGTTACGGTTGATGTCTTCTGAAACCGCACTCTGCTCTTCGGCCGCCGAAGCAATCTGCAGGTTGCGATCACTGATACTGGCCACGCCTTCGGCGATCTCCAACAACAATTCACCCGCACGTTCGACCTTGCGCGCGCCGTCCTGGGCCTTGCCCAGAGTCTCCTGCATGGACGAGCTCGCCCGATCCGAACCACTTTGCAGGTTGCTGATCATCTGCTGAATGTTCCCGGTGGACTCCTGGGTCTTCTGCGCAAGTACCCGCACCTCGGACGCCACCACGGCAAATCCGCGCCCATGATCCCCCGCCCGCGCCGCTTCGATGGCCGCGTTCAAGGCCAGCAGGTTGGTTTGCTCGGCAATGCCGCGAATGACGTCGAGCACGGAGGAAATCCCATCGCTTTCCTGCTTGAGTTCGCCAATGATCAGCGCGGTGTCCTCGGCCTGCCCCGAGAGCTGGCGGATCAGGGTGATGGTGCCTTCGATCTCGGCACGTCCTTGGGTGGTGCTGGTATTGACCCGCTGCGACAGTTGCGCCGCATCGTTGGTGCTGTGCGCCACCTCGCGCACGGTGGCGCTCATCTGGTTGATCGCCGTGGCCACCAGTTCAGTGCTTTGGCGCTGTTGCTCGACGCTCTGGCTGGTCTGCATCGTCACCGTGGAAGACTCCTCCGCCGCCGTTGCAACCTGTGCGGTGGCGTTGCCGATTTCCTGCACCACGCCACTGATCTCTTGCGCCATGCGGTTGAGGTTGCGCGAGATCTGACCGAATTCATCCTTGCTCTCATAAGTCGCCCGCGCACTGAGATCGCGCTGTGCCAGGTCATTGAGCACGCGGTTGAGGTCGCGCACCGCCGAATCGATCATGCGGATGATCAGCCAGGACAACACCGCCACCGCCAGCAGGGACACGATCACTGCGCCAACCGTCAGCCACAGGGCGCGGCGGGCGTCATCCCGCTCGTGCATCGCCAGGCTGCTGACACTTTGGCCCAGGGCTTCCTCCACTTGGCTCATCAGGTCAATGCGTTGGGTAGAGGTTTCAAACCAGGCTTCGGGTTTGATCCCCAGCGCCTGCCCCATCGGCACCTCAAACGCCAGGCGCTGCAACTTGGCGACTTCGACGGCGGCCGGTTGCTGCATTTGCGTATCGAACTGCGCCAGCGAGGCCGCGGGTGCTTTGCGTCGGAACGCATCGTAGTAGGCGCCGAACTCGCCCAGGTTGCGGCTGAAGCGCGACAACAGCGCTTCATCGAAATGCCCCTGGGCGAAGACCAGGCCCAGCACCACGCGCTCACGCCCGGCCCGCTCTTTCATTTCGATAAATTGATTCAAGGCCCCCAGGGCGTAGACGATGGTCGCGTTGTTGACGCTCGCTTCCAGGGAATGGGTATAACCGGTCAGCACTTGAATGATCTCGGTATACCGTGCGCCGGATTCGGTGCTGTCGATGCTCAGTTTATCGACCTGCCCACGCATCGCCGGCAACTGGTCCAGGGCCCGCAGAACGTTGTCCAGGTTCGCACCACCGGAAGTGGACAAACCGCGCACCACCTCGACGGCCGCGCTGGAGTCCCTGCGCATCTGCACCATCCGATCGCCCATGGACTTGCCGCCACTGCCGAGGAACACGCCACTGGCACCGCGCTCGCGCTGCAAGGTGGTAATCAATTGGCTCAACTTCTGCGCAGTGGCACTGGCCATCACCGTGGTGTTCATGTCACGCAGCGTTTTGTAGTTGTCCACCACAAACACGCCGGCCAGGGTCAGGAACCCGAGCATGGGCAGCAGCAGAATCAACAACAGTTTCAGACGCAGCGGAGCGTTCTTAAGCATTTCCCTAAAGCCTCATGTCCGTAGATCAGACTGGCGCCTGTCACGCCAAGATAGTGGCGCCATAATATCACCCATGAAAACGGCGCTACCGCTCTCGGACGGCCATCTTGAGCCAATAGGGGGTTGTACTGACCCAGATCAATAAACCCTCACAAACCAATCGGCTGCCGGCCCCTGTGTTGATCGAGCACCTTGCTTGACTGACTCAATCCTCTCGAATACTTGCCTGATCCTCCGAATGTTCGGTTTTTTCATAGATGGCCCTTGTGCCCTGATCTAGAGTTCGACAATGGGCGCCCATCGCCTTTCTTATAAGAAACACGCTATCCCGACCGATGATCAGCAGGTGAGCCAGCCATGGAATTACGCATCAACCAAAAGACCTATCAGGTCGACGCCGACGCCGACACGCCGCTGCTGTGGGTGATCCGCGATGACCTCGGGCTGACCGGCACCAAGTACGGCTGTGGCCTGGCCCAATGCGGCGCCTGCTCGGTGCTGGTGGACGGCAATGTCGTGCGCTCGTGCGTCACGCCGGTGGCCGGGGTGGTCGGGCGTGAGATCACCACCATCGAGGCCATCGAAGCCGATGCAGTCGGCAAGCGGGTGGTCAGTGCCTGGGTCGAACATCAGGTGGCGCAATGCGGTTACTGCCAGTCCGGGCAGGTGGTGGCAGCCACCGCGTTGCTCAAGCACACCCCCGCGCCGACCACTGCGCAAATCGACGCGGCCATGGTCAACCTGTGCCGCTGCGGCACCTACAACGCCATCCATGCCGCCATGCATGACCTGGCCGCCGGGAAGGAGAGCGCCTGATGAACACGCCATCCGTCATCCCCGGCCTCACCCTGGGCGAGCCGATCAACCTGTCGCGTCGACGCTTCCTCGCCAGCACGGCGGTGGGTGCACTGGTCATCGGTTTCGGCCTGCCGCTGGGCTCGGCCCGAGTGCAGGCCGCTGCCGCCGCAGAACGCGGCACTCAGGTACCGGCGTTCCTGGAGATTCGCCCGGACGGTACGGTGCGCCTGCTCAGCCCCTTTATGGAGGGCGGCCAAGGCACCCACACCGCCATGGCGCAGATCGTCGGCGAAGAGCTGGATGCCGACCCCGCCACCTTTATCGTCGAAGCCGCGCCACCCGGTGAGGCCTATGTGGTGATGGAGAACGGCATGCGCATCACCGGCGGCAGCATGTCGGTGCGCATGAGCTACCCGGTCATGCGCCGCCTGGGCGCCCTCGCCCGCGCCATGCTGTTGCAGGCCGGCGCCGAGCAGCTTGGTGTGCCGGTGGCCCAACTGACCACCCAACCCGGCCGCGTGGTGCACGCCGCCTCCGGCCGTTCCCTGGGCTACGGCGAGTTGGCCGGCCGTGCCCTGGACATGCCGGTGCCCGACCCGGCCGGCATCACCCTGCGCGACCCGAGCCAGTTCCGCTGGATCGGCAAACCGGTCAAACGCCTGGATGCCTACGACAAATCCACCGGCAAGGCGCAGTACAGCATCGACATCAAGGTCGACGGTATGCTCCACGCCGCCGTACAACATGCGCCGCGCCTGGGCATGACCGTGGGCAGCCTTCGTAACCAATCCCAGGTCGAAGCCATGAAAGGCGTGCACTCAGTGCATGTGCTGCCCGGTGCGGTAGCCGTGGTGGCCGAACGCTGGTGGCACGCCAAGCGTGCGGTGGAGGCGATCCAGGTCGACTGGCAGGAACCGGCGGCCGACTCAAAGGTGCGCGGCATGCCCGCTGATTTTTCCAGCGACGACTTTCGCGATTTCCTCGCGGCCCAGCAAGGCCCGGCCCGTGACGACGAGAACGAAGGCGATGTGGCCGGCGCGTTGAAAAACGCCAAGACCCAGGTCGAAGCCACCTACCACAACCAGTACCTCAACCATGGGCAACTGGAGCCACCGTCAGCCCTGGCGCGCTTCAACCCCGACGGTTCGTTGGAGATCTGGCTGCCCAACCAGGCGCCCGATCTGTTCCGCGCCGACATCGCCAAGCGCGCCGGGCTCGACCCCGCGCAGGTGACCCTGCACTCGCCGCTGCTGGGCGGTTTTTTCGGCCGGCACTTCCTGTATGACTCGGCCAGCCCCTACCCCCAGGCGATTGCATTGGCCAAGGCGGTGGGCCGTCCGGTCAAGCTGATCTGGAGCCGTGAGGAAGAGTTCTTGCGCGACGTGTTGCGCCCGGTGGCGGTGGTCAAGTTCCGCGCCGCGCTGGACGCCGACGGCCTGCCGGTGGCGATCGAAGCGGTGAGCGCCACCGAAGGCCCTACCGAGGCCATCGCCGGCAAGCAGGGCGAAAAACTCGACCCCACCGCCCTTGAAGGGTTGTCGGGCAAGAGCTACGCCATCCCCAACAAACGCATCGCGCAGATCTACGTCAAGGGCCCGGCCATGCTCGGCTACTGGCGTTCGGTGGGCAATTCGCTGAATGACTTCTTCTACGAAGCGTTCCTTGATGAGCTGGCGGACAAAGGCGGCCGCGATCCCTATGAGCTGCGCCTGCATCTGCTGCGCGACAACCCACGGCTGACCACCTTGCTCAAGGCCGTGGGCGAGTTGTCCGGTGGCTGGAAACGGGGCCCCTACACTGCCGAAGACGGCACTCGGCGCGCCCGTGGCGTGGCCATGGCTTCGCCGTTCGGCTCCCACGCGGCGGTGATCGCCGAAGTGTCGCTTGAAAACGGCCAGGTCAAGGTGCACCACATCTGGGAAGCCATCGACCCCGGCAGCATCGTCAACCCGGCGATTGTGCAAGCCCAGGTCAATGGCGCGGTGGCCTTGGGCTTATCGCAGACATTGCTGGAGGAAGCGGTGTACGTGGACGGTAAGCCACGGGCACGCAACTACGACCTTTACCCGATCCTGCCGCCCTCACGGATGGCGCAGGTGCACGTGAAGATCGTCGAGAGTGGCGAGAAGATGGGCGGCATCGGTGAGCCTCCGCTCCCCGCTGTGGCGCCAGCCGTGGTCAATGCGGTAGCGCAGTTGACCGGCCAGCGTGTTCGCAGCCTGCCATTAAGCCGACACACCTTCAGCTAACCGAGCGAGACCGCCCATGAACAACCGTCGATTCGCAAGAACCGCAGGCTGGCTGGTGCTGCCCTGCCTGGTCGCCGCCGGCCTGCTGGCCTGGTATGTCACCCGCCAGCCCGCCACACCGTTTGAGCAGGAACAGGCCGCCAGCGTCGACCCGGCACAGGTCAGTCGCGGCGAGTATGTCGCCCGCCTCAGTGACTGCGTCGCCTGCCACAGCCTGCCGGGCAAGGCGCCCTTCGCCGGGGGCCTGGAAATGGCCACGCCGCTGGGCGCCATTCACGCCACCAACATCACCCCGGACCGCACCCACGGCATCGGCACCTACAGCCTCGCCGACTTCGACCGTGCAGTGCGCCACGGCGTGGCACCGGGCGGCCGCCGGCTCTACCCGGCGATGCCCTACCCGTCTTACGCCAAGCTCAGCGACGACGATATCCGCGCGATGTATGCGTTCTTCATGCAAAGCGTACAACCGGCCAACGAGCCCAACATCCCCAGCGATATTCCCTGGCCGCTCAATCTGCGCTGGCCCATCGCCTTGTGGAACGGCCTCTTCGCGCCGACCGCCACTTACGCGGCCAAACCCAACCAGGACGCGCTATGGAACCGTGGCGCCTACATCGTCCAAGGCCCTGGCCACTGCGGCAGCTGCCACACGCCGCGCGGCCTGGCATTCAACGAAAAAGCCCTGGACGAATCCGGCAAGCCGTTCCTCGCCGGCGCCCTGCTCGACGGCTGGTACGCTCCGAGCCTGCGCCAGGACCCCAACACCGGCCTGGGGCGCTGGAGCGAGCCGCAGATCGTGCAATTCCTCAAGACCGGGCGCAACGCCCATGCGGTGGTCTACGGTTCGATGACCGAAGCCTTCAACAACTCCACGCAATTCATGGCCGACGACGACCTGGCCGCCATCGCCCGTTACCTCAAGTCACTGCCCGGCGACCCACAGCGTGACGGCACGCCCTGGCAGTACGTAGCCGCCGATACACGCCAGGACGTCCCCGGCGCCCACACCTACGCAACCCGCTGCGCCTCCTGCCATGGCCTTGACGGCAAGGGCCAGCCCGAATGGATGCCACCCCTGGCCGGCGCCACCTCGGCATTGGCCAGGGAAAGCGCCTCGGCGATCAACATCACCCTCAACGGCTCACAGCGGGTAGTCGCCGCCGGCGTACCGGACGCCTACCGCATGCCGGCGTTTCGTGAGCAACTGTCCGATGAGGAAATCGCCCAGGTGCTGACCTACGTGCGCAGCACCTGGGGCAACCACGGGGAGGCGGTCGACGCCAAGGCAGTCGGCAAGCTGCGCGGGCATACCGACCCGGCCAGCAGCAGTCCGATTATTTTGCATATGCGTTAAAAGGGTGCACTGAGGCCTACCCCAACTCCCGCTTGAGTTGTTCAAGGTCCAATGCCCTATCCCTTCGGCAAGAGTGGTTGAAGATGCATTTTCCGTTGCCAACCCCTAACGGACTCAGCGCTCGGCAACTGTTACGGGGGCGCGGAAATAGTGAGGCAGTGCCCCCCGAACTAATTTGAACGAACCCCCACGTTTATCCATCAACATTGAAGGACCTATCAGACACGAGAACGGCTCGTGTCGCTCCTACGCGAGCTACGAACCCGGCGGCCTCGACCAGGCCCCTGCTCTCTTCGCTCGCACATGACGACCTTGGGGTGAAGGCCATGGCAGCGAATATGCGTGACGCGTCGAAACAAGCCGGCTGGGAAATTGAGCTGGCCACAAACACCGAACTCTTCTACGAGGCCGACCGCCTGGAAACACAGGCCTACGCCATCATAGGCAGCAGCCTGGCCGACGCCGGTGACTGGCTGCGCTTTACCGAAGCAAAACAGATAGCCGATGCAAAGCGCACCGAGGCGTATCAGGACCTGATGCGGATTCGGCGCGGCATGGAGGCTGCGCGCTCCGACTGAGGCCGCTCGGGGCGCTGCGGCAAGACAAAAAAAAACCACTCGTTCGAGTGGCTTTTCTGGACTTTCACAGCGCCTCAGGAAGAAAAAACCTCCGCGCGCTGCCGTGTTGTCTTTTTGTACCGGAGCGGCTGCTGCCAGGCCAACTGCGCCTGAACCTGCGCGACCGCATCCAACACCCGCTGCGCCCAGTTTTCGTCTTGAGGGTCCACCACTACCACGCGAAAACCGTGGTCATGGCCTTCACTGCGCACGCCTTCGGAGTCATCCACATGCAGGTCGATGTCGAAGGCCGGGGGGAATTTCGAGGGTGCGTTCAACAGCCCGCGTGCCGTCAGGGCATGGTTGTGCAGCACGCTGTTGACCACGCCGTCGACGCGGATGCCGTAGAGCATCAGCCAGCGGCGGATATACGACGGCGTGCGACCGGACGAGGTGTAGACCCAGATGCTGCAGCCCTGGCGACGTAGCTCGCGGGTCAGGGAGCGCGTGCCGATCCGCAAGGGCTCACCCAGCCAACGGTGCACGCAGGCCGGCAGCCGGCTCGGCTCGACGTCGCAGTGGTGCAGCTGACAGGCCAGGGTGTCGTCGATATCGAAGGAAATACGGACGCGCGGGCGCTGCTGCATCGGCAGGAGGCGCTGGAGGACCCGCCCTGCCCTGGCGAATAGGGGAGAACCACTCATCAATGGCCTCCTTGAAAAACGGGCTGGCGCGGGTCCTTGAGAAAAAACTTGTGCGGATCCGGCGCCTGTTCTTCCAGGAAGGCGGCGTATTTTTTCTTGATCTTGGGCAATTCGTACAACGCCTTGACTCCATGTTTGGCTGAGTTGCGGATCACCGACGAAGGGTTGAAGTAGCCCTCGGCGTTCTCCAGCGTCAGCACGAACGGCGGCAGGCCTGCACGCATCAGCAAATAGCTGACGATCAGCGAACCGCTGCGGTTGTTGCCTTCAATGAACAGCTGCGGCTTGCTGAGGATGCGTACATACACCCCGGCGGCGCGCTTCCAGACTGATTCACTGCGATACGCGCAGTACCAGTTGTACAAGTCCTTGATGCCACCTTCGACATTGTTGAAGAAGTGTTCTTCGGTCGCCGCCAGGTGGTGGGCGTATTCCAGGCGCCGTGCCGGGTCGCTGCCACAGAGCACGGTGGCGTTGATCTCCAGCATCAGGTCCAGCTGCTGCAGGTCGAACAGGTCGACGCCCCGCGCGACATAGTCGTCAATCAGCGCGTAGCCTTCAAGCACGTTGTGCAGCACTTCGTCGGTCAACGGGTCGCGCGGCTCGGTAAAGTCCCGGCTGAGCTCGGCAAAGCGCTGTTGCACCTCACGCAGTGCGCGTTCAATCGCGGGCAAATCAAGGCGTCGTGTTGCAGGCATCGGCATTCCCATAAGCAGTTGAAAATACGGGAGCATCCCAGCTCCCGCAGGGGCATCAGCTGAACTTGCCGCTGATGTAGTCCCCGGTCATTTGTTCACGCGGGTTCTCGAAGATCTGCGCCGTCGGGCCCATCTCCACCAGGTAGCCGGTGCGCGTGCCCTGGGAAATATCCACCGAGAAAAACGCCGTGGTGTCGGCCACACGGATCGCCTGCTGCATGTTGTGGGTCACCAGGGCGATGGTGTAGTCCTTCTTCAACTCGACCATCAATTCCTCGACGCGACGGGTGGCGATCGGGTCCAGCGCCGAGCACGGCTCGTCGAGCAACAGCACTTCCGGCTCGGTGGCGATGGCGCGGGCGATGCACAGGCGTTGCTGCTGGCCACCGGACAGCGACAGGCCGCTGACCTTGAGCTTGTCCTTGACCTCATCCCACAGCGCGGCGCCTTGCAGGGCGTGCTTGACGCGGTCGCCCAGGTCGCCTTTGTAGCGGTTCAGGCGCAGGCCGAAGGCGACGTTGTCGAAGATGCTCATCGAGAACGGGTTCGGCTGCTGGAACACCATGCCGATGTAGCGGCGCACGACCACCGGGTCCACGCCCTTGCCGTAGACGTCCTGGCCGAGGAAGTGCACATGGCCCTCGAAACGGAAGCCCTTGACCAGGTCGTTCATGCGGTTGAGGCTACGCAGCACGGTACTTTTACCGCAGCCGGAAGGGCCGATGAAGCCGGTGATCTTGTTCTTTTCGATCGGCACATGGCTGTCACGCACGGCCATGAAGTTGCCGTAGAAGATCTTGTCCAGCTTGCAGTCCATGACCACAGGCGCCTGGGTGACAAACGGAGCGGCTATTTGCGCAGTTGATACGTTCAAGATTCAGATGCTCCCGTTTTCAATACTTTGGCTTGCCGAAGATACGGCTCACGATATTCACGACCAGCACGATCATTACCAGTACCAGCGACGCCGCCCATGCGAGTTCAAGCTGGTTGTCGAAGGGCATGCCGGAGAAGTTGTAGATCAGCACGGCCAGGGAAGCCGTCGGGTTCATTACCGCCAGGCTGCCGTCGTGGTAGATCCAGTAGTTGCTGAACAGCGCGGTAAACAACAGCGGCGCGGTTTCGCCGGCGGCGCGGGCCACGGCGAGCATCACGCCGGTGAGGATTGCCGGCAGGCCGGTGGGCAGGACGATTTTCCAGATCACCTGGGAGCGGGTGCAACCCATGCCGTAGGCGGCGTCCTTCATGATCTTGGGCACCATGCGCATCGACTCTTCAGCCGTCAGCACCACGATCGGCAGCATCAGCACCGCCAGTGCCACGCCACCAGCCGGGGCCGAGTAGGTGCCGGTGGTCATCACCACCAGGGCGTAGGCAAACACACCGGCCAGAATCGACGGCAGGCCGGTGAGCATCTTCGCGGCAAAACGTGCGGCGTTCGCCAGCTTGCTGTCCGGGCCCAGTTCGGCGAGGAAGATTGCCGCCATGATGCCGACCGGCACGGCGATGGCGGCGGCAATGCCGACCATCACGAAGGTACCGGCCATCGCGTTGCCGAAACCGCCGCCGGTCTCGAAACCGGTGGGTGGCAGCTCGGTGAACACTTCAAGGCTCAGGCGCGCGCCGCCGCGGGTGATGAGCATGTAGAGCACGGAAATCAGCGGTACGCTGGCCAGCAGCGCGCCCGCCCAGACCAGGGTGGTCAACACCAGGCTGCGCAAGGCACGGCCTTCGAACCGGCGCTGGAGGCTGGGCATTGCGCCTGCGGGGACGTCAGGTCGGTTGCAGCAGTGAGGTCAGTCATCACTTATTACCCCGTTGGGCGTACATCATGATCATGGAGCCGAAGATGTTGACGATCAGCGTGATCAACATCAGCACCAGTGCGGCGTACATCAATACTTCGATCTCGTTCGGCCCGGCTTCGGGGAAGTTCAGCGCCAGCAAGGCTGCCAGGGTGTTGGCCGGGGCGAACAGCGACAGCGAGATGTTGTTGGCGTTGCCCACCAGCATGGCCAGGGCCATGGTTTCACCGAGTGCGCGGCCCAGGCCCAAGACCAGGGAACCGAAGATGCCGGTGGCGGCGGACGGTACCATCACCTTGAGAATCGCTTCCCAGTGGGTGGTCCCCATGCCGTAGGCGGCTTGCTTGGTTTTCATCGGCACGGCGGTGAGCGCATCCTGCGACACGGCGGCGATGGTCGGCAAAATCATGATGGCCAGTACCAGCGCCGCCGGGAGCAACCCCGGCCCGCTCAGGGACGTGCCGAAAAAGGGGATCCAGCCAAGTTCAGTGTTCAACCATGCGGTCAACGGCCGGATCGCCGGGATGACCACGTAAATGCCCCAGAGGCCGTAAACGACGCTGGGGATGGCCGCGAGCAGTTCGACGATGGTACGAAACACCGCCGCCAGCTTCGCCGGCAAAAAATCCTGGGTGAGGAAAATCGCCATGCTGACGCCGAAAACACCTGCGATCAGCAACGCGATAAAGGCACTGTAGAGCGTGCCCCAGATGGCCGGCAGAATGCCGTACTTGCCTTGGTTGACATCCCAGACGCTGCCCAGCAGCACGTCAAACCCGTGCTTTTCCATGCCTGGAAGGGCCTTGCGCCCGACTTCGAACACCAGGGCAAACACCAACGCCAGCACCAGAACCACGCCTATTCGTGCAAGCGCACGGAAGGTGCGATCAACCAGGAAATCCTTCGCAGAAGGTGGCTGGCAGGCAGAATCCGGGTTACCCGGTACGACAAACGGTGTGTTCATTGGCTGATTCCGGAACAGGGGGGTAACCCTCCCGGCCGGGCTGACAGCGCCCGCCGAGAGAGGCCTCACAAGCGTTACTGAATGTTGGCGGACGCTTTACGAACCTGATCGACCACCGACTTCGGCAGCGGGATATAGCCCATCGAATCGGCGATTTTCTGCCCTTCGGTCAGGCTGTACTCGACCATTTCACGCATGGCCTTGGCCTTGGCCGGGTTGCCGTTGTCCTTGCGGAAGATCATCCAGGTGTAAGACGTGATCGGGTAGGACTTGGCGCCGTCCGGGTCCGGCAGCCAGGCCACCAGGCTTTCCGGCATTTTCACCGCGGCCAGGGCTTCGGCACCGCTTTCGGCGTTAGGTACGACGTACTTGCCGGCCTTGTTCTGCAGCTGGGCAAAGTCAACCTTGGCCAGCTTGGCGAAGCCGTATTCGATGTAGCCAATCGCGCCTGGGGTCTGGCGTACGGTGGCGGTCACACCATCGTTCTTAGGCGACTTGATGAATTTGTCGCTGGCTGGCCAGTTGACGGTGTTGCCTTCACCCAAGTCCTTCTGGAACTGCGGGTTGATGGCCGCCAAGTGCTTGGTGAATACGGCCGTGGTGCCGCTGGAGTCTGCACGCACGACTACGGTGATCGGCATGTCCGGCAGTTTCAGGCCAGGGTTGGCGGCGACGATCTGCGGATCGTTCCACTTGGTGATCTTGCCCAGGAAGATGTTGGAGTACACATCCCGTGGCAACTTCAGCTCTTTAGGATTGCCCGGCAGGTTGAACGCCAGCACGATTTCGCCTGCGGTCATCGGCAGCAACTGCACGCCTTCGGCGACCTTGGCGATGTCTTCGTCCTTCATGGCCGAGTCACTGGCGGCGAAGTCCACGGTTTTGTTCAGGAAGTCCTGTACACCCGCGCCACTGCCTTTGGACTGGTAGTCAACCGTGACGCCTTCGGTCTTCTTGCTGAAATCCTTGAACCAGGTGAGGTAGATCGGCGCTGGAAAACTGGCGCCAGAACCTGTCAGACGGACGTTCTCGGCAGCAAATACCGAGGTGGCACTTAGAGAAACCGCAACGGCGAGTGCAGCTGACTTCATCAGACGTTTCATTCAGGGAAATCCTTGTGATTACGGGCTCCCGGAACTTTGCAGCAGCTTTGTTACGCTTTTATGAAAATTGGGTGGCAAACCGCTATTTCGTCCCGTCTTTCCGCCACAGCCACGTTTTTCGATGTAATTGGTTGGTAACAAAATGCGACTAAGACTTTGCCATCTCCCCCACGACGAGAGTGCCTCCCATGTCTGCAGTAGACGACGCCTTGATCCAGCGCATCCACCGAGAGCTGCTGGATCACAGTGACGAAGAGCTGGAACTGGAATTGTCCGAAGACGGGCACGACCTCAACGCGCTGTTCGACGAGCACGTCGAGGAAAGCCCCGAGAAGGCCGCGCGCAGGATTTACTTCAGCGAACTGTTCCGCCTGCAAGGTGAACTGGTGAAGCTGCAAAGCTGGGTGGTCAAGACCGGCGCGAAGGTGGTGATCCTGTTCGAGGGGCGCGATGCCGCCGGCAAAGGCGGTGTGATCAAGCGCATTACCCAGCGCCTCAACCCGCGGGTCTGCCGCGTCGCCGCCCTGCCCGCCCCCAACGACCGCGAACAGACGCAGTGGTACTTCCAGCGTTATGTCTCGCACCTGCCGGCCGCGGGTGAAATCGTGCTGTTCGACCGCAGCTGGTACAACCGCGCCGGCGTCGAACAAGTCATGGGCTTTTGCAACGAAGACCAGTACGAAGAGTTCTTCCGCACCGTGCCGGAGTTCGAACGCATGCTCGTGCGCTCCGGCATCCAGTTGATCAAATACTGGTTCTCCATTTCCGACCAGGAACAGCACCTGCGCTTTCTCAGCCGCATTCACGATCCGCTCAAACAGTGGAAACTCAGCCCCATGGACCTGGAGTCGCGCCGGCGCTGGGAGGCGTACACCAAGGCCAAGGAAGTCATGCTCGAGCGCACCCACATCGCCGAAGCGCCATGGTGGGTGGTGCAGGCCGACGACAAAAAGAAAGCCCGCCTCAATTGCATCCACCACCTGCTCGGGCAGATGCCTTATGAGGAAGTGGAACTGCCGGTGATCGAGCTGCCGCAGCGGGTCCGCCAGGAGGACTACTCGCGCAGCCCGACGCCAGCGGAAATCATCGTGCCGCAGGTCTATTAACGCAGGACGCAATAGATTCCCCAGGGGTAGTTAAGAGCGAACACCGTACCTGTGGTGAGCGGGCTTGCCCCGCGCTGGGCTGCACAGCAGCCCCAATAAGAACGCCGCAGTGTGCCAGACAGTTCCGGGGCTGTGTTTTGGGGCTGCTGCGCAGCCCAGCGCGGGGCAAGCCCGCTCACTACGAGGGTCCATTCGCCATAACGTTTGCG
Source organism: Pseudomonas sp. NIBRBAC000502773 (assembly GCF_006517195.1). Lineage (NCBI taxonomy): Bacteria > Pseudomonadati > Pseudomonadota > Gammaproteobacteria > Pseudomonadales > Pseudomonadaceae > Pseudomonas > Pseudomonas sp. NIBRBAC000502773. Next base: position 5,718,620 of record NZ_CP041189.1, on the reverse strand, counting down.
CTTACGGTGCCGACTCCACATCCTTGAACACCAGCCCTTGGCTATCATCGTGCCGCAGGTCTATTAACGCAGGACGCAATAGATTCCCCAAGGGTAGTTAAGAGCGAACACCGTACTTGTGGTGAGCGGGCTTGCCCCGCGCTGGGCTGCGTAGCAGCCCCAATAAGAACGCCGCAGTGTGCCAGACAGTTCCGGGGCTGTGTTTTGGGGCTGCTGCGCAGCCCAGCGCGGGGCAAGCCCGCTCACTACAAGGGTCCATTCGCCATAACGTTTGCGCTTACGGTGCCGGCTCCACATCCTTGAACACCAGCCCTTGGCTATCATCGTGCCGCAGGTCTATTAACGCAGGACGCAATAGATTCCCCAGGGGTAGTTAAGAGCGAACACCGTACCTGTGGTGAGCGGGCTTGCCCCGCGCTGGGCTGCGTAGCAGCCCCAATAAGAACGCCGCAGTGTGCCAGACAGTTCCGGGCTGTGTTTTGGGGCTGCTGCGCAGCCCAGCGCGGGGCAAGCCCGCTCACTACAAGGGTCCATTCGCCATAACGTTTGCGCTTACGGTGCCGGCTCCACATCCTTGAACACCAGCCCTTGGCTATCATCGTGCCGCAGGTCTATTAACGCAGGACGCAATAGATTCCCCAGGGGTAGTTAAGAGCGAACACCGTACCTGTGGTGAGCGGGCTTGCCCCGCGCTGGGCTGCGTAGCAGCCCCAATAAGAACGCCGCAGTGTGCCAGACAGTTCCGGGCTGTGTTTTGGGGCTGCTGCGCAGCCCAGCGCGGGGCAAGCCCGCTCACTACAAGGGTCCATTCGCCATAACGTTTGCGCTTACGGTGCCGGCTCCACATCCTGGAACACCAGCCCTTGGCTATCACCCAGGGGTAGTTAAGAGCGAACACCGTAACTGTGGTGAGCGGGCTTGCCCCGCGCTGGGCTGCGTAGCAGCCCCAATAAGAACGCTGCAGTGTGCCAGACAGTTCCGGGGCTGTGTTTTGGGGCTGCTGCGCAGCCCAGCGCGGGGCAAGCCCGCTCACTACAAGGGTCCATTCGCCATAACGTTTGCGCTTACGGTGCCGGCTCCACATCCTTGAACACCAGCCCTTGGCTATCGCTGACTTGCCATGGGTTGGCAGCGCCGGTCTGGCTGAAGACCACGTGGTCGAAGCGTGAGTCTTTCAGTCCATCGATACGCGCCTTGGCCGCGCCGCGAAAGCGCACGCGCTCGAACACCAGGCCCTGATGGTAGGCGTTGTGCGCTGCATCACCCTTGACCTCGATCGCCGCCCCCTGGGCATTCTCGACGCTCACGTCGCTCACCCGGATGTCCTTGAACTGCCCCGCGATGGTTGAGCGCTGATAGTCGAGCTTGGCGTTGGGGTCGTTGTAGTCGAGGGTAAAAATGAACGCTTGCTTGACGGTGTTGCGGATCGCCGAGTCGCGGAATGTGACGTTGCGCGCGCCGCCGCCCATGAAGTTGGTGCTTTTCATACGCAGCCCGGCATCGGTGCCGTCCGACACGTTGTCTTCGGCCAGGATGTTCTGGATCCAGGCGCCGGTGTGGCTGCCGGCGACCACCATGCCATGGCCCTTGCGGAAGTAGTTGTTGAAGATCCACGCGTCTTCCTGCGGCGGCTGGTGCACGGCGTCGGCACCGGTGCCGGCCGCAAAATTCACGCAGTCATCGCCGGTGTCGAAGAAGTTGTTGAACACCATCGCGCCCTTGCTGTTGGCGAACTCGATGCCGTCGCCGTTGTTGGCGTCGTAGGTCGTGTGGGTGGTGTTGGCCAGCACCACGTTTTCGGTCTCCAGGTTCATGATGCCGTGGAACGCCGGGTTCACCACGGTGAAGCCGCCGTAGAAGACGTTCTTCACATTGCGCATGGTAATCAGCGAGGAGCGCATCTGCCCGTAGGCGTCCTTGACGTTCATGCCGCGCGCCACGGCCTGTTCCACCTGCGCCTTGGCGAGGATGCCGTCCCGGGCATAGCGGGTATTGTCGCTGGGCAGGTAGAACGGCAGTGCCTGGCCACGCTCGTCGACGACATCGGCGTTGCGCTTCCAGCCATTGCCGTCGAGGGTGCCCTTGCCGACGATGCGGATGTTTTCGAATGACTGATGCTGGCGTGGATCACGGGGCAACGCGTTGATCAGCGAGGCCGGGCGCACGGTGGTGGAATACGGGTACTGGATGTAGCCGGCCAGCGGGTAATCTTCGGCGCGCTCGGAGCCGAGCAGGGTCGCGCCTTCGGCGATCTCCAGGGTCATGTTGCTCTTGAGGTAGAGCGCGCCGCTTTTGTAGGTGCCTTCAGGCAGCAAGACTTTGCAACCGACGGTGCAGGCATCGATGGCGTTCTGGATCGCCTGGGTATCGAGGTGACTGCCGTCGCCTTTGGCGCCGTATTTTTTCACGTCAAATACCGCCGCAACCGGGGTGGTGCGTTGCAGCACCGGGGCGCTGTCGGCGGACTCCTTGCCGTTGCCGTCCACCGAACGCACGGTGAAACGGTACGCCGTGTCGGGCTTCAGGTCTTGGGCGGTGAAGCTGTGAATGCCGATGCGATGGTGGAAGTTGGCGGTGTCTTGCCGATAAAACTGGTCGATATAGGGTTTGGCCGGTGACACCTGGTCATTATTGGCATTGGCGCTGCCCAGCAGCGTGCCGTTGGCGTAGACCCGGTAATCCTTGATGCCGGCATGCTCGGCAGGTTTTTCCCATACCAGGATGATTTGCCGGTCATCGAAGGCCAGCGTCGGTACCTGCAGGTTTGACGGGGCTTGCAGCGCCCATGACAGCGGGCTGCATCCAACGGCCATCAGGGCCAGTGCGCAACTCACCGAGATGTTTTTCGAGGGTTGATACGGCATGTTGTTCTCCTTGTTTTTGCCGGTGTTCACACCGAGGGGCGCTACCTCTGCCGCCCGGATTCTTCGAGGTATTGGCTGCGATTGACGAAGGTCTCGCGGGGCATTTCGCGTACGTCCATGGACAGCGCATCGACCTGCGGCAGCAGTTCAATCAGGGCACCCAGCGTCGCCGAAGCCAGGCTGCGTTGCTGTTCGGCAGTGCGCCCGGCGAACAGGTACAGGGCGACGTGCACGAAGTCATCTTGAGTACTGCCACAACGGTAATGGGTGAAGCCGTTGAGCCGCACCTTGATGTCGCCGGGCTTGAATACGCCGAAGCTGTCGAGGGCATCGTGTACGGTGGCCAGCAGGGTGTGTTCGCCGATGCGCTGGGCCAAGGCCGCCGGGCAATCGATGATGCAGTGGGGCATGGTCAAACCTCAGGTTGATGAAAGGACAGCGGCGCCACACAGGGCGCCGCAGACTGACAGCTTACTGGGCGCCCAACGCCCTGATCAGCACGTCCAACTGCTCCACTTCTTCAGGCAGCAAGTCGGTCAACGGCGCGCGCACCGGGCCGGCGTCGTGGCCGACCAGGCGTGCACCGGCCTTGACGATACTCACGCCATAGCCTTCGCAGCGGTTGCGGATCGCCAGGTACGGCAGGAAGAAATCATCGATCAAGCGGCCCACGGTGGCGTGGTCGTCGGCGGCCACGGCACGGTAGAAATCCATCGCGGTTTTCGGGATGAAGTTGAACACCGCCGAGGAATACACCGGCACGCCCAGGGCCTTGTAGGCCGCGGCATAGACTTCGGCGGTCGGCAGCCCGCCGAGGTAGGTCAGGCGATCGCCGAGGCGACGACGGATCGACACCATGGATTCGACTTCACCGATGCCGTCCTTGAAACCGATCAGGTTCGGGCAGCGCTCGGCCAGTTGCTCGAGGCTGTCGGCATTGAGACGGCACAGGTTGCGGTTGTACACCACCACGCCGAAATCCACCGAATTGCACACCTGCTCAACGTGGGCCACCAGGCCTTTCTGGCTGGCTTCGGTGAGGTAGTGAGGCATCAGCAGAATACCGGCGGCACCGAGGCGCTCGGCCTCCTGGGCGTAAGCGATGGCCTGACGAGTCGGGCCCCCTGCCCCGGCGAGGATAGGCACCTGGCCTTTGCAGGTGTCCACGGCAGTCTTGATGATCTGCGTGTATTCCTTGGCTTCCAGGGAGAAGAATTCCCCGGTGCCCCCGGCTGCGAACAACGCGCTGGCGCCGTAGGGGGCCAGCCATTCCAGGCGGCGGGCATAGGTGTCGGCACGGAAGTCACCGGCCTCGTCAAAGTCGGTAACCGGGAACGAGAGCAAGCCGGAAGACAGGACTGTTTTTAGTTCTTGTGGCGTCATGTTCGCAAACCTCAAATCAAAAAATAAAGGGATACCTTAAGAGGTACGTCATCGTACAACTACAAATGATTGTTAGCTAGTCCTAAGTGCCTTTGTTCGCACCTTTAGATTTAATTCAATAAAAACAGCACATTAATCGCATTTCATAGTAATTAGCGTATTACCAATCAAGCATAGTCATACGACGACTAAAGAAATCAACCGACCCGCCGTCGTTCAGACTCCTGGCTGAAGTCACGGCTGGCCTGCACCAGCATGCGCGTGTAGTCGTGCACGGCCTGGTCCTGGCTCAAGGCCTGGCAGTCGAGCAATTCGACGATCCGGCCGTGCTGCATCACCGCCACCCGGTCGCACAAGTGAGTGACCACCCCCAGGTCATGGGTGACCAGCAGATAGGTGAGTTTCTCGCGCTGGCGCAGGTCCGCCAGCAAGTTGAGGATCTCGGCCTGGACCGACACATCCAGGGCCGAGGTCGGTTCATCCAGCAACAGCACGCGGGGCTCAAGGATCAACGCGCGCGCAATCGCCACCCGTTGGCGCTGCCCACCGGACAACTGATGGGGATAGCGAAAGCGGAAGCTGTCGTTGAGGCCGACCTTGAGCAGGATCTCCTTGATCCGGTCGTCCTTGTCCCCTACCCCGTGAATAATCAGCGGTTCGCGCAGGGCGGTGTCGATGGTGTGCCTGGGGTGCAGGGAGCCGTAGGGGTCCTGGAAGACCATCTGCACTTTGCGAAAGTGCTCCTTGGGAATCTTGTGCTGCAACGGCGCGCCGGCGATGCTCAGCTCGCCATTCCAATGCCGGTATTGCCCGGCCAGGCAGCGCAGCACGGTGGTCTTGCCCGAGCCGGACTCCCCCACCAGGCCGAACGATTCGCCGTCGGCGACACTCAGGCTCACATCGTGCAGCACCTGGTTGATGGCAGCGCCGGTGCCGAAACTCAGGTTCAAGGCGTGCGCTTGGATCATGGGCATGGTCAGGTTCCTTATTGAGTCAGCCAGAGTGGATCGCGCTTGAGCACCGGCAGGTGCACGCGACGGTTATCCATGCTCGGCAGCGCGGCCAGCAGGCCACGGGTGTAGGGATGCTCGGCGTATTGCAGGTCGCAGGCAGCCAGGGATTCGACCACGCGCCCGGCGTACATCACCAGCACGCGGTCACAGTAGTTGCGCACCAGGTTGAGGTCGTGACTGACAAAAATCAGCCCCATCTGCTGCTGGTCGACCAGTTCTTCCAGCACGTTGAGCACTTGCTGGCGCACCGAGACATCCAGCGCCGACGTAGGCTCATCGGCAATGATCACTTCCGGGCGGGTGATCACCATCATCGCGATCATGATGCGCTGGCCCATACCGCCGGACACCTCGTGGGGGTACAGGTTGTAGACCCGCTTCGGATCGCGGATATGCACCTGCTCGAGCATCTGCATGACTCGCTCGCGCGCATCACTGCGACTGGCCTTGTGGTGGGCCAGGTAGGCTTCGGCAATCTGGTCGCCCACCTTGACCACCGGGTTCAGCGAGTACTTGGGGTCTTGCATGATCATCGAGATGCGCTGGCCGCGAATCTTCTGCATCGCCTTTTCACTGGCCGAGAGCAGGTCGACCTCGCCAAACGCCATGGCCTTGGCGGTGATTCTGGCGCTGGGCGGATGCAGCTTGAGCAGGCTGCGCCCGACGGTGGACTTGCCTGAGCCGGACTCACCGACAATCGCCAGTTTCTCCCGACCCAAGGTAAAGGACACATCGCGCACGGCGTGGGTTTCTTTCTGGCCACTGACGAAGCGCACATTCAGCCCTTCGACATTCAGCTTGATGGCAGACATAAGGTGTTCTCCGATTATTCGCTGCGCGGATCAAGGATGTCCCGCAGGCCATCGCCCAACAGGTTGAAGGCCAGGCTGACCAACATGATCGCCGCCCCGGGAACCGCCACCAGCCACCAGCACTCGAGCATGTAGCGGCGCCCGGTGGAAATCATCGCACCCCACTCCGGCAACGGCGCCTGGGCACCCAGGCCGAGGAAGCCCAACGCGGCGGCGGTGAGGATGATCCCGGCCATGTTCATGGTCAGGCGGATGATCACCGAGGACAGGCACATCGGCACGATATGGCGCAGGATAATCCGCGCCGGCGACGCGCCTTGCAGTTCCACGGCGACGACAAAGTCGGCGTTGCGCAGGGACAGGGTTTCAGCCCGCGCGAGCCGCGCAATCGGTGGCCATGAGGTCAGGGCAATCGCCACCACCGCATGCTCCAGGCCAGGGCCCAGGGCGGCGATAAAGGCCAGCGCCAGGACCAGGCTGGGAAAGGAAATAAAGATATCGGTCAGGCGCATGAACACGGTGTCGACCGCCCCGCCGAAGTAGCCCGAGACGGTGCCGATAAACAGCCCGATGGGACCGACGATCACGGTTACCAGGGCAATGATGTACAGCGTGATCCGCGAGCCATAGACCAGCCGACTGAAAATATCCCGACCGTATTCGTCGGTGCCGAACCAGTGCGCCGAACCCGGCGCCTGCAAGGCTGTGGCAAGGTTTTGCGCGACCGGGTCATGGGTGGCGATCCATGGCGCAAAGGCCGCGACCACCACCAATAGCAACGCAACCAGCAGGCCCGCCAGGGTCATGGGGTTGCGCAACAGGTGACGCAGCACCCGCAGGCCGCTCTTGCAGAAGGCATCGAAGCTGGAGCCCGGCGAGCGATCCACCGGCCGCTTCGCCGCCGTGTCGATGGAAGACAGATTGGCATTCATAAGCATCTTCTCTGTGTGAATTCTGAAGGGCCGCAGCCCCACTCAACGCTGCTTGTAGACACCCAGGTAGCGGGTGGCCTCGGCATCGTCACCACTGAAACCCTTGACGTCGGCCGCGCTGACCACGGTGTCGGTCATCTGCGAGATCATCAGGATCGGCCCCACCTGCTGGTCATAGAGCGTCTGCGCCTGGTGATACAGGCTGACCCGCTGTGCCGAATCGCGCGTCACGCCCGCCTGGTCGATCAGGCTGTTGAGCTGCGGATTGAAGAATGAAGCGCGCCAGCCCTGGAAGTTCGGCAAGCCGGCGTCATCGCTGTTGTCGGGGTTGTAGGCGAAGGTGCGCAGGCTGAAATACGGATGGGGATAGCGCTCGGCGCCACGAGCCACGATGATCTCGAAATTGCGCGCGCGCATGGCGCCGTAGACCTGGTTGCCGGTGCCGGTGACGATGCTGGCCTTGATCCCGCCTTCGGCCAGGGTCGCTTGCAGGCGCGCGGCGATGTCAATGAACGGCGGCTCCGACAATGTACGAATGGTGGTGTTGAAACCGTCGGGGTAACCCGCCTCGGCCAGCAGCTTTTTCGCCTTGGCCACGTCCATGTGATAACCCGGATCCGGCAAGCGCGCTTCCAGCCCCAACTGCATCGGCTGCTGATTGAGCTTGCCGTAATACGGCATCACCTGTTCATCCAGACCCTTGTAGTCGATCAGGTTGCGCACGGCTTCACGCACCTGAGTCTTGGCAAACTCGGGTTGCTTCATGCTCATCGCCACGTAGTACATGGTGCCGCGCGGCAATGACTGCACCTGGATCTTGTCCGAGCCGTCGATGGCGCGAATGTCCGGTGCCGCCATGCCGTAGGCCAGGTCGAGGTCGCCGCGTTCGAGCATCAGGCGCAAGGATTGGGATTCGGTCATATGCCGCACCACCACGCGCTTGAGCTTGGCCGCGCCGCCCCAGTAGCCGTCGAAACGGGTCAGCAGCAGCGAATCGTTGGCGCTCCACTTGGTCAGCACGAAGGGGCCACTGCCGGCCTCGTTGGTCACCAGCCAGCCGGCGCCGAGGTCGCCGTTTTTCTCATGGGCCAGGGCCGTCTTGCGGTCCACTACCACAGCGCTCGGCGAGATCGCCAGGGAGTCCACCAGCAGCAGCGGGTCCATGGTCTGCGGCAGGTCGATGACCAGGGTGTGGGCGTCCGTGGCGCGGATCAGCGATTGGATATTCTCGACGCTGTAGCCGTAGGCCTTCCAGGTGGTGGCCAGGCCGAAATTGAGCTTCATCACCCGGTACAGCGACCACGCCACGTCCTCGGCGGTCAGCGGGTTGCCCGAATGGAATTTCACATCCTGGCGCAGGTGAAAGGTCACCTGCTTGCCGTCTTCGCTGATGTCCCAGCGTTCGGCCAATTGCGGCAGGTGTTTTTCCGGGTTGCCCCGGTCGCGCTTGATCAGCGTGTCGTAGAGGTTGGCGTTGACGCCGGAGGCATCCAGGCCAGGCGCATTGGCCGGGTCGATGGAGAACAGGTTGACCATGCTCATGCCGACGATCAATTGATCGGCGGGGGTCTTGGCGCTGGCCGTTGTCATCGGCCCAAGGGCGAGCATCGCCGTTAACAGGCCAAGGTGCAGTGTTGAAAATACCGTCTTCATGCAAAATTCCTTCTTTTTATAGTTTTATCGGTACGGCGCAGTGCGTTAACGGGTACGGGGGTCGAACACCTTGTACAAGGCGTCGCTGATCAGGTTGAGCGCAACGAAAATCAAGCCGATCACCAACACGCAGCCCATCACCGCGTTCATGTCGCCGAGCATCAGGCTGCTGGTCAGGTACTGGCCGAACCCCGGCCAGGCAAACACGGTTTCGATCAGCACCGCGCCCTCCAGCAACGAGCCGTAGGCCAGCGCAACCACCGTCAGCAACTGCACGAGGATGTTGCGAAACGCATGCCCCCACACCACCTGGCGACGGGAAAGACCCTTGACCCGCGCGGTGATGATGTACTCCTGGGACAGCTGCTCGAGCATGAAGCTGCGGGTCATGCGGCTGATATACGCCACCGAGTTCAGACCCAGGATCAGCGCCGGCAACACGATGTGGCGCAGGGCGCTGGCAAAGGCCTCCCAGTCACGTGCCAGGGTCGAGTCGATCAGCAGCAGGCCGGTGACCTCGGGCACCATGCCGTCATAGGCCAGGTCGATGCGCCCCGCTCCACCGGCCCAGCCGAGCCAGGCGTAGAACACCAGCAACCCCATCATGCCCAGCCAGAAAATCGGCGTGGAGTAGCCGAACAAGGTGATCACCCGCGCCACGTGATCGCCGAGCCGCCCCTGGTTGCTGGCGGCACAGACGCCCAGGGGCAAACCGATCAGCACGCCGAACAGGATCGCCAGGGTGGCCAGTTCGATCGTCGCGGGGAATACCCGCAGGATGTCGTCCAGTACCGGGTGGCCGGTCAACAGCGCATTGCCGAAGTCACCGTGGAGCAGGTCATTGAGGTAAAGACCGAATTGGGTCCAGATCGGCTTGTCCAGGCCCATCGACCGGTACACCTGATCGTAGGTGGAACTGTCGGCATCCGGCCCGACGACCGCCAGCACGGGGTCGAGCGGCATGACCCGGCCGATGATGAACGTCAGGGCCAGCAGGCCGAGCAAGGTCACCAGCACCGTACCCGCACGCCGGGCCGTGTTGGACGCGCGAGCGCCCATGACAGAGGCAGTCATAACAAACATAGTGAGCTCCTGATAATCGGTCAGCGCTTCTTGTAGACGTCTTTGTAGCGCGTGGTCGCGGCGGTATGGCCCTGGAAGTCGGCCACGTCTTCGTACACCACCACGGTGTCGGTCATTTGCGAGACCGGCAAAATGGCCCCGACCTGCCGGTCGACCTGCTCCTGAATGTCGCGGTACTGGGCCAGTTGCTTGCCTGTGTCAGGCTCGACTTCCGCGCGCTCGATCAGCTGGTTCAGCTCAGGGCTGTAGAAGGATGTGCGCCAGCCCTGGAAATTGGTGAGCTTGGCCTCATCGCGGTTATCCGGGTTGTACACCAGCGTACGCAGGCTGGAGTGCGGATGCCGTTCCGCCCCGCCACCGCCGCGGCCGACGATGATGTCGAAGCTGCGCTCACGCATTGCGCCGTAGATCTGGTTGCCCGTGCCGGTGATGATGCTGGCGTCGATACCGGCCTGGGCCAGGGTCGACTGCAGGTTGGAGGCAATGTTGATAAACGGCGGTTCGGCGAGCACGCGAATGGTGGTCTTGAAACCGTTCGGGTAACCGGCCTCGGCCAGCCAGGCCTTGGCCTGCTCGACGTTGAGCGTGTAGCCGGGATCCGGCAGGCGCGCGGCCAGGCCCAGGGGCAGCGGCCGTTGGTTGATCACGCCGTAATGGGGCATGACGGTCTGGTTGATGCCCTGGTAATCGATCAGCGCACGCACGGCCTTGCGCACGCGCGCGTCGGCGAACATCGGCTGCTTCACACTCAGGGCGACGTAGTACAGGGTGCCGCGCTGCAAGGTCTGGGTGCGGACCTTGGCGCTTTTCTGCAGGGCTTCGATGTCCGGCGCAGACATGCCTTTGGCGATGTCCAGGTCGCCGCGCTCGATCATCAGGCGCAACGACTGCGACTCGGTCATGTTGCGCATGACGATGCGCTTGAGCTTGGCCGGGCCGCCCCAGTACCCGTCGAAACGGCTCATCAGGATCACGTCGTTGGCGCGCCAGTCATTGAGCACGAACGCACCGCTGCCGGCGGCGTGAGTCACCAGCCAGGCGGCGCCCATGTCGTTGTTCTTCTGGTGTTCGAGGACTTTCTTGCGATCGAGGACAAAGGCGCTCGGCGAGGTCGCCAGGGTGTTGAGCACCAGCAGCGGGTCGGTGGGCCGGGGCAGCTCGATCACAAAGGTCGAGGCATCCGTGGCACGCATGTAGCGCTCGACGTTCTCGGCGGTAAAGCCGTAGGCCTTCCAGGTGGAGGCCAGTGCGAGGTTGAGCTTGAGCACGCGCTGCAACGACCAGGCAACGTCTTCGGCACTCAGGTCATTGCCGGACTGGAACTTCACGCCGGTGCGCAGCTTGAAGGTCAGGGTCTTGCGGTCATCACTGACCTGCCAGCGCTCGGCCAGCGCCGGCACCAGGCGATCCGGCTGGGCAACGTCCTGCACCAGCAACATGTCATAGAGATTGGCGTTGATCTCCGACACGTCCAGGCCGGTGGCCGCCGCCGGGTCAAGGGACAGCAGGTTGATCATGCTCATGCCGACAATCAACTGATCAGCCGGCGTTTTGGCAAAGCTTGCAGGTACAGCGGTAACGGCCAGGGCGGCGACGAATACCCGCGCCCACAGCGAAGGGAAAATGCTCATAACAAGAGTGCCTTTTTTATATTTATAGGGCTCTTGATCAGCCCGACGGATGCCGGGCTGACCCTGTACACGTCAGAAGCTTTTAAGCGTATTGGTCTCGATGAAGTTGAAATCGATGTCTTCACCCAGGCCCGGCAAGTCGGACAGGTGCACAAAACCGTCGCTGTCCATCGGGTCTACCAGACGCTTGAGGTAGGCCGGTACTTCGTCGTAATCCAGGTACGGGTGCAACAGGCCACGCTCATACCAGGTGCAGTTCTTGATCGCGCCGACCACGGCAAGGTTGGCCGCACCGTTGCCATGAATCTCGCAATCCATGCCGAAGGATTCAGCCAGGTGCGCAACCTTCAGGCACGGCGCAATGCCGCCGACGCCCGCCACACCGGCGCGCAAGATATCGCACACATCGTGCTTGACCCAACTGGCGCGGCTCAGGTGTTTGCCGGACAGGGTTTCCGGGCCCAGCACCGGAATGTCCAATTGCCCCGCCAGCCAGGCATAGGACTCGGCGGACTCTTCCATCATCGGCTCTTCGAACCAGGCGAAGTCGAGCTTCTCCAGCTCACGCCCGATGTACAGCGCTTCGGTGCGGCTGTACCAGTGATAACCGTCGAGCATCAGGGCGATGTCCGGGCCAACCGCTTCGCGTACCGCCGCACAAGCCTGGACGTCGATGCGCGGGCTCGGGGCGAAGGACACCGGCGGCATCCAGGTGTGCAGCTTGATAGCCTTGTAGCCGCGCTGCACCAGGGTCTCGGCAAAACGCCCGTAGTCTTCCGGGGTCGCCAGGCCTCCGGGCAGTTCGTCGCCACACATGGTGGAGCCGTAGGCCGGCACCTTGTCGCGGAAACCGCCAATCAACTTGTGCACCGGCACACCCAGTTTGCGCCCGGCCCAATCCCACAGGGCCTGCTCCACCAGCGCCAGGGCGCGGTCGGTCAACTGGCTGGCACTGCCGCGCTGCCAGTGCGCGAGGTCGTGCCAGATCTTTTCGCGATCGAAAGCGTTCTGCCCCACCAGCACTTTGCGCACGAAACCATCCAGTACATACGGGCGGATCAGTTCAGGGGCGCCGAAGGCATAACCCTCCTGGCCGTCTTCGGTCTGGATGCGCAGCAAAGCCATCTGCGCCTGGGTGACATCACCGGGGTGCGCATGGCCGGCACTGTCCACTGCGCGGCGGGTCGGGTAGGAAAACACCTGGACGTTGACTGCTGTGATTCTCATGGACGTCGTAAGCCTTCTTATTGGATTTGTGACGGGAGTGTCGTCTGTTGCGACCGATCATAGGTCATCGTACAACACTTGAAAAGACCCAATAACCCGCCCCTCTCCTGCATGTATTTTCAGTAAATCCCGACAAAACCCTTATTTTTAAAGACAACCAAGGAATAACCTGGATTGCTTTAAAGCCCTATTCACTGGGCACATATATTTCAAGATGTTTCAAAACCACCGATAACCCGTAGACGAGTCATCTTGTCGTACGATAACGTATATCTGCACCTTAGATGAGAGCCATACGCAACAACCCACTGCCGTAGCAACCGTCAAACGACCCTAACAAAAACAAAAAAGAAGACCGTATGAACACCACCCTACGCACGCTCGTTACTGCCCTGACCCTCGGCCTGCCGCTGTATGTCAGCGCTGACTCTGCCAGCATCAACTACCGCCACCAGTTCACCGAGGAGGACAGCGCCCACGCTGACCGAATCAAGCTCAACTACCGCCTGGACAGTGGCCTGGGATTTGAAGCGGAAATGAAATACCGCACCGCCGGCGACCGTGAAGACGTCGCCTACGACAACATGGTCAACAACGGGCACGAGTTCACCGTGAGCTACAACTACAAACTCAGCGCGCAATCGACGTTGACCCCGGCGTTCCAGATGGACAGCTCGAAAGACTCGACCACCTACAAGTTCGGCCTCAAGTACAACTACAAGATCAACGACGCCTTCTACGCCGCCACGCGCTATCGCCTGGACGCCAAGAAGCTGGACCGCGACCAGGTCGACGAGGACTTGCCCGACCACATCAAGGATGACCAGACCACCCATCGTTTCGAGGGCTGGCTCGGCTACACGCCGGCCAGTAAGTGGGCGTACGAATATCAGTTCATCTACTTCAAGACTGACTACATCCGCTACGACAACAAGAAAAGCGATTACGAACAGAACCTGATCGTCAAATACAAGCTCACCAAGGAATGGGCCCCGTTCATGGAGATTGGTGATGTGAAGGTCAACGCCACGTCCGAAGACCGCCAGGCGCGGTGGCGCCTGGGCATCCAGTACAACTTCATGTAAAGCCCCCACGACTTGCCTGGCGAGTGCGCATCGCTCGACAGGCAAGCCACCTGCATCCAGCGTTCAATGGAAGACCTGACCATGACCACACCCCCCAAACCCTTCACGCGCATCTTGCTCACCGGCGCCGCCGGCGGCCTGGGGCAAATCCTGCGGAACACCTTGCAGGCCCATGCCGACATCGTCCGCGCTTCGGACATCAGCCCCATGGCCCCAGCCGTGGTGAGCGTGACGAAGTGATCACCTGCAACCTGGCCGACAAGGCTGCCGTTGCGGCGTTGGTCACCGGCGTCGACGCCATCGTTCACCTGGGCGGGATTTCCGTGGAGCGGCCATTCGAGGAGATTCTCGACGCCAATATTCGCGGCACATTCCACATTTATGAGGCGGCGCGACAGCAGGGGGTCAAGCGGATTGTGTTTGCCAGCTCCAACCACGTCACCGGCTTCTATCCCCAGGACGTTGAACTGGACGTGCACTCACCACGCCGTCCGGATGGCTACTACGCGCTCTCCAAGGCCTACGGCGAAGACCTGGCGGCGTTCTACTTTCACCGCTATGGGATTGAAACCGTGAGCTTGCGCATCGGCTCGTCGTTCCCCGAGCCGCGCAACCGGCGGATGCTGTCGACCTGGCTGAGTTACGCCGACCTGGACCATCTGGTGGCGCGCGCCCTGCTGGCCAAGGATGTGGGACACAGTGTGGTGTATGGCGTCTCGGCCAATCGGGATCGCTGGTGGAGCACCCGGCACACCGAGCACCTGGGCTTTGCGCCCAAGGACAGTTCGGAAGCGTTTCGCGCCAAGGTCGAGCAGCAATCGCCAGCGCCGGCCGATGAACCGGGCAGCCGGCTTCAGGGCGGCGCGTTCACCGCGGCCGGGCCGTTCGACAACTCGGCGGCGGCAGCTTCATAGGCCCGGCGCATGCGCTCGCGGCTGTTGGACAGGTGCAGGCGCATCGCCGCCCGAGCCGCATCGGCGTCACGGCGCAGGATGGCTTTGTAGATGTCCTCATGCTCACGACTCAAGCGCTCCAGGAAGGGCTCCTTGTTATCGTTGGCCAGGCGTTTGGAGTGCAGGCGTGTACGCGGCAGGATGTTGAGCCCCAGGTGCAACATGATGTCGGTGAAATAGCGATTGCCCGTGGCCAGCGCGATCTGCTGATGGAACTGAAAGTCTGCCGACACCGCGTAGTCGGCACTCACCGCCCGTGAGTTGAGCGCATCCAGCGAGTCGCGCATCACCTGCAATTGCTCGTCGGTCCGCCCCACGCACGCCAGGCCGGCAGCCTCCACCTCCAGGCTGATGCGCAATTCCAGCACGGCCAGCACATCCTGCAAGGTCACGATGCTGTCCGGGTCGATGCGAAACCCGCTGGGGCTCGGGATATCCTTCACAAAGGTGCCGACGCCGTGCCGGGTTTCCACCAGGCCCGAGGCCTGCAGGCGCGAAATGGCCTCGCGCACCACCGTGCGGCTCACCCCATGTTCGGCCATCACTTCGGATTCGGTGGGCAGCTTGGTGGCACGCGGCAGCTCACCGGAACAGATGCGCCGGGAAAGCTCGGTGACCAGTTCTTCGGCCAGGCTGCGGTGCCGGCGGCGAACGGTGGGCTGGACGTTCGGGTTGTCCATCAAGAACGGGTATCTCGGTTGGCGGAGGAACGCGCATCATAGCGCATTCGGTTGTACGACAACCCTCCCTGTGGCTCCCAGCGCCACCCCCTAAGCGAAAAGCCTCTGCCAAGCCGCTCTCAGCGGCTGCCGAGCGGACTAAAAATGTGCAGGATTGCTCGACGCCCCTGCTCATGATCGGGCTATGATCGACCGATATGAACCGGACGCCCGATACCCCATGCCCGTTGACCTGCAAGCGCTGTACCCGAAACTGATCCACCTGATGCTGGATACGGTATTTGTCGTCGACGGCGACAGCCAGATTGTCTTCGTCAGCGATGGCTGCGAGGCCCTGCTCGGCTACCGGGCCGACGAACTGGTCGGCACCCTGATCACCCACTACATGCACCCGGAAGACCTGGCGCGCACCCGAGCCTCGATTGTGCGGGTCATGAATGGCCACTCCCATGTCGACTTTCGCAACCGCTATCTACGCAAGGATGGCAGTGTGGTGCACATCCTGTGGGCGGCCTTCTGGTCCAAAGAGGTGGGCGCGCGCATCGGCGTCGCACGGGACGTGACGGCGCTCACCCAGGCCGAAGAAGAACTGCGCTTCCTTGCCCACCATGATCCGCTGACGGGCCTGACCAACCGCTCACTGTTCAATGATCGGCTGGACCAGGCCCTGCACAGTGCCCAGTCCCACAACCGCGGCCTGGCATTGCTGTTCCTGGACATCAATGACTTCAAGGGCATCAACGATGTGCATGGCCATGCCATGGGCGATCGCGTGCTGTGTGCGATTGCCCGACGCCTGGAACGCTGCGTACTCGACAGCGACCTGGTGGCGCGGATGGGCGGTGATGAGTTCACGGTGCTGTTGACCGACATCCCGTCGCGGGAGGCTATTTCTGTCAGGGTGGTGCAGATACTCGCGGCCATGGCCGAGCCGCTGGGGCCCGAGTTTGGTGGGATGAAGATGCCGTCCTGCAGCATCGGCGTGGCGGTTTATCCCCAGGACGGAGAGGATGCCGACACCCTGCTCAGCCATGCGGACGGTGATATGTACCGGATAAAAAGGCAGCGATTCGCGGCTGAGTGACCAGAAGGCGTTTTGCATCAGGCAGGTCGTTCCACCCGCCCGATGCAGAAGCGCTCAGAGGCTCACAACCGACAGGCATTGACCGGCGGAACCCGGCCGCGCCAGGGCTGGGCCCGCTCCAGTTGCCCCGCAAGGGCCAGCAGGGTACTTTCTTCGCCAAAGCGAGCGGCGAAGTGGGCGCCCATCGGCAGGCCGGCAGCGCTCCAGTGCAACGGCACCGACATTGCCGGTTGCCCGCTGGCATTGAACAGCGCCGTGAATGGCGAGTAGCTGTGGAAGCGTTCGATCAGTTCCTCCAGGCTCAAGCGGTCGTCTTGCAGGTCCAGCTCCCCGATCGGCACCGGCTCGCGGGCCAGGGTCGGCGTGAGGATCAGGTCGTAATCCTGCATGAACACCGCCAACTGCCGGCCCAAGGCATGAATCCATTCCACGGCACCGGCGTACTGCGCACCGCTGACAGCCCCTTTGCAGCGCAAGATAATGCGGGTGCGGGCTTCCAGCTCCTCGGGCTGCACGGCGGAACCGCGCATCTGCCCCAACACATCGACATAGTGACGCGTGCTTGCACCGATGATGGTGAAGACCTGATCGAGAAACGCCGGCAGCGCCACCGGCAAGCTGACCGGTTCAACGCGGTGGCCCAGGGATTCGCACAACCTGGCGGCCTGGCGTACGGCTTGCACACTTTCGCCGGAGGTCGGCCAAGGCCCGAGCTGCTCGACCAGGGCGATCCGCAGCGGCCGAGGGTCCTGCTGCAGCGCGGTGACATAGGGCTGCGCCTGCAGCGGCGCTGCATAAGGTGCGCCCAGGTCGATCCCGGCCGTGGCATCCAGCAGCGCAGCGCTGTCACGTACCGACAAGGTAATCGCATGGGGGCTGCCCATGCCGGCCCAGCCCTCGCCGATCATCGGCCCGGAAGGCAACAGCCCACGGCTGGGCTTGAGGCCGAACACCCCACAGCAGGACGCCGGCACACGCAAGGAACCGCCGCCATCGTTGCCATGGGCAAACGGTACGACGCGCGCCGCCACCAAGGCTGCCGCGCCGCCGCTGGAACCGCCGGCACTGTGGCCGATATTCCAGGGGTTACGCGTGGCGCCAAAGCGGTTGGACTCGGTGGAATACGAGGTGCCGAATTCGGGTGAGGTGCTGGTACCGACAATCACGCACCCGGCACGGCGGATACGGCTTACGTGTTCGGCTTCAACGTCAGCGCGAGCGCCTCCCAACGCCTGCGAGCCATTGGTCATCGCCGCGCCGTTGACCGGCGAAAACAGGTCCTTGATCAAGGTCGGTACCCCGGCAAACACACCGTGACCGGGGCGCGACGCGCGTACCGACTGGCGGGCCGAATCGTAAAGCCGCTCGGCCACCGCATTCAGCTGCGGTTCGACCCGTTCGATACGCTCGATCACCGCTTCCAGCAGCTCGCCGGGCTGCACCTCACCGCGCCTGACCCATTCGGCCAAACCGGTGGCGTCTTCGCTGTCCAGCAGGTTGTGGATGTCCATGCTTATCTCCTCTTGATTACGAATGACTTGATCCGAATGCCTGGGTCAACGCTTTGCGCCGTGCTTGCAGGCCTGCCAGTGCCCAGGCCAGGGCCGAGGCAAAACTGGCGCAGGCCAGCCACAGGATTGAACGACGCACGTCACCCGAGTAAACGCTGAGCACGGCCACCACCAGCGGGCTGACAAATTGACCGAAATACAGAAACGCCGTGAACCCACCCAAGCCGCGCCCGCGGGTTTTCGCGCTCAGGGCATTCATCACCGGCGCCATCGCGTTGGGCACCAGCAGCCCGGCGCCCAGGCCATGGATCAGCACGGCCACCAGCACCATGCTGTAGCTCGGTGCGCGCATCAGCAGCCACAACCCCAAGCCCAGCAGGCTCAGCAACAGCGCATTGCAACCGGGGATACCGATGCGCCGGCGCAGCAGCGGCCAGGCTAACGAACCGCCCAGGGTCGCCAGCAGACTGCCTCCCGCCGAGAGCCCGATCATCGTGCTTGAAGTAACGCCGAGGCTGACGAGTAAAACCGGCGCCTGGATCGGCACGATAAAACTCAGCACCATCCCACTGAGGATCAGCAGATAACCGAGCACCAACGGCAGCACGGCCACCCTGCCCTGTTCAGCCACCTCGACGGGCTGGCGGGCGGCTGCGGGTTCCCACAGCACCTTGATCATCATCGGCACCAACAGCAGTGGCAGCAGGTACAGCAGGAATGGCAGGCGCCAGGAGTGTTCGCCCAACGCGCCGCCCACGACATAGAACAGCGAGCCGACCAAACCGATGGTGACCACTTGCCGATTGATGTAGCGCAGCCGTTCCTCGCCGTGCCAATAGTCGGCAATCAGCGTCGCGCAACAGGTCATCACCGCCGCCTCCGCCGCGCCGAACAGCAGGCGTACACCGACGATGGCGGGCAAGTTATCCAGCAGCGCCGGGATGGCCCCGAGCACGGCATACAACAGCGTGGCGATCACCAGCAACGCCTTGCGCCCGACCCGGTCGGCCAACCAGCCGGCCAGGGGCGCGCACAGCGCAATCGCAAGTGCCGGCCCGGTGACCGCCAAGGGCACCAGCAGGTCGGCGCGCGGTTCCAGCGCACCGAACTCGGCGCCCAGCTTGGGCAGGATCGGCGCGACCATGGCCGCGCCCATGATGGTCAGGCTGCTGCCCAGCATCAGCACCAGCCCTTCACGGCGCCCGGTGGCTTGCCGCGGCGAGGGGGAATCGGAATGTGATGAGTTCATGGCCAGCCCCTTAGAAACTTTGAGAAATGCGCAGTGCCACGGTGTAACCCTCGGCACGGTTGCGGGCATCGGTTTCCTTGTAGGCGTGCAGCCAAATGGGCGGCAGACCGGGCTTGAAGTAACTCACGGCCGGCCCGACAGCCAGCACCCGCGCCCGGTTGCCCGATTGCAGCCCCGGCGCGTCGTCATCGCTGAACTGACGGTAGTAGTAACCGCCCAGGCCCAGGGTCCACGGCCCTACATGCTGGCCCACGGCAAATTCGTGGCGGTATTCGACACCGTTCTTGTAGTCGGTCGCGGGGTTGCGAGTATTGACGTCCACCTCAAAGCTTGAGGAAACCTCGAAGCCACTGTCGGTGATGTAGGTGGCGTTGACGATCGGCGAGAACGTCCAGTGATTGAGCCCTGGGGAAATCAAACGATTCTTGTCGTAGTCACCGGTGGGCGCCTGGATCTGCAGTTGCGTGTTGATAAACAGGTTCGGCGACAGATTCCATTGCAGGATCACCGGCAGAAACTGCATGTCGGCCATTCGAAACGGATCGGCCTCCAGGCTCAGCGGGCCGGCCGGGGTCGGTACCTTGACGGAAGCGTCCATCTTGAAGAACGGTACCACCACGCCGAAACCATAGTTGGCGCCCAGCACCGTGTGATCGGTCATGCGCATGTAGGCGACGCCGATGGACAACACATCCAGTGAGAAGTGGTTGTCGACGGAGCGACCGTTACGGTCCTTCTGCACATTGGCCGAGTAAAACGCCGTGCGCAGCCCTACGGTCCCGAACGGCGTGGCCGGCGGCATCATCCCCGCGCCGAAATCGTAAACGCCGACAGCGGTGGTCGGCGCACCGTTCTCGGTGGCCTGGACACTGGCGCAGCAACCCAGCAGCCCCAGGGTGAACAGCGTCATGCGTGTGGCGCTTGCATTATTGTGGTGAATCATCGAATGCCCCTCCCATCAAGTGGTGTGGGCCATCCTAGTAACGCGCAGAGTGCGGCGGTTATCCGTTTTCAGCAGAGTTGCGTGCGACGCAGGGTCTGGGAAGGGCTTTCGCCGAACATGGTGCGGTAATCGCTTGCGAACCGGCTCAAATGCCAGAAGCCCCAGCGCGCTGCGACTTCCTGTACGCCGTGGGCTTGGGTGCTGGTTCGCAGTTCGCGGCGCACCGCATTGAGGCGCAGTGCCCGCAGATAGGCCACCGGGTTGATGCCCAGGGTCTCCTGAAAACAGTACTGGAGTTTGCGCCGGCTGGCGCCGATGTGGTTGCACAGGTCGAGGATCGACAGCGGCTCGTCGAGGTGACTCAACGCATATTCGCGGGCGCGATCGACCATCCTTTTGCGCGCCGTGGGGTTGAGGGGTGGCGCCTGGTCCGGGGCGATCAACTCCAGCATATGCAGCATCACCGCATCGCGGATGCCGCGGCGGATCGAGTCATGCCCGAGCACGGCATCACAGCCCGCCAGCTCGTCGAACAACGCCGCGAGGTCACGTTGCACGGATGAATCACCCAAACGGTAACACCTGGGAAGATCGGTAATTCGAAACTGAATGCCCTGGCACTCCAGCACATGTTCCAGGGCGTGCTCTTCGATGGCCACGCCGAGCAGGTCCAGGTGCTGTGGAGTGTGCAGCTCGGGCAGGTTTTCACCGTGGGCCACCAACAGGCTGGGCTCGTGGATCGGATGCCCCGAGCAATACACCGGGCCGTCGGCACTCAAGGGAATGCTGAAGGTGATCGCACCTTTCCAGGCCACACCACTCTTGACCATGGCCTGATTAGAGCGGTCGCGCACCAGTTGCATCCAGTCCGAGCGGAACTCCAGCAACTCACCGGCAAAGGAGCCGGGTGACAACTGATCGTAGCGAACCTGCCAGCCGCCCATGTTACGAGCGTGCTCGTCGATGTCGCTGGTCAGGAAACGCTGGAGGGGTAAAGCCGGTGGAAGCACCACCGAGGCCGCAGGCATCTGCACATTATTATTGTTCATTGACCTAACCTTTTTCAGTTGCAAGGCTTACAGGTCGTATCGCACGCAAGTTCCATTCCGAACCCGGGGCAGCGCGTGCATGTGTGCCGAAAATGGATAGTGAGGATGTGCGCACGCGATGCCAGCCTCGGGCAAACACGTTCACCTGTTAATGATTTTTTTCACCTTCAAGGCTTGATGTTTTTCAGCTCATTGAGCAAGTCCAGCAGCTGCTGCATTTTCTCCGCGCCAAACTGCGCTTCGATTTTCTGGTAGTTGCTTTCCATGCCCTCGCTCATGGAGACGAAACACTGCTGGCCGCGCTCGGTGAGGCCCACGAACACCCGGCGCTGATCCTGGCTGGACTTCTGCCGGCGCACCAGGCCGTCGCGCTCCAGGCGCGTCAACACTCCGGTCATGCTCGGTTTCAGGATGCAGGCCTGCTGGGCGAGTTGATGGCTTTCGAGTTCGCCCTGCTGGCGCAGGATCCGAATGACCCGCCACTGTTGCTCGGTCAGTGCATGCTTGTTCAGCGCCGGGCGGAAGAACGCCATTGCGGCTTCACGGGCTTGCAGCAGGGTCAGGGTCAGCGAAGGTCTGGGGTTGGCCATATCGGCACCAATTGGATGGGCGAGTCGGCAGCTTAGTGTCGCCGGCCAACCGCTGCAAGCGGCCTGGGGCTGTGAAAAGTACAATCGGTTCGGCGTAAAAGCCATTCTGTTGCACCGCGGCGATGCTCATGATGATCCGCACAAGATCAACAAGACCTCCCTTATGCCTGGCTCAACGCAATCCCGATTGGCGCTGGCGGTACTCCCCCGGAGTGAGCTGGGCGTAACGCTGGAAAAAACGACTGAAATAGGCCGGGTCCTTGAACCCCAGCTGATAGCAGATCTCGTTGGCCGAGCTGCCGGTAAACAGCAGCAGGCGCTTGGCTTCCTGCATCAGGCGCTCCAGGATCAGGCGCTTGGACGGCAGGTCAGCAATACGCCGGCACACGTCATTGAGCCGCGCCTCTGTCACGCCGATGCCCTGGGCATAGCGCGACAACGGCCAGTGTTGCTGGTAGTGCGCTTCGATCAGCTCGTTGAAGCGGTGGAAGATTTTCAAGTCTTCGTGACGGGCGGGCGTGGCTTTCAACGAGTTCGAACACAGCCGCAACAGGCTGATCATGATCAACCGCGTCAGGCTGTCCAGGGCTGCGCTGCGCCCGGAACGCTGGGCTTTTACCTCTTCGCGCAGTTCCTCGAACAGATAATCCAGGCGGCGGATATCGCCCGCGTATTGCGGCGCCAACTGCGTCAGTGCGACACACGCGGCCGGCAATTGCACACCGGCCGGCGCCAGGCTGGCGTCGGCTTCGATCAGTTGCCACACCAGTTGCTGACGCACCGTCAGCACATGCCCGTCACTGTCGGCCTCGGTCACAAACGAGTGCGGCACCGTGGGTGGCGTGAGGAAGAACATCGGCCCGGACTCGACGTATTGCTGGTCGTCCAGGTACACGCGCACGGTGCCGCTTTTTACGTAGTGAACCTGGAAGAACCGGTCATGCCGGTGAACGGGCATGTTGCGCCCGAAGAAATCCGCCAGGTTGGCCAGCTTGTCGTAATGGACTTCGGCGTCGCTGTAGCGCTGGTCGTACACCTGGCCAATGTTGATGTTCGGGATGGGTTGACGGTCGCTCATCGCACGCTACTCGTTTTTATTGTGATTGCCCTGATGCTGCGGTGCTCACCCTGCAAGCACCCCGTGGACAGTCTACACCCTTGACGATAGTTAACATCTTAATTATAACTGTTAACACATTAACTAAATGCAAGGCCGCCATGGCCCTGCCAGGAGAACCCATGAGCCGTGCCTTGCATGACATCGCGACCGGCACCCTTTTCGGTGTCGCGCTGAACTACCAGGGGTTGCTCAAGCAGCGCCTCGCCGAATTCGAACAGCCGCCGTACCAGAAACCGCCGGTCAAGCCGGTGCTGTTCATCAAGACGCCCAACACCCGCAACCAGCACGGCGCCGAGGTGGTGCATCCCGGCCAGGGCGAACGCCTGCAACCTGGGCCGGCATTAGGGGTGGTGATGGGCAAGAGCGCCAGTCGCGTCAGCGCGGCCGAAGCCCTCGACTACGTGGCCGGCTACACCCTGGTCAATGAGTTCAGCCTGCCGGAAGACAGCTACTACCGCCCCGCCGTCAAAGCCAAATGCCGCGATGGGTTCTGCGCCATCGGGCCCGAGCTGATCCCCACCGCACAGGTCTCGAACCCGCACAATCTCGCGATCACGCTGTACGTCAACGGCGAGGTTCGCCAGCACAACACCACGGCCAACTTCGTGCGCAATATTCAATTGCTGATCGCCGAGATCAGCGAATTCATGACCCTGCACGCAGGCGATGTGCTGATCACCGGCACGCCCGAAGGCCGGGTGGATGTACAGCCCGGCGACACCGTGGAGGTCGAGATCAGCGGCCTCGGCCGCCTGGTCAACCACATCAAGGCAGAGGAGCTCCCATGAAACACGCCCGTATTCGCTTTGAAGGTGAAGTCCATTCGGTACAGGTCGAAGCTGAAAACGCCGTGCGCCTGGCTGACGGCCGCCTGCTGGCCGAAGACCAGGTGCAATGGCTGCCACCGGCCACCGGCAGCATGTTCGCCCTGGGCCTGAACTACGCCGACCACGCCGCCGAACTGGCGTTCAAGCCGCCGACCGAACCCCTGGCGTTTATCAAATCCGTGGGCACCTACACCGGCCACAACCAGGTGACCTGGCGCCCGGATAACGTCGCCTATATGCACTACGAGTGCGAGCTGGTGGCCGTCATCGGCAAGCCGGCGCGCAACGTCAAGCGCGAAGACGCCCTGGATTACCTGGCGGGCTACACGGTGTGCAACGACTACGCGATTCGCGACTACCTGGAAAACTACTACCGGCCCAACCTGCGCGTGAAGAACCGCGACGCCACCACCCCCGTCGGCCCATGGATCGTCGATGTGGCCGATGTGCCGGACCCGAGCAACCTGAAACTGCGCACCTGGATCAACGGCGAGTTGCGCCAGGAAGGCAGCACCCAGGACATGATTTTCGACATTCCCTACCTGATCGAATACCTGTCCAGCTTCATGACCCTGCAACCCGGCGACATGATCGCCACCGGCACTCCCGAAGGCCTGGCCGACGTCGTGCCGGGCGATGAAGTGATTGTGGAAGTCGAAGGCGTAGGCCGCCTGGTTAACCGAATTGTCAGCGAAGCGGCGTTCTTCAGCGCCCGTAAAGAGGCTTGAGCAGCATGATCAAACATTGGATCAACGGCCGTGAGGTCGAAAGCAAAGACGTGTTCGTCAACTACAACCCGGCCACCGGCGAAGCCATCGGTGAAGTCGCCAGCGGCGGCGCCGAGGAAGTCGCGCAAGCCGTGGCGGCGGCCAAGGAAGCCTTCCCGAAATGGGCCGGCACCCCGGCCAAGGAACGGGCGCGCTTGATGCGCAAGCTGGGTGAACTGATCGAACAGAACGTGCCGCACCTGGCCGAACTGGAAACCCTCGACACCGGCCTGCCGATTCACCAGACCAAAAACGTATTGATTCCTCGCGCCTCGCACAACTTCGATTTTTTCGCCGAAGTCTGCACGCGTATGGACGGCCACAGCTACCCGGTCGATGACCAGATGCTCAACTACACCCTGTATCAGCCGGTGGGTGTCTGCGCGCTGGTGTCGCCGTGGAACGTGCCGTTCATGACCGCCACCTGGAAAACCGCGCCGTGCCTGGCCCTGGGCAATACCGCGGTGCTGAAAATGTCCGAGCTGTCGCCGCTGACCGCCAACGAACTGGGGCGCCTGGCGGTGGAAGCCGGAATTCCAAAAGGCGTGCTCAATGTCATCCAGGGTTACGGCGCCACCGCCGGCGATGCCCTGGTGCGTCACCCCGATGTCCGCGCGATTTCCTTCACTGGCGGCACTGCCACCGGCAAGAAAATCATGCAGACCGCCGGGCTGAAAAAGTACTCCATGGAACTGGGCGGCAAGTCGCCGGTGCTGATCTTCGAAGATGCCGACCTGGAACGCGCCCTCGACGCTGCGTTGTTCACCATCTTCTCGTTGAACGGTGAGCGCTGCACCGCCGGCAGCCGGATCTTTATCCAGGAAAGCGTGTACCCGCAGTTCGTCGCCGAGTTCGCCGCGCGCGCCAAGCGCTTGATCGTCGGCGACCCGCAGGACCCGAAAACCCAGGTCGGCTCGATGATCACCCAGGCCCACTACGACAAGGTCACCGGCTACATCAAGATCGGTATGGAAGAAGGCGCCACCCTCCTCGCCGGTGGCCTGGAGCGCCCGGCCAACCTGGCGGCGCATCTGAGCAAAGGCCAGTTCATCCAGCCCACGGTGTTCGCTGACGTGAACAACTCCATGCGTATCGCCCAGGAAGAGATCTTCGGTCCGGTGGTGTGCCTGATTCCGTTCAAGGACGAAGCCGAAGCCTTGCAACTGGCTAACGATACCGAATACGGCCTGGCGTCTTACATCTGGACCCAGGACATCGGCAAGGCGCATCGTCTGGCCTATGGCATCGAAGCGGGCATGGTGTTCATCAACAGCCAGAACGTGCGCGACCTGCGCCAACCGTTCGGCGGCGTGAAGGGCTCCGGCACCGGCCGTGAAGGCGGCCAGTACAGCTTCGAAGTGTTCGCCGAGATCAAGAACGTGTGTATCTCGATGGGCAGCCATCACATTCCACGCTGGGGCGTCTGAGCAACACCAGTCCCCCGACGACAACAACAACAATTTCAGGAGCATCATCATGGGCGAAGTCGTCCTGGCGGCGAAAATCTGCCACGTACCCTCGATGTATTTGTCGGAGCTGCCTGGCAAGCACCACGGCTGCCGCGAAGCGGCGATTGCCGGGCACAAGGAAATCGGTCGGCGCGCCCGCGAGCTGGGCGCCGATACCGCCGTGGTGTTCGACGTGCACTGGCTGGTCAACAGCGCCTATCACGTCAACGGCGGCGAGCACTTCAAGGGCATCTACACCAGTAACGAACTGCCGCACTTCATCAAGAACATGGCCTACGAATACCCCGGCTGCCCGGAGCTGGGCGAGCTGATCGCCGCCGAGGCCAACGCCGCCGACGTGCGCACCCTGGCCCACAACATCCCGAGCCTGGAGCTGGAGTACGGCACCCTGGTGCCGATGCGCTACATGCACATGGGCGTACCGGACGAGCAGACCTTCAACGTCGTTTCGATTGCCGCCTGGTGTGCCTGGCATCGCCTGCAAGACAGCTTCACCTTCGGCGCCGCCGTGCGCCGGGCCATCGAGAAGAGCGACCGTAAAGTCGTGGTGCTGGCCTCGGGGTCGCTGTCGCACCGTTTCTCCGACGACCGCAATGCCGAAGCCAATATCCATAACTGGACCCGTGAATTCGACAAACAGGTCGACCTGCATGTGGTGGAACTGTGGCGCCAGGGCCGCTGGAAAGAGTTCTGCGCCATGCTCCCGGACTACGCCGAGCATTGCTTTGGCGAAGGCAAGATGCACGACACCGCCATGCTTCTCGGTTTGCTCGGCGGGCCGGACTACGACAAGCCGGCCGAGATCATCACCGAACCCTTCGGCAGCTCGGGCACCGGGCAGATCAACGCCATTTTCCCTGTTTGACCGCATGGCCGCGCGGCATCCCCGCGCAGCCTGAAGGAGCCGTTCATGCCCCACTTCATCGCTGAATACACCGACAACATCGAACAGCAAGCCGACCTGCCGGGCCTGTTTGAAAAAGTCCACGCCAGCCTGGGCGCCAGCGGCGTGTTTCCCCTGGGCGGCATCCGCAGTCGTGGCGTGCGCCTGGACACCTGGCGCATGGCCGACGGCAAGCATGACTACGCCTTCGTGCACATGACGTTGAAGGTCGGCCATGGCCGCGACCTGGCGACACGGCAGCACGTCGCCGAGCGCCTGTTCGAGGTCATCACCGAGCACTTCGCCGCGCTTCAGGCCCAGCGCCTGCTGGCCTTGTCGTTTGAAATGCTCGAACTGCACGAGCAGCTCAACTTCAAGCAGAACAACGTGCATGCGTTCCTCAAGGCGCAGGTCGGCTAAAGCACCCTGCCCGTTCACACCCTCGGCCTCTCAGACAAAAAGTATAAGACCATGAGCACAGCCCATACCGCCGCCCCCCTCGGCCAGGTCGCACGCGACCGTACCCACAGCACCATTACCTGGCGGCTGATGCCGCTGTTGCTGGTCTGCTACCTCTTCGCCCACCTCGACCGCATCAACATCGGCTTCGCCAAGATGCAGATGAGCGCAGATTTGAACTTCAGCGACACGGTCTATGGCTTCGGCGCCGGCCTGTTCTTCGTGGCCTACGCGCTCTTCGGCGTCCCCAGCAACATGGCCCTGGACCGTGTCGGCCCAAGGCGGTGGATTGCCACGCTGATGGTGGTGTGGGGCGTGCTGTCGACCTGCATGTTCCTGATCGACAGCGCCATGGGCTTCTATGTGCTGCGCTTTTTGCTGGGGGTGGCCGAGGCCGGTTTCTTCCCGGGCATCCTGGTGTTTCTGAACCGCTGGTACCCGGCCGGGCGTCGCGCGCAAGTCACCGCCTTGTTTGCCATCGCGGTGCCGATGGCCGGGGTGATCGGCGGCCCGCTGTCCGGCGGCATCCTTGAACACTTCCACGACCTGGGCGGCCTGCGCGGCTGGCAATGGATGTTCGTCATCGAAGGCGCCCCCGTGATTCTGCTCGGGCTGGTGGTGCTCAAGTGCCTGCCGGACAGCTTCGAGACGGTCAAGTGGCTGGCGCCGGAGCAGAAGCAACACCTGCGCGAGCAACTGCACCGGGAAGAACACCGCAAATCCATCACCTCGTTTTCCGCCATTCTCAGCAACCCACAGGTGTGGCTGCTGGTGGCGGTGTACTTCGCGGTGATGCTGGCGGTCAACACCCTGGCGTTCTGGATGCCGACGCTGATCCACGGCGCCGGCATCGGCAGCGACGGCAAGGTCGGCCTGCTGAGTGCGGTGCCGTACCTCGCCGGGTGTTTTTTCATGATCGGCTGCGGGCGTTCGTCCGACCGCCAGCGTGAACGCCGCTGGCACCTGTGCGTGCCCTTGCTGATGTCGGCCGTGGGCATTGCCATCGCCGGGCTCGCCCCCGCCAACCCGGCCGTGGTGCTGGGCGGCCTGATCGTCGCCGGCATGGGCGCCAGCGCGGCGTTGCCGATGTTCTGGCAACTGCCTCCCGCGTTCCTCTCCAATAACACCCAGGCCGCGGGGATCGCCCTGATCAGCTCGTTCGGCAGCATCGCGTCATTCTTCGCGCCCTACCTGATCGGCTGGATGCGCGACACCACCCAGAGCGCCAGCCTGGCCCTGTACGTCCTGGCGCTGCTGATTGCTCTTGGCGGCCTCCTGGTGCTGCGCACCCGGGCGGCCATCGTCAACTTTCAATAAGAGACTCTTGCCATGCTTGATCAATCGCTCATTTTGCAAGCCGCCGCGCGCCTCGACCAGGCAGAACGTTCACGCGAACAGGTGCGTCAGTTTTCCCTCGATCACCCGGCGATCACCCTCGAAGACGCCTACGCCATCCAGCGCGCCTGGGTGGAACAGAAAATCAGGGACGGGCGCAAGCTGGTCGGCCACAAGATCGGCCTGACCTCCCGGGCCATGCAGGTCTCGTCCAACATCACCGAGCCGGATTTCGGTGCGCTGCTGGACGACATGTTCTTCGATGAAGGTACCGACATCCCCTTCGAGCGCTTTATCGTGCCGCGCGTTGAGGTGGAGCTGGCATTTATCCTGGGCAAACCGCTGAAAGGCCCGAACGTGACGGTGTTCGACGTACTCGACGCCACCGAATGGGTGATCCCTGCACTGGAGATCATCGATGCACGCATCCAGCAGGTCGACCCGCACACCAAGGCGACCCGCAAGGTGTTCGACACCATCTCCGACAACGCAGCCAACGCCGGCGTGGTCATGGGCGGGCGGGCCGTGTGGCCCACCGAGATCGACTTGCGCAAGGTGCCGGCGGTGCTTTACCGCAATGGTGTGATCGAAGAGTCCGGCGTCTCCGCCGCCGTACTCAATCACCCGGCCAAGGGCGTGGCCTGGCTCGCGAATAAACTGGCCGCCTATGACG
Organism: Pseudomonas sp. NIBRBAC000502773; assembly: GCF_006517195.1. Classification (NCBI taxonomy): domain Bacteria; kingdom Pseudomonadati; phylum Pseudomonadota; class Gammaproteobacteria; order Pseudomonadales; family Pseudomonadaceae; genus Pseudomonas; species Pseudomonas sp. NIBRBAC000502773. Next base: position 5,689,345 of record NZ_CP041189.1, on the reverse strand, counting down.
TCACCCTGCAACCCGGGCAAATCATCCTCGGTGGCTCCTTCACCCGCCCGGTGGCGGCCAACCCTGGCGATACCTTCCATGTCGACTACGACATGCTGGGGTCGATTGCCTGCCGATTCGTTTAACGGGAGAGTGCTCATGGACATGCCTGTCAACACCTTCAAACATCGCCTGCGCAGCGGTGAAACCCAGATCGGCCTGTGGCTGGGCCTGGCCGATGCCTATTGCGCGGAACTGGCCGCCAACGCCGGTTTCGATTGGCTGCTGATCGACGGCGAACATGCGCCCAACGACCTGCGCGGCCTGCTCGGCCAGCTCCAGGCCGTGGCGCCCTACCCCAGCCAGCCGGTGATTCGCCCGGTGATCGGCGACACCGCGTTGATCAAGCAAGTGCTCGACATTGGCGTACAGACCTTGCTGGTGCCCATGGTGGAGAGCGCAGAACAGGCGCGTACGCTGGTAAACGCCATCCACTATCCGCCCAAGGGCGTGCGCGGCGTCGGCAGTGCGCTGGCCAGGGCTTCACGCTGGAACAGCATTGCCGGTTACCTCGACCACGCCGATGAGCAGATGTGCCTGCTGGTGCAGATCGAAAACCGCGAGGGCCTGGCCAACCTGGAGGCGATTGCGGCGGTGGAAGGCGTCGACGGGGTGTTTATCGGGCCGGCGGACCTGAGCGCGTCGATGGGCCATCGCGGCAACCCCGGCCACCCCGAGGTGCAGGCCGCCATCGAAGACGCCATCGCGCGCATCCGCAACGCCGGCAAAGCCGCCGGCATTCTCAGCGCCGACCAGGCACTGGCGCGGCGCTACATCGAACTGGGCGCGGCGTTCGTGGCGGTGGGCGTCGACACCACGGTGCTGATGCGCGGGCTGCAAAGCCTGGCGGCGGCCTTCAAGGATTCACCGGCGCCTGCCAGCGCGGCCGGCGGCGTCTACTGACGCAGCCTCGCTTGCGCTCGGCAGCTGTGGGGCTAGCTTAACTAGCGCTTGAGGGTTTTCAGTTCGTTGAGCAAGGTCAGCAAGGTCTGCAACTTCTCTTCGCCAAACCCCGCCTGCAAGCGCTGGTAATTGGCTTCCATGCTCTGGCTCATGGAGTCGAAACAGGCTTGGCCCTTCTCGGCCAGCCGCACCAGCACGCGGCGTTGGTCCTGTTGCGCCTTGCGCCGCTCAACCATGCCTGCCGCTTCCATGCGCACCAGCACTCCGGTCATGCTCGGCTTGAGGATGCACGCCAGCTCGGCCAGGCGATTGATCTCAAGCTCCTCATGCTGGCTGAGGATCCGAATGACCCGCCATTGCTGCTCGGTCAGTCCGTGTTGATTGAGCGAAGGGCGAAAAAACCCCATGGCGGCTTCACGCGCATGGAGCAAAGTGAGGGTCAGGGATTGGCGCGGTTTGGACATGGATGGCGGCGTCGCAATTGGTTAACAGATTAACAACATTCTAGCATTGGCGATTGTTACCCGTGTGCGGCTTTACCGCGCGGCCGGATTCAAGGTTGATGATTGGCAGCCACGGTCAAGAGCGGCGGCACACAGAATCAAGACACCTACCGCGCGGAAGGCACCTAATACACCCCAACAGGCACAGAGCTTCGTGTCGGCTCTGCAGTGAGTTTCCCTTCACTTTTCCAGGCTGCGCCATGATCAATATCGAAACGCCGACCTACTACTCGGCAACCAAGAAATACAACCTCAGCTTCCCCACCCTCGAACAGGACGTGGAAGCCGATGTGGTGGTGATTGGCGGCGGTTTCTCCGGCATCAACACCGCACTGGAACTGGCCGAAAAAGGCATCACCAACATTGTGGTGCTCGAAGCGCGCTACCTGGGTTTCGGCGGCACGGGTCGCAATGGTGGGCAGATCATGGCGGGGATCGGCCATGACCTGGAGAAAATCAAGAACCAGGTCGGCGACGAAGGCCTGCGCCAGATCTTTGAAATCAGCGAGCTGGGCGCCGGCATCATCAAGGATCGCATCGCCAAGTACGCGATCGACGCCGACTTCTGCCACGGCTACGGCTACATGGGCTTCAACGCCCGCCAGGAAAAAACCCTGCGCGCCTGGGAGAAGGACTTCAAGTCGATCAACACCAAGGACGAAATCCGCTTTATGGCCGGCTCCGAGGTCAAGCAGATCATCGGTTCCGACGCCTATACCAGCGCGCTGCTGCACATGGGCGGCGGGCACGTGCACTCGCTGAACCTGCTGCTGGGCGAAGCCAAGGCCCTGGCCGGCCACGGTGTGCGCATCTTTGAGCACAGCCCGGCCCTGGAAGTCAGTTATGGCGAACGCATTACCGTGCGCACCGGCCGAGGCTCGGTCAAGGCCTCCAAGTTGCTGTGGGCCTGCGACAGCTTTCTCAACAAGCTGGAACCGGAACTGCACAAGACCACGGTCAATACCTACGCCTTCCAGTTGATGACCGAACCCCTATCCGACGAGCTGATCAACCGCATCAGCCCGATACGCGGCGCCTACAGCGATATCCGCCCGGTGATCGACTACTACCGGGTCACCAACGAAAACCGCTTGCTGTTCGGTGCCGCCACGCCTTTTGTCGAACACATCCCGCTGGACCTCAAGGCCTGGAACCGCAACCTGATGCTGAAGATTTTCCCCTACCTCAAGGACGTGAAGATCGACCTGGCGTGGGGCGGGCCGATGGCGACCGGGGCTAACCTGTTCCCGCAGATCGGCACGCTCAGCGGGCGTCCGAATGCCTTTTATGTGCAGGGCTACGCCGGCTTCGGGGTCACGCCCAGCCACATCATCTGCAAGGTCCTGGCCGAAGGCATGAGCGAAGGCTCGTCGCGCTACGACCTGATCAGCGCGGTCAAGCATGCGCAGATCCTGGGCAAGGACCATATCCGCCCGCTGCTGCTCACGGCCGGCAAAAGCCTTCACCAACTTTCGGGCTACTTCAACGGTCGCCGTTGAGCCCCACTGTTTCATTCACAGGAGAACTGCCATGCCCGTTACCACCCTGAAGAAAGACATCCAATTATCCGACCTCGATGCCTGGGGCACCGTTGCCGACCTCGGCTCCGAGATCCTCGAAGGTGAAGTCAAAGCCTTTGGCAAAATGACCTTCGGCGCCCCGACCGACGCCGTCAGCAGCGCCTATTTCGGCACCACCCAAGGCAAGTTCCGCATGGTCTACCCGTTCGCCGAACAAGCCACGGTGGTCACCGGCGAAGTGGTGCTGACCGACGAAAGTACTGGCCAGAGTACCCGCTACAAAGCCGGCGACAGCTGGTTCGTGACCCAGGGCACACCGGTGCTGTGGGAAGTGGTGAGCGAGAGTTTTGTGAAGCACTATTTCGCGGTAGTCTGATCGCTCCCCTCTGCCGGCTTCGGCCGGCAGCGTTTGTTCCGGCGCAGGTGACTGACCATGCACGCCATCCCCGCTCAGGAAGTCGCCGGCCATTGCCTGCAGGCTTTCACTCAACTGGTGCCCGCCAGCCAGGCAGCGTTCTATTGTGTCGACCGCCAGTTGCAGGCCCGTGATTTCAGGCTGCAAGGCATGAGCGGTGAGATGCACCGCGACTACCTCGACAACTACCGCCAATTCGACCCGTTGCAACCGCGCAATTGCCTGTCCAGCGGGCTGGCGGTGGTGCCGCTGGGGTTCGCCATGGCCCGCCAGCCCCTGCGTGACAGCCGCCGCTATCAAGACTTCCTGCAACGCTATGGTGTGGTCGATGTGGTGGAGATCGTCGCCCATCGCGCCGACCAGCCCCAGGCGGCCATCTCCTTGCTGCGCACGGCGGAGCAAGGGGTGTTTACCCCCGACCAACTGGCTCAGCTCAATGCCTTGCAGGCGTTGCTGCAAATGGCCGTGGCCAATATGCAGCCCTGCGACGATGCATTGGCCGGGCTCACGCCCAAAGAGCGCGAGATTGCCTGGTTATTACGCCAGGGCGCGAGCAACAAGCAACTGGCCCTGGAGCTGGATGTCGGCCTGCCGACCATCAAGACCCACCTGATCCACCTGTTCCGCAAGATGGGTGTCAGCAGCCGTACCGAACTGGTCGCCGCGCTGTTTCTGTAAGCCGCCTCAACCCTTTGGTTGATAGGCGCGCCAGGTTGCCAACCGCATGATCCGGGGTGTCCATTCCCTCAACCGGAGCCATGCAATGACCACTTCATCCGACTGGATCACCGTAGGCGCCCTCGCCGACGGGTTTGCCCCCGACGCGTTTATCCTGCCCAACCTTGCCGACCTCAACGGCAAGGCCTTCACCCTGCACTTCGCCAACGGCTGGCAGATCGAGCATCGCTTCGACACCGAGCAGTTGCACTGGCACGCCGCCGATGGTCACTCCAGCGGTTCGGCCGCCTACCGCGCCACCTCGGTCCGCCCGGGCCTGTACCTGGTCGACTTCATCAAGCATGAAGCCGGCCAGGCTTGGTCCATCAGCCTGGTGCTGGACACCACCACGTCGTCGTTCACCGCCGTGATCGGGCGCATGCCGGACCGCGAACAAACCGAGCAAGGCCTCTACAGCCGCGCCCTGGCCGGCAAGGCCCTGACCTCGGTGGACGTGGACTTCCTGCACGGCAGCCTGGATCAACCCTGGCAGCCGGGCCAATGCCCCCACGCGCCCACCCAGGAACTGACCGGCCTGCGCAACCTGTATCGCTACAGCCCCAGCGAAGTCTACGAGCACATCTACCTGAACGATCAGTTCTATGCCTGGCAATGCCTCAAGGGCGTGGAGCAAGGCCTGTGCGATACCGACCGCTGCCACTACTACAAGATCGCCGATCAGCTGTACCTGTTCGTCTGGCGCGAAAAAATCATCCCGACCCTCGGCCTGGTGCTGATCGACCTGCAACAGCACCGCAGCGACGGCAAGATCTTCGGCTATGCCGGCGCGTCGTTCGATGAGCTGTCGAACTTTCCGGTCAGCTCCTACTGCCAAGTGCTCAACCGCACGGAGTATCCCGATGCCTGATCCACGCACCGTTGTCATCACCGGTGCCGGCACGGGCATCGGGGCCGCCTGCGCGCGCTTATACGCCGCCGAAGGCGCCAACCTGGTGCTCATCGGCCGTCGCCGCGAGCCGCTGGAACAAGTTGCACAGGACACCGGCGGCCTGGTGCTGGTCGGCGATGCGGCCTGCCCGGCCACCTGGGAGGGTTTCGTTGCGCAGATCGGTGAGCGCTACGGCCGCCTCGATGTGCTGCTGGCCTGCGCCGGCGGGCATGGCGTGGGCAGCGCCACCCAGACCAGCCCACACACCTGGGAGGCGGCCTTGCGCAGCAACCTGGACAGCGCGTTCTACAGCGCTCGCGCCTGCCTGCCGCTGCTGATCGAAAGCGCCGGCAATATCGTGCTGCTCGGTTCCATCGCCTCGCTGGCCGCCGGACCCGAAGTATGCGGCTACACCACCGCCAAGCATGCGCTGCTCGGGCTCAATCGCTCCCTGGCGCGGGATTACGGCCCACGCGGTGTGCGGGTGAACGCGGTGTGTCCCGGCTGGGTTACCACGCCCATGGCCGACGAGGAAATGCAGCCGCTGATGAGCTTCCACGGCGACACCCTGCCGCAAGCCTATGCCCGCGTATGCGCCGACGTGCCGTTGCGGCGCCCCGCCAGCGCCGAGGAAATCGCCAAGGTATGCCGCTTCCTGGCCAGCCCGGATGCCGCGATCATCACCGGCGCCAGCGTGGTCGCCGATGGCGGTTCGAGCATTGTCGATGTGCCCACGCTGGCTTACGTCCATATGGAGCGTGCACATGCCTGAAGACTTGGATTTCAGCGGCAAGACCGTGCTGGTCACCGGCGGCGCCCAGGGTATCGGCCAGGCCATCGTCGAGGCGTTCGCCTGGCGTGGCGCCCGCGTCATGATCGCCGACCTGCGCCTGGCACAAGCCCAGGCATTGGCCGAGGGCTTGAGTGCGCGCGGCTGCCAGGTCGAGGCCATCGCGCTGGACCTGGCCGAGGCGACGGCGGTGTTCGAAGGGATCAAGGGCATAGAGCTGGCCTGGGGTCGCCTGGATATCCTGGTGCACAACGCCGGCTACTTTCCGTTGACAGCGTTCGCGCAGATCACTCCGGCCATGCTTGAACGCACGCTGGCGGTGAATCTCTCAGCCCTGTTCTGGCTGACCCAGGCCGCCCTGCCGATGTTTCAACGCCAGGGCGGTGGCTGCGTGCTGGTCACCTCATCGGTCACCGGGCCACGGGTCGCCTATGCGGGGCTCAGCCACTACGCGGCGTCCAAGGCCGGGGTCAACGGTTTTATCCGCAATGCCGCGCTGGAGCTGGCGACTTACCAGGTGCGCGTCAACGGCGTCGAGCCAGGGATGATTGCCACGCCGGCCATGGATAACCTGGGCGACAGCCAGGTCAATGCCGACATCGCCAGCCGCGTGCCCCTGGGACGCCTCGGTGCCGCTCAGGATATTGCCGGGGCCATGCTGTTCCTGGCCTCCGACCTGGCGACCTACATCACCGGGCAGACCATCGTGGTGGACGGCGGCTCGACGTTGCCTGAGGTGAAATGACCTCTGTCGGGATGTAAACCGGATCAAATCTGGGAGGGGCGGTGTATCCGTTGAATAGCGCTCGCCCCTTCAAGCAGCGACAGTGAATCACTGAACACCCGCGACAACGCCGCAAGCCGTTTGACATAACCCTGGGGCGTCGAATAGATCAGCTCCACATGCAGGCTGTCGACGATACCCAGGTAAGCGTCACAAAACACCTCGAGCGCCTCGGGTCGTACCATCCGGTACCGCCCTTGCGCGGCACGCTGGAAATCCTCGCGAATGCTCGCCAGGTAGCCCTCAAATCCTGTCGTAATCACGCTGCGAATATCCGCCGGCGGAAAGTAGGCCGTGCGCAACAGGAAGCGCAGGTGCGCCGACCCTGCATAGCGCCCGCGCAACCGCTCAAGGTGCAATTGCCCAGGCACGCCGGGGTGCCCGGCCTCTTCCTTGAAGCACTGCGCGATGTACTGGTGTTCATGGGCCAGGGCAATCTCGAAGACCGTCTGAAACAGCGCGTCCTTGCTGACAAAGTGCGCGTACAGCGAGGCCTTGCGCATGCCCGCCCCGACCGCGATTTCGTTCAGCGATGAAGCGTCGTAGCCATAAGCGGCAAAGTGTTCAACCGCGACTGCGCAAATGTTATGGGCCGACAGGGTGAGCGGTTTCATTGATCCATCGATACCCTACGCCGCACCGACCGCTTGCTGCAGATGAGTGGAACGAAAATCCTTGGGCGACAGTTCGAATTGCTTCTTGAACGAGCGGCTGAAGTGCGCGGAATCGGTGAAGCCCCACTTGTAGGCAATCGAGGTGATCGACTCGCTCTTGAGAAACGGGTTGGTCAGATCGTCCGCGCTGCGTTTGAGCCGCGCACGCTGGATGTAGCGGCAGACGCTGTCGTCCTGCTCTTCAAACAAGCGGTACAAATGCCGCACCGAGATGTTCAGGCGGCTGGCCAGGCCCACCGGGCTCAGGCCGGGTTGGGTCAGGGACTCGTCGATGACTTTCTGCACATAACTGCGCAGGTTACTGCCGTGCAAGGATGTGGCGCTGTCGCCTGGAGCGTCATGCAGTTCAAAGGCTGAACCGAGCAGGGAAACAAACGCCGCTTGCAGCGCCTCGGCCTCTTCAATCGAATCCTGACCCTCCAGGCCCTCGCGGCACAGCTGGTCCATCAACACGTGGAGCATGCGCCCGCAGGCCTTGCTCGAAGAGATCTTGCCGAAGGTCTTAGAGGCGCTGCCCAGCTGCTTGCACACTTCATTGCGCGAGAGTGACAGCGAGGCATGTTCGATAAGACCAAAGGGGCTGATCTCGATCGAACCCGTGGAGTCCATCAGCAGCATATCGCCGGGGGCCAATTGAATGACCTGGCCGTTCTGGGTGATCTGGCAATAGCCACTGCGCTGGCTGACCAGGAAGCAATGCTGGTCCATATCGTGATCGGCATTGGGCCGCTCGCGTTTGATCAGGCCGGCGTTGGTGCGCAGGTTGGCCAGTGACAGGCCGCCCCGGGAGTGCTTGGACACCTCACCGATGAACAGTGAGCGGTTGAAGGCCAGTTCCGTGTCGAAATGGCCGCAGGCCGCTCGCAGATCCCGAGTCCAGGTTTCCAACCCATAGTGCGCAGACTGATAGGTGCTCATGGCATCTCCACAATGGTTTCTTGTTTTTGTCGGCCAATAGTTAACATGTTATCTATATAGGCGCAACAAGTCCGTGATACCGACTGTAGAAGCACTAATGATGCCAATTCCTCGACTCAGCGCGCGCCCAATACCCGCTGCAAACCCGCCAGCACCGTCAACAGCCCAGCACGTTGCGCGCCGCTCAAGGGGATGTAGCGCCGGAGCGCCGGCATGCGGTTGACCACCTCGCTGCCGCCCATGTGTTCAAGCCGTACGTGCCATTGCTGCCCGCTCAAATCGAGGTGCAGGCGCTTGAAGTCCAGCCCCATCAACGCTTGATGCAGGTCGGGGTCATCGTTCAAGGCCGCCTGGAGCCTGGCCAGCAAATCCGGCGCTCCCGCCCGTTGCCGACAGGCCAGCCCCGTGCGCCGGATCGACCCGCTGTGGTGCAGTTCAAAACGCGCGCTGCCCTGCTCTGAGGCAGGCACCGTGAACCTGAATTCGGTCATCACCAGGTGCATCAGCAATTGCGCTTCGGTGCGCTCGGCCACATCCACCTGAAGGCCGATGTCGTCCAGGCAAAACCTTGCCTGAGCAGGCCCCGTCGAGGTGAAACTCGCCAGCCCGAGGTTGCGCCGCACGTACTCAAGCGTGACCCCAGGCCGGTAACCGGACGGGGCCCGTTGGGCGCTGAACAGCTCAGACAGCTTTTGCAGCCTGCTCGAGATAAGGGTTGTGAGGGTTGCCAGGCTCATGGGAAAACTCCTTGGCCAGCACTTCTTCTACCGAAGCCGGCTTGAATGGATTGACCTTCTGTACCACCAGTGTCCAGAACAGCGCGTATGAAGCTGTGATCCCGAGCATCACCCCGAACGGCACATAAATGTCCGCAGGGTTCATGCCCGGCGGGGTAATGAACCACATGCCCAGCAAGATGCCGACGCTGGAAAGGATCTGTGGCAACGGGAAGAACGGCGAACGATAGGCCCGTGGCAGGTCCGGACGACGAATGCGCAGGATGACCACCGACAGCGTCACCAGCAGGTAAGAGAAACTCCACGCACACACCGCCGCCAGCACCAAGTGCATGATGTTGTCAGTGTTGCCGCCCAACCACAGGGCATACAGGCACGGAATCAGCATCGCCACCAGGATGCACAGCAGCGGCGTCTTGAAGCGCGGGTGCAAATAAGTGAAGACCTTGGGCAACGCGCCGTCCACCGCCATGCCGTAGAGAATCCTCGGCACGCCCGCCATCAACGTGTTGATGGTGGCGGCACCGGCGAACAGGAAACCGATCCCCAGCCACAACGGGCCAATATCGCCCATGACCTGCTGGGCAAAGCGTGGGATCGCCATGGGCGTGTCGAGCAGGTGCACGCCGGTGGCGGCATCCAGCACCACGTTTTCCACCTGGCGCTTCATCGCCGCGCCATAGATGAACATGCAGGTCGCCACGCTCAACAAGCCGAAAATCATGGCCTTGGGCATGACCTTGGCCGAATTGCGCAGGTCCGGGGCCAGCGGCGTGACGAACTCGCAACCGACGAACATGAACATGGCCATGCCCACCAGCGACAGAATGGTGACCAGGTCGGTACCCACCAGCGATACGCCGAACCAGCCCTCCAGCTGCACCGCCGGTGCGGCGATCAGGCCGAGCACGCCGAACACCATCAGGGTGGTCCACATGCCGAAAGTCAGGATGATCTCGGCCCTGCCGAAGGCGCTGACGCCAAAGGCATTGAGAATGCCGAACACCACGACAAACCCCACCCCCAGCAACCAGGAGCCACCGGCGGACTCCGCCAGGGTGTTGAGGTGCTCGAAGTTCACCAGGGCCATGACCCCGGACAGAATCGTCTCGGCCGTGCCGGCGAACACGTGCACGATCAGGTACGCCGACAGGGTGCCGGTGATCGCAAAGAAACGGCCCATGCCGCAATTGATGTAGTCGTAGACCGAGCCGGTGGTCGGCAGGATCGAGGCGGCCTCGGCGAAGGTGGTCGCCTGGGCGAGCATCATTACCACCGCAATCAGCATGGCCACCGCGAAGGCGCTGCCGCCGATACCGAAGCCCATGGTCGCGGTGAGAATCACCGGGCTGGCCATGATCAGGCCAATGGTGCTGGCCAGCGCGGTCGGAAACCCGACGCTGCCGCGTTTCAAATGCTGTGTGAGCCGGTCATTGATCGACATGGTGCGGATCCTCGAAAGCGGATTTCTGAGTGGATGCATCGAGCCGTTCAAGGAGCCGGCGATAAAGCCCTCCCCAGCCAGTCCCTGATCGAAACGGCATCGTGCGCAAAATCACTGTGCACTTCCCGAGCACCGAGCGTCTTGCCCATGTCTGCCGTGGCTTTTGTTGCTGCCTGCCAAGGCATACGGCTTGGCGGGCAGGATCAATTGCGTGGCACGCAGGTGAAAGACTTCCTCCGCCTGGGGTCATCTTAATGCGCCCTCGACTTAACCAAGCTGGGGACTATAACAATGGAGCACACCTTGAAAATACGCACGCAATCCTTGGCCGTCGGCCTGGGTATCGCGCTGTTGATCGGCCATTCACCGGCCCAGGCCTATGAGCTGTACGCCGACGAGGACACCCACCTGAATGCGGACTTCCTGGCGGTCTACGGCCTGTTCAACAGCCGTCACAACTACGACGGTACAGCGGGCGGCTCGACCTGGCGCGAGGGTTTCATCAAGTACGGGGTGAGCGGCGACCAGGGCCTGGCCGGGCACGGCACCGCGTATGGCGCGCTCAATTGGGTCAGCTCCGGCACCTGGGGCGACGGCGATGCGGCGGGCAACACCGATGGCAGCGAACGCACCACCAAAATCGAAGACGCCTACCTGGGATGGCGCTCGGCCGACCTGTTCCCGGCGCTGGGCAAGGACGGTGTGGATTTTTCCGTCGGGCGCCAGGTGGTGAAGATCGGCCGGGGTTTCCTGATCAACGACGACGGCCCCAACCTGGGCAAGGGCCCGGCTGACGGCGCGCTGAACCGTGGCGGCGCCTATTACCTGGCGGCACGCCACGCGTTCGACCGCACGGCGGTGCTGCGCCTGGGCGGGCAAGAGGGCCTGCACGGCTCGGTACTGTGGCTCAAGTCGGACAACCGCGCCCAGGCCGAAACCGAACTGGCGGCGGGCACCCTCGACTACACGGCCGCCGCCGGCACGCTGGGGCTTACCTGGGTCCACGGCATGAACGTCACCGACCAGTGGGCCAGCGACTTCCAGAAACAGCGCGAGGGCCTGGACACTTACAGCGTGCGCGGCGAAGGCAGCGCCGGTATCGACAACGCCAGCTTCGCCTTCGAATACGCCTGGCAAGACAAGGACGCGGGGCCGGAAAAAGCCTGGTACGCCGAGGCCGGCTACACCTTTGCCGATGTCGGTTGGTCGCCAAAAGTGACCTACCGCTACACCCGCTACTCGCAAAAATGGGACCCGCTGTTCACCGGGCTCAGCACCGGCTACGGCACCTGGTTCCAGGGTGAAGTCGCCTCCAACTATGCCGGCCCGTTCAACAGCAATACCGGCATCCATCACGTCGGTCTCAAGGCGACGCCCCTGGAGAACCTGACGGTCGGCGCGCTGTACTTCGACTTCAATACCCTGCGCAAACACGACGCGCTGAACCTCGATGCTCGGGAGCTGGACCTGTACGCCGAATGGGCGGTCAACAGCCACCTGATCATCAGCCCGCTGGTGGGCATCTACCAACCCAAGAAGGATGCCGACACCGGTGGTAACCAGGTGGGTGGCAACGGCACCAACCTCTACAGCCAGCTGACCGTGGCCGTGCCCTTCTGACCCCGTTTCAGGAGCTGCGCGACGCAGCTCCGTCCTAACGTTCGTGCTGGTGCAGCATCGTCTGGATCTGATGGGTCGCCTGACGGGTGTTTTCCGCCAGCTTGCGCACCTCATCGGCCACCACCGAGAACCCGCGCCCGACCTCGCCGGCCCTGGCCGCCTCAATGGCGGCGTTCAAGGCCAGCAGGTTGGTCTGGTCGGCAATGCCCTTGATCACACTCACCACCGTGGCGATCTGGCCGTAGGTGGCCTGATTGTGTGCGAGCAGCTGTTGATGGGTGGTCTTCGCCGACTGCTCATCGCTGATGTCACGCACCGCGCCGACCACCCGCATCAAACGCCCCTGCGCATCACGCAGCGCCCGCCCGCGCTCCCTGCACCAGATGTAGTCACGGGTCTTGTGGCGCATCCGGTATTCAAACACGTACTCACCGCTGCCCTGGGGCGCAAGGATTTCCCGGTCGAAGATCGCCATGATCTTCGGCAGGTCATCGGGGTGGGTGATGCTGACCTGCGCGTCCCAGCCGTCGGGCAGCTCATGGGGCGCGTAGCCCAGGAGCAGGCGGAACTGATTGAAAATCCGCATGCGGCTGGCGGGATCCTGCACGTCACCGTTGACCACGGTGATGTCCCAGCAGCCTTCGGTCATGGTGCAGAGCAGCAGCTCCCAGATCTGCGTCTCGTGCTGATGCGCAAGGGCGCGCTGCGCATGCTCGCGCAACTCGGCTTCCAGCGCCTGTTCACGCTGCCCGGCCTGCTCCAGTTGCCGGCGAAGCACGGCAAGTGCCTGTTCGCTGCGCGCCCCTTCGGCAGCCTGATCGCGGGCTGATTCCTCGAGCAACAGCAACTGCCGCGCAGCCTGCGCACGTTGTGTGGCGAGTTGCTCCAGGTCGGCCTGCACCGACGGATAAGCGTGCAGTGCCTGGGTTCCCAACACCTCCCCCGCCAGCAGTTGCTTGAGGACGGCGGCAAGGTCCTGCATCGGCTGTTTTTTCTTGAAGAACATCGGCCTGGCCCTTTCTGATCGAGTCGAAACCCCGGATCTGATCGCAAACCGAGCGTGATTGCTTGTACGAGCCTGCAAGGCCTTTGCGCGTGGCTGCCATCCAAAAAGCCCTGCGTCGAGCGCTATCGTGCATCTGTAGGATGGTGATCGGCTTTCAACCCGTCGATACTTGTCCCCAGGCCCTGCCCACGTCCAAACGACGTTCCGGCCCTTAATGACTTCGTGACGAAAACAATAAGAATGTCGCACAGAGGTACATACGAATGAGCCGTCATGATCATGGTCACGCCAGCCTGCTGGAGGCATTCAGCGCGATGACACTGGAGCTCCAACGCCTGGCGCAGGACAAAGACATAGAACACTTCCACGAAGCGGCGCTGAGCTGCATCCGCCAGTTGCTGCCCTTCGACAGCGCCTGGTGGGGCCGGGCTGCGCTGATTGACGGCCTGCCGGAAGAACACAGCTCGTACCTCTACAACCTGCCCCGCAGCTACCTGGCCGATTGGCAATCGATTCGCCATATCGATGTGACCATCGCCAGGGTCCACGACGTGCCGGGGCAGGCGGTCATCGTCGACATGCGCAATCCCGCCAACGGGCCCGGGCTCAACTGGCTCGGCACGTGCTACGCGATTGGTGAATTGCTGTGCGTGGTGTACATCGACCCGCAAACCCACCTCAGCGATCACCTCGCGCTCTACCGTGCGCCCGACGCCCCACGCTTTACCGAGCAGGACTGCCTGCTGCTGAACAACCTCATGCGGCATCTGGTGGCGGCGGTCTCGGCCAATCAGATTCGTACCCTGGTGGCCATGCGCGAAGCGCTGACCCACCCGCGCAATCTCGCGCTTGCCGTGTGCGACCAGCGCGGCACCCTGCACTGTGCGGAACGTGGCTTCGTCGACTTGCTGCTGAGCGAATGGCCGGACTGGACCGGCCCTTGCCTGCCGGTCGCGATGGACGCCGGGGGCTATGACGGCAAGCACCTGCAGGTCGAGGCCTCGACGGTCGGCGACCTGCTCCTGCTGGCTGCCCGCAGCCGTACGGTGCTGATGCAACTGAGCCCTCGGGAGAATGCGGTGGCCCAGGGTTTCGGCGAAGGCAAGACCTACAAGGAAGTCGCCCGCGACCTGGGCATGTCGCCCAATACAGTGCGCCATCACATCCGCGCCATCTACAGCAAACTCGGGGTCAAGGACAAAGCCCGAATCGCCCACCTGCTGCACGCCCCGCCTGATTGATCGGCACCACTGACCCGCGCTGACTTTTTCGCTGTCGTTTTGACGGCTACGGGACACCTTTGCGCTTTTTTTGTCCCCCCTGCCACCCACGGGCGAGCCGTTCGCCACACAACACCTCAAAGAAGAGATGCCATGCCCATGATCCACACCTTCACCCGCACCACCACACTGGCCCTGCTCGGCGGCCTGTCGAGCCTGCACGCCAGTGCGGCCGACCTCAACGCCCGGGACTTTTTCGGCGCCCCCTCGGGCACCAGCCTGGGCGTGCTGTACCTGCCGGCAAGCCGCGCCAGTGACTTCCACGGCCCGGCCGACAGCACCGGCAAGGCGGACCTGAAGGTCAACGCCGTGGCGTACCGCCAAGTGTTCTTCACCGACCTCTGCGGCACCCTCTGTACCCCACAGTTCATCGTGCCTTTCGCCGACATCAACGCCCGCCTGCCGGGTGCCGGCCAGCACAGCGCAGAAAGCGGTTTCGGTGATCCCCAGGTCGGCGGCACGGTGTTTTTCATCAACGACCCGGCCTCGCGCACCTACAGCGGCCTACTGACCCTGATCACCCTGCCTGTGGGCGAATACCACGGTAACAATCCCGATGTATCGCCCGGTGCCAATCGCTGGGGCACCACCTTTGTCTACAACTACACCCAGGGCATCGGCGAAAAATGGGTGCTGGAAGCCAACCTCGAAGCCCAACTCTATGGCAAGAACGACGACTACTTCGGCAGCGACCTGAAACAGGATCCGCTGTACCGCCTGCAAGCCTTTGCCTCCTACGACTTCACACCCAGCACCTACGGCGCACTGCGACTGATCCACGCCGATGGCGGCGAATTGCGGATCAATGACCAGCGCATCGACAACACCCACAAGCGCTACACCCAAGTGGGCTTCGAGGTTGGTCACTGGCTGGATAAACAGAACCAGTTGATGTTCGGCCTCTCGCAGAACGTCGCCACCGACAACGGCTATCACGGTACCGACGCGCTGCTGCGCCTGGTCCATGTGTTCTGAATCCCCTCATCGGAGCTTGCCCATGAACACCCAGACCCAACCGCTGACCGATGAACGCGCCCACGCCTCATCCCCATTGGCATTGCTGGCCGCCATTGTGCTGTTCGCTGCCATCACCCCGACCATTCTCATGACCGCACCGGCCGTGGCTGCGCAACTGGCGACGCAATGGCAATTGAGCCCGTCACAGATCGGGGACCTGTTCTCCACCGAACTCGGCGCCATGAGCCTGGCCACCCTGCCCGCACTGTGGTGGCTCAAGCGTGTCGACTGGCGCCGCGCCGCCTTGCTGGCCGGGTTGCTGTTCATCGTCGCCAACCTGCTTTCAATGCTGGCCCACGACTACCCGATACTCCTGGCACTGCGCTTTTGCAGCGCCCTGGCCGGTGGCTCGTTGATGATCATCTGCCTGTCCAGTGCGGCCTCCACGGCCAATCCCGGGCGTGTCTACGGGTTATGGGTGATGGGGCAACTGGTGGTCGGGGCGATCGGTCTGAGCATCCTGCCCCGGCTGTTCGAGCACTACGGGCTGTCAGCCTGCTACCTGATTCTCGCCGCCTTGATGACGCTCTTTCTGCCCCTGGCACGGCACTTTCCCCAGGGCAGCCCGGCGCCTGAAAAAGCCGCCGAGCGCATCGCCCTCGCCTCCTGGTGGAAAGCCGCACTGGGCATTCTGGGCCTGCTGAGTTTCTACGTCAGCCTGAGCGGTGTCTGGACCTTTATCGGTTCCATCAGCAGCCACGCCGGCCTCTCTGCCGAGGCCAGTGGCGAGATTCTGGCGCTCGCCACGGTGATGGGCATCGTCGGGGCCGGTTGTACCTCGCTGATCGGCGACCGTCTGCCACGCCTGTTGCTGTTACTGCTGGGGTACGCGTTGATGGCAGGCGCCGTGCTGTTGCTGCTGGGCCAGCCCGACATGCTGCGTTTTGCCTTGGCGGCGCTGCTTTTCAAGTTCACCTGGACCTTCATCCTGCCGCTGGTCCTGGCCTGCCTGGCCGACCTCGACCGCTCCGGAAAATTGATGAACACCTCCAACCTGGTGATCGGTGGCGGCCTGGCCATCGGCCCGACCGTGGCTGGCCGGATGATCGAAGCCAGCGGCGGCTTCCAATCACTGCTGATCGCAGGGGCGTGCGTCACCGTGCTGTCCCTGGTGTTGATGCTGAGCAGCCGCCCGAATGCCTGACGGGCCCTTTTACCCCAACGAAAATGGAAAGACGATGAGCCGAAAAAGTGCATTTTTCTTCGACGAACTCAGCCTCTGGCACAGCGCCGGGTTGCACGCCTTGACCTTACCGGTGGGCGGGTGGGTGCAGCCGCCTGCCGCCGCCGGCCACGCCGAGTCACCGGAAACCAAGCGTCGCTTGAAGAGCCTGCTGGACGTTTCCGGCCTGACCCGCCACTTACAGGTGCGCAGTGCCAACGCGGCCACCGATGAAGACCTGCTGCGGGTGCACACGCCCAACTACCTGCAACGCTTCAAGGCGATGAGCGATGCCGGGGGCGGCGAATTGGGGCCCCACGCGCCCATCGGGCCAGGCAGTTATGAAATAGCCAGGCTCTCCGTCGGGCTGGCCATGGCGGCAGTGGATGCGGTGCTGTGCGGCGAAGTCGACAATGCCTATTCTCTGTCACGCCCACCCGGCCACCACTGCCTCGCCGACAACGCCATGGGCTTCTGCTTCCTGGCCAACATCGCCATCGCCATCGAAGCCGCAAAAGCACGGCGTGGCCTGGGCAACGTCGCGGTGATCGACTGGGACGTGCACCATGGCAACGGCACCCAATCGATCTTCGAAGAGCGCGGCGACGTGCTGACGATTTCCCTGCATCAGGACGGCTGTTTCCCGGCAGGTTACAGCGGTGAAGCCGATCGCGGGCGCGGCCCGGGGCTGGGCGCGAATATCAATATCCCGCTGCCCCCCGGCAGCGGTCATGAGGCGTATCTGCACGCGATGGAGCGTATCGTGATTCCGGCGCTGGAGCGCTTCGAGCCGGAATTGATCATTGTTGCCTGCGGCTACGACGCCAACGCGGTCGACCCACTGGCGCGAATGCTGTTGCACAGTGACTCGTTCCGGCACATGACCCGTCTTGTACGCCAAGCAGCCGAACGCCTGTGCCAGGGCCGCCTGGTGCTGGTGCACGAAGGCGGCTACTCCGAAGCCTATGTACCGTTTTGCGGGCTGGCGACCATTGAGGAATTGGTGGGTGTGAGGACACAAGTCGGCGACCCGATGCTTGAGTTTGTGCAGTTGCAGCAACCGAACACGGCGCTGGCGGCGTTTCAGTTGCGCTTGATTGATGAGTTGGCCGAAGCCCGCTGAGCGTGACGCAAAAAAATCCGATGCCGTTGCCGGCATCGGATTTTGGCCAGTCAGCAGTGGCTGATCAGTCCCTTCAACACCGTCTTGAAGGTGTCGATCTGGTCCTGGCTGAACTCGGCGAACACCTTGTCCTGCTGTTCCCGTGCAATGGCCCAGAGGTCTTCGGTGTGTTCGATACCCGCCGCGGTCAGGCGCACGCCGTGTTCATCATCGTCGACCAGCCCCTTGCGCTTGAGGTTGGCCACGGCGTCGTCGATTTCCCGCACCGGCATCGCCACTTCACGCAGCAGGTCGCTGGTACTGAGGCGGGCATCATTCTCCAGCACCATCAGCATCCGCGCCTCGTTGGTGCGCAGGCCGGTGGACAGTTGTCGGGGCTGGTAGCTGGACTGGTAGGCGCGAACCGCCTGGGTCATCAGGTAATACAGGTTATGGTTCAGGCGCCCCTGGAAGTGGCTGCTCGGCGGTTGGCTTTCGTCGCGCCTGGTCATGCGCGTGTGGGGCAGGACCATGGAGTAGGCGCCCTGGTGGTAGAGCAGCGGCGAGCGCCCGAAATCGTCGAAGGCCACAACCTTGCCGATCATGATCCAGTGATCGCCGCCGTCCACCTGCTGGTATTTTTCACAGTGAAAACGTGCCGCACAATCGGCGAACACCGGCGCCCCGCCCTCCCCCGGTGCATAGGCGATCTCGGCGAAGCGGTCGTCCTTGGGCCGGGCAAAATTGTTCGAGAGGTCGATCTGGTCCGCCGCCAGCACGTTGACCGCGAAGTGGCTGGCCTCCTCGAACACCCCGTGGCTGCTGGAGCGTTTGTCGATGCTCCACAGCACCAGCGGTGGCTCCAGGGACACCGAGTTGAAGCTATTGGCGGTAACGCCCACCTTGCGGCCGGAGGCGTCGGCGGCGGTGACCACGGTCACGCCCGTGGCAAAGTTGCCCAGGGCCCGGCGAAAGGCGCGTGGGTCGAAGGTCGATTCAGACATGCAAGACTCCCGGGCTGCGTCAGGCGCAGCCCTGATTGTTGTTTTCAAAAGCAGCTTCAGATCATGCTCGGATCGGGCTCCAGGCCCATCAACTCGCGGCCAAGGATCTGTGCACAGACGTCGTAGTCGGTGTAGGCATGGGCGCCGGTCATGTGCGAGTCGCGGAACAGGCGCTGCATCTCGTTGTGCTCGAACCAGGCGTTGCCGCCGGCGGCTTCGAACAGACGGTCCACCGCCTGGATGCACATCTTGGTCGCGTAGGCCTGGTTGGTGCGCCAGAACGCCAGGGTCTGGCGGCTGGGGTAGCGCTGCTGCTCACTGTGTTCGGCGTGTTCGTCCCAGGTTTTCTCGAGGAAGGCGCGCGCGGCGGCCACCTGGTGCGTCGACTCGGCCAGGCGCATCAACGCCGGGGTCGCGGCACCGACTGCCGCGCCGGTGTAGGCGCGCACGCGGGTCCTGGTCTTTTCGCGGAACACCTCGAGCATCCGCTCGGCGACGCCCAGGCTGACGGTGGAAAAACCGCTGGCAAAATACGGCCGGTACGGTGAGTAGAAAATCCTGCTGTCGGGGTACAGCCCGAAGCCGGCGGACTTGCCTTCCATCATGTCCTTGGCTTTCTGGATGCGGTGTTCCGGCACCCAGGCCTTGTCGATGATCAAGGTCTTGGTGCCGCTGCCCTTCATGCCGGCGGCAAACCAGTCATCGCGGATCTGGTAGTCACTGCGCGGCAGCACCGCGAAGCAGTAATCCTGGGTGCCCTGGGGGTTGTTGCGGCGGAACCCCACGATCGCCCACTCGGCGTGATCACAGCCGCTGCTCCAGCCCATTTCCCCGCTGAACAGCACGCCGCCCTCGACTTCCTCGGTGCGCCCGAACGGCGCGATGCTGCTGCTGGCCGTGGCATCCGGGTCAGTGCCCCAGACCTCCTGCTGCAGTTGGGCCGAGAACAGTGCCAATTGATGGCTGTGGGTACACAACAGGCTCATGGCCCAGGCCGTGCTGGCGCAGGCCCCGGCGAGCAAGGCGATGCAGTCGGCAAACTGCGGCAGCGACAACTCCATGCCGCCGAACACTTTCGGCTGAAACACACGGTGCATGCCGATGCTCTTGAGCAGCGCAATATTCTCGGCGGGCACCTGGCGGTCCTGCTCGGCCACGAAGGCATTGGCGGCGATGGTCGGCAGGATGGACTTGAGGTCTTCAAGGAGCGGGTTTGGCTTTTTCATGGATGGCCCTGCTTATTATTGGATGTCCGGGCAGCGCCAGAAATCAAGGCGCGGCGCCGGATGCAGGGCCAGTATGGAGCGTGCCTTCCTGGCAGGACATGCACCTTCCAGAGTCAAGATTGTACTTTTCAAAGGCCCAGGCTGATCCGCCGTGTACAGGCGCTGGCAGCCACAGACATGCCACTGGGCAGCCACAGTCAAGCCCGTTCCGGCCACTGGGATTAACCTCGGGCTTTTCAATCTCTGCCACCAGGAAAAACCCCATGAGCGATATTCCACTGCTGCCCCAGGTTGAAGCCTTCCTCCGTCGAACCCATACGTTGTTCATTGACGGTGGCTACGTCGAGAGCCATTCCAGCCAGCGGTTGGAGGTGATCAACCCGGCCACCGGCCAGGTCATCGCCGATGTCGCCGACGCCGACCCGGCCGACATTGACGCGGCCGTGGCGTCGGCGAGCCGCGGCTTCAAGCAGTGGTCACAGGTCGCACCAGCGGTGCGCGGCAACGTGCTGTTCAAACTGGCCGACCTGCTGGAGCAACACCGCGAAGAACTGGCACAGATCGAAACCTGCCAGTCAGGCAAGATCATCCAGATTTCCCGCGCCTTCGAAGTCGACCAGGCCGCGCACTTCCTGCGTTACTACGCCGGCTGGGCCACCAAGATCAGCGGCCAGACCATCACCCCATCGTTGCCCTCCTTCGCCGGCGAGCGCTACACCGCGTTCACCCTGCGCGAGCCGGTCGGTGTGGTGGTCGGCATCGTGCCGTGGAATTTCTCGACCATGATCGCCATCTGGAAACTCGCCTCGGCGCTGGTGACCGGTTGCAGCATCATCATCAAGCCCAGCGAGTTCACGCCGCTGACCATCCTGCGCATCGCCGAACTGGCGATTGCCGCCGGCCTTCCCGCCGGTGCGCTGAACGTCTTGACCGGCGGCGGCAGCGTCGGCAAAGGCCTGATCGAACACCCCGGCACCGACAAGGTGTCGTTCACCGGCTCCGTGCCGACCGGGATTGCGGTGGGCCAGAGTGCCATGGGCGCCGGGCTGACCCGCGCCACCCTTGAACTGGGCGGCAAGAACTCGGCCGGGTTCCTGCCCGATGTGGACCTGGACAAGGCCGTCAACGGCATCATCGAAGCAGGCTTTTTGCACTCCGGGCAAATCTGCGCCGCCGCCGAACGCTTCTTTGTGCATCGTTCGCAGATCGAAACGGTGATGGGCAAACTGGCCCAGCGCCTGAGCACGCTGAACATCGGCTCGCCTATGGACGAGCGCACCGAATTCGGCCCGGTCACCAACCGCCAGCACCAGCTCAAACTCGGCGAGTTCTTCGCCAAGGCCCGCGCCGAAAACAACCGCATCATTCACGGTGGCAACCTGATCGACCGTCCGGGCTGTTACGTCGAACCGACGATCATCCTCGCCAACGGCCTCAATGACACCCTGCTCAACGAAGAGACCTTCGGCCCCATTGCCACGTTCTTGCCGTACGACAGCGAAGAAGAACTGCTGGCCTTGATGAACAACACCCCCTACGGCTTGAGCGCCAGCCTGTGGACCAACGACCTCAGCAAAGCCCTGCGCATGGTGCCCGCCATCGAGGCCGGCACGGTGTGGGTGAACATGCACACGATGCTGGACCCGGCGGTGCCGTTTGGCGGCAACAAGTCCTCGGGGATAGGCCGGGAGTTCGGCAGCGCCTTCATCGAGGACTACACCGAGTTGAAGTCGGTGATGATTCGCTACTGAATCCAATCATTGGATCCATTGATATGTAATCGTTCGATAATCGCCCAATAAAACAGCCGAACCAGATTGACTCTCCATCAGGCCAGCCATTTAATGGATCCATTAAATAAAAACAATCCGCCGCCTGGAGAGTCATCATGTACCCCAAGAACACCTGGTATGTCGCCTGTACCCCCGATGAAATCGCACACAAGCCCCTGGGTCGACAGATCTGCGGCGAAAAGATGGTGTTTTATCGTGGCCAGGAAGGCGCCGTGGTGGCGGTCGAGGACTTCTGCCCCCATCGCGGCGCGCCGCTTTCACTAGGGTATGTCGAGAACGGCAACCTGGTCTGCGGCTACCACGGCCTGGTCATGGGCGGCGACGGCAAGACCGTGGAAATGCCCGGCCAGCGGGTACGTGGTTTTCCCTGCAACAAGACCTTTGCCGCCGTTGAACGCTACGGCTTCATCTGGGTATGGCCCGGCGATCAGGCCCAGGCCGACCCGGCGCTGATCCACCACCTGGAATGGGCCGTGAGTGACCAGTGGGCCTATGGCGGCGGGCTGTTCGATATCCAGTGCGACTACCGCCTGATGATCGACAACCTGATGGACCTGACCCACGAAACCTACGTGCACGCCTCCAGCATCGGCCAGAAGGAAATCGACGAAGCGCCGCCCGTGACCACGGTAGACGGCGATGAAGTCGTCACCGCCCGGCACATGGAAAACATCATGGCCCCGCCATTCTGGCGCATGGCCCTGCGCGGCAATAACCTCGCCGATGACGTGCCGGTGGACCGCTGGCAGATCTGCCGCTTCACCCCGCCCAGCCATGTGCTGATCGAGGTCGGCGTGGCCCACGCCGGCAAAGGTGGCTATAACGCCGCCCCCGAACACAAGGCTGCGAGCATCGTGGTCGACTTCATCACCCCGCAAACCGAGACCTCGATCTGGTACTTCTGGGGCATGGCGCGCAACTTCAACCCCCACGACGAGGCACTGACCGCAAGCATTCGCGAGGGCCAGGGCAAGATTTTCAGCGAAGACCTGGAAATGCTCGAACGCCAGCAACAGAACCTGCTGGCCCATCCGCAGCGCAACCTGCTCAAGTTGAATATCGACGCGGGTGGCGTGCAATCGCGCAAGATCCTGGAGCGACTGATTGCCAAGGAACGCGCCCTCGAACCGCAACTGATCGCCACCACCACCGCCTGAACAGCGCGACAACTTTGCGAGGACTGAACATGATCGATGTGGTGGTGGTATCCCGTAACAACGAAGCCCAGGACATTTGCAGCTATGAACTGGCCAGTGTCGATGGCCAGCCGCTGCCGGCCTTCAGTGCCGGCGCGCATATTGACGTGCACTTGCCCGATGGGGTGATCCGGCAATATTCCCTGTGCAATCACCCCGAAGAACGTCATCGCTACCTGATCGGCGTGCTCAAGGACCCGGCCTCCCGGGGCGGCTCGCGCAGCCTGCATGAGCAGGTTCACGAGGGCGCCCGCCTGACCATCAGCGCACCGCGCAACCTGTTTCCCCTGGCCGACAACGCGCGTCGCAGCCTGCTGTTTGCCGGCGGCATCGGCATCACCCCGATCCTGTGCATGGCCGAGCGCCTGGCCCATGCGGGTGCCGACTTCGAGCTGCATTACTGCGCCCGCGCCCGTGAGCGTGCGGCGTTTGTGCAGCGGCTCGAGGCGTCGCCGTTTGCCGCGCGGGTGTTCCTGCATTTCGACGAGCAGCCCCACACCGCGCTGAACATCGCCGAAGTGCTGGCAGCGCCCGCCGATGACGTGCACCTGTATGTCTGCGGCCCCGGCGGGTTCATGCAGCATGTGCTCGACAGCGCACGCGCACAGGGCTGGCAGGAAGACTGCCTGCACCGCGAATACTTCAGCGCGGCACCGGTGGACAGCAGCCTCGACGGCGGCTTTTCGGTGAAGCTCGGCAGCAGCGGCCAGGTCTTCGAAATCCCCGCCGACAAGACCGTGGTCCAGGTCCTGGAAAGCCATGGCATCGAGATTGCCGTGTCCTGCGAACAAGGGATTTGCGGCACCTGCCTGACCCGTGTGCTGGAGGGCATACCGGAGCACCGCGACCTGTTCCTCACCGAACAGGAACAGGCCCTGAATGACCAGTTCACCCCCTGCTGCTCGCGCTCGAAAACCCCGCTGCTGGTACTCGATATCTGACAGGGTTCACGACGCCGGCAAAATCACCTTCATGCGCGCGGCGGCGGTGGCTGAGCTGAAGATCTCGGCATAGCGCAACGTCGCATTGGCGTGTTCGCGCATGATGGCTTCGGCCCGCGCGCCCTGGCGATTGACCAGGGCATCGAAAACCGAATGATGCTGCATGTGGGCGTAGTTGAAGCGTCGGTACTCGCGGGCCATGTCCTCGCGATCCACCGCCAGCGCGGTCACCGAGGCGAACGGCAGGTGATCATTGCGGGCCAGCGCGTCGGCGATCGCCGGGTTGTGGCTGCCTTCGACGATGACCTGGTGAAAGCGCATGTTCAGGTCGTGATAGACCTCAAGGTCATCCTCGGTCACGTAGCCCTTTTCGAACAGTTGATCGCCTTCCACCAGGCAGCGCTCCAGCGCCGCACGTGCCGCATCGGATAAACCAAGCTCGGCGGTCTGACGCGCTGCCAGGCCCTCAAGCACGCCGCGCACTTCGACGGCGCCGGCAATGTCGCTGGGGCTGACCGAACGCACCTGATAGCCGCGCCCGCCAAACGGCACCAGCAGTCCTTCCTGCTCAAGGGTACGAAAGGCCATGCGCACCGGCATGCGCGACACGCCGAACAGCTGCGCCGTGGGAATCTCCATCAGCCGCTCGCCCGCCGCCAACTCCCCGCTGGCAATCATCTTGCGCAGTGCAACCAGCACCAATTGACCGGGTTTACTCATCCAGGCAACTTCCAGAAAACGTGAGCCGCCATGGTACCGCAAGTAGTACCGCAAGCACCTGGCCGCGTCAGATGAACGCCAGCGCGGCCCGTGCCCCGTCTATGGCGCCCAGGTGCTGCGCCAGTCGCGAGGGCAGGTAATCGAAAAAGAACCCGGCGCTTTGCAGCTTGGCGGCGCGCAGCGGATCGTCTTCGCGCAGTGCCCTGGAGACCCGCGCGGCCCGCGCCCAGGCAAAGGCCAGCAACGCCACGCCACAGAGCTGGAGGAAATCCGGCGCCGCCCGATAGGGGTATTCACTGTCTTCGTGCGCGCGTTCACGAATGGCGCTCACCACACTGGCCAACGCGTCGCACAGGCTGGCCAACGCAGCGGAAAAGCCTGCGCACTCCTCATACTGTCTGCCCTGCCCGGCCTCGGCGCGCAATTCGGCCAGCAGCAGGCCAAAGGCTCGGCCGTCATCCCCCAGCACCTTGCGCAGCAACAGGTCATTGGCCTGGATCTCGTTACTGCCCTCGTAGATCATCGCGATGCGACTGTCCCGCAGGGTTTGCTCGATGGCGAACTCGGTGACGTAGCCGTAACCGCCGAACACCTGCAGCCCATGGCTGGCCTGGCGAAAGCCCTGTTCGGTGAAAAACGCCTTGATGATGGGCGTCAGCAACGGCGCCAACTGCGCCGCCGACGAGTCCTGGTCATGCTCGGCCTGATCAAGCAGGTGCGCCGCCCAATAGCCGATGGCGCGCATGCCCTCGCTGGTGGTGCGCAACTCCAGCAACACGCGGCGCATGGCCGGGTGATAACGGATCGGGTCTGCCGCCTGGGCCACCACCTCTTCCGGCCTTGACGGCGCACGCATCTGCAAGCGTTCGGCGGCGTACTGGCGAGCGTTCTGCCAGGCCGCCTCGACATGCCCCAGGCCTTGCAAGCCTACATGCAGGCGCGCCGAATTCATCATCACAAACATCGCCGCCAGGCCGCGATTGGGCTCGCCGACCAGCCAGCCCTGGGCGGCGTCGAATACCAGGGAGCAGGTGGCGCTGCCCTTGATGCCCATCTTGTGTTCGATGCCGTCGCAGTGCACGCCATTGGCCTGGCCATCGTCCAGCTGCTTGGGCACCAGGAACAGTGAAATGCCACGGCTGCCCGGCGGCGCATCGGGCAGGCGCGCCAGCACCAGGTGCAGGATATTCGCCGTGAGGTCATGCTCGCCGCCGGAGATAAACAGCTTGCTGCCGCTGAGGCGATAACTGCCATCCGCCTGGGGCTGCGCGCGACAACGCAGCAAGCCGACATCGCTGCCGGCCTGGGACTCGGTGAGGCACATGGTGGGCAAGGCCCGGCCACTGACGATGTCGGGCAGGTAGCGTGCCTGCAACCATGGAGCGGCGTGGGTCTTGAGGCACAGGTAGGCGCCGTGGGCGATCCCGGTGTACATGGCCCAGGCGTGGTTGCTGGCGTAAAGCATCTCTTGCAGCGCCGCATCGAGCAGTTGCGGCAAGCCCTGCCCGCCCTGCTCCTCGGCACACGCCAGCGCCGGCCAGCCCCCTTCGACATAAGCGCGATAGGCCTCGACAAAGCCGTCCGGGGTGCTGACCCGGCCCGCCTGCCAGCGGCAGCCCTGGCGATCACCGCTGCTATTCAACGGCGCCAGCACGCCCTGACTGAAGCGTGCCGCCTCCTCCAGCACCTGTAGCGCCAGCGGCAGGTCCAGGGCCGCGAATGCCGGGTGGCGCTGCCAGGTATCGGGCGCCTGCAACCAGTGTTCCAGGACAAATTGCATATCGCCCAGGGGCGCCTCATAGCTCCACATCGGAACACCTCATCGACAAAAAAGAATCGTGCGCTTCAAGCCCGGTAGGCAGGGTTCTCGATCAGCAACGCCATGCCCTGCCCGCCACCCACACACGCCGCGGCAATCCCGTAGCGCAGGTTGTGCTGGCGCAGTTGCCGGGCCAGGGTCATCACCAGGCGCAGGCCGGTGGCGGCCAACGGATGCCCCAGGGCAAGGGAGCCGCCCTCGACGTTGAGGCGGCTGCTGTCCAGCTCCAGTTCATGGGCCACGGCGAGTACCTGGGCGGCCTGGGCTTCGTTGATCTCGAAGCGGCCGATGTCGCCCAGGTTCAAGCCGCTGCGTTGCAGCAGCAGGCGGATCGCCGGTGCCGGGCCGATGCCCATGAACTCGGGGGCCACGCCGACCACCGCGCTGGCCAGCAGCCGCGCCAGGGCCGGACGCGTGCAGGCCGAGGCACGCCCCACCAAAGCCGCCGCCGCACCATCGACCACCGCGCAACTGTTGCCGGCGGTTTGCACGCCGCCTGGATGCACGGCGCGCAAGCGCGTCAGGGCCTCAAGGTCGGTAGGACGTGGGTGGCTGTCGGCGCTGACGGCACTCGCCCGACGCGCGAGGCTGATGCCCCTGGGCTGGTACCCCTCAAGCTCGAACACCTGGTTATCGACCGTGACGATTTCTTCCGCCCACGCGCCCTCACGTTGCGCCTGCAAGGCACGCTGGTGGCTGTCGCAGGCGTAGCGGTCCACGGCCTTGCGGCTCAGGCCATAGCGGCGCGCCAGGTTGTCGGCGGTGGCGATCATGTCCAGGCCGGGGGCCGGGTCGTACAGGGCCTCCCAGAGAAAATCCTTGAATTGCACCTCGCCGCCGAGGCGAAACCCATCCCGATGGGTGTAGGCGGCAATCGGGTTGCGCGACATGGATTCACTGGCCACGCACAGCGCCAGTTGCACCTCGTCGCGCAGTTGTTCAGCGGCCTGGCGCAGCAGCTCGAAACCGGTGGCGCAGATGCGCTGCACCCCCAGTGCCGGGACCGCTTGCGCCACCCCGCTGTACAAGCCGATATGCCGGGGCAGCAAGTAGGCATCGAAACTGGCCTGAGCCATGGAGCCGGCCAGCACGCTGTCCACCGCCAGGGGGTCGATGCCGGCCCGGGCCAGCACTTCGCGACCCACCTTGATTCCCAAATCGATAGGCGACACCTGGGACAGTGCGCCGCCAAGGTCGACCCACGGCGTGCGCACCGCCGCGAAAATCGCCGCATCGGCAAACGCCGAGTACTGCCCGGCGCTGTTCAAGGCTTGGGCCCGGCGCGCAGGATCGCAGGGTCTTCACCGCGATACAGCGCCTCGACCCTGGCCGCGCGCCATTGCAGCACGGCGCGCTGGTTGATCGAGCCTTTGTCGGTGATTTCCCCACGATCGATGGACGCAGGCTCGTCGAGCAGGGCAATCCATTCCAGGCGACTGGCATTGCCGGTGGCCTCGCGGTTGAGGCGCTGCAACCAGTCGGCGAACCACTGGCGTACCGGCGCGCTGGCCAGCACCTCGGCGTCGCTGGCGTCAGCGCTCAAACCGGCCAGCCGACGGCACTCGTGGAGCCGGGGGAATACCAGGGCGCCCAGGCATTCGCGGTCCGGCGCGGCAATCACCAGGTCCTGCACATAGGGCGCGCCGTCGAGCACCGCGCGATTGCGCAACGGGCCGACACTGACAAACACCCCGGAAGACAACTTGAAATCCTCGGCAATCCGCCCGTCGAACATCAGCCCCAATTGCGGCTGGTGCGGGTCGGCGAGCTTGATCGCGTCACCTGAACAGTAGAAACCCTGTTCGTCGAACACCTCGGCGGTTTGCTCCGGCGCCCGCCAGTACCCCGGCATGATGTGCGGCCCGCGAAAGCGCCCTTCGAACTTGCCGTCCAACGGCACCAGGCGCACCTCGCAGCCCGGCGCAGGCAAGCCGATATAGCCGGCCATGGACAACGGCCCGGTGGTGAAGGTGCAGGACGGCGCGGCTTCGGTCATGCCCAGCCCGGCCATCATGCGGATACGTTCACCGCAGTGCTGTTCGGCCACGCGGTCGAGGCGATCCCAGATACTTTGCGACAGGCCGGCGGCGGCGAAGAAGAACAGTTTCATGCGCGCAAAAAACCGTTCGCGCAACTCGGCGTCCTGTTCCAGGGCGTTGACCAGCTCTTCCCAGCCCTTGGGCACCGTCAGGTAGGCCGTGGGCGAGATGTCCTTGAGGTTGCGCAGGGTCTCGGCAAAGCCCTGGGCCGTGGGCTTGCCGTCGTCGAGGTAAAAGGTGCCGCCGTTGTAGAGCACGATGCCGACGTTATGGCTGCCGCCGAAGGTGTGGTTCCACGGCAGCCAGTCCACCAGCACCGGCGGTTCCTCACCGAACACCGGGAACGTCTGCAACAGCATTTGCTGGTTGGCACAGAGCATGCGCTGCGTAGTGATCACCGCCTTGGGCAACTTGGTCGAGCCCGAGGTGAACAGGAACTTGGCGATGCTGTCGGGGCCGGTGGCCTGGAACGCCGCGTCGGCCTCGGCGCCGCCCGGCGTTTGCAGCAGGCTGGCGAAGCTGGCCTGAGTGCGCCCAGGCACATGGCCGCGTACGCTGAGCAGCGGAGTTTCGGCCGGCAGGACGGCGTCGATGGCACGCTGGTAAGCGGCCCCATCGCTGACGAACACCAGGCCCGGTTGCAGCAGGTCGCACACATGCCGCAGCTTGGCGAAATCCTGGGACAACAACGAATACGCCGGCGACACCGGGCAATAGGGAATGCCGGCGTACATCGCGCCGAGGGCAATCTGCAAATGCTCGATGTCGTTGCCCGACAGCAAGGCCAGCGGCTTATCCGCCGACAACCCGTAACGCAACAGGCCCTGGGCAATCGCACGCACGCTGTCGAGCATCTCGCGGTAGCTGACCCGGCGCCAATCACCGCCGGCCTGGCGTGCGGCGATAAACGTCTGCTCGGGCCGCACCCGGGCCCAATGCACCAGACGATCGAGCAGGCGCGTCGGCAACTCGGCCAGGGGCTCCAGGGAGCGCATATGCAGCACGCCGTGTTCTTCAGTGACCGCCACCGCTGCGTGGCCGATGGAGACCTCGCGGTATCGCGGTGCGGGCTGGGGTTGCGGTCTGAATTCGGAACTCACAAGGGTGTCCTCCAGCAAGGCGGATCAACGCCGCCTTGTTATTGTTGTGTCGCGACGCCTGCTCAGATCGGGTAGTGCCGTGGCCCGTTCTGCAAGGTCACCCAGCGCAATTGCGTGAAGTGCTCGATCGAGGCCTTGCCGCCGAAGCTGCCGTAGCCGCTGGACTTGACCCCGCCAAACGGCATCTGCGCCTCGTCATGCACGGTCGGGCCGTTGATATGGCAAATGCCCGACTCGACCCGCTGCGCCAGGGCCAGTGCACGCCCGGTGTCACGGCTGAAGATCGCCGCCGAGAGGCCGAACTCGGAGTCGTTGGCCAGGCGCAACAAGGCTTCATCCCCGTCACCGCGCAGCAGCACCGCCACCGGGCCGAAAGATTCTTCGCGGTACAGGCGCATATGCTCGGTAACGCCATCGATCAGGGTCGGCTGCAGGATGCTGCCGTCCAGTTGGCCACCCACTACCAGCCGCGCGCCCTTGGCGAGGGCATCGTCGATCAGGGCCTTGATGCGCGTGCCGGCGCCGGCGTCCACCAGGGAACCCAGGACCGAATCCGCCGCCATGGGATCGCCCGCGCGCAGGGTCGCGACCTTGGCCGCGAGCTTGGCGGTGAAGGCATCGGCGACCTTGGCATCGACAATCAGGCGCTCGGTGGACATGCAAATCTGGCCCTGGTTGAAATAGGCGCCAAAGGCCGCCGCTGCCACCGCCGCGTCGAGGTCGGCGTCGTCGAGCACCAGCAACGGCGCCTTGCCGCCCAGTTCCAGCAAGGCCGGCTTGAGGTGACGCGCCGAGAGCTCGCCGACAATCCGCCCCACATGGGTCGAGCCGGTGAAGTTGACCCGGCGCACGGCCGGGTTGGCGATCAGCCGCTCGACAATCGCAGCGGCATCCGCCGGGGCATTGCTGATGACATTGACCACGCCATCGCCCAGGCCGGCATCCTGCAACACCTGGCCAATCAGGCGGTGCACCGCCGGGCTCAGCTCCGAGGCCTTGAGCACCACGGTATTGCCGCAGGCCAGCGGCATGGCGATGGCGCGGGTGGCGAGGATCACCGGGGCATTCCACGGCGCGATGCCCAGCACCACGCCGCAGGGCTGACGCAAGGCCATGGCGAAACTGCCGGGAACATCGGAGGGGATCACTTCACCGGTGATCTGGGTGGTCATCGACGCCGCTTCGCGCAGCATATTGGCCGCCAGGCGCACGTTGAAGCCATACCAGTTGGCCATGGCGCCGGTTTCGCCGGCGGCGGCGATAAATTCGGCGCTGCGCGCCTGCAATTGCTCGGCAGCCTTGAGCAAGCGGGTGCGGCGTTCGTTGGGCGCCAGCGCCGCCCACGCGGGGAACGCGGCGTGGGCCGCGGCGACGGCGGCGTCGGCATCTTCCAGGGTGGCGGCGGCCACCCGCGAGACCACTTCACCGGTCACCGGGTTGCGGCGCTCGAAGGTTCGACCGTCACGGGCGGGGCACGACTGGCCGCCGATCAACAGGGGCACGTCCAGCATGGTGATTCCTCTTTATTGTCTTTATCGGGAATACGTTCAAGCAGGGTACAACGGCGCGGCCAGGCGGCCGCGCCCTTCAGCGTTTATACGCCTGCAGGCCAGGCTTGATGCTCTTGTCGTCGAGGAACTGCTTCATGCCCTGCTCGCGACCGCCTTCGGTGTCGAGCAGGCGCGACTGATCGAGCTTGGCGTAGAGGTAATCCTCGTTCTGCTCCCAGGTCAATTCGCGGCAGCGCTTGAAGCCATGCTTGGCGGCACGCAGCACCACCGGGTTTTTCTCCAGCAGGTTGCGCGCCAGTTCAATGGTCACTTCGCGCAGTTGAGCCAGCGGCACGCTTTCGTTGACCAGGCCCATTTCGGCGGCTTTCTGCCCGCCAAAGGTCTTGCCGGTCATGATGTAGTACAGCGATTGGCGATGGCCCACGGTGTCGGCCATGGCCTTGCTCACCAGGTTGCCCGGCGGGATGCCCCAGTTGATTTCCGAAAGGCCGAAGGTCGCTTCGTCCGCACAGATCGCCAGGTCGCAGGCCACCAATGGGCTGAAACCACCGCCGAAGCACCAGCCATTGACCATGGCGATGGTCGGCTTGGCGTACATGCGCAGCAGTTTCCATTGCCATTGCGAGGCTTCGCGGCGGATTTTTTCCTGGAGGATTTCCGGGCCGGCGTCCACCTCGCGAAAGTATTCCTTGAGGTCCATGCCGGCGGTCCAGGCTTCGCCGGCACCGGTCAGCACCAGCACGCCGGCGGCAGGGTCCTGCTCGAGGGTTTCGAGGACGTCGATCATTTCCCGGTTCAGGGTCGGGCTCATGGCGTTGCGTTTTTCCGGACGATTGAGAATGACCCAGGCGATGCCTTCTTCGATCTCAACCTTGACGGTGGTCCAACGGCCTTCGTAATTGCTCATGGCGGTACGCTCTTGTTCTGGGTTTGAAGATGAGTCGAAATTAAACCGCAAATATAGTTATGTCAATTAACTATTAATCCGGATAACCAATATTTTTACGCGATGAAACCTGTGTTTTCCAGGCGTTGTGAAAAGCCGGCATAGCCATGGCGCGCCAACCCCGGCAAACTAGATAGCCTTCTTAACCTCCACCTTCTGAGGATTGCACTGCCAATGGCCAAGCCTTCCACCATCGCCGCCGCCAGCCAGGCCCTGTCCGACAACGACGAGGTACGGCCGCCGCTGGATTCAGCCCTGGACGATCTGATCGGCTACGCCATGCGCCGCGCCCAGCTCAAGCTGTTCCAGAACCTGATCGGCCGGCTGTCGGACCACGACCTGCGCCCCGCACAGTTCTCGGCCCTGGCAATCATCGAGCAGAACCCCGGGCTGATGCAGGCCGACCTGGCCCGCGCACTGGCCATCGAGCCGCCCCAGGTAGTGCCGTTGCTGAACAAGCTGGAAAGCCGCGCCCTCGCCGTGCGGGTGCGCTGCAAGCCGGACAAGCGCTCCTACGGGATCTTCCTCAGCAAGAGCGGCGAAACCCTGCTCAAGGAGCTCAAGGCGATCGCCGCCCAGAGTGACCTGGACGCCACGGCCGCCCTTGACGCCCAGGAACGCGAAGAGCTGCTGCGCCTGCTGAAGAAGGTCTACCAGGACTGAGCGGCCTACCAGAGCGCCACGGTGTAGAGCACCAGGAAACGGGTCTGGTTTTCATCGCGAAACGCCGCGCCGCTCGGGAAGTCATTGCGGTAGATCGACTTGCGCGCCATGAACCCGACGTTCTTCAGCGGGCCGTCCTGGATCACATAGCCCAACTCCATCTGGAACTCGCGCTCCTTGCGATCCTCGGCGTTGAAAGCCGCCAGTTCGATATTGTCGCCGCGCACATAGCGCAGCCGACTCTTGAGCCCCGGCACGCCCGCTGCGGCGAAGTCATAGTCATAGATGGCCTGCCAGGTGCGCTCCTTGGCGTTAAGAAAGTCCGAGCTCATGGTCAGCTCGCTCATGCCCATCAACTCGGTGCCGGAGATATAGGGTGTGGCCGTCTCCCCGCTTGAGTGCATATAGCCAAGGCTGACGCGATGGCCGCCCAGGCGGTAGCCGAACAGCGCCGAAAGGTTGCGGTTATCCACTTTGCCCGCCTTGGCACTGCCATCCTCGCGACTGAAAAAGCTGCGCAGGTCGCTGGTGAACACGCCATCACCCAACGGCAGGTTGTGCAGCAGCGCCAGGGTGTCCTGCTGGTAGAGGTCGGCGACCTGGGAGTGATAGACGCGCAGGCTGAGGTCTTTGTTGAGCTGATAGTCACCGCCCACATACGCCAGGTGCGACGTGGTGGCGGTGGCGTTGAACCGCCGGTTGGGCGAGGCGATGGTCATGGCCTGGTAGTCGGTGGAGTCGCGTTTGTTGATGCGGTCGATGTAGCCGGTGTTGAAGGTTAGGCCCTCGATGTCCTTGGAGCTCAAGGTAGTGCCGCGAAAGGTTTGCGGCAGCAGGCGCGACGGGCTGGCAAAGGCGAACGGCAGGAAGATCGACACATCGCCGGCCTTCACTGTCGTTTGCGCAAACCGCAGCTTGGCAGTCGGGGCCAGGCGCGAGTACTCATCGGCGGCGCGCTTGTCGCTGGCCGACACCGGCAGCAACTCGGTGCCGCTGCGGTCCGGCGACGAGTCGAGCTTGACCCCTATCAGCCCGCGCACATCCAGGCCGAAGCCCACGGGACCTGGGGTGTAGCCCGATTCCAGGTTGAGGATGAACGCCTGGGCCCATTCCCGCGCGGCGGTCTTCGCTCCGTCGTCCTTGTAGTCGCGGTCCAGGTAGTAATTGCGCAAGGTCAAGGTGCCGTGGCTGTCGTCGATAAAGCCCGCGGCCCATAGCGAAGTGGGCAACACGCTCAAGGCCAGGCATGCCATGAGCAGGCGTGGGGTATTGTTCGACACACAGGCGACGGGCGCCGCTGCAACGGCGTGCTCCATAGGGAGTTCTGGCATGTTCGATGTCCATTTTTTGTTGTTGTTTTTGGGGTGGCACACGCTCGGCCCGGTCGGCTTCGCGAGCCAAGAATGGAAACAGCCGGCGGTGCCCGTCAACCGCAACTGAGCGATAATCGAACATTAATAAAGCTATCTATTTTTTAGTTGCATATGGATCAACATCACAAGCCTATGAATTACATGAATTTATCCATGTTTTATGGGCGGATTAATCCAAGATTCATTTTTTAGTTATCTTTGTTATCTTAATCATCAGCAGCCACTCGCGCTCGTCACCACAACAAAAACAACAATGAGGTTTGCCCATGGACAGTCCATCGCGTCGTTCGACGCTGACTATTGCGTTGTGCTTTATCGTTGCGCTGATCGAAGGGTTCGATCTGCAGGCCGCCGGCACTGCCGCCGCCGGGTTACGTCAAACGTTCGCCCTGGATCCGAAGATGCTCGGCTGGGTGTTCAGCGTCGGCATCATCGGCCTGCTGCCGGGGGCATTCTTCGGCGGCTGGGTCGCCGACCGCATCGGGCGCAAGAAAATCCTGGTGGGTGCCGTGCTGCTATTCGGGCTGTTTTCCCTGAGCACCGCGTTTGTCGACAGCTACGCCAGCCTGTTGCTGGTGCGCTTTCTCACCGGCCTGGGCCTGGGCGCCGCGTTGCCCAACCTGATCGCGCTGTGCGCCGAAGCGGTGAGCGAACGCAACCGGGGCACGGCCATCAGCGTGATGTACTGCGGGGTGCCGCTGGGTGGCGCATTGGCCGCGGTGGTGGCGATGTTTTCCAGTGAGCACTGGCAGACCACCTTTATCATCGGTGGCCTGGCGCCGTTGCTCGCCGTACCGTTGATGATCCTGCTGCTGCCGGAGTCCAGCGCCTTTCGCCAACAGCGCGACACCACCCCTGGCGCCCGCCCCTCCACCGGCCAGGCGCTGTTCGGCGAAGGTCGCGCCCGCACCACGTTGGCGTTGTGGCTCAGCTATTTCTTCACCCTGACCGTGATGTACATGCTGCTTAACTGGCTGCCGTCGCTGTTGCTGGAGCAAGGTTTCAGCAAACCCCAGGCGGGCATGGTACAGATGCTCTTCAATATCGGCGGCGCCCTCGGCTCGCTGCTCGGCGGCGTGCTGCTGGACCGCTGCAATGCGGTCAAAGTGGTGCTGGGTGTGTATGCCGGGTTGCTGGCGGCGTTGGCCGGGGTCGGGTTGTCGGTGGGCATCGTGCCCATGGCCATTGCCGGTTTTGCCGCCGGCCTGTTCGTGATGGCCGCGCAGTTGGTGCTGTACGCATCGGCACCGCCCTCCTACCCGACCTCGGTACGCGCCACCGGTGTCGGTGCCGCGGTGGCCGTCGGCCGCCTGGGTTCGGTGGCCGGGCCGCTGGCGGCCGGGCAACTGCTCGCCGCGGGCGCCGGCACCGCCGGGGTACTGCTGGCGACCTCCCCCGGGGTGGTGATTGCCGCACTGACCATCATCAGCGTGATGGTGCGTACGGCGCCCACTAGAACTTATGCAGCCAATTGAGCACCAGTTTGTTGCCCTGCGTGCGGTTCTCCGCCTGCTGCTCGAAGTAGGCATTTACCGATAGCACGTCTTCCTTGCTGAACCCGTAGACCAGGCCTGGGCCGATGGCCCAGACCTTCTCCCGACGCCCGCTCACGGCGTGCCCATCGACCTGGGTGTCGGTGATTTGCTTCAACCAGTAGCCGTTAACCCCCACGCTCAGTTGCTGGCTCACGGCATATTGCAGGGTCAGGTTGGCATGCAACGCCTGCCCGGCCTGGGTATCGGAAACATCCCCGAAGCCTGCCTGCGGATCATCGTTCTTGCCATTCCACAGGTACATGAACCGCCCGCTCGTCGACCACGTCGGGCTGAACCAGTACGTCGCCGCGTAATACGGGTTGAATGACCAGAAGTTGCTGCCTGGGTTGATCGAGCGCTTGCGGTCATAGGCGCCCACCGGCACCGAGATATCGGCTTCAATACGTTGGGTCAACAGCGGGCTGCCATCGGCGCGGCTCAGGGTCGGCAGTTGCAGGAAGGGCCCCACAATCACATCACCAAAGCCGGCGCGAGAACTCAGGGCCGCATTGTTCAACCCGTCGTCGACATCCACATGGGCCAGGGAGGTGTTGATCAGGGTGAATCCGGGCATCGCGCCATTCGCCAAGGGTTGGCCGAGGTAGATGATCTGTGTGGTAGGCGCCACCACTTCCACGTCCTGGTTGGGCAGTGCCAGCTTGTGGCCGTTGGCATCATTGAAACGGCTGGCCCGGGAGTACGTCAGGTATTCCTCCAGGTACCAGCCCGGGCCGGCGGGTGCCGGTGAGCCGTCGTAGAAACTGGTGCTGCCCAGGTTGAGGCCGGGCAAGTCGTAAGCATGTGCAGTCGATGACAGTGCGATAAAGGTCCCGGCCGCAGCCGCCCGCAAGATAGGCTTGAGCATCTTGTATGTCCTGTATTTTTGTTGTTGTTCAAGACCCCCGGCACGGCGGATCCGCACCGGGGTTTACCGCTGTAGCAACCCCTACACGTAGGTCGCCGCCAACCCACCGTCCACCGGCAGATTGACCCCGTTGACCCAGCGCGCGGCGTCGGAGCACAGGAAGGCGATCACCGCCGCCACCTCATCGGCCAGGGCCGGACGGGTCATGCGCTGGCTGTCCGCGGCCACCCGCTCCGGCCCGAGCATGCTGACAAAATCGTCGAGAATCGGGGTAAACACCGGCCCCGGCGCCACGCAGTTGATACGCACCGAGTGATCGCGAAACCAGGCCTGGGATTGCTGGAAGCTCCACACGATCAGCGCTTCCTTGAAGTACTGATAACAGCTGGCCTGCTCCACCGGATTGGCCGCCAGCCACTGCTGCCCGGCCTCGAAGCCTTGGGCGGCAGCCAGGGCCTTGTGCAGCTCCAGGCGTTGCGGCCACTGCGCACCGAGCACCGAAGCGACATTGACGATGCTGCCGCCCGCCGCCATGCGTGGCAGCAGCGCTTGAGTCAGGTGCCGCAACCCCAGGTAGTTGACCGTGGCCACCGCTTGCACGGGCGCGGTACCGGGCACGCCGGCAATGTTGCACAGCCCGTCGGCCCGCGCCGGCAGGCGTGCCACCAGGGCATCGATGCTGGCCGGATCGCCCAGGTCAGCCTGGAAGAAGCCATCCAGGGTCAGTTGCGGTGCATGGCGATCAACGCCGATCACCGTGGCACCCTGGAAGCGCGCGAGCCGCGCCAGCTCGGCGCCAATGCCGGAGGCGACGCCGGTGACGACCAGGGTTTTGTTGTGCAGGTTCATGTTCAAGCCCTCTTGTTTTTGTATAGGCATAGGTGGATCAAAACGGATAGGCAGGTGCAGTGTTCTTCACCGTGACCCACTGCCACTGGCTGTACTCGTCCCAGTCGGCCGGCCCGCCCACGCTGCCGCCATTACCGGAAGCACCGCGCCCACCAAAGGGGTTGATGCATTCGTCGGCGACGGTCTGGTCATTGATGTGCAGCAGACCGCAGTCAAGCCGCTCGCCGATGGCCATGGCACGCCCGACCGAAGGCGAGATGATCGCGGCCGAGAGGCCGTACTCGGTGCGGTTGGCCAGTTCGATGGCCTCCTCGTCCGTGGCAAAACTGACCACCGTGGCCACCGGCCCGAAGATTTCATCCTCAAACGCACGCATGCCTGGCCGCACACCGCTGAGCACGGTGGGCTGGTAGAACAATTGGTCGTATTCGCCGCCCGCCTCCAACCGCGCGCCCGCTTGCAGGCTGTCGCTGACGATCTCGTGCACGCGCTGCAATTGCCGTTGGTTGATCAATGGGCCGAGCGCGGCTTCACCGCGGGCGGCATTGCCCACGGTCAACGCCCGGGCCTTGTCCACCAACTTGCGCGTGAGGCGTTTGGCGATGGATTCATGGGCGAGAATCAAGCCGGTGGCCATGCAGATTTGCCCCTGGTGCAGCCAGGCGCCCCAGGCGGCATTGCTCGCGGCCAGGTCGAGGTCGGCGTCTTCGAGAATGATCAGCGGGTTCTTGCCGCCCAGTTCCAGCGCGACTTTTTTCAGGTGGCGTCCGGCCACTTCGGCGACTTTGCGCCCTGCCGCCGTCGACCCGGTGAACGCAATCATCTGCACATTCGGATCGCGGCACAGCGCCTCACCCGCCGGCGCGGCACCGGGCAATACCTGCAGCAGGCCCTTGGGCAAGCCCGCCTCTTCGAACAGCCGGGCGATCAGAAAACCACCGCTGACCGGGGTCTGCGGGTCGGGCTTGAGCACCACCGCATTGCCCGCCGCCAGGGCCGGGGCCACCGAGCGCAGTGAGAGCACCAGCGGAAAATTGAACGGTGAAATCACCCCGACCACGCCATGGGGCTGACGCCGGGCATAGGACAGGCGACCTGCCGCACTGGGCAGCACCAGCCCGTGAGGTTGGGACAACAGCCCCGCCGCCTGATGCAGCAGCACAATCGCCTCGCGCACTTCGTGCTCGCCCTTGAACAACGCGCCGCCGGTTTCCCGCGCGACGTACAGCGCCAGTTCGGCAAAGGACTGCTGGGCCAGGTCCGCCGCCTTGCGAAACACCTCGGCGCGCTCCCGTGGGCCGAGTGCTGCCCAGGCCGGCTGCGCCAGGGCCGCGCTGCGGCAGGCGACGGCGATGTCGGCCGGGTTGGCCATGGCGCAGCGCATCAGGGGTTCGCCGGTGGCGGGTTCGATCACCGCGATCACGGACCCCGAGGCGGGTATCCAATCGCCGTTGAACAGGCATTCGGACGCAATGGCCCGCTGTAGCAAGTGGGTGGTTTCAGGTACTGACATGGCAACTCCCGGTTCTTGTAATTGTCATCGCCTGCACAGGGTGCAAACGCCGCATCAAGCCTTGAGCAAAGGCTGTGCCGCTTGCACCCAACCACGCAGACATAAAGGACCGAGGGCTCTGGGACAAGGCCTGCCACGCGGCGCCCACGCCTCACCGCCCCATCGGCTGCAAAAACCGCGGCACCGCCACTTGTTCAATTGATAAGGTTATGTTTAATAACTATCTGAGCAGTTACTCATATCGATCACTCGCTTTGCAGGGGCATAACAATGACTAATCCCCACAGCGCGCTGCCCGACGACCGGGTGGCCAGCGCGCCCTACCATCCGCGCGGCGACAGCCGTCAACTCAGTGAGAGCAGTTCGCCCACCCCGGCGGAACTGACCGATTGCCTGTTCTTCTCGCCCGAAGACGGGCGTATCTGGCTCAACGATCAACGCATGGTGTTGCTGCACGGTTCGTCGTTCGGTGCCCTGCGCGCGGAGGTCATTGAACGTCTGGGGCTGGAACAGGCGCGTGGCCTGTTCACCCGCACCGGTTATGTCTCCGGCGCGCGGGACGCGCGGTTGATCCGCGAGCGCTGGCCACAGGCCGATGCCGCCGCCGTGTTTCGCGCCGGGACCCACCTGCACACCCTGGAAGGCATGACCAAGGTCGAACCGCTGCACTTCAAGTTCGATGCCGACTCGGGGTTCTATGAAGGCGAGTTCCTCTGGCACCACTCGTGCGAGGCCGATGAACACGTGGGTGCCTACGGCATCGGCCAGGACCCGGTGTGCTGGACTGAAACCGGCTATGCCATCGGTTTTGTCAGTGGCCTGTTCGGGCAAATGGTGATTTTCCGCGAGGTGGAATGCCGGGGCATGGGCCACCGCTGTTGCCGGGTGATCGGCAAGACCGCGGAGCAATGGGGTGACGTCGAGCAGGACCTGCGCTACCTGAATGTGTCCCAGGCCGTCACCAACGCCACGATCGCGCCCACGCCCGACCACCCGGTGAGCCACAGTGCCAGGGCCAACCCGCCGCAAACACTGGTGGGTGCGAGTGCGGCCTTCAACGCCGCGACACAAGCCCTGCAACGTGTCGCACTGACCCCGGCAACGGTGTTGATCAGCGGCGAGTCCGGGGTCGGCAAGGAGATGTTTGCGCGCCAGTTGCACCAGCTCAGCCGCCGCCAGGACAGCCCGTTCGTGGCGCTCAATTGCGCCGCGATTCCGGACAACCTGATCGAGGCCGAGCTGTTCGGTGTCGAACGTGGCGCCTATACCGGCGCGACGCACTCGCGGCCTGGACGTTTCGAACGGGCCCAGGGCGGCACGCTGTTTCTGGATGAGATCACCAGCCTCAGCCTGGCCGGGCAAAGCAAGTTGCTGCGGGCCTTGCAGGAACGGGAAATCGAACGGGTCGGCGGGGGGCGCGGGATCAAGGTGGATGTGCGCGTGGTGGCCGCCACCAATATCGACCTGCGTAAAGCCGTGGCTGACGGCAGCTTTCGTGAAGACCTGTTCTACCGCCTGAATGTCTACCCCATCGCCCTGCCCCCGCTGCGCGAACGCCGGGACGACATCCCGCTGTTGATCAATGCGTTCCTCACGCGCTTCTGCCAGGAATACGCGCGAACGCCGGCGGGCCTGACCATGCGCGCCCTGAAGGTGCTGCTGCGCTATGACTTCGCGGGCAATGTGCGCGAGCTGCAAAACCTGATCGAACGCGGCCTGATCGCCAGCGACGAAGGCCAACCCATTGACCTGGTGCACCTGTTTCGCAACGAACCGATGCCGACCGATCCCTACGGCCTCGACGACCACGGCAGCCTGTCCAACAGCGCACCGCCGCCGTGCCTGGCACTGTTCGACACCCTTGGCCAACTGGAACCGGGGTTTTCCATCGAAGGCCTTGAATCGCGCCTGCTCAACGAAGCCCTGCAACGCAACGCCGGCAACCTGGCCGCCGCCGCCAGGCTCGTGGGGCTGAGCCGTGCACAATTTGCCTACCGGTTGAAGAAGCATCAGCGGCAAAGCCCTTGATGGACAATTAGTGCTTTAAAAGCTTTACCCAATTAAGTATTTTGCAGGGATACCGGGGCGATAAGCGCCCCTCTTTTTACTCGTGACAAGGATCTCCTGTGAGCGGACTGCGTGAACGTCAGAAAGCCGAACGCCGGCAAGCTATCAGCCAGGCCGCGATCGAGCTGTTTGAGCGCCAGGGTTTCCAGAACACCACCATCGAGCAGATCGCCAGCCAGGCCGGGGTGTCGCCGCCGACGGTGTTCAAGTACTTCGGCAACAAGCAGGAAATCATCCTGGAAATCCTGCACCACGCCGATCAGCGCGCAATCAGCGACACCCGCCGCGAGATCCACACAATGGACGATCCGGTCGAAGCGCTGTGCCACCTGGAAAGCCTGCTCACCGGCTATGCCCTGGAAGTCATGCACCCCAGCCTCTGGCGTGAACTGCTGCCGCTGATCCTGTTCGGCGGCAGCAATGAACTGCCGGCCGGTTATCGCGCCATGAACGATGCGCTCAGGGCGGAAATCAGCGAACTGCTGCGGGAACTGCAACGGGCCGGCAAGCTGCGCCCGCAACTCGATGTGGAATTGGCCGCGTTCCTGTTGAACGACTATTCGCACCTGCAACTGTTCAGGCTGGTGAACCAGGAACAGCCGGATCTCGACGCGCACTCGACGCAGGTACGGCGCATCACCGAGCTGCTGTTCTACGGCATGCAGGCCTGACCCGTTGCAGGGTCAGGCCACACTGATCAGCGGTTGCTCTTGATGGCCGTCCAGGTGCGGGTGCGGATGCGCTCCACGGCGGCCGGAATCGGCTCCAGGGCGAACAGGGTCTTGCGCGCTTCCTCCGGCACATACATGTTGGGGTCGTTGCGGATGCTGGCGTCCACCAGCGCAGTGGCGTCCTTGTTCGGGTTGGGGTAGCCGATCTTGTTGCTGATGCGCGCAATCACGTCCGGGCGCAGGATGTAATTGATGAACGCATGGGCCTCCGCCAGATCGGGTGCCTTGGCCGGGATCATCATCACGTCCGCCCACATCGGCGCGCCTTCCTTGGGCAGTGCCATCTCGACCTTGACCCCCTTGCCGGCGGCATCCGCCAGTCGCGTGGCCAATGCGACACCGCCGGACCAGCCCACGCCCACACAGATATCACCGTTGGCCAGGTCCATGCCGTAGCGCGACGAGTTGAAGTAAGTGACGTAAGGGCGAATCTTCATCATCACGGCCTGGGCTTGCACATAGTCCTCACGCTTCTGGCTATTGGGGTCGAGGCCCTTGTAGTGCAGGGCAATCGGCAGGATCTCGTTGCCGGCGTCGAGGAAACCCACGCCACAACTGGCGAGCTTGGCGAGGTTTTCTTCCTTGAAGATGATGTCCCAGCTGTTCATCTGCACGTCGGGGCCCAGGGCCTTGCGCACCTTGTCGACGTTGTAGCCGATCAATGTGGTGCCCCA
This sequence comes from Pseudomonas sp. NIBRBAC000502773, assembly GCF_006517195.1. Taxonomy (NCBI): domain Bacteria; kingdom Pseudomonadati; phylum Pseudomonadota; class Gammaproteobacteria; order Pseudomonadales; family Pseudomonadaceae; genus Pseudomonas; species Pseudomonas sp. NIBRBAC000502773. The sequence continues at coordinate 5,647,260 of NZ_CP041189.1, read as the reverse complement.
TAGGTAAGGCACGGCGTAGCGGTTGCCGGTGTCACCCACGGCTTCCAGGGATTGCATGAACTGCGGGTCCAGGTGCTGCCAGTTCGGCAACTGCTGGCGGTCCAGCGGCTGCACGGCTCCGGCCGTGATCAAGTGCCCCAGGTTGGCGGTGCCGGGGAACACCACGTCATACCCGGAGTTGCCCGTCAGCAGCTTGGACTCCATGGTTTCGGCGCTGTCGAACACATCGTAAATCGGGCGAATGCCGGTTTCTTCCTGGAAACTCTTGAGCACTTCGGGTGGCAGGTATTCGATCCAGTTGTAGATCCGTACGGTGCGTTCTTCAGCCAGGCAAAAACCACTGATGAGCAACGAGGCGATAGTGCCCAGCACGGTGTTACGCAAAAATCTGTTCATGATCAAAACACTCCAGCGCGGCCGCGATGGCTCGCAGCACTTAATAGCGGTAGGTGAAATACAGTTCCAGCGCACTGAACATCTGGTCGTTACCGAACACCTGTTTGGCGGCGGCCAGCGGCTTGACCCAGTTGTAGGACAGCGACGTATAGAACGACGGCGTGGGCGTCCAGTCGAGAAAAACCACACTTTCGTCAGCAAAGCGCCGATCGCTGACCGGCGCGCCCATGTAGTTTTTCTCGTCCAGCCAGAACTGGTAGTGAATCGCGCCGAGGGTCAGGGTGTCGTTGAGGTGGGTCTTGAGGGAGAACTGCTGGACGTTTTCGTTGCTGTTGAACAGCAGGTAGTTGCCGACCACATCCCCGACCAGCCACGTGCTCCAGTCGACAAAGCCTTTGCTCAGTGAATCCCAGGCTTTCTGGCGGTTGTCGGTAAGGTTGTCGTCGCCGGAAAAGCTCGCGTAGCGGTAGCCAATGATCTGTGTCAGCGGCAAGGTAGCGAAGGCATAGTCGGCCTGGGCATACCAGGCGTTGGCATCGTAGTCGACACCCTCGCCGCTGCCGCGCTCCAGCGCGTACTCGGCATTCAGGGTCAGGGCCTGGACGCCGGGCACCTTGGCGTTGAGCGCCCTGACGTTGTACACCTGCATCCCGTCCCGACGGCGCGGCAGCGTGCTGCCTTTGGGGCCAAGGGCGTTGACCTTCATGGCCATGGCGCCAAGCGTCACTTGGTCATCGAGGTTGTAGTCGAGGTTGACGCCGGTCATGCGGAAATCGCCCAGGTCATCATCGGTGCGCAGGGTGAATACCTGGGACTTCAGCGCGCCATGGTCCCAGGCCAGGATCGCTGAATCCTTGAAGGCGGTTCGCGGGCCGAGCCAGTAGGCGCCATCCTTGTACTGGTCGAGGTTACCGTCCATGACGATGAACCCCGTACCGATCATGTAGTTCTGGCGGCCGGCGGTGAACTTCCACTCGCCGGCGCGAAAACCGCCGTAGAGTTCTTCGGCGGCGACCTTGCCGTCGGAGCTGCGGGTGAAGCCTCCCGCATCGCCATCGCCGAACGTGCTCGCCCCAACCAGGGAACCGCCGGCCAGCAGGCTGAAATCCGGTTGCAGCGCATACTCGAGCTTGACACCCGGTTTTACGTAGACCTCTTGCCAGTTGATGCGGGCGCCGCCGTTCTTGCCGCTGCGTGCATCGACCTGGCCGCTGCCGAAGTTGACGCCACGGGTAAACAGCGTCGCCCCGCCCACGGTGAGATTGACTTCACCCTTGAGATCGCCCTCCTCAAAGGTGTAGCCCGCCAGCGCGACGTGGGTGGTCAAGGGTAAGCCGAGCGCTAACAGCGCTCGAGAGAAACGCTTGGTGAAAACCATAAGAAGCTCCTGTGGAATTATTGTTGTTACAGGGCAGTCAATGGCGACGCAGGGCGCCGCCAACACCTGGGCAAGCCAGGTGAATAGAACGCAAGACTCTTATTGTTTGGCGTGGATCAGCGACTCAGGTGGGCGGCGATCGCGCGCAGCATGCGCACGCTGTCGTTATCGAACGGGCTGACCGCATCGGTGAGTGACGATTGCTTGACGATCACCACGCCGGACGGTTTGTCGATGAACAGGTATTGGCCGTGGATCCCTCCGGCCATCAGGGCTTGGCTGTGGTCGTTGAACACGTACCACTGGCTGCGATAGGACGCACCCGGCGTCCAGCTGGCGAACTCGGTATTTTGCGCGTAGATCGCCGGATCAGAACCGGCGGCGATACGCGCTACGGTCTCGGGCGACAACAGCTCGACCCCGTCCTGGCGACCGTCGTTGGCCAGCAGGCGACCGAAGCGCGCCATGTCTCTCAAGGTGGCACTGAAGCCCGCCCCGGCAACGTTACGGCCCCAGGGATCGGCCATGAAATAACCGTCGCGTTCGCACCCCAAGCGCCCCCAGATCTGTTCCAGCATCTGACTGCACGCCTGGCCCGAGGCCCGTTCCATGACCCATGCCAGGACTTCGGTGGTGGCGGTCACGTAATGGAAAAAGCCGCCGTGTGCGCCACGTTTTTTCAGTGACGGCAGGTATTGGTACAGCGATTCAAACTGGGCGTATGGCGCCGGTGCCGGCTGGAAACCGCAGGCATAACCGTACTGCGAACTCTCGGAGGCGGGATCGTCATACACCTCGCTGTAGTCGATGCCCACGGCCATATCGAACAACTGGCGCACGGTGGCATCGCCAAACGCACTGCCCACCAGCTCAGGCACGTAGTACGCGGCGGACAGCTCGGGCTTGAGCATGCCGTTGGAAACCAGTTGTTCGCCAAGGGTGCCGATCAGCGACTTGGTCACCGAAAACATGATGTGCCGGTCATCCGCGCGCTGGCCGTTGAAGTAGCGCTCGAACAACACCGTGTCGCCCTGCATCACTAAAAAAGCGTCGGTCTGGCTGGCCACAAGGTGTTCGATCACGCTGATGCTCAGCCCGCATTCGCTGTCGAAACACAGCGGGTCCAGCGCTGTGGGCGCTTCCTTGAGCTGACCGGCAGGCCTTGAACCCGCCGCCACATCAATCGTGGGACGCAGCCGCGCCAGATGACGGAACCCCCACTGGCTGAAGGGCGCGCGCATCCAGTTGTGCCACGTTACCCGGTGTTTCGGCTCGGCCGGGAAGCCCTGCATCAGCGCAGGTGCCACGGGGGTTGCAAAGCACGACTCATTGGCCTCGACGTAAAGAGTCGCCAGTACAGACGGGGTTTTAACACTCATCGGGATAACCCTGAAAATGACTCTGCGTGGGAGCAGATGCACAGGAATAATTATCCGATATTTTATTTTAGTCAATAAAACTTTTTACTCGTTAATTTTAAAAACAGTTGTACGACAACAAAGATACGCATGATAGTATTTCTCATGCAGCGGACGTTCGATTCGCTGCACCAGTGGCAAGGACGTCCGCTCGAGAAACGCGCATGCCTGTGCGCGTTTAAACACTCAAGTTAATCAAGGATCTGATTACTCATGACAAACCCCTCAACCTTCACTGCCTCAAAACTGGCCAGTGCCGTTATCGGTGCCCTGCTGTTTTCCAGCGTTCCTGCGCATGCCGCGGACATCTGGCTGGATTCGGCCACCACCGGTTGGGCCACTCAGAACGGCGGCACCAAGGGCGGCTCGCGAGCTGCGGCGAATAATATCTACACGGCAAAAAACGCGGCGGAGCTGAAAACCGCACTGAGCGCGTCGGTGGGCACCAATGGTCGCATCATCAAGATCACCGGCATCATCGATATCAGCGAAGGCAAGGCTTATACGACGACTGCTGATATGAAGGTACGCGGTCGCCTGGATATTCCTGGCAAAACCACCATCGTCGGTACCACCAGCAATGCCGAGATCCGTGAGGGTTTCTTCTATGCCAAGGAAAACGACGTCATCATCCGCAACATCACCATCGAAAATCCTTGGGATCCCGAGCCGAAGTGGGACCCCACGGACGGCAGCGCCGGCAACTGGAACTCGGAATACGATGGCCTGACCATCGAGGGTGCCAATAACGTGTGGGTCGATCACGTGACCTTCACCGATGGCCGCCGTACCGATGACCAGAACGGCAGCGCCAACGGCCGTCCGAAGCAGCATCACGACGGCGCGCTGGATGTTAAAAACGGCGCCAACTACGTGACCATCTCGTACTCGGCGTTCAAGTCGCACGAGAAGAACAACCTGATCGGTTCCAGCGACAGCCGCACCACCGATGACGGCAAGCTCAAGGTCACCATCCACAACAGCCTGTTTGAGAATATCTCTGCCCGTGCGCCGCGCGTGCGTTTCGGCCAGGTGCATCTGTACAACAACTACCATGTGGGCAGCACCAGCCATAAGGTGTACCCGTTCTCGTACGCTCACGGTGTGGGCAAGAACTCGAAGATCTTCTCCGAGCGTAACGCCTTCGAGATCGCCGGTATCAGCGGTTGCGACAAGATCGCCGGCGATTACGGTGGCAGCGTCTACCGCGACACCGGCTCGACCCTCAACGGCAGCGCATTGAGCTGCTCGTGGAGTTCGAGCATCGGCTGGACCCCACCGTACAGCTACACTCCGTTGGCTGCCGATAAGGTCGCCGCCGACGTCAAGGCCAAGGCCGGCGCCGGTAAGCTCTAAGCAGCGGTGTCACCTTCGTGAAATGAAAAGCCCTCGGTGACGAGGGCTTTTTTGTGCAGCTACTGCACCAGTTGGTTGATCTCGATGATCGGCAACAGCACCGCCATCACGATCACCAGCACCACCGCGCCCATCACCACGATCATCAGTGGCTCCAGCAGTGCGGTCATGCCCATCGCCCGGCGCTCGATATCGCGGGACAGTGTCTGCGCCGCGCGATCGAGCATCGGCGGCAGCGATCCGGTCTTTTCGCCGCTGGCGATCAGGTGGATCAGCAGGGGCGGAAATACTCTCTCCGCCGCCAGCGCCGTGGCCAGGCTGACGCCTTCGCGCACCTTGGCGGTGGCGTCGTTGACGCACTGGCTCAGGCAGTCGTTGGACAAGGTCTGGCGTGCCGCTTCCAGTGCACGCAACAGCGGCACCCCGGCGCCACCGAGAATCGCCAGGGTCGAGGCAAACCGTGCGGTATTGAGCCCGAGTACAAAACGCCCGATCAACGGCAGGCGCAACACGCGACGATGCCAACCCAGACGCGCCAGCGGGTTGCGCAGGTACACACGCCAGCCCCAGAAACCCGCGATCAAAGCACTGAGGCACAGCCAACCCCAACCGCGAATGAAATCACTGGCATTGAGCATCGCCAATGTCAGCCCGGGCAAGTCCTGGCGCGCCTGGGAAAACGCACTGACCACCTGGGGCACCACGTAGCTGAGCAGGAAGATCACGATGGCGATCGAGACCAGCCCTACCACTCCAGGATAGATAAACGCGGTGAGGATTTTACTGCGCAGGTTATTGCGTTCTTCGATGTAGTCGGCCAACCGCTCCATCACCTGGGCGAGGTCGCCGGACTCCTCTCCCGCCGCAATCAGCGCGCGGTAGATCTCCGGAAAGTCCCGTGGCCGCGCGGCCAAGGCATCCGCCAGGCGCATGCCGCTGCGTACATCGGCACGCACCGCACTCAGGGCCTGGACGATGTGTTTGCGCTCGGCTTGTTCCACCGTGGCACTCAACGCGGCCTCCAGTGGCAGGCTGGCGCTGAGCAGGCTCGCCAGTTGCCGCGTGGCCCAGGCCAGGTCGTTGTCCGACAGCTTGGCGCTGAACAGGCCCGCGCCAGCCCCCGAGGCCGTATTTTGCTCAAGGTGCACCGACAAGGCTGTCAAGCCACGCCGGCGCAGAATCCCGAACGCCTCGCGCTGACTGTCGGCTTCCAGGTGTCCACTCTCGATCTTGCCCATGGCGTCGGCGGCTTCAAAACGGTAGCGATTCATCAGGCGTCCCGTGTCACGCGGAGCACTTCTTCGGGTGCCGTCACGCCGCTGTTGACCCAGCGTTCGCCATCCTCACGCATGCTGCACATACCGGCGCTGCGGGCTGCGGCCCTGAGCGCCTGCTCACCGGCGCCCTGGTGAATCAGCGCGCGAATCGCGTCGTCAATGCAGAACAGTTCATGAATGCCGGTGCGACCGCTATAGCCGGTGTGGTTACACGCCAAACACCCCAGTGGACGCCAGGTGCCCGGGCTGGCCGGGTCTTCTTCCTTGCATTGCGGGCAGAGACGACGCACGAGGCGTTGCGCCAGAACCCCAAGCATTGAAGACGCCAGCAAAAACGGCTCGACGCCCATGTCCAGCAGGCGGTTGACGGCGGATACCGCGTCGTTGGTGTGCAACGTAGCGAGTACCAAATGCCCGGTGAGCGAAGCCTGCACCGCGATTTGCGCGGTCTCCAGGTCGCGGATTTCACCGATCATGATGACGTCCGGGTCCTGACGCAGGATCGCTCGCAGCGCCAGTGCGAAGGTCATGTCGATCTTGGCATTGACCTGGATCTGGCTGATGCCCGGCAGGTCGTATTCCACCGGGTCTTCCACGGTGAGGATATTGCTGGTACTCGCATCCAGCCGCGCCAGGGCGGCGTAGAGGCTGGTGGTCTTGCCGCTGCCCGTGGGCCCGGTGACCAGCACGATGCCGTGGGGCTGGCGAATCAAGGTATCGAGCCTGGTCAGTACCGAGGGCGCCATGCCGAGGGTTTCCAGTTGCAGACGGCCGGCTTGCTTGTCCAGCAGGCGCATCACCACCCGTTCGCCATGCCCGGTGGGCACGGTCGACACGCGAATATCGATGGGCCGCCCGGCCACGCGCAGGGCGATACGGCCATCCTGGGGCAGGCGTTTTTCGGCGATGTCGAGCTGGGCCATGATCTTGATCCGCGACACCAGCGCACCATGCAATGCCTTACGCGGCGACACCACGTCACGCAGGGTGCCGTCGACGCGGTAGCGCACCACGGAGTGGGTTTCATAGGGCTCGATATGGATATCACTGGCCTCGTCCCGCGCCGCCTGGGTGAGCAAGGCGTTGATCATGCGGATCACCGGCGCGCCGTCCTGGGTGTCGAGCAGGTCGGTGATCTCGGGCATGTCCTGCATCAGGCGGTCGAGGTCGACCTCGTTCTCTGCCGCACCCACCACGGCGGCGGCGCTGCCCGTATCGGCATAAGCACTGGCGAGAAGGCCGTCGAGTTCGTCGTCGCGTACCTGCTCAACCCGCGACTGGCCGAACTGGCGCCGTACTTCGCTGATCGACCAGCCGGGGGTTGAGGGGCAGACGGTGAGCAGCATGCCGTCGGCGCCGGGACGCAGGAGGATGCGTTGGGATTTGGCCCAGGCGTAGGGCAGCAGGCTCATACCCCTCTCCCACAGGAATACACATTTGGTCCTGCGTAGAGCAGGCTCACGGTCGTGCACCTACAGGCACCGCGCGAATCACCGCCCTCGGCCCCTGCTGCTGCCCGCCCGGAATCCCCTTCTCCACCACCGGCAACTGCGGCGCCTGCACATCCGGCATCGCCCAGCTGTGTTCCGGCTGGGAATGGCCCTGGGCACGGCGCATGTAGTCATAGCGGTTCAGGGTGATCGCGCGCCCGGCACCACTGTCGCGGATGATATACGGGCGCAGGAACACCATCAGGTTGGTCTTGGTGACCGCCCGGCGTTCATTGCGAAACAGCACACCCAGCCCCGGAATGCTCGACAGCCACGGCACGGCTTCATTGCTCTGGCTGTAACCGTCCTGGAGCAGGCCGCCGAGGACCATGATCTGCCCGTCGTCGAGCAAGATACTGGTGTCGATCGCGCGCTTGTTGGTGACGATGCCGGCCGACGCGGCGCTGCTGGACGCGCGCTCATCGATACTGCTCACTTCCTGGTAAATATCGAGTTTGACCGTGCCACCCTCGGAGATTTGTGGGCGCACATTCAGCTTCAAGCCGACCTCCTCACGGGTGACCGTCTGGAACGGATTATTGCTGGTACCGCCGCCACCGGTCACGTAGCTGCCACTGACAAACGGGATAGTCTGGCCAACAAAAATACTGGCCGCCTCGTTATCCAGGGTCAGCAGGTTCGGCGTCGACAGGACGTTGCTGCCGCCTTTGCTTTTAAGCGCGCGGGCCAACACCTTGAGGTCCATGACCTTGCCAATGCCGGGCACATCCACGGTACCGTTGATAAAGCCGAGGCTGAGCCCGCCAGGCAGCACGTCAACGCTGGTCTTGCCATTCAGGTTGAACCCCGCGCCGCCCAAGTTAGTCCCGCCAATCACGCCTTTGCCGGCCAGGTCGCCGCTCTGCCACTGCACGCCGAACTCATTGGCATCGTCCTCGCCGACTTCAACGATAAGGCTTTCAATCACCACTTGGGCGCGGCGCTGGTCGAGCATGTCGATGACTTCACGCAGGTTGCGGTACAGCGGCTCCGGGGCAGAAATCAGCAAGGTGTTGGTGGTCGAGTCGGCCTGGAGGGTCACGCCACCGGCGGTGAAGGCGACGTTTTGCTCATTCGTTTGCCCGCCGGGCTGGCTGCTCGAGCTGCCGGTCGTCTGCGCCGACTCATTGGCGCTGGTGGTACTGCCTTGGCCACTGCCCTGCCCGGTCTGGCTGCCGGAGATATTGGCACCCATTGTGCTGAGCACCGACCGTGCATTGTCACCGCCGCCGCTGTCGCTTTCACCGGTCAGCAAACCGCGTAACGACTGCGCCAGTTTCGCGGCCTGGGCGTTGCGCAAGTACACCACGTGCAAATTGCTTGGGTTGGCTTGGGCGTTATCCAGCTTGTAGATCAGGTTACGCGCCAACTCGGTTCGCTCCGGGCTGCCGGCACGAATCACGATCGCGTTGGAGCGCGGGTCGCCCACCACCGTGATTTTCTGCGTCAGATCGCTGCCCGGCTGCTCCAGCAGTTGCGAGACCATCTCGGCGATATCCACGGCGATCCCGTTTTGAACCTGCACCACGTCGGTGTCGATGGCGCTCGGTGTGTCGATGCCGTCGATAAGCTGCGCCACCCGCGCCAGGTTCTCGGCGTAGTCGGTGACAACAATGGTGTTGTTGCCCGGGTAGGCGTTGATCGGGTTGTTTGGCGAAACGATCGGGCGCAGCACCGGGATCAGATTCACCGCGTTTTCGTATTGCAGGCGGAAGGTGCGCGTGAGCATGCCGCTGCCGCCCGGCTTGTCGGCACTGTAGATCGGCCCGCCGAGCAGCTTGGCATCGGCCTCGGGCACCACGTGCGCGATACCGCCCACATCCACCACGCTGAAGCCCTGCATGCGCAGTGCCGCCAGCAGCATGTCGTAGGCCTGATGCGCCGGCACCTGCCCTTCGGAAACCAGCGTGAGGGAACCCTTGACGCGCGGGTCGACCAGGAACTGCTGCCCCGTCGCACGGGACAACGCCCGCACCACGGCTTGAATGTCGGCCTCGACGAAATTCAGCGTGACCGGTTGATCGCCCAAGGGTTTGTTCGGCGCCACGCCGCTGTGACCGGCACCGCCGCCACGTCCGGGGTTGGTAACCTTGTGCAAGGGCCGCGACTGCCGTTCGATTTGCACTTGCGCACGCTGCCGGTCTACCAGGGCATCGCCGCTGCGCTGGGTGGTGGCCAGGGGCAGGCCGAGCTCACTGTCCTGGGGTAAATCCGCCGTGGGCTGCGCGCTGCACGCCCCCAGTGCGAGCAACAGAAACGGCGCAGCCGTGCGTACATAATGGGAACCTGACCACTTCATGATGCTTCCTTAGCGCCGTGCATCCGATCCATACGGACGGTTCCTGTGAGAGTGCCTGCCGTGTTGTCGGCCGAGGCTTCGCTGGCGCGTTGCAAACGGGCCTCCACCACGTCCAGCGAAAATTGCCTTGGGTCACTCAATAACCAGCCGAGCACCGCATCGGCGGGGGCCGCGTCGAGTGTCAGTTGCCAGGACGCATCCTGGGCCTGTAACCGGTAGTGCCCCGCCAGTCCGGCAGCGTCGAGGGATTGCCGCAAGGAGTGTTCAAGGTCCAGCCCGACAGGCGTGGTGACCTCGCGAAGCAACAGCGCCAGTGCCTGGCTCTGGGCGCGCAGCTTCGGGGTTTCGGCTTGCCAATAGTCAATGCTCTTGAGCGCCGGCTGGATCAGCGACAGCCAGACCAACAGGCTGGCGAGAAACACCGCCGCGCCGCTGAGCATGGTTTTTTCCCGCGGGGCCAACGCTTTCCAGCGCCCTTTGAAGGCCATCAGCCGCGGATTATTCATCGTCGTTTTCCACGCTGGAATCACCCTCTCCCGACGCGGGTTCGGCCATCGCACTCAGCGTCCAGATGCGCTCGTTGCGATGGGCGGAAAGTCCCGCCTGGCTCAGCGCAGCCTGTACAGCGCCGTCGGCAGCGGGAGTGGCTTCGGCGGTCATCTGCAGCTGCAACTGGCGCTCGCTGAAGGTCAGCTGCTGGACGCTGCCAGCCATGAACGGCAGCGCCATGGCGGCTTGCTGCACCAGGTAAGCAAAGTCGTGATTGAGCTGCGCGGGCCCGCCCCCTTGCCGGATCGCCAACTGCTGGCGAGCCTGTTGCAGAGGGTTGAGAATCACCGGCAGCTCGGGAAATGCGTGCTTCACGCGCTGGCTCATCTGCTGCTTGAGCTGCTGCCCTTGCGCAACTTCGCGGGCGGCGTAAAGGTTGAGCCCGGCCACCCAGACACCCACGGCCAACGCACAACAGCCCAACGCCCGCCCCCAACCGGCCGCCGGTGCAGTGCGCCGGCCGACCCCGGCGTGCAATCCCCAGCCAGGGGCAGCGCCGTTCCAGCGCTGGTGGTCCACGGGCCACAGCACACTTTCGCCGCTGGCGGCGAGCGCTTCCAGGCGGTCCTCAACCAACGGTTCCACCGTCCCATGGGCGAGGGTGAAACGCAGCAGCAACTGGCCCTCTACCACACATCCATTGACCTGCCCGGCCGCTGGCACGGCTAAGCGGTAAGGCGCCGGATACAGGCCGCCCAGCTTCAATCCGTGCAGGCCAAGCAACTGACCGAGGCGATCCAGTACAGCCTTGGGCAGCCAGCTCAGGTGCACCTGTCCATCGGTATCGCGAGCGCTGTGCGCCACATGCATCTGCTCGCTGGGCCCCAGGATCAACGCCTGCGCAGCGCAGGTAACGGCCGCATCGATACGGGACGCTGACAGCGGCGGTAGCTCGATGCGAGTAAGTACCGTGTCCATGGGGTGAAGGAAACACTCGACGGCCTGAGACTTGGCCTGTTGTCCCAGCTGGCCAAGGGTGCTGATGCCGGTATGGCTGACGCGCCCCTTGCGGTCCAGTTGCGCGAACTCAAGCTCGGTGTCCGACGTCAAGGACTCCAGCGGCGGCAAGGCAAGGCGCAGGCGCGTCATACGCCCAGCCTCGACCAGATCACCCTGGGCATTGCGTCTTCCGGACGATGCAGCAGCGCAGCCAGGTGCACACGGCGCTGGTTGCGACGGGCCTGCCCCTGGAGCAGGAACCACTCACTGGTGATCCCGACGTTGAGGTGATCCACGTTCAAGTTGGGCAATCGCGCACGGTTAACGAAGTCGCCGCGATTGATAAACCACTGGCCGCGATCGCGCTCGGCGACCAACGCCTTGGCCTGCGCCCAGGACAAACCCGGCACCACCGCGGCCAGCACCTCGGCGCTGGCCGTATTGCCGTTGACCCAGGTGTTGACCGGAAGAATGCTGACGTAACGCTCGAGCCGCGCCAGGACCCGCTCATTGAGGCCTTCGATACCGCGTAATTGATCAAGACTGCGCAGCATCGGCTGGGTGGCGGGTAATGGCGGGGGCGGCTGCCCCACTGTTGAGGCAACCGGCCTATGTGGGTAGGCCGCAATCACGCGTTGGCTGATGCGCTGCGCCAGGCGGGCCTCGACACCGATCATCTCGCACAACCGCTCAAAGCTGCGCATCTGCCCGAGATCAACAGACTCTTGGGCGATTAGATTGCGCAGGTTGAACTTGCCTTGCAGGTCCTCAAGGCGGCCTTCGAATTCGCCGTCCTGAGCGGTGTTGATCGGCCGGGCCCATGGCTGGTCAAGCCGCGTCAGCACATCCTGCTCGCGGGCGTCCCGGAGCAATCGTCGGCTGACTTCCAGGCCGCCCAGCAGTGAGGCACTGCCCTGCACTCGCGCCTGCTCGGCCTCAAGTGAACGGGTAAAAACGCTCTGGCGGGTGAGCATGCCGGCGGCGAGCACGGCGACCACTGCCGCGATCAGCATCGCGCTGATAATCGCCATGCCGCGCTGTTTCGCCCCTGTGGGCGAGTGTGATTTCATGGCCGCGCTTAGAGCTGCCAGGATCCGATATCGGCATTCACACCGTCGCCATCAGGCTGTCCGTCGGCGCCGAGGGAGAAGATGTCGACTTCGCCGTTCGCGCCGGGATTCAAGTAATGGTAAGGACGGCCCCAGGGGTCGTTGGGCAGGCGCTCCAGATAAGAACGCCAGTTGGTATTTTTTGCATCTGCCGGGCGCTCGACCAGTACCTTGAGGCCCTGGTTCATGTTGGGATAGGTACCGTGGTCGAGGCGATAAAGCTTGAGCGCCTGCATCAGGCCGGCGACGTCCTGCTTGGCCGCAATCGCCCTGGCCTGGTCCGGACGGTCCAGCACTTTAGGCACGACAATCGCCGCCAGAATGCCGAGGATGACCACCACCACCATGATCTCGATCAGCGTGAACCCTTGCTGAGCGTGGCGGGCGCGAGGCCCATATTTGATGCGCGCGAAATCCATATCCACCATCCTTGGCTCGATCCTAATTCGGCGCGCAGTGTAACAAAACTAACTATCTGGATAGCAAAAATAATTGGCCGCTGCCCGCGGCTCTCTGAGTGCTACTCTACGGCGTGTTTTTACGCCAAGAGTGACCCATGGAGCTGTCGCGCAAGGAGCAGGGTTTTACATTGATCGAGGTGCTCGTGGCCTTGGCGATCATTGCCGTGGCGATGGCGGCGGCGGTCCGCGTTGCAGGCTTGATGACCCAGAGCAATGGGTTGCTGCGCGACCGCTCGATGGCGCTGTTGTCGGCCCAGGGCAGGCTCGCCGAACTGCGCCTGGAGGGACGCCTGCCCAAAGGGCACAAAGCGTTTGACTGTGATCAGGGCCGCTTGCTGTTGCGTTGCGAACAGAGCATCGCACCGAGCGCCGATGGACGCCTGATGCGCGTCACCCTGCAGGTGTCGGAGCGCAAGCGCGAGGCGCCACCGTTGGCGCGGGTGGAAACGCTGCTCAACCCGCCGAAGACAACGCCCCAATGAGCGTTCAGGGTCGGGTCAAGCGCGGTAGCACCACCGAGTCCGGCAGCGTGCTGACCTTGATGCGGGTGTGCTGCGTGCCACGCTCAATCACCACCGCATCGCCCTCGATCGCGGCCAGGCGCACACCCTGGGCCAATGACTCGCCCACCCGAAAACTGCGCGGCGGCCCCTCGTTCAGGCTCAGGATCGCCACCGCCCCGCGCGCGCCCGCCATCAGGCCGGAGACCTTGATGTCCACCACCGCCGGCTGGTTGGAAAACCACTGCAACGCAGGGGTATCCGGGCGAGCAGCCAAAACCGGCGGCTCGACCGGCGGCACCTGGGACTCGGCCGATGTCAGCAACACGGAAGACCAGACCACCACACCCGCGAGCGCCGTGGCCAATGCCACTGCCTGCACCACTCGCGGCGCGGTCAAACGAAAAATAGCGACCAAGACAAAACCTCCTTGTTGTCCTGCCGGGCAGTCTACAGGAGAGACCCACGACGAAGGAGCGTTGTGTCATGACCAAGGCCAATCAACAAGGCTTCACCCTGATCGAATTAATGGTGGTGCTGGTGATCATCGGCATCGCCTCAGCGGCGATCAGCCTGAGCATCAAACCCGACCCGTTGCAATTGCTGCGCAAGGATGCCAACCGCGTGGTCCAGATGCTGCAGATCGCCCAGGCCGAAGCCCGGGCCGACGGCCGCCCCATCACGTGGCGGGCCGACACTAAAGGGTTTCGCTTCAGTCGGCGCCACGAGTCTGGCCAGGGCTGGGATCACTTCATGAGCGACTCGCAACTGCGTCCCCGTGCCTGGGAAACCCCCTCGATGAGCGTGCGGGTAACCCCCAGGCAACCGGTGGTACTGAATGCCGAATGGTTCGCCTCGCCCTTGCAACTGCAGCTTTCGGATGGCCAGCACCGCCTCGACATTCAACGCACGGCGACCGGCCAGATACGCGTGGCAAATGCACCATGAAAACTCACCAGCGCGGCTTTACCCTCATCGAAGTCATGGTAGCGATCATGCTGATGGCCATTGTCAGCCTGATTGCCTGGCGCGGCCTCGACAGCGTGAGCCGTGCCGACAGCCATCTGCAGGCCAGCACCGAGCAAACCGAGGCGTTGTTGCGCACACTCAACCAGCTGGACCGCGACCTGGCCCTGCGCGCCAGCGTTGAACTGAGAACGCCAGCCTTGAACGATGACGAACAGCCCGACGGGCTCGCCGCAATCAGCGTTCGCAGCTCCGACCAGCATGATTTTCAACTGAACGTGATTCGTAATGCAGCCCTTCCCGAAAACGGTCTGCAACGGGTGCGCTGGTGGCTGGAGGGTGACACGCTGTACCGCGCCACATCAGCGGCCAGTGATCGATACCCGTTGCCTGCGCCCAAAAAAGCAGTGGCCGTCTTATCCGGTGTCAGCGACCTGCAAGTGCGCATCTGGGAACCGGGCCAGGGCTGGCGTCAGCTGGCCGGCAACCGTAAAGCCGATCCCATCGGCCTGGAAATCAACCTGACCCGCCAGACGCCGCAGGGGGAAGAACGCTATCGGCAAGTGGTGGGGCCGCTGCAATAAGCGAGTCAGCGACGACCAAGGTATCCCCACACCCTGGAGCGGGCAAAGCACTGAGCTCTTCGATTAAAGCGAGTGAAAGATATATTCAGTCCGTGCACGAAGATCCAGTTCAACACCTGCCCCCTGCAGACGAGTGTGAAGGTCAGCGTCATCGACGCGGACTTTCCAGGACACATCGGCCGGTACATCGCCTCCCGCGCGAACGAGACTGATGGCCTGCTGCAATTGCACACGGTCGGTTAAGTAAACAGCCAGCGCGTTGCCTTTCCAAGCGGCAACACTTATCCCCAGTGCCGCGCAGACTGAAACTTTTGCCTTGGCATCGTCGCGGTCAGCCTGCCGGGAGCGTTGAATCTGATCCTCCAGGACAGGATCAACTACACGGTCGGACCATAGCACCTCTCCCGACTCCCAGACTTCCGGCGGGCAGACCTTTTCTTCGGGGCGCAGGGTCAGAAATGGATTGATTTCCATCGGATAGATTCGACACACCAGCGGTCGATCTTCATAGATCGTGCAGCGGTTATCCTCCCCTAGACTTGGACACTGGGTCAGTGCGTTACCCGCAAAAATGGCAATGACCTGAATACGTGCCTCTCCACTGGCCACATCGACCGCGCGTTGCACGCTGTGGTCGTAGTGCCCTGGCAACGGGAAGACTGACGTGTCGAAAGCTTCGAGTATGACTGCGACGTTACCGCCACGATTTAACCACTCCTCGGCCTCTTGAAGCGTCAGAGGGATAAGACGTTCTTTACAGCACGTTCCACACCCGTTGCAGGTAAACCGCGTGACGTTGTTTTTTATGGGCGTCACTGATTGGCTTATAGGTGTCATGATCAATCCTGTTTCTCGCTTCCAAACTTCCAGTAGAGGCGATGGTTAAAGAAACCAATGATATAGGCTGTATACCTGGTTTCAATCAGGCACTGAATCCCTACCAGGTATACTTGAACATCCCTTCCCATGACCGGTCGCCACCGCTTGACAGATCGCTCGGCATCATCAGTGGCGACGCCGTATCACCCGGACTCCGGGCCTCTACGACTCGCACGTAGATGCCCGGAATCCGGTCCAAGGCTTAAACCAATTCGGCTAAAGAGGCCGGATTGAAGCCCTTCAGATCTGCGTAATCGCCTTTTTCCACTTTGGCGACCCAATCCTTGTCACTCAGCAGAACACGCCCTACTGCGATCAGATCAAACTCTTCGCGCTCCATTCGCTCGACAAGCCGATCCAGGCTCGCAGGGGTCGATCCCTTGCCGGCGAATGCGTGAGTAACATCATTATCCAGCCCGACCGAACCGACGCTGATGGTCGTGGCGCCAGTGACTTTCTTCGCCCAGCCCGCGCAGTTCAGCCCGTTCTCACCATCAATTTCGGGGAACTCAGGGTCCCAGAAGCGTCGCTGCGAGCAATGCAGAACATCCACACCCGCTTCAACCAGCGGCAGCAGCCAGTCTTCCATCAGTGCAGGCGTCTCGGCGAGGCGCACCCCGAAGTCCTGCTGCTTCCATTGACTGACGCGCATGATGATGGGGAATTCGGGCCCGACCGCATGACGCACAGCAGACACGATCTCAGCGGCAAAACGGGAGCGCTCTTTGATCGTCGGTCCGCCATAACGATCGGTGCGCAGATTGGTGCCGGCCCAGAAGAACTGATCGATCAAATAACCATGCGCCCCATGGATCTCAACGGTGTCGAAACCCAGGCGCCTGGCATCCGCCGCCGCCTGGGCGAACGCAGCAACTGCGTCTGCAATATCCTCCTCGCTCATCGCCACACCGCGAGGGACGTTTGGCGAATCGAGGCCAGACGGGCTTTCAACCGGCGCATCAGGCTCCCAGCCGCTGACGTCACGCACTGCGCCGGTGTGCCAGAGTTGCGGCCCCATACGGCCCCCGGCAGCGTGAACAGAATCGATCACGTTCTTCCATCCGGCCAGCGCTGCTTCACCGTGAAAAAAAGGAATACCGGGACCGTTACGTGAAGCGGGACGATTAATGACGGTGCCTTCTGACAAAATCAATCCGACTCGACCCTCAGCCCGCCGCCGGTAGTAGGCAGCGCTACCTTCACCGGGGATGCCCTCTGGCGAAAATTGCCTGGTCATCGGCGACATGACAATCCGGTTTTTCAGTTCAAGCGAGCGGATGGAAAGAGGACGAAATAAAACGCTGGTATCTGGGCTTGACATTGGATGGACTCCATTTGCTTTTGGAAACCATATAAGTATATTTTGTAAACTAAATGTCAATTAGGCACCTAGAATCGCCTAGGTATACATGAGGAAACTTCGATGCTGGAATTAAAGCCGCAATGTTTTTCGTCGGAGTGCCCAAGCCGGGCGCTGTTCGACCAAATCGCAGACAAGTGGTCGATGATGGTTCTGGCGGTACTTGATGACGGGCCGCATCGCTTTAACGCCATCAAGCGTCGCCTCGAGGGCGTCACTCAGAAGGCCCTGACACAGTGCCTGCGACGACTGGAACGAAATGGTCTTGTCTCGCGCCAGGTCATCTCGTTTTCGCCCGTGGCAGTCCAGTATGAGATCACCCAACTGGGTCGAACACTGCAGCAGCCATTTCGCGAATTGCATAAATGGACGCTCGACAAATTGCCTGAGGTTGAAACGGCCCGGTTGAAGTTTGACGAGGCCGCGCAGGTAAGCCCGGCGGAGTGAATGCCTTCGCAGGTTTGCCCGCGGTATCCCTGAACCTACCAACGCTACTTTAAGTGCCTAATTGACTCCAGGTTTATCGCGTATACCTTGTAAGGGTCGCCCAAGATGGCCTCATTTCGATGCCTTGTTGCGACCTTTGATCAACGCCTCTCTGCGACTCTCGACGATTGGCCAAGCGCCTTCGATATCGACGCGGCAGCGCTGATCCCAACGGCCTGACCTGTTTTGGAAAGCCCACTATGACGAGGACTAAAATGCGCGAAAATCTTCAGTTTTACATCGATGGTTCGTGGGTGGAGCCCGCTGGCAATATCGTAATGGATGTCATTAATCCGGCTGACGAAACGGTTGCCGGCCAGGTTGCGCTCGGCGGTCCCCTCGATGTCGATAAAGCGGTCGCAGCGGCAAGAGCCGCCTTCCAGACGTTCTCGCAAATATCGGTTGAGGAGCGTCTTGCACTCTTTGATCGAATCATCGCGGCCTACCAGTTGCGCGCACAGGATCTTGCGACAGCAGTGTCCGATGAAATGGGCGCACCGCTATGGCTTGCCGAGCAATTGCAAGTCACGGCCGGCCTGGCCCACATTCAAATCGCTCGCGCCGCGATAGCCAAATACAGTTTCGAACACGAGATGGGCACCACTGAGATCGTACGCGAGCCGATTGGCGTTTGTGCGTTGATCACGCCATGGAATTGGCCGCTCAACCAGTTGACCTGCAAGGTGGCCGCAGCGTTGGCGACAGGCTGCGCGATGGTGGTGAAGCCTTCTGAAGTGTCGCCCTTCTCGGCGACGATCTTTACCGAAATCATGCATGATGCCGGTGTACCAGCCGGTGTTTTTAATCTGGTACATGGAGACGGCAAAGGTGTTGGCGACGCACTGACGGGCCATCCTGAAGTCGATCTCGTCTCGTTTACTGGATCCACCCCCGCCGGCATCCAGGTAGCGCGCAATGCTGCACTGACGGTGAAACGCGTACACCAGGAACTGGGTGGAAAGTCGCCGAACATTCTTTTGCCGAGTGCCGATTTTCCGTCAGCTGTGGCGGCGGGCGTGGCTCAAATGATGCTCAACAGCGGTCAATCATGTAATGCGCCGTCACGGATGCTTGTTCCATTTACACGAATGGATGAGGTCGCCGATCTCGCGCGCACGGCGGCAGCGCAGTGGGTTGTCGGACACCCGGCAAGTAACGCGAAAATGGGCCCGGTCGCCTCCGAGGCACAGTGGCGCAAGATCCAGAACCTGATCCAGGTCGGCATCGAAGAAGGTGCAACGCTGATAACAGGTGGTCTCGGCCGACCCGAAGGGCTCGACACCGGTTTCTATGTGCAGCCGACCGTCTTCTCCAACGTGACGAATGACATGACTATCGCCCGCGAGGAGATCTTCGGCCCGGTGCTTGTCATCATCGGTTATGCCGATGAAGCCGACGCCGTGGCGATCGCCAATGACACGGTCTTCGGCCTTGCCGCTTATGTTCAGGGCGAACATGCAGCCGCCGAGGCAGTGGCGCGTAAACTTCGGGCCGGACAAGTCACGCTCAATTATGCCGACATGGATTTGGCGGCCCCGTTCGGGGGTACAAACAGTCGGGTAACGGTCGTGAATGGGGAGAAGTTGCGTTCGGCGATTTTCTCGAAACCAAAGCGATCGTCGGCTTTCGCCGGGCGGTGTGACATGCCTGCTGCCGGCCATGCGGCCATGCGGCCATGCGGCCATGCGGCCATGGGCAGAGTAACCGTCAAACACCAACCAACCATGCCAGGACATTCGGTTACGCTTTATAAATCGGCACCTATGGCTTAGATGACGTAGCGGTATGATCACGTACCGCTACTCACCGTTATTGAGCACGGGGCAGACTTATCAGATGCCCAGGCGCGACTGCGGAAAAATCAAATCGTTTAAAAAGAATCGGCTTATAAAGACCACATGCCAGCTTTTTTACGGTGCGTCGTGCTTATCAATAGTGACAGTGCAGCAGTTAGCCGCGCGAGCTAAAGTTTATAGTTCACTGTCATCAGTGCATTACGCGGCGCCCCATAACTTACAGTGTCAAAGTCGCCTTTCTGCGTGGCATACTTCTTATCGAACACGTTGTTAACATTGATTGATACGTCCATGTTCCTTGTCAGCTCATAACGTGCCATCAGTGACGTCAATGCATAAGGATCCTGTTCAGCCACCCGTGTGCTGGTACTGCTGCTTAAGAAGCGACTTTGCCATCTTACGCCTCCACCCAACGTAAGCTTTTCAAACATCCCAGGCAATGTATACGTCGTGAACATCTGCGCGGTAGTACGGGGTACCTGTGCATTTAACCTGGCGTCGTCGCCATCTTTGGCCGTGAAAGCGGCAACGCCGGCGTAAATATTCCAGCGGGCAGCGACTTCACCCTGCATGTCAAACTCGATCCCACGGGATTTGGTGCCATCAACACCTTTGTAAGCCTGCGCACCGCTTGGTGTAAGAAGACTGCCATCCGGCTGTGCGGCATTGTCCAGTTCGGTATCAAACAATGCGACAGAAGCATTCAGTCGACCCTCCAGGTATTCAGCCTTGAGGCCAATCTCTTTCGTCTTGCCTTCAGTCGGCGTGAGGACGTTGCCGTTGCTATCTCGGAATGATGTCTGCGGATTGAATATGCCGGTATAACTGATATAGACAGAATATGTGCTATCGATGTCGTATATCAAACCTGCATAAGGCGTAAATTCATTACTCTTCTTATAACTGAACGACGTTCCGCCTACGGTTTCGTCGACCTCGTATCGGCTGAAGCGCCCGCCGATAATCAACTTCAATGGATCAGCCAGAGAAAATCTCGCCGTACTATAGAAACCACGCTGCTTAACCTCGGTATTGGTCGGTATCGATGTCATTGCATCAAAGTCAGGCTTGGGGAAGTGACTGCTCCAATCGTATATATTGCTGGGCGTGAACCCCGGAAAAAAAGGGCTGACATCGTCTTTATTCGAGGTATATCGAGAACTCATACCGCCCACTACCAAGTCATGTTGGCGCCCCATTAATTCAAAGGGACCGCTCGCCATCACATCAAAGGTGGTTTGACGACTTTTCCCTTCGCCGGCCAACGCAACCGGATAGGCGCCATTAGGGAAAGTGCCTAATCCCGTATCCTGGTCGGGTGTCCCAGAACTGCCCATTAGCTGGGTGTCATACTCAGTGCGGTACTGATTCATGACACCGTGGACTTTCCAGCCGTTATCGAACCGGTGCTCCAGTTCGGCAAAGGCGCTCTGCCGGGTACTGTCCCAGCGGTTCCAATCCGCTGCCACAGATTTAGATCGCGACCATTCTGCCTCTGAACCATTGCTGAACCATAGAGGAGTACCGCCCCAAGTCGGTCGCTTAGGGGAACTGTTCTGATAGTCGTACCCTATATCCAGGGTGGTGTCTTCGGTGAGATCTGCCTCAATGATTCCGTAGAACGCTTGCTTTTGTGTTTGATAACCATCGACATAGGAGTGCCCATCGTTATTGACCCCCACTACCCGTGCCCGGACACGACCGTCTGTTGTCAACGGTACGGAAATGTCCCCCATCTCTCGAAAACTGTCCCATGACCCCGCACTGATGGAGGTGGACGCCGAGAACCCTGGCGTCGGTCTCTTACGCACTAAGTTGATCGCGGCAGACGGATTGCCTGTGCCGGTAAGAAGTCCGTTAGCTCCGCGCACAACTTCGACACGATCGTAGAATGCTGTTTCCAGGTCGCTAATACCGCTGCCGTTTATGACGTCGCCGATGACAGCCGGTATGCCGTCGTACTGGATGTTATCGATCAGAAAGCCTCTGGAGTAAAAACTCGTGCGTTGGCTATCTGATTGGTATGACGAGATACCCGTGGTGTTCTCCAGCACCTCCTGAACTGAATCCAGCTTTTGATCGTCCATGCGTTGACGTGTCACCACTGAAATGGATTGCGGCGTCTCCCGAAGCGTCAACGGTAAGCGGGTCGCTGCTGTGGTCGGGCCGGTAGTGTAAAGCCCTGTCCCTTCCGTCGTAGTGGCATCGGGTATCCCTATGCCGCTTATCGTCACCGACGGCAGAATCATCTCGCCCGGTGAAAAGGTGCCGTCATCGGTTTCGGCAGTGTCCTGCGCCATCACACCACTTGAACTACCTAGAAACACCAGCAACGCTGCAGTAACGGGGTTTGCCACCCGCCGTTGAGGCACGCAAAAGCGTCTCTTACCGCAGTAAGTCAACGAACTCCACATCGGCCATTCCTTAATTGAGAAAAAACAGACAGCGGCTGACAGTTGAACAACGGATTTGAGGGAATGCCGACACATTCAACGGAATCAAGCCGGAAAATAGAAATGACAGATCACTTTCAATTGGAACTGATAGTCATTCGTTGTTGCGCAATCTAGCAATAAGCACCTATTGCCAGGTATCGAGATGTGGCCAGATTATTTTTCAGTTCAGCCAATGTTCGCGACGGAACTTTTCTCGCCAGAATTGATGATTCTCAAGTGAGATCGCTGACTAGCCGAGGTTTGGATCTTCAGGGAGCAGGATTGAAGGCATCGGCAATGATTCACCTGCAATCAGAGCACTGGGTGAGCGGGCGGAGAGATACTGCAACGGCGGCTTACCCACTGTTTTACGGAACATAGTGATGAAGCCGCTGGCTCCCTCATATCCGAGGTCCGATGCAACCGTTTGAACGCTCTCTCCTTTAATCAAACGTTGCAGTGACAGAATCACATGCAGCTGCCGACGCCAACGCCCGAAACTCATCCCGACCTCCTGCAGTAAAAGCCGACTCATACTGCGTTCACTCATACCGATGCGAGTAGCCCAGTCGTGTACCGAAATCTTAACCCCAGGGTCGGCCAGGAGCAGGTCAGCGAGCCTGCGCAGACGCTTGTCGCGAGGCATTGGTAAATGCAGGTCCTGCACAGGGGCAGCCGTCAACTCGTCCAACAACGTTGCGATTAGCCTGTCTTCGCGCCCGGCATTCACGGTGTCTTCCGAGAAACCCGCCGCCTTCAGCAGCAACTCACGCAAGAGCGGCGATACACCAATCGTGCAGCAGCCTCGCGGAAGATCCGGGGCCGCATCAGGTTCAACGAACAGACAATAACATTCCGTTTCTCCTGAGCCCCGTGTTGCGTGTGGCAAACCACCGGGTATCCATACGGCACATTGCGGTGGGACAATCCAGACTCCATTTTCTATTTCGCAATTGAGAACGCCGCGCACGGAATAGAGCAATTGCGCTTTACGATGTTGGTGGCGGGCTTGCTCCCAGTCCTTGCTAACCATCGAAGCGCCGAGCGCAACGACGGGCCGCGAAATGCCATCGACATCCCATTTGGGCACCGTGTTTCTATCAGCCGTGTCCGCCATCGCAGATGCATGCCCTTCTTTAAGCCATGAACAATCTGGCTGATTCAAACAATATTGTGGCCAGCCTGTGCAATTACGCCGGTCCGTTTCCAGCGTATCCTGAAAATGCAGGACATTACAGAGGCTTGGCAACTCATCGAAGGAGCACCAAAATGCGTTTCGATACCACCCAATTTCCGCTCGTCTGGTTGCAAAAAAGTGCACCGGGGGTTAGTCGGGAAGAGTCATTCGCAGCGTTCGAAGCTTTGCTTTCTCGCAATGAGCCCTTCGTGCTCATCAGCAACGAAGGGCTGGATAAGGAGCAACAGGAACACTCACCCGATGAAATGAAACAGATGGCTTTGTGGATGAAACGCCACAAAAGCGAGCTCAAGAAGTATGTCAAAGCATCGATTCAAATCGAGTCGAGTATTACCAAACGCCTGGCAGGCAAAGCTTTCGCAGTGGTGTATGAAAAATTTTGGGGCTATCCCATGTTCATGACAGCGACTGAAGATGAGGCCTTGGCACTGGCGCACAAATCATTGAGCCTTCAGTTCTTGGAAACCAGAGAGTTGTAAAGTGGAAAGGACGCTGGCCCCATGCAAGCTATCTAAGAGTTAAACACTCTGCGGCCGAAATCATTCGCTGATCAGGCGGGAGTGGGGCCTGATCAAATCGTTCTATCATCTGGAACCAGGTACTTGGCAATCAAGCAATCACTTGCGCCAGGAAAAAGTAGCGGCGCACCCGAACGCCGCCTACTTATCAAAGAGTGCGATCGAAAGAGACGTTACAGTAGGGAGAGGGGGTAATTAATAAAAATCCGGTTTTCATCAAACTCATTGGTGCTGAAGTCCCTGCGAACACTCGAATTGCGCCATCTAACGCTGAGATTTTTCAGTGCGCCGGACTGCACCACGTAGGCCAGTTCCGACTCTCGGCCCCATTCTTTGCCATCTGTGATCGAACCTGTGTGGACATTATCACCGCTGATATATCGGTTCATTAATGTCAGGCCCGGGACACCGAGCACAGCGAAGTTAAAGTCATGGCGTAGCTGCCAGGAGCGCTCCTGAGCGTTATCAAAACTGGCGTTATAGCTGTCGTTGGCCAATGTTCCGCCACTGGTGCCGTTGACCCGCATCCAGGCGCTGTCGCCGGTGAGTTTTTGCAGGCCGACGTAGAAGGTGTTGCCGCCGTATCTGGCCGAGAGCAAGGCAAAGGTGGTCTTGTTGTCAAGGTCGCCGGCCAGGGCGCGGCCGTCTTCCTTGCCGTTGAAGAAGCCCAGGTTGGCGCCCAGGGTCCAGTCGCCCGCGGGCTGGCTGTGGCTGAGATTGACGTACTGTTGCTGGTAGATGTCGGTGAGCTCGGCGTACCACACGCCAACCTGGGTGCGCTTGTCGTTGAAGGTGTATTCGCCGCCGCCGAAGTTGAAGCGGTCGGAGGTGAACGCGGCTTTGCCGTTCATGAACATGTCTTCCATGCTCGCGTCGTTGCGTGGGCTGTTGCTACGAAATTGGCCGCCATAGAGTGTCAGGCCGGCGATCTCGTTGGAGGTCACCTGGCCGCCACGAAACGTCTGTGGCAGAGAACGACCATCGTCAGAACGCAGGATCGGCAACACCGGCATCCATTCGCCCACCTTCAATTCAGTCTTCGACAGCTTGGCTTTCAGCGCTACGCCCAGACGCCCAAAGTTATCGGCGGGACGGCCGTCGTCGTGGATCGGCAACAGTTGGGTACCGCCGGTGCCTTTGCCACCATCAAGCTTTTGGGAATAAAGACCTAATACATCGACACCGAATCCTATTGGCCCAGCGGTATAACCGGAACGAGCGTCAAGGATGAAGCTCTGTGTCCACTCTTCGGCTTTGTTCTGTGGAGCGGCGCTGTTGGGATAGGCCGGATTGATGAAATTGCGATTGATGTAAGCGTTGCGCAAGTTGAGGGTGGCGGTAGCGCCATCGACAAAGCCGCTATTTTGATCGGCCTGAACAGCGGCTGACGTACCCGCGCAGAACGCAAGCGTCACAGTAATCAGGGATTGATGTGCAGGCACGCTGCGGAAAATAACAGGGTAGCGCATGATGTTTTCTCACGATGAGTTATTATTTTTGTTGTTGCGATTTCTAGCGTGTCATTCAATTTGTGCACAGGCAGCTCGAATAACTAACTACCCAGTGACTGCGCAGCTCCCTTATTTATCTTGTGATAATCCTTTATTGAGTAACTTGATAATTGATTAATAGCACCTTAAGCAAAACCCGAGCGTGCGCAGACGCGAGCCTGAATCAATGCCGGTAATGGCACGCTCTTGGGGAATTGCTTGAGAACAACGACTGAGAGTTAAAACATATTCGAACGCCAGGCGATCAACCCGCACTCCCTGGCGTTTTGCAACGTGTGTATTCCAATTGATAAAGCGTGGTTTCTGGCTTCATCGATTGCCCCTCCAGCAGCCGTTGCAAATCAGCCACAAAAGACTCGCCGGCGACGCGAACGTAGTCCGGCGCACAGCCTTCGATCATGACGATCCACGCCGGTATCTGGGTCCCTTCCGCACGGGCCTTTTTCTCTGCGGTTTCAACCTTGCTCACGGCCTCATCAGCCACGCACAAATGCACACCCGTAATACCTTGTGTATCAGCAAGAGGCGGAAGCACGCGTTGGCGCAATGCGTCTGACACCGACTTATGCCCCCCCTCGACAACGTCGAAACGGACCGTCAGCAAATACGCGCCCTGCCCCACACCGCTGGTATACGTAACCTCGCATATGGATCGCGCGACGTTGCGATAGGACTGCACCGACTGCTTTGTCCAAGCCGTCGGACTGTTGAGACGCGATAAATAATCCTGCCCTCCCAACACCTGCACCGTGTCAGCCTCATAGAGGTTGAAATAGGTCGGTCCTGCATCCAAGGCGATGTATCGGCGCCCCCGCAAAAACCCCGGAATTCCAGCCCGCTCAGGCATGTGTTCCCGGTTATGCCACTCATAGAACTCGTCCCGCGCTTCGGGCAAAAGATCATGCCAGATCGCGACTACACCTGTTCCTGCAAAGCTCATAGCGTTTTCCTCCAGCGATAGTCAGTCAACATTGGGATGGCGACCGGCGACCCATGCAGCGCCCATTTCAGCAACGTAAGGAACCACGGTCTGAAATTGTTCACCCAGCCCTTGGCCGCCAACACGCATGGTGTCACCCGCCTTGAGAAATACCGGCGGCTTCTGCCCGAGCCCCACACCGGGCGGCGTACCGGTAATGATGACGTCACCCGGCATCAGCGGCATGAAGCGACTGAGGTACGCGACAATGTGTGCAACGCTGAAAATCATCGTACGGGTATTGCCGGTCTGGAGACGTTTGCCGTTCACGTCGAGCCAGAGATCAATGGCCTGCGGGTCGGCAATTTCGTCGCGGGTGACCAGCCAAGGTCCCAGTGGTGCGAAGGAAAAACCGCTTTTTCCCTTGGTCCACTGCCCTTCGTACTCAAGCTGATAAGCCCGCTCGGAGACATCGTTGGCCAGGCAATAACCGGCGATGTGATTCAAAGCCTGTGACTCATCAATCTGCCAGGCAGGCGTACCGATGACGATGGCCAATTCGACCTCCCAATCAAGCTTCTGAGCGCCCGTGGGTAGAATCACCGGGTCATTGGGGCCGCTGATGGACGCGGTGTGCTTGTTGAAGACCACCGGCTGGCTCGGGATAGGTGTATTTGTTTCAGCCGCGTGATCGGAGTAGTTCAGGCCGATGCAAATCAGGTTCGGTACGCTGCCTACACATGGACCAAGGCGTGTGCCAGGCGCCACCACCGGGAGCTTTTCAACGTCAACAGCACGTAGTTTTTCCAGCACTGACGGGCTCAGGGCCGACGCATCGATGTCGTCGACAATGCCCGAAAGGTCTCGCACGATCCCTTGCGAATCCAAGATTCCCGGCTGTTCCTGCCCCGGCAAACCAAAACGAACTAAGCGCATTTGTTACTCCTCCAGCGTTGAGAAATGGACAGACAATGAGCCTGCTTCGCCGAACTGAACATGCAGCGGCTGATTGACGGGCACATCGAGAACACCTGCATAGGACCCGGTGATAATCACCTGCCCTGCTTGCAGCCCTATCCCTTGTGTAGACAGAAAATTGGCCAGCCAGACGATCGGCAACAGCGGATCCCCGTCCGGATGGCGACCCTTGATATTCAAAAGCTCTGCCGTTGCATCGCTCAGGGTGATATCCAGTTCAGAGGGCATGCTGGCAGGGTTCGACAGCGTAATTGGCGCCCCAAGTACCAGGCCGTGATTGAATAGACCGTCCGCAAGCAATTGCTCGAACGGCAGAGTGTGTGGCTCGGTGTAACGGCAATCGATGACTTCCAATGCCACATGCACGTCGCTGATCGCAGCAATGATCTGTTCAGCGGTATAAGGCTCGATACGTGCCGGTAAATCATGGGCCAGGACGCATGCCAGTTCAGGCTCGATGCGTGCCTTATCGGTGTCGGCGGCCAGTCGGTAACGTTCGCCTTTTACAATGCTGTCGCTGTAGATCGGGGCAACGATCCACTTGCCAGCCGGCGGTAACGCACACTTCCAGCCCCCCACGGTTTTTCCAGCCAATGGCCCTACGTGCTGCTGAATGGCAAAACCTTGTGCGAGGCTGCTTGGCAGGTTCGGGCCTGGCAAGGCTGCCAGCCGAACACCCTCCAGCCGTGCACGAACCAGGGCGGCAGCGGCGATTTCCAGACCTGGCCCCGCCTCGGTCCATGCAGGTGCGGGCTGGCTCATACGTTCTCCGAATGCACGCTGTTCTGGCGCGGCCAAACCGTACCCAGCTTGTTGGCTGCATCTTCGAGCAGCGCATGCAATTGGTCATAACGTTCAGGCTGCATGCGCAAGACCGGGCCGGCGATACTCATCGTGCCGACCACAGTACCGGTCGGAATCAACCTGACCGGTACGGCAATCGCCCAAACACCCGCCTCGGCTTCCTCAATGACCAAGCCATACCCGCGCTTTCGTGTCAGCTCCAGCTCGGCCAACAGACCTTCGATGCTGTTGATCGCTTTCGGCCCCTGCCCCGTCCCGGCGTCAGCTTTCCCCAATCCGCTACGCAGCGCATGCTCAACGGCCAGTTCATCAGGCATTGAGGCCAGCCAGGCTTTGCCATTGGCGGTGGCATAGAGATTGATGGGTTTATCCATGGCCGGCGAATACATGAGCCCCGGCGCGGCACCTTGGGCCGAAGACAGCCAGGACAGGGTGCCCTCGTTGACCACCGTCAGTCGCACCAACTCGTGACACTGGACAGCCACTTGCTCAAGGATCGGCTGGACCAATTCAGGCAAACCAATCCCATGTAAATAGCGCTGCCCCAACAGTGCCAGCTTGAGAGTCAGGCGGTATTGCGAGGTGGCTTCATCCTGCTCTGCCCACCCTTGCTCGACTAACTGAGCAAGCACTCGATGAGCGGGCCCCTTTTCCAAGCCCAACTCAGCTGCGATATCGGACATCCGCATCCAGCGAGCTTCGCGTGCCAGCAGCTCAATGGCCTCTAGGCAGCGGTCGACAGCACCTTTGACGACTCTCATATTTTTCTCGACTTATCTTTGACAATGAGGTGAATGTGAGCAACATTGTTCGTAATGGAACGACGTTCCAATAGTATGCAGGCACCTCTTGATAAGTCAAACCCGCCTGTGCCAAGGGTTGGCCTTATCCAGACAGGGCTGGCACCGCAGCCGGGGCCAGGCCGTGGGGAGCGCCTGACAGATATTGAAAACCGCCCCGTCAGGTTCGGCTCTTTTATCAATAGACGTACCCGCGTCTATGTTCAATCTTCCCGGAAGACCGCCCAATGCCTCCCACCACCCCGCCTTACCTACAGCAGTCCGCGGGCAGCAAGGTTGCGCATCATCGCTCGCAAGCCGAAGGTCCAGGGCGCAGCCGCATGACTGTAGGTGACGGTGTTACGCAGCGTGCCCAGCAGCGGGCTACCTATGCTGACCTCATCCCCTTGCTTATGCGTAAAGCCGCTTCCGGGCTCTTCACGATCTTGGGTAGGCGCAAACAATGTCCCGAGAAAAAGCATGAAACCATCAGGGTATTGGTGATCGCCGCCGACCGTCTGGGCCACAAGATCCAACGGGTCACGGCTGATGAATGCCATGGAACTGCTGCCCTCAAGGGTAAAGCCGTCGTCGCCCTGAACGTGCAAATCCACGACGCAATTGCGCACGTCATCGAGCGTAAACGCTTCATCGAACAGACGAATAAAGGGGCCGATCGCACAGGACGCATTGTTGTCCTTGGCCTTGCTCAACAGCAGTGCGCTGCGGCCTTCGAAATCACGCAAGTTGACGTCATTGCCCAAGGTGACGCCATGCACTTGGCCTCGACTGTTCACCGCCAGCACAACTTCCGGCTCTGGGTTGTTCCATTCAGACTTGTGATGGATTCCGATTTCGCTGCCGCTGCCCACTGCAGCCAGAACCGGTGCCTTGGTGAAAATCTCAGCGTCCGGGCCGATACCGACCTCCAGGTATTGCGACCACATACCCTGCTTGATCAGTACAGCTTTAAGGCGCATCGCGTCCGGCGAGCCCGGTTTGATTGCCCGCAAGTTATCGCCTATCGCGTCTTGCACCAAGCGGCGAACACTTTCGGCGTTGGCAGCGTCACCTCGGGCCTGCTCCTCGATTACCCGCTCAATCATGCTGGACGCGAACGTTACCCCGGCCGCCTTGATGACCTGCAAATCCGCGGGGGGCAACAGAAATGCCTTGCCGGGATCGGCATGGCTGCCGGTGTTCCCAAGCAACTCCTCGACGGTACCGATGTACCTGCCAGGGGCCTGACGAACAGCCAGCAACGGCGAGGTGTGTTCCAGCAGCTCGCTTACCGTCGAAAAAATTTCAGAAAGATCAAACACACCTTCATCGCGCAACACCACTGGCGAGGGTCCTGCAATCGCACCCGGGATCCAGGCGCGGCCGATCAGCGTTCCGGCCAAGCAATCCAGCGGCAGGGTGTTTTCGCGCGTCAGTTTCAAATTCGCCATAGAGCTTCCAGAGCAGTCAGCCATCAGAGCCGCAAAAGTAATGGACCACTCCCATAAATCCCAATGAAAGAAACTCACCAATCAATGCTGTTTCGTTATCGACAGACAAGGCCTTATCCGATGGAAAACGATCAAATTACATTTGCCAGTGTCACCCGATGGCTGAAGAT
Organism: Pseudomonas sp. NIBRBAC000502773; assembly: GCF_006517195.1. NCBI lineage: Bacteria > Pseudomonadati > Pseudomonadota > Gammaproteobacteria > Pseudomonadales > Pseudomonadaceae > Pseudomonas > Pseudomonas sp. NIBRBAC000502773. The sequence goes on along the minus strand of NZ_CP041189.1, from coordinate 5,617,254 downwards.
CAAACATCTGGTACTGGTCAATAGCCTGGCCAAGACCCGCAATATGCACACAACCGCAGAACACATGAATGTTACGCAACCAGCCATCAGCAAATTGCTTCGCGATCTGGAAGTACTTCTGGGCTTTCCATTGTTTGAGCGTCAAACGCGCAACCTGGTCCTGACTGAACTAGGAGAGTTCGTGGCCCGTTATGCGCGTATTACCCTGGAAGACACGGAATCGTTCGTCGACCAAGTCAACAAGCTACGAAAAGGCGGGCATGGTCATTTAAAAATCGGCACCATTTTCGCTGCAACATCAGTGGTGCTGCCGGAAGCTATCGCCAGCATAAAACGTGATCGCCCCCTCCTTTCCATCGAGGTGATCGAACAAACCAGCAATCACTTGCTGGAAATGCTCGAACAAAAAAAACTCGATTTAATCATCGCGCGCTTCACGGATGAGGATTGCCAGCCTTTCGAATTTACGTCGCTGGGACCTGAACCCTTCTGCCTTGTCGTGAACAGCACACACCCTCTGTGCCAACTTGAGGAGGTCCCCACCGAAGCACTCAGCGAATGGCCATGGGTCATGTATCCCTTCAACACGCCGATCCGACAACGCATGGAACGCGCGTTCAGGACGTTCCGGATCGCCCCGCCGACCAACACAGTGGAGACCATTTCGATGCAGACCTTCCTGCAGCTACTGCAGTCCGGGCCAATGCTTGCCATGCTCCCCGAGTCAATGGTCCAGTCGCACCTGCAAAATGGGCAGCTTCAAATCCTCAATACGCCCTTCACAGTTGAGTCTCAGGATTACGGGGTTATCACCCGCAAGGATGAGCCCCTGTCAGAGCCCACGCGGAGGTTTGTTGAGACCTTATTAGCGTTCGCCAGGCTGCGGCAAACGACTACAGAGAAGAGGTCCTGCAGCGATCCCGGTAAAAGTCGATGAGGCAAAGTTATCGAGCAATCGAAAGCTCTCATTAGGCAGCCATTTCTATGAATCCTATAGTGCCGCCACAAAACTGCGGCGCTATTGGTGACCGCGCACCACCCAGCAGCCCGTGAGGATGCGATGGAACTGATCATGAAAACCGGCGCAGCAGCTGTGCTGCGTTTGAACCCCCTGGACGATGTGCTGATCGCACGCCGACCGCTGGCCGCGGGCGAAATCCTTGAGCAGGAAGGCGTGACGGTCCTTCAAGCGATTGTGCCGGGCCATAAAGTGGCCTCCCGGCGTATCGAAGCCGGTCAACCGGTGAGACGCTATGGGCAAATCATTGGTTTTGCCGTTGTCGACATAGAAGCAGGCGAGCATATCCATGTGCATAACCTGGCTATGGGGGACTTCGCTCGGGATTATGCGTTCAGCGTCGATGCCAAGCCCCACGTCAAGCCGAGTGAAGCCCCATCGTTCATGGGTATCGTACGCCCGGATGGACGCGTCGCGACGCGCAACTACATCGGCATTCTTACCTCAGTGAATTGCTCTGCCACAGTCGCCCGGGCCATCGCAGACCATTTTCGCCGGGACATCAATCCCGCTGCACTGCAAGCGTATCCAAACGTCGACGGTGTTGTTGCGCTCACCCATTCTGCCGGCTGCGCCGTTGATCCTGCGGGCGACGGCTTGAGCCTGTTGCGTCGGACATTGGCGGGGTATGCGACCCACGCCAACTTTGCCGCCGTACTGGTCATCGGGTTGGGCTGCGAGACGAACCAAATCGACTCATTACTCACGACGCAGGGACTCACCCGTAGTAATACGCTGCGCACATTCAATATTCAGGACAGTGGCGGTACATCCAAGGCCATCGCCAGTGGCATTGACCATGTGAAGGAACTGCTTGGCGAGGCCAATCGAATTCAACGTGAATCGGTCAGCGCTCGTCATCTGATCGTTGGGCTTCAGTGTGGTGGCTCGGATGGCTACTCCGGTATTACGGCCAACCCTGCGTTGGGCAATGCAGTGGATCGCCTGGTCGCCTGCGGCGGTACCGCGATTCTTTCTGAAACCCCTGAGATATACGGTGCCGAACACTTGCTGACACGACGGGCAGTCAGCCGTGAAGTCGGCGAAAAACTTATCGCTCGAATTCATTGGTGGGAACGCTACTGCGAGCGTATGGGGGCCGAACTGAACAATAACCCCTCTGCCGGTAACAAGGCAGGCGGCTTGACCACCATTCTGGAAAAGTCGCTGGGCGCGGTGGCAAAGGCTGGCTCGAGCAACCTGATGGATGTCTACGAATATGCCCAGGCCGTCACGGCCAACGGGCTGGTTTTCATGGACACCCCTGGCTATGACCCCGTCTCCGCAACCGGCCAGGTCGCTGGCGGTGCCAACCTGATTGCGTTTACCACCGGGCGCGGATCGGCCTATGGCTGCGCCCCTGCCCCATCAATCAAGCTGGCAACTAATAGCGCCTTGTGGGCGCGTCAGCGAGAAGACATGGACATCAACTGCGGCGAAATAGCCGAAGACACGTTGACCATCGAAGCGTGCGGTGCAGCGATCTTTGAAAGCATGCTACGCATTGCCTCGGGCGAGCGCAGCATGAGCGAACAACACGGATACGGACAAAATGAGTTCGTGCCTTGGCAGATCGGCGCCGTCACCTGATTTTCAGTGCTGGGAACGCCTTGCCCAGCTATCGCTTGCACATTCAACCTGGAGACCACCATGTCCCTCATCACCGGCCAGAACTTTATCGGCGGTCAGCGCAGCGCCGCCGGCAGTATGATCGTCAAGAGTGTGGATGCCAGCACGGGGGAGACCTTGCCCTATGCCTTCCACCAGGCGACGCCGCAAGAAATCGAGGATGCGGCTCGCGCAGCCAACGACGCCTTTTCCAGCTACCGCCGCCTGAGCGCGAACAAACGGGCTGAATTTCTCGATGCCATTGCCGACGAACTGGAGGCGTTGGACGATGAGTTTATTGCCCTGGTTTGCCGTGAAACAGCATTGCCTGCAGCTCGTATCCAGGGTGAGCGCGCACGTACCAGTGGCCAAATGCGCCTGTTTGCAAATGTGCTGCGGCGCGGTGACTTCCATGGCGCTCGTATCGACCAAGCGCTACCCCTTCGCAAGCCGTTGCCACGCCCTGACCTTCGCCAGTACCGCACAGCAATCGGTCCAGTCGCTGTGTTTGGTGCAAGTAATTTCCCGCTGGCTTTCTCCACGGCCGGCGGCGATACCGCCTCCGCGCTCGCGGCGGGTTGTCCGGTGGTATTCAAAGCCCACAGCGGCCACATGGCGACGGCAGAACAGGTCGCCAACGCGATCATCCGCGCGGCCGAGCGCAGTGGCATGCCCGCCGGTGTCTTCAACATGATTTATGGCAGCGGCGTAGGCGAAGCCTTGGTCAAACACCCGCTCATCAAGGGCGTTGGTTTTACCGGTTCACTCAAAGGTGGTCGAGCATTGTGCGACATGGCCGCCGCTCGCCCCGAGCCCATTCCAGTCTTTGCCGAGATGTCGAGCATCAACCCGGTAGTGATCCTGCCCCAGGCACTCTCGCGTCGAGCCGACAGTATCGCTCACGATCTTGCCGCCTCGGTGGTTCAAGGTTGTGGGCAGTTCTGCACCAATCCCGGACTGGTGGTCGGCATTCTCTCGGATGCATTCAGTGCCTTTCAGAATAGAGTGGCGGCGCTGATAAGCGACCAACCGGCGCAGACAATGCTCAATGCAGGCACCCTGCGTAGCTATGCGGCTGGCTTGCAGAACCTGCACGCACACCCCGGCATGGTGCACCTGGCTGGCAGCAACCAACAGGGGCACCAAGCCCAGCCGCAGTTGTTCAAGGCCGACGTAGAGTTGCTGCTTAACGGCGACAAGGTTCTTCAAGAAGAAATCTTCGGCCCCACCTCTATCTTCATCGAGGTCAATGACCAGACACAGCTCAACGCCGCCATAAATGCCCTTCACGGACAGTTGACCGCAACCTTGATCGGTGAGCCAGAAGACCTGACGCAATTCGCGGAGTTGACTGCTTTGTTGGAGGTGAAGGTCGGCCGCATCCTCATCAATGGCTACCCAACGGGTGTCGAGGTCTGCGACTCAATGGTGCACGGCGGCCCTTATCCGGCGACGTCCGACAGTCGCGGCACCTCGGTCGGCACGTTGGCTATCGACCGCTTCCTGAGACCCGTCTGCTTCCAAAACTACCCTGATGCATTGCTGCCCGAGGCTCTCAGGAACGCGAATCCGTTGAACATTTTCAGACTGGTCGACGGGCATCTTTCCCGAGACAGCTTGTAAGCCCACAGGCGTGCTAACAGCGCTGTAAACCACTTCAAAAGCACTTGACGGGCGGACGAGCGTTGTCCTCCCGCAGGTCGCTGTGCAAGCACCACACACTGCTTTCGCACCGTCGCGAAGCCCACATTGAGCGTTTCGTCGCATAAGTCATGGCCGAATTCTATTACTGGTTTCATCCAGTCAACTGCACCTTGACAACCGCCTTTCCAAAGTAACAGCATTACTAATGGAACACGGTTACAACAATAAAAATCCAAAAGACGGAGACACGTCATGAATCACAGCACATTGGTTGAGCCTCATTCCAAACGACAGTCAAGGAAAGCCGCTGCCAGCGGCTGGATCGGTTCGGCTCTGGAGTATTACGACTTTTTCATCTACGCCACCGCAGCGGCCTTGCTTTTCCCACAGCTGTTTTTCCCAACAGACAATCCGACCGTAGGCATCATCGTCTCGCTGGCAAGCTTCGGCGTTGGGTACATCGCTCGTCCAATCGGAGCCGTGGTATTAGGGCATCTGGGCGACCGCCATGGACGCAAGACCGTACTGGTCTACTGCATGTTTTTGATGGGCTTTTCGACCGTGAGCATCGGACTGCTTCCTACCTACCAGCAGATCGGTGTCTGGGCTCCTGCCCTGTTGATTTTTTTGCGTCTGATTCAGGGATTTGCAGTCGCTGGAGAGGTGTCATGTGCCAGCTCCATGACCCTGGAACACGCCCCCGATGGACGTCGAGGTTATTTCGCAAGCTTTACGCTTCAAGGCGTACAAGCCGGACAACTGCTCGCGGCTGGGGTTTTCCTGCCTCTGGCCCAGTTCATGCCAGCTGATCAATTTGCTGCCTGGGGCTGGCGAATTCCATTTCTCCTCAGCGCCCTGGTGCTAGTCGCCGGATGGATCATTCGCCGTGAAGTTCATGAAGCGCCGGTATTCACCGAGGCGCAGACCAAAGGCGAGACACGCAAATTACCCGTGGTCGAAGTGTTCACCCAGAGCTGGCGAGATGTGTTGCGAGTGATTGGGATGGCGCTGTCCGCGGTCCTTGCAATCGTCGCCTCCGTATTCGGAGCAACCTATGCAGTCCAACCGGCCTACGGCATTGGCTTTCCTTCCGGCGTGTTCATGTGGATACCGGTGTTAGGCAATCTGTGTGCCGTGATACTTATCCCCTTCGTAGGCAAGCTCTCTGACAGGATTGGTCGTCGGCCTCCGGTAATTGTGGGTGTTCTTAGTGGCGGACTTCTGTCATTTGCGTACCTCTATGCGATCAGCATCCACAACCTATGGCTTTCGTTGATACTCTCGCTCCTCATGTGGGGCGTGGCTTACCAAGGTTTCAATGGTGTCTTCCCAAGCCTGTTCCCAGAATTGTTCCGTACACGTGTCCGTGTTACCGGCATGGCCATTGGTCAGAATATCGGCGTAGCCTGCACAGCTTTTCTGCCAGCCCTTTTCGTATCGATTGCGCCTCCCGGGACCGAGAATATCCCGCTGAAAATCGGAGCGTTGACTTTTGGTATCTGCGCAATCTCTGCGATAGCGGCGTTTACTACCCGCGAAACATACCGGATTCGCCTGAAGGACCTCGGCGACCCTAATGCAGTTCCGATGTCCAAAGAGGAATACGAACGGGTGCAGGAACAGTCCAACTCCAAATCGCAACCCAATGCAGTCCCATCCGTGCCAGCGACACGCTCCTGACAGCCTGCCCTGCTACCACCACCGCGCTGTTCAATTTCTCTGCACAGCGCTTAGAGTAATACCGTAGTGATAATGCACACGTTGTCAGTAGTGGGTGCCGACATCCCCCTACTGACAATTGGCGCACCACTGCCAACGCCAGTAGGTTGACATGCATCCACGTATTACCGGCAGCACTCGTCTATATGGATTAATTGGCGCCCCCCTCAAGAGCGCCAAGTCCCCAATGTTGTTGAACACGTTATTTGCCGAAGCGCAGTCCGACGCCGTCTGCATTCCACTGGAGATAGGTCCCGCCGACCTGGCTGACTTTGTCAGAGGCATACGAGCCGTGGGCAACCTTGCCGGGCTTCTGGTCACCATGCCGCACAAGCAGAGCATGCTTGACGTTGTGGACGTTCTTCACCCTACCGCGCGCCAGATCGGCGCAATCAATGTCATTCGCTGTGATAGCGACGGGCGCTGGGTGGGTGCCGTGTTCGACGGGCTTGGCTGCGTGCTGGGCATGCAGCGCCAGGGCGTTACCCTGCTGGGGAAATCCGTTCTGCTTGTCGGTGCGGGCGGCTCGGGAAGGGCAATCGCGTTTGCCGTTGCCGCTGCCGGCGCCCGATCGTTGATCATTTCAGACCTGGATGCGCACCGCGCCCTGGACCTGGCGCAATGCGTCGCCAAAGAGAGTCCGTGCGCTGTGCATGCAGGCCCAGCAGATCCTAAAGGCCATGACATCGTGATCAATGCCACCCCGCTCGGCATGAACCCTGATGACCCGATGCCGATAGACGCAAAGCAGCTGGCCTCAACTACGGTGGTGGTCGACATCATCACCAGGTCCGAGCCGACCGCCTTGCTGCTCGAAGCGCAATCGCGTGGCTGCCGGACCCTTGATGGCCACCCGATGCATGTGGGCCAAGCGCTGCTGGCCTTAAGCTTTCTAGGTTTCGAAGACATAGAGCGTCGCTACTCGAGCGGATTGTAAGGATCCCGTATAACCCACTCCGATCGTCACCCTGCCCCGCCTCTTAATACCCTCTATCGAACCCGTCAACGATGTGTACATGCCCCGCATGTGCACATTTTTGCGTGCCCATTGAAATGGCATCTCAGCTAGTTGCCACACACCACTTCACAGCAAAACGAAACTGACTTCCGTTCGTAATCAGCTCGTGCTAGCCTGCGGTGCAACCTCGCAATAGCGGCTCGCACGTTGTTATTTTTGTACTTGACCTGCAATCCCGAGGGCACCGGCAAGCTAGTCAAACTCTCTTGTTTATAAGGAATGAATGTTGAAAGTCGTTCTTCTGGAAGTCAGCCACTGGCACACCCCGCTCTACCTCGACGCCCTCGAGCGTTTGCCTGATGTGACCGTCACGGCGGTATCCGACGCCACGGGATCGCGTGGTCCAGCCCTTGCCCAACGCTTCGCAGCGCAGCCGTACGATCACTGGAAAAACCTGCTGGATAACGAAGAGGCTGATTTTGCGTTCGCCTTTGGTCCACACGATGAGCTGTATGCCATGGGCATCGCATTGATCGAACGCAACATTCCGTTCGCGATGGAGAAGCCTTGCGGGCTCACCCAGGATGAAGTGCTGGACCTGTACCGACGTGCCGAAGCCGCAGGTCTGTTCGTGGCGGTACCGTTGGTTTGGAGGCACAGTGAATTACTGAACCGCCTCAAACAAGCGGCGCTCCAGAGCGGTGCCAAATGGAGAACCCAGGCGTTTCGATTCAACGCCGGGCCACCCGAACGCTACCTGATGAACAGCTGCTCCTGGATGCTTGACCCGAAACGCTCGGGGGGCGGTTGCACGATCAACCTGGCCGCTCATTTCATCGACCTGGTTCAGGAAATTTCCGCAGAGCGCATACGCAGCGTGTCCGCAGTGATGTATCGCGACCCGCAGCTGACGGCGGTGGAGATCGGCTCAATGATGACCCTGGTGACCGAGAGCGGCTGCATCTGCACCATCGAGACGGGGTATAACTACCCCGGAAATACTCCCGAGCAGCGGGAGTACTCCTTTTCATTGTCAACCGATCAGTTCTACGCACGCTCGACCCCGGATGGCATGCGCCTGACCGACGCTGCCGGCCAGGCAAGTGACCTTCACATGAGCCTGAACTCCGACGTGTATTACGACAACTTCGTAACCGACGTCCTGTCCCCTGGCCGAGACACCGCGTATACAGGTGCCGGACTTGCAACGATGCACAGCGTCATGAGTATCATCGAGGCTGCCTATGAGTCAGATCGCCTTGGTGGCGCTCCCATCACACTCTAGCCCCCCCGACGCGAGGTTGCTGGCCATGGCCAGCGACAATGAGGATTGAAAAATTGTCACATATCGGCCGCTACTTCAACACCCTGGAACTGCTGCTTTCCCATCCAGACGGTCTCGCCCTGTCCGAAATCAGCGAGCAGACCCAAGTCGCCATGGCCACGGCCCACCGCATATTGAGCGCGCTTCGAGAACGAGGCTACGTCTACCAGGACGAACAGGATCACTACCGCCTGACGCTGAAGATCCCCAGCATGGGCGCGAACTACATCACTGAAACGGGCTTCGCCAGGATCATGCAACCCTTGCTGGACGATCTGGCCAGCGAAACCGGCGAGCACGTTCGGCTGGCGGAGGTTGCCGAGGATCATCTGACCTGGGTACTACAGGCCACGAAAAATACCAGAGGTCTTCAGTACCGCCGCGCCCTGGATGAAAAAATCATTCCTCACACAACTGCGGCGGGCAAAGCGTGGCTTTCCACCATGCACGAAGAGCGCGCCATGCGAATTCTTACCGCCTGGGACATCGAGAACACCCGAGACTACGCAGGGCCCAATGCACGGGTTTCGATTCGCGACATCCTTGATGACATCGCCTTGATCCGCAAAGAGGGGCACGCGGTCGTTCGCGAAGAAGGTGAAGTGGGCGTGTGTGTCGTGGCGGTAGCCATATTCGACATCTCACGGCCAGACAGCTCGGTCCCGGTGGCCACCCTGAGCATCGCCGGCCCCATCGCACGCATGCGAGAGGAAACCCTCGGCGCTCATATAGAAAGCTTGAAACGCTCAGCCATCAAGGTGGGCGAGCACTGGGCACTCTGGACCTCGGTCAGTGGGAAGGATTCACTGCCTGCGCGGTAGCACCGAGCTTACCGTCGCGACCATCAACAGCCCCAACAGGCCTTAGCCCGCAGAACGCTTATGATCGCGCGCGGGCCTGTTGCTGGTGACAACGCTGCCGCTTGGACCTGGGGCTAGTGCAAGCCTCAGGGCCACTGGAGCAGTCAGGTCGCAGGCTGTAACGACACGCGACCGAAAGGTGATTACGGAATTGCCCAACCCTTGGCACGAAGATCCTGCACGCCCTTGTTCAGCTCATACAAAGCGTTTTCTTCACGGATGATTTCGAGTACGCAGTTTTCAATACCGCAGGTCGCCTGAACAGCGTCGCCCAATCCGACGAAGTCCACGACACCGGTACCGACCGGATCATGCCCCCACACATCCATACCGGTGTCGGACACATGCACAAAGTCGATCGCGGCATGGTAAGCCAGCAGGCTCGCTACCGGGTCTTCACCTATGTAAGCGGCATTGGCGATGTCGTAGACGACCTTGACCACATCGTCATTGAGGGTGCCTACAACCTCTGCCAGTTCCGGCATGGTGGGGGTAAAGCAATACGGGGTATTTTCCAGCAGCAAGCGTACGCCAGCCTGCTTCGCCATCGGAATCAGGACTGCCAGGCTTTCGTACATCCAATCGTAGGTCTTTTCAAGCGGCGGGGAAATCATGGGACGCCTGGTACCGGGAGATATCACCACTTCCTGAGTACCCCAAGCTGCGGCCAGGTCAATCACCGACTTGATGTGCTCGATGCTCTTCTGGCGCATGTTTGCGGCGGGACTGGCCAGATTAATGTCATAGCCGCCGGCGTTGAGGGACCTGATCTTTGCGTCGTACTCATGAAGACGCACGCTTACGCTAGAACGTTCTGCCGTCGAGATTTCTACCGGCCAGCAATGTGGTGAGCTGACGGGTACTTCAAACACGCGATGCCCGTGCTCGGCCAGCTGCGCAATTGCATCAATTGCCTTGGATGACCATAGATAGGAGAACGTGCTGATGATCATATCGAAACATCCTTTCAGTTGAGTATTCGCTGGAGTGAAAACGGCCATTCGTATTATGGATTTTGTACCTGGACCACTATCGCTAGCGGGAAGACGCGACGATGGATGGATCTGGACCGTCATGACCACTGCACTGGCAAGGGTATCTGACGACGAAAAAAACGATATCGGAATCAAATTCCATTGTCAATTTGATTGCAAAGTGAAATCTATTTTCGTATTTTACGAACCTCTTTTACTTCAATGTCTAACTATAAGAAGGAGTACCCAATGAGAGCTTTGGTCAGTGGCGGTAGTAGCGGTATCGGTGCGTCTGCATGCTTGAGGATCGCGGAGGCGGCCCTTGCCCGGGGCTTGCAGCCGAAAATTGCGGTATGCGGACACACACTCACGACTACGCAGGAAGAAGTCGTTCAATCCATCAAGGCCATGGGCGGTATCGCCATCGCATTGTCCGGAGATCTCGGCAACCCTGAGGTGCCGAGCCAGTTGGTGGCGGCTGCAGTAGCGGAGTTCGGCGGGCTCGACGCGTTGGTGGCGAATGCCGGCATCGCCAGCCCTGGCGCGATCTGTGATTTGTCCGTCGAGGACTGGGACGATATGTTCTCGGTCAATCTTCGCGGCGCCTGGCTGCTGGCCAAAGCCAGCTACCCGTACCTACGCGAGAGCAGAGGCTCGGCGTGCTTTACCTCGTCGATGTCTGGCCAGCTTCCCCATGCCGGCTCCGGCGCGTACAGCCCCACCAAGGCAGCATTGACAATGCTGGCCCAGACGCTCGCGCTGGAGTGGGCTCCTGACGGAATCCGTGTCAACGTGGTGTCCCCAGGCATGACCCATACGCCGATGTCGGAAAAAATGTATGCCGCCCCCCAGATCAAGAAAGCACGGGAAGCAATCATTCCGCTGGCGAGAATCGGCGAGCCCGTGGATATCGCGAACGTGATCGAATTTCTCGTCAGCCCCTTATCGGCCTATGTCACGGGACAGGATATATGTGTCGATGGTGGCTTCTCCAAATCGATACTGAGTCATATTCCGGGGCGACCAAGCTCCAAATCATAAGCACAGTTGCTTTAGAGTGAGTTCAGCACTCAGCTCGGAGGGGTGAGTTGAGTGTAAGCGAGGCCGTACGGGCTTAGGCTTAAGTGTTACGTGCGGCTTCAACCGGCTCCAGCACCCTTTGCGTGCTTACACCTTTACTGAGACAGCTCAACGATTTAACGGATACCCCTAACATCGGGGTTACTCACTCATATCGTTTCAGTACCCGAACTATCTTGGCTCTCAGGCCATGCCGACATCGCGACATCAATGAGGCCGCCAAGTACCTGGTTAGTCGCCCCGACTGAAGGCAGATTTACCACAGCCTGCAGTATTCCGAAGTAATACCAAGCCAGTAGATCCAAATCGACATGCTGCCCTATCTCACCCTCCAACTGACCATGAGTCAAAATATCCACAAAAATCTGTCGCTGCTGACAAGCCGCAAAATTCGCGGTTTTCTTTCCTGTGGCAGTGAGGTCTTCTTGCTCAGCGTTACTGCGAGATATCAGGCAACCAGGCGGACGCTCCACGCCAAATTCCTTCGGAAGAAACTCTCGTAGCAGCGCTTCTATGCTCGCCCTGGAGGTCTGTGCCCGGGTCGATCTCATTCGCGTTAATACACGGTCGGTATATAGCTGAAGCGACTCGTTGAAGAGCCCATCCTTATCATGGAACCGCTGGTACAGGCTTGATCGAGACAACCCCGTTGCCTCAGTCAGATCGCTGACCGATGCGTTTGCGTACCCATGCCGCCAGAAAACAGCCGTCGCCGCCTTCAGGACTGCACTTTCGTCATATTGCGGTTTACCGCTCATAAATCCTCCGTTGACAACATGGAACGATCAGACCAGGATATTTGGACTGATCGTTCCACAATATAGGAAGATTTCATCATGCTCAATCAATCGACCAATCGGAAGCAACCACTGAGCATCGCCGTTGCCGGCGCGACGGGCCGCGTAGGCAGGCGATTGATCAGTCAGTTAGCGCAAGACCCAGTCACCCTACTGGCGCTCACACGGCAAAAATCAGCTACCGCTTTTGCCCCAGGGGTGGTCGCTGCCGAGTTGGATTTTGATCAGCCGGCAACGCTCAGAAAAGCGCTTGTGGGTGTCGAGAAACTGTTCATTGCTCACGGCACTTCACCCCAACAAGTCGCCAACGAGATTGCCCTTATTGACGCTGCCGTAGAAATGGGAGTGCAGCACATCGTAAAGCTTTCGGTCATGGGACCATCGACCCCTATCAATCCATTTGCCTGGCATTCATTGATAGAAGCCCACCTGGGTCAACAACCTATCGCCTCTACCGTATTGAGACCTACCACGTTCATGGACGTGCTCAAGCGTGCTGGCAACGCTGTTGCAACGGGCACTTGGGCAGGCGCCGCAGGCCATGGACGTGTGAACCTGATAGACACTCGAGATGTAGCGGACTCGGCGCGCATAGCATTACTGGAGGAAGTAGCAGAAGGCTCACAACGTGCGTATCACCTGACTGGGCCGCGAAACTGGACAATGCCGCAAGTTGCCGAGGAATTATCCAGTCTGTTAGGCCACACAGTCGCCTATACCCATCGGTCTCCAGCCGCACAGCATTCAGCGCTAGTTGCCGATGGATTCTCCCCGTTTGTAGCCGAGATTCTCGTGGGGCTTGATCGCATCTTCCATGATTCCATACTGACAGAACGAACCTTTACCGTTGAAGACCTCACGGGTACCCCACCGCGTTCGCTGTCCGCCTGGCTCCGTGAAAACCTTGAGGCCTTCAAGAAATAAGAACTACCGAGCATTAGAACTCGATAGCAGACGCACACCTTTTAAATCTCAAACTAGAGGTTGCTGTTCATGAGAGCATTCAAACATCCGGAAGCCAGGGAGTTCATCCTTGAGCGTGTTCTCTATGCGTTAAGCATCAGTCAGCACAGAAAAACTCGCTGATCTTCCAAGGTGGAAGATGGGAGTAACCTCATTTTTTCAAAGCCGCTTCGCCTTCGCCAGCTCAGCGATCAGAAAATCCCTGAACGCCGAAACCGCCGCCGGTAGATTGCGCCCAGCCATGCTTTGCAGTTCGATGCGCCGCGCCTGCATGCCTTCATCAAGGATCGGCAAGCATTGCAACTGCTTGTCCGCCACCTGTTGGTGCAAGGTCATTTCGCTGGCCAGGCTGATGCCTCCCTCTTCACGGACGAAACTGTAGAGCGCGGCAACGTAATTGGTGGTCAATACCGGGTCGAACAACAACCCCTGGACGCCGCAACAGATGTCGAACAGTTGCCGTATCGTAGTGTCGGCCTTGGGTAACGCAATGGGCCAGGGTTGCAACTCGGCGAGGTTGACAGACTCCCGCCCGGCCAAGGGATGGGCATTGGAGACCACGGCAAAAATCGCCCCGCTCAGGACATGTTCGACCTTGATTTCCTTTTGCGGCGTCAGGCTGAACGTCATCGCCAGGTCGGCTTCACCGGAGCGAACCTTCTCGGTCGCTTCAGCGGGCGCACAGACCTCCAGCGTAAAATGAATGCCCTGATACTCACGCCTGAACGCGCTGATGCTCCTGGGCATGTATTCCAGGGCAAATCCTTCCGAACAAGCAACATGCACATGGCCGCGTTGCAAGCCATGCAACTCGGTAATTTCCAGCACCACCTGCTCGGCCTCAAGCTGCGACTTGCGCGCATACGCCGCCAGTCGCGCCCCCGCCTCGCTGAGCACCATGCCGCGGGCACGACGCTCAAACAGGCTGGCATCCAGGGCCAACTCAAGCTTGGAAATTTGCCGGCTCACCGCTGATGCCGCCACATTCAGCCGCATTGAGGCCTCGCTGATCGATCCGCATCGGGCGACTTCAAGAAAATAGCGCAGTGCCGTGGACTGCACGCCATACAGCTGCATCGGAGCCTCCAAGGATTGCCTTTTCGGCAAAGGAAGTATCGAAATATTGTGCTTGCGGCATTGATAGCCCTTCCCTACATTCGTGTCCAGACCAAAAAAAACAGCGCCCGACCTTTTCCTCCTCCTTCTACGCATTTGCGATTCGCTGCCCTTTGATTCAACCACTCTCGCCAACGGAGACGACGGCATGGGCATCAAAGGTTTCGCCTGCAGTATCGCGCTGATGGGCCTTATCAGCAGCTTTCCGGCACATGCCGGCAAAGCCAACGACACCCTGGTTTACGCTTCCGACAGCGAGCCTGAAAACATCAGCCCCTATCACAACGATTTACGCGAAGGCGTGATTCTCGGCCGACTGATCTGGGACAACCTGATCTACCGCGATCCCAAAAGCGGCGAATACAAACCCATGCTGGCCACCAGCTGGAAGCAGGTCGACGACACCACCCTCGACTTTGAGCTGCGCAAGGGCGTCAAATTTCACAACGGCGACGCCTTCACCGCCGACGACGTGGTGTTCACCCTCAACTACGTGGTATCGCCCGAAGCGAAAGTCGTTACCGTGCAAAACGTAGACTGGATCAAGGGCGCCGAAAAAACCGGTGACTACAGCGTCCGCCTGTATTTGAAGAAGCCTTTCCCGCCGGCACTGGAATACCTGTCCAACGCCGTTCCGATGTTTCCCAAGCAGTACTTCGAGAAGGTCGGCCTGGCCGAATTCAGTCGCAAGCCCATTGGCACCGGGCCGTATAAAGCCGTGTCGGTGGTGGCCGGCGAAGGCGTGACCATGGAGATCAACAAGGACTACTTCCCGGACAGCCCACAAGGCAAGCCCCACATCAGCCACCTCAAGTTCCGCGTGATCCCGGATGCAGAAACCCGTCTGGCCGAGTTGATGACCGACGGTGTCGACTGGACCTGGCGTGTGACCTCGGATCAGGCGGTCGACCTCAAGGGTATGCCGAACCTGACCGTGACCAGTGGCGAAACCATGCGCATCGGTTTCCTGATTCTTGATGCACGGGGCACCTCCACTGAAAACTCACCGATGAAGAACCTCAAGGTGCGCCAGGCCATCAACCATGCGATCAACCGCAATGCGCTGGCCACGCAATTGGTGGGGGGCGAAGCCAAGCCCTTGCAGGTTGCCTGCTATCCCGGCCAGTTCGGTTGCGATACCACTGCGGCCACGGTCTACGACTATGACCCCGCCAAGGCCAAGGCGCTGCTCGCCGAAGCTGGTTACCCAAATGGCTTCGAGACAGAAATCTTCGCTTATCGCGACCGTGATTACGTCGAAGCCATCATCGGCAACCTGCGCGCAGTGGGCATCAACGCCAAGCTGCGCTACCTGAAGTACGCCGCCCTGCGCGATCAGCAACGTGGCGGCAAGGTGCCCATGTCGTTTCAGGCCTGGGGCTCGTTCTCGATCCTCGACACCTCGGCGTCGGCCGGTACCTGGTTCAAAGGCAATCCGGACGACAATATCAAGGACCCACAAGTCCAGGGCTGGTTGCAGACCGCCGACAATGCCCTCGACCCGCAAGTGCGCAAGGACAACTACCGCAAGGCCTTGCAGCGCATCAGCGAGCAGGCCTACTGGGCGCCGCTGTTCAACTACTCGATGAACTACGCCTACACCTCGGAACTCGCGTTCACACCGTACCCGGATGAGCTGCCGCGTTTCGTCGAGTCCACGTGGAAGTAATACGTAACCGGGCGCACGGACTCTCGTGCGCCACGGACACGTCCTCACACTTGTCATCCATTGGATATGAGGAAACTTGCCATGCTTGGATTCCTTCTGCGCCGCCTGGGCATTGCCATTTGCGTTGCCATTACCGTGTCGGTGATCAGCTTTTCTCTTTTGCACCTGTCCGGCGACCTCGCCACTGCCATTGGCGGACCGGAAGCCACCAGCGAACAGATCGAACAGATTCGCGTGCAGTACGGCTTGAACAAACCGCTGCCGACCCAGTACTTCAACTGGCTGGGCGATTTGCTGCGGCTGGACCTGGGCAACTCGTTTTTCTTTCAGGAATCGGTCTACAACCTCGTCGCCAGCCGCTTGCCGATTACCCTGGGGCTAGGTGCCATGGCGCTGGGGATCGCCTTGCTGGTGGCCATTCCACTGGGCGTGCTGGCCGCCGTCAAACGCGACACCTGGGTTGACCGGCTGGCCTTGAGCATCGCGGTGCTGGGTCAGGCGATGCCAAGTTTCTGGTTTGCGCTGATGCTGATCGTGGTGTTCGCAGTGACGCTCAAGTGGCTGCCGGTGTCCGGCAATTCGACCCTGCTGCACTTCGTCATGCCGGCCATTGCCCTGGGCTACTACGCGACGCCGGCAATCATGCGTCTGACCCGCGCCGGCATGCTTGATGTGCTCAGTTCCGATTACATCCGCACCGCCCGCGCCAAGGGCCTGCGCCCTGCCCGCGTGCTGTTCAAGCATGCACTGCGCAACGCGCTGATTCCGGTCGTCGCGCTGGCGGCGGTGGAGTTCGGCTTCATGCTCGGCGGCTCGGTGGTGATCGAAACCGTATTCTCCCTGCAGGGCATCGGGCAACTTGCTTGGGACGCCATCGCCCGTGATGACTTTCCGGTGGTACAGGCCGTGGTCCTGTTGATTGCGGTGATCTACATCATCCTCACGTTGCTGGCCGATGTGCTCAACGCACTGCTCGACCCGCGTATTCGCGTGCGCTAGGAGGCCTACATGAGCACCCCCACTACTCTTGCGATCAATGACTACCTGCCACCACCGAGCAGCCTGAGCCGAGTACTTGGCAAGAGCTTGCGGCATCGGGGTTTCGCCATCGGCGCGGTGTTGTTGCTGATTATCTTCGCAGGTGCACTGTTCGCGCCGTGGCTGGCACCTTACGACCCTTATGCGCAAGACGTGATGCTGCGCATGAAACCACCGGTATGGATGGCCAACGGCACCTGGGAATACGTGCTCGGCACCGACAAGCTGGGCCGTGACTACCTGTCGAGGCTGCTCTACGGCGCACGTATTTCGCTGTTCATCGGCATTGCAGCGGCGCTGATTTCCGGCTTTATCGGCACGCTCATGGGGCTGTTGGCGGGCTACTACGGCGGCAAGGTCGATGGGTTTATCAGCTACCTGATCACCACCCGGCTGGCGATGCCGGTGGTGATGGTCGCGCTGGCCTCGGCCTCGTTGATGGGCGGCTCACTGAAAGTGGTGATCGTGCTGCTCGGCTGCCTGTTATGGGATCGCTTCGCGGTGGTGGTCAGGGCCTCGGTGCAACAGATTCGCGATGCTGAATATGTGGCGTCGGCCCAGGCGCTCGGCTGCTCGACCCTGCGCATTCTGGTCAGTGAAATCCTGCCCAATCTGGTCGGCGCACTGATCGTCGTCGCGACGCTGGAAATGGCCCACGCGATCCTGCTGGAGTCGGCCCTCTCGTTCCTCGGGGTTGGCGTGCAGCCACCGACGCCGTCCTGGGGCCTGATGATCGCGGAAGGCAAGCCCTACATGTTCTTTTCCCCGTGGGTCATCGCCATTCCCGGCGTCGCCCTGATGATTCTGGTGCTGGGCATCAACCTCGTCGGCGATGGCCTGCGCGATCTGATCCTGCCCGACGGCCGTAACTGATAGACCGCCGTAACTGATAGAGGGAACCGAACATGGCACTACTCCATGTAGAAAACCTGCGCGTGGACATCCCCATGGGCAACAGCCCGACGCCGGATGACATGCTGCATGCCGTACGCGGCCTGAGTTTTGAAGTCGAGCGCGGTGAAATGCTGTGCATCGTCGGGGAATCCGGCTGCGGCAAATCCCTGACCTCGCTGGCGTTGATGGACCTGTTGCCACGCAAGGCAAAACGCACCGCGTCCCGGCTGACGCTGGACGGCATCGACATGCTCGGCCAGAGCGAGCGGCGCATGTGCGACCTGCGCGGCAACCGCCTGGCGATGATCTTCCAGGAGCCGATGACCTCGCTGAACCCGGCCTACAGCATTGGCGATCAACTCAGCGAGGTACTGACCCAGCATCGCAAGGTCTCACGCAAGGAGGCCCTGGCGCGCGCCGCGCAGATGCTGGAGAAGGTCGGGATCAGCAATGCCACCGAGCGCCTGCGCCAGTATCCGCATCAACTTTCCGGCGGGCTGCGCCAGCGAGTGATCATCGCCATGGCGTTGATGTGCGAACCGGACCTGATCATCGCTGATGAGCCCACCACGGCCCTGGACGTAACCATTCAAGCGCAGATCCTGCGCTTGATCCGCGACATCCAGAAAGAACTCGGCCTGGCGGTGATCTTCATCACCCACGACCTTGGGCTGGTGGCACGAATCGCCGACCGGGTCGCCGTGATGTATGCCGGGGAAATCGTCGAAACCGCCCCTGCCCTGCAACTGTTCGAGAATCCGCAGCATCCGTACACCCGGGGTCTGCTGGCGAGTATTCCAATCCCTGGCCGGACCAAACCGGGTGAGGCGCTGGGTTCGATTCCAGGCCTGGTGCCGAGTCTGGTCGGCGAACAGCAAGGGTGTGCGTTCCGCAATCGTTGCGGTCAGGCGATCCCGGCCTGCGCGCAACACATCCCCGAAGTCGAACAGGACGGGCACATGGCGCGCTGCCTGTTCGCTGCCCCGGCCCCGGCACCGATTCGCCTTCAGGAGCGTGCAAGGTCATGAAAAAAGACATCGCTTTGGAGCTGTGTGACATCCGCCGTGAGTTTCGGATCAACCAGGGCTTTTTCAAACCCGCCGCCACCCTGAAGGCCGTGGATGGTGTTTCCCTGCGCCTGATGCGTGGCGAGACCCTCGGTCTGGTGGGCGAGTCCGGTTGCGGCAAAAGTACCCTGGCCAAGATGCTGCTCGGTCTGTTGCCGCCCACCAGCGGCGACGTGTTGGTCAATGGCAAACACCTGGCGGCGACTGATCGCAAGGAAATGTCCCGGCATATCCAGCCGATTTTCCAGGACCCGTATTCCTCGCTGAATCCACGCAAGACCCTGCGCGAAATCGTTACCCTGCCGCTGATCGTGCATGACATCGGCAGTACCGCCGAGCGCCGCAGGAAGACCGAAGCGATGCTTGATGTGGTCGGCCTGCCCAAGCGAGTGATCGACAGCTACCCGAGCCAGCTGTCCGGCGGGCAACGCCAGCGGGTGGCGATTGCCCGGGCGCTGATCATGCGCCCTGACGTGTTGATCTGCGACGAGCCCACCTCAGCGCTGGACGTGTCGGTGCAGGCGCAGATTCTCAACCTGCTGCCGGACCTCAAGCGTGAATTCGGCCTGACCTATCT
This sequence comes from Pseudomonas sp. NIBRBAC000502773, assembly GCF_006517195.1. Classification (NCBI taxonomy): domain Bacteria; kingdom Pseudomonadati; phylum Pseudomonadota; class Gammaproteobacteria; order Pseudomonadales; family Pseudomonadaceae; genus Pseudomonas; species Pseudomonas sp. NIBRBAC000502773. Next base: position 5,597,948 of record NZ_CP041189.1, on the reverse strand, counting down.
GCTGATCAGCCATAACCTGGCGGTCATCGAACACCTCGCCGACCGGGTCGCCGTGATGTACCTGGGGCGCATCGTCGAAGAACGCACGCGCGAATCGTTGTTCGCTCAACCCGGTCACCCATATACCCGCGCCTTGCTGGATTCGGTGCTCACGCCCGATCCGCGCCTGGGCATTCCCGAGATCGGCCTGCACGGCACCTTCCCCAACCCCATGTCACCGCCGTCCGGCTGCGCTTTCCATCCGCGCTGCCCGAGCTGCTTCGCCCCCTGCAAAACGGCCTACCCGGCCAATGGTCCGCTTATCGGCGGCAACGTGCGTTGCCACATTCACGACACTTCTGCCCAAACACTGGAGCTTGTCCACTCATGAGTCGTTCACTGGCTATCAGCAACACCACAGCGCAATTCGACAACGGCGAATTCTTCAATCTGCTCCAACGCAGCGTCGCCCTGCACACCGAAAGCCAGGCAGCAGACAGCCAGCCCGAGCTGTATCGCTACCTCAATGAGTTCATCACCCCGCATGTCGAGGCGATGGGTTTCAGCGTCAAGATCTATGACAACCCGGTGGCCGAGCGCGGCCCCTTCATGATCGCCACGCGCATTGAACACCCGGACCTGCCGACCGTGCTCAGCTACGGCCACGGTGATGTGGTGCGCGGCTATGAGGCGCAATGGCGCGAAGGCCTGTCGCCGTGGTACGTCATTGCCGAAGGCGATCGCTGGTACGGCCGCGGCACGGCGGATAACAAAGGCCAGCACCTGATCAACCTGACTGCGCTGGAACAAACGCTCAAGGCGCGCGATGGCCAACTGGGTTTCAACGTCAAGCTGCTGCTGGAAATGGGCGAAGAAGAAGGCTCGCCGGGCTTGAACGCATTCTGTGCCGCCCACAGTAAAGAGCTTGCGGCGGATATTTTCATCGCCTCAGACGGCCCGCGCCTGGCGGCATCACGCCCGACGATTTTTCTCGGCTCGCGCGGGGTCTTCAATTTCGAGCTGGTGGTCGATTTACGTGAAGGCGCTCATCACTCCGGCAACTGGGGCGGGTTGCTGGCCAATCCCGGCATCATCCTGGCCAATGCCATCGCGAGCATGGTCGATGAACACGGTCGGGTGAAAGTGGCGGGCCTGATGCCCGAGACACTGCCGGAGCCGGTTCGGCAGGCGCTGGCCGATATTGCCGTGGGTGGCGGACCGGGCGATCCGGATATCGACGCCAATTGGGGTAACCCGGCGCTTTCGCTGAGCGAAAAGGTGTTCGGCTGGAACACCCTCGACGTCATCGCCTTCAAGACCGGCAACCCAGACGCCCCGGTGCATGCGATTCCCGGCAAGGCTAACGCCCACTGCCATATCCGCTTCGTGGTCGACAGCGACTACACGACCTTTATCCCGGCAGTACGTACCCACCTGGATGCGCATGGCTTCAGCAATGTCGAGGTCAAGCAAAGCCGCATCGATGTGATGCATGCCACTCGGCTGGACCCGCAGAGCCCTTGGGTCGATTGGGCGCTCGGCTCCCTGGCACAGACCACCGGCAAAAAACCTGCGCTGCTGCCAAACCTCGGTGGTTCGCTGCCCAACGACGTGTTCGCGGACGTGCTCGGCCTGCCGACATTGTGGGTGCCGCACTCGTACCCAGCCTGTTCACAACATGCGCCGAACGAGCACTTGCTGGCGCCGGTGGTCAAGGAAAGCCTGCAAATCATGGCCGGGCTGTTCTGGGACCTGGGCAACGACGCGGCACGCCTGACCCGGGAGCATCAGTTACGGGAGCAGGCGCAATGAGCGCCACGCCACAACAGGCCCTGGACTGGCTTGCCGACCAGCACCAAGCCATGGAAGCGCTGCTGCGGCGCATCGTCGACACCGACTCCAACAGCTATGACAAGGCGGGTGTCGACGCCGTGGGCGCGCTGCTCGCGGCTGAACTGGAGGCCGACGGCATCCTGCTCAAGCGCATACCGGTCGAGTGTTTTGGTGACGTGCTGCTCGCCGAAGTGCCAGGCGATTCTGGAAAACCGGTGCTGTTGCTGGGCCATCGCGACACGGTCTTCCCCAAGGGCACCACCACGACTCGCGGCTACAGCCGCGACGCCAACCTCGCCTACGGCCCCGGCGTCGCCGACATGAAAGGCGGCCTGGTGCTCAATTGCTTCGCGCTCAAAGCACTCAAGCGCGCCGGCCGGTTGCCCTATCCGGTGCAGGTCCTGTACACCGGCGACGAAGAAATCGGCTCCGGCAGCGCCAGGCCCCATATCGAAAACGCCGCCCGTGCCGCCCGCGCCGTGCTCAATACCGAACCCGGCCGGGCCAGCGGCAACGTGGTCAGCGCACGCAAAGGCGGGGCCACGCTGATCATCGAAGTCAGCGGCCGCGCGGCGCATGCCGGGGTCAACCATGCCGACGGGGCCAGCGCCATCGAGGCCCTGGCACGCAAGATCGTCAAGCTGCATGCCTTGACCGATTACCCGGCCGGCATCACCACTAACGTTGGGCTGATATCCGGTGGTACGTCGAGCAATACCGTCGCGCCCAGCGCCTGCGCGCGGCTGGACGTGCGCTTCATCGAACTCAAGCACTGGGATCGGATCTTCAGCGCAATCCAGGCCATCGTCGCCGAAGAAGAACTGATCGGCACCCGCGCCGTCCTCAAGGAAGCGACGACCTTTCTACCGATGGAAGCACGCCACAGCGAACGACTGCTGCACCTCTACCAACAAAAAGCACTGGCACTGGGTTTCAGCGTCGAAGGCGAATTCACCGGCGGTTGCGCCGACTCCGGCTTTACCGCGAGCCTGGGCGTTCCAACCCTGTGCGGGCTCGGCCCAGTGGGCGGCAAGGTCCACACCGATCGTGAATACCTGGAGCTGGACACCCTGGTACCTCGCGCCCTGGCCCTGGTGGCGACCATTCTGGCGGTCGGCGACAGCGTTTGAGGTCATGGTTTTCTACGCGTCGCCGAGGTCAGGGTATCCGACAGGTTCACAGGCAGCTCCTGGCGCTGTCGGGTATCGTTTCAAGGTGACGGGAATGGCTCACTCGGGCGAAGTTTTTGACCTGTTCTACTGCTGCAATCACCGAACATTCGGCCGACCCGTCTGGCGCTATGGAGTAGAGGCATCGCTTACCCATGGAAAGGCTATGCAATACACGTTCATCCAGTTCACCGAGCACGACAAAAGAACAGTCACTCCTGGTCACTTGCACATCAACGCGCTTGCCAGGCACGGTGTCCACATCATCGACATGGAGCAGCGCAACATTGTCAAAACAGCTGAACCCTTGATGAATCAAGTCAATATGAGCGCTATCAAGTCCGCACACGATGACCACGATGCGCGTGCAACTTGATGGCTCGCGCATCCACCTCATTGCGTTGGGACGACAATCGACAGTTTGGCTCATAAGCGATGCCTTTATGGTTCCAACCGGCGAATGGACCAGGTCATTGGTTAAATGACGCCGCGTGCCTGCAACACGCTTTTCGCCAGGCTTCGGGTCGCCGCTAACACCGCCTCCACCTGTTGATCCATCTGCGCAGTGGAGGAAGCTATTGTTCCAAGTTCGACCACGCGCAACGGATGACCAAAGACGGACCCCAGCCACGTCATGCCGGAATCCGTGCCCATTTCGACATCCAGTAAAAAGCTGCCGTGGGAGACGCCGCGCAACAGTTGACTGGCATGGCACGCGTAGGCCCCGTCGGACGGCTCCGGGCTGGACCCGACCTGCAACCAATCGAGCCTCAAAGCCTCGGACTGTTTGACGGCTAGATAAGCCACCTGGTCCCACTCATCTATCGCCACATGCAGCTTGTCGATCATGTACGGGGGCAACGCGGCGCTGGTAACGATCACTACTCCGGCATCCGCCGAAGGCTCCTTGATCCAGACTGCGGATTGCGTTATCGCATGCATGGCGGTACTCCCGGCGGTTGGATAGGAGCAACGTGCTCCGGGTGGCGATTCGACGATGGGATCGTGACATTCAATATTGATGCCGACTCACCCATCGCTTCGTGAGCTCCCTGGTTATTGGCGTTAATCAGCCATTGCGAAACAGGAAGCTGTAGGCATTCAGCGCAGGCGCCCCACCCAAGTGCGCATACAGCACTTTGGAGCCTTCGGGGAACTCACCACGGCGGACCATTTCAATCATCCCGTGCATGGATTTGCCCTCGTACACTGGATCGGTCAGCACACCTTCCAGGCTCCCGCACAAACGAATGGCTTCCAGCGTGCCTTCGTTGGGCAAACCGTATTCCGGGTAGGCAAAACGTGTATCGAGCACCACATCGTCTTCGGTGATCTCACGGCCCAGTTCCACCAACTCTGCGGTGTGCCGGGCGATACGCAGGATCTGTGCCTTGGTTTGCTCCGGCTTGGCCGAGGCATCAATGCCGATAACGTTCTTCGAACGGCCGTCCGCGGCGAAACCGACGACCATGCCGGCCTGGGTACTGCCGGTCACAGAGCAGACCACGATGTAGTCGAACGTGAACCCCAGTTGTTTTTCCTGCTCTCGTACTTCCTCGGCAAAGCCGACGAACCCAAGGCCGCCGTAGGGATGTTCGGAACAACCCGCCGGTATCGGGAACGGCTTGCCACCCCGCGCCACCACATCGTCCATGGCCTTCTCCCAGCTGGGCCGAATGCCGATATCGAACCCGGCGGCGTCCAGTCGTACCTCGGCGCCCATGATGCGAGACATTTCGATATTGCCAACGCGGTCATACACCGCATCGGAGTAGTTCACCCAGTTTTCCTGCACCAGCACGCACTTCATGCCCAGGTGAGCGGCAACGGCGGCCACCTGGCGAGTCTGGTTCGACTGGATGCCGCCGATGGAAACCAAGGTATCGCAGCCTTGCTCGAGCGCTTCGGGAATCAAATATTCGAGCTTGCGCGTTTTGTTCCCGCCGAAGGCCAGGCCACTGTTGCAGTCTTCACGTTTGGCATACAGCTCGACCTTGCCACCCAAGTGTTCACTGAGGCGCTTCAAGGGCGTGATGGGAGAAGGACCGAAGGTCAACGGATAACGTTTAAAACGATTCAGGTTCATGACGCGGCTCCTTGATTACTGGACATCAAAGCGCCAGACCGAAAGGCAAAGGTTGCCTTCCAGGTTCTTTCAGGCGGGCTTCGATGAGTTCAATATTAAGAAGATTTCCAAAAAGATGTGTTGCAAACTTCTAGCACTTGAAGAACTATAATTTCTCGCTATAAATAGCGAACATACTTTAATTGCGAACAAACAGTCATGAACGCAACAAACACTCGCAAGAAGCCAAGCGTATCAGCCCCGGTGCCGCAGCCGCTGGATCGAACCGACCGCGCCATTCTCAAGGCCCTGCAACGAGATGCCTCCATCTCCAATGTGGCGCTGGCAGAGAAGGTGAAATTGAGTGCACCGGCGTGCCTCAGGCGCGTCGAGCGGCTCAAGCAAGCCGGCCTGATCAAAGGCATAGTCGCGCTGCTCGACAATGTCGCGCTGGATGCGGGGATGGTGGTGTTGATCGGCGTGGTGCTGGACCGCTCCACACCGGAATCCTTCGCCGCATTCGAGGCAGCCGCACAAAAAGTGTCCGGCTGCATGGAGTGCCATGTGGTGACCGGGGAGTTCGACTACTTCATGTTGATACGAACCAAGGACAGCAACAGCTTCAACCGGCTCCACGCGGAACAGTTGCTTTACCTGCCTGGGGTTCGCCAGATTCGATCGTTCATGGGCTTGCGTCAGGTCTTGTCGACCACCCACATTCCCCTTTGAAGCGTCGCTAGTCGAGCAGTCCGCCCTGCTCCCGTACGTGCTTGATGTCTCTCGAGGGCGGGGCTCCGAAACGCCGGGCATATTCACGGCTGAATTGAGCGACACTTTCATAGCCGACGCGCAACGCGGCGGTGTTCACGTCAACACGATCGGTCAACATCAGGCTGCGTGCGGCTTGCAGCCGTAACGCCTTTTGATACTGGACAGGGCTGGTGCCTGTCAGCTTGCGAAAACTGTGATGCAGCGTAGAGCTGGCCATTCCTGATCGTTCGGCGAGATCGGCCACGTGCAGCGGTTTGTCGTAGTGATGTTTCAGCCATTCAATGGCTCTCACGATGCCCTTGTCTCGGTAACCGTCGCGGGTGACGCTGCGCAACCACTGCCCTGCACCACTTAACAACAGCCGAACGCATATTTCCCGCTTGATCAGATCCGACATCAAGCCTGCTTCAAGCGGCCGTTCGATCAGCGTAGCGAGTCGAGCGAATGCATCGAGCATCTCACTCGACGCCGCGCCGGATACGAAGCCCCGTGCTTGAGTAGCCATTTCCTGCGTGGGGGGGTCCAAGGTCTGGATCACCTCGTTGAGCATGGAAAGGTTGAGCTTCAACACCACGGATAAATAGGGGGTTGCCTCGCTGGCGGCGGTAACGCGGGCCAGTGTGGGGATGTCGACCGACGTGACGAAGAACGCCCCCTGCCCGAACTCACAGGCCTCCTCGCCGAACGTGATCTCCTTCGCCCCCTGCAGAATGATGGCCACGCAAGGCTCATAAATGCAGTAAGTGGGCGTACCCAGATCAGCCATTCGATAAAAGACCAGACCTGGAATCGATGTCTTGCAGACCTCGCTCAGACCAATCTGCCGGGTGACTTTTTCGATCAGCTGCCTGAGTGCCTGGAGACGCTCGTTGGGCTGTATGGGATCGCGCAACGTCAGAGAATGCAGGTGGCCGGAACCGAACTGCGAGAAGGAACCGCTCGTCATCACATGCGCCCCTGTTTACGGAATGTTCGAGTCTGCTGAGAGTGCGTGACCAACACAAGCGCATCGGCAGGATTGTGCAAAAAATATGGCGTATTAGGGTCACCCGGCCAACCCTCGTTGTTCTAACTTCCAGTACGAATACCGGCTTCGATGATCCCGTGAAACCTCGGTCGCGAAAGGAACGTTGGATGGACAGACGAGATTTTCTTACTTACTCGGCAGTGGGTACTGTTGCAGCCGCTTTGCTGCCAGCCTCGAGTGTCGCCAGTCCGGCAGCCCCAGCGCCCTCTTTACTGACAGAGCGCGGGAGCGTGATGCGTACGGAAGGCCGGCCAGTGCGCACAGGCCTGCCCCTTAATTCACCTTCGCCTACCCTGCGATACATGACGCCTCAACGCTTTGGCATGGGCGGGACACAGATTGGCAATATCTTTGCGCCGCTCAGCGACGAGCAGGCGGGCCTGGTTCTACAGGCCGCCTGGGACGCGGGTGTAAGGCTTTACGACACGTCGCCGTTCTACGGGTTTGGTTTGAGTGAATATCGGGTAGGCCGCTTTCTGCACGGCAAAAATCCGAACGACTATGTGGTCTCCACCAAGGTAGGACGGGTTTTGACTGCTGCGGGTGGCCCGCGCGCGGACCATGCCATCTGGAAGTCACCCGCGCCCTTCAACTACCGGTATGACTACACCGCGGCAGGCGCGCGTCGCTCCGTGGAAGACAGCCTGCAGCGGCTGGGGCTGCCGCGTATCGATATCGTGTTTATCCATGACATCTCGCCCGATAACAGCGAACTGGAAGGCGGTTGGGAAGCGGCGTATCGCATTGCGCGCACAGGGGCGATGGTCGAACTTGAAAAGATGCGTGACGAGGGGCTCATCAAGGCTTGGGGCTTCGGCGTCAATACGCCGAATGCTGTGGTCCAGGCGATGGCCGGTGATGACCCGACTCCCGACATCGTGTTGCTTGCCTGCCAGTATTCCCTGCTCGAGCACGGCGATGCGTTGCGCAACACCTTTCCGGCGTTGAGCAGGAAGGGCACCAGCGTTGTGGTTGGAACACCACTGAACGATGGATTCCTGGGAGGACGCAGCCGATACAACTTCAGTTTGGATCTGCCTGCCGGAGCGGTGGAAAAGCGCGCGCGAATCATGGCGGTTGCCAAACGACATGGCATCGACATTCATACTGCCGCCCTGCAGTTCGCGGCAGCACATCCGCAAGTGTCAGCGATCATTCCGGGTGCCCGCACGCCGGGGCAGATCGTTTCCAATGTGCAGGCGATGAAGGTTGGTATCCCGGCAGCCTTTTGGGAGGAACTGAAGAGCCGGAGCCTGATCGATGCCCAAGCACCGGTCCCTTCCTGAGCAGGGTCTACGCCCGTGCAACCTGCTGATGTGGCGCTATCGTCGCTGGCCTCATTTAACCCGAAACCTATCTTCCTGGTTGCAGCAACGCTGCTGATAGCAGCCGCTTGATCTGCCTGTTCCGGTAAATAAACTGCGCACGCGTCCAACTAAAAACACTCGCCCAAGGCCGTAATAAATGAAGATACGCACGTCTTTCATGATTTTAGGCGGCCTGCTTGCGCTGTTCGGCAGTGGCTACTTACTCGCCGACACACTCGCGCTGAGCGTTCCATTGCCGGCTCCACTCCCACAGCTAAAGGTGCTGACACTCCTTATAGGTATACACCTGCTCGGCATGTGCTTCGGTCTCGGTGGGGCGACGATGCTGGACCTCTGGATCTTGCGTTGGATGCGCCGGGGCAGCCTCCCGGTTGAAATCGGACGCACCTTTCACTTCATCAGCGACGCGGTCACTATTGGACTCTGCCTCCTGTGGCTTTCAGGCTTTGGTTTCCTTGCCCTTTACGCGATGGAGTCGCCGGAAAAGTTTGAAAACCCCAAACTCTGGGCGAAAGTCATTGTGGTGATCGTCCTGACCATCAATGGAATAATCATCCACGCGCTTGTGCTGCCAGAAGCCCTACGCGACCTGAGTCGCCCCCTGCTCTTTGGCGTGTCCCGCAAAAGAGCGGCCTTGTTTCTCGCCTCCGGTGCAGTTTCGGGGGTGTCTTGGTACACGGCTTTTGCCTTCGGCATTTTTCGTGAATTAAACAACAGTGTCACCTTCACCCTGCTGGTCATCATGTGGCTTACGCTGATAGTCGCCGCCTCTCTCGCCGCAATGCTGCTCTGGTTAAACTCTGCTGCGGGAACCAGAAAACCTCCGTCGCTCAGTCATCCGACGTGAAGATAAAGACCCGCTTGGGCATTGCGTGTAACTGCAACGCTTGCCAATCACGGCAAAGCGGCCGGGTCGTCCGCACGCATAGCCTTACCTGTAGCTCGCAAGCCCGTTATGAAATCTGGCGAGAGCGTTGTTCCTCCAGAATCTTTGGCAGATTGCCTTCGATCCAGTCAACCAGGCCTTCGACATGGCGGGCTACTTCAGTTCCCATAGAGGTGAGGCTGTACTCAACGTGGGGTGGCACGACCGGATAGGATTTGCGCAGGACGAAACCATCGAGTTCCAAAAACTGGAGGGTCTGCGCAAGCATCTTTTCGCTGACGCCTCCAATCTTGCGACGCAGATCGCTGAAGCGATGCGTACCCGCGAGCAAGGCCACCAATACTAATACTCCCCAGCGGCTGCTGACGTGCTGGAGCACGACCCTCGAGGGACAATCCGGGTCGAATAATTCACCGCTGCGCAGTCGGTCGGCCACTGTTGCGGGACGGGTTGCTCCAGAGGACTCGGAATCCGGCATGCTTACTTACCTTTAGGTACGTACTTACGAAAAGTTAGTTAAGGCCCTACTCTGCCTGCTCCATCACTTTTTGTAAAAGGAACCCCTCATGATCGCCGTCACCGGAGCCACAGGCCAACTTGGCCGCCTCGTTGTCCAGCAACTCAAGCAAAAAGTACCCGCGTCCAACCTGGTCGCGCTGGTGCGCAGCCCTGACAAGGCGAGTGATCTAGGCGTGGAGGCACGTGTTGCCGACTACGACAATCCGCAAACCCTGGTCGCGGCGCTCAGCGGAGTCGACACGCTTCTACTCATTTCCTCAAGCGAAATAGGTAAGCGACTCTCACAGCATCGAAATGTCATCAACGCCGCAAAGCAGGCTGGTGTGAGTCGCGTCGTTTATACCAGTGTACTGCACGCGGATACCTCTTCATTGAGCCTCGCCGAGGAGCATCGGCAAACGGAAGCCGAGCTCACAGCATCGGGGTTGGCATTCACGATATTGCGTCATGGTTGGTATACCGAGAACTACACCGGCTTTATCGCTGGCGCGTTATCGGCCGGTGAATTTATCGGCAGCGCAGGTGACGGAAAGATTGCCGCGGCGACACGGGAAGATTTCGCCCAGGCCGCTGCCGTCGTGCTCACCCGCGACGATCAAGAGGGGAAGGTCTACGAGCTGGCGGGTGACAGCGCCTGGACGTTATCGGAACTCGCAGCCGAGGTTTCTCGGCAAACGGGCAGGAACATTCCCTACAAGAACTTGCCTGAAACTGACTACGCCTCTGCGTTAATCAATTTCGGCCTCCCGGAGCCACTCGCACAGGCCCTGGCTGGCTACGATGTCAACGCATCCCAAGGCGCACTTTTCGATGATAGCCATCAGCTTTCGACGCTGATCGGCAGGGCCACGACTTCAATTTCAGCAGCAGTGGCAATCGCTCTCAAAGGGCAATGATCGCAGGACACCGTGGCGCCGCCTCGAAGGCTACTGCTGATCTCCGAGGCGGCGGTTGGTAACGCCTGCATGCGGCATAACCACACTGTTCAAGAGCAATAGCGTGCTGCAGGTGAGGACGTGGTGTCGGTGATTCAGCCGATATCGACATTCATGGCGATGTTCCAGGTGCCGGCGCCGTTTTTAGCCAGGCCGATCATCATCAAACCAAGCCACTCGAGCGCCTGGGCCATCGGTAGGCCGCCGACATCCAACGGACGCAGCCCGAGACTCTCAAGGAGGGTCGAGACGCTCGCCTTGGCGTGCGCATCGTCCGCCGCGATGAACGCGTCGAGGCGTTTATCCTTGGCAAGTACATGGCCGAAGAGGGTATTGAACGCCTTGACGACATGCGCGCTGACCGGGGCGACCTTGGCGATTTCCTGCGCGCCGGAACTGCCGTGAGGGGTAACGAGGCCCGAGAGATCGGGAGCCACCGGGTTGGTGATATCGATGATTACCTTACCGTCTAGCGCTTTCCCAAAGTCGGCCAGTACCGCCAGCGCATGGGTGTACGGTACGGCGAGAATGACGATCTCGCCCGCCGGGGTGGCGCCGTAAGTCCCTGTGATCGCTCCGGATGCGAGCGTGTCGGCAAGCACCTGTGCCTTGGCGGGATCGCGGCTGACCACCTCGACGGTGTGTCCGGCCTTGGCGATACGGCCGCCGACAGCCGCGGCCATGCCTCCCGAACCGATGATGCTGATAGTGCTCATGTGCAGTCTCCGTTTGAAATCGGGTGGTTTTCCGTCGTTTCTGGACGGGTTACGCCGTCACTTCATCAGTCGGCCGGGAAGTAGTGACCACCATCAAGATCGGCGAAGAGTCCGGGCTGCGTCGGTTCCCAGCCAAGCAACCGGCGCGTGATGGCGTTCGATGTCGGAGTGTCCAGCGTGACCAGATTTGCAAGGAACCCGAAGTAGCCGGGCAGCATCAGCACGTCCGCGGGAATAGACACCGCCGGCAGATTCAACCGGCTGGCAATGGCTTCGGCGATCTGGCGGTACGGGATAGCCACGTCGGCGATTGCATGCCAGCTTCTGCCCGCCGCACCTTTTTCCAGCGCCAGGCGAAACACGGCGGCGAGGTCACGGGCATGCACGGCCCCCCAACGGTTGGTACCTTCTCCGGGGTAGCCGACAACCCCCTTTTCCTTGGCCAGCCCGATCAACATCGGTAGGAAGCCGGTGTTATCGGTGGAGCTGTGCATGATCTCGGGGATCCGCACGATAGAAGACCGTATGCCCTTTTCCGCAAGACCGATCACCGTGGTTTCCACGATGTTCCGAACTCGCAGGGTATTCTTGTACGGATCGCCGCCTGGAAGGGGCGGATCCTCCTCGGTGGCCGGCCGGCCCAAGCCTTCCCACCCTGGCGAGCCAACGCTTCCAGACACGACCAACGGCTTTGCGCTCCCGGACAGTGCTTCGCCATAGGCGAGCATGATCTCAAGCTCCGCGGCCGCAACAGCGTTGATCCCTCCGGTTGGAATCAGGTCCTGCCGATGCGCGAGGTGAATGACGCCGTCCGAGGCTGCGGCCGCTTCCTTTAGCCCGTCGAGATCCTCGAGATTGCCACGACGTACCTTGGCGCCGAGCGCAGCAGCCTGCGCCGCGGCCGTGTCAGACCGAGCCAGGGCAGTGACCTCATGGCCGGCGGCGATAAGCTCAGAGATGATGTACGGACCGGAATGGCCGGTGCCGCCGGTAACAAAAACATGCATATGCGTGTTCCTCTTGGGTGATGGGGTGCGGAAAAGGTGCTGGCGGACTGTGCCAGGTGCATTAACGATCCAGCGCCCCGCCGTCAGCTCAAGTCCGTCGGCGGGAAATAATGGCCGTTGTCGAGGCCTTCGATCAGACCGGGCTGAACGGGATTCCAGCCAAGAGCCTGCCGGGTGATGGCGCTCGACGCGGGCAGGTCCAGAGCGGCTACTGCCGCCAGGAACCCAAAGTAGCCCGGCAGCATTAACTCGTCCGCGGGGATGCTCACGGCGGGTATTTCCAGGCGAGCGGCTATGGCCTCGGCGATCTTGCGGAACGGGATGCCCTCGTCGCCGATCGCGTGCCAGGTTTTGCCTGCGGCTCCCTTCTCGAGCGCCAGGCGAAACAGGGAGGCAAGATCGCGGACGTGCACGGCGGGCCACCGGTTCCTGCCGTCTCCCGGATAGCCGACAACCCCCTTTGTTTTCGCGAGCATGATCAGCTGCAGCCGACCGGTTGCACTGTGCAAGAGAGTGGGAATCCGCACGACCGACGACCTGACACCCCGCTCGGCGAGGCCCACGACGGCGGTTTCCACGACATTGCGTGCCAACAGAGTGCCTGAATCGTTCGGGCCGTTAGGCAGAGCGGGATCATCCTCGGTCGCCGGGCGGCCCAGGCTGACCGGGGCGCCGATAGACGCCGCCCTGCCCGCGTTCATGGGCGTGCCGATACTGCCTGCAACGACGAGTGGCTTATCCGTGCCCGCCAGCGCTTCGCCGAACGCGAGGACGGTCGCGAGTTCCGATTCGACTAAGGCGGCGATCCCGCCGGACGGAAGCAGTTCGGCCCTGTATCCGAGGTGGATGACGCCGTCGGACTCGACCGCCGCCGCCTTGAGCCCTTCGAGGTCGGCAAGATCTCCACGACGCACCCTGGCGCCGAGCGCGGAGGCCGTGGAGGCGGACGCGTCTGACCGTGCCAGAGCTACGACCTCATGGCCGGCTGCGATAAGGTCGGGGATGACGTACGAACCGACGTGGCCGGTGCCGCCAGTGACAAAAACGAGCATGTTATTGACCCTTCTGAGCAGAGTGATACGAGACGCGCTGGTGCGATCCGGTGAACTCACTCAACGTAGGATCCATGCTGGTCTTTTCACTTGTAAAAAGCAAGTGATCAGGCGAATTTTACTTGCGACATGCAAGTGATGCTAATATCCAGCCATGAAAACGACTCTTAAAGAAGACTTTCGGTCCCATTGCGCGGTGAACTACGGCGTGGAGATTTTCGGCGACCGGTGGTCGCTCCTGATCATTCGCGACATCATTTTTGTCGGGAAGAAGACGTATGGGGATTTCCTGAAATCGGAAGAAGGAATCGCGACCAATGTGCTTGCTTCCCGACTTGCCTTTCTGGAGGAGCAAGGCGTTCTCTCGAAGGCGCCCAGCCCCGACGATAGGCGCAAGGACTTTTACACGTTGACCGAGAAGGGCCTGGACCTCATTCCAATAGTGATCAACATCGTGCTCTGGAGCGCGAAGCATGATTCGAAGTCATACGTGCGGCGCCGCGAGGAGTTTGTTGCTCGATTAACTCAAAACCCGATGCAGGTGAGCGAGGAAGTGAAAGCACTGGTCCGCAACGGCGGGTGCATCTTTCCTGAGAGTGGGGGATAAATCAGGCGACAAACGCGCCTTGTGGGGGCGCAGTTGGCACTTGTCCAAACGTATAAGCGCCATCAATCGAACTTGACCAAGTCCTTGAAGATCAGCTGACCCCAGCTATTTCCGCGCGCCTGCACAAGCATTCCACCTTCCGAAAGCCCGCCCAGTTTGATCGGCGAGAAACCGAGATTTTCCGCGAGCGCACCAATCTCCGCTGCGGCACCGTCATCGTCGCTCGCCAGGAACACCACTCTCCTGCCACCCTGTACGGCCGGGTCCTGGTCTAAAACGGCAGCGACCAAATGGTTGAAGCCTTTGACCAGTCTTGCCCCCGTAAAGGCCTGCGCGACGACCTTGGAGGAAGGTTGTCCTCCCAGTTCCTCAGGGGGCACGCCGTAGGCATTGGTCACATCGATGACAGTCTTGCCCTTCCAGGTCGACAGTGCCTTCGCGACTTCCCCGTGCGACTCGTAACGGACAGCCAAAAAGACAATGTCCGCCTCGAGGGCTTGCGCCAGTGTTTTTGCAATAATCCCGGGGCCGATCGCGGCCGTATCGGCTGCAAAACGTTGCGGATCGCGCGTGGTTGCAACGGACACTTCGATGCCTTTGCGGGCAAACGCCTTGGCAAGCGCCTGGCCGAGTTTGCCGAAGCCGATAATTGCGTAGCTCATAAAAATCTCCTTTGGTTTACCACGCCGTGCGGGCTCCGAAGAGGGAATGGAGTGACCGCTCGGGCGTAGCGAATCAGATTTGTGCCAGACCGCCATCGACGGCGACCTCACTGGCGGTCATGAAGCTGCTGTCCTGGGAGGCGAGAAACGCGGCTGCCGCTCCGATCTCCGCCGGATCGGCCATGCGCTGGAGCGGATTCATCGAGGCGAAGACCTTCATGCCCTCCTCGCCTAGCGCCGCCTTCGCGAGTTCGGTCGCCGTCGGCCCGGGCGACAACACGTTGACCCGGATACCGCTGCCCTTCAGGTCCTGTGCCCAAGTCCGCGCGAGGTTGCGCACGGCCGCCTTGCTTGCGCTGTAGACGCTGAATGCCGGGGCGCCCGTGGTGCCGGCGCTCGAGCCGGTCAGGATGATCGAACCGCCCTGCCCCATCAGCGGCAGCGCCTTCTGGACCGTGAAGATCAAGCCCTTCACGTTGGTCTCGAAGGTTTCGTCAATGTGCTCGACGGTGATCTTTCCGAGCGCAAGCGGGCTTCCCGCGCCGGCATTGGCGAAGACGATGTCGAGGGTTCCGCGCTCGGCCTTCACCGCCGCGTAGAGCCGGTCCAGGTCGGACTGATCAGAGACCGAGCCCTTCACCGCACGGGCATTGGGCCCAAGCTCGGCGATGGCCGCGTCAAGCGCTTCCTGGCGGCGGCCGAAGATGAAGACGAAAGCGCCTTCCTCGATGAAGCGCTTCGCTGCGGCGAGGCCGATACCGGTAGCGCCGCCGGTGATCACGGCGGTCTTTCCATTCAATCTGGTCATGACGTGCATCCTTGGTTGGCGTTGTACCCAAGCAGGAAATTGCTTGCTTGAGACAAGGATGCAGCGCTGATAACCTAAGGACAAGTATGCACCTTTTGGTAAGTATCAAAAAATGAAGACGACATCTGAAATCTGCGACACCGGTTGCGGGCTCAACGCCACGCTACGCATCATCTCGGGCAAGTGGAAACCGCTGGTCCTGTTTTTCCTGCGCGGCGGGCCGAAACGCTATGGCGAACTCAAGCGTTTGATCCCTGGCGTCAGCGATAAGGTGCTGATCCAGCAGCTGAAGGATCTGGAAGCCGATCAGGTGCTTGCACGCAACGACTACAAGGAAGTCCCCCCGCGCGTGGACTACACGCTGACCCCGCTCGGCCGTAGTCTGGCTGATGCGATCATCCCGCTGTGCACCTGGGGAACCGAGAACGCGGCGCAAATGGCAAGCATCTTCGCCGAGCGCGACGCGTTGGCCTAACGGGATGACGATCAGGCGACCAGCAAGGCTGAAGGTTATTGCTGGTGCATGATTGCTCCATACCGGCGCCCGTCAAAAATCGACGGTCGCCGATAGTTGCAAGGTACGCGGATACCCCGGGGAAAACGCACCATAGGAGGCCACGCCGGACCAGTACTCACGGTCGAACACGTTCTGTACCGTGGCGCGGAATGTCGTCGGCCGCCCTTCTATCTTGGTGGCGTAACGCGCACCGGCGTCAATGCGGGTCCAGGCGTCGAGTTCCTGGGTGTTGGCCTGGTTGACGTATTGGCTGTCGGTGTAGATCGCACCACCGGTGAGGGTGAAACCTTCCAGCCAGGGGGTGTCGTATTCCGCCCACAGGTTGGCCTGGATATCGGGCACGCCGACCGGCTTGTTGCCCTGGTTAGCGGCAGTCGCCGACTTGGTCAGCTCGCCATCGAGGAAGGTCACGCCCCCCATCAAACGGGTGCCGGTGGCCACTTCGCCGAACACGCTGAGTTCCAGGCCACGGTTGCGCTGTTCGGCCTGCACCGAATACACGCCATTGGCACCCAGTTCACCGGCAGGTTTCTCGATCTGAAACAACGCCAGCGTGGTCATGAAGGTGCCGTGTTCATACTTCACCCCCAGTTCGTGCTGCTTGGACTCATACGGCGCAAAGGTTTCCCCGGCATTGCTCGCCGTGCCCGGTGCCGCATCGCCTTTGCTCAGCCCTTCGACGTAGTTGTAGTAGAGGGAGACGTCCTCCCAGGGCTTGACCACCAGCCCCAGCAACGGCGTGGTGGCGTTGGCGCTGTAACGCGAGCTGACGGTGCCGGCGGCATTGTAGTTACGCGACTCGATAAACTGCCGACGTACGCCGAGGCTCAGTTGGAGACGGTCATCCAGCATCCCCAAGGTGTCGGTCAACGCCACGCCGGACAGCTCCGACTCGGAGATTCGCAGCACCTTGGGCGTGTTGATGTATTGCTTGGGCGTGTCCACCGGGTGGTAGATATTGGAGAGGATTGTGGTGCCGTTGTTGATGCCCCGCGACAGCTCATCCTGGTAACGGGTCGCCATCAGCGTGGTGGTATGGGTTACCGGGCCGGTGGCGAAGAGCCCGCGCATCCCCACATCGGCGGTAGAACGGTCGACGTTGAATTTGTAATAGCCCGGGACGTTGCTGGTGTCGCCCGCGTCATTGAGGATGCGCGGCACCTGGTCGGACATGCGTTTCACATCCGACTTGCCGCCCCCTGCATGGGCGAACACGGTGAGGTTGTCGCTCAGATCATATTCACCGCCGAGCAATGCGGACTGTTCCTTGGTATCCGACCAACCCCACTTTTGCGGCAGGCTGGTGCGGCCATTGGGGGCGGATGGCACGTCAACGCCCGGCGCGATGGTGAACGGGCGTGAGGCACCGTCGAAGCTTTCTTTCTGGCTGATGTAGTCCAGGTTCAGGCGCAGCCGCTCGCCACGATAATCCAGGGCAATCGCACCGATCCCTACGTCGCGATGCTGGTCGTTCACCGCCGTATCACCGCCCTGCAAGCTGCCGTTAAAGCGCACGCCGAACTGGTTTTCCTCACCAAAACGCCGACTGATATCCAGGTGCCCGCCCGCCTGGGAGTCTGACGCGTAGCTGCCGGTAAACCGGGTCAGGTCTTCCTCCAGCGGCCGTTTGGGAACAATGTTGATGACCCCACCCACGCCACTGTTGGGCGAGATGCCATACATCAAGGCACCCGGCCCCTTGAGCACTTCGACCCGCTCGGCGTACTCGGTAAACGCCCGGTAATTGGGGGCCACGCCATACACGCCGTCGTAGGCCAGCTCACCCAGGTTGCCTTCGCCGATGGCAAAACCGCGAATGAAAAACGAATCGACGATACCGCCGGTCTGGCCGGTCGAGCGCACCGACGGGTCGCGCTCCAGGGCATCGGCAACGGTGACGGTTTGCAGGTCGGCGAGGGTTTTGGCGGTGTAGCTGGTGACGCTGAACGGCGTGTCCATCACGTCTTTGTTGCCCATCATGCCCAGCCGCGCGCCGCGCGCCACCTGTCCACCGGGGAGGACTTCGGGCAACGCCGTCGGGCCGTTGTAGCGGCCGTCGATCGTGGTGGTGTCGAGGGTCAGGCTGGGCGTGCTGTCATCCGTGGCGGCAGGCGTTGGTGTCTCAGCCCAGGCGTTGGCGCCCGCTGCGACCATGACGAAATTCAACAGGGCGGTTCGAATAGCGAGGGTTAACGCGCGTTCACCGCAAGGCCGACTGACAACAGGCATGACGAGAGGATCCTTTCAACGAGAGAAAATGGGAATCACTCCTAATGCCAGTCGACGTGCGAAAAAGTATCACCCACTCACTTGATTTTTTTACACGACTCATTCGTACAGGCGGTCCAGCGGGATCGCGATGACCGGTAGCGCCGGATCAAACACATGCCGTGTGGTCTTGTACGGAAAGATCTCGCCGCGAGCGATGGTGTTGAAAATCCGCGCGACCTCGAACGCGTGCCCCGTGTGCCAGTGCCGTACGCACACCCGTGGGTCCGCGTAGTCGAGCTGGATGCACGGCACCCGACACAGACCCAACTGCAACGCTGCATTCAGGCGATGGTTACCGTCCATCACGATGCCTTGCGAGCGCTCGACAATGATCGGTTCCAGCCAATGCCCTGCGCGGATAATCGAGTCGCATAGCCACTGCACATTCGCCGGGTCCACCTGTTCCGATTGCAGCACTTCGCACACCGGTCGCAGCGCAATCTGATAGGTCTGCTCAATGGTCCCTTCCTGTCCCGGCAGCATGCTCAGCAAGCTCCGGTTTTGGCGACCGCTGCGTGTCGGCGGGCCATGTCCAACAGGCGTTGCGCCTGTTCGATCAGCGGCAGGTCGACCATTTCGCCGTCAACTTGCACCGCATGGCTGCCCCCGGCCACGGCACTCATCACCCGACCGGCCCAGGCCAATTGCTGCGCATCGGGTAGAAATGCGCGCTGCACCGTCGCCAGCTGCGCGGGATGGATGCACAGCTTGGCCCCGAACCCGAGGGAGCGAGCGTAAAGCGAGTCCTGGGCGACCACCGCCAGGTCGTTGATCGCCGGCGTGACTCCGTCGATCGGCGCCGGCAAACCCGCAGTGCGAGAGGCCAGCACGATGCGGTTGCGTGCGTACACAAACGCCTCAGGCACCTGGCCGCAATTGATATCCAGGGAAAAATCCAGCGAGCCAAAGGCCAGGCGTGCCAGGCCGGGAACCGCAGCAATCGCCTCCACCTGCTGCAAGCCTCTGGCCGTCTCGATGATCGCGACAATGTGCAATTGGGGTTGCCACGCCAGCAACTGCTCGACCACCCGCGCCAACGCTTGCGGCGCCTCGGCCTTGGGCAGGAATACTCCGGTGCAACGCTCGGGGTAACGCATGTCGCCCAACCACGTCAGGTCCTGGCGGAACAACGCGCTGCCGACGCTGTTGAGCCGGATAAACCGCTGGCACGCGACACTTGGCGCACTCTCCTGCCACGCCCAGATGGCAGCTCGAGCAGCGGCTTTGCTATCGGGATGAACCGCATCCTCAAGGTCCAGGATGATTGCATCCGCTCCGGCCTCAGCCGCTTTGGCAAAGCGCTCCGGACGGTTCCCCGGAACGAACAGGTAGCTGATGGGAAGCAGGGCAGTCGTGATCGGACGATCAGTGTTCATAGCAGTTCTCCTTGGCGTGCATCAGTCGTGGTTTTTGCAAAATTTTCAGGGGCCTCGGGGCGGCTGAATTGCGCCTCTGTCAGCGCCCTCGCCGATCAACGTTTAACCCCTTATTGATCAATGAATTAACAACGCTTTCAAACTTGGGACGAACGCCCGCAAGAGCGTGCAAATACACGTTCGCGCAACGCTGTTCGGCCGGGATCAATAAGAAATATTTGAAAACCTTACTTGATAATCGTTCTCGGTAGCAATATTGTTCACGCCGCCAAGAGAAACTTTTCATGACCCTAGGCAAGTCTTAACGCTCACCGAAAGTATGGCCTCGCGACATCATTTAACCATCACTCAGCGGTGAGTCAGATTAAGAAAAACGGCAGTTAGTGGCCGATCGCTACACCCGTATAAACCTTATGGAATGGGGTTCTTATGCAATTGTTTTATGAACCGATTATTACCATCAAAGCCACAGTTTCGCCTGCAGGATTCGTGTGGCATCCACCGCCAAACGCATAAGCGTTAAAAACACGACGAACGACAAGACCACATTCATCGATCTCTTCCAGAGATTTAAATATGAATGACGACGCTATAAGCGCCAGGTGATAGTTATGTCTATTGCAATAACGCGCCTCAATGAAGCGTGTACAGAAGTTCATCTTTCGAAAATGCTTAATCCATTATTGGACGCATGCATCGCACAGCTGTTACATAACCAACCCGACAAACTGCTTGAACTCGTTGCGCAACATGGCTCCCCCCTGAATCTTGTATGGCCGCACGCCTTTGCACTGAACACCGGCGCATTGCAATCCGTGCTGGAACAGCATGAAGTCCGACATGCGATCTTCTATGGCGCCAAAGCCAACAAGTCACAATGTTTACTTGGCGCAGCCAAGGCGTCCGGTATCGGCGTCGACGTTTCCAGCATTTACGAGATGCAAGCAGCACTGCGCGCCGGTGTGCCGGCCGCTCAGTTGTGTGCCACCGGCCCGGCCAAAACCGAAGATTTTCATCGGGCGCTGGTCCATGCCGGTGCACTGATCTGCGTGGATTCGCTGGAAGAGTTCGACCATTTGAAAACACTGGTCGAAGCCAGCAGCGAGGCCATAAAGGCCAGGGTTTTACTGCGTTACAGGCCTAAAGCCTGTGGGACCAGCCGCTTCGGAATGGGGGCCGCAGACCTGCTGGTGTGCTTGCACTTACTGACCGGACTCAGGGCATTTTTTGACTTCGAGGGTTTCCATTTCCACCTCGGTGGCTATGGGTTCGAATCTCGAGCACAGGCCTTTCGTGAAGTGACCGATTTCGTCGATGTGGCTCGGACGATGGGGTTGGCGCCGACCATGATCGATATCGGCGGAGGTTTGCCCATCCGCTATGTCGAGCCACACGCCTACGAGCGCTTTCTACAAAACGACAATACACCCAATCACTATTACAACCAGTCAGTGCCCAAGTCTTATTACCCTTACGGCAGCAACTTGACGGCGAGCCAATGGTTGACGTTATTTCTGGAAAGTGCCTTCTCGCCGCGGCAAAACATTGCCCAGTACTTGAAGGCCAACAGCATCACCCTGGCATTGGAGCCGGGCCGAAGTCTGGTGGACCAAGCCGCAATTTCGGTATTTCGCATTACACGCAGCAAAAAACTGGCCAATAACAAAACGGTGTTATTTGTTGAAGGCAGCAGCTTCAGTGCCTGTGAAACATGGTTCGCGTCGGAATATCTGGTCGACCCGATTTTAATCAGCGCAGCGCCAACATCCGCCACACCGATGCAAGCCTATATTGCCGGACATAGTTGCCTGGATGATGACGTCATCACCCACCGCCTGATCAACTTTACGACTTCCCCCAAGGCCGGCGACTTATTAATTTATGCCAACACCGCCGGCTATCAAATGGACTTATTGGAGAACGAGTTCCATCGTCACCCCCTGCCCCGGCGAATGGTGGCGACCTGTTGCACGTACGGTAACTACGCGTTTTCACCTGACGACTAAAGGAAGTACTTCATATGATACTGACTAAAGTTTCCGAGCTGATCGGCAATACGCCTATGTTGGGTATTTATATTCCGGGCACTGATGCCCGGCTGTTATTAAAGATAGAGAAAAACAATCCCGGCGGCAGTATCAAAGACCGCATGGCGCGCAACATGGTACTCGCCGCGCTCAAGTCCGGACGCTTGAAACCAGGAGGCGTGGTGGTTGAGTCGTCGTCGGGCAATACCGGCATCGGCCTGGCCATGGCCGCCGTCGAATTCGGCCTGCAATTTATCGCCGTGGTCGACCATCACGCGGCGCAGGACAAGATCGCGGTGATGAAGGCACTGGGCGCCGATATTCGGTTTGTCGCGGGAACTTATCGTGAAGATGAAGTCGCGGTGGTAGAGCGCCAGCGCCTGGCGGCCGAACTCGCCGAGCAGATCCCGGGGGCCGTGTTCATGAACCAGTCCGACAACGCGGCCAACGCCGGCGGCTACAGCGACTTTGTGCGGGAAACCATCGTTCAGGCCGAAGGTGTGATCGGCGCGTATGTCGGTTGCGTCGGTACCGGCGGGTCGATGACCGGGATTGCCCGAGGCCTTAAACAGCACAACCCCGACATTGTGACCGTGGCGGTGGAGCCCGCAGGTTCCATCGTTTTCGGGCATCCCGGCTATCCGTACTATCAGTCCGGTACCGGCACGCCTGCCGGGGACACAGTGGGGCTGGTGCTCGATTACAGCTGCATCGACCTGGGCGTGCAGGTCACCGACTCACAAGCCTTCGAGACCTCGCGCTATATCGCCCGCCACCTCGCCCTGCTGGTAGGCGGCTCGACCGGTGGCGCAATTTTCAAGGCCCTGGAGCTGATTCACAAAGGTGTACTGAACGGCAATGTAGTGGTGCCGATTGCCGATGGCGGCGAAAAATACCTGCACACGGTCTTCGATGATAAGTGGCTGGAGGAACGCGACTTGCTCGACCCCGGCGTCGCGTCGCAACTGGATGCCTGGCTGGGCAAGAACCACTGGCAGGAGTCCAGCTCCGCCCCGCTGCAACTGAGCGTCGCATGACCCTCTTTCGACCAAGGAGCGCCTCTGAATGAAACCGCTGAAAGTCGCCATTTGCGGCGGTGGCCGAACAGGTCATCTCAACGCCATCCTGTTCAAGCAACTGCCTGACGTCCAGGTTTCGCTGCTGACCAGCAACCTGGAAGTCGTCGACCACCACACGCGGCAGGTGCCGCTCCAGGCTCTGCTGCCGGACGGCTCCACGCTGAACGCCCGGCTGGATCGGGTGACCGCCGAGGCCAGGCCCGCCGTCGAAGACGCCGACATCGTCATCATCACGGTGCCAGCCCATGCCCGCGCCAAAACCCTGCAGGCCATCGCGCCGCATTTGAGCACGAGCAAACCGGTGTACATCGGTGCGATTCCGGGCTTCTGCGGATTCGACTGGCTGGCCGAGGCCACACTGGCAAACCACCCGAACCTGGTGATCTGGGGCATGAAGGACGTACCTCATACCGCCTTCGACCTCACCCCCGGTCGGTCGATAAAAATGGGCGGCGGCAAAAGCCAGTTATATGTCGCGACCCATGCCCGAGAATCCCAGGCGTCGCGCCAGCAGTTGCACGACATCCTCATACGCCTCTACGGCCCTTGCGTCACGCTGCTCGATCACTACCTGGAGATCACCCTGACGCCCGGCAACCCGATCATGCACAGCTCGGTGATCTACGGGTTGATCGGCCCCTATGGGCAATGGCACCGGAAGATCTTTCCCCAGCGCCTGTGCTGGTGGACGGAGTGCCCCGAACTGGGCGCCTACTTCCTGGAACGCATGGATCAGGAGAGCCAGGAACTGTGCGCGGTCATCAGTGCGCGCATGGGCGTCGACCTGTCGTCCGTCAAATCCTTGAAACAGGAAATCGTCGAGGCGTACGGCGATCAGATTCGCGACCAGAGCAGCATGTTGTCCATTCTGCGCACCAACCAGGCCTACAACGACATCCTCGCGCCCATGGTGCCAGCCGGTGATAACCGCGCCGGGTATGTGATCGAGCGTGAGAGCCGTGCGTTTAACGAAGACGTCGCCTATGGCCTGGTGCTGCTGGTGGAAATGGCCAGGCGTTTTGAACTGAAAGTGCCCTATATCGAAGAAGTCCTGCACTGGAGCGTTGCCTACATGCAAGGCCTGCGCGACTCGGCGCTGGATTACTTCCCGAGCCAATGGCCTCGCACGGCATAACCCTTTTAATGAATGATTCAACGAGCAGAGAGCTGATATGGATGACCTCAACACCTTGATCGCCTACTCCCGCAAGAACGCCCTGCGCCGGCTGATTCGTTGCTTGTTTGCGGAAAATATCCTGGATCGTTCTGCGCTGGCGTTTACCCACGACGGCCAGCAGGCCACCTACCCGCTCAAGCAGAAAGGCGCGCAGCTGTTTTTCTCCGAGATTGCGCTGGGCCCGGCCGACACGCTGGTCAATGACGGCGACGTGGTGCTGCTGACGGCCGAAGGCGTGCGCCAGGTGATCACCCGCCATCAGGACCTGCTGGATGTACTGCGCGACAGTTTCGACTTCGAGCCCAGCGACGAAGGTGTGGCCGGTCTCAAGTCGGATATGGAAAACAGCCTGCTGAACGACGCCCACGCCCGTCAGTTCCGCCAACACTGGAACGCGCGACTGGCGCAGGCCGCTCAACGCCAGGGCCTCAGCAGCCTCACCGATTACCTGCGTCGGCATGCGAGCATCAAGGACGCCGCGATCTTGCTGGATCAGTGGGGCTCGCTGGAAGGCCACCCCTACTACCCGACCTGGAAAGCCCGCCCCGGGCTGAATGACGCTGAGGTCGAGCAACTGTCTCCGGAATTCAACGCCCAGGTGCCCCTGCGGATAGCCGCCTTGCGTGCCGACATGGCCAAAAGCGAAAGCATGCCTCACGTGACCAACTACCCCGCCTGGTTCGCCAGCAATTTCCCGGCACAATGGGAGCAATGGAAAGCGGCGCTCAACGCCAAAGGCCTGGATGAAACGCAATGGCTGCCCCTGCCGATTCATGCCTGGCACTTGCAGGCCTATGTGCTCAAGACGTTTGCTGCGGAAATCGAAGAAGGCCTGCTGATCACTGAGGGGCCGGATATTCAGACGCTGCCGACCATGTCATACCGCACGATGATGCCGGTCCTGGACCACGCTGCACCGCTGATCAAATTGCCCATCGCGTTGTGGATGACCAGCGAGTTGCGCAGCCTGCAAGCCAAGTCGATCCATATGGGGCCGCGCATCAGCACGGTGATTACGCAAATCCTGGAAGCCGAAAACGGTTTCGACCAGCAACTGGAAATCTTCCCGGAAGAAATCGGCGTGCGCTATCGCCACGCAATCACCCAGGACGACGTACCGGGAAAACACCTGTCCGTGGTGTTTCGTGCCAGCCGGCAAGCGTTCGAACGCAACGATGAGCGTCTGCCAATCACGGTGGCTTCGTTGTTCACCCGTTTACCGGGCAGCGGTCGGCCGCTGTTTACCGACCTGATCGAACGCGACGGGGTGCGTGCCGACGCCGCCAGCGTAGAACAGTGGTTTCGCCACTATGCCAAGGTCGTCACCCACCCCGTGGTGGCAATCTATCTGCTGTACGGTATCGGGCTCGAAGCGCACCAGCAGAACACCATGGTGCTGTTCTCACCCGATGGCGTGCCGCGCAGCCTGCTGATCCGCGATTTTGGCGATGGCAGAACCTACGCCCCGCTGCTGGAAGAACGCGGTTATACGTTACAGCCGCATGTACAGCCTGGCATTCTGCCTACGGTATTTAGCGGCGATATCGAACCGGTGCGCATGTTTGTACTGGACGCCGCGTTCCTCACCCACTTGCATGAAATGGCCCTGTGGCTGACCAAGGAGTACGGCATGGACAACACACGTTTGTGGGCAATATTGCGCGAGGAAACCGAAAACGCCTTTGCCGCCGTGCGCGAGCGGGTCTCGCCGCAGGTGTGGGAGGTCGAGCGCCAGGCCTTTGTCGAGGATCCATGGCCTACCCGTTCGTTACTGCGTATGCATTTGATGCAGTATTCCAACTACCGTTTGCAGCACACCCTGACCAACCCGCTAGCTGCCGTTTAATCACCGAGGCCGTCTCATGTCCCAAGCAGGTGCCATCCAGGGTTCGCGTGTAAGAATCCTCATTTATCTTCTGTTCGCGATCCAGCTGGTCTCCATGGGCGCGATGGAAATGAGCGGGCCGTTCTGGCCCGTGCACCTGCGCGGGCTGGCGTCCTCGGAGTCGGTATTCAGCTTCGCCAGCATCGCCGTGTACGTCGGGCCGATGCTGGGCATCATGCTGACCAGTGCATTCTGGGGCCGTATCGGCGATCGCTACGGCCACAAGCTGATGATGATCCGCGCACTCGCGGGG
The DNA here is from genome assembly GCF_006517195.1 of Pseudomonas sp. NIBRBAC000502773. Taxonomy (NCBI): domain Bacteria; kingdom Pseudomonadati; phylum Pseudomonadota; class Gammaproteobacteria; order Pseudomonadales; family Pseudomonadaceae; genus Pseudomonas; species Pseudomonas sp. NIBRBAC000502773. The sequence goes on along the minus strand of NZ_CP041189.1, from coordinate 5,571,999 downwards.
TTGTCCCTGACCCAGCTCGGGCTGGCGTTTTTCAGTGACATCTGGGTCATCCTGGTCCTGCGTTTTCTGCAGGGCGCCTTTGCCGGCTATATAGCCCCGGCGCAGGCTTACGGGGTCAGTATCGAAGCGCCGTCGCGGCGGGCGCGGTTATTCGCGATCCTGCAGATATCGACCAATGTCGGCTCACTGCTCGGTGCGGTCGTAGGCGGCTTGATCCTCGATTACGCGACGTTTTTCTGGATCAACATCGTCGCCTCGGTGCTCTGTGCACTCTGTACCGTCATCGCCGCCGTGACCTTGCCGGATGTGCCTCCCGTACCAAAAAAACCGACGGCGGCCACCCGCACGCCGGTCGCCGGCACCGACAGCGTATGGCGCAGCTCTCCGCTGCTGTCGCTGCTGTGCGTCATGGGGATCCTGCTGCTGGCGCGCATGCTGCCGCAGACCTCGTTCTCGCTGTACGTGAGCTCGACGTTCGAGGTCAACAACTCCGTCGTCGGCTTGTGCTACGGGTTGCTGGCGCTGGGCTTCATCCTGTCGGCAACGGCATGGTCGCGCTACTTCGAGCATCGTTCCCAGGCAGAAACCCTGCAACGCATCACATATGTCGTCATGGGCTGCATCGCCCTGACCGCCGTGGCGGGCGTAACGCGAAGCCCCGTGGTATTTATCGTCGCCTACTTCATTTGGGGGGTGCTGCTGGGGGCGACCACCCCCGTGCTGATGGCGTTGGTCTCGAAAACCGCCGACAGCTCGCGACAAGGCTACGTACTGGGTATTGCCCAAAGCACTGCGCAGTTCGCCTCGATTGCCGGCATCTCCATCGGTGGCTTGCTGAGCCAGGTCTACGGTCTGCAATACACCTATCTTTTCGTGTGCCTGGCCTATGCAGTGGCGCTGATTCCCATGGTCGCGCTGCGGTACTGGTCGGTGTCCGCGCCTTCCAATGGCGTTGCAGGCAGCGACTGAACAAGGAGTAAGGGTTTGAACATTGAACAACTGCGTGCCGATACACCGGGTGTCGAGCATCTGATCCATTTCAATAATGCCGGTGCGGCGCTGATGCCTGAGCCGGTGGTCCAGGTCATGACCGGGCACCTGCAACAGGAGGCCCGCCTCGGCGGGTATGAAGCGGCCGCCCGATGCGCGCCTGAACTGGACAATGTCTACACCGCCATCGGGCGCCTGATCAATGCGCACCCCACTGAAATCGCAGTGGTCGAAAACGCCACCCGAGCCTGGGACATGGCCTTCTATTCACTGGCGCTCAAGCCCGGCGACGCGGTGCTGACCTCCACGACCGAATACGCCGGCAACTACATCCCATACCTGCAATTGAGGCAGCAGCGCGGGATCGAGATCCGGATCATCCCCAACGATGAACACGGCCAGGTGTGCCTCGCAGCCTTGGCGGCCATGCTTGAAGACGAGCGCGTCGCCCTGGTATCGCTGCCGATGATCGCCACCAACGGCGGGCCTGTGCAACCCGTCGAGCAGATCGGTGCCCTCGCCCGGGCGGCGGGTGTGTTATTCCTGCTGGACGCTTGCCAGGGGGTGGGCCAGGTGCCGATCGATGTGCAAAAGATCGGCTGCCATATGCTCGCCGCCACCAGTCGAAAATACCTGCGCGGGCCGAGGGGCGTGGGGTTCCTGTACGTAGAACAATCCCTGTGCCAACGCCTGGAGCCGATTTTTCTGGACCTGCATGCGGCGTCCTTGCTCACGGCAGACAGCTTTGAAATTCGTGCGGATGCGCGACGCTTTGAAAATTGGGAATGCAACGTCGCGGCCAAGCTGGGCCTGGGGGCCGCAGCGGAGTATGCGTTGGCGCAGGGTATCGAACCGATATGGCAGCGCATCCAGCACCTGGCGGGTTACTTACGCCATCGACTGACCGACGTGGCGGGTATCACCTCGCAGGACCTGGGCCCTGTAAAGTCCGGTATCGTCACCTTCAGTCATCGCCACCACAACGCCCCACAGGTGCAGCAGTGGCTCGCAGCGCAACCCAAACGCATCAACGTGAGCACTTCGACAGCAGGCTCGACCCTGCTCGACATGCAGCATCGGGGCTTGCTTGAGGTCAGCCGTGCATCGGTTCACGCTTACAACACCGAAGCTGAAATCGATTCGCTGATTGACGCCTTGATACGCCTGTCACACGCCTGATCACGGGACACGATGGCGCTTGCGCTCAAGCTGGTTTGTCAACTAGCATTGGGAATACTTCTCAATTACAAACAAATCGGCCGCCATGAGCGAAACCTCTTCCGCGAATCACCTCAATCACCTGCGCGCCATCGAGGCCCTGTACAGCGGGCATCACGGCTGGCTGTATGCCACGCTGAAGAGAAAACTGGGTAACGCCATGGATGCGGCGGATCTGGCCCAGGACACCTTCACCCGGATCCTCGCCTCACAGGTCACGGTGATTGACCAGCCACGGGCGTACTTGAGCTGCGTGGCCAAGGGCATCCTGGTCAACTGGTACCAGCGCAAGGCACTGGAACGCGCGTACCTGGATGCACTGGCGAACGTGCCTGCCCACGAAGCGCCGTCGCCCGAAGCGCACTTCATGGTGCTGGAAACCCTGCACGAAATCGACGCCATGCTCGATACCCTGGCGCCCCTGGTCAAGCGCGCCTTCCTGCTGTCGCAGATCAACGGCCTCAAGTACGACGACATCGCCGAGCAGCTGGGTGTATCGCTGATCACCGTCAAGCGCTACATGAAACAGGCCTTCGTACAGTGCCTGATGCTGGTGGAGTGAATGCTCGGTCTGCGCAGGGAGCCGCCGCTGGACCCGCAGGTACTCGAAGAAGCCGCCGAGTGGCTGATGCGCTTGAGCGAACGCGAACTGAGCGAGCACGAGCGCGCCGAATGGGAGCGCTGGAAGGTCAGCAGCCCGGAACGGGATCGCGCCTGGTCCCGTGCGCAATTGCTGCAGAGCAAGTTCGGCGGCCTGCCGCCCGCCCTGGCGATGTCGGCGCTCGACCGGCCAGACAGCCCTGAACGTCGTGCAGCACTGGGCAAGCTGGCGATCCTGCTGGCGCTGGCGCCCGCAGGTTGGGGGAGCTGGAAGCTGGCGCAATCGCAGCAATGGTCAGCGGACTACCGCACCGACGTTGGCCAGCGCCGCGAACTGACCCTGGCCGATGGCTCGCGCATCACCCTGAACACCGCTACCGCCATCGACGTCGTATTCGACGACCGCCAACGGCTTATTCACCTGCGCGAAGGCGAAATCCTGGTGCAGACCGCCGTGGACACCGCCCCCCTGCCCCGGCCGTTCCTGATCAGCACCCGCCAGGGAAGCATGCAGGCGCTGGGCACACGGTTTACCGTGCGTGAAGTCAGCCCTCGCACCCATCTTGCGGTCATCGACGGCGCGGTGCGGGTGATATTGGCCGATAACCGCCAGACCCCGCCGCTGATCGTCAATGCAGGGCAGCGCACCGACTTCTCCTCACAGACCTTTGGTGAGCTGGCGCCGACCGATCGCTACATCGGTTCATGGACCCAGGGCATGTTGATGGCCGACAAGATGCGCCTGGCGGATTTCGTCGCGGAACTGACGCGCTACCGCCGAGGTTTCCTGCGCTGTGATCCGGCCATCGCCGACTTGCGCATTTCCGGGGCCTTTCCGATCAGTGATACCGATCGCACCTTGAGCATGCTGGTGCACACCTATCCCGTGCTGGCGAACAGTCATTTGCGCGGTTACTGGGTCACCCTGTCGCCCGCCTGATCCCACGCAAAAATAAACGGCGGCCGGGGTGATACTTTTTTCGATCTCGACTGGCAAAGACAGGAACAGCCTTTTCCTCTCGTCCATGGATCATCCTTTCATGCTCGTAGCACGGCCCCTGCGTCCGGCTCGTCCGCTCAAACCGATGGTGCACGGCGTCGTGCTCAGCCTGCTGCTGGCCGGTGCCATATGCCCGGTGGCATTGGCGGAGGCACCGGCCCAATTGGATTCGGTCGCTGTGCAGGCCTACCACATCGCCCCCGGCCCGCTCGGCGCGACGCTCTCGAGCTTTGCCGTGGACGCCGGTATTGCCCTGTCGTTCCAGCCGTCGATCACGGAGGGCCTGATCAGCCCCGAACTGAACGGCACCTACTCCACGCAGGAAGCCGTCACGCGTTTGCTCGAAGGCAGCGGCCTGGAGATGGTGTTGCGCAGCGATGGCAGCTACACCCTGGTACTGCGCCGGCTGACGCTGTCGGCGACCACGGTGGAGGCTGCGCAAAAACACGCCGATAGCCTGCCGCCGGTGTACCCGGGCGGCCAGGTGGCCGAGGGCGGGCGTCTCGGCCTGCTGGGCAATACGGATGTGATGGACGCACCGTTCAGCATCAGCACCTATACCGCGTCATTGATCAAAGACCAGCAGGCGACCACCGTGGGCGACGTGCTGGAGCGCGACTCTTCAGTCCGCTCCACCGGCCAGACGGGAGGGATCGTCGACTCATTCTTTATCCGCGGCTTTCCGGTGGGCGAAGGCAACCTCGGGGAACTGGCGTTCGACGGTGTGTACGGCGTGGCCTCCAATTACCGGGTATTCACCGACTACGCCGAACGCATCGAAGTGGTCAAAGGCCCCGGCGCCCTCCTCTACGGCATGTCCCCCAACAGCGCCGTCGGTGGCGTGATCAACGTGGTCCCCAAGCGCGCCCTGGACGAGGACCTGACCCGCGTCACGGCCTCCTATGCCCAGGACCTGCAACTGGGCACCCATATCGACCTGAGTCGGCGGTTTGGCGAGGACCGGCGATTCGGCATGCGCGTCAACGGCCGCGTGCAGCAGGGTGACACTGTCATCGACAAGCAATCGCGGGATGTCGGGGTCAGTGCCATCGCCCTGGATTACCAGGGTGATCGCCTGCGCACCAGCCTGGACCTGATCAACCAGCAAGAGCAATTCGACGCGGCGTCACGGCCCTTCCTGATCGCGCCCGGCGTGCCGATTCCCCACGCCGCCAACGGGCGTACCAACGTCAGCCAGGCGTGGGGCTGGTCCAAGACCCGCGACGAGTCGGCATTGCTGGGTGGCGAGTATGACGTGAGCGACGCACTGACCCTGTTTGCCCATGCCGGCGGTGGGAAGTCGAACGTGGCACGCCTTTCCGACCAGACCCCGACCATCATCAACACCGCCGGCGACACCTCGTCGATCCCCGGCTATTACAAATTTAAAGTACGGCGCTACACGGTCGACAGCGGTGCCCGACTGCGTTTCGACACCGGGCCGATCAGCCACAGCACCACGCTGCAAGTCACGCGCTATCGCGATGAGTTGTCGCGCGGCATTATTTCCGGCCCGCCGATCCTGTCGAACATTTACCACCCTGTCTCACGACCCGAGGCCGACATTGCCACGCCGGCCACGCCGAAAGTCTCGGCGACCGAATTGTCCGGCGTCGCGGTTGCCGACACCTTGTCGATGCTCGATCAGCGCCTGCAGGTGACGGCCGGCCTGCGCAAACAGACCATCCGCTCCAACAACTACGACGCGGCAGGTGCGGTGACCACGGCTTACGACGACGGCAAGACCACGCCGCTGTTCGGCGCAGTTGTCCGGCCCTGGGAGCATGTGTCGTTCTACTACAACTACCTGGAAGGCTTGAGCAAAGGCGATATCGCTCCCGCCACGGCCTCGAACGCGGGCCAGATCTTTGCCCCCTACGTTTCACGCCAGCATGAGGTCGGGGTCAAGCTCGACTACGGCACGGTCATGTCCACACTCGCGCTGTTCCAGATCACCAAACCCAGTGGCGAGCTGTCAGGCACCACCTTTGCGGTACAAGGCGAACAGCGCAACCGGGGCCTGGAGCTGAACGTATCCGGTGAGGCCGGCCAAGGCACACGCCTGCTCGGCGGGGTGACGCTGCTGGATGCGCAACTGACCAAAAGCACGGTTGCGGCCAACCGGGGCAATACCCCGGTGGGGGTGCCGAAGGTGCAAGCCAACCTCTGGGCCGAGTGGGACGTGCCCTGGGTCGAGGGGCTGACGCTAACCAGCGGGGCGTTGTACACCGGCAGTCAATATGTGAACCAGGCCAACACCCAGCAGTTGGACCCCTGGACCCGCTTCGACATGGGCGTGCGCTACAGCACGCGCATCGCCCAGCGGCCGACGACCTTCCGCGCCACGGTACAGAACGTGTTCGACCGTGAGTATTGGTCGGGGGTCGCTTCCTATGGTGCGTTCTCTCAAGGCTCGCCACGCACCCTTCTACTGTCGACCACGGTCGATTTCTGAAACCTTCGGCCCGGCACGGCAAGCTGCACCGCCACCCGGCCCGACCACTGCAAAGGCTTTAACCATGGTTACCATTGTTCGACGCAGCCACGCCTTCGCCGGGCTGCTGCTTGCGGGTTTGTTGGGATGGGCGCTGCCGTCAACTGCCGCCGAGCCGCAGGCACCACGCAGCACCGTCACCGATTTGCTCGGGCGCCAGGTCAAGGTGCACCTGCCGGTCCGGCGCGTGATTCTCGGGGAAGGCCGTCAGTTGTACCTGGTTGCCGCGCTGGATACGCAAAACCCCATTGAGCGAATCGTCGGCTGGCGCAAGGACCTGATCCAGTCCGACCCGGACACCTATGGCGCTTACCTGCGTAAATTTCCCGCCATCGCCAAAATCCCCACCTTTGGCGGTTTTGAAGACGGCACCTTCGATATCGAGCAGGCCATCTCCCAGCGCCCGGACGTGATCATCCTCAATATCGAGGCCCAGCACGCGACCGAGGACGCCCGCTATATCGAAAAGCTCGATGCCCTGGGGATTCCAGTGGTGTACGTCGACTTTCGCAACCACCCGATGCAGAACACCGAACCGACCATGCGCCTGTTCGGCCAGTTGTCCGGCAAAGAGGCGCGTGCCGAAGCGTTTATCGACTTTCGCAATCAGCAGATCCGCCGCGTCACCGACGTGATCAACGCGCAACACCCTTCGCGCCCCAGCGTGTTCATCGAGCGTATCGGTGGCTACACCGACGATTGCTGCCTAAGTTTCGGCAATGAAAATTTTGGTCTGTTTGTCGATATGGCGGGGGGCAATAACATCGCCAGAGGCGTTATTCCCACCACCTTTGGCCAGCTGAATCCCGAGCAAGTGATCGTCGCCAACCCGGAACAGGTAGTGGTCACCAGTGCCAACTGGGAAGCCTTTGCCCCCGGTGGCCACTGGGTCGGTGTGGGCCCCGGCGCCGACATGGCCCAAGCCCGGCGCAAACTGGCCTGGTATACCCAACGCCCGGCCTATGCCGGGATCAAGGCGCAGGATGACCAGGCGTTCCATGCCATCTGGCACCAGTTCTACAACAGCCCTTATCAGTTCGTGGCCATCCAGCAGTTGGCCAAGTGGTTTCATCCGACACTCTTTACCGACCTGGACCCTGAAGCCTCGTTTCGCCAATTGCACGAGCGATTCCTGCCGGTGCCCTATGAGCCGGGTTACTTCGTGAGCCTCAAGCCATGAGTGCCGTGATCCAACGCGACACTTACCGGGCCCTGGTGCTGCGCAAACGCCTGATCCTCGGTGGCCTGCTCTTGCTGCTGTTGTGCAGTGTGCTGCTTGACCTGGCCCTGGGGCCGGCGAGCTACAGCTTCCATGAAGTGCTCGGTGCACTGTTTGCGCCGGACAGTGCGCCGGCACAGGTTCGCGTGGTGATGTGGGACATCCGCCTGCCGATCGCGCTGATGGCGGTTGCCGTGGGTGCGGCGTTGTCACTGGCCGGCGCGCAGATGCAGACCATCCTCAATAACCCGCTGGCCAGCCCCTTCACCCTGGGCATTTCCGCCGCCGCCAGTTTTGGTGCAGCCATGGGGCTGGCGTTTGGTGTGGCGCTGTTTCCGTTGGCGGCGCAGTACATGGTGCCGGTCAACGCGTTCATCATGGCCATGCTGTCGGCGTTACTGATTCACTTCCTGAGCATGCGTCGCGGGGTCACTGCGGAAACCATCGTGCTGCTGGGTATCGCCCTGGTCTTCACGTTTAACGCGTTATTGGCCCTGGTGCAGTTTTTCGCCACCGAGCAAGCCGTGGCGGCCGTGGTGTTCTGGACCATGGGCAGCCTGACCAAAGCCACCTGGCCCAAACTCGGGGTGATCTGCCTGGTGATCGTGATCACCCTGCCGATCTTTGCCAAGCGCGCCTGGGCCCTGACCGCACTGCGACTGGGTGACGACAAGGCCGCCAGCTTCGGGATCAACGTACGCAGCCTGCGTTTTCAGACGCTGATCATGGTCAGCCTGCTCGCCTCGTTCCCCGTGGCCTTTGTGGGCACCATCGGCTTTATCGGGCTGGTCGGCCCGCATATTGCGCGGATGTTGATCGGCGAGGACCAACGCTTCTTCCTGCCGGCCTCGCTGCTGACCGGCGCACTGATTCTGTCCGCCAGTTCAGTAGTGAGCAAAACCCTGATCCCCGGCGCCATCTTCCCGATCGGGGTGGTCACTTCGCTGATCGGCGTGCCGTTCTTCATATCACTGATCCTCAGCGGGAAGAAAAACACATGGTGAAGATTCAGCTGCAAGACCTGGGTGCTCGCTACGGCCAGCGCACGATCATCCGTGGCGTTACCACCGCCGCGTTCACCGGCGGCCAGGTGGTCGCGGTGGTGGGGCCCAATGCGGCGGGCAAGTCCACCCTGTTCAAACGCATGGCCGGGCTGATCGACGGGCCTGGACAGGTGATCCTGCAGGACTCGAAAAAGGGCCGGCAGGGCATCTGCTACATGCCCCAGGGCTTGAATGCCAGTGCGCGGTTGACGGTCTACGAATCGGTACTCCTGGCCCGTAAGCAACTGTCTCCGCAATGGACTGTCCACGATGACGAGTTGAACCTGGTGGACGAAATGCTCGAGGCCCTTGGCATCAGCGACTTGTCCTTTCGCAACTTGGGCGAACTCAGCGGCGGCCAGCAGCAACTGGTGTCCATCGCCCAGACCTTGGTGCGCGAACCGGAAATCCTGCTGATGGACGAACCCACCAGCGCCCTCGACATGCATCGCCAGGTGCAAGTGTTGAACTTCATGGGCGCACTGGCCCGCCAACAGCAGGTCATCGTGTTTATTGCCCTGCATGACCTGAACCAGGCGTTGCGCTTTGCCGACCAGGTATTGGTGATTGCCGACGGCACCGCCCAGGGCAGCGGCGCGAGTCATGAGGTGATCACCGAACACATGCTGCGCGAGGTGTACCAGGTTGAGGCACGGATCGAGCAGTGCAGTCGGGGACAACGGCATATTTTGATCGACGGCATAACTTGACTGCGTACCCAAGGCGAACCACAGCTTGATGCGAGAAACCGATATTTGCACCTTCACAGGTCAGGCAACGACACGCTCTGGAGCGCCGTCAGCCCAAGCAACAGGGACCCTGGCCACTGCCGACGGCGCCAGGTCACTCACGCTATCAAGTCGACCAATTTGCTCCGCAGAGAGCTGCAGTGTCAGCGCTCCAAGGTTATCGGTAAGTTGGCCAAGTGAGCGCGGGCCGATGATGGGAACCGCACCATGCGTGCCTGCCCAAGCAATGGCAACCTGGCCCGGGCTGACGCCGTGTTCACCCGCTATAGCGACTACAGCGTCCAGCGTCTGCGTGCGCTGTGCCGAGTTCTCCGGCTGGAACACACGGCCTGCGAACCCTTCAGCACGCCCGGTTTCACCTTGCCGGTACTTTCCGGTCAACATACCGCCCCCCAGGGGCGACCACGTCACGATGCCGAGACCGAGCGCATGCGATGCCTTGAACAAATCGGCCTCGGGCTCGCGATGCACCAAGCTATGTTCGAACTGCGCAGCCGCAATCGGAACGGCATGGGACAGTTCGGCCAGCGTGACCGCACGGGCGAGGCGCCAGGCGGGGAAGTTCGACAGGCCCGCGTACAGGATCTTGCCGGCACGCGCCAGGTCCTCGAAGCCTCGGACGATTTCCTCAAGGGGCGTGGTGCCATCCGGGTGATGCGCCCAGTAAATATCAATCCGATCGGTTTTGAGCCGTTTCAGGCTTGCCTCCACGGAAGCCACCATGGCCTTACGGCTGTTGCCGGTGACCAGTCGGTTCGCATTCTGCACTGCGCCACTGCTGAACTTGGTGGCGAGCACAAAATCCTCACGCCGCCCTTCCAGCAATGTACCGAGCAGTTCTTCGGATTGCCCGAATTGGTAGACGTCGGCCGAATCGATGAAGTTGCCGCCAGCTTCGGCATAAGCGTTGAACACAGCTTTGCTGGCGTCGGGATCGGCGCCATAACCCCAGCCTGTGCCGAAGTTGCCCGTGCCGAGCGCCACCTGTGAAACCTGCAAACCGGTCTTTCCAAATGATGTGTACTTCATGCTGTGCTCCGTCAATTGAATCGGCCCTGTTGTCGGGATCGACTGGGCGCATGACCGCCTTGATAGCGTTCCCCTGAGCTTTAGTGACTTTCATCTTCAAGATCTGTGTAGATAGACCAGCAGTGAAGCCTACAGCCATCATTGATGTCAATCGCAATCAAAGATCTTGACGACGAAGATTATGATCGACATCATTGAAGTACTTGCCTCACAAGGGTGCTGGCAATTCGCGCGCCCATCTGACCGCGCCCACCTGCTTTCGTCGAAGCGGGCTTGGCCTTCGAGTTTGCCGCCATGGTCCAGGAAAACCTCGCCGGGACGCGCAAGGACAAGGGCATCGTCACCTTCAACTACCCTCAGGTGGGTCGCAGGCGAACCCAAGGTTTCCAGCTGGGTCAACTGATTTAGCACAACGCACGTGGTCACCTGACCAGGAGAAGACGATGACATTCAAGGCACTGCTCGCCAGCAAGACCGGTGACACCCTTTCAACCCGCTTGGTTGACTTTGAGGACGAGGATTTGATGCCGGGCGACGTCACCGTCGCGGTCGAATACTCAACGGTGAACTACAAGGACGCGATGGCACTCAGTGGCCGGTCACCGATCATCCGCACGTTTCCGCTGATTCCGGGGATCGACTTTGCCGGTGTCGTAGAGTCGTCGACCTATCCCGGCATTGTGGCCGGCGACCGTGTGCTGGCCAACGGCTGGGGGCTCAGCCAGACTCACCACGGCGGCTTCGCCCAGAGGGCACGGGTGAGCGGTGATTGGCTGGTCAAGATTCCCGCAGCGTTTTCGGCCCGGGATGCCATGGCCATCGGCACAGCGGGGTACACCGCAATGCTGTCCGTGCTGGCACTGGAACATGGCGGTCTGACGCCTGCGCGCGGCGACATCCTGGTGACCGGCGCCAATGGCGGCTCTGGATCGGTGGCGATTGCCCTGCTGTCCAAACTGGGCTATCGCGTGATCGCATCGACCGGGCGGCTTGAAGAAGCCGATTACCTGCGCGCGCTCGGCGCGAACGAAATCATCGACCGCCACACCCTGTCCGCACCGGGCGCACCGATTTCCGAAGAGCGCTGGGCGGGCGCCATTGACTCGGTCGGCAGCCATACGTTGGCTAACGTACTGGCGCATACCCAGTATCGTGGCGTAGTCGCGGCCTTCGGACTTGCACAAGGCGCGGATCTGCCCGCCTCTGTACTCCCCTTCATCCTGCGCAACATCAGCCTTGCTGGCATTGATTCGGTCAATGCGCCTCAGCAGATACGGCTGCAGGCTTGGTCGCGCCTTGCCAGTGACCTGGATCTGGACAAGCTTGCCCGAACCTCAAAGGTGGTTGGCCTCGGCGATGTTCCTGACATCGCCAGCCGCGTGCTCGCAGGGAAAATTCAGGGGCGTACCATCGTTGACGTGAACGCGTGACGGGGCGGCGGGGTTTTCCAGTGCCACCACGCGCTCTTGTCCGAGGCGCTGCCTCTGCTGGCGAAAATCGATGATCAACCGAGGATCGACCGCCTGCTCTCTCGCACGCCCATGAAGCGCATCGGCAGGCGCGCTTGAGGTCTCCCGGACTATTGCTCGCTGCCTGGCGATACCGGCAAGGAAGCCGATATCCGGGCGTGGCAAACCTCGAGTATTTCATCGGCGAGCGGCGAATCATCCGGACACGCTCGCGACAACACCACCGCACCAACGGCATGAGCCAGTACGTCGATCATCTTCGCTCTCGTCTCGCCCGGCGCAGCGTCTTCGACGGTCGGAGACTTTTGCACCAGCGTTTGCAGCATGCGGTCTATGCCTTCGGCGAATACACGCTTCAGCTCATCCGACTGACGCGCCGCGTCTCCACACAGGGCCGCCATGGTGCAGCCCTCGCCACGCCGGTCACGGTGATCCCTCGACACGTAGATATCGATGAACGTCTGAATATCAAGCGCCTCGGTACCGGCGAGCGACCGGGAAAGACTGCCGGCTGCAGCCTCGGCCATCAAATCGGCCTTTGAGCCGAAATGCTTGTAGAAACCTCCGTGGGTGAACCCGGCGGCCCCCATGAGATCCACCAAACCTACGCCGTCAAACCCCCGCTCACGAAACAACACGGAGGCCGTCTCGACGATGTGCTCGCGATTTGCCTGCGCCTGCGCTTTGGTCACTTTCACCTGCGATACCTCGAACTTGCACAAAAAACCTACGCCCATAGTACATAGATGTTGATTGCAATCAAAATAATTGACAGTTTTGATTATGATCACCATCATAAAGACAAACCAATCCCTCTTCCGCCACAGCCACAGAAGACACCTCACATGACCGATCAAAATCTGTTTACTGCCTATACCCTTGGCTCACTGCCCCTCGCCAACCGCATCGTGCTCGCGCCCCTGACGCGCAATCGCGCCGGCACTGGACTGGTGCCCAGCGAGTTCGCCCCCACTTACTACAGCCAGCGCGCTTCAGCCGGGCTGCTGATCACCGAGGCCACCCAGATTTCGGCGCAGGCCCAGGGTTACCAAGACACGCCCGGTCTTTACACCCAGGCGCAGATCGACGGCTGGCGCCGGGTCACCGAAGCGGTGCATGCCAAGGGCGGCAAGATTTTTGTGCAGCTGTGGCACGTTGGCCGGGTTTCCCATGTGGACCTGCAACCGGGCGGTGCCGCCCCAGTAGCGCCGTCGGCGATCCGTGCCCAGACCAAGACCTTCGTCAATAACGGCTTTGCCGACGTGTCCGAGCCACGCGCACTCGAACTCGACGAACTGCCAGGCATCGTCAACGATTTCCGCCAAGCGGCGGCAAACGCCATTGCGGCCGGCTTCGACGGCGTGGAACTCCACGGTGCAAACGGTTATTTACTCGATCAATTCATCAAGGACGGCGCCAACCAGCGTACCGATGCCTACGGCGGTTCGATCGAAAATCGTGCGCGCCTGTTGCTGGAAGTGACCGCTGCAGTGGTCGCCGAGATTGGCGCGGACCGCACGGGCATTCGCCTGTCGCCGGTCTCGCCCGCCAATGGTGTGTCGAGCAGTGAGCCGCAGGCTCAGTTCGATTACATCGTCGACCAACTCAATGCGCTCGACATCGTTTACCTGCACGTCGTCGAAGGCGCGACCGGTGGGCCACGCGACGTGGCGCCGTTTGATTTCGACGCGTTGCGCCAGCGCTTCCAGAACACCTACATCGCCAACAATGGCTACGACCAAAACCTGGCCAACTCGCGGCTTGCGCAGGACAAGGCTGACCTCATCGCCTTTGGCCGCCCGTTTATCGGCAACCCGGATCTGGTGGAGCGGCTCAAGGCCGGTGCGCCGCTGTCCGCCTTCGACCCCACCACCCTCTACGGCGGCGGTGCGACGGGCTACATCGACTACCCGACACTGGCCGAAGCCAGCGCTGCCGCCAACTAGGCAGTGCCTGACCGGGCCAGGTTTTATTTGTGCACACCTCTCACTGAGTGACCGAAGCTTGTATTCGGGAAGGTCCAGGTAACTCCGTATAAATGGCGCGCTTGGTGTCGTTACCTGTGTTCTGGCACCAAACGAGCCAGCGTCGATTACAGAACGACCCCGACTGGGGGCACAAGGGGTAAGGCAGGAGCGCGTAAAAGGCTGGAAAGATGAAGTTGAATAACGATAAGTGCGACATCAATGAGTGCGTTGAATCAACCGCAGCCGCACCGCCCGATACAGGACACACAGGCCCACATCAGGATCAAGCGACACCCGCGAAATCACCGACCAGCAAAGTACCTGAAGACGCGGCTCAGCCTGTAATCGTCTGGCGTAGCTTGATGTTGCAGCAGTAACACTGCGAAGTCGCATTGCTCCGTCAACACCCGTCGCCGTGCAACCAGACATCGAGCCCGGTGCGGACAACCCGCGCGGGTGCAATCTGTACCCAAAGCCATGGTTTGCTGCATCAGATGACAACCCCTTGGAGGACTTCAAAATGAGCTATAGCCATCTAACCGCCCCTACCCTGTATATCGACGTCGATGGCGAGACATTTGCCTATCGCCGCTGGGGCAATGGCAAGACAGATCAGCCTCCGCTGTTCCTCCTCCAGCATTTCCGTGGCGGCATGGATCATTGGGACCCCATCATGACGGATGGGCTGGCGGCAGGGCGCGAGGTCATCCTCTACAACGGTCGCGGCATTGCCTCTTCTTCCGGAGAGCCGCGTAACCGAATTGAGCTGATGGCAGACGACGCTGCCGCAGTGATCCGCGCACTCGGTCTATCAACAGTCGATGTGTTGGGTTTCTCGCTTGGCGGTTTTATCGCCCAGGACCTGACACGACGCCATCCCGACCTCGTGCGCAAACTGATGCTGCTGGGTACCGGGCCTCGTGGCGGTAATCCGGACTCAGACCCTGGCGTGCTGGAGGCCGCACCACGGCCCATTCCCACAGTGGACGATTTTCTGTTTCTGTTTTTCGGTCGCTCCGAGACGGCGCGGCAGGCAGGGCTCGAGTTCTGGGAGCGCCGTCATCAGCGTGTCGACCAGGATCCACCCAGCTCTGTGCAGGTGATGCAGGCACAGATCGAAGCCCACATGCACTTTATGCCCAAGCTGGACCCAAATGATCCCTTCAATCATCTGCGCGCTATCAAACAGCCAACGTTCATCCTGAACGGCATGAATGACGTCATGATTCCAACAGTCAACTCCTGGTACATGGCCCAGAACATCCCGAACGCCCAGTTATTCCTGTACCCGGATGCGGGCCACGGCGCCCAATTCCAATGCCCTGAGCGCTTTCTGAAACACGCCATCGCGTTCCTCAGCGAATGACAACTTACGGAGCCAGCACATCATGCTGAAGTTTAAATTTTTGTTGTGGGCGCTGACCAAGCTGTTACAGCGAGCCATCAAGAAAAACCCCGGCTGCGCAAAATTTGTTAATGGCAAGTCGTTGGTCTTTCAGATTCGAACAGAGGATGGCGTGGGTCGCTACTTCACCGTTGCGAACGGAAAGATAAAATCCGCCGCAGGTTTAACGCAAAAGCCGGCATTCACGCTGTCGTTCAGAAACGCAGAAAGAGGCTTCGCCATTCTGTCGGCTAAAGACAGCAAGGATGAATTCCTGACGGGCTTGCGTACAGGCGATCTGAAAATCAGCGGTGATTTTGTCGAGGTGATGTGGTTCCAGGGATTAACAGAATACTTGCAGCCGGCTAAAGACCCCGCGCAGGTCTTTTCACGACGCCTTGCATCGTGCGGCTGCCGATCATCACGATTCGGGCGCCGGGGTGCAGCCTGGCGTGCAGGGTGTTGACCAAATGGCTCGCCGCCGCCACGTGAACCTGCCACATGGCTTGGCCATCCTGCGGCTGCAACTGCCCCAACGGGGCGGTACGCATGAAACCTGCCGCGTGGACGATGGCATCCACCGTTTCGATGGGCTGCAAGGCTTGATCCAAGGCCTGCAAGTCACTCAGATCGCATTCAGTCCAGTGAAAGCGCGGATGGTCGATAACGGCAGCGCGGCGACTCAGCCCCTGCACACGCCAGCCTTCTGCCAGCAGGCGTTGCGCGCTGGCCATTCCAGGCCCAGTCGCCAGCGAACGTATTCGCCAGCGCCTGGGCAGGCCATCGGTTTACAGCGCCGGGGGTTTAGGGAATGCGCCGCGGGCGTGTTCGTAGGCCTGGGCAACGCGCAGCGCGAGGGCGTCCTGGAAGCGCGGAGCAACGATCATCATGGCGACCGGCAAACCGTCCGCAAGCCCCGCCGGGATCGATGTCGCGGGGTGCCCCGTGAGGTCAAACGGCGCGGTATTGGCGAGCATGTCCAGTGCACTGTGCACGTACTCCTCGACGGAGGCGTCCGCGGCGGTCAACGGCGTGGCTACGAAGGGCATGGTGGGCATCACCAATACGTCAAAATCCTTGAATGCCTCGTCGTACTGGCGCGTCAGTTCCGGTACCAGCATCCGCGCCTTGGCGTAGTAGGCGCCATGCAGTTTTTTCAGGCTGTAGTGACCGGTCAACGCAACCGCTCGCACGCTACTGGACAATGCATCGGCGTGTTCGCGGCGTTTTTCGCCGAAGTAACTCATGATGTCCGGGTCGTAATAACCGTCGACGTTCATGCCGTAGCCATTGCCCTGCAACATCTGATACGCCGCGCCGTCAGTGGCAATCACGTTCCACAGATCCAACGCCACGCCGGTGTGCCACGGAGCACTCGCTTCGCCGACGCTGGCGCCCAGGCTTTCAAGCTGGGCAACCGCCGCCTTGACCAGGGCGTCCACCTGCGGCTCGGACATTCCCGGGATCGCAAAACCTTCTCGCAGCAAGCCGATTTTCAAGCCGGCTACGCCCTGCTCCAGCGTCGCGAGGCAGTTGACCGCTGGCGGATTTTTTTGCCGGGAATCAAGCCCATCAGCCCCCGCAATGACATCGAGCATCGCTGCCACATCGCGTACGTTATTGGCCATCGGGCCCACATGGTCGATGGTCCGCTCAATCGGAAAAGCGCCGGTGTAAGGCACCAGGCCGTAAGTCGGTTTGTGCCCGACGATGCCGCTCCAGGCCGACGGCATCCGGATCGAACCGCCCTGATCGCCGCCGATGGCCATGTCGACTTGGCCAAGCGCCACCAGCACCGCACTGCCGCTGGACGAACCGCCTGCGTTGCGCGTCAGGTCCCAGGGGTTTTTAACCGGGCCGCTGGCGGAGGTAAAACTTGCCCCGGAAAAACACAAGTCTTCACACACCGACTTGCCCACCACCGTGGCCCCGGCCGCCAGCAAGCGTTTGACCACAGTGGCGTCTTCGGACGGGATATAACCGTCCAGGCTTAATGAGCCGTTAGCCATGGGCACGCCAGCCACCGACACATTGTCCTTGATGACCACCGTCTTGCCGGCCAACGGGCCTTGCGCCGCGCCGACGATTCGGGCTTTCACGTACCAGGCGCCGTGCAGGTTGTCTGCCTCGGCGGCTTTGTTGTATTCGCGTTCAGGCGGTTGCTGCGCGACGTTGGCAGCGTAGAGCGCATCGATGGCTTCGTAGGAATTCAACGTTTCATCGGCCAGGTTGAGGAAGGCCTCCATCTGGCTATCTGTCAGGTGATAACCGTGGTCTTCGGCGGCAATCAGAAAGTCGGCTTTGCCGGGGCGTTTTACGGACATGGTGTTCTCCAAATGACGTTAAGAACCACCCGATCTCGGGCGATCATTGACGCGTGCCGCCCGTGCCCACTGCACAGGTTACGGCTCGCTCCGGAGGACTCCATTGTCCACGCCGGTCGCCACGCGGTGATCCATACCTGCCAAGGGAGGCGTATGGCAAACGTCCACGCAGAAGAGGATCAAGCCCTCACAAGCTTGATGCTCAAAGGCTGTTCAGGAACAGGCTTGTCGGAACAACTCATGGGCCTTGACCAGCGCTTCGGCGATTTTTTCCACCGGTTCGCGCTTGGCCATGGCTTGGTCTCGCAAGGCGTTGTAGGCATCGGTCTCCGACATGCCCTTGGTTTCGATAAGGATTATTTTCGCCTGCTGCACGGTGCGCATGACCGCCATGCGCCCTTCCAGGCGCTTGACGTGTCGTTCCCGTTCGCGGGCCTTGCGTGACTGACTCAGCGTGATCGCCAAAGCGGTCAGCAACCCGAACGACTTCACGGGCGAAGGAATGACAGAGCAAGCGTTCAACTGCACCAATGCCTCGACGATGATCGGGTTCTCATAGGCAATCACCGGAATGATCGGCGGCGTGCTGGCGTGCAACAGCCATGGTGTGTTGGTCGACAGGCTTTCCGGCGACACCGCCAATACGATCACGTCCGCCTCGGCGCTCAAGCGCTCCGGGATCGGCCATTGCACACGCACCTGACAACCGATGCGCTGCAGCTGCTCGATCAGGTTGCGTCCATCCTCGTCATCCGGGTGCATCACCAATACGCTGACGTCGCGCAGGTCCTTGATACCTGTGGCGCTGTCGTTGCGCAGGCGTTTCTTGGCGGCGCGCAAGGTCATGGACGTCTCCCCACCGAGCCGGACCATTCATTGAAATTGGGTGCAATGGCGTAAGGGTCAGGCTTGAGTGCACTCTGGCTTTCGTAAAGGATGTCGAATTGGCCCTCGACGTTGGCCCGGCCAATCCGCGAAAACAGGTACGTGTGGTGATTGTTGGCATCGACCCGAATGCGTCCTTGTGGCGCTTCGAATTCCAGCCCGCGCATGGCCTGCAGCACATCCTCCACTTGCGTGCTGCCAGCTCGAACGATCGCCTTGGCCAGCAAGTGCACCTGAAAGTACGCCGCCTCCCAGCAACGGTCAGTGACCTGGTGTTGACCAAACAACTCGCGGTATTGGGCGATGCATTGGCGGTTGGTCGGCGTGTCCACCGACTGAAAATACGTAGCCGCCGAAATATGTCCCGCCCCCAGGTGAATCCCCATTTGCTGGATGTCGGTTTCGCTGGTCGTCAGGCTGGCAATCGGCATCACCGAGGGGTCAAAGCCTGCATCGGCGTAGGCCTGGTACAAATGCCCCATGGTTTCGCCGACGACCGTCGAGAAAATAAACGAGGGCTTGAGCTCCCTGGCCTTGACCATCAGCTTGGCAAAATCTTCCGGACGTGCGTTTTTCAGCGGCAGGTAATACTCGCCCAGCTTGGTGCCGCCACGCTCGTACAACAGATCGCTCATCAAGCGATTGGTTTCGTACGGGTAGACGTACTCGGAACCGATCATCAACACGCGATTGCCGAAGTTGTCGAGCATGTAATTGCCCAGCGGCAGGGCATTGTGATTCGGTGTGGCGCCGGTGTAGATGATGTTGCGCGAATACTCGAAACCTTCGTAATACACCGGGTACAGCAACAGGGCGTCGTAGCGCTCGACAATCGGCAGTGCCGCCTTGCGTGCGGCCGAGGTGTAGCAACCAAAGAAAAACCGCAGGTGTTCTTCGCGGATCAGCGATTCGATGTGCATGGCGTACAGCGCAGGCGTTGAATCGGGGTTACGGGTGATCAACTGCAGCGGGCGACCACCGACCCCGCCTGCCGCATTGATCTGCGCAATTGCAAACTGCGCGCCGCGCATCGTCGAGCCCTCGGCAGCCGCCGTGACACCGGTATCGGAAAACAGACCGCCTATGCGGATCGACTGGTCAACCATGCCTATAAACCTTGTTCAACGTGAGAAAAGACACCCGCTCGTGGATGGGGGTCTGGAGGCCTGTGCAAATAATGATTGAGCGAGACGCCGTATAACAAAATGGCTGCTCTCAGGCGGGTTGTGCCTGGGGCTGGCGCGACAACACTGTCAGGGCCAGTCATGCGAGGGGCCTTCCACACCTGCCGAGGATGGGCGTGTGACAAGGGACCCTGCGAGGGTGTTGCCTGTCGCTCATGCAGATAGTGGGCCACACGCAATGGGCGAGCTGCACCCGCGGCGCCGGCCGGTTTCAATCCTTGCCGTGGAGCCCATCCATGCCGCCCACACGCTCACGGTATTGGTGCATTTAGGGTGCATTCGCGCCAAAGCAGCGCAGGCCAGTGACACGCGGCAATAGATGCAGGCGTCACTCGCACGCCCCTTCGACTGCCCGGAAAACGCCCTGGTCGCAATTGGCACTGCCCTTGCTATAACTCTCCAGAGACATCGCGCCAGCTGTTTGCCCTACGCCCCCTTGGCAAGTAGGGAAGCACCTCGCGTACGACTGGATCGGACACAGCTGTCCCGCCAGATTCGGCACAAGAAGCCTGATTTCCCGACTATTGATTTAGCCGGGATGTCGGGCTTTTTTTATTCCTGGAGAGAAGTGAATGCACAACGACAAACGCCGTTTGATCAAGCATGCCCTGTTGCTGGGCGCCTTCAGCCTGTTGCCGTTTTCCCTGGTCAGCCAGGTGCAGGCAGCCGAGACCGTGAAGGTCGGCATCATCCACTCGCTGACCGGCACCATGGCCATCAGCGAGGCCTCGGTGGTGGATGCGGAAAAACTCGCCATCGACGAAATCAACGCCAGCGGTGGCGTGCTCGGCAAGACCATCGAACCGATCGTCGAGGACGGTGCCAGCGATTGGCCGACCTTCGCCGAGAAGGCGCGCAAGCTGTTGGAAAACGATCACGTTGTCGCCACTTTCGGCGCCTTCACCTCGGCGTCGCGTAAAGCGGTGTTGCCGGTGTTCGAACGCAACAAGGCGTTGCTGTATTACCCGACATTCTATGAAGGCCTGGAAAAATCCCCGGCCATCATCTACACCGGCGCCGAAGCGTCGCAGCAAACCCTGGCAGCCGTCAGCTGGTTGATGGCCAACAAAGGCAAGACCGTCTACCTCGTGGGCTCGGACTACATCTGGCCGCGCACCACCAACAAGCTGGCACGGGCGTCGGTGACCAAGCAGGGCGGATCCATCGTCGGTGAGGATTACCTGCCCCTTGGCAACATCGAGTTCTCCTCGGTGATCAACAAAATCAAGGCCGCCAAGCCCGACATCGTGCTGTCCACCATCGTCGGTGGCTCAAACGTGGCGTTCTACAAACAGCTCAAGGCCGCCGGCATCGACAGCAGCAACCAGACGCTGATGGCGCTGGCCGTCACCGAAGAAGAAGTCACCGGCATCGGCGCCGAAAACCTCACCGGCTTTCTCACCTGCATGAGCTACTTCCAGAGCCTGAAAAACCCGGTCAACGAGAAATTCGTCGCCGCCTTCAAGGCCCGCTATGGCGATAAACGCGTGGTCGGCGACCCGATGGCGGCCGCGTACACCGCCGTGTACCTGTGGAAGAAAGCCGTGGAAAAAGCCGGCAGTTTCGACGTCCCGGCCGTGATCGCCGCGTCCTCGGAGCTGACCCTCGACGCGCCTGAAGGCGAGGTCAAGGTCCACAAGGACAACCACCACCTGTGGAAGCGCGCGCGCATCGGCACCCTCAACGCCCAGGGCCAGGTTGACGTGATCTACGAGTCCGCGCCCATCGAGCCCAACCCTTTCCCGAAACTGTGATGCAGGGTCGGGCGCGATCTGACTCGCGCCCTCTCCCGCCCACGCGGTCCGCCAACGTGCAGCGACAGGTAGCGACGCAATGACTTTCGATATTTTGGTGATGCAGGTCTTCAGCGGGTTCTCGCTGTTCTCGGTGTTGGTGCTGATGGCCCTGGGGCTGACCATCGTGTTCGGCCTGATGGGCGTAATCAACATGGCCCACGGTGAGTTGATGGCGATGGGGTCTTACATGACCTATGTGACCTCCGTGGTGTTTGCACGCTACTTTCCCGACTACATGGGCTGGTATTTCGTGATCGGCATCGGCGTGGCCTTCGTGGTGACCTTCGCGTTTGGTTTCTTGCTCGAACGCTGCTTTATTCGCTTCATGTACAACCGCCCGCTCGACACGCTCCTGGCGACCTGGGGCCTGTCGATCGTGCTGCAGCAGGTGTTCCGCCAGGTCTTCGGGCCCAAGGAAGTCAGCGTGCCCACGGTGCAATGGCTGCAAGGCGCGTGGAAGATCAGCGAAGGCCTGGAACTGCCGCTGAATCGGATTTTCATCATCGGCCTGACACTGGTGATCGCCGGCGCCGTGTTTCTGTTTTTGTACCGCAGCCACTGGGGGCTGCGCATTCGCGCGGTGACCCAGAACCGCGCCATGGCCGGGGCAGCCGGCATTAACACCGCCCGTGTCGATGCGGTCACGTTTGCCCTGGGCTGCGGGCTGGCAGGGATCGCCGGCAGCTCGTTCACCATGCTGGCCTCGACCGGCCCGGTCAGCGGCCAGCAGTACCTGGTCGACACCTTCATCGTCGTGGTGTTTGGCGGGGTGGAGAGTTTGCTGGGCACCTTCCTGTCGGCCTTCGCCATCGGCCAGACGCAGATTTCGCTGGAATACCTCACCACCGGGTCCATGGCCAAAGCCATCACGCTGCTGGTGGTGATCGTGCTGCTGTTCTTCCGCCCCAACGGCTTGTTCGCCGCGAAAGTGAGACGCTGAGATGAACGATATGACTGAGACGCCCCTCACCCGCCCCAACACGTCGACGCAGACCACGCGCCGGCTGCGCAACAGGTTGCTGCCGTTGCTCGAGCGCCACAGCCTGGTCTGGCTGTCGCTGCTGTTGCTGGTGATATTGCCCCTGAGCCTGGGCGACTTTCGCCTGGGCCTGGCCGGCAAATACCTGAGCCTGGCGTTCTGCGCCGTGGGCATGGTGATGATCTGGGGCTACGGCGGGATACTCAGCCTGGGCCAGGGCATCTTCTTTGGCCTTGGCAGCTACATGATGGCGATGTACCTGAAACTTGAAGCCACCGCCAACGACGAAGCGGCGAGCGCGCTCGCCGCCTTCTACGGCTCGGCGTTGCCCGACTTCATGATCTGGAACAGCGTCGACGCGCTGCCCTGGTGGTGGAAGCCTTTCGAGTCGGCGACATTCACCTTTGCCGCGATCCTCGTCCTCCCGGCATTGCTCGCGTTTGTGTTCAGCTACGCGTATTTCAAGAAGCGCGTGGGCGGCGTGTACTTCTCGATCATCACCCTGTCGTTGGCGGCGATCATGTCAATCATGATCATCGGCCAGCAAGGCTACACCGGCGGTGTCAACGGCCTGACCGACTTCAAGACCGCCTTTGGCCTGAGCCTGCAAACGCCTCAAACGCCCTGGATTCTGTACCTGATCACCACCCTGTTGCTGCTGGGCTGCGTGGCGTTGTGCGGGTTCATCCTGCGCAGCCGGCTGGGCAAAGTGGTGGTGGCGATCCGTGACCGTGAGGACCGCGTACGGTTTTCCGGCTACAACACGGCGCTGTTCAAAGCGTTCATCTTTGCCGTGGCGGCACTGATCTCGGCGCTCGGCGGGGTGATGTTCACCCTACAGGTCGGCCTCGCGTCGCCGTCGCTGGTGGGCATCATTCCTTCGACCGAAATCGTGATTTACGCAGCCCTCGGCGGGCGTCTGTCGCTGGTCGGTGCGGTGTACGGCACGCTGTTGATCGGCGTGGCCAAAACCTACCTGTCGGAAAATTTCGTCAACTTCTGGCAGTACTTCATCGGTTTCCTGTTCATGGGCGTGGTGCTGTTCTTGCCGACCGGGCTGGCCGGTTTGCTGCAACGCCTTGGCCACAACAAACAGGAGGTGCAGTCATGAGTGGCCTGTTGCTGAGTGTCGAAGACCTCACGGTGTCGTTCGACGGTTTCAAGGCAGTGGACAGCCTTAATTTCTACGTCGAAGAAAACCAGGTGCACGTGGTGATCGGGCCTAACGGCGCGGGCAAGACCACCCTGCTTGACATGATCTGCGGCAAAACCCGCCCGAGTGCCGGCAGCATTCGTTTCAAGGACCTGCAACTGGCCAACATGATCGAATACCAGATCACCCGCGCGGGCGTCGGGCGCAAGTTCCAGAACCCTTCGGTGTATGAAGACCTCACCGTGCGCGAGAACCTCGACATCTCGTCGCCCGGCAAACGCGGCATTTTCAACTGCCTGTTCGCCCGCAAAGACCCGGCCCTGCAAGCAGAGATCGAGCAGACCGCCGAGATGATTTTCCTGCAGGACCAGTTGGGGCGCAAAGCCGGGCTGTTGTCCCACGGGCAAAAGCAGTGGCTGGAGATCGGCATGCTGCTGATGCAGCGCCCGGAACTGTTACTGCTGGACGAGCCGGTGGCCGGCATGAGTGCAGGCGAGCGAGAAAAGACCGCAGGCCTGCTCAAGCGCATCGCCAAGGGCCGCGCCATGGTGATCATCGAGCACGACATGGAGTTCGTGAAGTCAGTGGCTGACAAAGTCACCGTCCTGCACCAGGGCAAAACCCTGGCCTACGGCTCGATGGATCAGGTGCAAAACGATCCTCGCGTCATCGACGTCTACCTGGGGCACTGAGCATGCTGACCGTCAATAACCTGAACGTGTATTACGGCGACAGCCATGTGCTGCGCAATCTCGACCTGACCCTCGCACCGGCCGAGTCCCTGGCGATCATGGGTCGCAACGGCATGGGCAAGACCACCCTGCTCAGAAGCCTGGTGGGCATGCTGCCGGCGCGCAGCGGCAGCATCACGCTGGCGGGCCGGGAACTCACCGCCAGCAAGAGCTATGAGCGGGTCGCCGCCGGGGTGGGCTTCGTGCCGCAGGGGCGGATGATTTTTCCGTACCTGACGGTGGAGGAAAACATCCTCACCGGCATGCAGGGCGCCCCTGCCGCACCGATTCCCGACTACATCTACGAGTACTTCCCGGTGCTGTTCGAGATGCGTCGACGCAAGGGCGGCAACCTCTCCGGCGGCCAGCAACAACAGCTGGCGATTGCCCGCGCGCTGGTCTCCAACCCCAAAGTGTTGATCCTGGATGAGCCGACCGAGGGCATTCAGCCGTCGATCATCAAGGACATCGCCCGGGCCCTGAACCTGCTGAAAAAAGAACGGGGATTTTCGCTGATCGTCTCCGAACAGGTGCTGTCGTTTGCGATGGCGGTGGCCGACCGTTACCTGATCATCGAGAAAGGCGAGTTCGTGCACAGCGAGGTCCGCGAAACCGTCGACCGCGAGCGCATCCTGCGCTACCTGACCATCTGAAACCGGACCTGGGAGTACACACCATGTTGATCCTCGACCGCATTCTGGGCCAGGCCAGCGACCCTGCCCTCGCCGACCGTTTGCATGACCTCAGCCACGCAGGCCTGGTCGAAACCCTCAGCCTGTCGGCCAGCGACATTCAGCGTCATCGCCTGCGCATGGCCAGTGATCGCGGCACCGACTGTGCGATTCGGCTGGAGCGCCATCAGCAGCTGCGTAACGGCTCGGTGCTGATGCTCGACGGTCAGCGCGCCATCGTCGTGCACATGCAGGACGTGCACTTTCTCGACCTACAACCGCGGGACGCTGCCGCAGCGCTGGAGCTGGGGTATTTCGCCGGCAACATGCACTGGACCGTACGCTTTGCAGGCACTGCGTTACGGATCCCGCTGAATGGCCCGGAGGCCGACTACCTCGAGCGTCTGGCGCCGCTGCTCGCGGACGGCCGGGTGCTGCGCCTATGAACACCGCACCGGCCGAGTTGCGCAGCAGCCTGTTGGCGCTGCAACAGGCAGACAGTTTTTTCCCCGGTGGCGCGGTTGCCTGGTCATGGGGGCTGGAAACGCTGGTGGCCGATGCGCGCCTGGGGCAGAACGCCGCGATGACCGACCCAGTCCCTGTCAGGCGCCGTCAGCGCGGCCTGCAGAATGATCGCAGCGTTCAGGTGCGGGCCTTCGTCGAAGGTCAATTGCGCCATCGCTGGAACAGTTTTGACCGGGTGTTTTTATGCGCCGCCTGGCATGCAGCGGCTGACCTCACCACCCTGATGGACCTGGACAGTCACATCGAGGCCCTGACCCTGGCCGAGGAACTGCGCCAAGGCTCGCGTCGCGTCGGCCAATCGTTGCTGGGCGTGCATGTCGCGCTCGGTACCCCCGGCGCTGCCGCTTACCAGCAACACGTGCTCGCCCGGGCAACGCCGGGGCATTTGCCGGTGTTGCAAGGGTTGCTGTGGCAACAACTCGGCATGCAACTCGAGCACTGCCAACTCGCCGCCGCCCATGGGCTGTGCACCGGACTGGTCAGCGCCGCTGTGCGCCTGGGCGTAATGGGGCATGTGGATGCGCAGCGGGTACTCACCGACATCCAGCCCTTGCTGCTGCAACTGCTTGCTCAGGCGCCGCTCGCCCTCGACGACGCCAGCGGCTTCACGCCCATGGCCGAGATCGCCGTGATGCGGCACGAAACCCAGGACCTCCGTCTTTTCGCCAATTGAGGTGGCAGGCACGAAAACGCCTGCTGCCGACACAGGAGCTTGAACATGCTGCTGACGCCCACCGAACTTGAGCGGCTGACGCTGTACACCGCCGCCGAACTCTCGCGCAAACGCCGCGCCAAAGGGCTGCGCCTGAACTTTCCGGAAGCCTCGGCGCTGATTGCCGATGAAATCCTCGAAGGCGCCCGTGAGGGACGCAGCGTGGCCGAGCTGATCGGTTTCGGCTCGACACTCCTCAACACTGACGACGTCATGCCTGGCGTGGCCGAGCTGCTGCCGGTACTGCAGGTGGAAGGTACGTTCCCCGATGGCACCAAACTGGTCACCGTGCATCAGCCGATTCGACCCGGCCGGTTGCCGTTGGCCGTCATGCCGACGCCTGGCGAAATCATCTCGCCCAAGGGCGATATACAACTCAACAGCGGTCGCCCCACGTCCACCGTACGGGCCATCAATACCGGCGACCGGCCGGTGCAAATCGGCAGTCACTACCACTTTTTCGAAGTCAACAAGGCGCTGGATTTCCCGCGCGCCGCCGCCTTCGGCATGCACCTGGACATTCCTGCGGGCACCGCCGTGCGTTTTGAGCCGGGGGAGCTGCGCGAAGTGCAGCTGGTGCAATTCGGCGGTACGGGGGACATCCACGGTTTCAGCGGTTTGACCAATGGCAACCTGCACGATCCGGCCTGCAAAGCCATCGCGCTCGATCGAGCCCGCGCACAACAGTTCAAGGGGGCGTGACCCATGGCAACGATGACCCGCAAGGAATACGCCGCGATGTACGGCCCCACCACCGGCGACGCCGTGCGCCTGGGGGATACGTCGCTGCTGGCCGAGGTGGAATTCGACTACGCGGTGCCCGGCGATGAATGCCTGCACGGCGGCGGCAAGACGCTGCGCGACGGCATGGGCCTGATGCCGGGGCATGACACCGCAGACGGCGCGCTGGACATGCTGATCTGCAACGCGCTGATCATCGACCCGGTGATCGGCATCGTCAAAGGCGACATCGGCATCAAGGACGGCAAGATCGTGGCCATCGGCAAGGCCGGTAATCCGCAGGTCATGGACGGTGTCCATGCGCAGCTGATCTGTGGCGTCGCAACCACCGTGCGCGACGCAGAAGGCCTGATCGTCACGCCGGGCGGGATCGACGTGCACGTGCATTTCGACTCGGCGCAACTGTGCGATCACGCGCTGGCGGCGGGCCTGACGACGCTGATCGGCGGCTCGCTCGGGCCGATTACCGTGGGGATCGACTGCGGCGGCGAATGGAACGTCGGCAAGATGCTGCAGGCCTCTGAAGCCTGGCCGATCAATTTCGGCTTTCTCGGCAGGGGCAATTCCAGCAAGCCGGAATCGCTGCTCGGCCAAATGCGCGGTGGCTGCCTGGGATTGAAGATCCACGAGGACTGGGGCGCGATGCCCGCCGTGATCGATACCTGCCTCAAGGTGGCCGATGAATACGACTTTCAGGTGCAGTTGCACACCGACACCCTGAATGAATCGGGTTTTCTCGAAGACACCCTGGCCGCCATCGGCGACCGCACAATCCACATGTACCACACCGAAGGCGCAGGCGGCGGCCACGCCCCGGACATCATCAGCGTGGCGGGAAAATCCAACTGCATCCCCTCCTCGACCAACCCGACCAATCCGTACACCGTCAACACCTTCGACGAACACCTGGACATGATCATGGTCTGCCATCACCTCAATCCGGACGTGCCGGAAGACGTGGCGTTCGCCGAATCCAGAGTGCGTCCGCAGACCATCGCCGCCGAAGACATCCTGCACGACACCGGCGCAATTTCGATCCTGGGTTCCGACAGCCAGGGCATGGGGCGCATCAACGAGGTGATCTGCCGCACCTGGCAACTGGCCTCGAAGATGAAAGACCAACGTGGCCGTCTACCGGAAGAAAAAACCGGATTGGGCGACAACGAACGCATCAAGCGTTACATCGCCAAGTACACGATCAACGCTGCGCGGGTGTTCGGCATCGACAGTTACATCGGCTCGCTGGAGCCGGGCAAGCTCGCTGACCTGGTGCTGTGGCGGCCGGCCTTTTTTGGCATCAAGCCGGAGCTGGTGGTCAAGGGCGGTTTTATCGTGCATGGCGTGATGGGCGACTCGGCAGCCTCGTTGTACACCTGCGAGCCGCTGATCATGCGCCCGCAATGGGGGGCCTTTGGTGAGGCCAAACAGGCACTGTCGGTGAATTTCGTCAATCGCCTTGCGGTGGAGGCCGATACCGCTGAGAAACTGGGCCTGAAAAAAGCCCTGTTGCCGGCCTTCGGCACCCGCACGCTGCGCAAGTCCGACATGCTGCACAACGACGCCTGCCCGGACATTCGCGTCGACCCCCAGACCTTCGATGTGTACGCCGACGGTGTGCGCCTGACCTGCGAGCCGGTCAGCGAAGTGCCCCTGGCCCAGCGCTACATGCTGCGCTGATCACAGCCAATAAAAGGAACCTGCTAATGAGCACTGCATTCAACGCCGCACCGCAGCCGCAACCCCACCCCGGCGCCGCGCGCGTCGGGATCGGCGGCCCGGTCGGCTCGGGCAAGACTCGCCTGCTGGAGCAACTGATTCCGCGCTTCATCGCGCGCGGCACCGAGCTGGCCATCATCACCAACGACCTGGCGACCCGCGAGGACGCCGAACGCGTGCAGCGCAGCGGCCTGATCGACCCACAACGGGTGCTCGCGGTGGAAACCGGCGCCTGCCCGCATACGGCGATCCGCGAAGACCCGACGCTGAACCTGCAAATGGCCGACGAGCTGGAAGCGCGATTCGAGAACCTGGACCTGATTCTGATTGAGTCCGGCGGCGATAACCTGGCCTCGACCTTCTCGTTGGATCTGGTGGATTACTGGATCTTTGTCATTGATGTCGCCGGCGGCGATGACATCCCGCGCAAACGAGGGCCTGGCGTGTTGAGCTGTGATCTGCTGGTGGTCAACAAATATGATCTGGCGCCCTATGTGGGCGTGGATCTGCCACGCATGCGTCGCGAATCAGCCGAAGCCCGCAACGGCCGGCCCGTGCTGTTCACCAACTGCGCGACGGGTGACGGGGTCGACGCGGTCGTCGACGCCATCAGCCGCGCCGTGTTGTTTGACCGACCATGAACGCGCCGCAGGAACTGTTTCGCCCGTTGATTGCACCGCCCAAGGCATCGTCGCAGGTGCAGGCCCGGATTGCCTTCAGCAAAGCGCCGTCCGGCGCCAGTTATATCAGCGAACAGCACGTGGGCTATCCCTTTCATCTGGGCCGCACCCTGAAGCTGCCGGACGACCCGAAAGGCATGGCCGCCGTGTATGTGCAGTCGTGCTCGGGCGGGATTTTCGCAGGCCAGGATTTGCGGATGCGCCTGCATGCCGGGCCGGACACTCAAGTGCATGTCAGCACTGGCGCGGCGACGGTAGCCCACAGCATGCTCGAGCAATCGGCACGGCAGACCGTCAGCCTCACCGCCGAACACGGAGCGCTACTGGAGTACCTGCCCATGGCGACGATCCTGTTTCCCCAGGCAAAACTGCACAGCCAGGTAAGGGTGAATCTGCACCCGGGCGCCAGGGTGATGCTGTGCGACGCGTTTTGCCTGCACACCCCCCAGGACAGTGCCGGCCTCTTCGATGTCTACCGCGCCGACCTGGAAGTGCGCTGCCCGGCAGGCCGTTTGCTGGCCGGCGATCGCCTGGCGCTGAACGGGCAAGACCTGCTGCGGCAATTACCGGGCGTCAGTGGTGCCTTCCAGACCCTGGCGACATTCATGCTCGTGGGTCAGGGCTTGCCTGTCGAAGCGCTGAAAACCGCATTGCGCAATGCCCTGCCCACTCACCCCGACAGCTATCTGGGTGTCAGCGCACTACCCAACGATTGCGGGTTTTCATTACGCATCATGACCCTTGATGCCGTGTCACTGCGCAACAGCCTTCACATAGCCTGGGCGTGTGTACGTGAGCATCTGACCGGTGTGGTACCGCGTATGCGCCGCAAATGAGGAGTGACGATTGCAACCCACGCCGGCTGACGGCGTTCAGCGATTTTCTGTTCGACCGCTGGCAGGAGGCGCCGTGGGATCAATGACCTCATTCGCCGCAGCCGATGCATCGTAGGCATCTCGAACAGCCGCTAAGTTTCGTAGGAAATTTTGTAGGTCTTGCCTATCCGCTCGACATGTGCAAATCCAAGCTCGCCAAGGTGGATACCCGCGATAAGAATCTTGTCCGAGCGCATGGACCCCTTCGTCCTGGGGGCGGATTCGATGCTGCCATCCATTTCGAGCACCCAGCCTGGACGGGTATGCGGACTCACCACCTTTTGCATGAAGTGCTGGTTCCTGTTTGTCATCCTGCATTGCTCCAAGAGAGCACAGGAGCAGCAACACTGGACATGCTTCCACGCCTGCACCGACGGCAGAACCCGGATGCCTGGCAGCGCTATTCCCTGGAAACGGGGATCCCACTTACCAATCCAGCGATTGGTGCGCGCTACGATCTTCACGGCATGTTGATCGAGGCGGCATTGGCCGGCCTCGGAGTTGCGCTGGTCCCGCGTCTTTACGTTGAAACTGAACTGGCGTTAGGACGTCTGGTCGCTCCGTGGCCAGGGGGGAAAACCATTTCCAAAACCTTCTGCCTCATCCTCCCCGAGCCCATCGCATTGAGCAGAGAACCAATACAAGCGTTTGCTCAATGGATGCTGGACGAAGCGAAGAAAGCAACGACGGTTGAGTCGTAGGGAACCTCCTTTTGCAGGCCTGCCACCAGGTTGTCCCATACGCTTTTATGTATGCATCGATGCATGCAAATTAGATACCGACCGCAACGTGGCCTTACGTACCACAGTTATATCGAGTGTGAATCAAGATCTGTGTTGAAGGTGGCGTTGTCGCCGCTCCCTCAATCGCTCCTCGTATCCAGCGCACCGCTGCGGCAGTCTCGCCAACGAAATCATGAGAGATAACATAATCCATGACGCCGGACTCAAGCATCGCCCGCGTATGAACCGTAAGCTCATGACCGACAAAAATAGGCCGATCCTCAACCGCAATGGTATCTATCGCTTGAGCAACGCCCCGATTGGCGCCGGCCACGTTGTAGATGGCTGCCGGGTAGTAGTGCTTGGAAAAATAACGCGTCAATTGCTCAGTAGTGGTATAGGGGCGATCATCGGAAATCACCCGCTCGTCGATCTTCAGATAGGGAAACTCCGAGCGAAGCACCCTGCGAAACCCCATCTCCCGCTCTTGCTGGCAGCGAAACGGCACACTGGTCACTAACAGAATTTTTGCCGGCTCCTTGGGTAACGCATTGCCTATCAGTAGCCCGGCGACACTGCCTGCCGCATATTGATCGTTGCCTACGTAAGCGCTTCGCCCGGAATTAGGCAGGTCGGTGGTCAGGCAAACGACGGGGATACCCAGGCTGCACAGTTTGCGAATCGCTCGGTTGATCGCCGGATGCTCGCGCGATACGACAATCACACCATCCGCTGAGGCCCCCTCAGCCTGAACCTGATCAGCAAACGCGGCGGGATCGACCTGGTTAGTCGGTACATAGTAGCCATGCACGACGACACCAGGTGTCGAGGCGTTCACCACTGTCTCGGCGCCGGCCAGCGTCGCATTGAAGGTTTCGCCCGAGTCGCAGAATAGCTTGATCTGCAACGTTGCCATGCCGTCAGCCAAATCTTTCTTTAGCTTATCCAGCGCCGCCAGCACTTTCAGACGAGTATTTTCCCGTACGCCGGGGCGGTTATTCAGCACACGATCGACGGTCGCTGCCCCGACCCTGGCCACCTTAGCGACCTGTTGAACAGTGGGGCCCTTCCATAAGCGCGCCGATGTTTGCATGGTCATATAGCCAGCCCTTTTTTGATGTTATTTACACCATATACACATTGCTGATGATTGTTTTCAAGAGCAATGACAGGCATCAATGCATCTTCGAATTTGAGGTGTTTTACATCATAAACCGCCTATGGCGCTGCTTGATGATTGCTTTTTCGGTGCTAATAATCGAGGCATAACAAACACAACAAACCGCCAGGATCGCCCCATGAGTAACTCGACCCCACCGGTTGATTTCGACCGCCACGGCTACGCCGCTTGTGCCCCATTGTGCACCTCCTTTCTCAATCAACACGCTCGCGAGTTCGACGCCGCGTTGATGACTTTCGCCCATTGATAGGTAGTTGAATATGAGCATACGAATCGCCGTTATCGGCGCAGGGATTATGGGGGAAGATCACGCCCGCATCATTGCCCAGGACCTTCCGGGAGCCACTTTGCATGTGGTGTGTGATGCGTCGCCAGAGCGAGCGAAGCTGATAGCTGACCGTTATGGCGCCGCTGACGTTTCCACTGATCCACTGTTCACGCTTTCAAGGTCCGATGTCGATGCAATCATCATCGCCAGCCCGGACGAAACCCATGCGGTCCTGACCATGGCAGCCATTGATGCTGGGAAACCTGCACTGTGTGAAAAGCCGCTGTCTCAAAGCCCGGACCAGTGCCTGGCGGTCATCGACAAAGAGGCCTCCCGGGGTCGCCAATTCGTGCAACTGGGCTTTATGCGCCGGTTTGACCCTTCGTACAGGGAAATGAAAAGTGCATTGAGCGACGGCGTGATCGGTCGGGCTGTGATGATGCACAATTTCCATCGCAACGTAGAAGCTCCCGCCAACTTCAGCGGGCAAATGGCGATCAGTAACTCCGCGCCTCATGAATTCGATGTGGCACGTCACGTGCTCGATACTGAATACGTTGCCATTTCAGTGTTCCAACCCACCCACACGTCTAAGGACGGCGTCGGCGCCCCGGTATTCATGGTGCTGGAAACCCGGGAAGGACATCTGGTGAACATCGAAATCAACAACAACGCCCATTACGGGTACGACGTCCGTGGCGAGCTGGTGGGCGAGCGGGGTTCCGTGCAACTGGCCACCCCCGTACATGCTCGCTTCAACACCTGTCTTCAGGGTTTTGAACGGTACGCTGCCGATTGGCGGCCGCGTTTCGCCGACGCCTACCGCCTGCAGAACAAAGCATTCGTGGAGTTCATCACCACAGGAAGGTTCCCCGTCCATGCTGCGAGTGCCTGGGACGGCTATTGCGCAGCCATTGTCGCTCAAGCTGGCATCGAGGCGCTCAATCAGCGTCGCCGGGTCGTTTTGCCGACGCTGGAAACACCGCCCCTCTACCGATCGAGAGAAGGAGCTGCGTCATGAAGCTGGGATTCGTCACCGATAGCCTCGGTCACCTGCCATTGCGGGAGATGCTCAAGCAGGCGGAACGCCTGGAAGTGTCGGGCCTGGAGATCAACACCGGCGGATGGTCGACCGCACCACACTTTAACTTGGCACAGATGCTCGCCAGCGCCGACGACTGCAAGGCACTCAAACGCAGCTTCCAGGAGCACAATCTGGAAATCATTTCCCTGAACGCCAACGGCAACCCTTTGCATCCTACACAGCCCGAACAAGGCCAATGCCTCCGGGACACGATACGCGTAGCCGGTGAACTGGGAGTCAAGACCGTCTGCACCATGTCTGGCTTACCGGAAGGTCGGGCCGGCGACAGGATGCCGAACTGGGTAGTTGCCTCATGGCCTCCCGAAACCCAGACAATGCTGCGCTATCAATGGGAAGAACGCCTGCTGCCCTTCTGGAGCGAGATCGCTGATCTGGCCAAGGAAAATGGTGTGGAGCGTATCGCGTTGGAATTGCACGGTAACCAATGCGTCTACAACGTCCGTTCGCTTCTGAAACTACGCAATGCGATCGGACCGGTGATAGGCGCCAACCTGGATCCCTCTCATCTGTTCTGGATGGGCGCTGATCCGCTGGTAGCCGCCGAGGCACTGGGCGATGCCATCTACCACGTACATGCCAAGGATACCTTGCTTAATGCGCCAGTCCAGGCCGTGGACTCACTCCTGGAAAATGGCTCATTGATGGATATCTCATCCCGTAGCTGGTCCTACATCACACTTGGATTCGGCCACGGCGAGCAATGGTGGAGGCAGTTCTGCTACCGCTTGAAAATGGCTGGCTACGATGGCTGGCTATCGATTGAGCATGAGGACGTTTTACTCAACAGCCTCGAGGGCTTGGAAAAGTCCGTAAGACTGCTAAAGAGCGTCATGCCGGTTGCCGCCAGCGATTTCAAACCCCAGTCCATCTGAATCGCACCACGAGAAAAAGCCAATGTAATTCCATATTAAATCGCTCACCGCAATGGCGAGTGAGCCTCCCCATGAGTTTCAGTCAGGAATATCACAATGACAATTAATTCCTACGGAAATACGGCAGACACTTCAGTCGCCTATGTAAGTCCTGAAAAACGCCAGGCAC
Source organism: Pseudomonas sp. NIBRBAC000502773 (assembly GCF_006517195.1). Taxonomy (NCBI): domain Bacteria; kingdom Pseudomonadati; phylum Pseudomonadota; class Gammaproteobacteria; order Pseudomonadales; family Pseudomonadaceae; genus Pseudomonas; species Pseudomonas sp. NIBRBAC000502773. The sequence goes on along the minus strand of NZ_CP041189.1, from coordinate 5,537,549 downwards.
AGCGCTACCTGCAAAAAGTGACTTGGATCGCCACATTTGGCGGCCTGCTGTTCGGCTTCGATACCGGCGTCATCAATGGCGCCCTGCTCTACATGAAGGATGACCTGGGCCTGACGCCATTTACGGAAGGCTTGGTCGCCAGTGCCTTGTTGATCGGCGCAATGATGGGGGCGCTGTGCAGCGGTCGCTTATCAGACCTCAAGGGGCGCCGCCGTATCATTCTTTTCCTCGCCGTGCTGTTTTTTCTTGGCGCATTGGCTTGTGCGCTGGCGCCCACCCTCAATGTCATGGTGGCCGCCCGCTTCACGCTCGGGTTAGCGGTGGGCGGCGCATCGGTCGTCGTGCCGGCGTATCTTGCAGAGATGGCTCCGTCCAGCATCCGCGGTCGCATCATTACCCGTAACGAGTTGATGATCGTCACCGGGCAATTCCTGGCCTTCACCACTAACGCCACATTGGGCAATTTGTTCAGCGATCTCGATGGTGTGTGGAGATGGATGCTTGCCTTGGCAACCCTGCCAGCAGTGGCACTCTGGTTGGGAATGCTCTACATGCCCGAAAGCCCGCGCTGGCTGGCAACCAAAGGCCGCTTCAGAGAGGGCCTGGAAGTACTGAAACTAGTACGGGAAGAGTACTATGCCAAGGCTGAAATGGAGGCCATTACCCAACAGATCAGCAACGAACGATTCATCAAAAAAGGTGGCTGGCGCGACCTGTCTCAAAAGGGCGCGCGACGAATCTTTTTGATTGGCATCGGTATCGCTGTTACGTCGCAGCTGACCGGAGTCAATTCAATCATGTACTTCGGCACCCAGATCCTCACAGAAGCAGGCCTGGAACAACGTAGTGCACTGATCGCCAATGTCGTAAACGGCGTTATCTCGATTGGCGCAACGTTCGTGGGTATTGCTCTGCTGGACCGCGTGGGCCGTCGCCCAATGATGCTGCTCGGTTTCACCGGCACCACATTGTCTTTATTGTTGATTGGCCTGGTTTCAGTTTTTGTCGACCCCTCCGTTACCCGCGCCATGCTCATTCTCGGAGCCATGGCGATGTTCCTTGCCTCCATGCAAGGGCTGATCGGGCCTGCTTTCTGGGTACTTTTGGCAGAAATTTTCCCAATGCGCATCCGCGGCGGATGCATGGGTATGGCTATCGCGGCCTTCTGGTTGACCAACGTGATGATCGGCATGTTCTTTCCAACGCTGGTTGCGACGATCGGGATCGGCCAAACCTTCTTTGTATTCGTGGGAGCAGGACTTCTGTCCCTGACCTTTGTCGCAGTGTGGGTACCGGAGACACGAGGCAGCACGCTCGAAGAGATTGAACAGCGGTTGTATGGTTAGACGAGATCGAGTATGACGCGCCCATGACCATGGTTCAGTTTCGACGAAAAATCCCTCGACATGAAAATCGCGCAGTCGCCGGCCGACGACTCCCCCTGAACGGAGCCCGCTAAAAAGGATGCGTATCTTGAATCGCTTATCACCACCGCCGATGTCTGCGCAAGAAACCCAGCGCACTGTCGATTGGGCAATCATGTCACGGCGCAGCATCAGGGCCTTTTTGCCGACAGCCGTGCCCCATGAGGAAGTCGAAGCGATTCTGGATGTCGCACGCTTCAGTGCCTCGGGTGTGAACATGCAGCCCTGGCAAGTGCACGTTGTAACCGGTGAAGCGAAAGAGCGCCTGTCAATGGCCATCAGCGCGATCGACAACGACCCACGACTCAGCAGCGATATGCAGGAGCCCTACGCCTACTACCCGAACGAATGGATCACGCCTTACATCGATCGCCGGCGCAAGGTGGGTTGGGACCTCTACGGGCTGCTTGGGATTGCCAAAGGTGAAAAACAACGCATGCACCAACAGCACGGGCGCAATTACCGGTTCTTCGACGCGCCGGTTGGCTTGCTGTTTACCGTGGACAACGTGTTGGAGCAAGGCAGCCTTCTGGACTACGGCATGTTTTTGCAAAACATCATGCTGGCGGCACGCGGGCGGGGGTTGCACACGTGCCCGCAGGCCGCCTTCCTCAAATACCACAACGTCATTTCAGAGATGTTGAGCATTCCCGCCGACCAGATGCTGGTGTGTGGCATGAGCCTTGGCTATGCCGACCCCAAGGCCGTTGAAAACACTCTGGTAACAGCCCGGGAACCGGTCAGCGCTTTCGCCGTTTTTCACCATAATAATAAGGAGACCCACCCATGATCAGTGATGCATACGCAGCCAGGGCATCGGCGTCGGGCCATTGGGCGTTTTGCAGTAGGGACTTGAACACATACAGACGATTGCGACGAGTCAGGTGTTCTTCGACACGTAAATCAAGGCTTCACCCAGCAACGGATCGCGGCTAACCTTGGCCACCGGCCAAGCCTGCGATCCGCGCTTGCCGAACATAATGATTTCGGAAGCTGCTGCCACCATGGATATTTCTTCGACGCCTTCTCCGCCTGCCAGTAACAAGGAAAATACCGGTGGGCGCGTACAGGTCATCGACCGCTCGATTGTACTGCTGCGCACCCTCTCGGGGCTCAAGCATGGCGCCAGCGCTCTGGACCTGGCGCGGCTGACCGGTATAGACCGCACCACCATTCATCGCCTGCTCAAGACCCTGACCCACTGGAGCCTGATCGAGTCCCAGGGCGGCACCTATCGCATCGGCCCGGAATGCCTGATCTATTCGGCGGCGTACCTGAACCGCCTGAACCTGCGCAAGATCGCCCTGCCCTACGCCATCGAGTTGCAACGGGTGATCGGCGAGCGCCAGGCAATCGTGTCGCTGTCGGTGCCGGTAGGTGACCAGGTGGTGTTGATCGAGCGGATGTGGACGCCGACCACGCCGCTCAACGTGATTGTCGACCTCGCCGACCAGTTCCCCATCGACGGCAGCCCCAGCGGGCGTGCGGTGCTCGCCACCTACAGGGAGGCGGCCGCGCAGGCGATCCTGGGCGAAGCGCGGTATGCCAAGGTACGGCCGGCGTTGGAGTTGATCCGCAGCCAGCAGGACTTCGCGTTTGGCCATGGCGAGTTCAAGCCAGGCCTGTCGTCGGTGGCGTTTCCGATACGCGTGGAAGCCGGGCAGGCCATTGGCGCGGTCGTCGTGGCCGGGCTTGAGATGGAAGACGAAACCCACCCCGGCTCGTCCCTGGCCAGCCATGTGCGCCGCGCCTGTGAAGGTATCGCGGCGCAGTTGGGCAACCTTTAGGGCCTGAGGCCCAGGGCGGCGAGCAGGCGGTTTTTCTGCACCTTGCCGTAGTGGGAGCGCGGTAGTTCGTCGATGAAGTAAATGCGGCGCGGCACCTTGTAGCGCGACAAGCCCGCGCGGCAGTGGTCCATCAACTGCTGCGCCGACAGGTCTTGCGAACCCCCCAATACCACGGCTGCGCACACTTGCTCGCCCCATTCCAGGTCCGCCAGGCCAAACACGTGGGCGTCCTGCACGCCGGGATGGCTCAGCAGGTTCTGTTCGACTTCACCGGGCTGCACGGATTTGCCGCCGCTGCGGATGATGTCCTTGCAACGCCCCAGCACGCGCAGCAGCCCATCGGCACCAATGCGCCCGAGGTCACCGCTGCGCAGCCAGCCGTTGTCCAGGGTCTTGGCACTGAGGCCCTCGAGCTGCCAGTAACCACTCATCAATTGCGGCCCGCCGAGCAGAATCTCGCCCACACCGTTTACGTCCGGTTGATCGATGCGGATCGCAGCGCTGAACAACGGTCGACCCACCACGCCTTCGCCACCGTCGCCGGCCGCGCGCACCGTCGCCATTTGCGCGGGCGAGAGGTAGCAACTCCAGGGCGCTTCGGTCATGCCGTAGAGCACGCCGATGCGTTCACTGAACAGGCTGCATGAGCCTTCCAGCACTTCGCCGGTCAACGCGGCAGCGCCGACATCGAGGCTCTTGAATACCGGAAGATCGGCCGCTGCAGGGCCGGTTTCGCGCAACAGACGCAGTAATTGCGTTGGCACCAGGGAACTGAACGCCACCCGGTACTCAATAAGCTGCGCGATGAATGCCTTGCCGTCGAAGCGACCACCCAACACCACTCGGCCGCCGCTGAGCAAATGGGCCAGCACCGCCACCGCTGCAATCGGCCATAGCGGACGGACGTTGAGCAGTACATCGCCGACCACGGCGCCCCGGCCCATGACGATGTTCTGCAACACCGCGCACAAGCTGGCATGCCGATGCATCACCGCCTTGGGCGTGCCGGTGGTGCCGCCGGTGTAGTTGAGCGAGGCGAGTGCCTGGGGGGATTGCGCCGGGCGTGGGAGGATGTCGACGGGGCTGGATTCGGTGACGGTATGCAGCGGCAGGCAACGGATGCCCAAGCCTTGCGCCACACCGGCGTACTGCTCGGAAAACAGCAGCAAGGCAGCGCCCGCGTCCTGTAGCTGAGCAAGCAATTCGTCAAGCGCCAGGGCCGGGTCCAACGGCACGCGCACGCGGCCGCTGGCCATGCAGCCATAGTCGGCCAGCAGGTAGTCGATGCTGGCGTCGGCCAGTAAGGCCACCCGCGCACCGACCGGGATTTGCAACCGATCCAACGCTTGGCCGACGCCGCTGAGGGCGCGGTCCAATTCGTCAAACGTGAGGGTGCGAGCACTGGCCGGTTCGTGCAGTGCGATGTGGTCCGGCCATTTAAAGGCCGCCTGGCTGAGCAGCGTACTGATGTCCATGCTTACCACCCGCTCAACACAATGCGCCCATTGACCTGACGCGACTCCAGCAGCGCATGGGCCTCAGCCACTTGGTGAAACGCCAGCACCCGGTCGATCAGCGGCTTGACCTGCCCGCCCTTGATCAACGCCAGTGCCAGGCGCACCTCTTCCAGCGTCGCGCTGCCCGAACCCTGCACCCGCAGGCGTCGGCCGATCAACAGCCCCGGGTTGATCGGCACACTGGCGGGCGTCACATTGCCCAACACCACCACGCGCCCTCCGAGGGCCATGCTGCGCAGGGTGTCTTCGAGGGTGCTGCCGAGGTTTTCCATGGCAACGTCCACGCCGCGTTTGCCGGTGAGTTTCCAGACCTCGGCGCTGTAGCTGCCGCTGCTCACAATCACGTCATCGGCGCCCAGGCTGTGGAGAAAGTCACGCTTGTCCGCACTGCCCGTGACGGCAATGACCCGCGCGCCCGCTGCCTTGGCCAATTGAATCTGATGGGCGCCCAGGCCACCGCTGGCGCCATTGATCAACACGCTTTCGCCGGGTTTGAGCGCGGCCTCGCCGTGCAAGGCGCGCACGCTGGTGCCGATCGGGCAGGACGCCAAGGCGGCCTGGATGTAGTCCAGACCGTCGGGCAGTTCGATGGCGGAGATCGCCGGTACTCGCAGGTATTCGGCATAGGCGCCTTCAGTATCCACCGATGGCAGGCCCAGGGCCCGGCACAGATCCTGGCGACCGCGCAGGCAGTCACGACACTGACCGCAAAAGCGTCGCTGGTAAACCACCACCCGGGCGCCGACCGTCAAGTGGCGCACACCCGCGCCCACCTCAACCACTTCACCCGCTACTTCATGGCCCAGTACCACGCCGGTATGGGCTCCCGCTAACCGCCCGGCGCGATGCAACAGGTCGTGATGGCAAACCCCTGCTGCCGCGACCTGGACCAGCACTTCACCCGCACCAACCTGCGGGGTCGGCACCTCCTCGACCTGCAATTGCTCCGGCCCGCCGAAGGCTTTTAGAACTATGGCTTTCATTTTTTATAACCGTTTTTGACCCGATAAGAATATGTTCATATAACAAACATATTGTTTGCATTGTGCACATCGATTAAGTTTTCCTCACTTTGACGCAGACCTCAAGGGGCAATCGCGTCTTTCTTTCTCTCTCAATGAAAAGCACACCATGACAGTCGAGTACCAAGCTATTGGCGAAGGAATTCTGGTCGTCACCCTCAACCGCCAGGAGCGCCTGAACGCGCTGGACAGCCAGGCCAAGCATGAGTTGGCCGAGGTTTGGCAACGCGCTCAACACGACCACGCGGTGCGCGCCATCGTGCTGCGCGGTGCCGGCGAGCGGGCGTTTTGCGCCGGCTCCGACCTCAAGGAAATCGACGCCACCGGCGAGACGGTCAGCAGTGACGTCTTGGCTCGCGCCCTGCCCGGCGTCGGCAACGACCTGAGTAAACCGGTGATTGCCGCGTTGCACGGCCACACCTTGGGCCTGGGCATCAGCCTGGCGATTCATTGCGATTTCCGTATTGCGCGGCATGACACGCGGTTCCACTTTCCGGAAGTGCAGCACGGCATGTTGTCGGGTTTCAGTGCGATCACCCTGCCCAGCCTGATCGGCGAAGCAGCGGCCCTGGACATCATGCTCAGCGCGCGCAAGTTCAACGCCCAGGAGGCGCTGGCCATCGGCCTGGTCAATCAGGTGGTGGACGACGCCTACGCCAGCGCGCTGGAACTGGCCGCACGCCTGGCCAGCCATTCATCTAAGGCCGTGGAATGGACCAAGACCTTGCTGCTGGCCGAACGCAAAGGCCGACTGACGCGGCAGATGGCACTGGTCGACCAGGCCCGCCAGGACGTGATGCTAGGGCGCGATGCGAAGGTGTAGCCCCCACCCCTATAACTAGAAACAGCCAACACATAAGCCTCCCCAGTACTGTCAGGAACTCCCACCATCAGGAATGGAAAGCGGCACCTAACCATTGGAGCCTCACCATGTCTCGCCCTTACACCCGCTTTCGTCCCAGGCTCAGCCTGCTGACTGTCGGCATCCTCGGGCTGTGCGCCCAACCGGCAGCCCACGCTGAAGAGAACCCGTCACGACCGTCGGCGGCCAGTGACACCGCCCTGCAAACCGTGGTGGTCACCGGTGCCCGGGACAGCGGTCGCACCGTGGCCAAGAGCCTGGCGCCGATCGATGTGATCAGCGCCGACGACCTCGCCCGCTCCGGTAAACAGAACCTGCGCGACGCCCTGGCCGCCAGCGTACCGTCCTATACCAATGCTGCAGGGTTTACCGGCGGCACCGGGTTGTCGGTCAAGTCCGCGACTTTGCGCGGCCTGGGCGGTAACCATGTGCTGGTGCTGGTCAACGGCAAGCGCCGCCACAATACGTCGCTGATCTTTGTGCAGACCGCCGCCACCTCAAGCGGCCAGTCGCCCGCCGACCTCGACCTGATCCCCATCGCCGCGGTGGACCACGTGGAAGTGCTGCGCGACGGCGCGGCGGCGCAATACGGTTCGGACGCGATTGCCGGGGTGATCAACATCATCCTCAAGACCAACCGCTCCGGCGGCAGCGGCAGCGCCCTCTATGGGCAGTACGCCAACCGTGTGGGCGGCAAGGGTAATTTCGGTGCGCGGGGCCAGGGCCAGATCAACCAGGGCTTCGAGCTGCCCAATGACGGCTTTTTCAGCCTCAGCGCCGATATCGGCCTCCAGGAAAGCTCCAACGTGGCCGGCGCCGTGCCGGACCGCACCAGCATCTATTTCCGCCAGAACGGCCAGCCCGACCCGCGCGAAACCAGCGAAAGCCGCTACCGCCAGCAACTGGGACAGCCCCGTTCGCAAACCTATAACTTCGGCTACAACGCCGAACTGCCGCTGAACGAGGACTACACGCTGTACTCGTTCTCCACCCTCAGCCACCGCAACTCCACCAGTTGGGGCACCTACCGCACCGCCAACTCGCCGCAGAACATTGTCTCGGTGTACCCGGACGGTTTCTCGCCGCGTTTCGTGGTGGAAGAAGACGACTTCCAAAGCGTGTTCGGCGTGCGCAACGACGACCTGCTGGGCTGGGCTTGGGACCTGAGCAGCAGCTACGGCTACAACAACGCCAACACCCGCAACGAACGTTCGCTGAACCCGTCCCTGGGACCAAACAGCCCTCAGGATATGGACGGCGGCAACCTGATCGCCAGCCAATGGACCAATAACCTCGACCTGACCCGTGCGTTCGATACCGGGCTGTTTGCCAAGCCGCTGAACGTCTCGACCGGCCTTGAGTTCCGCCGCGATGGGTTCGAGATCCAGGCGGGCGAATACGCCTCTTATGCCGATGGCGGCTACGTGTTCCCCACCGGCAGCCCACTCGCCGGCCAACGCCCCAACCCCGGCGCGCCAGGGTTGGTGGGTTTCACCCCGGCCGACGCGCACAACTACTCACGCACCAACACCGCAGGCTACGTCGACTTCAGCCAAAGCCTGACCGACCAATGGGACGTGAGCCTGGCCGGGCGTTTCGAGCACTACAGTGATTTCGGCGACACCGGCAGTGGCAAGTTCTCCACGCGTTACGCGTTCACCCCGCAATTCGCCGTGCGCGGCACCGTGAGCAACGGCTTCCGCGCGCCGTCCCTGCAACAGCAGTTCTATTCGTCGTCGCTGACCGCCTGGCGCACCAGTCCGCTCACCGGGCAACTGGAGCAGGCCACCACGCGCTACGTCACCGTCAACGACGCCGCCGGCCAGGCCCTGGGCGCCAAGGAGCTCAAGCCTGAACGCTCGATGAACTACAGCCTCGGCTTTGTCGCCACACCGACCGAGAACCTGGACATTACGGTCGACCTGTACCAGATCGACATCAAGGATCGCATCCTGCAGACCAGTAACCTGCAAGGCACGGCGGTCTCCAACGTGCTGGCCGCCCAGGGCCTGAACCCGAACCAGATCGTCTCGTACTTCGGCAACCTGGCCGATACCCGCACCCGTGGCATCGACCTAGTGGCCGACTACCGCTATGACCTGGGCCGCTACGGCAAGACCAAATGGACCTTGCTCAGCAATCAGAGCCTGCAGACCATCGAGAAGATCAAGGAGCCCGCAGCACTGGCCGGCACCGGCGTCAGCGTGATGGGCCGTGACCGCCAGGGCAACCTGACCTCGGCCTACCCGAAAAACACCACGTCGCTGAATGCCGCCTGGCAACTGGGAGATTTTGAGGTGAATCTCAAGGAAACCCGCTATTCCAAGGTCACCGGGCGTAACCAGATTTCGGCCAGTCGCGATGAAAAAATTCGCCCGGCATTCATCACCGACCTGAGCGTGGGTTACTGGTTGAGCGACGCGGTGAAAGTCACCGTCGGCGGCGAAAACATCTTCGACCGGCGCCCGCAGCAACTGAATGACGAGGCCAAGCGCTTCTACTTCTTCCCCACCGACAACCCCACCTACAGCTGGTACTCGCCCTATGGCCTGGAAGGCGCCTACTACTTCGCTAAAGTCGACGTGAGCTGGTGATGACGAACTTCGAACGCCCGCAGGCGACCTTCGACCAACGCCTGTATCGCAAACTGGCGTGGCGGATCATGCCGTTCCTGTTCCTGTGCTTCGTGCTCAACTGGCTGGACCGGGTCAACATCAGCTTTGCGCATTTGCAGTTCAAGACCGACCTGAACATCAGCGACGCCACGTTCGGCATCATCGTCGGGGTGTTCTCCATCGGTTACCTGCTGTTCGAGATTCCCAGCAACCTGCTGCTGGAAAAGATCGGCGCGAAAAAAACCATGATGCGCATCATGGTGCTGTGGGGACTGGTGACCATCGCCACCGCGTTTGCCCAGACCCCGGCGCAGTTCTATGTGCTGCGGGTGTTGCTGGGCGCCGCCGAAGCCGGATTCTTCCCAGGGGTGATCCTGTACCTCACCTACTGGTTCCCGGCCAGCCACCGCGCGCGCATTACCTCGCGCTTCATCATGGCGATTGCGGTGTGCGGAATTATCGGCGGGCCGCTGTCGACCAGCATCATGGCGCACTTCGCCGGTATCGGCGGCTTTACCGGCTGGCAATGGCTGTTCGTGATCACCGGCATTCCGCCGGTGCTCGCGGGGTTGTTCGCCTGGTACTGGCTGGACGACAAACCGGCGTCGGCCAAGTGGTTGAGTGCGGATGAAAAACGCGCCATCGAACAGGCCCTGGCGCGTGAACGGCTACAGCGCAAACCCGGTGGGCATTCGCGTTTTGTAGAGGCGCTGAAGGATCGCAAGGTGTGGTTTATCACCCTGGCCTACTGCCTGACCATCATGTGCACCGGCAATGTCACCAACATCTGGGCGCCGTCGATCATTCGCGATTCCGGGGTCAGCAACCTTGGGCAACTGGGCTTGCTCTCGGCTTTGCCCTATGTGATCGGCGTGTGCGTGATGCTGTGGGCGTGCCGCCACTCGGATGTGAATCAGGAGCGACGCTGGCACTTCGCGCTGGGCGGCCTCACGGCGGCGCTGGCAATGCTGGTGCTGCCCAACTTTCTGTTCAGCCCGTACTCGGCAATCGCCGTACTGACCCTGATGACCAGCGGCTACCTGGTGGCCACGGCGATTTTCTGGACCATCCCAACGTATTACCTGTCGGACCACGCCAAGGCCGCAGGCCTGGCGCTGGTCAACTGCTGCGGGCAGATCAGCAGCCTGCTGACGCCCATCATGATCGGTGCGATCAAGACCTCCACCGGCAGCATCAGCCTGGCGCTTTATATCGTGGCGGCGCTGGTGGCCTGCGGCACCTTGATCCTGTTGCTCGGCGTCCCGCGCAGCGCTCTGCGCGACGCTTCCTGACCTCTTTGATGGACCTTTCCATGACCGATTACCTTGCCCTCGCCCACCAACTCGCCGCGCAGATCCAACCCGGTGCCGCCGAACGCGACGCCGGCAGAATCCTGCCTTATGCGCAGCTCGACCTGATCCGCGAATCCGGCCTGGGCGCCGCCCGGGTCCCCACTGAGCTGGGCGGCGGCGACGTCAGCCAACTGCAGGTGGCACAGATTTTCATCACCCTGGCCAAGGCCGATCCGAGTGTGGCCCAGGCGCTGTTTCCACATTTCGCCACGGTCGAGCACCTGCGCCTGATCGCCAACTCCGACCAGCAGCGCGAGTACCTCGGTGCCTTTGCCGAGCGCCAGTTGTCATCGGGCGCGATTGCCGAACGCAGCGGCACCTTTCGCGGAGAAATCCACACGCGCCTGGAGCGTCGCGGCGATCAACTGGTGCTCAATGGCAGCAAGTTCTACAGCACCGGTTGCCTGTTTGCCGACCTGCTGAAGATCCAGGCCGTGGACGAGGCCGGCAACGCGGTCTACGTGATGCTGCCCGCCGATACCGCCGGGATCACCCTGCTGGATGACTGGGACGGCATGGGCCAGCGCGTCACCGCCAGCGGCAGTACCGTGCTGGACAATGTGCCGGTGCGCCCCGAGCAAGTGATCCCGTTGGCGCAGTGGTATCAACGCCGCAACTATGTCGGCGCCAGTGCGCAACTGATCCACTGTGCCCTGGATGTCGGCATCGGCCTGGCGGCCTTGGATGACGCGGTAGCGTGGGCGCGCACTGGATCGCGACCGGTGCGCGAAAGTGGCGTGGACCAGGCGCGCCACGACCCGTACATCCTGCACACCCTCGGCGATCTGGCCGCGCGCATCCATGGCGCCGAAGCGCTGGTGGAGAAAGCCGCCGGGGCGGTCGACCTGGCCGCGCGCACGCAGTTGCAGGGGCTGGCGCAGGGTGAGGAACTGGAAGCCATTTTGGTAAAGTCCTCGATTGCCGTGGCCGAAGCCAAGATCGCCTCAACCCGCGCCGCCCTCTTCGTGTGCGAGCGCCTGTATGAAGTCGGTGGCGCAGCCACCACCCAGTCGCGCTACAACTTCGACCGTCACTGGCGTAACGCACGCACCCACACCACCCATGACGCCCTGGCGTACAAGTACAAGGCAATTGGCGATTATTTGCTGAACGCGAAAGCACCGCCGATTGCGTTTACTTATTGAGCCCTGGATATGTTGAAGCTACCGATTTCCCTGCTGCTGCTGTCCGGCTCCGTGTCGGCCGCCGAGCCTTGGGACGACCTGGACGCGCAGATCAGCCAGGCATTGCCCGGCGTGATAGAGCTGCGCCACGCGATTCACCAACAACCCGAGCTGGGCAATCGCGAGTTCCACACCGCCGAGCGCATCGCCCAACGCCTACGGGAACTGGGGCTGGAGGTGCAGACCGGCATCGCGCATACCGGTGTCATTGGCATTTTGCGTGGTGGCAAACCTGGCCCGGTGGTCGCGATTCGCGCCGAACTGGACGCGCTGCCGCTCACCGAGGAAACCGGCCTGCCGTTCGCGTCGACAGTGCGCAGCAAAGATGAAGGCGCTGACTTTCGCAGCCGTGGCAAGGACGTCGGGGTGATGCACGCTTGCGGTCACGATGCGCATATGGCGATGGCGCTAGGGGTTGCCGAGGTGTTGGCGGCCCATCGCGAGCAGTTGCCGGGCACCCTCAAGCTGATCTTCCAACCGGCCGAAGAAGGGCCGCCGCTCGGCGAACAAGGCGGCGCGCAATTGATGATCAAGGACGGCGCGCTGCAAAATCCCGCGCCGGCGGTGATCTTCGGCATCCACGTAACTGCGGGTACGGCGGGGACTTTCACGCTCAGCCGGCAACGCACCACGGCGGCAGCCGACACCTTTGTCGCGCGCATCATCGGCCGCCAGACCCATGCGGCCTTCCCGTGGACCGGCATCGACCCTGTGCCCGTCGCCGCCCAGGTGATCCTGGCCTGGCAGACCATTCCCAGTCGCCAATCCAACCTCAGCCTGTTACCGGCGCCGGTGATTTCCGTGGGCCGTATCGAAGCCGGGGACCGCCACAACATCATCCCCGCCGAAGTGCGCCTGGAAGGTTCGATTCGCACCGTCAGCGATGAACAGCGCGAGGACGTGTTGCAGCGCATGACCCGCACCGCCGAGCACATCGCCGAAGCCTCGGGGGCCACCGCCAAGGTGGACTACCTGCCGGGCAATTACCGCGCCGGCTACAACAACACTGCGTTGGTCGACCAGTTGATGCCGGTGCTGCAACAGGTGTCGACCACGCCAGTACGGATCGACAACGGCACTTACGGTGCCGATGACTTCGCTGAATACGCCCGCCAGATTCCGGGGATTTTCATGCGTATGGGCGTGACACCGCCTGCGCTGGAGGGCAAAAACGTGTGGCCTACCCATTCGCCGGGCTTCCAGGTGGATGACCCGAGCCTGGCGGTGGGGATCCGGGCACTGAGTCGGATGACGTTGAGCTACATGATTGACGCTCCTCGGTTGTCGCCCTAGGGGCCGGAACGGTGAATTCAGACCGCGCTGCGGTTATATCCATAGCAATAAAGGATATTGGTATATACCAGATCACTCCCTTATAAATCGCTTCCATCAAAAGACGTTGGACTGGAGTGGCAAGCGATGGTGTCGGTAAAGGTAATGCTCGAGTACTTCCATCCCTGGCCGAATTCGGCGGGTTTGTACCTGGCGCGGGAGCGCGGCTGGTATGAAGAGCTGGGCCTGGATGTGGAATTGGTGGTGCACGACCCCTACCGTGGCGACACCCTGCAGCACCTGCTGGCCGGTGCGGCGGATTTTGGCGTATTTCCCAGCAACCGCCTGCTGGTGCGCCGTGCCCTGGGCCAACCGTTGCAAGGCATCGCGGCGATCAACCATGCGGGCCTGGAGTCGATCCAGACCCTCACCGATTCCGGCATCCGTCGCCCGCGAGATCTGGTCGGCAAGCGCCTGGCCCTCAACCCGACACCACGTGGCCTGGCCATGGTGCGCCACTTGGTGAGCCGCGACGGAGGTGACTTCGACGCGGTGATCCTGGTGGACAGCGGTGTGCGCGAACTGCGCCCCGAGCAGCTCGCCGAAGGTATCGCCGACGCCAGTTTTGGCGGTTACTGGGCCTGGGAAGCGTTGATGCACAGTCCCATCGAAGCGGCGCGCCGCGTGGTGTTGCCGGTGGACGACATCGGCGCTCCGGCCTATCACAGCTACCTGCTCGGCACCCACGAACGCACCCTCGCCGACAAACCTGAAGTGGTGCGTGATTTCCTCGCGGCCACCGCCCGCGGTTACCTGGCCGTGGCGCAGGATCCATCGATTGCCCTCGCCGCCTACGAACACACCACGCCGTATTTCCCGGCCGAATTGCTAAGTGCCTCGCTGCATAAAATCGCCCCGACATGGCTACATGAAGGCCGCTGGGGTGAGCAACGCCAGGCGCTGCTGGCCCCCTACGCTGAATGGCTGCACGAGCATGCGGTGCTCGACAATCCGCACGTGTGGCAAGGCGCAACCAGCAACGCTTATCTGCCCGAGGTGAGCGCATGAATCCCCAACGCACCGCTCATGGCCTGGGGCTGGAGCCGGTTGCCGCCGACTGGCCGGCCCTGCACGAAACCGACATCGCACACCTGCTGCGGGAGTACCCGCAACTGGGTCCGCTGCATAGCCTGCATTGGCATAGCCCACGGCCGTTTTCCGCCGCCGGATTGATCACCACCGGTAACGCGACGCTGTTCGTCAAACGACATCACCAACGGGTGCGCCAAGCCGCGTGGCTGCACGAAGAACACCAACTGATCGCCCACCTGCATCGCCGGGGCGCCCCGGTGGCGGCGGTAGTGCCGAATCGACATGGCGCAACGGCCACGGTGCAAGGCGAGTGGACCTATGAAGTGCACCACGTTGCCGAGGGCCTGGACCTGTACCGCGATGCGCTGTCGTGGTCGCCGTTCCAGAATCTTCAGCATGCCTTCGCCGCCGGCCAGGCGTTGGCCCGTTTGCATCAGGCCGCCGAACACCATGAAGCGCCCCGACGCCAGACCCATGTGCTTCTGGCCAACGCACGACTGATCGGGCAGTCTGCGCCCCTGGAAGCCATCGCCAATATCGCCAGCCCTTACCTGGCAGGCAAGGATTGGCGAGCCCAACTCAGCGAACTGTTGTTGCCGTGGCACAACGCGTTGTACCCGTTACTACGTGAACAACCACCGTTGTGGACTCACAACGACTGGCACGCCTCCAACCTGTTATGGAATGCTGACGGTAGCGTTTCGAGCGTGCTGGATTTCGGCCTGGCCGACCGCACCTTCGCCCTCTTCGACCTGGCCACGGCCATCGAACGCAACGCCGTGCCCTGGCTGGAACTGGACACTGGCGGTGCGGCTCGCGCCGATCTCGACAGCGTCGATGCGCTGCTTACCGGTTATCACCAGGTGCGCCCGCTGGGCGCGAAGGATCTACATACCCTCAGCGCCTTGCTGCCGTTGGTGCATGTAGATTTCGCGCTGTCCGAAGTGGCGTATTACCAGGATGTGGTGGGCTCCACGGCCAGTGCAGATGTGGCGTACTACAGGTATCTGCTGGGCCATTTGCGCTGGTTTGCCGGGCTGCAAGGGCAACGTCTGCTCGGCCATATCCGACGTAAAACCGTATGAGTATTCTGGTCGATAGCCAATGGCTGCAGGCGCATCTGGACGACCCTGGAGTAGTGGTGCTGGATGCCACCGTCGTGCTGCCCTCACCCGAGTTCGATGGCGATTACCGCGTCGATAGCGGTTACGACGGCTGGTTGCAGGCACATATCCCAGGCTCGCGGCATGCCGATCTCTTTACTGAACTGGCGGACACCCAGGCCAGTTTCAGCTTTGCCCTGCCGCGCCCCGAGGCACTGGTGAACGCCCTGGCAAACCTTGGCGCAGGCGAGGAAAAAGCCGTGGTCATCTATGACCGTGCCGACGGCTTCTGGGCCGCACGGTTGTGGTGGATGCTGCGTGGAGCAGGTATCGACGCCAGGGTGCTGGATGGCGGTTTCAACGCCTGGCGTGAAGCCGGCCTGCCTGAACACAGCAGCTCTGCCAAGCCGATAACGCCTGTGCCCCCTTGGTCAATCAACCCACGCCCAGAGCTATGGATTGACCGCGGCGGCGTAGAAGCAATCGTCGCTGGCAACGCACGGGGACAACTGATCTGCGCCCTCGGCGCGGCCCTTTTTGAAGGTACCGCTGCCACCCGCTACGCCCGACACGGGCATATCCCCGGCAGCCTTAACCTGCCGGCCCGCCTGCTGTTCGACGCCCACGGCCGCTACCTGCCCAAGGATGCCCTGGCCCTGGCGATTGGCCCCACGCTGCTGCACAGCGAAGGTCCTTTGATCCTGTATTGCGGCGGCGGTATCTCCGCGGCTGCCAACGCGTTGGCCCTGACCCTGCTGGGTCGCCAGGACATCGCGATCTACGACGGTTCCTTGCAGGAATGGGCCGCCGACGCACGTTTACCAATGACTACCGGAGCAGCTCCGGCCTGACGCCACTTTCGGCGAATTCGGCTTTTTCATCACGAACTGGCAACCCGTCCGTTGCGCAGCGCCGGGCTTCTTTGCGCCCGATAAAAGCGTACGGCAATGGCCGGCAGACCTTTGGAGCGCTCTTTATATGGCTACACCTTACCGTCACACGCTGCTCGCCCTGAGCATCACCCTCGCCGCTGCGGCGGCCCATGCCCAGGATGCGACGCTGGACACCGTCACCGTCGTCGGCCAGGAAACCACCGACTATCAGGCAAAAAAAGCCGCCGTGGCCGGCTTCGATAACGCGCCGTTGCTGGACACCCCGGCGTCCGTCGCCGTGATCACCGAAGCGCGCCTGAAAGACCAGCAGGCACGCCTGCTCAGTGAGGTGTTGAAGAACGACGCCTCGGTGGGCGACAGCTATGCGCCGGTAGGCTACTACGAGAATTTCGTGATCCGTGGCTTCGCCCTCAACCCGGCCAGCAGCTACAAGATCAACGGCCGCACCATCACCGGCGAGCAGAACGTCGCGCTGGAGAACAAGCAGCAAGTGGAAGTGCTCAAGGGCCTGGCCGGTTTGCAAAGTGGCGTCTCCGAGCCCGGCGGACTGGTCAACTACGTGAGCAAGCGCCCGGAAAATGTGCGCTCGGTGACGGTGTCGACCAACGAACAGGGCGAGCGTTACCTGGCCACCGACATCGGTGGCTGGCTCGGCACCGAGCAGCAGGTGGGCGTACGCATCAACCTGGCCCACGAAGACATTCGCTCCTACGTCGACCACGCCGACGGCAAGCGCGACTTCGCCTCCTTGGCGCTGGACTGGAACATCAGCCCCAACGCCCTGCTGCAACTCAACGCCGAGTACCAGGACCGCGAGCAGCGCTCGGTGCCGGGCTATCAATTGCTCGGCGGCACCGACGTGCCGCATCACGTTTCGCCCAAGGACCTGCTGGCGTACCAGAGCTGGTCGAACCCGGTGGGCATCCGTTCCCTGAACCTCGACGGGTTGTTCGAATACCGCTTCAACGACGCCTGGAAGGCCAGCTTCAGTGCCTCCCGCAGCCGCGTGGTGATCGACGACTACAGCACCTTCGCCTGGGGTTGCTACGGTGCCGCCAGTTGCGCCAATACTGCTGTGCCCAACCACTTCAGCGCCGAGGGCGACTATGACATCTCCGACTACCGCAGCCCGGACGACACCCGCCGCAACGAAGAGGCCCAGGCTGCGCTCAATGGTCAATTCGACACCGGTTTCCTCAAGCATGACCTGACCTTCGGCACCACCGCGTTCCGTCGCCTGGTGGACCGGCGCACGTCGGTCAACGCGTATATCGGCGAGGGCAATATCTACCAGCCGTCACCGGTACTGGAACCCTACGACGGCCCGCTTGGCCACACCTACCGGCGCCTCGACAGCCGCCAGTACGGCCTGTTCGCCAGCGACCGCATCAGCTTCAACGAGCAGTGGCAAACCATCCTCGGCGGGCGCCAGGTACGCCTCGATGAAGAGACTTACAACCAGGCCGGCGCCACCACTCGGCACACCCAGCGCAGCCTGTTCCTGCCCCAGGTGGCGCTGATCTATAAACCGCGCCCGGACACCTCGTTGTACGCCAGCTACAGCAAGGGCCTGTCCCTGGGTGGCGAGGCCGCGTGGTTCAGCAGCAACGCCGACGAGGTGCTGCCGCCGACCACCTCGCGCCAGCTGGAGGTGGGGGTCAAGCGTGACTTCCAGCGCCTGAGCCTGACCGCGGCGCTGTTCCAGATCACCCAGGATTTGCAATACAACCGACCGAACGACGACGGCACCATCACCTTCGTGCAGCAAGGCAAGCAGAAAAATGTGGGCCTCGAATTGTCCGCCAACGGCCACCTGACTTCCGACCTGCAAGTGTCAGCCAGCGTTGCAGCGATCCGCGCCCGGGTCAGTGGCAGCGGCACCGATGACTATGACGGCCACCAGGCAATCAACGTGCCCAAGCTGCGCGCCAGCTTGCACGGCGACTACAGCATTCCCGGCGTCCCTGGCCTGGCCTTGCTCGGCGGGGTGCAATACAGCGCGAGCAAATACGCCAACCGCGAAGCTACGGTGAAGGTCGACGACTACGCGGTGTTCGATGTGGGCGGTCGCTACAGCACCAAGGTGGGCGATTACGCCACTGTGCTGCGCCTGACTGTCGACAACCTGTTCGACAAACGCTACTGGCGCGATGTGGGTGAATCCGCAGGCGACGGCTACCTGTTCCTGGGTGCGCCGCGCACGGCGCGGCTGTCGGCCACCGTCAATTTTTAAGGCCGAGCGTTACCCTGGCCGACCAACGCAAGCGCCAGCTCAAGCAACAGGCGTTGCACCTGGAAAATTGGTTTTTGAGAGAACCCTATGTCGCCACTCGAAATCGTCGCCGTACTCTTCAACATCGTCGGGGTCTGGCTCACCGCACAACGGGTGCGCTGGTGCTGGCCCGTCAGCGTGGTCGCGGTGTTGTTGTATGCCTGGATCTTCTTCGATGTGAAGCTGTATTCGGACATGCTCCTGCAACTGGTCTTTGCCGTGCTGCAAGGCTATGGATGGTGGCGCTGGAGCACCGGCCGCGTTAATGCCGGCAAGGTGCGGGTGGAACGCCTGCCGCTTAAGGAAGCGTGGCGGCACGTGCTCGCGGGCGTGATCGGAGCCGTGGCCCTGGGTGCGGTGATGCACCACTTCACCGACGCCGCCCTGCCCTGGCTGGATTCGCTGCTCACGGCCTTCAGCCTGGTCGCCAGCCTATGGGCGGCGCGCAAGTACGTGGTCAGTTGGTGGCTGTGGATCATGCTGGACGCGGCCTATGTGGGCTTGTTCCTGTACAAGGACCTGCAACTGACCGCTGCGCTGTATGCCGGTTTTGTGCTGCTGGCCGCCTACGGTTTGCGTGCCTGGCAACGTGACCTGCAGCAGCAGGAGCATATAACCAAAGTGTCGGTTCACAGCGTTTAATATCATTAAACACAAAGCGTTTATCACGTTTAAATATAAACAAACGCCCGGCTGTTCTTAGGCAGCAGACCCGCCCCCCCCGCGTGTCCCCCAACCTTTTTGCCCGCAGGAAGCACCATGTCCGATCCCACCCCGCTGTTATTCGGCCTTTATGAACAAGCCAGTGTCGGCTGCGGCGGCGCGCCCAGCCTGTGGACCCACCCGGCGGATGAACGGCTGAACATCAACACTCTCAAATACTGGTCGAACCTGGCCCGCACGGCGGATGAAGCTAACCTGGACCTGATGTTCTTCGGCGATGTGCTGGGCTTTTACGACGTCTTTGGCGGCTCTGAAGCGATGGCATTGAAATGGGCCGTCGAAGCCCCCGCCAACGACCCGCTGACGATCATTCCGGCGCTGGTGGCCCTCACCGAAAAACTCGCGTTTGGCGTCACCGTCACCACCAGCTACGAGCACCCGTTCACCCACGCCCGACGCTTCAGTACGCTGGATCATTTGTCCGATGGGCGCATCGGCTGGAACATCGTCACCTCGTACCTGTCCAGCGCCGCGCGCAATTTCGGCCTGGAGCAGATGATCAAGCACGATGACCGCTATGAGCGCGCCGAAGAATTCCTGGAGGTGGTCTACAAGCTCTGGGAAGGCAGCTGGGCGGATGACGCCGTGGTTGCCGACAAACGCTCGCAGACCTATGCCAATGGCGCGCGGGTGCGCCCGATCCAGCACGCGGGTGAACATTACCGCGTCGCCGGCCCGCACCTCAGCTCGCCATCGCCACAGCGCACGCCGTTGCTGATCCAGGCCGGCTGGTCGGCACGGGGCCGGGAGTTCGCGGCCAAGCACGCGGAACTGGTGTTTATCGCCAAGTCCAACCCGCTGGATATCCGCCAGGGCCTTGAAGATATCTGGCGCCAGGCCGAGGCCCGTGGCCGTCAGGCCGCCGATGTGAAGTCGCTGACCGTGCTGCGCATCGTCACCGCTCCCACCGCCATCGAGGCACAGAAAAAATACGACACCCTGCAAAGCAACTATCACCTGCAAGCACAGTTGGTGAGCTATGCCGGCGACACCGGCATCGACATCAACCGCTACGCCGACAACGAAGCGCTGTCGACCCACACCGAAGGCATGACCTCCTACGTGATGCGACCCGATGGCAGCGGCAAACCGTTGACCGCAGGCGAGGTGCGCCAACGCTTTGCCAATGTCACCCGTGGCAGCGACCTGATCCTGGTGGGCACCCCGGAGCAGATCGCAGAAAAGATCGAGGAGCACGCACGCATCTCCGGCACCAGCGGCTACATGCTCAACCCGCTGATCAGCCCAGGTTCGTTGAATGACTTCGTCGAACTGGTGATCCCGGCCCTGCAAAAACGCGGGCTGTACCGCACCAACGCGCAAAGCGGCACACTGCGCTCGCGCCTCAGCGTCGATGGCAGCGATCGCCTGCCAAGCTCGGCCCATGGCGCGTCGTTCCGCTTTGCCTGAAGCCTGCGTGGGACCAGGTGACCTGCACCAACAGGAACGGTAGAGTCACCCCCACGCCATGCCTGCACACGGAACCCCAGGATGCCTTTCGACCCTATTTCCCCGCACTACCAGCGTATCCGCGAACAGATCGCCAGCGACATCGCCGCAGGTAGGCCCCAGGCCGACGAGAAATTCCCCTCCGAGCGGGACATGATCGAACGCTTCGGCTGCACCCGCGTCACCTTGCGCCAGGCCCTGCAGCAGCTGGAAGCAGAGGGCCTGGTGTATCGGGAAAATCGCCGGGGCTGGTTTGTCAGCCCGCAGCGTATCCGCTACGACCCGACGCGCATCAGCGGTTTTATGGATTACGTCAGTGCCCAGGGTCGCACACCGCGCACCGAGTGCCTGCACGCCGAACTGCGCCCGGCTGGCCCGTGGCTGGCCAAGCGCATGGGTTTGGCTTCGGTGGATGAACCGGTGTTTTTCCTGCAACGCCGCCGCTGGATCGATCGTCGCCCGGTGCTGCTGGAATTCAACGCGCTGCTGGCCAGCTGGTGCCCAGGCCTGCTGGAAGCCGACCTCAATACCTCGCTGACCCAACTGCTGCGCGAGCGGTTTGCACGGGTGCAATCCCGCTGCGAGCTGGAGATGCACATCGGCACGGTGAATGAAGAACAGGCCGAGCTGCTACAACTGTCGCCGGGTTCCACCAGTGTGTACCTGGAGCGTTTGAATTTCGGTGAGGACAACCGGCCGGTGGAATTCGACCAGGAATTCTGGCGCCCGGATGCGTTGTCGATTGTGATGGAGACTCGGTATCCGGGGACTCACTGAGACGTCAACACGTCGCTGACAAGTCCAGTGCAGTTGATATTTATTACTTCTTGTCGAAGCATCCTGCTGAGTAGCCCAGCGGTCGCGCATAAACGTCAGTCCGGCTGTGAAAAGCTGTCGAATCCACTAAGCCGCAGAGAAGAACGCCACTTTAGCGGTAAGACGATCCGCTAAATCTGATAGCTCGATGCTGGATGCTGCCACTTGGCGCGCGCCATTGGCCGACTCAACCGTCGAGCCATGAATGCGGTTGATGTTTTCAGCGACCTCGTCGGTCACGCTACTCTGCTGCACGGAGGCACTCGCGATCTGGGCGTTCATATGACTGATAGCGGCAACCTGCTCACTGATCCTTGCCAACGCCTCCTGCGCACTGCGTGTTTGTGTGACCGTTTGGCTCGCCAGCTCACAACTATCGCGCATGGTTTGAGATGCTGTTTCGGTACCCGATTGCAACGTACTGATCATCTCTCGAATTTCTTCGGTCGACTGCTGTGTCCGGTTGGCCAAAGAACGTACTTCGTCAGCTACCACCGCAAATCCACGCCCGTGCTCGCCAGCTCTAGCAGCCTCGATAGCTGCGTTCAAAGCAAGCAAATTGGTTTGCGAGGCGATGGAGTTGATTACGTCGATCACTGACGCAATATTTTCACTATGTTTGGACACCTGGTTCACGGTAGCAGTCGTTTGCTCGAGGGTTAATGCCAGCTGTTCGATAGCAACCGTGGTGCTTGCAACCAATTTGTTCCCACTTCCCACGTCAGTATCAGCCAACCGGGAGGCATCAGCTGCCTGCGCGGCATACCCGGATACTTCATTAACCGTCGCCGCCATTTGCATGATGGCTGCGGCTACCTGCTCGGCTTCGCGGTTTTGCAAGCTGGTCTGCTCATTATTAGCCGATGATGCGGCAGACAACTGGGTGGCCGAGTAATTGACTTCTTGGGCCGCCTTGCGTACTTGACGAATGGTCTCTGCGAGATGGCCCAGCGTGTCTTTCAGGACGCCCATGACACTGCCGGGATACTCTGTGGAAATCGTTTGATTCAGATCACCAGCTGCCAGTCGCTCGATGGCCAATGCAACGTCTGTGGGCTCAGCACCCAGCGTGGATTTAACAAAGCGAATAAGTACAGCCGACAACGTGATGCTCAGCAGCAGGGCAATACCTGTCGCGATAAGCATCAGCATACTGAACTGGCTGGCGGTTGCCTGCACTGCGCCCAACTTCGCCTTGATTGATACTTCCTCGTAGTCGATCAATGCATTGACGCGCTTGAGCCACTCACTGTAATCCAAAGACGTTTGACGCATCAGCAGCGCCTGAGCCCCTGGTATGTCACCCGCCTGGCGCAAGGAGATTACCGCCCTGGTGGAGTTAAGGGTTTGTTGTTCGATGTCCTTGATAGCGCTCAGTAATCGAACCTCCTCGCCAGTTACGCTTGCGCCCTTGAACAACTGATCCATTGGAGCTGCCGAGTCAGAGTAGGCCTTTTCCAAGGCTGAGACTTCCGATAAGTGTTTTGCCAAATCCAAATCAGTCGTTACCAGCACGGCATCCCGAATAGCGATGGCACGGTTATGGACACTGCCTCGGAAATTGATTGCGTAGCGCTGCACCTTTGCGGCATTTTCGCTTACGTCGCCCAAGGTGGAGTCAATGAACGCGACGCGGTGAATGCCGATGGTGGTTATCAATATGAGCAGCGCCAGGATGGCCGCGAAACTAAGCCCTATGCGTGTGGCCAACGAAAGCGTTTTCTTCATGGAGATCTCGGAAACATGACCTGTACAGGCCTGTGTTGATTTGGAAGACGCGAACGGTGCTACCGGCCCATTACGCTTAATGCCTCTACGATACGTAGACGCAGAATGGTCATCTAGTTAGTAATACGCACGGCCATGATAGCTCATGGCTATCATGGCCGTGCGTATGCTTCACAGTGGGCCTCGCGAGTTAGACAGCAGGTACCGAGGCAGAGAGCGTATGGGCAAACGTCGCGCCCGAGGAGCTTCACCGGAACCGTACTTAGCGAGCAATCATCCCGGCAGCTTGTTCTGTTGCTTCAGTCGTGCGAGTTGCGAGCTTGCGAACTTCGTCTGCAACGACCGCAAAGCCACGGCCCGCTTCGCCCGCGCGCGCCGCCTCAATTGCCGCGTTGAGCGCCAAGAGGTTTGTCTGGCTCGCAATGCTCTGAATAGTCCCAACGATTTGCGATAATTGAGCAATGTTGTTCTCAAGCGTCCGCTGATGCTTGACCTCTGCCTGTCGTAACGCCTCCTGCTCATGCTGCAAATGGACATCCACAAGGGCACCTACTACCCGAAGCGGTGAGCCGGAGGAGTCGCGCCGAGTCTGACCTCTAGCTCTGAACCACCGATACTCGCCGCTCTTCATCTTCAAGCGATACTCGATGTCAAAGGGCGTTTTACCAGAACGGTCGCTTAGGTGAGCACCAAAGGCGTTGAGGCTTTGCTCCTTATCGTCCGGATGCAGCCTGGACGCCCAGCTATCCAAAACATCCGGGAACTCCTCCACCGTTTCAAAGCCGAGCAATCGCCGGAACTGAGGAGACCACCAGAAAGGGTTCTTTGGATTTACCGGGTCTCCCGAGATAACTTCCATATCCCACAACCCGTCCGAGAGCATCTCCCTGGCCAGTTCAAATCTGGTGATGATTACGTCGTGCTCCTGGTCACGCTCAAGCTGATCATGGATATCACGCAGAGAACCAGCTACACGTATAGGCATGCCGCGATCATCCCGTAGAGTTTCTCCTTGGGCATAGAACCAACGGTATGAACCGTCTTTCATCGCGAGCCGATTTTTCACTTTATAAGGTGTGTGCCCGGACTTATCGTTCAGATGGCGGGCAAAAGCATCAAGAGTGGCTTGCTTGTCCTGCGGATGCAGGCGATCAGCCCAACTGGCTAAAACATTTGGGAAATCGCGCTCATCTCTGAACCCCAGAAGGTTTCGTAGTTGCTGAGACCACCAAAAGCGATTTTTAGGGTTCACGGGGTCGCCGGCAACTACTTCCATATCCCAAAGCCCCTCGCTAGAGGCTCGGTTCACAAGATCAAACCTGACCTCATGCGCAGAAGCGGACAACGCGGCCTCGCGAAGCAGCTCACGGGCTGCTTCCAATTCATGCTCAAGCTCGGATATACGGGACTTGGAGCCGCGATCAAGTGAGTCAAAAGTCCTCCAAGCACCAAGAACTGCAGCGCTTTCAGCGCACCCGTCTACTTGTGGCGGTACTCCGCAAGTGATTGCAGCTACCAGTTGTTGAATAGCGCGACGATCACGGCGCCTTTTGAAGAAGATAGTCATGACGATTGGACTCATAGATGTTGCGGGCCCTATCCATGGCACCTTGCCATCTATATCGTCATGAACGAAAAAAACTGTACACAGATTTTATACTTGTACATATTTATCCAACGATTATTTTTAAGCTCGACGAAAACCTTTGACTGATCCTTTCACTGGAATGAGTAAGCAGTCGATCAGAGGTAACCGTGCGGTAGACACGTATTGACGAAATCATCTTAGGCGGAGTATTTACGAGCTTTTGGTGTCCGGGAGAGAGCCTTTGGTCAGATGCTTCGCCGCCCAGATAAGGCAGAGCCTCGCGGGCCGCATCTGCGAACCGAGTAGTACTGTTCGCTCCTTGCCGTTGTCTTTTGGAATGCGCTTTCCCGTAGAGGTGGCAGGAAATACGACCCTGAACACAACCGGTTCCAGATGCGGTAGAGGTTATGATCGCGTTGCCGATCAAAGTCCGTGTGCTCTAACGCATTACGCACAGAGCGACGTAAACCGATTCAGTGTGCGTCCGAATTCAAGACTCTCATTCAGGACTTAAAAACACTGGATTATGCTGGATTTCAGGGGTTCTTGCCGGAACGAAAAAAGGACCCGAAGGTCCTGATTTCAATCGCTTGCAGAATTCAATGGAACTCTGTAGCGCAATATTTGGAGCGGGAAACGAGACTCGAACTCGCGACCCCGACCTTGGCAAGGTCGTGCTCTACCAACTGAGCTATTCCCGCTTGGTGATGCGCATTCTATAGAATCCTCAGCACCCGTCAACCCCTTGATTCAAAAAAGTTTTATTTCTTTTCAACGGTGGTGCGCAGATGCGGCCAGGCGGCGCGCAGATATTGGAGCATCGACCACAGGGTCAGGCCCGCGGCGATCAGCAGCAAAGCATAACCCGTGAGGACCCAGAACGAGAAGTCCGACGGATTGGCCAGCAGAATGACCAGCGCAAGCATTTGCGCGGCGGTTTTCCATTTGCCCATGTTGGACACGGCCACGTGGGCGCGGGCGCCGATTTCGGCCATCCATTCACGCAGGGCCGAGACGACGATCTCGCGGCCGATGATGACCGCTGCCGGCAGGGTCAGCCACAGGTTGCCGTGTTCCTGCACCAGGAGGACCAAAGCGACGGCCACCATAAGCTTGTCGGCCACCGGGTCGAGGAACGCGCCGAAAGGCGTGCTTTGTTCCAGGCGGCGCGCCAGGTAGCCGTCGAGCCAGTCGGTGGCGGCGGCAAAGGCAAACACTGAACTGGAAGCCAGATAACTCCATTCGTACGGCAAATAGAACAACAAAATGAAAATAGGGATGAGCAGGACGCGTAGAACGGTGATCAGATTAGGGATATTCATCGGCACAACTGGCTACGAGGTGGAAAGGCATTCTATTCGCTATGCAGATTCGCATAAATCAGCTCAGCGAGCTTTTTACTGATACCGGGTGCTTTGGCTATCTCGTCAATGCTGGCACGGGACAGCTCCTGCAAGCCACCAAAATGTTTAAGCAAGTCGCGACGCCGCGTCGGGCCTACCCCTGCCACCCCTTCCAGGGTTGAGGTTCGCCGGGTTTTGCCACGGCGGGCGCGGTGGCCGGTAATGGCGAAACGGTGGGCTTCGTCGCGAATCTGTTGAATCAAATGCAACGCGGGTGAGTCGCCCTTCAAAGTGAACTCATGGGCGGCATCATTCAAGTACAACGTCTCGAAACCCGCCTTGCGCGTCGTGCCCTTGGCCACGCCCAACAGGATCAGGTCAGGCACCGCCAGCTCATTGAGCACGTCGCGGGCCATGGACAGCTGGCCCTTGCCGCCGTCGACCAGGAGGATATCCGGCAACTTGCCCTCGCCATCCTTCAACTTACTGAAGCGGCGCGTGAGGGCCTGATGCATGGCGGCGTAGTCATCGCCGGCGGTGACGCCTTCGATGTTGTAGCGCCGGTAATCGGACTTGATCGGCCCTTCCGGCCCGAACACCACACAGGATGCCACCGTGGCCTCGCCACTGGAGTGGCTGATGTCGTAGCACTCCAGGCGCTGGGGCGGCTCTTCCAGGTTAAGGACCTCAGCCAGGGCGTCAAAGCGGGCGGCGACGTGCTGCCGGTTGGCCAGGCGCGCGCTCAGGGCTTGCTCGGCGTTGGTCACCGCCAGTTGCTGCCAGCGTGCGCGGGTGCCACGCACGCGGTGGCTGATGTCCAGCTCGCGGCCGCGCAATTCGTGGATGGCTTCGATCAACGCGGGGAAGTCTTCGTGCACCACATTGACGATCAACTCCGACGGCAGGTCGCGCTCGGGGCTGCTCACGTAGTATTGGCCCAGGAAAGCGGCCATGACTTCAGCGACCTCCTCATCAATACCGGTCTGCGGAAAGAAGTTCTTGCTGCCCAGCACTCGCCCACCGCGCACGCTGATCAGGTGCACACAGGCACCGCCCGGATTGACGAAGGCCGCGATCACGTCGACGTCGCCGGTGCCGCCTTCCATGCTTTGCTGGTCCTGGACACGGCGCAGCAGCGAAATCTGGTCGCGCAGCTCGGCGGCCCGTTCGAAATCCAGGGTGCTGGCCGCCTGCTCCATGGCAGTGGAAAGCTCATCGGTGAGGGCATTGCTGCGCCCTTCGAGGAACATCACCGAATGGCGTACATCCTCGGCGTACTCCGCCGGCTCAACCAACCCCACACAGGGCGCCTTGCAGCGCTTGATCTGGTACTGGAGGCAGGGCCGGGTGCGGTTCTTATAGAAGCTGTCCTCGCACTGACGCACAAAAAAGGTTTTTTGCAGCAGGCTCAGGCTTTCACGAATGGCCCCGGCGCTGGGATAAGGCCCGAAGTACTTGCCCTTCGCTTTCTTCGCCCCACGGTGAATGCTCAGGCGTGGGAAGTTGCCGTCGGATAAAAACACATAGGGATAGGATTTATCGTCACGCAGCAGAATGTTGTAGGGCGGCCGCCATTCCTTGATCAGCGTCTGCTCAAGCAGCAGCGCTTCGGTTTCGTTGGCGGTGATGGTGGTTTCGACCTGGGCGATACGGGCCACCAGGGCGGCGGTTTTCGGCGCGAGACCGGTCTTGCGAAAGTAGCTCGCCAGACGGCTCTTGAGGTTTTTGGCTTTGCCGACATAAAGCAGGCGCGCCTCGCTGTCGAACATGCGGTACACGCCAGGGCGGCCACTGCAGGTTGAGAGAAAGGCACTCGGATCAAACGGTGTGGTCATGTCAGGCGCTGGCGTCCACCATGCCGTGGCGCACCGCGAGCAGGGTCAATTCAACATCACTGCTGATGGCGAGCTTCTCGAAGATGCGATAGCGGTAAGTGTTGACGGTCTTGGGCGACAGGCACAGCTTGTCGGAGATCGTCTGTACCTTCTGGCAACCGACGATCATCAGGGCAATCTGGATTTCCCGCTCCGACAGCGCATCAAACGGCGAGTCGCTGGTGGGCTGGAAGGACTTGATAGCCAATTGCTGGGCGATCTGCGGGCTGATATAGCGCTGGCCGGCAAACACCAGGCGAATGGCCTGGACCATTTCCGCCAGGCCCGCACCTTTGGTGAGGTAGCCGGCAGCGCCAGCCTGCAGCAGACGTGTCGGAAACGGGTCTTCCTCGCACACAGTCACCACCACGACCTTGATGTCCGGATGACTGCGCAGCAATTTGGTCGTCGCGCCAAGACCGCCGATGCCAGGCATCTTGACGTCCATCAACACCACATCGGGTTTCAACTCCCGGGCCTTGATCAGGGATTCCTCGCCTGACTCGGCCTGACCGACTACTTGCAGGCCATCGATGTCAGCCAGCATTCGTGTAATGCCTGTACGAACGAGATCATGGTCATCGACTACTAGCACCCTAATCAAGCAGACACCTCGCGAAATGGTCTTATAGGTTGCTGAACACCTTAGCAAAAAACCAAGGCACAGACCTAATAGCACGCGTCATATAGAGAGAGATTGATTGAGCGACAGCCAACCGCCGGGCGGCGGATGGCTCAATTTGCTGGGCGAAGGGTCAGGAATCCTGGGGCTGTGGCTTGGGTTTTCCATTCATCGCAATCGAATGCTCGGCCAACGTCGAGGTCAGGCGACGGATCGCAGCCTGGTCTTCCTTGAACATTGCGCGATAGTCCCCGAGGACTTTTTCTTCAATCTGGCTCAGATTCTCCAATTGAATCGGCGTGGCTGCGCCGGTCAACACGTAAAGCACATCCACGCCTCTTTCGGCGACACGAGACAGGTAATCCGCTTTAGGCGCACGCCCTCCACTTTCATATTTACCTTGTGCGTTGGCTTCAACGCCTCCGATTTCACCAAACACTTTTTGCGACAGGCCAAGTCGCTCCCTTTCTTGCCGTAAACGCGAACCGATTCCACTCATTTGGATGTATGATCCTATTTGGCACACCCCAAGAGGTGACACATTCATCTCTTATTAAACAAACTTGAACGGTTTTGAACTATGCCCGGAATCCGTACCGCTGCACAAGCCAAGGCCTGGCTGGAACATCAAGGAAAGTCAGTTCAAGCGTTCGCCCGTGAACATGGCGTAGATCCGGCAACCACCTATCAAGTGCTCGCTGGGCGCAAAAAGGGACGGCGTGGGGAAGCCCATAAGGTAGCGGTCCTTTTGGGCATGAAAGAAGGGATCATCCTTGCTGAGACGGGAGACCTGAACAACGATCAGGAAGTCGGCGCCTGAGGCCAGTATGCGCTTATAAGGAGTGGGTGCACGTTTTAGCTTGAGCGACAAACACGCTCCATACGCCAGAAGTAGTCTTCTTCACCTACGATGCTGAGCCCCATGCGCTGATAGAGCCTCCTGGCCGGGTTGGTCTTGAATACGGTCAAACGCAACAGTCCCAACGTTTGCGCCTTGAGCGCCATCTGCTCCAACACCCAGCCACCCGCGCCCAACCCGCGATACGCCTCGAGCAGATGCAACTCGCGAATATAGAGGGCCCGGCTGTCGCGGCTCAGGCTGATAAAACCCAAGACCCTGTCGTCTCGGCAAATCAGCCAGTTTTCCCGACCGGCCCAGGCCGTATCAAAGCCTTCGTTGGACCACCACAACCCGTACTGCACGTAGTAGCGGGCCATGGCCTCGTGGGTCAACTTCCGCGCAAAGGGCAGGTCCTGGTCCGTTGCAGCGCGCAGGTGAAAAGCCATTAGAGAGCCGTCACGTGGCTGACCCAACTCCCGCCATCGCGACGGGCAATCAGCAACGCATCCCCCACGCCAGGTACAGCAGCAAGCAAACGGCCATTGGCGGCCCAGATCGCACTGCGACCGGCGCAGGCCCAGCCACCCGATGGGCCGCCATGATTGGCCATCAACACCAGCAGGCCATGTTCAACGGCATAGCCTTGGAGCAGCGCACTGTCCGTGGCGTAGCCGCCCTCACTGATCAACACCCCGGCGGCATACACCGTGGCGCCCGCTCGCGCCGCGGCACGGGGATGGCTGGCCTGGGAAAAATCTGCGCACACCGCCAGCGCAATCCGCTCATCCCCACGTTCAAGGACCGCACCGCCCTGCCCTGGGACAAACACAGCCTCTTCGCCGGCATGCAGATGCTGCTTGGTGTAGACCGCCAGGGAGCCATCCGCTCCGAGCACCAACGCACCGATCAGCACGCCCGCCTCTGGCGTCAGTCGGATCGGCATTCCCACCACCGCCGTCATTCGCAGCTCACACGCCATCTCGCGCAGGGGGGCCAGCACCTTGTCCTCTGGTGCAATCGCTAATTCAGCGGCCAGCGACGGCTCATACCCCGTCAACGACAACTCGGGGAACACCAGTAATTGCACACCCTGTTCCGCCGCCGTGCGCATAAATGCGAGGTGCCGTTCAATATTGGCCGGGACATCGCCCGCGATGGAAATGGATTGAGCAGCAGCAAGGGTGAAGGCAGTCATGGTCGCGTCCAAGCAATCAGTATCAAAGTGCAAACAGCATATCGGCACTCCCCCCATAGTCGTAAGTCCCCCACCGCAATAGAAATTACTGATTGAATCTGCCTGCGTGCCTCGAGTAAGCTCCCTCCATACATTTGGAGACACACCATGTTGCAACTCACCCACACTCAGGTTTGCCTTGCTGCCAGCGCCCAGCGCTCGGTGTCGGCTACCCGCGTGAACGGTTCGAGCGCACTGGTCAGCTTTTATTTTGGGTATTGGTTTAGCCACTGGCGCGCCTGATACCTGAAATCGGCGCCCACTTACCAAGGGGTCGCCTACCAGAGAAATCTAACCCCCGGTCGGCTCCCCGACCGGGGGTTTTGTTTTTTCAGGTCTCCATAAACCTTTCAACTTGATCAAGAACACTTAAGGGAATCACGACATGAACTACGCCACCTATTACCGCTACGACCTGTGCACTGCCTGGCGATTTAGCCAGCTCCGCTCGGGACAGCCTGCCGCCTCCGATCGGTCACCTATCGGTGGCAAACCAACACACATCGCCGATACGGCGAATTGTCGAACACCCCAGTAGGCCGAGCGCGCGGGAATAGCCCGCCGCTTGCCCAGGAAACCTTGAATATGAACTCCTCCGTCGCCGCTCTGCCCCTCTCTGCCTTGAACAGTGCCAATGAAGCCCTGACCCAGCGCCTGCCCAGCTCGCTTGAGCTCAAGCACCAGTTGCCCCTCAGCCCCTTCCTCAACGAACAGATCCACGCCCACCGCCAAGCCGTGCGCGCCATCCTCAATGGCGAAGATTCACGCTTGCTGGTCATTGTCGGTCCGTGCTCGATCCATGACCCGGAATCGGCCATGGAATACGCCCGCAACCTGAAGAAGCTGGCCCTCGACGTCGGCGACCAGATGCTGCTGGTGATCCGCGCCTACGTCGAAAAACCCCGCACGACGATCGGCTGGAAAGGCCTGGCCTACGACCCTCGCCTGGATGGCAGCGATGACATGGCCGCCGGCCTGACCCTGTCCCGCGAGCTGATGCGCGAAATGCTGCGCCTGGGCCTGCCGGTCGCCACCGAGTTGCTGCAACCCATGGCCGCCGGTTACTTCGATGACCTGCTCAGTTGGGTGGCGATTGGCGCGCGTACCACCGAGTCGCAGATCCACCGCGAGATGGCCAGCGGCCTGGGCATGCCCGTGGGTTTCAAGAACGGCACCGATGGCGGCGTCGCGATTGCCTGTGACGCCATGCGCTCGGCGTCCCACCCGCACCGCCACTTCGGCGTCGACAGCCAGGGCCATCCGGCGATCATCCAGACCCCGGGCAACCCCGACACCCACCTGGTGCTGCGCGGCGGGCATCACGGGCCGAACTACGATGTGCAGAGCGTGGCGCGGGTAAGACACGACCTGGCCAAGTCCAAGGTCACCCCGCGGATCATGGTCGACTGCAGCCATGCCAACAGCAACAAGGACCCGCTGCGCCAACCGGCCGTGTTCAACGATGTGCTGGAGCAACGCTTGCAGGGCGATACCTCGCTGATCGGCATGATGCTCGAAAGCCATTTGTTCGAAGGCTGCCAGCCATTGAGCCCGTCGATGAAATACGGGGTGTCGGTGACCGATGGCTGCCTGGGCTGGACCGCCACCGAGCAGTTGCTGCGTGCGGCTGCCGAGCGCCTGCGCGCTTAAGGCTGATCGATCGAGGCGCTGCTGCCGCAGGTACAGCGCCTCATGAGAACCTGCGGCCCACAGGCCATTCGTGACGTGCAGGCAAGAGTCCTTTTCGGCGTCGACGGTGTTTCCGAAGCAACGACGAGGGGATACTCAACGCCATTGCCTACGGCCCTATTGGAGTTACCGATGTCTACCCTCACGCCAAAAGTCCCTGCCTTCGGCCTCGGCACCTTTCGCCTGCAAGGCCAGGTGGTGATCGATTCCGTCAGCACCGGCCTGGAACTGGGCTACCGTGTCATCGACACCGCGCAGATCTACGAAAATGAAGCAGACGTTGGCCGGACCATCGCCGCCAGCGGCATCCCGCGGGACGAGTTGTTTATCACCAGCAAGATCTGGATTGCCAACCTTGCTGAAGGCCAACTGATCCCAAGCCTCAAGGAAAGCCTGCGCAAGCTCGAGACCGATTACCTGGACCTGACCCTGATCCACTGGCCATCGCCGGAAGACCAGGTGCCCGTCACCGAATTCATGGAGCAGTTGCTGGAAGCCAAACGCCTGGGCCTGACACGCCAGATCGGTGTTTCCAACTTCACCATCGCCCTGATGAAGCAGGCCATCGCAGCCGTGGGTGCCGAGCACATCGCCACCAACCAGATCGAATTGCACCCTTATCTGCAAAACCGGCAGGTTGTGGATTTCGCCACCGCCAACGGTATCCAGATCACCTCATACATGACCCTGGCCTACGGTGAAGTGCTCAAGGACCCGGTGATCCAGCAGATCGCCGAGCGCCATCAGGCTACCCCGGCGCAAGTGACCCTGGCCTGGGCCATGCAATCGGGCTATGCGGTCATCCCGTCCTCAACCAAGCGTGCCAACCTGCAAAGCAACCTCAAGGCCCTGCAACTGACCTTGAGCGCTGCTGACATGGCGCACATTGCCGGGCTGGAACGGGGCCAGCGCTTGACCAGCCCCAAGGGCATCGCGCCGAAGTGGGACTAAACCCCCGCCACCGGTGTGCGGGATAACTCGCGCAGCCATGGCAACACCCGCAGGCCGGCAGTGGCCTCGGGTGGGTCGATGATGTCCATGAAGTGTTCGAGATTGACGTTGTCCGGCACGCCGGGCAGCCGCACCAGCACCGCCGGCGTTACGCCTGGATGCGCGCCCACATCCAGGTGATCGTAGACCAATACATGGCGCACCTGGGGCTGGGGCCCACGGGCCTGGGCCGTCAGCCCCGCATTGATGATCAGCACGTCGAAGGGTTCGGCCGGGATGGCCGTGAGTATCTGGACTTCCTCGAAGGTTTGTACCGGCACGATCCGGTGGTACCCCAACTGATTGAGCATTTTTTCGATGTACAACCGTTGCAGGTGCTGTTCATCGGCAATCAGGATGGTCAGTGCTTTGTTCGGCATGGCAAACCCCTGGGCAGGCAGCGCTCGTCAGTGAGCGAGGCCCATTTTCCAGACATATACCGAAGACAAAATCAGGCATGTTCCCCCTTCGCGTAGGAGTTCTCCCAAATCAACCGAATGGCCAGCTCCCGCAGTCAAGCCTGATTGCCATACCGGCCCAGGCTGTGATGCAACTGTTCGATGGCCGAAGCAACCGCCTCTACCGCAGCGTCCGATGCATCGCTGTCATGCCGCTCACACACGCTTTCCAATGTCTCGCAGCACGTGATCAACACCTGAGCCTTGACCATGCGCGCGCCCCCTTTAACGCGGTGAGCCAAGTCATGGAGCTTGGCGAAATCAGCCGGCGATTTCAGGGACGGCAACAGCGCACGGTCTTCCTCGAGGCTCTTGAGCAACGGCGTCAGCAGCTCGTTGAGAGCATCCTTATCACCCTGCGTCAGCATGATCAGTGAACTTAAATCAAACGCCACTTCCACTTCATCCGTTAGCGCGCCAGCGGTCCGTGATGCCAAGGCCAGGCGCAAGTCCTCAAGCCCGGTCGGCTTGAACAGGCAACCGTCCATGCCTGCTTGCCGGCAGCGTTCGGCTTCCTGCGACAAGGCATTGGCGGTGAACCCGAGGATCAGGCACGGCGCCAGCCCACGCTGGCGTTCCTGTGCGCGAATATCACGCGCCAATGCATACCCGTCCTTGAAGGGCATATTGCAATCGGTGATCACGCCGTCAAAATGCCCGGCCTGCCACAGTGACAATCCTTGGGCGCCGTCCTCGGCCAAGGTGATGCGATGCCCCAGGAAACTCAGCTGTCGAGCCAGCAACAAGCGGTTGGCCGGGTAGTCATCCACCACCAGGATATTCAACCCGAGCGCTGGCGGAACATGCGGGACCGGTACATTGGCTGGCACGGCCGAGGTCAGCGCCAACGTCAACGTCACATCCACCCGCGTGCCCTTGCCCAGCACACTGCTCAAGTGCAATTGACCGCCCATCATCTCGCACAGGTTGCGACTGATCACCAACCCCAGGCCCGATCCGCTTCGCGCCGGCTGTTCGTTGTTGCTGCCCTGGATAAAGGGGTTGAACAAACGCTGCTGATCTTCGGCACTGATGCCAATACCCGTATCCTCCACCCACAACCGCAGGTGCAACTGGTCGTCGGCCAACACCGGTGCACCCTGGGCGCCCAGGCGCACCTGGCCCGAGGCGGTGAACTTGATCGCGTTACCCAACACATTGGACACCACCTGCTTGAAGCGCAGCGGGTCAACCAGCACCGGCCGGTCGATCAACGGGTCGAGCTCCACCTGCAGCACCAGGCCCTTGTCCCGCGCCAGCCCCTCGAACACCCGCGCCACTGAGGCCAGCAGTTCGTACAGATTGGCCGGCTCCAGGCTCAGGGACAGGTGGCCGGATTCGATTCGCGCAATGTCGAGAATATCGCCGATCAACTCCAGCATGCTCCGGGACGCAACCGACGCAACCTCCAACGCATCGCGGTCAGCCACGCCCTGCTCGGCGTTCTTCAGGGCCAGTTCGATCATGCCGATCACCGCATTCATGGGCGTGCGAATCTCATGGCTCATGGTCGCCAGGAAAGTGGTCTTGGCACGGTTTGCAGTGTCGGCCTCCTCCTTGGCCACCTGCAACTGCCCCAGCAAGCGCTGGCGCTCGCTGACATCCACCCAGCCGGCGATCATGCCCACGACGCTGCCATTGCTGTCACGGTACGGGAGCATCCATTGGTAGATGGTCAACACCTCGCCGCCGGGCACCTTGAGCACACGGTCATGAACCTGCGGCTCGCCCAACTCCATCAAACGCAAATAGTCGGCATGGAACGACTGGGCCTGGGGCGCGTTACCCGTGTCGGTTTCCACCACGGTCTTACCGATGACGTCTTCCAACTTGAAGCCGAACACATCCAGGTAGGCGTTATTGCAGGCCATCAGGCGGCCCAGGCGATCGCGCACATAGATCGGGTGCGGCGTGCCGTCGATCAACACACTCATGAACCGCATCTGGTCGCTCAACGCACGTTCGGCCTGGGCGCGCTTGCGAATCAGGCTGCGCAGGTAGAACACCCATCCCAGGGTGACCAGCAGCAGCAGCGCGGCCAAGCCAAACCCCTGGAGGATGATGTTGCGGTGACGTGTCCAGTAGTTGTCCTCGATGATGATCTCGCTGCGCCAATGGTTGGTCAGCTCGTCCATTTCTTCTGGCGTAATGCTCAACAACGCCTTGTCGAGGATCGAGTACAGCTCCAGTTGGCTGCGGTTGACCCCAAAGGTCACGCGCGCAGGCTCGCTCCCGATAGTGCTGGTGATGCGTAGCCGCTTGCGGTAATTACGGGCGATCATGTAGCGCGCGCTGATCAGTGAAACCGCGGTCGCATCGACACTGCCGTTGACCACCAATTCCATGGCCTGCTCCGGGTTCTCCACGTCGACAAACCCGATGCCTGGGTAGTCCCGGCTGATTTGCGCGGCCAGGCTGTTGCCGCGAATAAGCGCCATGCGTTTGCCTGGCATATCTTCCAGGGTCACCAGATGCTCGTCGTGGGTGCGCACCACCAACACATAAGGACTGGACAGATAAGGGCGAGTAAAACGGATCTTTTCAGACCGCTCGACACTCGGCGTGACGACCGCCAGCATGTCCACGCGACCGGTACTGGCCTGTTCAATTTGCCGGGGCAGCGAACTGCCCCGCTCCACGTCAAACTTCAAACCTGTGCGCAAACTGATGCGCGACAGCACCTCGGCGCTCAACCCTTCGAATTGCGCTTGTTCGTTGAAAAAAGACAACGGCACGAACTTGTCGAGCACCGCCACTTTCACCCGCGGATGCTTCTCCAGCCAGCGCTGTTCACTTGCGCTCAAGCGCAGTTGCTCCGCCTCCAGGAATCCGCTGCCACCGGCACTCCAACGGCGCAGGATTTCCATTTGCTCGCTGGCCGTAACGGCAGCCAGCGCGGTGTTGATGATGCCCAACAGGCGGGTATTGTCCTTGGCGAATGCAAACCCGAAAGGGTTGACCTCCAATGCGGAAAAATCCGCCATACGCACGTTATTAAGGTAGTTCTTGTTGATCAGATAGCGGGTGCTGATGGCGTCACCCAGGTACACATCCGCCTGGCCGAACGCAACGGCACCAAGCGCTTCGAAGGTCGAGGCAAACAAGAGCAATTGCGCATCGGGGTAAAAGGCCTGGACGGCCTCAGGCTGCATATAGTGGTAGAGCATCGCCAGGCGCTTGCCTGAAAGGTCAGCCTTCAGCGCCTGGTTTTCTCCCGCACGCGTCACCAATGCGGGTTGGTCGTTGGCGTAGGATCGGGACAGCACCAACTCCGGGTCGGCCGCCTCGAACCCGTTGGCCGACCCCACGAAATCCACTGCGCCCGCCTTGAGCGCGTCGATCACCTCATCGCGGGTGTCGTAGCGCTTCACGTCGATGGTGATATTCAGCGCCTGGGCAACCAGTGCCGCAAAATCGGCCGTGATGCCTTCAAGCTCCTGGTTGTTACTCAGGTCAAAGGGCGCGTAGTCGGGCGCCGACACCCCCATCGTGAGTGTGCGGCGCTCGCGCAACCAGCGCCAGTCGGCTTCGTCCAACACCAGGGAAGAGTTTTCAAGGGTGGAGTGGCCCAGAAGTTTCAGATCGTGCGGTTCCTCCAGGGCCATCACCGCCCACGGCAACAGCCCCATCAGCAGGATGGCCGCGCGTTTCACACGCCGGGAGGTGACCATTTCAGATCAGATGATTGCGCTGGGCGAACTTGGACAGATGCACCACCGACGACATACGCAACTTCTCCTTGAGCCGCGTCTTGTAGGTACTGATAGTCTTGTGGCTCAACAGCATGTCGTCGGCAATATCCTTGTTGCCCAGGCCCAGCGCCAGCTTTTGCAGGACGGTCAATTCGCGATCGGATAGCGCCTCCACCAACTCCTGCTCGGTCGATTGCAGGTCGTCGCGACGCACCGAACTGGTGGGCAGGCTGGGGAAGCAACTGTAGCCGGACCTGATCGCCCTGATCGCCTTTTGCAGCTCATCCAGCTCACCGGTCTTGGCGACAAACCCCATCGCCCCGGCGCGCATGCAGCGAGTGGAAAAAAACACCGCCAGATACGAGGTCAGCACCAGGATCCTGCAGGGCAACTCCAGTGCCTTGATCCGGCTGATCACCTCCAACCCACCGAGCTTGGGCATCGCCAGGTCGAGAATGACCAGGTCCGGACGTTCTTCACGAGCAATCTGCATGGCGTCAGCGCCGTTCCCCGCTTCGTAGATGGTATCGAAGCCTTCCTGCTTCAACAGATACTTCACGGTGGCGCGTATAAAAGGGTGATCATCCACGATTAAAGCTTTGTTGCTCATAAGACTCCCCTGGGAAGATCAGTACGCTTACATATCACGCGAGACCCCACTACCTGTGAAAAGTAACAGTTCCGACAAGCGGCACTGATTACTCGGTCAAACACCTCAGGCAGTACAGGCCCCTCCTTTTGAAAAACACAGTAAACATGTGAAGCCACGCCTTAATTCCTGAACAGGCGCAAGCGCGCAACCTTAGCAACCGCGTGCTTTTTCAAATGAAGGGATAATCTCGACTAAATGTAGGACTTTTCCTCAGAGTCCTCCAGAAGCTACTCGGTGGTGCTGGGGCTCCAGAACGCCTGTACCACCAGGGTCGACCGGGAAATACGTGCCACCAGGGCGTCCAACTCGTCACCGTCTACCGAGGTCACCGCCAGTGTGGCTTCGATTTCAACCTCCTCGGCGCCGAACGGTCGTACATCGACATCGCTGGCCGGGTAGTTACAGCGCGCCAGTTCAGCTTCCAGCAACGCCAATACCGCGGTTTGCTGGGTACGCCGGGCAATCACATAGAGGATGTTGGTGACCTCCGCCGACACCACATCCAGGGGTTGGCGGTTGATGTTATTGACGATGGGCCGCAGCAGCGTGTTGGCCGCCAGCACGAACAGCGTGCCCAACAGCGCCTCGAGGACCAGGTCGGCACCGGCGCACGCCCCCACCGCCGCCGACGCCCAGAGCGTGGCGGCGGTGTTGAGACCGCGCACATTGCCTTCTTCACGCATGATCACACCGGCCCCCAGAAAGCCGATGCCCGATACCACATACGCCACCACCCGCACGGCGCCTTCCGCACCGCCGAGGCGGTTGGCCATGTCAACGAAAATCGCCGCGCCCACCGCCACCAGTACGTTGGTGCGCAGGCCCGCCGTGCGTTGGCGGTACTGGCGCTCGAAGCCGATCAAGCCACCGAGGATAAAGGCAGCGGTGAGGCTGACCAGGGTATCGACCAGGGAGTTGATGTTGATGTTGTCGATTGCTTGCATGGGAAACCGTCCCTGTTCATTGCCAGCCAAACTTACGGATGTAGTAGCCCTTCACCGCCTGGGTCAGCGCCATGTACGCCAGCAGGATCACCGGCAGGAACACAAAGTACAGCGACGGCAGCGCCTGCAATTTGAAGTAATGCGCCAGCGGCCCCATCGGCAGGAAGATCCCCACGGCCATGATCACAGCGGTCATCACCATCAACGGCATCGCCGCGCGGCTTTGCAGGAACGGGATTTTCGGGGTGCGGATCATGTGCACGATCAGCGTCTGGGTCAGCAGCCCCACCACGAACCAGCCGGACTGGAACAGCGTCTGGTGGTCAGGGGTGTTGGCATCGAAGACATACCACATGAGTGCGAACGTGGTGATGTCGAAAATCGAACTGATCGGCCCGAAAAACAGCATGAAGCGCCCCACATCCCCTGGCTGCCAGCGTTGTGGTTTGGCGAGCATTTCCTCGTCGACGTTATCGAACGGAATCGCGATCTGCGAGATGTCATACAGCAGGTTTTGCACCAGCAGGTGCATCGGCAGCATCGGCAGGAACGGGATAAACGCACTGGCCACCAGCACCGAGAACACGTTGCCGAAGTTGGAACTGGCGGTCATCTTGATGTACTTGAGCATATTGGCGAAGGTGCGCCGGCCCTCCAGCACGCCCTCCTCCAGGATCATCAGGCTCTTTTCCAGCAGGATGATGTCGGCGGCTTCCTTGGCGATATCCACCGCGCTGTCCACCGAAATCCCAATATCCGCCGTCCGCAGCGCCGGCGCGTCATTGATGCCGTCCCCCATAAAGCCCACCACATGCCCGTTGGCCTTGAGCAGGCGCACGATGCGTTCCTTGTGGCTGGGCGTCAGGCGGGCGAACACATTGGTGGTTTCCACGGCCTTGGCCAACTGGGCGTCGGTCATGTCCTCGATGTCGTTGCCCATCAACAGGCCCTGTTGCTCCAAGCCCACTTCGCGGCAGATCTTGGCGGTGACCAGCTCGTTGTCGCCGGTCAGCACTTTGACCGCCACACCATGGGCTTTCAGCGCCTTGAGAGCGGGCGCAGTGCTTTCCTTGGGCGGGTCGAGGAACGCGACGTAGCCGATCAGCGTGAGGTTGTTTTCATCCGCCAGGCTGTAAGTGTCGCGCCCCGGGGCCATCGGTTGCGCAGCCACGGCTACCACCCGCAGGCCTTCTTCGTTGAACGCGGCAGTGACCTGGCGAATGCGCGCCAGCAGCTCGTCGGTCAGCGCTTCGTTGACATCACCATGACGCACGCTGTTGCACACCGAGAGGATCTCCTCCACCGCACCTTTGCAGATCAGCAGATGCGGCCGGTCCTGCTCGGCCACCACCACCGACATGCGGCGGCGGTTGAAGTCGAACGGGATTTCATCCACCTTCTGGAACGCGGTGCCGACCTTCAGTTCGCGATGCACCTCCACGTGCTCCAGCACCGCCACGTCCAGCAGGTTTTTCAGGCCGGTCTGGTAGTAGCTGTTGAGGTAAGCCATCTCCAGCACATCGTCAGACTCTTCGCCCCACACATCCACATGACGCGCCAGGAAAATCCGGTCCTGGGTCAGGGTGCCGGTCTTGTCGGTGCACAGCACATCCATCGCGCCAAAGTTCTGGATCGCATCCAGGCGCTTGACGATGACCTTCTTGCGCGACAGGAACACCGCGCCCTTGGCCAGGGTGGACGTGACAATCATCGGCAGCATTTCCGGGGTCAGGCCCACGGCGATCGACAGCGCGAACAGCAGCGCTTCGGTCCAGTCGCCCTTGGTGAAACCGTTGATGAACAACACCAGCGGTGCCATCACGAACATAAAGCGGATCAACAGCCAGCTGACCTTGTTGACGCCGTGCTGGAACGAGGTGGTCGCACGGTCGGTGGCCGTCACGCGTTGGGCCAGCGCACCGAAATAGGTGCTGTTGCCGGTGGTCAGAATCACCGCCGTCGCGGCGCCGGACACCACATTGGTGCCCATGAACAGGATGTTCTCCAGGTCCAGCGGGTTGCGGGTGTTGGTGTCGCGCTGCTGGGCGAACTTCTCCACCGGCATCGATTCACCGGTCATCGCCGCCTGGCTGACGAACAGGTCCTTGGCGCTGAGCACGCGGCAGTCGGCGGGGATCATGTCCCCGGCAGAGAGCACGATCAGGTCGCCCGGCACCAACTGCTTGATGGGCAATTCGACGCGCTTGGGATCATCGCGGCGCAGCACCGTGGCGGTGTTGCTCACCATGGCTTTCAAGGCATCGGCGGCCTTGTTGGACTTGGCCTCCTGCCAGAAGCGTAGCAGGGTCGAGAGCACCACCATGGAGAAAATCACCGTGGCGGCCTTCATGTCTTCGGTCAGCCAGGAGATCACCGCCAGCAAGGTCAGCAGCAGGTTGAACGGGTTCTTGTAGCAATGCCACAGGTGCACCCACCACGGCAGCGGCTGCTCGTGCTCGACTTCATTGAGGCCGTATTGCACGCGCAGGGCATCGGCTTCCAGGCTGCTCAAGCCCTCGGTATGGCTGCCCAACGTACCGAGCAATTGCACGGCACTGCTATTGGCCGCGACCACCAGGGTTTGCGCCAGGGTGGGCGGCACTTCGCGGCTGACGCTGGCATCGGTGACGGTTTCGAGCATCGCCAGGCGACGGAAATGCCGGGCGATATGCCGGGTCCGCAGGAAGCCGGCGAAGAACTCTTTCAACAGAGTGAGGTTCATGGTGTGTTACTCCTGCGCGAGGAAAAAACCGTCGTGCAGGTACTGCCTGCCCCACCGCGCCCGCTTCGTAGGCACAGTCAGCCCGGCCCGCCCGCCGTAAAAGGCAGGCGCGTCCGTAGCATCCCGAGGCTAATCGGGTGCTGGTCAGCGTCGATGAGAGGGATCGCACAGGGGCCAGGACTGGCCGCTGTCGGGATGCCGCTTCTCGCTAGGTGGCGAGACAACGGCATCGAAAAAAATGCGCGTTATCTTGCCAAGTATGTGCCGGTTACCGAGACCGGCCGACAACTGTCACTCGAACAAGTACCCACTGAGGGTCTCCGCTATTGATGAAAACGCGCGAAGCTTACGCCCCGATTTAAGGAGAGTAAACCGTAGGAAAGTTTCCATATGGTGAATAAGAAGATTCTTCAGGGAGGGTTCAGGAACCCCCAGCCTGAAGCCGCCGATGCTTGAATGTGAGGTGGCAGCTGCGTACGAGGTGGTGGGCCAGGTTTTTGCGAAATTAATCGTCCCGCGTCAGCACTTCCAACAACTCAATCTCAAAGCGCAGATTGCTGTTGGGCTTGATATGCGCGCCCATCGACCGTTCGCCATAGGCCAGGTGCGCCGGCACAAACAACCTGCGCACCCCGCCGACCTGCATGCCCATCAACCCCTGGTCCCAGCCCTTGATCACCCGCCCGGTGCCGATCACACACTGGAACGGCTTGCCCCGCTCCCAGGACGAATCGAAGACCGTACCGTCTTCCAGGGTGCCGGTGTACTGGGTGGTGATCAGTGCGCCCTTGACCACGGCTTTACCGGTGCCTGGGCGAGTATCGGTGATCTGGAGTTCGTCGGGGCTCATGGTGGTTCTCGTTGAAGGCGTAAAGGCTGGGGTTTTCCCAGAATCGGTGGGGTTTGGCAAGTGCAGGAACAGTCGCAGCCGTGACATTTCCCTTTAACTCGCAGGACGTTTCCGAGAGAATCCCAAGCGCTTGCGTCGCTCAAGCGAGGGAGCTTGCTTCCGTTGGGCTGCGCAGCGACCCCGTGGCTTTAGTACTGCCCCCCACAAAAATCCCGTAAATATAGCGTCGGCCCGACTTGAACACGCCATAAGCCGATACAGAGTGCTCGCTTGTGCTTACTTACGCAGAGAGCTCACGCAGCGCTGCCGTCGCCAAAAAACCTGACCGCGATGCATAGCGATGATCCTTTTGCACACGCTCGTCAATCCGCTGCAAGAGGTGTTCCGGCAGAGAGGCATTGAACCGCACTGATTTCCCCAGATAAGGCGTGAGGTCAAAGTCGACTATCGCCCAGACACCACCGGCAAAATCCGGATTACCCAAATGGGCATCAACCTCCAGCGCCTGAGGAAGCTGTTCCTGATCGGCAACCAGGCCTTCGAGGTGGAGAGCCAATGCCTCACGTACATTGTCCAGCGCTTCGGAAAAAGACCCGCCCGCCGAGAAACACCCCGGCACATCAGGGACGGTCACGCTGTAATCCGAATCAGCATCTTTGTGTACTACCACTGGGAATTTCATTGTTCCTCCTCTGACCGAGCCCGTGGGAGCTCGCCCAATTCATCCAGCAGGCAATTATTTGAGACCGGCTGATTTGAGAATACTGTGCAGAGTGCCCTTGGCAATCTCTGACTTGGGATGAGGGACGGTGACTCTTCCCCGCTTCACGGGGTGCTTGAACTGATGATGACTGCCCTTCACCGCCACCTCAAACCAACCATCCGCAACCAGCAGGTCAATCACCTCTCGACTTCTCATCGCCTCACCCTTAGGTGTGTATATTACACACCGCCAAATGGCAATGCGTTTTTTGTACACACGAGACACACCAAT
Source organism: Pseudomonas sp. NIBRBAC000502773 (assembly GCF_006517195.1). Lineage (NCBI taxonomy): Bacteria > Pseudomonadati > Pseudomonadota > Gammaproteobacteria > Pseudomonadales > Pseudomonadaceae > Pseudomonas > Pseudomonas sp. NIBRBAC000502773. The sequence goes on along the minus strand of NZ_CP041189.1, from coordinate 5,493,945 downwards.
AAAAAAGCCCGCTCTACCGTCAAGCGGGCTTGTGTGACGTAATGATGACGGTGTCCAAAACCCTTATGCCAGCGCACTAGTGTGAGTTTTTGTGCCCCGATCTTTTGTCGACCATGCTTTCGGTCATGCGCCTGGTGGACTGTTGCTTCAGCTCATCGACCTTTTGGATGGCCTGCTTATAAGCCTGGCGTAATTGTCGACGATGTGGCTCGCTTCCTCTTTGCTATTGCAGGTACGGGCGGCAACGATGTTGACCACCGCGTCTCTATCCTCCGCCTTCAACGCAGGTTCACCAGAGGCTTTCACACGCTCGAACCATTGTTTCAGCGCGTCGCCCGCTTGAGCAGTACACCGTGCAGGCCACCACGATCCTTTTACAGTGATTGACCGTCTCAGTCTGGCGAGCCAGACACCCGCTCATCCTCGCGCAAAGGCACCAGGCCATCTGGTGCATTCGCACCCCACGCCGCGCAATTACCCTGCACTATCCTGACACCGGGCTGTCGTACTTCCATGCGCCTAAAACCCGGAGAAACCATGACCCAGGATGTCCTCGCCAAAGAAACCAATCGCCGCCAACTGCAGCAGATCATCTCCGGGCTGTCCGACGGGATCATCCTGGCCGAAGTCGACCAGACCATTCTCTGGGCCAATGAAGCCGCGCTGGCCATGCACGGTGTGGAGGACGTCACGGCACTGGGTGCCAATACCCAGGAATACGCCGAACGGTTTAGCCTGCGCTATCGCAATAATCATCCCTTGCCCCTGGAGAATTACCCCCTCGCCCGCGCGGCGGCAGGCGATGAATTCAGTGACGTGGTAGTGGAGGTCATGCCCACCGCCGATGAAGAAAAAACCTGGGTGCACCGCCTACGCAGCCTGGTCATCAGCGATTCCCACGGCACGCCTGAATTGCTGGTGCTGATCCTCAGCGACGCCACCGAATGGGCCAGCGCCGAACAGCGCTTCGAGAAAACCTTCAACGCCAACCCGGCGCCGGCGGTGATCTGCCGCCTGAGCGACCTGCGCTATATCAAAGTAAACCAGGGCTTCCTGGAGATGACCGGCTACACCCGTGACCAGGTGATCGGCCGTTCAGTGTATGAACTGGACGTGCTGGAGCATGCCGAACGCAGGGAGCTGGCCGTTCAGCGCCTTGGGGAAGGCGCGACCATCCCGCAGATGCAGGCCGAGCTGAAACTGCCCGGAGGCGGCAGCAAACTGGTGATCGTCGCCGGCCAGCCGCTGGACATGAACGAGGAAGACTGCATGCTGTTTTCCTTCACCGACCTGGAGCCACGCCGCAAGGCCGAAATCGCCCTGCGCCAGAGTGAAGAGCGCTTCGCCAAGTCGTTTCGCCTGACGCCTGTGCCCACCTTGGTGTGCAGCGCCGCCAACCGCCAGGTGGTGGATGTCAACGAAGCGTTCATGACCATTACCGGGTACACCAGCGAAGAGCTGATCGGTAAATCCATCGAAGACATCAACTTCATCGACAACCAGGAGGCGGCCGCGCAGTTGTTCGCCACCCTGGAGAAAGCCGGCAACCTCGATGGCCAGGACCTCAAGGTGCGCAAGAAAGGCAACGAGGTCATCGACTGCGTGGTCTCGGCAGACACGGTGATCATTGAGGATGTGCCCTGCTATCTGCTGGTGATGATGAACATCACCGAACGCAAGCGCTCGGAGCTGGAGTTGGTGGCGGCCATCGAGGAAGTGATGCAGGACGCGTCCTGGTTCAGCCAGACCCTGATCGAGAAACTGGCCAATGCCAAGAGCGTCAACAGCCCCAACCTGCCGAACGTGGCCTTCACCGACCTGACCGCCCGCGAGCGCGATGTACTCGGCCTGATCTGCGAGGGCCTGGCCGACAAGGAGATCGCCTCACGCCTGAAATTGGCGCCCAACACGGTGCGTAACCATGTGGCCACGGTGTACTCGAAACTGGGGGTGCATAGCCGTAGTGCAGCGATTGTCTGGGCCCGTGAACGCGGGCTGTTTGCCGGTGAACTGCGGGTTAAGAAAACCCGATAAAAGTGCAAATGCACTAGTGCGGTTAGTGCGAATTCGCCTTATCCCGCGCAGTTCCAATCCCTAACCTTCAGGGTGTGAGTACAGGGCTTTCAACCTGTGCCGTCGTAAAACGACACCCTGAAGGAACCCACATGTTTACGCTCTCTCAACTGCGAAATTGCATCGAAGAAGGCCTCGCGCCGCTGACATGCGAGTTCACCCTGTGCCGGGATGCGTCGCTGACCCTCAAGGTCTACGACGCCGACACCGGCCGGGTGGACCTGGTGGTGACGGGGATCAGCACCAACCGGCTGCAGACCCCGCAAGACGTGGAAAAGATGGTGGAAGAACTGCGCTACGAACTGCAAAGCAACAACATGGGCAAGGTCACGCTGGAAGACGCGCCTTCAACGACGAACCAATGAAATAGAACACCCCGCCCGCGACGATGAACGCCCCCAGCATGTAGAACATGTAATGGGCCGGCAGGCTGGCCAGCACCAGCCCGCACAACACCGGCCCCAGCGCAGCCCCCAGGTTTGACAGGTTCTGCGCCCCGTAGTACATGCCGCGCAGGTGGTCCGGGGCGATCCGGTCGATAAACATGTATTCGGCCGGAAACACGATGATTTCCCCCACGGTAAATACCGCCATCGCCAGCACCCACCAGAGCACGCTGGTGGACAGCGCAAAACCAATCAAGCCCAGCATGAACATGCCCAGGCCGGCGATCAGCCATTGGCTGAGGTAACGGTGGGAAATACGTCGACCAATCACGTACTGCAAGGCGATCACCAGCACGGCGTTGGTGGTGAGCACGGCGCTGATGACGGTGTAGGTGTATTCAGGGCTGGTGGTGGTGACCAGGTACTGCGAGAGGTAGGCAGTAAACTGGCCGAACACCACGGCGCTGAGCACACCACCGAGGGTGAAGCACACCAGGCGATGGTCACGCAGCAGCACGCGGCCGACGGCCAGGAACGGCACCGGCTTTTGCGTCACATCGATGGTCGCCAGGGTGCGATCGCCCCAGCGCCAGTACAGCAGGAAAAAACCCGCCCCCAACAACGCCGACAGGATGAACGGCAGGCTGATGTCCAGCTTGGCCACCATCGCCCCAAAGAACGGCCCCGCGGCATAGCCGATATTGGTCAGGGTGTACTTGATGGAAAACACTTCACTGCGCGCATCTTCCGGCAGCAAGCTGGCAAAACCGGCCTTTACCGCAATATCGATGACCGCGTAGGCCAGGTTGATCAGGATCAGGCAGCTGTAGAACGCCCAGATGTTCTGCGCCAGCACCGTACCGATAAATCCCAGCCCAAACAGCACGCTCAACCCCAGCAACAGTCGATAACTGTTGATGCGGTCGACCAGAAAACCGCCATATACGCTGAGCAGCGAGCCAAGGATCAACGAGCTACCGATCACCAGCCCGACCTGGGTGATGTCTAGGGCAAATTGGCGGGTGAGGTAGATCACCAGGTAGGGAAAGGTAATCGCCTTGGCCAGCGTCAGCAGCAGCGTGGCGGACAACAGCAGGTTCACGGCGCGGGGGTAGTTTCTTATTGTGGCAAGCATCCTGCTCTCTTTCGTCTAAGGTAACGCGGTCTTGATGGCCGGTTACCTTAACGCAAGAGCGAGGAAAAAACGCGGGTCATTTCTTGACGGGTGTGATCTCCAGGATGGTGCCGTTGGTGGTTTTGAGCAGCACGAACCTGTCACCCACACGGGCCCACTGGCTGTCGGCCTCAGGCTGCTTGAGACCGCGTTTCTTCCAGTCGCTGACCGCCGACTCCTTGCGCATCAGGATGTCCGGGGCACGGTCGCCTTCTTTCAAATCACGGGTATTGATGTTCGAAGGCTGCACGGTTTCCTGGGGAGTATCGCCGGCCTGCACGACAAAGCTGGCGGTGGACAGGCTGGCGGCGACCAGGACACAGGCAGCGAGGGTTTTGGACTTCATGGGTACTCCTTCAATGAATGATGCGTACCCAGGTTCCGACCGCAGGCGCATGAAATCATTCAGCCTGTTGAACCTTGATCGCCTGTGATGAGCATAGGTATCTACACAACTTTTCAGACCCTGACAAATCTCCCTGTGGTGAGCGGGCTTGTCCCGCGTTGGGCTGCTACGCAGCCCCCAAAACCAGCCGCTACAGAGTGTCTGATACACCGCGTCTTCTTTAATGGGGCTGCTACGCAGCCCAACGCGGGACAAGCCCGCTCGCCACAGGGTATTCACTGGCTTACGCATCTCGCCCATTGCCGCCATGAAATAAATCCTGTAATTTTTCATGAAATTATTAGATATAAATTTCATGAACCAGCAAGAAGAACTCGACGCCCTGGCGATCCTTATCCACGACCTGCGCAAGTACAAGAAGCTCACCCTCGCCCAACTCGCACAGAAGATCGAGCGTTCGGTGGGCTTCCTGTCCCAGGTGGAACGGGGTTTGTCGCGTCCGACCGTGGCGGATCTTACCGCCATCAGCCATGCCCTCGATGTGCCCACCACCTATTTCTACAGCCTGTCCAAACCCAAGGCCGTGAGCTGGGTCACCCGTCCCAACGAACGCCGCACGGTGTATTACGCCAACGGCATCACCGACATCCTGGTGTCCCCCAGCATGAATGGCGCCTTCTCGATGCTCGATAGCCTGCTGGCACCCGGTGCCAACAGCGGTGAACAAACCATGAGCGACCGCGCCGAGCAGGCCGGTTTTGTGCTGGAAGGGGAATTGACCCTGTGGGTAGAGGGCGAGGCCGATTCAGTCACCCTCGGCCCCGGTGACAGCTTCCACCTGGCCAGTTTCGCCCACTGCCGCTACGCCAACCTCACCGACCTGCCCGCCCGCGTGCTGTGGGTTTACAACTAGGAGCAACACCCGTGAAAAGCCAAGCCTCCACGTTACTGGCCGAAGTACGGACCTTTCGCCAGAACCATCCCGACGTGCGCTATGTCGACCTGATCGCCCTGGACATTCCCGGGCATTTCTACGGCAAGCGCTACCCCATCGAGATGCTGGAAAAAGTCGCCGCCGGCAGCCCCTTGAAGCTGCCGCAGAACGCCGTGCTGCTGGGGGTTCAGGGCGGGCTGTTCAAGATCGGCGACTACTGCTTCCACGATGGCGACCCGGACGCCAACCGTCGCCTGGTACCGGGCACACTCAAGCCGGTGAGCTGGGAGTCGCAGCCGCTGGGGCAGATGTTGATCACCTCGGACGGTACCGAGGCGCCGATCGAATTCGAACCTCGCGAAGTTTTGGCCAAGGTGCTGGAGCGCCTGCACCACAAAGGCATTCACCCGGTGGTGGCCTTCGAACTGGAGTTCTACCTGTTCGACAAAAAACTCGACAACGGCCTGCCGCAATTCGCCCGCGACCCGCTCAGCGATGACACCGACGACCAACCCAACCTGCATATCGAACGGCTGTCGCGCTTCAGCGAGGTGCTGGACGACATGGCGCAGACCGCCAAGGACCAGGGCATCGACATCACGGTGATCACCGCCGAACTCGGCCCCGGCCAGTTCGAGATCAATTTCGGTCACCTCGACGACGGCCTGCGCGCCGCCGACTGGGCGGCCCTGTTCTGCCGCAGCACCCGCGGCGTGGCGCTCAAGCACGGCTACCGCGCCAGCTTCATGGCCAAGCCTTACCTGCAATTTCCCGGCAGCGGCATGCATGTGCATGTCAGCCTGTACGACGGTGCGGGCAACAATGTGCTCGCGGCGCACCAGCAGCAACCCCTGCGCCACGCCGTGGCCGGTTGCCTGGAATTGCTGCCCCACTGCATGCCGATCTTCTCGCCCAACCACAACGCCTTCCGCCGCCTGGGCGGTACGGTCAACGCGGCCACCCGCGCCTGCTGGGGGTTTGAAGACCGCGATGCATGCGTGCGCATTCCCGACTCCGACCCGCGCAACCTGAGGATCGAACATCGCCTGGCCAGTGCCGACGCCAACCCGTATCTGGTGCTGGCGGCGATCCTGGTCGGCCTTGAACATGGCCTTGAAGCCAGGCAAGAACCTATCGCGCCACTGAACGAGGACCGCAATAGCGGCACCGATTTCCCTGTGGAAATGCTCGATGCCGTGCGCGCCATGCAGCATCAGCCGGTAGTGCGCGATAAGCTGGGCGCCGAATTTGTCGACGTGTACTGCGAGAACAAACGCCAGGATCACCTGGCCTTTCAACAAGAAATCCATGCGCGGGAATACCGCTGGTTTCTCTAACGACGGAATAACCGATGACCGACCAAAGCGCCCCGGCCCTCAAGGACATCTTCAACGTCGAACGCCTGGAACACATCGCCAGCCAGATGACGGCGGTGTACCCGGCGTTCGACGCCAAGGGGTTTCTCAAGCACGCCAAGGCCGGGCTCGCCGAGTTATCGGTAATGCAACGTGTGGCGCGAGTCAGCGAAAGCCTGCACGCAGTGATCCCGCTGGACTATGCCCAGACCCTCAAGCTGCTCTACGCCCTGGCCCCGCGCCTGAACAGCGGGTTTGTCAGCCTGTGCCTGCCGCACTACGTGGCGAGCTACGGCCTGGATGACTTCAAGCGCTCCATGGCCGCGCTCAAATACTTCACCCCCTTCGGCTCGGCTGAGTTCGCCATAAGACCCTTCTTGCTCCACGACTTCGAACGCACCCTGGCGGTCATGCAAACCTGGTCGCTGGATGACAACGATCACGTGCGCCGCCTCGCCAGCGAAGGCTCGCGCCCGCGCCTGCCGTGGTCGTTTCGCCTGGCCAAGGTGCAGGCCAACCCCGAGCTGTGCGCGTCGATCCTCGACAACCTCAAGGCCGACAGCAGCCTCTACGTACGCAAATCCGTGGCCAACCACCTCAACGACATCACCAAGGACCACCCGGATTGGGTGCTCAGCCTGATCGAAGGCTGGAACCTGGATAACCCGCACACCGCCTGGATCGCCCGCCATGCGCTGCGCAGCCTGATCAAGCAGGGCAACACACGCGCGCTGACGATCATGGGCGCAGGCGCCAAGGCCGAGGTGAAGCTCCATCACCTGAGCGTGACGCCGGCGGTGATTACCCTGGGCGAGCGGATCAACCTGTCATTCAGCCTGGAATCCACCGCTGCCACTGCACAGAAACTGGTGGTGGACTATGCCATCGATTACGTCAAAAGCGCCGGGCACAGCGCGACCAAGGTGTTCAAGCTCAAGGCATTTACGCTGGGCGCGGGTGAACGGCAGAGCATCCGCCGCGAGCAGCATATTCGCGCGTTGACCACGCGCAAGCACTATCCCGGCAGGCATGCGGTGCATGTGCTGGTGAATGGAGAGCGATTGGGCAGTGCCGAATTCGAATTGCGCGATTAACCCGATGTCACCCACACCACAGATCACTGTGGAAGGGTTTCATCCGTTGGATTCGCCGAGCAACAGTGGCTGCTCCCGCGCGCACAATTCCACCACGTAATCCCACAGCACCCGCAACCGCACCGACTTGTGCAACTCCCGGCGCGAGCTGATCCAGTAGCTGCGCTGGATCCCCTCCCCCGGCAGCAACGGCACCAGCTGCGGGTCGCCCGACGCCATGAAGCACGGCAACACCGCAATCCCCAAACCGGAACGCGCGGCCTGGTGCTGGGCGATGACGCTGGTGCTGTGGAACACCACCTTGGGGTTACGGCAGAAGCTGCTGAGGAACTTCAGCTCCTGGCTGAACAGCAGGTCGTCGACGTAATCGATCCATGAATGGGCCGCGAGATCTTCGCGTTTTTCAATCGGTGGGGTGCGCGCCAGGTAGGCACGGCTGGCATAGAGCGCCAGGCGGTAATCGGTGAGTTTGCGCGTGACCAGTTGATCGACGCTGGGGCGCTCAAGGTGGATGCTGATTTCCGCCTCGCGGTTGAGGATGCTGACGAAACGCGGCACGGCAAGCAGTTCCACTTCCAGGCCGGGATAACGCTCGAACAGCCCGCCCATGCGGCCGGCGAGGAACATCACCCCCAACCCTTCGGCCACCCCGAGGCGGATCTTGCCCAAGGGCGCAGCGGCGTGGGTCAGTTCGTCCTCGGCCAGCAACGCGACGTTTTCCATGGCCTCGGCGTGTTTGAGCAGGGCTTCGCCGGCGGGGGTCAGTTCGTAGCCCTGGGCGTGCTGCACGAACAGCGCGGTGCCGAGGCTCTTCTCGATGGCTTCGATATGCCGGGCCACGGTAGCGTGCGTGGTTTTCAGGCGCTGCGCGGCGGTGAGCAGGCGGCCGCTGCGCTGCAACTCCAGAAAATACCGCAGGTCATTCCAGTCGAACATGTCGCCTCCATTGCATGGCCCGGATAGCGCTGTTTAAAAACGCACAGCAGCTGGGTAAAAACTAACATTTTTAAGACGAAAACTAACAACTAGGATGGAGCCAATAAGAAAAACAAGCGAGACCTCAGATGCCCATTGCAGCTGCTGAATACGATTATGTGGTAGTAGGCGCCGGCCCCGCAGGCTGCCTGCTCGCCAATCGATTGTCCGCCAACCCCGCCCACCGCGTGCTGCTGCTTGAAGCCGGTGGCCGCGACAACTACCCCTGGATCCATATCCCCGTCGGCTACCTGTTCTGTATCGGTAACCCGCGCACCGACTGGTGCTTCAAGACCGAAGCACAGGAAGGCCTGCAAGGCCGTGCGTTGAGTTACCCACGGGGCAAGGTGCTCGGCGGCTGCTCGTCCATCAACGGCATGATCTACATGCGCGGCCAGGCCCAGGACTACGATGGCTGGGCGGCGGCAGGCAACGGTGGCTGGGCCTGGAAAGACGTGCTGCCACTGTTCAAGCAGAGCGAAAACCATTTTGCCGGCAGCTCGGAATTCCACAGTGACGGCGGCGAATGGCGAGTCGAGCAGCAGCGGCTGCATTGGCCGATCCTGGACGCCTTTCGGGACGCTGCAGCGCAAAGCGGCATTGCCACGATCAGCGACTTCAACCAGGGCGATAACGAAGGCTGCGGCTACTTCCAGGTCAACCAGAAGGCCGGGGTGCGCTGGAACGCGGCCAAGGCGTTTCTCAAGCCGATCCGCCAGCGGCCCAATCTCACCGTGCTGACCGAGGTCGAGGTAGACCGCGTGGTCCTGGAAAACGGCCGCGCCTCGGCGGTGATCGGGCGTCAAAACGGCCAGCAAGTGAGCTGGAAGGCCCGCAAGGAAATCGTGCTGTGCGCCGGCTCCGTGGGCTCGCCGGGCATCCTGCAACGCTCGGGTATCGGCCCGTCCAGCGTGCTCAAGCCGCTGGGTATCGACGTGCGGCATGAACTACCAGGCGTCGGCGGCAACCTGCAGGATCACCTACAGCTGCGGCTGATCTACAAGCTGGAAAACGCCCGCACCCTGAACCAGATCGCCGGTACCGTATGGGGCAAGATGGGCATGGGCCTGCGCTACCTGTACGACCGCAGCGGTCCGCTGTCGATGGCGCCCAGCCAGCTCGGCGCATTTGCCCGCTCGGGCCCGGAACAGACCTCGGCCAACCTCGAATACCACGTGCAGCCGCTGTCCCTGGAGCGCTTTGGTGAACCACTGCATGGGTTCCCGGCGTTTACCGCCTCGGTCTGCGACCTGCGCCCGCAAAGCCGTGGCCGCATCGATATACGCTCGGCCAATCCGGCGGATGCGCCGCTGATCCGGCCCAACTACCTCAGCCACCCGGAGGACCTGCGGGTGGCCGCCGACGCGATTCGCCTGACCCGACGCATCGTCGCCGCACCGGCCCTGAGCCAGTTCAAGCCGGTGGAATACCTGCCGGGTGATTCGCTGCAAACCGAAGAACAACTGCACGAAGCCGCTGCGCGTATCGGCACGACGATCTTCCATCCGGTCGGCACCTGCCGCATGGGCAGCGATAAAGACGCGGTGGTCGACGCCCAGTTGCGCGTGCATGGCGTGCCCGGCCTGCGTATCGCCGATGCCTCGGTCATGCCGCGCATTACCTCCGGCAATACCTGTTCACCGACGCTGATGATCGCGGAAAAAGCCGCGCAGCTGATCCTTTCGCCGAACACAAGGAGTCTCGCCCCGGAGAAAGAACTGGTTCATGCAATCTGAATAGCGGCGCCAAACCTGGCGCCGACAGTGGAACAACAATAAATAATCACTGTGAGGGCTTCCCGATGTCAGAACATGCTCAAACCCTGGGCTCGGCCACCAACGCGAGCACCGGTAACGAATCAAGAAAAGTCATCTTCGCCTCGTCCCTGGGGACGGTGTTCGAGTGGTATGACTTTTTCCTCTACGGCGCCCTGGCGGCGGTGATCAGCAAGCAGTTCTTTGCCGGGGTCAACGACACCACGGCGTTTATCTTTGCCTTGATGGCCTTTGCGGCCGGCTTTGTGGTACGCCCGTTCGGTGCGCTGGTGTTCGGCCGCCTGGGCGACATGATCGGGCGCAAGTACACGTTCCTGGTGACCATTATCCTGATGGGCGTGGCGACCTTCTGCGTCGGCCTGCTGCCAACCTACGCCAGCATCGGCATCGCGGCGCCGATCATCCTGATCGTGCTGCGCATGCTGCAAGGCCTGGCATTGGGCGGCGAGTACGGCGGTGCGGCCACCTATGTGGCCGAGCATGCGCCGGCCGGCAAACGCGGCCTCAACACCAGCTGGATTCAATCCACCGCGACCCTCGGTTTGCTGCTGTCGTTGCTGGTGGTGCTGGCATGCCGGTACTTCACCGGCGATCAGTTCGAAGTCTGGGGCTGGCGTATACCGTTCCTGTTCTCCATCGTGCTGCTGGGCATCTCCACCTGGATCCGCATGAGCCTGCATGAATCGCCGGCGTTCCTGAAGATGAAAGAGGAAGGCAAGGCCAGCAAGGCGCCCATCCGTGAATCCTTCGGCAAGTGGGAAAACCTCAAGGTCGTGTTGATCGCCTTGTTCAGCATCAACGGCGGCCAGGCGGTGACCTTCTACGCGGCGCAGTTTTACGTGTTGTTCTTCCTCACGCAGTTCCTGCGGATGGACCCTGCCCTGGCCAATATGCTGCTGATTATCAGCGTGGTGATCGGCGCGCCGTTCTTTATCTTCTTTGGCTGGCTGTCCGACAAGGTGGGTCGCAAACCGGTGCTGATGCTTGGCTTGCTGCTGGCCACTGCGCTGTACTTCCCGATCTTCAAGGGCCTGGCGCACTACACCAACCCGGCGATGGACCAGGCCAGCCGCCAGGCACCGATCACCGTGCTGGCCGACCCGGCCACCTGTACCTTCCAGTTCGATCCGGTAGGCAAGGCAAAATTTGACAGCCCGTGCGACAAGGTCAAGACCTTCCTGGTCAAGCAAGGCCTGCCCTACAGCAGCGCCGCCGCCCCGGCCGGCAGCCCGGTGCAGGTCAGCGTGGGTGAAGTGCGCATCGACGGCTTCGACGAGGCAGCGCTGCGCGGTGCAGTGACCCTGGCCGGCTATCCGACTTCGGCGGATGTGGCCCAGGTCAACAAGGTCATGGTGGTAGTGCTGATCGTGGTGCTGATCCTGATCGCCGCCATGTGCTATGGCCCGCTGGCGGCGCTGATGGTGGAGCTGTTTCCAACGCGTATTCGCTACACCTCGATGTCCCTGCCCTACCACATCGGTAACGGCTGGTTTGGCGGGTTCCTGCCGACCGTGTCGTTTGCGCTGGTGGTGTACACCGGGGATATCTTCTATGGCTTGTGGTACCCGGTGGTGGTGACGGGGGTGAGCCTGATTGTCGGATTGTTTTGCCTTAAAGAAACGCGGCATGTGGATCTCGACAACAATTAAACCGATCGCCTGAACACAGGAGATCCCTTGTGGGAGGGGGCTTGCTCCCGATAGCGGTGGTTCAGTCACAGTTGCGTTGACTGATATGGCGCTATCGGGAGCAAGCCCCCTCCCACATTTATCCCGGCACCGCTTACACGAATTGCTGTACATCCATACAGATAATAGTTGCTCAAATTCCTCTGACTGAGCATCCTGCAAAGCATCAACCCGATCTGATGTGATGACCATGCGGCTGTACCTCTGTGAAAAACCCTCCCAGGCCAAGGATATTGCGGCCGTGCTCGGCGCCAGTCGCCGCGGCGACGGTTGCTGGTTGGGCAATGGGGTCACCGTCACCTGGTGCATCGGCCACCTGCTGGAAACCGCCCCGCCCGACGCCTACGACGCCAAATACAAACGCTGGGTACTGGCCGACCTGCCGATCGTCCCGGAACAATGGAAGATGCTGGTCAAGCCCAAGACCGCCAGCCAGTTCAAGGCCGTCAAGCGCCTGCTGGGGGAAGCCCAGGAACTGGTGATCGCCACCGACGCCGACCGTGAAGGCGAGATGATCGCCCGCGAACTGGTCGAGCATTGCCGCTATCGCGGGCCGATCCAGCGGCTATGGCTGTCGGCGCTGGACGATGCCTCCATCCGCAAGGCCCTGGCGGCGCTCAAGCCCGGCGCCGAAACCTTCAGCCTGTACCACTCGGCCCTGGGCCGCTCCCGCGCCGACTGGCTGATCGGCATGAACATGAGTCGCCTGTTTACCCTGCTGGGGCGTCAGTCCGGCTATCAGGGCGTGCTGCCGGTGGGCCGGGTGCAAACACCGACCTTGCGCCTGGTGGTGGACCGCGACCGCAGCATCGCCGATTTCGTGCCCGTGGCGTACTGGGCCATCGATGTGGACCTGCGCCACGAATCCATGACGTTTACCGCACAATGGCGCGCGACCGAGGATGCCTGTGACGACCAGGGTCGCTGCCTTGACCCGCAGTTGGCCCGGGACGCTGCCGACGCCATGAGCAACGCCGCCGGCGCACGCCTGATCAAGCTGCGCACCGAACGCATGCGCGAGGTGGCCCCCCTGCCCTTCGACCTCGGCACCCTGCAGGAAATCTGCTCGAAGAAGCTCGGCCTCGGCGCCCAGGAAACCCTGGATATCGCCCAATCCCTCTACGAAACCCACAAGGTCATCACCTACCCCCGCAGTGACTGTGGTTACCTGCCATTGAGCCAGCACAGCGAGGCGCCGAAGATTCTCGCCGCATTGGGCCGTGGGGATGCGGCAGTCCATGAGCTGATGCCCCATATCGATCCCCAACGCCGCTCACGGGCCTGGAACGATGCCAAGGTCAGCGCGCACCACGGCATCATTCCCACCGGCGCCGGCAAGGACGTCGGCCAACTCACCGGCAAGCACCGTGCGGTCTACACCTTGATTCGCGCGCGTTACCTGGCGCAGTTCCTGCCCAACCATGAATACGATCGCACCCAGGCGGATTTCGACTGTGCGGGCCAGGCGTTGCGTGCAGTGGGCAAAGTGGTGATCGAGCCGGGCTGGAAACGTGCCTTGCCCGAAGCCCTGGCCCCGGCAAAGGGCCGTGAAGCACCGGCGCCCCAGGCCTTGCCGACACTGGTGCAGGGCCAGGATTACGGCGTGGCCAAGGTCAACCTCAAGGACCTGTGGACCCAACCACCCAAGCCCTTCACCGAGGGCGACCTGATCAAGGCGATGAAAAACGTCGCCAAGCTGGTGGAAGACCCGCTGCTCAAGCAAAAGCTCAAGGACACCACCGGCATCGGCACCGAAGCCACCCGTGCGGGGATTATCCAGGGGTTGCTCGACCGCGGTTACCTGGTGAAGAACGGCAAGGCGCTGTCGGCCACCCCGGCAGCCTTCAGCCTCATCGACGCGGTACCCCGCGCCATTGCCGACCCTGGCACCACCGCGATCTGGGAGCAGGCGCTGGACATGGTGCAAAGCGGTGAGATGAGCCTGGAAGAATTCGTCGCCAAGCAAGCGGCGTGGATGAGCAAGCAAGTGGCGCGTTGCAACGGCATGCGCATGACCATCACCGGGCCGGCCAGCCCGGCAGGCCGAGGTGCTGCGCCGTGGAAAAAGAAGCGCAAGGCGGCCCCTCGCAAGACCGCCACTGGCCCAGAGCGCGCCAGGAAACCGAAAAAAACCGGGTGAAAGGCGAAAAAAACCGGCGAATGACGTTTTTCGACGGGTTTAACGCCGCATTGGACCTTGCCCCGACGCGGGCCGTCTAGGATTCTGTAGGGGATAACAACAACACCGGAGTGGCCGCCATGAAAACCGTCGCACAATTGCTCAAAGCCAAGGACCAGAAAAACCAGGACGTCCACACCATCCAATGGGACCACACTGTGTTTGAGGCGCTGGTGCGGATGTCGGAGAAAAACGTCGGCGCCTTGCCGGTGGTCAAGGAAGGCACGGTGGTAGGGATCATCAGCGAACGCGATTACGCACGCAAAATCATGCTCAAGGGCCTGTCGTCGGTCACTACAAAGGTCCATGAGGTCATGAGCTCGCCGGTGATAACCGTCGATACCCATAAAAGTGTCGAAGCGTGCATGAACATCATGACCGACAGTCACCTGCGCCACCTGCCGGTGGTCGAAGACGGCAAACTGCTGGGCCTGCTCTCCATCGGTGACCTGGTCAAGGAAGCCATCGCCGAACAGGCAGACCTGATCAAGCAGTTGGAGCAGTACATCCGCGGCGAATAGGGGACCCCATGCTCGACACCCTGGAACATCAACAGGACCACCTCGACACCCTGCACCGCGCCATGGCCGAACGGCGCTTCCTGGTATTGACCGGTGCGGGCATCAGCACGTCCTCGGGAATCCCCGACTACCGCGACAGCGAAGGCGTGCGCCGGGGCAAGGCGCCGATGATGTACCAGGAGTTCCTCGCCACCGCCCAGGCGCGGCGGCGCTATTGGGCACGGGCGATGCTGGGGTGGCCGAGGGTACGTATCGCCCAGCCGAACAACGCTCACCGGGCACTGGCGACCTTGCAACAACGCCAGCACATCAGCGGCCTGATCACGCAAAACGTCGACACCTTGCATGACCAGGCCGGCAGCCATGACGTGATTGAACTGCACGGCAGCCTGCACCGGGTGCTGTGCCTGGATTGCCAGTTGCACAGCACCCGCGACCTGATCCAGCGCCAGATGGAAATCGATAACCCGTACCTGGCCCAAGTCCATGCGGTACAGGCGCCTGATGGTGACACCCTGCTTGATCCCGCGTTTGAAGAGCGCTTCCAGGTCCCCCGCTGCCCCCATTGCCAGGGTGAGCGACTGAAACCGGACGTGGTGTTTTTTGGCGAGAACGTCGCACCGGCGACGGCGGCCAGGGCGATGGCGGCGGTAGCGCATGCCGAGGGGCTGCTGGTGGTAGGTTCATCGCTGATGGCTTACTCCGCATTTCGCCTGTGCAAGGCAATGGTCGAACAGGGCAAACCGGTACTCGCCATCAACCTGGGCAAGACCCGGGGTGATGAGTTGTTGCAGGTAAAGATCGAAACCTCGTGCGAACAGCTTCTGCCCTTGTTGGCAGACCGCCTGCAGTCAACCCCTCCTCAGCCATAGCGACCGTCCAGCGCAAAAAATGACGCTCGAGTCACGCATTTGCCGTATCTCCCCATAGCCACGACGAATTATGTAGTGATCAAAAATAATCACTACATAAGCGTTGACGTAACCTTTTTGTCCTTGCATGATCTAGACGTCTCCCGGATCGGGAGCGTTGGTAACAAGCGTTTTGAACAAGCTCGTCTGACCGCCGAGCTGTTTTTTCCGGATGTGCACTGCCCACAAGGCAGATTGATGGAGCTGACCGACCCGAAAGGATCGGTACAAGGCGCTCAAATGCGGCTTGTCTTCGTTATGAAACCATTGCGTAGCAGTTCATCAGCAAGACTACATGCATCAGGTTCAAGACCCTGCCCGTATTCGGCAGACCGTCACTGACGCCCGGTTTTCCAAGCCGGAGACAACTAAGCAGTTTTAACGGAATCAACTGATAGATCGCCAACTGGTCAAGGGGCTTACACATGAATCTGAACAACCAACCAACTATCGATGAATTGGCTGAGATGTTCGCAGCGCAGAAAGACACACTCGACGACCATATCCTGTGGATTGGCAAATCGGGCGAAGTGCAAATCGACTGCCTGGCGCCCCACACCGAAGAAGCCGAGTTCGACCGCAATAACCGTGAACTGGCGGCGCGCCTGAAGATGTACCGCCGTGGCCAGGGTTATGTCGGCAAGAAGGCCGCGGCCGATCGCAACTTTATCGAGCAAGTATTCCACACACTTAATACCGAATGGCAGAACCTCAAAGGCCAATCGCAAGTTAAAGTGATTGATAGATACTGCTGATAACAGTGCACCTTTAAATTTAAGCCCGCTGGTTTATTCGAGCGGGCTTTTTAATACCTGTTTTATAACACCGCCGGAAACCTGCCCTTCCCCGCCTCATCGCGAAAAATATCAAACAATACCTGCGCCGCCGCCGACAGTTCATGCCCAGGCTTGGTCAGCACGCCAATCGGCCGCTCGATCACCGGATCGGTCAAAGTGATGCAATGCGCCCCCGCCTCCTGCATCTGCTGCGCACACAAGGCGGGTACGGCGCTGACACCCAGGCCGCTGGCGACCATCTTGCCCACGGTTGCCAATTGATGGCTTTCCAACGCCACCGGCAACTTCATCTTCAAGGCCCCCAGGTGCTCCTCCAGCATCACCCGCACCGTGGAAGGCCGCTGCAACGTGATGAACGGGTGCTCCAGCAAGGTTTTCCAGTCGACCTCGGCACACTGTGCCAGCCGTGAATCACCGGGCACCACCGCAATGAAGCGGTCCAGGTACAACGGCGTAAAGGCCAGCGACGAGCCTTCCGAGGGTTCAAACGCGACGCCCAGTTCCACATGGCGGTCGCGAACCATCTCCAGCACTTGCTCGTTGATCAAGTCATGCACCGTCACGTTCACCTGGGGGTAGCGTGCGCGGAATATCTTCAGGATCGGCGGCAGCAGGTTGCCGGCAAACGACGGCATCGCCGCCACGGTCACCCGCCCGCGTTGCAGGGTGAACAGCTGACGCAGTTCGTCCTCGGCATTGTCCCAATCGGCCATCAGCCGACGGGCCAGGGGCAGCAGGGATTCGCCCTCGGGCGTGAGGGCCACGTTGCGCGTATTGCGGCTGAACAAGCGCCCGCCCAGCCCTTCCTCCAAGCCCTTGATGGTCAGGCTCAACGCCGATTGAGAGAGGTGCAGGCGCTCGCAGGCGGCGGCAAAACTCAGGCTTTGGGCCACGGCCAGAAAGGCACGCATCTGTTTAACGGTCATGACGCTACTCCGGGCGGCGGGTTGACTATGCTGTTTTCTAAATCAATCAACCTTAAAAAACAACTTAACAAATCAATCCGCCGGCGCAACACTCGATTCATTGGCTGGCCCACAAACAATAAAAGAGGTGCATATGGCAGGTTTCGATAAACGCGTGGCTTCCTACGAGGAAGCACTGGCAGGCCTGGAAGACGGCATGACCGTGCTCTCCGGTGGTTTCGGCCTGTGCGGCATTCCGGAAAACCTCATCAATGAGATCAAGCGCAAAGGCACCCGTGACCTCACCGTGGTTTCCAATAACTGCGGCGTCGACGGCTTTGGCCTGGGCGTGCTGCTGGAAGAAAAGCAGATCAGCAAGGTGATCGCTTCCTACGTCGGTGAAAACGCCCTGTTCGAGAAACAATTGCTCAGCGGCGAAATCGAAGTGGTCCTCACCCCCCAAGGCACCCTGGCGGAAAAAATGCGCGCAGGCGGCGCCGGTATCCCCGCCTTCTTCACCGCCACCGGCGTCGGTACTCCGGTTGCAGAAGGCAAGGAAACCCGCGAATTCAACGGTCGCCCGTACCTGATGGAAGAATCCATCACCGGCGACTTCGCCATCGTCAAAGGCTGGAAAGCCGACCACTTCGGCAACGTCATCTATCGCCACACCGCCCAGAACTTCAACCCGCTGGCCGCCACCGCCGGCAAGATCACCGTGGTCGAAGTCGAGGAAATCGTCGAACCGGGCGAGCTGGACCCGGCGCAGATCCACACCCCTGGCATCTACGTCGACCGGATCATCTGCGGCACGTTCGAGAAGCGCATCGAACAGCGCACCGTGCGCAAATAATCCGCTCCCAGCCCGAACAATAAGGACTCCTAAAATGGCTCTTACCCGCGAACAAATGGCTCAACGCGTCGCCCGCGAAATGCAGGACGGTTTCTACGTCAACCTGGGCATCGGCATTCCGACCCTGGTGGCCAACTACATCCCCGAAGGCATGGAAGTCATGCTGCAGTCGGAAAACGGCCTGCTCGGCATGGGCCCGTTTCCTACCGAAGACACCATCGATGCCGACATGATCAATGCCGGCAAACAGACCGTGACGGCGCGCATCGGCGCCTCGATCTTCTCCTCCGCCGAATCCTTCGCGATGATTCGCGGCGGCCACGTCGACCTCACCGTGCTTGGCGCCTTTGAAGTGGACGTACACGGCAACATCGCCTCATGGATGATCCCCGGCAAACTGGTCAAGGGCATGGGCGGCGCCATGGACCTGGTGGCCGGTGCGGAAAACATCATCGTGATCATGACCCACGCCTCCAAGGACGGTGAGTCCAAGTTGCTCAGCCAATGCAGCCTGCCGCTGACCGGTGCCAACTGCATCAAGCGTGTACTGACGGACCTGGCGTACCTGGAAATCGAAAATGGCGCTTTTGTCCTCAAGGAACGCGCACCTGGCGTCAGCGTTGAAGAGATTGTGAGCAAGACCGCCGGTAAACTGATCGTCCCGGACCACGTTCCAGAAATGCACTTCCAGTGAGGACAGACTCCATGCAAGACGTCGTGATTGTTGCTGCCACCCGCACCGCCGTGGGCAGCTTTCAAGGTTCACTGGCCACCATTCCAGCACCGGAGCTGGGCGCCGCCGTGATCCGTCGCCTGCTGGAGCAGACCGGTCTGGACCCAGCCGAAGTGGATGAAGTCATCCTCGGCCAGGTACTCACCGCGGGTTCCGGCCAGAACCCTGCACGCCAGGCCTCGATCCTCGCCGGACTGCCCCACGCCGTGCCGAGCCTGACCCTGAACAAGGTCTGCGGCTCGGGCCTGAAAGCCCTGCACCTGGGCGCCCAGGCCATCCGTTGCGGTGACGCCGAGGTCATCATCGCCGGCGGCATGGAGAACATGAGCCTGGCACCGTACGTACTGCCTGCTGCGCGCACGGGTTTGCGCATGGGCCACGCCAAGATGATCGACAGCATGATCACCGACGGCCTCTGGGATGCATTCAACGACTATCACATGGGCATCACCGCCGAGAACCTCGTGGACAAATACGGTATCAGCCGTGAAGCCCAGGATGCTTTCGCCGCCGCGTCCCAGCAGAAAGCCACCGCCGCCATCGAGGCCGGGCGTTTTGTCGATGAGATCACGCCGATCCTGATTCCCCAGCGCAAGGGCGACCCGATTGCCTTCGCCGTCGATGAGCAACCTCGCGCCGGCACCACCGCCGAATCCCTGGCCAAGCTCAAGCCGGCGTTCAAGAAAGACGGCAGCGTCACCGCCGGTAATGCTTCCAGCCTGAATGACGGCGCCGCTGCGGTGCTGCTGATGAGTGCCGACAAGGCCAAGGCCCTCGGCTTGCCGGTATTGGCCCGTATCGCCAGCTACGCCAACGCGGGCGTCGACCCAGCAATCATGGGCATCGGCCCGGTTTCAGCCACCCGCCGCTGCCTGGACAAAGCCGGTTGGAGCCTGGCCGACCTGGACCTGATCGAAGCCAACGAAGCCTTTGCCGCGCAATCCCTGGCGGTAGGCAAAGAGCTGGAGTGGGATGCGGACAAGGTCAACGTCAACGGCGGCGCCATCGCCATCGGCCACCCCATCGGCGCCTCAGGCTGCCGCGTGCTGGTCACCCTGCTGCATGAAATGATCAAGCGCGATGCCAGGAAAGGCCTGGCGACCCTGTGCATCGGTGGCGGCCAGGGCGTAGCCCTGGCCCTCGAACGCAGCTGATAAAAGAGCAACACGGAAAAGGCCCGGCTCCACGAAAAGCCAGGCCTTTTCTTTATGCGGTTTCCCTGAAGAAACACAGTCCAAATGTGGGGGCTTGCCCCCGATGAGCATGGGTATCAACACAACTTTGTCTAAACGCTGCCTCCCCCGGCAGAAAGGGCTTTTGTGGCGAGCGGGCTTGTCCCGCGTTGGGCTGCGAAGCAGCCCCAAAACCAGCCTCTACAGAGTGTCAGATACACCGCGTTCTTCTTTAGGCGCACGGTAATCCACTCCGCGACCACCATCAGCCCTGCAAATCCTGCACGATACTTTGCGTTAATTCTCCGGACCCGCTTTAATCGCCACCAATGTCCCCCGCACACCTCAAGGAACTGCAATGCGCCATCCGGACGGCACCCTTCAATCGCTTCGCGCGCCCCTGTTGATCCTGTTGGCCGGCCTGGCCCTGCTCGGCTGTTCACCCAAGGACCACTCCCGCGCCACGGTGATCAATGGCGAACAAGGCCGGGCCGGTGCGCAACTGGCCTATGAGCACGAACTGACCCTGGCCCTGCCCGGCGCCCTGCTCGCGCCGCGCATGCAAGCCACCCGCGAGGCCTGTGAGTCGGCGCGGTTTGGCGCGTGCAATATCCTTGGCATCACCGAAGACAGCAACGGCGGCGAGATCATCCTGCGGATCGTGCCCACCGGGGTCGAACCGATGGTCGCCATGGCCGCTGAAGGCGGCAAACTCGGCCAGCGCATCACCACCGCCGAAGACCTGGCCGACGCGGTCGCCGATGTACGTCGCCGCCAGGATCGCCTGCAAGCCCAGCAACAGCGCCTCGATGAACTTGCCAAGCGCAAGGACATCAGCGTCAGCGACCTGATTGCCTTGAGCAAGGAGCAGGCGGGCATTGAAAACGAACTGCAGGAACTCGCCCAGGTTGCCGCCGGCCAGCAGCGTCGCCTGGATACCAACCGCGTCACCCTCAACTTCCGCTCTGCCGACGGCGCCAACCAACCGTCACGCTTCAGCCGGATGTTCAGCAACCTGGGCACTAACCTGGTGGACGGCACCGCAGACGCCCTGGAACGCGCCAGCTATGTGCTGCCGTTCGTAATCCTGGCGTTTCCGGTGGTGTGGTTGTGGGTGTGGCTGTGGCGCAAATTTGTCCGGCGCCGCAGCTGATCAGCGCCTCATACAGCGCTGGTACCGCTCATCCACGCGCTTGGCAAACCACGCCGTGGTCAGGTTGCGGGTGATCTTCGGGCTTTTGAGCACGATGCCCGGCAGGATCGCACGGGGCATCGGCTTGCCGGCGGCCTGGTCGGCCAGGGCAAACACGCGTTTGTAGAGGGTGGAATCTTCAAAGTCCAGCTGTTCGCCCTGTTCCAACTGGCTGCGGATGCTGGGGTTGCGCATGTCCAGCTTCGCGCCCAATGAGCGCACCGCCAATTCGGTGGTGCCTGGCAGCAATGAGCCGTAGCGAATCAAATCCCCGTCCAGCGCCAACTCAGTGCCCGACGCGCGGCTGACCGCCGCCTGGAACGCCGCATTACGGCTGGCGTACCAACCCGCATTGAAGTCGGCAAAGCGGTACAGCGGCTGGTCATAGCTCACCGGGTAACCGAGCAAATGGGCGATACCGAAGTACATGCCGCCGCGCCGGGTGAAGACTTCCCGACGAATCGTGCCATCCACCGTGTAGGGATAACCCCGCGCCTGTTTCTGGGCGAAGTCGATACTGACCTGCATGGGACCGGCGGTGTGCACCGGATTGAAACCGCCAAACAGCGTATTCCCCAACGGCACCATGCTGATGAAATCATCGAAGATGCCACTCAAGTCCTTCTCC
Source organism: Pseudomonas sp. NIBRBAC000502773 (assembly GCF_006517195.1). Classification (NCBI taxonomy): domain Bacteria; kingdom Pseudomonadati; phylum Pseudomonadota; class Gammaproteobacteria; order Pseudomonadales; family Pseudomonadaceae; genus Pseudomonas; species Pseudomonas sp. NIBRBAC000502773. The sequence goes on along the minus strand of NZ_CP041189.1, from coordinate 5,472,254 downwards.
GTACGCGCGGCATTCAAGCGGTCGGCATAGGACTTGCCGGAGGGCGAGCGCAGTTGCAGGGCGCTGCGCACCACAAAAGCGGGCACATGCACCTTGGCGGCACGGCGCAGGATTTCTTCCTGGGCGATCTTGCCCATGTTGGGCACGGGCGGGTCGACCTGATAGGTGGACTCCTGCTCGGTCACCGCCAATACGGCACAGATATTCTCGGTACTGGGGTAGATCTTTTGAGTGTCAAAGGCGGTGTAGATGTCCTGGGCCCAGCCGTTGCGGTCTGGAACCTTCGCCGGGAGCAAACGCACGATCTCGGCCTTCACCTCGGCTTCGCTGCGCGCTGGTTGCTGCGGGCCGCGTGACGTGGAACAGCCGGCCAGCACCACCAATGAGGTGAGGCAGAGGATCAGGCAGCGTGGGGACATGGGGCTTCCTTGAGGACGATGGGCCAGGCGTTGCGGATATGGACCGGTAAGTCTAACGCGGGTTCGACGATTCGCCTTCTCGCCAGCCGGGGCCGAACGTGACAGGATCTGTCATTCCACATTCGTACACGGAGTTTGAATGCCATGCTCAGCCTGAACTTCCTCGTCACCTGCCTGATTGTCGTACTGATCCCCGGCACCGGCGTGATCTTTACCGTGTCCACAGGCCTCACCGCTGGCAAGCGCGCGAGTGTGTTCGCCGCGCTGGGTTGTACGGCCGGTATCCTCCCGCACTTGCTGGCATCCGTGCTCGGCCTTTCCGCACTGCTGCATACCAGCGCGCTGGCCTTCGAAGTCCTGAAATACGCTGGCGTCGCCTATCTGTTGTATCTGGCGTACGCCACCTGGCGTGATCGCTCGGCCTTCGCCATGAATGACGCACCGGCAGTCGCCACCGCGTGCAGTTTGATGCTGCGCGGTTTCCTGCTGAATATTCTCAACCCCAAACTGACCATTTTCTTCCTGGCCTTCCTGCCACAGTTCGTCACGCCCGGCAGCACGGCACCCGCCGTGCAAATGCTGGTGCTGAGCGCGGTGTTCATGGCAATGACATTTGCAGTGTTTGTGATCTACGGCCTGCTGGCCAACGAGTTTCGCCGCGCGGTAATCGAGTCGCCGCGGGTGCAGAACTGGCTGCGCCGCAGTTTTGCGGCGGCGTTTGCAGGGCTGGGGTTGAACCTGGCGTTCGCGCAGCGCTGAAGGCTTTTTGATACGTCGCCAAAAAGGGACGATAGCCGCTGAAACCTCCCACGTAACGGCAAGATAAGCTCTACAGCCCCTGCCTGAAAACCGCTGCAAAGTCCCTCGCCTGAATACACAGTGCGAGGGATTGCAGATGGTTGTTTTCGTTAAAGCCCCGGTTGAAGGGGCGGCGTCTTGAACCCGGCCATCGGCAGGCTGGCCCTGACCCCGATGGATGTGAAGACGGTCGACGTTGAAAGCGTCTTCCGTGACTTTCGCGAATGCCTGAATACGTTCGATGACTGGGCGCAAAGCTTCTGGCGCTTCTCGGCGCTGGAGGTCGAGCAGGTCTTCAAGGTCGGCGATGAGGTGGCGCTGGTTGCGCCGATCAATCGCTCAATCATCCCCAGCAGCACCGTCGCCACGTGCCCGGCCAATGGCACCCTGACGCTGGTGCATATGTTCCAAAGCACGCGCTTCGTGCCCATCGGCGACACGCCGGTGATGCTGCAGCGCGTCGATCCCAATGGCGGCCCATTGGGCGAGCCGATCCACAAGACCATCGGCCCCAGCGGCCTTCTCGAAATCACCGAGTGTGATCGCAACCAGCCGTACCGAATCAGTTTCTACCCCAACGTTTCCAGGGATCACGTCCAGGCGCTGTATGGGTCTTATCAGTCGGTGATCGCGGGGTTGGAGGCGCGCCTGCGTGAAGAGTGGGCCCGCACTTTCCAGGACCAGTGGAAAGACTATGCCGAAGCCAAGCCCCTCGATCGGCGCCGAATGCTGGAAGCAGCGTTTTTCAGCGGCCTTGGAAAAGCCCTCTTCAATTTGTGGGACAACATTACGCAGTTGTCTGACCTGCTGGCGGACCTCAAGCCCAACAGCGAAAAGCTGTTGGCCTACCTCTCCCAGGCCGAACTCGATGAACTGCTGAGGCTCGGCAACGACACGATTGCCAATGGTTTGCTGGTGCTCAGCGATGAGCCGCTGTTGTTTATCTACCTGTCGGCGATGGTCAGTTGGATGCGCCTGCTGCCACCGCCGCAGATGAATGAACTGTGGGGTGAGATCACTGGCGAGGTCCTGATCAATCTGCTGTTGATTCGTGTATTGGGTGCGATGGGGGTGGTGGCGCGGCTGGGGGCCCAAGTGCTGAGCGCTATCAAATCCAAGCGCGCGCGGGAGTTGTTGGAGTTGCTGGCCAGGCAGCTTGTAGAGCCGGGGTTGGCGCCGCATGTCGAAGCGGTGAAGCCTTTGCTGCTCGGTGGCCCCGCGACAGAGATCAAGACTGTGCCGGTTGCGCCGTTGAAGACGGGGGAGAATGTGGTTTCGAACCCGGTGTCGGCGGTTCGTAACAAGACACAGAAGACCGTGTTGGTCAGGCAGGAGCCTGTCGATGATGTGCCTGCTGTATCGACGAATCCGAAGGGCGATGCGGCAGCGGCTTCGGATAAGACCGTCACCAACGGCTGCCCGGTGTCGATGGTTTCCGGGGAGGAATTGCTCACTCTCACCGATGGCACGTTGGATGGGATCTTGCCGTTCGAGTGGACCCGGCTGTATCGCACCAGTGCGGTGGAAGTGGATGTCGGGTTGGGGTTTGGCTGGAGTCATTCGCTGGCGCATCGGCTGGTGGTGTCGGGCGATTCGGTGGTGTGGACGGACCATGAGAATCGCTCGATTGGGTTTCCACTGCCGACTGTTGCTCGACCTGCAATCACCAATAGTTTGGCCGAAGCCGCGATCTATTTAGGGTCTTCGCCGGATGAACTGGTGCTGGCCCAGGCATCACGGTTCTATCACTTTCGCGACGGGGTGTTGGTCTCCATCAGCGATGCGTATGACAACCGGCTGCGGATTTCTCGGGATTATTTGGGGCGCATCGAGCGGCTGGATAACGGCGTCGGGCGTTCGCTGTTCCTGCGCTATGCGTTCGGCCACATCGTCGCGGTGGACTATCAGATTCAGCGCGCCAAGGGGCATGAACCCTTCGAGTGGGTGACCGAGCAGACCGTTGTTTCCTACGACTATGACGACCTGGGACGGTTGGTTTCGGCGACCAATGCGGTCGGCGAAAGCGAGGTTTATCGCTACGACGAGCAGCACTTGATTCTTGAGCGTGGGCTGGCCGGTGGGGCGAGTTTCTTCTGGGCGTGGGAACGGGCTGGCAAGGCCGCGCGATGTGTTCGGCATTGGGCCAGTTTTTCCCAGATGGATACGCGGTATGCCTGGGGGGACGACGGCCGTGTCACGCTGCACAACGCCGATGGCAGCCAGGAAGTGTACGCCCATGACGACCGGGCGCGGCTGGTGCAGCGGATTGATCCGGACGGTGCCCAGCATTTCAAATCCTACGATGCCAAAGGCCGACTGACGGTTGAGCAGGACCCGCTGGGGGCGGTGACGGCGTATCAGTACGACGAAGCCGGACGTTTGGTGGCGTTGTTTCCCGGGGATGATGAGCCGACGTCCTACGAGCATGACAATGGCTTCGTACGGGTTATGCGCCGTGGTGAGGCGGTCTGGAAGTACGAGCGCAATGACCAGGGCGATGTCATCCGCAAGATCGATCCCGATGGTCATGTTACGGATTACAGCTACGACCAATACGGGCAACTGGTTGGGGTTTGGTACCCGGATCACAGTTGTCAGCGGCTGGTGTGGAATGAGCGCGGACAGTTGCTTGAAGAGCAACTGCCGAATGGCGGGATCAAGCGTTATCGCTATGACGATCTTGGCCGGCAGGTGGCGCGCGAGGATGAGCATGGCGCGCTGACCCAGTATCAGTGGGACAGCGTGGGTCGCTTGGTTCGCGTGGTGCTGCCCGGTGGGGCGTGTCGGGAATACAGCTACAACCCCTACGGCAAAATCACCGCCGAACGCGATGAGCTGGGGCATGTCACCCGCTACGAATACGCCAACGGCCTGCACCTGATCAGCTGCCGTATCAACGCCGACGGTAGCCAGGTCAAGTACCGCTACGACAATGCGCGATTACTGCTGACCGAGATCGAAAACGAAGTTGGCGAGACCTACCGACTTGCTTATCACCCCAATGGCCTGATCCAGCAGGAAACCGGGTTTGACGGGCAGCGTACGGCCTACGTCTACGACCTCAATGGCAACCTGCAGGAAAAGACCGAACACGGCGACGATGGTAGTCAGCTCGTTACTCGCTACGAGCGCGATCACGCCGGGCGCCTCGTACGAAAAACCCTGCCTGATGGCAATAGCGTCGATTACGCCTACGACCGTCAGGGCAACCTCCTCAGCGTCGATGACGGCCACTGGGCGCTGGCCTACGAATACGACCGCCAAAACCGCCTCACCGCCGAACATCAGGGCTGGGGCACCTTGCGCTACGGCTACGACGCCTGCGGCCAGCTTCAACACCTGCGCCTGCCCGACAACAACCGGCTGGTTTTTAATCATGCGAAAGGCGGCCACCTCGCCACCGTCGAATTAAACGGCGCGCTGCTGACCTCTCATCTGTTCAAGGCCGGCCAGGAGCACCAGCGCCAACAAGGCCAACTCCTCAGCCACTACCACTACGACGACCAGCACCGCCTCCATGCCCACGCGATCACCCAGCAACAAGACCACCTTTACCAACGCCAATACGACTACGACAAAACCGGCAACCTCACCCGCCTGCTCGACACCTGCAAAGGCGAACACCACTACCACTACGACCCACTAGGCCGCCTCACCCGCGCCGACCACTCCCAAGACCTGCAGGAACGCTTCGGCCACACCCCGGCCGGCACCCTGCTGATGCAAGACCGCCCCGGCCCCGACATCGTCGCCGGCAACCGCCTGATGATCCAGGGCGACCGCCACTATGACTACGACGCCTTCGGGAACCTGATCCGTGAACGACGCGGCAAAGGGCATCAACTCGTCACCGAATACCGCTACGACTGCCAGCATCGGCTGATCGGCATTACCCAGCCCAACGGCCAAACCGCGAGCTATCGCTACGACCCGTTTGGGCGGCGTATCAGCAAAACCGTGGACGGCCTAACCACGGAGTTTTTCTGGCAAGGCGACAAGCTGATTGCCGAGCACCATTCGGACCGCCATCGCAGCTATCTTTATGAACCCGACAGCTTTCGCCCGCTGGTTCTGTTGAAAGGCTTTGGGCCGCAAGACACCAAAGCCTACCACTACCAACTCGACCACCTCGGCACACCGCAGGAACTCACCTCTCCAGACGGCGACATCGTGTGGTCCGCCCACTACCGCGCCTACGGCCAGATCAGCCGACTCGACAAAGGCACAATCGACAACCCGCTGCGTTTCCAGGGTCAGTACTTCGATCAGGAAAGCGGACTGCACTACAACCGCCATCGCTACTACAATCCAGATATTGGGTCTTACCTGACGCCGGATCCGGTGAAGTTGGCGGGTGGGATCAACGCGTACCAGTACGTGCCCAATCCTACTGGGTGGATTGATCCGCTGGGCTTAAGCACCTGCCCTGGTGACGAATGCAAGCCTAATGCTCCTCCTATTTTTCCGAAGCCTAGCGTTAATGAAGGGGCGCCCGCTCTACCTCAACTGCCGAGCACTCAGCGACAGGCGAAAATAGATGAACTGACAGAGGTTAATGCAAAACAAAAAGTACTGGGTTGGGAGCAGGAATACGATATGCACTCGGTTGAAAAGCATGGCCCAGAGATACCAGACAACGCTTTAAGGCAACGATCTATTGATGGAACGAATCCAACCACAGGGGAGAGGGAAACTATCAGTTCCAGCTCCCAATTTAAAACCTGGAGAATGCAGCTTCACGCTCTAAACAAAGCCATGGGTAGGATGCAAAGCAATTCACCATCTCCTACAGGTCTTGATGGAGCGGGTAACCCAGTGGTTATAGTCGAGCTACCCGGAGCTGGACGAGGCTACAAACCTAACCGGCGGGACGCAAACGATCCTAAGTACATTGAAAATATGGACAGAGCGGAGGTCAGATTTGATATAAACAATCCAACTCGGCCATTTACCGCATTCCCTAAGTGAGCAGACAATGCTGAAATGCCCATTCATGAATACAACTTACACTCCTAATATTTCTCATATATTGGGAGCCTTATCAATATACGACCTTGAGGATACAGTTGGCAAAGAACTATGGAAGTACGACCCTAACAATGAGAAAGACAGAGAGATAATTATTATTTCTTTTGTCCTGAAGAAACTTATGTATTTGTCATACAGACATCGCTTCGTATTGATGTCTGCACTCCGAGATGTGCTAGACAAACCCGACTTTGACTTTTCGAAAGAATTCGAAAGCGATTACGACGAATACATAACTATGGCTTGGGACGAAACAGAAATCGCCGACCCTAGAGGCTTCTTCGCCGATATCTACCGTTTAGCCAATGAGGTCTGGAAAGACGACCTGCAAAAAGCCAGCCTCGAAGACCAGTCAACGTGGTAGCGCCACCATTCTCCCTGACACCCCGACGCCCCCTGTGGCGAGCGAGCTTGCTCGCGTTGGGCCGCGAAGCGGCCCCAGTCAAGGCAATACGGTGTTTAAGGTAGATTGGCGGTGTCTGGTTTAGGGCTGCTACGCAGCCCAACGCGAGCAAGCTCGCTCACCAGGGGGGTTACGTTGCCCTTAGATCCCAGCCAACGCCAAGTCCATAGCAAAGTAAGTAAAGATCAAATCCGCCCCCGCACGCTTGATCGACCCCAACGTTTCCCGCACAACCCGATCCTCATCGATCGCTCCCGCCTGGGCGCCGAACTTGATCATCGCGTATTCGCCGCTGACCTGGTACGCCGCCACCGGCAGGCGCGAGGCTTCGCGGATGTCGCGGATGATGTCGAGGTAGGCACCGGCCGGCTTGACCATCAGTGCGTCCGCGCCTTCCTGTTCGTCCAGCAGTGATTCGCGCACGGCTTCGCGGCGGTTCATCGGGTTCATCTGGTAGCTTTTGCGATCGCCCTTGAGCGCGCTGCCGCCTGCTTCGCGGAAGGGGCCGTAGAGGGCCGAGGCGAATTTGGTGGAGTAGGCCATGATCGGGATGTGAGTGAAACCGGCTTCATCCAGCGCACGGCGGATGGCCTGGACCTGGCCGTCCATGGCGGCCGAGGGGGCGATCACGTCGGCCCCGGCGCGGGCAGCGGCAACGGCCTGCTTGCCGAGGTTGACCAGGGTCGCGTCGTTGTCGACATGGGCGCCGTGCATCACGCCGCAGTGGCCGTGGTCGGTGTATTCGCAGAAGCAGGTGTCGGACATTACGATCATGTCCGGCACCGCGTCCTTGATGATCGAGGACATCCGCGAGACCAGGCCGCGTTCCTTCCAGGTGTCGCTGCCGTTGGCGTCCAGATGATGGGACACGCCGAAGGTCATCACCGACTTGATACCGGCACGGGCATAGCGCTCGATCTCGGCAGCCAGCTTCTTTTCCGGGATGCGTTGCACACCGGGCATGCTGGTGATCGGCACGAAGTCGTCGATTTCTTCTTCGACGAAAATCGGCAGCACCAGGTCGTTGAGGGTGAACTCGGTTTCCTGGAACAAGCCACGCAGCTCCGGGGAGCGGCGCAGGCGGCGTGGGCGGGCTTGGGGGAACTGGCTGGTCATGGCTGTCCTGAAAAAGTGGCGGGAAATCTTTGGGGCGAAAGCTTATGCCCCAAGGCCCCGGCAGCACAAATGCCCAGGGGCCAACAGTGTATTGCGGGGGCCGTAATAATGTATTGATCTAGAGCTGTAGACGCCCTTCGATGCACACCGCAACGGCGCCGCCGACCCAGATTTCATCACCCTGGCGCTCGACGCGAATACGCCCCGCACGCCCCATGGCCGTGCCCTGGCTGACCACGTAGCACTCAGGTGCGAGTCCTTCGCTGAGCAGCCATTGCGCGACGCCGGCATTCAGGCTGCCGGTGGCCGGGTCTTCCTGGGCCCCGTCGCCTGCGACAAAGGCACGCACCTCAAACTGCGCGTCCACGTCGTCAGCCGGGTTGCAAGGAGCAATCACGCCGACGGCCAGCCCAAGCAGCTGCGAATAGTCCGGCTGCAAGGCCAGGACCTGATCACGGTCAGCCAGCATCACCGCGAGCCACCCCGCGCCATTGTCGACCCACTGGCTGCGCACAATGGCCCCCGGCACCAGGCCCAACCCCAGGCGAACGCGCTCCAGCAACGCGGAGTCCACAGCGCCGGCGCGCATCAACGGCGGTGCAATAAACGCCAGTTCATCGCCTTGACGACGAATACGCACCAGGCCGATTTCACACTCCTGGATAATCTCTTCGCCTTGGGGCACCCCACCCGCCTTGAGCCACGCATGGCAACTGCCCAGGGTCGGGTGCCCGGCGAATGGCAGCTCCTGCAAGGTCGTGAAGATCCTCACCCGGTAGTCCGCCCGAGCATCGCGCGGTGTCAGCAAAAACGTGGTTTCACTGAGGTTTGTCCATTTGGCGAAGTCAGCCATCTGTTGGTCGCTGAGGCTGTCGGCGCCCAGCACGACGGCCAGCGGATTGCCCTTGAGCGACACGCTGCTGAATACATCCAGTTGTTTGAAATCGAAAGTCGGCATGTGTCAGCTCGGAATATTCAGGCCACGGATGACCGCCGGCCGGGCGACAAAGCCGTCCAGCGCGCGCAGTACGTTAGGGAAGTCGGCAATGCCGACCAGATCGCCCGACTCATAGAAACCGATCAGGTTGCGAATCCAGGGGAAGGTGGCGATGTCGGCGATGCTGTAGTCGTCGCCCATGATCCAGGTGCGGCCGAGCAGGCGTTTTTCCAGCACGTCCAGCAGACGACGGGATTCGGCGGCGTAACGGTCGCGGGGGCGCTTGTCTTCGTAGTCCTTGCCGGCGAACTTATTGAAGAAACCCAGTTGGCCAAACATCGGACCGATGCCCCCCATCTGGAACATCAGCCATTGAATCGTTTCATAACGTGTCGCCGGATCTTCGGAAAGCAACTGGCTGGATTTTTCCGCCAGGTAGATCAGGATTGCGCCTGACTCGAACAGCGCCAACGGCTGACCCGCCGGGCCGTCGGGGTCGATGATCGCGGGGATTTTGTTGTTGGGATTCAGGGACAGGAACTCGGGGGAAAACTGGTCCTGGGTCTCGAAACTGACCTTGTGCGCCTCATAAGGCAAGCCCAGCTCTTCGAGCATGATCGAGACTTTTACCCCGTTGGGCGTGGGCAACGAGTACAGTTGCAGGCGCTCCGGATGCTGGGCGGGCCATTTGCTGTTGATCGGGAACGCGGCGATCGGGTTCATCGGGAAACTCCCTGGCGGAAAGCCCCCATGATAATCATCTGTCCCACGTCCTGCATGGGTCATCAATGCGCAACATCAGCGGGCTATTATCCCCCGTGGGCGAACCAATACGCCCGCGTGCACTCTTAAGTGCGCTCAAACGGTGAATGGAGGCACCTCGCTATACCGACACGGAACACCCGCAGGACGCCCCAGGCGTCATTGGGGCCAGGCTTGTCCGCCTTAACGTGACGCACGAAGACTCGAACCCATAATGACGATCAAGCCTCTGCGCCTTGTGCAACGACTGAAACACTACGCCTACATCCTGTTGCCCCTTTTGCTGGTGAGCGGCGCCATGGTTGCTGCCCTCGACGCCCGGGAAAGCCGCGCCCAACCGGTGGATGGAGTGCAAACCCTGGTGTTCCTGCGCCACGCCGAGAAACCGGCCGGCGGCCTGGGCCAACTCAATTGCCAGGGGTTGAACCGAGCAATGAACCTGGCCACCCTGCTGCCGGAAAAATTCGGCAAGGCCAACTTCGTGTTTGCCGCCAACCCGACGCGCAATGTCGAGGAAGGTGAGCTGGACAACTCCTACAGCTATATTCGCCCGTTGATGACCATCAGCCCCAGCGCCATCAAGCTGGGCCTGCCGGTGAACATCAAGTTCTCGGCCAACGACACCAGCGACCTGGCCGACGAACTGGTGGAAGACAAATACCACAATGCCACCATCTACACCGCGTGGTCCCACGGCTACCTGCCGGAGTTGATCAACAAGGTGGCCAGTGAGGCCTCCGGCGAAAAACACACGATTACCGACGACTGGTCCGGCAGCGACTACGACACGCTGTACGTACTGACGCTGACCTGGCACAACGGCAAAGCCTCCCTGCTCAGCCGCAACTACAAGCAGGGCCTGAACGACGGTGAAGAAACCTGCCCGCAGCCAACACAGGTGAGTGCCGATAGCTGAGGGCGTATGATGAACCGCTATTGACTCATCTGCGGACCCTCCCCCATGCCCAACCTCGCCTCCACCCAGCCCGTCCGGGGCTGGTCGTTCTGGTGGAAACCTGCCCTCTTCCTACTGGTAGCCTGTGTCGGCCTCTACTACGTGAAGTGGTCGCCCTACTACTTCAAGGCGTTTGTTGCCGCTGACAACCACAGCATCGGCGCCTCGATCCTCAACGATCAACAAAGTTCGCCATTGGCGGCAGCGCTGGCCTACGCCCAGGTGTATTTCCTGGCGATCTGGAAAGCTGCGGTACTGGCGGTGATCCTCGGCTCGTTGCTGCAAGTGCTGATTCCCCGCGACTGGTTACTGCGCCTGTTTGGTCGTGCCGGCCTCGGCTCGACCTTGCGCGGCGGGCTGTTTGCCTTGCCGGGGATGATGTGCAGTTGCTGCGCGGCCCCCGTCGCGGCAGGTATGCGCCGCCAGCAGGTGTCGGTGGGCGCGGCGTTGGCCTTCTGGATTGCCAACCCGGTGCTGAACCCGGCCACGCTGGTGTTCATGGGCTTTGTGCTGGGCTGGGGCTTTACCGCCTTGCGGCTGGTGGCGGGCATTGTGCTGGTGGTGGGTGTGTCACTGGTGGCACAGCGCATCGCACGGCCGGACCAGGTGCCGGAAGTTGCCTTGGACGCGGTGGCCGAGGCCAGCCAGGTCGAAGCACAACCCTTCTTCAGTCGCTGGCTGCGTACCCTGTGGCAGCTGTTCTGGAGCACCATACCGATCTATATCCTGGCGGTGCTGGTGCTCGGTGCCGCACGGGTGTGGCTGTTCCCCCACGTGGACGGCGCCATGGCCAACAGCCTGGTGTGGCTGGTGCCCCTGGCGATTGTCGGCACGCTGTTTGTGATTCCTACAGCGGCAGAGATCCCAATCGTACAAACCATGATGACCCTGGGCATGGGCACCGGCCCGGCCGTGGCCTTGCTGATGACCCTCCCCAGCGTGAGCCTGCCGTCGCTGTTGATGCTGCGCAAGGATTTCGATGCGCGGGTACTGGTGACGGTGGCCGGGCTGACCATGCTGATGGGCGTGGTGTGCGGGTTGATCGGCGCGCTTATCCTCTAAGGGCGCGCTCGCGCAGATAGGCCGTGACGGCGCCCTGCTCTCCCGCAAACTCGATGCGTGCGCCTTTGCTTTCACGCTGGAAGGCGTACATCGGGTCGTAATACTCGCGCAACAGCCCTTCAATCCAGGCGCGATGCAGGTCCACGGCGCCGCTGCGCAGCTGTTCCGCCAGGGCATCCTGCATGATCGCCTGTAACCGCTGGAAACGCTCGCCGCCCAGGCGCTTGTGGATATTGGCCAGGCCCTGGGTCAGGCGTTCGGCAAACAACGCCTGGCCCTGTTCACCAAACACCGCGATAAATTCTGCACAAAGGTCAATCACGTAATCGCGCAGGATGCGCTCGACACGGCCTTCGACGCTGTCTTCCAGCCACACCATCGGAAAGGTCTGCATGCCCTTGTGCAACGGCAACGGCAGCGCGCAGCTGCCGATCATGCGGCTTTCATCCTCGACCACGAACTGCTCGATACCGCCCGCGCGTTTTTTCAGCAGGTCCACCGCCAGGCGGTTTTCGAAGTCGATAGTGGAGGGTTGCGCCGTGGCGCGTTTGCCGAAGCTGGAACCGCGGTGGTTGGCATGGCCTTCCAGGTCCAGGGCGTTGCGCAACTGGCCCAGCACCTCGGTCTTGCCGGTGCCGGTCATGCCGCCCAGCAACACGAAATCACATTGAGCTGCCGCCTGGTCAAGGGTATCCAGCAGGAAGGTCCGCATGGCCTTGTAGCCACCGCCGACCCGCGGGTACTCGATGCCGGCTTCGGTCTTCAACCATTGCTGCACGATCTGCGAACGCAGCCCGCCCCGGAAGCAATACAAGTAACCATCAGGATTGGCCTGGGCAAACCGTGCCCATTGTTCGATACGCTCAGCCTTGATCGCCCCCGACACCAACTCATGCCCCAGCACAATCGCGGCTTGCTGGCCCTGCTGCTTGTAGCAGGTGCCGACGCGCTGACGCTCGTCATCGGTCATCAACGGCAGGTTGATCACGCCAGGGAACGCGCCCTTGGCGAACTCGACCGGCGCGCGGGTATCCATCATCGGCCGGTCGTTGAGGAAAATGTCGCGGTAATCGGTGATGTCAGTTGCCATCAAACCACCTCTACCGCGTGGGTCTGTCGCTCAACCAATTGGCCGATCGGCTCAAGGCTCAAGCCCAATTCAGCCGCCGTCGCGCGGAACTCGGCGTCGCCTTCAGGGGTGACCGCGATCAGCAGGCCGCCGCTGGTCTGCGGGTCGCACAGCACGCGTTTGTGCAATTCCTGCAGACGCCCGACCTTGCTCGAGTAGCTGTCGAAGTTGCGCAAGGTGCCACCCGGCATGCAGCCCTGGTCCAGGTAGTCCTCGATCCCGGGCAGACGTGGGACTTTGTCGTATTCGATACGTGCGGTCACAGCGCTGCCGTCCGCCATCTCCACCAAATGGCCCAACAGACCGAAACCGGTGACATCCGTCATTGCCGTCACACCGGCCAGCTTGCCGAAACGGCTGCCGGGTTTGTTGAGGGTGCACATCCAGTCACGGGCCAGGCCGATATCCGCCTCACGCAACTTGCCCTTCTTTTCGGCGGTGGTGAGGATGCCGATGCCCAACGGTTTGGTCAGGTACAGACGGCAGCCCACAGTGGCGGTGTCGTTGCGCTTCATATGGCGCTTTTGCACGATGCCGGTGACGGCCAGGCCGAAGATCGGCTCGGGCGCGTCAATGGAGTGCCCGCCCGCCAACGGAATGCCGGCTTCGTCGCACACCGAGCGGCCGCCACGGATCACTTCACGGGCGATCTCCGGCGCCAGCACGTTCACCGGCCAGCCAAGAATGGCGATGGCCATCAACGGGTCGCCGCCCATGGCGTAGATGTCACTGATGGCATTGGTGGCGGCGATGCGGCCGAAATCGAAGGGATCATCGACAATCGGCATGAAAAAGTCAGTGGTGGAGACCACGCCGCGCTCATCGTCGATGGCATACACCGCCGCGTCGTCGCGGGAGGCGTTGCCCACCCACAGGTTGGGGTCAAGGTTCTGCGCACCGCTGCCCGCCAGGATCACTTCCAGCACCTGGGGCGAAATCTTGCAGCCACAACCCGCGCCGTGGCTGTACTGGGTAAGGCGAATCGGCTCGTTCATGGTGGACCTCAAGCTATCAAGTGGGCGGATTCTAACAGACAGCAAAAGGCCGGCTGGGCTCTTGTGAGCACAGCCGGCCTTTGGGGTTGCAGCATTACTGCCGGGCAGCGAGCAGACGCTTGTGACGGTTGCGCCGAGCGATGTTCAGGCACTCGATGGCGGCCGAGAAGGCCATGGCCGCGTACACGTAGCCTTTAGGCACATGGGCACCGAAGCCTTCGGCGATCAGCGTCATGCCGATCATAATCAGGAAGCCCAGGGCCAGCATCACCACGGTCGGGTTGTCGTTGATGAACTTGGCCAACGGCTCGGCCGCCACCAGCATCACGATCACCGAGGTCACCACGGCGATGATCATGATCGGCAAGTGCTCGGTCATGCCCACGGCGGTAATGATGCTGTCGATGGAGAACACCAGGTCGAGCAACAGGATCTGCCCGATGGCTGCGGCAAAGCCGATGGCCACGACATTACCGGTACTGGTCTTCTCTTCGGGCTCAGGGTCCATGCTGTGATGGATCTCGGTGGTGGCCTTCCAGACCAGGAACAGGCCACCGGCGATCAGGATCATGTCCTTCCACGAGAACGCCTGACCGAGCACTTCGAACACTGGAGTGGTCAATTGCACGATAAACGCAATGGTGCTCAACAGGCCCAGGCGCAACACCAGCGCCATGCTGATACCGATGCGTCGCGCCTTGGCCCGATGTTTCTCCGGCAATTTGTTGGTGAGGATCGAGATAAAGATCAGGTTATCGATGCCCAGCACGATTTCCATCACGATCAAGGTAGCCAGGGCAATCCAGGCGGTAGGGCTGGCGGCCAGTTGTAAAAGGTAATCCATAGGTCAGTCCTGACGTTGTGCTGGGGAGATTAGGTTTCTTTGGTGTTCGATTCAGACTCGTTTTCTTCCTGATCATCCTTTTTCTGTGGATTGATCAGGCCGTTTGTCGCTTCACTCAATGCCTGCTCGGCAGCTTTCTGGGTGTCATCGATGGCTTGCTTGGCCGACTCGGTGGCTTTGCCCATGACCTGTTGCGCGCTTTTTTCGACCTGATCGCAACCGCTGATCATCACCAATGAAAGCGCAAGCAACGATGCCGCGCCCAGGGAATTGAGTTTCATCATGTCTTCCTCGTTAGAACCATTGGGTCCAAATAGTGGCCCCGCGATAGCGAGGCATTCTATGCAGGCAAACAGTTCAGGAAAATTCGTATTTTTCTCGCGTATACTTCGGTTTTTACGAAGTGACGATCATCATGCTCAATTACCGACAGTTGCATTACTTCTGGGTAGTGGCCAAGACCGGCAGCATCGTGCGCGCCTGCGAGCAGCTGAACCTCACGCCCCAGACCATCAGCGGGCAGATCAGCTTGCTGGAGCAAACCTACGGGATTGCGCTGTTTCAGCGGGTAGGCCGCCAGCTTGAACTCACCGAAGCCGGGCGCCAGGCCCTGCCCTATGCCGAACAGATGTTCCAGACCGGCAATGAACTGGAGGCGATGCTGCGCGCGCAGCCCAATGAGCAACAGATCCTGTTTCGGGTCGGTGTGGCGGATGTGGTGCCCAAGTCCATCGTGTACCGGCTGATCGCGCCGACCATGGAATTGAGCGAGCCCCTGCGCATTACCTGCCGTGAAGACAAACTCGAGCGTTTATTGGCCGACCTGGCGATCCAGCGCCTGGACCTGGTGATCTCCGACAGCCCCATGCCCTCGCACCTGGATATCAAGGGCTACAGCCAGAAACTGGGGGAATGTGGCATCAGTTTTTTCGCCACCCAGGCATTGGCTGACAGGTACGCCGGTGACTTCCCACAGTGCCTGCACGGCGCGCCCCTGTTGATTCCCGGCGCGGAAACCGTGGTGCGCAGCCGCCTGCAACGTTGGTTTGCCGAGCAGCAGATCCAACCCAGGATCATCGGCGAGTTCGATGACAGCGCCTTGATGCAGGCCTTTGGCCAATCCGGCAGCGGGATCTTTATCGCGCCCAGCGTGATCGCCGATGAAGTAGTGCGCCAGTACGGCGTGGCGTTGATTGGCCAGACCGATGCCGTCACCGAGTCGTTCTACGCGATCTCGGTGGAACGCAAGGTCAAGCACCCCGGCATCGTGGCGATTACCGAAGGTGCACGGCGAGAGTTGTTTACCGCCCTGCCCTGAGCGTTCAGGCGTTGGACGCGACCGCTTGCCTGGCGGTCATCAGCCACAGCGCCAGCAGGATCGACACCAGGATAAATCCGGAAGCGGCAAAGCCCAGGCTGCCGAGGCCGAGGGTGTCGATCACATGCCCGCCGACCATGGCCCCCAGGCCAATGCCCAGGTTGGCCCCGGCGATATTCAACGACGCCGCAAACGCCGGCGCATGGGGTGCGGCCTTCATCAGCCGTACATGGCTGACCAGGAACAGCGCCGCCTGGGTCACGCCCCACACCGCCATCGCCGCCAGGCCGACCGTGGAATGGATCGCCGGTACCAGCGCGACCATGCCGGCGATCATGAAACCGCAGAACACCATCGAGGCGATCAGCGGGTGACGGTCCACCGCACGCCCGCCCAGGGAGTTGCCGATCAGCCCCACTGCGCCAAAGCCCATCAGGCACCAGCCCACCAGCGTGCCGTCGAAACCGGCCAGGCGCTCAAGGATATCCGCCAGGTAGGTATACGCCGTGAACATGCCGCTGAATACCAGGACCGACAACAGGATATGGCCTTGCATCAGCGGGTTGCGCAGGATCTTGAACTGCGAGCGCAACGACACCTGGTCGTTCTTCGGTTGGGTCACCGGCAGGTAGATAAACAGCAGCAAGGCCTTGGCCAGCGCGACCACGGCGAGGATCGCAAACGCGGCGCGCCAGCCGAACATATCGGAAATCAGCGTGCCCACTGGAATCCCGAACACCGTGGCGCAGACGATGCCGAAGCCGATCTTCTCGATGGCGCGCCCGGCGTATTCGGGGCCGACAATATCCACCGCGGTTTCACTGGCCAGGGCCCAGAACACCGGCAGGCCCAGGGCCGGGATCAAGCGCGCCAATGCCATCACCCAGATATTCGGCGCCAATGCGGCCACGGTATTGGCCACGCCGAACAGGAGCAGGATGCTGATAAACAGACGCTTGCGGGGGAAACGGGCGCAGTACGCCGTCAGAAACGGACCAAAGGCCGCCACGGTAAACGCAAACAAGGTCACCAGCAGGCCGGCCTGGGACACGCTGACGTTGAGGTCCCGGGCGATGGACGGCAACAGGCCGACGATAACGAATTCTGTGGTCAGAACGGTAAAACCGGCGGCCGACAGCAGCAGGATGGGAAACAGCATGAAAACTCCAGAAACGACGACATCAACGACAGCCCGAAGGGCCCGCTGACGGAGAGGAAAGGTGAGAGGGGAGAATCTTAACAGAGTATGTCCGGCTTTTGCGAAGCCCCGGTGACCCAATGCCGCAGCGGCCGGGACAGGTCCAGCAGCATGCTAGACTTCGCGACCTGTTTCCTACAGACCTTTCTGCCTGCATTGCTGCGCCCTTAAAAAAACTAGAGACAACCTTTATATGACTGCTGCCCCTTCCCTTTTCCAACGCCTGGCCCGCATCAGCCTGGTCACGCAAATCGTCATCGGCTTGATCGCCGGCATCCTGCTGGCCCTGCTCTTGCCGGAGGCGGCCAAGGCCACCGGGTTTATCGGCAAGGTATTTGTTGCCGCGCTCAAAGCCGTGGCGCCGATCCTGGTGTTTGTGCTGGTGATGGCGTCGATCGCCAACCATAAACACGGCCAGGAAACCCATATCAAGCCGATCCTGTTCCTGTACCTGCTGGGCACCTTTGCCGCCGCCGTGGTGGCGGTGATTGCCAGCATGTGGTTTCCCTCATCGCTGGTGCTCGCTACCCATGACGCCACCGTGAGCGCTCCCGGCGGCATCGGCGAGGTCTTGCAAAGCCTGCTGTTGAGCGTGGTGGACAACCCCATCAGCGCACTGATGAACGCCAACTTCATCGGCATCCTGGCCTGGGCCATTGGCATGGGCATTGCCATT
The DNA here is from genome assembly GCF_006517195.1 of Pseudomonas sp. NIBRBAC000502773. Taxonomy (NCBI): domain Bacteria; kingdom Pseudomonadati; phylum Pseudomonadota; class Gammaproteobacteria; order Pseudomonadales; family Pseudomonadaceae; genus Pseudomonas; species Pseudomonas sp. NIBRBAC000502773. Next base: position 5,454,614 of record NZ_CP041189.1, on the reverse strand, counting down.
CGCCATGCCGGCGAAACCACCCGCACGGTGCTCGACGACCTGTCCAACGGCGTGACCCTGATCGTGCGCGTGGTGATCCGCTTCGCCCCGCTGGGTATCTTCGGCCTGGTAGCTTCGACACTCGCCACTTCGGGCTTCGGAGCCCTGCTCGGCTACGCCCACCTGCTGGTGGTGCTGATCGGCTGCATGCTGTTCGTGGCACTGGTGGTCAACCCGGCCATCGTGTTCTGGAAACTGCGCCGCAACCCGTTCCCGCTGGTGCTGATGTGCCTGCGCGAAAGCGGCATCACCGCGTTTTTCACCCGCAGTTCGGCGGCAAATATCCCGGTGAACCTGGCCTTGAGCAAACGCCTGGGCCTGCATGAAGACACCTACTCGGTGTCGATTCCACTGGGCGCTACGATCAACATGGCCGGCGCTGCGATCACCATCACCGTGTTGACCCTGGCGGCCGTGCACACCTTAGGCATTGCCGTGGACCTGCCGACTGCCGTGCTGCTCAGCGTGGTCGCGGCGATCTGTGCCTGCGGCGCGTCGGGTGTGGCCGGCGGCTCGCTGCTGCTGATTCCCCTGGCATGCAGCCTGTTCGGTATCCCCAGCGAAATCGCCATGCAGGTGGTGGCCGTAGGCTTCATCATCGGCGTGCTGCAGGATTCGGCGGAAACCGCGCTCAATTCCTCCACCGATGTGCTGTTTACCGCGGCCGCGTGCCTGGGCAAGGAAACGCAGCCGGTTTAAAACCGCCAACGTAAAAAAGCCCGACGCCGTTCTTCAATGAAGAACGGCGTCGGGCTTTTTGGTAATGGCTCATTGGGCTTTACGTGCCACGTGTTGGCTCGCAACCACGACAAACATTATGTAACACTGCCAACAGATGCCTCGGTCGATAAGGATTGTTCACCGCCATGCTCGGACAGCACCCCCTGATTCAAAAACTGTACGACTTCGTATACGCCGAACAGGCCGCCAACTGGCAAAAACTTCAAGAGGTATGGGAACGTCCCTTGAAGGACAAGTTGCTGCAGGGCTGGACACAGGGCTTCGTTCGACTCGAACGGGGCGATACAGCCAAATTACTGTGGGCCTACCTCGACGACAACGAATCGCGCTTTCGTGCAGGTGACTTGCTGCGTCTGCATCTGGGCGATGCCCAAGGCCCGCTGCTATGCCAGGCCATGAAGTTCGAAAAGGAAGAGGACGATCGCTGGCTTCTCAGTTCGGATCAGGCAATGCTCATCTGGGAGAGCTATCAGGAAGGTGTTTGCTACGCGGACCCTGATGGCATGGACCTGACGCCGAAATATCTTCAAACCTTGCAGGATATTGAGAGCGACGTACACGGTAACAACGCGATTCTTCCTTTGCTCGGAGATGCTCCCAATATCGGCTTCCATGACGCAGACCTCGAGTACGCCGAGCAGATCGCGCTCAAAGAGGGCTGCAACCAGAAACAAGCCGAGGCCGTGGGTTTTGCCTTCGGGGCTGAACAGGTCGCCTGCATTCAAGGTCCACCCGGTACCGGCAAGACCAGAGCCCTGGCCCTGATCGCTCAGTTGCTGGTCGAGCGCGGCGAACGGGTGTTCGTCACTTCGCATACACACATGGCCATCAACAACGCCTTGAGTAAGATTGCTGCGCGCGATGTGCCGACCGTCAAGGTCGGTGGCCGCCGGGAAGACCTCGACAAACACGTGGATTGGGCAGCCGAACCGGCCAGATGGGAAGGGATGCCAGAGGCAGGTCAAGGTTATGTGATTGGCGCCACGCCTTTTGCAACGTGTTCCTCGTTGTCCAATTACAATTTCGACACGGTGATATTCGACGAGGCCAGTCAGATCACCGTACCTCTCGCCCTGATGGCGATGCGCAAGGGCAAACGCTTTATTTTCATCGGCGACCAGAAACAACTTCCCCCCGTACTGCTTTCTCGCTCGGTTCTGTCAAAAGAATCCATGTCTGTGTTCGCCCGCCTGACGGCTCAGGATGCCGATCACACGGTAATGCTTGAAGAAACCTACCGGATGAATCGCTGGCTGACCCAGTGGCCCAGCCAAATGTATTACGGCGGGCGATTACGCGCCGCCGGGCGAAATAAGGACCGTCTCCTGTCGCCCGTTCATCAGGCAGATGTCAGCGAAGCGCTTGATCCGCAAACCTGCGCGGTGTTCATCCCGACGCAGGACGCAAAAGCGCGGAACCGCAACCCGGCAGACGCCAGATGCGTCGTCCAGTTGTGCCGGCAAGCGCACGACATGGGGCTGCCACTCCATGAAATCGGGATCGTGACGCCTTACCGTGCTCAGGGTCGAGCCATTCGCAAGGCGCTGGCCAAACAGTTCGGCAGCGAGGCCGCCAGTACAATCGTCGCGGATACCGTCGAGCGTATGCAGGGTCAGGAGCGGGAGTTGGTGATCCTGTCCCTGTGCAGTGGCGACGAAGCGTTTATCAGTGCAATCGGGACATTTTTCTTTCAGCCTGAGCGCCTCAACGTTTCCATCACACGCGCGATGACCAAGCTGATCATCATCGGGCCGGAGCTGCAGCACGGGATCATCTGTTCCAGCGAAGCCGCACAGGCCTGGGCTGAGCAATACCGCCAGTTGATCAGCCAATGCCATAAGGTAAATTTCCCGCTATGACTCTTTTCATACCCGAATGGCAGCGCAGCAGCGGCTCCCAGCAACAGTGCAAGCGGGTACTCAAGAAGCTTGAGGATGACTACGTCGTCCGCAAATGCCTGACTCAAGACAGCTGGGCACCGGATTTTTTCCTGCAGCGCGGTGAGCTTGAGTGGCTGGCGCTGATGGTGTGCGAGTTGCCGTACGATACGCTGGACCCGGACCAGCTGTTTTTGACCGCAGAGCAGACAGCATTCAGCCAGATGCTGGAGAAACTGGGAACATTCGAAACCCAGGCCGGTATCCCGGCCATGCGCAAGATGGTGGTGATGTGGGGCTGCGACTCCGAGCAAAGTAAAATCCTCTGGTCACGGCATTGCGAAGGTCGGGGAATCTGGCTGATGTCGAAGAAGACGTTCCTTGAGTCCGGTGCAGAACAACTGCCCAAGCTGCTCAAGGCACTGTCTTCGGAAACCCGGCAGACCCTTATGGGCCGTTACTTTTCCGAGGCCGAAATAGCCGGGCTCCGCTCAACACGCCGTCAGTTTTCGCGCGACAACAGTGCCCGCACGCTGCGCTACTTTCTGGACCCTCAGCAAGAGTGGGCCAGCAAGCTCGACCTGGACCTTCCGGATGAGCAAACGGAAATGGCGGGGGATTTTTCCGTGCGGCTGATCAATGGTGTAGCGGGCAGCGGCAAAACGCTTATTGCTGCCAGTCGCGCCTATATCCTGGCCAGGAAATTCCCTGACCAGCAGGTTCTCATGCTGATTCACAACGTTCCTGTCGTGAAAGATCTGAAACACCGCCTGCAGCGCGTCTATGGGGAAATCCCCAAGAACCTCACCATCATGACGGCGCTGGGCTGGATCTCAAGGCAATGGAGGGCGCTGTTTAAAGAAACACTGAAGATGCCTAAGTTCACTACCGAAGCCATAGGCCTTATTCAGCATTTTCGCGACACGGAATACCGGGAACTGAAACCGGACAATAACCAGTTGCTTGATGAGTTCAACTTTATAAACGACAACGTCGTCATCGACGAGCCTGATTATCTCAAGGCAGAGCGGGCAGGCCAGGGCTTTGCGCTGCGCAAAGAGGAGCGACAACAGGTCTGGGCGCTGTACGAACGGGTGACCAAAGCCCTGTTCAATCAGCATGGGCTGCGTTTATGGAGCTCTCTGCCCCGTGACCTGTGCCTGGCCAATCGCCCAGACACGCTGGAAGCCTATCAGCACATTCTGGTGGACGAGGCGCAGTTCTTCGCACCATCTTGGTTCCAACTGATCAAACTCACCCTGGAAAAAACCGAGGGGACGCTGTTTTTATGCGCTGATCCGAATCAGGGCTTTCTGAAGAGCCGCCTTAGCTGGAAACGAGTCGGCCTGGATGTGGCGGGCAAGACCAAAAAGCTGCGCAAATCGTATCGCACCACCCAGGCCATACTAAGCGCTGCCAGCCAGATGCTGGCCGATATTACACAGACCGATCCGGACGAGTATCTGCAACCAGACTTCGACGGTATGGAAGCAGGTACACCGCCGCTGTTTGTTCTGTCGCCCTCTCCACAGGATGCCGTTGTCCAGGCCTGCAATGAAATTGGAGCGCATCGGAACAGCTATGAATTACCGTTGTCGGCAATGTTGCTGCTGTATGGCAAGGGCATAGACAAAGCGTTGTTAATGAAAACCCTGAAGAAGAGTTTCGGCACCGAGCGAATCTGGGACATGAATGATCCAGACGTCATACCCGGTCATGATGAAACGCTGCGAATCGCGACGGTTGAAAGTGCAACCGGACTGGAAGCCAACGTAGTGTTTCTGGTTGGGCTGGAAAAATTGCTCAGGATTATCGAGCAGAAGGCTGGCATCACGGCGGACGAGCTGGAACAGAATGCTCGCAAGCTGTATATGGCGATGACTCGCGCAGGCCAACGGCTTGTGCTGATCTCGTCTACCCCGCTGCCGGAGAAAATTGCGGGGGTGTTTGTCCACACCGGGATGGAATAAAAAACGCCCAGGGCCATTCGGCAAAGAACAGCTCCGGGCGTTTTTCCGATGCCTGGGCTTAGAAAGCGCCCATGTAGTCACGCTTGCCCACTTCCACACCGTTGTGACGCAGCAAGGCGTATGCGGTGGTGACGTGGAAGAAGAACTGCGGCAGGCCGTAGGTCAACAGGTAGGACTGGCCGCTGAAGCGCTTCTCTTTCGGCGTGCCTGGGCGGGTGATGATCTCGATGCCTTCCTTGCCGTCGACTTGCTCGGGCTTGATGGTGTCGACAAACGCCAGCACCTTGGCGATCAGCGCTTGCAGATCGGCGAAGGTGACTTCGGTATCTTCGTATTTCGGCACTTCGATCTCAGCCAGGCGTGCGGAAACGCCCTTGGCGAAGTCGACGGCGATCTGCACCTGGCGCACCAGTTGGAACATGTCCGGGAACAGGCGTGCTTGCAGCAAGGCGTTGGGTTCGATGTTCCTGGCGGTGGCGTGGGCTTCGGCTTTGTTCAGCACATCGCTCAGGGCGCTGAGCATTTGCTTGAAGACGGGGATGGAGGCGGCGTACAGGGAAATAGTCATGGCAGTCTCATGGGTAGTGGCAAGGTTGGAACCAGCGGCGATTATAGACACGCCAGGCGCTTGTCTTTTATTTTTTCCGGCTTAGGCTAGTGCGTTCACTGCATAGGGAAAGCGCGATGACCGCCGAGCACGACACCGACACCCCTGAGCCGCGCCTGAACAGCACGGAAATTCGCGTCCTGGGTTGCCTGATCGAAAAACAGGCGACCAACCCGGAAACCTATCCCCTGACCCTCAACGCCCTGGTCCTGGCCTGCAACCAGAAGACCAGCCGCGAGCCGGTGATGAACCTGAGCCAGGGCCAGGTTGGCCAGAGTCTGCGTGCGCTGGAAGGCCAAGGCTTCACGCGCCTGGTGATGGGCAGCCGCGCCGACCGCTGGGAGCATCGCGTGGACAAGGCGCTGGAACTGGTGCCGGCCCAGGTGATCCTGACCGGGCTGCTGTTCTTGCGTGGGCCGCAGACGGTCAACGAACTGCTGACCCGCAGCGGGCGCATGCATGACTTCGAGGATGCCGAGCAAGTGGTGCACCAACTGGAGCGCCTGATTGCCCGCGGGCTGGCGCTGCTGGTGCCGCGCCAGGCAGGGCAGCGGGAAGATCGCTACACCCATGCGCTGGGGGATCCGGCGGACATCGAGGTGATTATCGCGGCGCGGGGAAGCCCGGTGGAGCGCTCTGCCGGCGCAGTCTCGCTGGATCGTATCGAAGAGCTTGAAGCACGAATTGCAGCTCTGGAAGAGCGATTGGCGCAGCTGGAACAGGCATGACTCGGTAAAAATGTGGGAGGGGGCTTGCTCCCGATAGCGCTGGGTCAGTCAACACTTTCATTGCCTGATACACCGCTATCGGGAGCAAGTCGAATCGTCGCACCGCCCCTCCCACATTTAGAGTAGAGCAGCAGCGGCCTTCAGTTGCGGGCGAAGGCTACGGCCGCCTGGAACTGTTCATCCGTAGGCCGCACGCCGGTGTACAGAACGAATTGCTCCAACGCCTGGATCGCAATCACCTCCAACCCGGTGATCACCCGCTTGCCGTTGGCCCGTCCACGCACGATCAGCGGCGTTTCGGCGGGGATCGCCACCACATCGAAGACAGTGTCCGCGGCATCCACGGCCTCCGCGTCGAACGCCAGGGCATCCGCCTCGGCCCCGCCGGTCATGCCGATAGGCGTCACGTTGATCAGCATCTGTGGGCGCAAATCGCCCAGTTCCGCCTGCCACTCATACCCCAGGTTCTGCGCCAACGCCCGGCCTGCCGCTTCGTTACGCGCCACGATCACACCATTGGCGTAACCGCCATCCCGCAAGGCGCTCGCCACGGCCTTGGCCATACCGCCGCTGCCACGCAAGGCGAAGGTCGAATCCTGCGGCACGGCGTGTGTCTTGAGCAATTGTTCGACGGCGATGTAGTCGGTGTTGTAGGCCTTGAGATGGCCATTGGTATTGACGATAGTGTTCAGGGAGTCAATGGCTTGAACCGAATCGTCCAGTTCGTCCACTAAGGCAATGGCGGCCTCCTTGAAGGGCATGGACACCCCGCAACCCCGGATGCCCAACGCGCGGATACCACCTATCGCGCCGGGTAAATCCTGGCTGCTGAAGGCTTTATAGTAGAAGTTCAGCCCCAGCTGTTCGTACAGGTGGTTATGAAAACGCAAGCCAAAATTCCCAGGGCGGGCCGACAGCGACATGCACAGTTGGGTGTCCTTGTTGGGGTGCATCTGCATGGATAACTCCTTTGAGTAAGCAAATCGGTACAGACCTTACACAACCTTTACCTAGCGGCCGTGCTGTTTTTCAGAAATACGTTGTCTTAAAAGTATCCCCGCGACATTACTTGAGTCTATTGATTGCAGACCACAAGCGCAGGGGCTAACCGAGGAATGACCATGATTCGTACAATCCCCAAGATCGCCTTGCTGGTAGGTGCACTCGCTATGGCAGGCCAAGCCTCCGCCCATGGTGGTGGATGGGGTGGCCCAGCCGTCTTGGGTGCCCTGGTCGGCGCCGCCGTAGTGGGCTCCGTGGTGGCCAGCCAGCCCCGTGAGGTCTATGTGCAGCAGCCGGTCTACGTGCAACCGCAGCCGGTGTATGCCGCGCCGCCGCCCGTCTACTACGCACCACCGCCACCGGTGTACGTGCAGCAGGAGGTCTATTACCGCCCTGCGCCGGTCTACTACGGCCCACCGCGCGGCTACTATGGCCCGCCCCACGGCTATTACCGCCGCGGCTGGTAAGTCTCAACCGTCAGCTATGCAACAGGCCTCGCCCACCCGCGGGGCCTTTTCTTGTGGGTAACGTCCGGATTTATCCTGCCAAGGTCGCTCTGAGGACAATGGCCGGGCTGCAATCCCACATGCTTAAGGTCGAAAGTCTACTTGCCCGAACGGGGCTCACGCTGTCATGTTTGTGTCACGCCACACTCCCACTATCAATCCTGTCCACTCCATAACAACAAGGACGACTGACCATGCCCACACAAAATCCGCACCGCACCGCTGGCCTGTGTACGTCCAGCAAGGTCTACAGCGCGCTCACGGAGCTCAAGCACCTGGAAGGCCACCGCAGCGCCAAGTTCCTCGCGCTGCTGGCGGAAAACCTGGTGCACAAAGGCCTGCTTAATGAGCAGGAAGTGGTGAGCATGCTCGATCAAGTGGTCGACTGAAGCCTTTTGTTGATGTCGACTATCGAGCCGGATGATTTTTCCTGAGCGCCTGTGCCCCGTAAGGTGACCTCCATAGCGATTGGAGGTCCTTATGCCCACTGTTCAAATCATGTCCGTCATCGGCAGCGCCGTCCCTGCCCCGCTTCGAGAGCTGGGTTTATTGGCTTGCTGGTACGTGGTGCGCGACGGCGAAGCCATCAGCGGCCCGCTGACGTCCCTGTCTGCCGCCGAAAAACAACTGCAGCGAGCCTCGAACTTCCGCCTGCACGCCTGAGACTCAAGGCAACGGCAACTTGACCCGCGGCTTGCTCTCGACAAACAACGCCCAGCTGGACATGAACAACGCCGCCACCAGCGGCCCGATCACGAACCCGTTGAGGCCGAATACCGACAGGCCGCCCAGGGTCGAGATCAGGATCAGGTAGTCCGGCATCTTGGTGTCCTTGCCCACCAGGATCGGGCGCAGCACATTGTCCACCAGGCCGATCACAAACACGCCGAACAGGCCCAGCACCACACCCTGCCAGATCGAACCGCTCAACAGGAAGTAGGCGGCCACCGGCCCCCACACAATGCCCGCGCCCACGGCCGGCAGCAGTGACAGAAACGCCATCAGCACCGCCCAGAGCAACGCACTGGGAATGTCCAGGAACCAGAAGATCAAACCACCCAGCGCCCCCTGGGTCACGGCCACCAGCACGTTGCCCTTGACCGTGGCGCGCACCACCCGATTGAACTTGAGCTGCAACCGACGCTTCTGCGGCTCGGCCAACGGCACCGCCGTGCGGACCTTGCGCACCAGTTCCGGGCCGTCCCGCAGCAGGAAGAACAGCAGGTACAGCATGATGAAAAAACTCACCAGGAAATCAAACGTGCCCTGACCGAAGCTGAACGCCTGGGTCGCAAAGAACTGGCTGCCCTGCATGGCGCTCTTGACGATCTTCTCGCGCAGCCCTTCCAGGTTGCCCATGCCGAAGCGGTCCAGCAGGTGCTGGAAGTACGGCGGCAGGAAGTTCTTGAACTGCTCGATATAGCCGGCCACGTCCAGCTTGCCGCTCTCGACGTTTTTGTAGAGCGTGGCGCCCTCTTGCACCAGCAATGCACTGGTAATGATCACCGGCAGGATCGCGATCACCAGGCACACCATCAAGGTGGCCAGGGACGTCAGGTTGCGGTTCCAGCCGAAGCGCTGCTGCAGGCGACGTTGCATCGGCGCAAAGATGATGCCGAGGATCACCGCCCAGAACACTGCACCGTAGAACGGCAGCAATATCCAGATAAAGGCGACGGTCACCAGGGCCAGCAGTAGCAGCAGGGTCTTGAATTGCAGGTTGGTTTGATTCATGTCCGATCCATGTCAGAAAAGCAGGCCGCGCGTCTGCGTCCAGCTGCTTAGTCCACCGCAAATCCCGGGAGTGCCATCTTTGTTGCGGTAAGCGTAGACCCAGATCAATAAAGCCCGGCACATGTTGGGCTACGCTCGCGGCCTTTTGCGATCCGATCCCCATGCCTCTCGTCCTTGCCCCCGAACTGCTCGCCCCCGCCGGCACCCTGAAAAACATGCGCTACGCCTTCGCCTACGGCGCCGATGCGGTCTACGCCGGCCAGCCGCGCTACAGCCTGCGGGTGCGCAACAACGAGTTCGACCACGCCAACCTGGCGCTCGGCATCCAGGAAGCCCACGCGCTGGGCAAGCGGTTCTACGTGGTGGTGAACATTGCGCCACACAATGCCAAGCTCAAGACCTTTCTCAAGGACCTAGCCCCGGTGATCGTTATGGGCCCGGATGCGCTGATCATGTCCGACCCGGGCCTGATCATGCTGGTGCGCCGGCACTTCCCGATGATGCCGATCCATCTGTCGGTGCAGGCCAATACGGTGAACTGGGCCAGCGTGGAGTTCTGGCAGCAGCAAGGGATTTGCCGGGTGATCCTGTCACGGGAGCTGTCCCTGGAAGAAATCGGCGAGATTCGCCAGCAGGTGCCGGCCATGGAGCTGGAAGTGTTCGTCCACGGTGCCTTGTGCATGGCCTATTCCGGGCGCTGCCTGCTCTCGGGCTACATGAATAAACGTGACGCCAACCAGGGCACCTGCACCAATGCCTGCCGCTGGAAATACCAGGCCACTCCGGCGGTAGAAAACGCCACGGGCGATATTGTTCAGGTGTATCAACCGGAACCCACACTGGGGATCGGCGCGCCCACCGACCAGGTGTTCCTGCTGCAGGAAGCCAACCGCCCCGACGAACAGATGCCCGCCTTCGAGGATGAACACGGCACCTACATCATGAACGCCAAGGACCTGCGCGCCGTGCAACATGTGGAGCGCCTGACCCACATGGGCGTGCATTCGCTGAAGATCGAAGGCCGCACCAAATCGCATTTCTACTGCGCCCGCACAACCCAGGTGTACCGCCAGGCAATCGATGATGCCGTGGCCGGCCGTGCGTTTGACCGCAACTTGATGACCGACCTGGAATCCCTGGCCCAGCGCGGCTACACCGAAGGTTTCCTGCGCCGCCATGTGCACGACGAATACCAGAATTACCAGAACGGCAGCTCAGTGTCCGAGCGCCAGCAGTTTGTCGGCGAATTGACCGGCGAGCGCCGCGGCGAACTGGCCGAGGTCAAGGTGAAGAACCGCTTTGCCATGGGTCATCACCTGGAGCTGATGACCCCCGCCGGCAACTTCCACTTTGACCTGGCCAGCCTGCACAACGCCAAGGGCGAAGCCATCGATGTGGCGCCGGGAGATGGGCACACGGTATATGTGCCCCTGCCGACCGAAATGGACCTGCGCTTCGGTTTGCTGATGCGCGACGTCTAACGGGTCGCAGCACAGAACCGGTGGATCGCCTCGCAGGCCTGGCGCAACGAGGCGTCGTCCAACGCGTAGGCGATGCGCAGGTACGGCGCCAGCCCGAACGCACTGCCGGGCACCACGGCCACGTGGGCTTCGTCGAGCAAGGCATCGGCCACGTCTTCGTCGGTATGCAGCCGCTTGCCGGCCGGCGTGGTGCGGCCCAGGAGACCGGCGCAGGACGCAAAGGCATAGAACGCACCGTCCGGGTTCATACATTCCAATCCCGGGCTGGCGTTCAGCAAGGCCACTACCAGGTCACGGCGCTGCTCGAATACCGCCCGTGACTGCTGGATAAAGTCCTGCGGGCCGGTCAATGCAGCAATCGCGGCCTGCTGGGAAATCGCACTGGCCCCCGACGTCTGCTGGCCCTGGAGTTTTTCCATGGCGGCCAGCAACCAGCGCGGGCCGGTGGCGAAGCCGATACGCCAGCCGGTCATGGCGTAAGCCTTGGACACGCCATTCATGGTCAGCACCCGTGGCGCCAGGCGCGGCTCGACTTGCGCCAGGGTGTGGAAGGTTTGCCCGCCGAACAGCAAGTGCTCGTAGATATCGTCTGCCAGCACCAGCACATGGGGATGTTTCAACAGCACCTGCGCCAGGGCCTGCAACTCCAGCCGGCTGTACACGGCGCCGGTCGGGTTGGACGGTGAGTTGAGGATCAGCCAGCGCGTGCGGGGGGTGACCGCCTGCTCCAGCGCCGCCGCGGTCAGCTTGAACCCCTGCCGGGCAGCGCACGGCAAAATCCTTGCGGTACCGCCGCACAGTTCAACCATTTCCGGGTAGCTGACCCAATACGGCGCGGGCACGATCACCTCGTCGCCCGCATTCAAGGTGGCGGCCAGGGCGTTGTAGATCACATGCTTGCCGCCGTTGCTGACCAGGGTGTCCTGCCAGGTGACGTCCAAGCCGTTTTCGCGACGGAACTTCTGCGCCACCGCTTCACGCAATGCACGCACTCCGGCGACCTGGGTGTAACGCGTATGGCCGTTACGGATTGCATCGATACCTGCCTGGCGGATGTGTTCCGGGGTGTCGAAATCCGGCTCCCCGGCACACAACGAGATGAGGCTTGCGCCCTCGGCGCGGCGTGCGGCCACGCGGTCGATGATGCGGTAGGTGGCAGACGGTCGGGCCTGGGCCAGGCGCGTGTTCAGGCGTTCAATGGTCATGCGTCCTTCCTCTGCAAAGTGTGATAGCCCAGAGACTCACGCGCCTGCCTGAGTGTCCTCCCGGCCTCGATCTGCGCGCGGATCCGGGCTTCCACCGCCTCGATCTGCCGGGCCGTACGCGCGACCTCCTCGGCACGGGCACGCGGCACCACCAGTACGCCATTGGCGTCGGCCACCACGATGTCCCTCGCACACACGCGCGCGCCGCTGATCGCCACCGGCTGGTTCACCGCCAGCACTTCCACACGGTCCTTGCCGGTGCGCATATAGCGGCCCTTGGTGAACAACGGATAGCCGTCGCCGAGGGCTTTGCTGACATCCCGGCACACCCCGTCGATCACCGTAGCGGCAATGCCCCGGCTGCCTGCGTACTGGGTCATGATGTCGCCCCACACCGTGCAATCGCTGCGCCCGGCGTTGGCGATAACCACCACATCCCCCGGCAGCACGTCTTCGATAAAGTCACCGACCGAGCCCGGCGGCATGCTCGCCGGGACGTATTGCACGGTAAACGCCGGGCCCACCACGGTGCCCCGGTAGTTATCCAGCGGTGCGATGCCCAGGCATTGGCCGGCAATCCCGAGTTTATCCATGGCATCCGACACACCCGGTGTATCGAGCCCGGCAAACAGGGCGACAAGGTGTTGATCGTTCATCGGGCAGGCTCCACGCGGATGGCTTCGAAGTGGCTGTCGTGCATCACATCGGCCACCGAACGGCCGCTGCGCACGGCCTCGACCATGCCGGCTTCACGGGCGGCGATGCGCTCACCCAGGTCCAACACCTGCTCGATAACGGCAGCGGGGATGAACACCGTGCCGCAGCGGTCGGCAATCACGAAGTCGTCCTCCGACACGTTCACACCGCCCACGCTGACAGTGACGCCGGAATCGACCTGCACCACCCGGTTGCGCGCGCTGATCATGGTCACGCCACGGCCATAGACCGGGTAGCCGATGGACGCACTGCCGTCGATGTCGCGGCTGCAACCGTCGATCACCGAGCCACGAATGCGCCTGGCCACGGCGGCATTGGCGATGATGTCGCCCCAGCAGGAGATACCCTCCAGCCCACCGGCGATCACCAGCACACGGTCGTCGGTGGTGATCGCGTCGATCACCGGGGAAATCAGGTGCACGGCGGGCGCGGCGTCAGTCTTGGGCGCCAGCTTGACCGTGCTGGCCCGGCCCACCACCTTGGGGCAGTCCCACAACGGGCGGATGCCCACCACCGCCCCCGGCAGTTGCAGGAAATCCAGTGCGTCGGAGACCGTATTGGTGTCGAGTTCAGCCAGGCGCTGAAGCGGGTCGGGAAGTGGCATGAGGTGAGCCCCTGTGGTGAGTGGGGCTCAAGTCTCACTGAGGGGCGGTGATAGGTATATTCGTATTAACGGTGGATAACCATACGCTCAACCTATGAGGATCAGATCCTGAACTGGCCGACCAATTGGCCCAAGCGTTGGCCCAGATCCGCCAGACTGCGCGAAGTCTGGGCGCCCAACTGGGTTTCATCGGCCACGCTGTCCACCGCCACGGCGATCTGATGCACACTGCGGTTGATCTCTTCGGCAACGGCAGTCTGTTCTTCGGCGGCGCTGGCAATCTGCGCGTTCATCGAGTTGATGGTGCCGATCAACTGGGCCATGGTGTCCAGGGACGCCCCGGCTTCGTTGGCCTTGGCCGAGGTGCCGTCGCCGGCATCGCTGGAGCGGCGCATGGCATCCACGGCCGCTTCGGTGCCTTTTTGCAGGCGGTCGATCATGCCCTGGATTTCCTGGGTGCTGGTTTGCGTGCGGCTGGCCAGGGCGCGCACCTCGTCGGCGACCACGGCAAAACCGCGCCCGGCCTCCCCTGCCCGCGCGGCCTCGATCGCAGCGTTGAGGGCCAGCAGGTTGGTTTGTTCGGCAATCGAGCGGATCACGCCGAGCACGCTGACAATCGACGACACGTCCTGCTGCAGGCTGTCGAGGGACACACCGCTGCTGCGGATGTCATTCACCAGCGCATGGATCTGCGCGATGCTGCCGTCCACCACGCGCTTGGCGGCCTGGCCTTCGGCGTCGGTCTGTTGCGCGGCCACGGAGGCGCCCTGGGCACTGCGCGCCACTTCTTGCGCTGCGGAGGACATCTGGTTGATGGCGGTGGCCACCTGGTCGGTCTCGTGACGCTGGCGTTCCATGGCCTGCTCCGAACGCTGGGCCTGGTCGGACACCTGGCTGACCAAGCCGGTGAGTTGGGTGGTCATCTCGGTGATCTGGCGCACCAGGCCATGGATCTTGTCGACAAAGCGGTTGAACGCGCCAGCCAGGTCGCCCAGTTCGTCCTGGCTGGTGATGGCCAGGCGGCGGGTCAAATCGCCTTCACCGGCAGCGATGTCGTCGAGGTTGGCTTTCATCAAATGCAGCGGGCGCAAAATGGTGTTGGCCAGCAGCATGCCGACGGCGGCGATCACCAGCAACACCACCACGGCCACGCCGAGGATGCTCAGCAGCACGCCTTCCATGCGTGTTTTCACTTTGGCTTCGACCACCGCCACCTGGGCTTCGATGCCATCCAGGTTCACCGAGGTGCCGATAACCATGTCCCACTTAGGCAGGTATTCGGTGTAGCCCATCTTGGGCACCAGTTCGGTCTGGCCGGGCTGGGTCGAGCTGTATTGCAGGTAGTGGGTGCCGTCCTTGCCGACCTTGACCAGGTCGCGGTTGACGTAGACACCGTTGGGGTCACGGTTGTCCTTGAAGCTCTTGCCCACGCCGTCGGGGCTGTTGCCCTTGAACAGGCGGATGGTCTCGGAGTCGTAGCCGAAGAAGTAACCGTCCTTGCCATAGCGGGTGTTGGACAGCAGCTTGACCACCTCGGCCCGCGCCGCCGTATCGCCGGGGGCGGCGGCGTCATAGAGCGGCTTGATGGTGGTCATGGCCACTTCCACATAACTTTGCAGGGTGGCCTTGGCGTCGTTGAGCAGGCGCTGGCGGGTTTCATCCACCTCGTTGCGCGCCTGGCCCTGGAGGATCCACACGGTGGTCAGGCTGATGACCACGGCGAACAGCAACACCGGCACAACGGCGAGGGACAGGACTTTGGCCTTCAGGCTCAGACGCATGGCTTTTCTCTCTTATTGGGCGACTTGAGAGGTTATCGGCCAGCGCCGGTGAATCTGTAGATCAGAGCGTCATCGCCGCCAACCAGCCAAACGCCAGCAACGGAAGGTTGTAGTGCAGGAACGTCGGCACCACGGTGTCCCAGATATGGTGATGCTGGCCGTCGATATTCAGGCCGGAGGTCGGGCCGAGGGTGGAGTCCGAGGCGGGCGAACCGGCATCACCCAGCGCCCCGGCGGTGCCGACGATGCACACGATGGCCAGCGGGCTGAAGCCCAGTTGTACACACAGCGGCACGAAAATCGCCGCCAGGATCGGCACCGTGGAAAACGACGAGCCGATGCCCATGGTCACCAGCAGCCCCACCAGCAACATCAACAACGCCCCCACCCCACGGCTATGGCCGATGAACGCCGCCGAGGTTTCCACCAGCGAGCGTACGTCGCCGGTGGCCTTGAGCACTTCGGCAAAGCCTGACGAGGCGATCATGATGAAGCCGATCATCGCCATCATCTTCATGCCTTCGGTGAACAGGTCGTCGGTGTCGCGCCAGCGCACGATGCCCGAGACCGAGAAGATCAGGAACCCGGCCAGGGCCCCGATGATCATGGAGTCCAGCCACAACTGGATGATGAACGCCGAGGCAATCGCCAGGCCGGCCACCAGCAGGGTCAGGGGGTTGTACTGCACCGCCACTTGCTCGACCCGCTCGATTTTCTCCAGGTCATACACGCGCTTCTTGCGGTAGCTGATAAACACCGCCACCAGCAACCCGACCACCATGCCCAGCGCCGGCAGGCTCATGGCGTGGGTGACGTTGACCTGGCTGATGTCCACGCCGCTCTTGGCCACGTTGGCCAACAGGATCTGGTTGAGGAAGATATTGCCGAAGCCCACCGGCAGGAACATGTACGGCGTGATCAGGCCGAAGGTCATCACGCAGGCGATCAGGCGGCGGTCCAACTGCAATTTGGTCAGCACATACAGCAGCGGCGGCACCAGCAACGGGATAAACGCGATATGGATCGGCAGGATGTTCTGCGACGCAATCGCGACCACCCACAGCAGGCCGATCAGCAACCATTTGACGTGGTTGCCGCCGCTGGCTTCCTGACGGTCGACCAGCAGCAAGGCCTTGTCCGCCAGGGCGTGGGCCAGGCCGGACTTGGCAATCGCCACGGCGAAAGCGCCGAGCAAGGCGTAGGACAAGGCCACGGTCGCCCCCCCTCCCAAGCCACCGTTGAACGCCTTGAGCGTGGCCTCGATGCCCAGGCCACCGGTCAGGCCGCCCACCAGGGCGCCGACAATAATGGCGATGACCACATGCACGCGGGACAGGCTGAGCACCAGCATGGTGCCGACCGCGGCGATGACTGCGTTAATCATGGTTACCTCAAGCAGAAACATAAAAACAGGCATACCCGCGCCCGGGCGGCCATCGGATGGCAGCCGGCGTGCAGGCTTGAAGGAGGTCTTATTAGAGGGCGCGCACTGTGCAGCAGGTCGCGCCCCATGTCAAAAAACGGCGCCGCTTTCAGGTTTAAATTGATCGTTTGAATAAAGAAAATGCCAGATCGGCCGATAACCGTGCTCTATGTGTTTTCAGGTAAGGATGTGCCGATGTCCCTCAGACAGCTCTCCATTCAATGGAAAATCACCCTGCTCGCCGGCCTGTGCCTGCTGGGGATCGTGACCCTGCTGGTGGGGTTGTCGTTGTACCGCATGGCGCAGAGTTCCGAGCAGGTCAAGGCTTCCAGCATGCAAATGCTCGATGAAGCGGCCCAGGCTCGCATCGAGGCCCAAGGTGAGGTGCAGGCCGCGGGCATCCGCCGGCAATTCATGGACGCCTATCAATATGGGCACGGGTTTTCCCGCCAGGTCCTGTTCCTGCGTGAGCAAGCCGAAAAACGCTTCCTCGACGCCTTTGACACCCGTGAAGACCTGACCCGCCAGGTCAAGGCCGCCCTGCAGGCCAACCCGGAACTGCTGGGGCTGTCCCTGGTATTCGAAGCCAATGCGCTGGATGGCAAGGATGAGTTGTTCGCCGGCCAGGCCGAACTGGGCAGCAACGACAAGGGCCGCTTCGCCCTGTACTGGTCGCAGCCGACGCCGGGCACGCTGACGTCGATGGCACTGCCGGAAAGCGACATGTCCGACACCCGCGTCGGCCCCAGCGGCGAACCGGCCAACGCCTGGTTCACCTGCCCGCGCAGCACCCTCAAGCCGTGTGTGATCGAACCGTACTTTTATGTGATCGACGGGCAAAACGTGCTGATGACCAGCATCGTGTTTCCGTTGACGGTCAATGGCAAGGTGATCGCTTCGCTGTCGGTGGACATCAACCTCAACAGCCTGCAGGCCGTGAGCCAGCAGGCCAGCCAGAAGCTGTATGACGGCCAGACCCAGGTCAGCATCCTCAGCCCCACCGGTTTGCTTGCCGGCTACAGCGCGGACGCCAGCCAGTTGAGCAAACGCCTGGATCAGGTCGATACGCAAAACGGCGCGCAATTGATCAGCGCCCTGGCCGGCGGGACACAGACCCGCAGCCTGCGCACCGACCATCAACTCAAGGTGCTGGCGCCGTTCGCACCGATTCCCGACGGCAAGCCATGGGGCGTGTTGCTGGATGTGCCGGAAAAAGTCCTGGTCGGGCCGGCTGAAGCACTGAAGGCCCAGATGGACGCCGATAATACCCGCGGCACCCTGCTGGAATTGGGCTTGGGCCTGCTGGCCGCCGTGATCGGCCTGATCCTGGTCTGGCTGATGGCCCGCAGCGTCACCCGACCGATCCTCGGCGTGGCCCATATGCTTGAAGACATCGCCAGCGGCGAAGGCGACCTGACCCGCCGCCTGGCGTATGACAAACAGGACGAACTGGGCCAACTCGCCGGCTGGTTCAACCGTTTCCTCGACAAGCTGCAACCCATCATTGCCGAAGTCAAACGCTCGGTGCAGGACGCCCGTGGCACCGCCGACCAGTCCGCCGCGATTGCGACGCAAACCAGCGCCGGCATGGAGCAGCAGTACCGCCAGGTCGACCAGGTGGCCACCGCCTCCCACGAAATGAGCGCCACCGCCCAGGACGTGGCCCGCAGCGCCGCCCAGGCGGCCCATGCCGCGCGGGAAGCCGACCAGGCTACCCGCGACGGCCTGACAGTGATCGACCGCACCACCACCAACATCGGCCAACTGGCGGCCGATATGAGCACCGCCATGGCCCAGGTCGAAGGCTTGTCCGCCAACAGCGAGAAGATCGGCTCCGTGCTCGAAGTGATTCGCGGCATCGCCGAGCAAACCAACCTGCTGGCGCTCAACGCGGCAATCGAAGCCGCCCGCGCCGGTGAGGCCGGCCGCGGGTTTGCCGTGGTCGCCGACGAGGTACGCAACCTGGCACGGCGGACCCAGGAGTCGGTGGAGGAAACCCGCCTGGTGATCGAACAATTGCAAAGCGGCACCGAAGAGGTCGTCGGTTCCATGGGCAACAGCTATCGCCAGGCCCAGGGCAGTGTCGAACAGGTCGGCGAGGCCGTTACCGCCCTGCGCCAGATCGGCGATGCGGTCACGGTCATCAGCGACATGAACCTGCAAATCGCCAGCGCCGCCGAAGAGCAAAGCGCGGTGGCCGAAGAGATCAACCACAATGTGGCGACCATTCGCGATGTGACCGAGTCGTTGTCGGAACAGGCCAATGAGTCGGCGCGGGTGAGCCAGGCGTTGAACAGCCTGGCGAATCAGCAGCAGGGGTTGATGGACCAGTTCCGCGTCTGAGGGTCGAAGACAAGTCCAATGTGGGAGGGGCTTACTGTGGTGAGGGGGCTTGTCCCCCGACGGGTTCACTGAAGATCCATTGGGGCTGCTGCGCAGCCCAACGCGGGCGGTGCGACGATTCGACAAGCCCGCTCGCCACAGAAAGCCCCTGTCACATTTTGATCTACGGCGTGTCAGCCATGGCGTTTAGGTAATTCGATCAGCGCCTTGAGCCCGCCCAGCTCGCTCTCCTGCAACTGCAACACCCCGCCCCACACCTCGACAATGTCGCGCACGATCCCCAGCCCCAGGCCATGGCCGTCGATCTGTTCGTCCAGGCGTGCACCCCGGCTGAAGACCTGGTCACGCTGGGCCTCGGGAATCCCGGGACCGTCATCTTCCACCGCCAGCAGGTAAGCGTGCGGCGTCTCGCTGACGCTCACGCGCACCTCTGCATCCGCCCATTTGCAGGCGTTGTCCAGCAGGTTGCCGAGCAGTTCCAGCAAATCCTCACGGTCCCAGGGCAATTGCAGCCCCGCCGCGACGTGGTAGCTGAGGTCCAGGTGCTCGCCATGGATCATGCTCAAGGTGGCAAGCAGGCCGGGCAGTTCTTGTTCACAGTCGAACAAGGCACCCGGCAGGGTTTCGCCGGCCAGCCGGGCGCGATTGAGTTCACGGTTGAGGCGTTGTTGCACCTGCTCCAATTGTTCGCGCAGCAGTTTGCTCAGTTCGGGGTGATCCTTGAGCGCCTCGCTCGAGGCTGCGCTCAACAGCACCGCCAGCGGGGTTTTCAGCGCATGCCCAAGGTTGCCGAGGGCATTGCGCGAGCGCTTGAGGCTGTCTTCGGTGTGGGCCAGCAGGTGGTTGATCTGGGCGACCAGCGGTTCCAGTTCCAGCGGCACCTGGGTGTCGAGTTGCGAGCGTTGGCCTTGTTGCAGTTGGGCGATCTGGTTACGCGCGTTTTCCAGCGGGCGCAAGGCGCGACGTACGGTGACTCGCTGCAAAAACAACACCAGCAGCAGTGCCGCCAGCCCCAGCACCAGGCCGATCCGACGCATCAGGCGAAAACTTTCCCGCACCGGGGTGTAGTCCTGGGCCACGCTGATGGAAATCGATTGGCCAAAGCGCTTGTAGTCCGAACGCAGCACCAGCAATTGCTGGCCTTCGGGGCCCAATTGCAGGTTGCCCTTGAGCCCGGCCTCCGGCAGTCGGGGTAATTCCTGATCCCACAACGAGCGGGAGCGCCAGTGAGTGTCGGCAAAATCGATGCGGAAGTAATGCCCGGAAAACGGCCGCTGGTAGGCCGGCGACAGGCGCTGCTCATCCAGTTGCACACCGTTGGGCCCGCGTACCAGGGCGACCAGCAGGTTCTCGGCATCGTTGCGCAACCCGGCTTCCAGGTAGCGTTGCAAACCGGCCTCGAACAACCACAGGCTGGTTTGCGCCAGCACCACGCCGACGATCACCATCACGCTGATCAGGCCCAGGCTCAGGCGGCGCTGAATCGATTTCATGCAGGGCTGGCGCCAAACCGGTAACCCTGGCCGCGCCGGGTTTCGATCACGCTGCGGCCGAGTTTGCGGCGCAGGTGGTTGACGTGCACTTCCAGCACGTTGGAGTCGCGCTCGGTCTCGCCGTCGTACAGGTGCTCGGCCAGGTGGCTTTTCGAGAGGATCTGTTCGGGGTGCAGCATGAAGTAGCGCAACAGGCGAAATTCTGCGGCGGTCAGTTGGATCTCGTCGCCATCGCGCA
The DNA here is from genome assembly GCF_006517195.1 of Pseudomonas sp. NIBRBAC000502773. NCBI lineage: Bacteria > Pseudomonadati > Pseudomonadota > Gammaproteobacteria > Pseudomonadales > Pseudomonadaceae > Pseudomonas > Pseudomonas sp. NIBRBAC000502773. The sequence goes on along the minus strand of NZ_CP041189.1, from coordinate 5,434,125 downwards.
ACACGCACTGGCGGCCTTCGTCCAGGTGCAGGCCGGCAGCCTGCAAGGTGGGTTGGTTGGCCTGCCCGTGGGAGCGGCGCAGCAGTGCCTGGATGCGCAGGTGCAGCTCTTCGGGGTGAAAGGGTTTGCTCAGGTAATCGTCGGCACCGGCCTTGAGCCCTTCGATACGCTCGGCCCAGGAATCGCGGGCGGTGAGGATCAACACCGGGGTGGCCAACGCGGCGGCGCGCCATTGCGCCAGCACCTCAAGGCCGGGCAAACCGGGCAGGCCGAGGTCGAGGATGATCAGGTCGTAGGGTTCGCTGCGGCCCTGATACGCGGCGTCACGGCCGTCGGCCAGCCAGTCGACCGCATAACCCTGGCGCTGCAGGCCGGCCAGCAGTTCATCGGCCAGGGGTACGTTGTCTTCCACCAGGAGCAGGCGCATCAGTCTTCCTCATCTTTGATCAGTACACCGTTGGTGGCGTCGAGTTTGATCTCGCGCACCACGCCGTCGGTGGTCACCAGTTCCACTTCGTAGGCATATTGGCCGTGCTTTTTCTCAAGCTCGGCTTCCAGCAGGCGCGAGCCGGGATACCGCGCCATGGCCTGCTGCAACAGGTGCTCCAGAGGCAGGATCACCCCCTGCTGGCGCAGCGCCAAGGCTTCGTCCTGGTTGAGGTCGCGGGCCTGCAAGCCTGAGCAGAACACCACCAGCACCAACGCCACTCGACTGCCGGCGCGTAAATTTACCTTCATTACGTATCCTGATGATTCTTGAGAACCTGCCCGGTGAGCGCGTCCAATTCGACCTCCCATTCAATGCCGTCGGCATCTTGCAGTTCGACTTCATAGACATACTTGCCGTAAGCCTCGTCCAGGTCGGTGTCCAGCAGTGTTGAACCGGGGTGCAGGGCCTGGGCTGTGGCTTCGAGCTGGTCGAACGCAACAATTGTAACAGTGGCGGGCACGATCAGTGGTTTGTCGGGGTCCACGGCTCCGGCCCGGGTCGCCGTGGAGGCGATGATAGCGGCGGCGACCAGAGCAGTGAGGCGTTTCATGATGAGTCTCCGTTACACGATGTTTTTCCTACACCGGCCACGGTAGCGGCTGCAACTTAACTGAAACTGAATTGCCACCATGGCAATTTCCAGCACGTGCGACAGGCTACGATGCTTATTCAGGATTCACGCGGTATCGTTAACGTTTTTCGCGAGCACGCTTGCGCCTGCACCTCGCTTCAACAGAGACCGGTATGACAGCCATCCACATCAAGTTCCCCGCCCTGACCCTCAAGGCCGGCAAACGCGCCTTTGCGCGCATTCGCGAACAGGGCCTCAAGCCTGCGGATGTCGGCATACTCCCCGGAGCGGCCGGCGGCCCCAAGGCGCTGGGGATCCAGGGTCTGGACCTGGCGCTGTTCGGCGACTGGCTGCCGCGTGCGCCACGGGAGCGGGCGCTGATCGGTGCATCGATCGGTTCCTGGCGGTTTGCCAGCGCCTGCCTGCCCGACCCGGTGCAAGGCCTGCTGGACCTCGGCCGCCTGTACAACGAACAACGCTTTGCCAAAGGCGTGACCATGGCCGAAGTCAGCCGCAGCTGCCAGCGCATGCTCGACGACCTGCTGGCCGGCCGCGATGCGCGGGTGCTGGACAACCCCGACTACCGGCTGAACATCATGGTGGTCAAGAGCCACGGCCTGCTCGCCGATGACCATCGCGGGCGCCTGGGTTTGGGCCTGTCATCGGTGATCGCCGACAACCTGCGCGGCCGTGCACGGCTGGCACGGCATTTCGAGCGACTGATCATCCACGACCCGCGCCAGGCACCGCCGGTGCACCCGCTGAAGGATTTCCCCTCGCGCTTCCTTGCGCTGGACATGGGCAACCTGCGCCAGGCGCTGCTGGCGTCCGGGTCGATCCCCATGGTGATGCAAGGCGTGCGCGACCTGCCCGGAGCCGGCACCGGCACTTACCGCGACGGCGGCCTGCTGGACTACCACCTCGACCTGCCCTACCACGGCGACGACATCGTGCTGTACCCGCACTTCACCGACCGGGTCATCCCCGGCTGGTTCGACAAGGGCCTGCCATGGCGGCGCAGCAACCCGCACGGCTTGCAGGATGTGTTGCTGCTGGCGCCGTCCAAGGACTACCTGGCCCGCCTGCCCCACGGCAAACTGCCGGACCGCAGCGACTTCAAGCGTTTCATGGGCGACGACCCGAGCCGCAACAAGTACTGGCAAACCGCGATGAGCGAGAGCCGGCGACTGGGGGATGAGTTTCTGCAACTGGCCGATAACGGTGGCCTGGGCGAGCGCTTGCAGGCGCTTTGACCCAGCGGTATGCGCGGCATGGGATCAAGCTGTTAAACTCGCCGCCTGCCAGATACCTGACCGAGCTGAAAATACTGTGGAAATCTTCAAAGAGTTTACCTTCGAGTCCGCCCACCGCCTGCCCCACGTACCGGAAGGCCACAAGTGCGGGCGCCTGCATGGGCATTCGTTCAAGGTGGCGATCCACCTGAGTGGCGACCTGGATCCCCATACCGGCTGGATTCGTGACTTCTCGGAGATCAAGGCGATTTTCAAGCCGCTCTACGAACGCCTCGACCACAACTACCTCAATGACATCCCAGGCCTGGAAAACCCCACCAGCGAAGTGCTGGCCAAGTGGATCTGGACTGAACTCAAGCCGCTGCTGCCGGAGCTCAGTGCGATCCGTATCCACGAGACCTGCACCAGTGGCTGCATCTATCGCGGCGAGTAAGCCTGCGCTGTTAAAAAACCACCCTTGCGGTGGTTTTTTTGTGCCTCCCGTAGCACCCTTCCACCCTTGCCCTTCTTCGCGACCGAGGAGATGTCCATGGAAACTACCTGGCTGGCCCAGGCCAAACGCTTGCAAGCCTTGGCCTCCACGGGGCTGCACTTTTGCACCGATGATTTCGAGCGCGAACGCCTGGAAGAAATCGCCGAGATTGCCCACAGCATGCTGGCGCAGCTGGGCAATGTGCCCCTGGAGCGCATCACCGGGCTGGTGTCGGATTTTGCCCAGCGCTATTCGACGCCGATGATCGACGTGCGTGGCGCGGTGATCGAGGGTGAGCGGATTCTGCTGGTGCGCGAGGCCACCGACGGTTGCTGGGCGCTGCCCGGTGGTTATGCCGATATCGGTTTGTCGGCGGCGGAAAACATCATCAAGGAAATTCGCGAGGAAGCCGGGCTGAGCGTTACTGCGCGGGCGCTGTATAGCGTCACCCACAAGGCCAAGGGGCTGTACCGGCCGGATGTGCGGGATTTCTACAAGTTGTATTTCCTGTGTGAACGGGTGGATCAACTGGCGCCGGTGGCCGGGTTCGAGACCACCGAGGTGGGCTTTTTCAGCCTGGACGAGCTGCCGCCGCTGTCCCGTGGACGCACCATCGAAAGTGATCTGGAGGCAGCGTTCGCCTTTCATCGCGGCGAGACCACGCAGACGCTGTTCGACTGATCCAATTTGTATCACTGCTGCACCGCTTTCGTGCCCGACTGGGCACAACGAACACTCCCGCCTGCGTTCCCCGCCTGTTTGGCTATAAATACTGTGCACAGTGCACAGCGGCGACCGTGCGCCTGTCACTGCCGGTGATTTGGCACGCCCGGTGCCACAGGCCTGCGTTACTCATTCAGGGAGCACGCACATGACGCAGCAAGAACCGGGCAACGATTACCCCTTAAGCGAAGTCCCCATGCATGCGCGCAAAGGCCTGGCGTCGACCGCCATGGTGCTGCTGGGCTTTACCTTTTTTACCGCGACCATGTTTGCCGGCGGCAAGCTCGGAGTGGCGTTCAGTTTCACCGAGATGCTCGGCGTGGTGGCCCTGGGTAACCTGCTGTTGGGTATCTACGCCGCAGGCCTGGGTTACATCGCGTTCAAGAGCGGGTTGAACTCGGTGTTGATGGGCCGCTTCTGCTTTGGCGAGGTGGGCAGCAAGCTCAGTGACTTGATCCTCGGGTTCACCCAGATCGGCTGGTACGCCTGGGGCACCGCCACGGCGGCCGTGGTGCTGGGCAAGTATTTCGAGCTGAGCCAGGGCAGCGTGCTGGTGTTGATGGTGCTGTTCGGCCTGGTGTTCTGCGCCACGGCCTACGTGGGCTATCGCGGGCTGGAGATTCTTTCCTACATCGCGGTGCCGGCCATGGGCCTGTTGCTGTTGCTGTCGATGTGGGTCGCCACGGTGAAAGTCGGCGGGCTGGACGGGCTGCTGGCGGTGGTGCCGACCGGCGAGCTGGATTTGTCCACGGCGATCACCCTGGTGTTCGGCACGTTTGTCAGCGGCGCCACCCAGGCCACCAACTGGACGCGGTTTTCCCGCTCGGCCAAGGTCGCGGTGCTGGCCAGCCTGATCGGGTTCTTTATCGGCAATGGTTTGATGGTGCTGATCGGCGCCTATGGCGCGATCGTCTACCAACAGCCCGACGTGGTCGAAGTGTTGCTGCTGCAAGGCTTCGCCATGGCGGCAATGGCCATGTTGCTGCTCAATATCTGGAGCACCCAGGACAACACTATCTACAACTTCGCCGTGGCCGGTTGCAACCTGCTGCGCACCAAGCGGCGCAAAACCGTGACCTTGGCGGGTGCGGTGATCGGCACCTTGCTGGCGTTGCTGGGCATGTACGACATGCTGGTGCCGTACCTGATCCTGCTGGGCACGGTGATTCCGCCGATTGGCGGAGTGATCATGGCGGACTTCTTCTACCGCTGGCGCGGCCACTACCCGCGCCTGGCGGATGCGCGCCTGCCGGCCTTCAACTGGGCCGGGCTGGTGGCGTACGCGGTGGGTACCGTGCTGGCGTTCAACTCGCCGTGGGTCGCGCCGTTGGTGGGCATCGCTGCCGCGTCGCTGACCTACGTCGCGCTCACCGCTGTGCTGCGCGTGCCTTTGGCTGATGCCCGGGCATGAGCCTGACCATTGCGGAGGTACTGGCGTTGCCGGGGCTGGAATCCATGCGCCTGCGCGCCGGCGCTGCCGCCCTGGATAACGTCGTGCGTTGGCCTTATGTGGCGGAAAACAGCGGGATCGCCGAGTGGGTGCTGGGCGGTGAATTGGTGTTCGTCACCGGCATCAACCACCCACGGGATGAGGCCAACCTCCTGCAACTGCTGGACGAAGCCTGCCAGCGTCAAGTGGCCGGGTTGGTGATCCTGACGGGAGCGGCGTATATCCAGGCGATTCCCCAGCGCTTGCTCGACGCCGCCGAAGCCGCCGGCATGCCGCTGATCGAGCAGCCCTACTCGCTGAAAATGGTGCTGGTGACCCAGGCGATTGGTTCGGCGCTGATCCAGTCCGAGCAACTGGGACGCTCGCGGCACGACGTGCTGGAGCGCTTGCTGAGCGGGGATTATCAATCCCTGGATTTGCTGCTGCATCGGGCCGTGCAATTGAATATGCCACTGGCCGGGCATTGGCAGGTCGCCCAACTGCAATTAGAAGGCAGTGAGCTGCTGTTTGCCCAGGGGGACGCGGCACAGGTGGAGGCACAGCTGGCGCGGCAACACGACGCTATCAGTCGGCGCTTGCGTCAACTATCGGCGGTACTGCCGGTACTGGGGCGCGCCGGACAATGGACCCTGCTGCTGCCTGCACCGGATGCCGTCACGGCCTTGGCCAACCGCCAGCAACTGGCCAACTGGCTGAACCCGCTCAACCTGCGCCTGGCGCCGCTGAAATTGTTTATCGGCCTGAGCGCCGCTGCACACCCACCCGCGCGCCTGGCCCAGGCGCAGGACGAAGCACGCCAGGCATTGGTGGCCGCACGACGCTTCAGCGAGCGTGCCGGGCTGTGCGTGTATGACGAACTGGGCGTGCTCAAGCTGCTCAGCGGTGTGCGTGATCGCGCCCTGCTCGACCAGTTCCTCAATGAACGCCTGGGCCCGCTGCTGCGTCACGACCTGCACCACGGCCCCAGCCTGATGCCGACCCTGGAAGCCTGGTTTCACGAGAATGGTAACCTTGTGGCTGCCGCCCAGCGCCTGGCCTTGCACCGCAATACCCTGACACACCGTGTCCAGCGCATCGAAGCCCTGTGCGGTCTGACACTGGATAACGCTTATGACCGCCTGGACATCGGCATCGCCCTGATGATCTGGCGGCTGTCTGCCTGATTGTTTTTAGCCAAGAGGAACTTGCCCATGCACATCATCAACGCCCGCCTGCGCAACCGTGAAGGCCTGCATGATCTGCACCTGGAACACGGCCGGATCGCCAGCATCACCCCACAAACAACAGCGCCGGCAGTGGGGCCCAATGACCTGGACGCAGCCGGCAACCTGGTGATACCGCCCTTCGTCGAACCGCATATTCACCTTGATGCCACCCTCACCGCCGGCGAACCGCGCTGGAACATGAGCGGCACCCTGTTCGAAGGCATCGAGTGCTGGGGTGAACGCAAGGCCACCATCACCGAGGAAGACACCAGGACACGCGCCAAAAAGACCATCCAGGCCCTCGCCGCCCACGGCATCCAGCATGTACGCACCCATGTCGATGTCACCGACCCCGGCCTCACGGCGCTCAAGGCCATGCTGCAAGTGCGCGAAGAAAGCTCGCACCTGATCGACCTGCAAATCGTCGCCTTTCCCCAGGAAGGCATCGAGTCGTACCGCAACGGCCGCGAACTGATGGAAGAAGCCATTCGCCTGGGCGCCGATGTGATCGGCGGCATCCCCCACTTTGAATACACCCGCGACCAAGGCGTGAGTTCGGTGAAGTTCCTGATGGACCTGGCCGAACGCACCGGCTGCCTGGTGGATGTGCACTGCGACGAGACCGACGACCCGCATTCACGCTTCCTCGAAGTACTTGCCGAAGAAGCCCGCAGCCGCGACATGGGCGCCCACGTCACCGCCAGCCACACCACGGCCATGGGTTCCTACGACAATGCCTACTGCGCCAAACTGTTCCGCCTGCTGGGGCACTCCGGGATCAGCTTCGTCTCTTGTCCCACCGAAAGCATCCACCTGCAGGGCCGCTTCGACAGCTTTCCGAAACGCCGCGGTGTCACACGGGTCAACGAGCTGCTGGAGGCCGGCATGAACGTATGCTTTGGCCAGGACTCCATCGTCGATCCCTGGTATCCGCTGGGCAACGGCAACATCCTGCGCGTGCTGGAAGCCGGTTTGCACATCTGCCATATGCTCGGCTACCGCAACCTGCAAAGCGCCCTCGACCTGGTAACCGACAACAGCGCCAAGGCCATGGCCCTGGGTGACCGTTACGGCCTAGAAGCCGGGCGCCCGGCCAACCTGCTGATCCTCTCGGCCGACAGCGACTACGAGGTGATTCGCAGCCAAGGGCTACCGCTGTACTCGATTCGCCACGGCAAGGTGTTGATGAAGCGCCAGCCGGCGCAGGTGGAGTTTGTCTAAGCACCCAGGTCAGACGATCGAGTCGAGATCCAGCGGTTGCACCCTCCCCAGCTCACTCTGCGCAGCGGGAGGGATGCTCGCGACCTGAGGCAACGCCTGGTTTTCACGATGGAGGAACCAGCGCTTGAGACTGGGTTGCAGGTTGGAGGAGTGGCTATGGCTGCCGTAGACATCACGCGCTTCAAGACGACGCCAGCGCAGGGTTTGCAGGCGTTCGCGACTGGTGTGCAGGCGGTCGATCTCAGCGTTCAGCGGCTCATGGTATTCATAGGCACGGTCGTTGGCCGGGCGCTGTCGAGTCAGTTCACGCCGCTTGTCTTGCAGTTGCTTGCGCATGGTCGCAAGGGCATGGTCGAGCAGTTCAAACTCCCGTTGGGTCACCAGAGGACCATTGCTATCCACAGCCTGTTGCCAGCGACGCAACGTCGCCCAGGCGGCGGGGATGTAGCTGGCGGTCATGAAATGCTGTTTGTATTGCACCAACTGTTTGATCAGGCCTTCGCGATCGGGCATGTCACCGCGCGTTTGCCAGGCTCGGTTGCGGCCGGCTTCTTCAATGGACTCGCAGCCCGGCCTCCACAGCACGGAGGAATGCGTACCGTCCGGGAGCACGATGGGCATGAAGTGCTGTTGATCGCCGTGGTGTTGGTAGGGGTTGCCGCCAATACGCACCAGGCCGGCGGCGAACAACAGCCCCCGGCCGTGGGGGCGCTGAATAGCGTGACGGCACCGGGGATCCAGAGTTTGGCGGTGGTGTTCATCCAAGGGGCCGGGACGCTGGGGACCGGGTCGTTGTGGTTGACGATGCGGTGGTGCACCAACGTGGAAGCGCCGGCGGTGAACTCGGCGTCGGCGGCGCGGGGGGCGCCGTAGGTGTAGAGGAGGATGTTGTAGTGAGCGTCGGGAATTCGGCGCAACCCCTCAGCCAAGAGCAACGCGATGGCGCCGCCAAGGCTGTGACCGCATATAACTATTCGTTGCCCGACATGAAACTGGTCGAGGTATCGCAGCACGAAGTTACGTACCGCTCGGTAAGCCTGATAAAACCCCTCATGCGCCTTGCCTACGCCATCGATGAAGGGTACTTGATGGGCGTTGGCATCTCGCAATCCATCAGATGGGCTGGCGGTGCCACGCACCGCAATCAGGATGACCTCATCGTGGTGGGTTATGAAAGCCTGGGTATCAGTACCGCCTTTTTCGTCATCAAAGAAGTGCAAATGCGCAGGGTGTTCCTGTTTTTCCTCCAGCTCCGGACGATTTTGCGGATACAGCTCAGGATCGAAGGGAAGAATTTCAAAACGCCATGAGTAAGGTACATCCTCATAAAGCGGATAAAAACGTCGCACTTGCTCCGGATCAACTCGCCAGGCTTGGTGAAACCCAGATAGTTGTTCAGCAAACAAATTTCCAACACTGGGATCCAGTGGAAAGCGCACTTGATCAAATGGTTTGTCTGAGGGCTCCTGGCCAAAATCGCAGTAACTCAACGCCGCAAACAGTGCCAATTGGTACAGATTCAAGGCACAGAAGCGGTCCTCCGTGGATAGCATTGGACGCAGGGCTCGCAGTGGACGTACTTCGAGAACGGTGTGATTGCTCGGGAACAACACGACCCCTGATAAGGAGGGTTGGGACGGACCGAACCCCAGATCAGCCATCATTTTTAGTGCATGGCGTTTGGGGCGGTAGGCAGTGGGTGTCACGGCAGGTAGATGGGAGCCCTGACGAACCAAGTCGCTCACTTCAACCTGATAAAAGTGGTCAGCTTTCTGCCGCGCAGAATTGCTCTCGGTTTGCTCACCGCTGGATTTTGAAAATTTCGTTTGTTCCGCTCTGACCTGAAGGTCGGTGATGGGTAACGGATACTTTTCTCGCCTCTGCAATGTCGAATAGTAGCTCCCCAACTCCTGATACATAGCATCGAAAACCAGCACGACAGGACCACGGCAGTGCCCCTCTAATCGTACAAAACCATCGCCATTCAAACGGCCCGCGTATCGCTGCCCTGCACTGTCAACAATTTCATACTTGAGCCCTCCATAAGCTTTCCCGTCGCCGGACTCGTCCACCAGACAAAAACTCAGCCAGTCTCCACGCACCGTACAGGCGGGCATTTTTTCGTTAAAAAACGGTTTTTTCCATTGTTCCATCGTCATGCCTGAACATCCTTATTCACTGCAACTTGGATATATGTCACATACACGCCCATCGGGCATTTTGAAGGATTTGAAATCTGTAGTGTTCCCCTCACAAAACGCGTACTGGTCCTCAAAACTTTTGCCTCGACAGCGTTTCCATCCTTGAGGAAAACGAATCCAGTTATCGCCCATATAAGGTCGCTCCTCACTAATGAGGTTCAGCTGTATCAGTACTTTTTTCCCACCCAACTCATCTCGCGAAAAAACACCGTTGGATCTTTGCCCTGTAGCGCCCAGCGAATTACATTTGAGAACCTTTCTGATCGCATGTATCGGCCCCACAGTCCGAAACAACCACTGACATTGCCAAGACAGTTCTTGAACTCCCGACTCCGGCATTCCAGGCCTATCACCCTCCAGACGATCCCGAATCGAAATCCCCGCAATATCCCCCCAACATCCGAATCCCGAGTACCCCACTTAGCGTAAAAATCAAACTCCACACTGCGTAATACCAGCGGACACCCCTGTACCGTTTCACTCAGCGCTAACTCATAACTCGCCCGACTTGCCACCGGCTTGTACTCGGTAAAAAAGACCTTACGCTCCGGCCTCTTGCCTCGGCGCCTTGGCAAGGTGCAGGTCTCACCCGTTGCGGGCCCATAGTTGGCGGCCGTTTTAAGTTTAAATTCCGCTGGTAAATCCACCTCCAACGTAAAGTGATCTACCGGTTTCATCGCACACCCCGAAAGTCCCGCCATCGCCAGTGCAAGCAGCACGCCCCATACACGCTTACTCATCCTTGTTCTCCAACATGTGCCACTGCTGCTTAACTCGCTCAAAGTGATCCTGCGGTGTTTCTCCAACCATCGGCTGCCAACGAATCACACTGCTGCGGGTGGCCTCTTCCAGCCGTCGCACGACCAGGAACTCCAGTTGTTCCGGGCCGCTCCATCGCCAGGCGCGAGCCTGTTCAAGGACCTGGGTCAGCCAAACCCTGGGGTCTTGGAATTCAACCAATGCCGCCAGGTCTTCACTGCGTTCAGCCAGCAGGTAACGCAGGATATTGGCGTGCAGGATGGCGCTGGCATTCGGGTTGGGCGTGTTCAGCCAGGGGGCTGGCTCGGGCACCGGATAGTCACCGGGGGCAGGGTTGTCGCCACAGTGCCAACTGCCTTCATGCCAGTAGCACACACTGATCAGTGGGCCGAGGAATGCCGGCCAGTGTTCAAGGCCCAGATGGTTCAGTGCGCGCGCTAACGTACGATTGTCGTGAAGGCGGTATAGCGTCCGGTTATTCTCCGGTCCGACCAGCAGCCGGACGCGCCAATGCCGGGACATGTCTGTCAGGTCCGCATTTGGCAAACTGCCCAGCCAGCCCCAATTCATCTCAGGCTCTTGCAGAAGATCGAGCAGCGCGGGCTCCCCTACCTGATCCAGTAACAGGATCACGGGGCCGGCCGTGGCCATTTCCGCCAGTGGGGTTTGTGCGTAGAGGTGGCAGTACGCTGGAAAACCGCGTGCCGCCAACATTGGCTGGCACGCTGCATTATTACCCTCAAGCATCAGGCACAGCCTGTGCCCTGCCTGCTGCTGTTGGCTCATCCATCGGTTTGGAAGGTTTTCCATCAGGCTGCCCTCCCGCCGACGGTGCAGAGGCCTTCGCGGCAGCCCTCGCATAGCGGGCAGAAGTCCGCATCCAGTTGCCTGGCCAAGTGCATGATAGCGCCCTGTGTGGCGGAGATTTTCGGGCTCTGCGCGACCAACAGGGTGTTCGCCGACCCGGTCGCGGACGGGGTTCCACCGAGGGTGATGGGCCGACTGCTGAAAATGCCGCCTGCCTGGATCACCAGGTGCTCTCCACCGGCCTTGAAACTCAGTTGTACGCCCGCGTCGATCACCAGGCTGGCGCCGGCCTTGAGATGCACCTGTTGCCCGGCTTCAATCACCAGGGTTTGCCCGACATAGGTCCGGCTGTCGCCTTGCACGTCCAGATGGTCGCTGGCCTTGAGCACAACCTTGCGGTCACCGGTGACTTGACGATGCTCCTCGCTTTCCAGGTGCACCGTACTTATCCCTCGAATGATCTCACGCCGCTCACCAGCCACTTCCAAGCGACTGTCATGCCCCACCTGCTGCTCCAGGTCCCGCTGGGCACGAAGGTAGATAAGTTCCTTGCCACGGCGGTCTTCCAGGTGCAATTCGTTGCCGCCGCCTCCGCCCGGGGTGCTGCGACTGCGCAAAACGCTGCGGGTCTTGTGTTGCGGCAAGGAATAGGTCGGCATGTGCAACGCATTGGCCAGGCAACCGTTGATCAGCGGCTGGTCCGGGTCGCCTTCCAGGAACGTCACCAGCACTTCCATGCCCACCCGCGGGATCATCGTTGCGCCAAACCCGTCTCCGGCCCAGCCAGATGCCACCCGCACCCAACAACTGCTTTTGTCATCGCTCTTGTCCAGTCGGTCCCAGTGAAACCGTACTTTCACCCGGCCGTATGCATCGCAATGCACCTCCTCACCGACAGGCCCGGTCACCGTGGCGGTCTGGGTGCCTTGGAGGGTCGGCTTGGGGTGCTTGAGAGGGGGCGATACGGTGCACTCCAGGGTGTGGCGGTGAAACGGTTGCGATACCCCTGGAATGCATCCACCTCCTCACCAGTCGCATCCTCCAGCACCTGCGGTTGATAACCCTCGTGACGGACCGAAGTGATCAACCATAAATCATTGCAGGCCGGATCCGGATGGTCGTGCAGCTCAAGAAAATGCCCACTGCGCAGCACCGCTTGGTCGCTCTTGCCCAATGCCCGATATCCGCCGATCTGAAGGCGCTCCAACCCCCTGCGCGCCAGGCGAGCCCCCGTGCATGGCCGGTAAACCCAGCCGGATAGCGGTAGTCCTCAAGTTGCGCTGAGGCAGAACCCGCAGTGTCTTGCAGGCATAAGGACGGATGCTCGAAGTCATGATCACGACGCACCGTTCGCTGGCTGCGGGTCGCCAGGCGTACGTCGAAACGCTGGATAACCCGTGTCTCGGCCAGCGGGCCGCCAGCAGGTGAATAACGCTGCGCAGGCAGGCGCTGAAATACGGTCTGGTCGTCGCCAAACACCAGCACATGCTGGTGCTCGCTGTGACGGAAGTGGTAGTGAATGCCCTCCTCTTCACACAGCCGCTGGATGAAATGCAGGTCGGTTTCCGCGTATTGCACGCAGAACGTACGCGGTGGGTAGACCACCGGCCCCAACTCAAAGGCATAGCGGTCGGCCAGGATGCCGTGGTGTTCGAGGACTGCCGCGATGATCTGCGGAACACTGCGCTGCTGGAAAATCCGCTGGTCGCGTCGATGGGCAAGGTAGGCGAGATGCGGCGCCAACGTCAGGTGATAACGGGTGAGCCGCCGCCCGGGATCATCGCGGCCAATCGCGTAAACCTGCCCGTGCAGGCCTTCATTGGCGTCGCCAAACGCCAGGTAGGCGGGCTGGTGGAGCAGTGACTCCAGGTCCAGTGAAGGGTTTTCGCTGACCACCTGCACCTGGATGAAAAACGGCTGATCAAGCACCTCCTGACCGTTGAACGCCAGTACTTGAAAGTCAGTCTTTATGCCAGGAAGGATTAATTTGAAACGTGACGAAATAAACGCGTTAACCATCCGTTGTTACCCGCCAATATCGATAGTTATTACCGGACTGAGATACTTCCCCCGTCAACCATCAAATAAGTTGCCGAGGAAAAGCGCCTGAACGCCTTGAAGCTTAGCGTTTTCAGGAAAAAATCGGCCCCCAGAAAATAAAAAAGAAGTTTCGTACGACTGAGATTGAAGTGTCTTTTACAAAATAATAAATCGAGCCAATGAGCCACTTCTTAAACATAAGAAATGCCCTACACCAACTTTTATCTGATCAATTAATTAATAGCGAAACAGCTGACACCCACTCAGGGCGTCAATTGCTCAAAAGACTTCATGTCCGAGGCCGTGCAGTCCCGAACAGACTGACGCTCAGCAGCGTATCGACCTGGGTATGCAAACGTACCGGCGCAGTGCCACCCGGCATCACCACCGCAACTTCACCACCCTCAACCCAACCCGCTCGCCACGCCGCACAGGCCACGGCACTGGCGCTGGTGCCGGAGGATGCCGTGGGGCCCTCTCCCCGCTCGAACACCCGGGCAACAACCCGGTTGCCGGATTGCCTGGCGACCCATTGCAAATTGACTCCGGCCAAGCATGGCTCGCCGCTTCCTGCCGGGGGGCGAAGGCAATCGCCTGCAACGGTTCGAACAGCACTGGCTGTTGCATCTGCAGATTGTCCGGCAAGGCTGACAGGTGTTCGACCAGGGTCACACAATGAGGATTGCCCACACGCACAAACTGACTGTACGCCCACTGTGGGTTGATCGCCGCCAACGCCTTCACATGGCTCAGTTCAATGCCGTCCTGGAACACCTGCTCAACCCCCTGTGCCCCCACGACCGACGGCCCGAACCCGGGCAAACCCAATGCCAGCCAGAATCCGGAGCGGTGTCCATAGACCGCAGGCTCGACCCGAGTCAGCACTGGCGACACCCCGTCAGGCTGGTCATGATGCACACGCAAGTCACAGGCCTCGGTCATCAAGCCCTGCTCAGTAAGCGCCTGGGCAAAAATCGTCAACCCGTTGCCACTGCGCTCGGCCAGGGAGCCGTCGGTGTTCACGATCAACAGGTCAAACGGCGGCTCGGCCTGGAACGGGCCCACCAGCAAGCCATCGCAGCGGTGGGCCTTGGCATTGGCCGGGCGCGGCGTCGAGCCCCACTCGCATTCGGACCTTATGGCCGATGCAGCCCACGCCTCGCGAGTCCTCGCGGCCTGCGCCGCGCCGTTGGGCACCTCGATGCCCTGTTGTCGTAAAAACGCCGGGCTGGCGACCCCGTAAATGTTGCCACGTGCGTCATAGAACTGGGTCATGGCGCCACTTGCCTTGCACTCTTCATCGATGCGTCCGCTCGGTTGCCTACAGGATTGGGCCAGCAGCGTATTACACCATGCAGGGTGTGTGGGAGGCGGTCTGGAAGGTGGTAATCCACCATGAGAAACCCGGGGTTCACCAGTTCCCACAGCAATTACACACCTTCCAGAACGCCTCCCGCGACACCCCGTGTGTGGTTACCCACGCCCATAGCGTTCCCGAATTGTAAAAAAAATTCAGCGCCGCTTATCTTGAGGGGAACCCGGCTCGCCCCTCAAGGCCTGATGTGCAAGGATGTCGCGCCGGACATCGTTCGTTGAACGCTAAACCAAGGATTTTTCATGACTGCCATCCCCACCTCTGCGCCCGTGGTTCCCGGGCGCCTGGAGCAAATGTCGACCCGCATCGCTTTCTTCATCGCCGGCTTCGGTATCGCCGCCTGGGCGCCCTTGGTGCCCTATGCCAAGGCGCGCGCAGACCTGAGTGAGGGCACGCTGGGTCTGTTGCTGTTGTGCCTGGGGGTGGGTTCGATCATCGCCATGCCGGCGGCGGGCGCATTGGCGTCGCGCTTTGGCTGCCGGCGGGTGCTGACCGCCGGTACGATCATGATCTGCCTGGCCTTGCCGATGTTGGCCACGGTCAGTTCGATTCCGCTGCTGATGGCCGGTTTGTTCCTGTTCGGTGCCGGCCTGGGCACAGTGGATTCCACGGTCAACTTGCAGGCGGTGATTGTCGAACGAGCCAGCGGAAAAACCATGATGTCAGGGTTTCACGGGTTGTTCAGCCTGGGGGGATTGTCGGCGCGGCGGGTGTCGCCGGGCTTCTGGGGCTGGGCCTGTCGCCACTGCAGGCGACCTGGGTGGTGATCGCTGTCATGGTGGCGGCGCTGCTCAAGGCCGGCCCCCACCTGTTGCCTTATGGCAGTGAAAGCTCGGGGCCAGCCTTTGCGGTTCCCCATGGCGTGGTGCTGTTTATCGGCTGCCTGTGTTTTATTGTGTTTTTGGCTGAAGGCGCGGTGCTCGATTGGAGCGCGGTGTTCCTCAGCGCCGAGCGCGACCTGGATGAAGCCTACGCGGGGCTGGGCTACGCGGCGTTCGCCTTGACCATGACGGCGGGGCGATTGACCGGTGATGCCATCGTACGGCGCCTGGGCGCTACATGGGTCATCGTGGCCGGTGGCGCGCTGGCTGCGGCCGGTATCTTCCTCGCCACGCTATCACCCGCCTGGGAAATGGCGCTGTTGGGTTACGCCCTTGTAGGGGCCGGCTGCTCGAATATTGTTCCGGTGCTTTACACCGCCGTCGGCAAGCAAAACGTCATGCCGGAACACATTGCCGTACCGGCCATTACCACCCTGGGGTATGCCGGCATTCTGACCGGGCCTGCCGTAATCGGGTTCATTGCCCATGGCAGCAGCCTGGCAACCGCCTTCCTGTTGATCGGAGTTCTGCTGGTAGCGGTGGCGGTCAGCGGGAAAATACTGCGGGTATGAACGAAGAACAACATGAGCCTCTTGAATCGTTCAAGAAGCTCATTCACGCCTGGGCGATTTATTTCCCCTTCTCTTCCTTGTCGTTTTGCAACCAGCGATCAATGCTGTAGTTCTTCAACCAGCCATCATCGTTGTGGCTGCCGAAAATGTTGGTTCCGTTCGCCTTGGTGCTGTCCAGCGAAGCCAGCAGCCCGGGGCGTTCGACCAGATTCTTGGCCATGTATACCTGCTGCTCGCTGTATTTCTTCTTGGGGAACCCAGTGGCCATATCTCGCACAACCTGACCATTTTTGTCTGTTTCGTCAGGGTCCTTGCTCATCTCGATAATCGTCTCTTTCTTCACATACCGGTGCTTCTCGAAAAAAAAGGTGCGGTCTTCCGACGTGTCCCGCAAGTCATCAAACATGCCCCTGAACGCCTGGACCACCTGTGCGTCGGTTTTCGCATGGTAGGGGTCGGCGCTCTGAGTGTTGGGGTTGGTATTGCCAATCATCAAACCGGCGGCTTTGTCCAGGCTGTCCGGGGTGATTTCACCGCCCTTGCCAACAATCGAGTCGCCCAGTCGTGGGCGATTGAGTATCTCCCTGGCAAGCATGATTGTACGTTCGGGGACCTTGCTCTCGCTGGGTTGCTCTTTGGCGATGTCCGTCAATGACCTCAGGGTCAGTCGGCCATCTTTCTTGAAATCACCCAGCATGGAAAAGACGTTGTTCAGTTGGGTCGCCAGCAGGTGGTCATCCGAACTGACATAGGGGTTCCCTACATTCGTCATGCCCCCGTAGAGGTTTTGACCGTCGAAATGCCGCTGGGCACCGTTCGCGAACCTACCATCAAATGAAGGCTGCGGCGTGGGGAGCGATTTGCCCAGCGCGCTGGCATCTACCCCATATCGGGCATGGCCGTTCCCCGGCGCTGTAGTCAACCCAGATGGGAAGCCCCTTAGATTATTGATCCCGTAACTCATAGTTCATCTCCAGCATAGTTAGATTCCGTGGAAGCCAGCGATTAAGTGGCTCTCGGAAAACAGTGGTTCCGGAGAGAGGCTAAATGGACTCCAGTAAAACTTGAGTGTTTGTAACCGCACGGCAGCATCAACCTAGTTTCTGCTTTCGCCACCAAGCGGTCAGGCCATTGAGCAGGCCGGCGTTTTTCAGTGCAGTCGTATTGTCATGGGAGCTCTTTTCCTCCACCGGCAGGCCGCGGAAAAAGTCACCCGCAACGGGCGCCTGGAATTTGTGCTGGCCGACGAAAGCCTTCATCCGCTGGGCTTCGGCCGCATGTACATTCGAAGGGGCAAAGGGATCGCGCGATGCGGCGTCCCTCTCCAACACCGTGGTGTCCTCTGCAGGGGGGTTGCGAAAATGCTCTTGGCAACTGGGCTGGGATGAACGAAACGAGGTTGAAGTCATTGGTTAGCCCTCACTCAGAATCTGAAAACCGCCGGAGTTGATTGATTCCGGTGGATAAAATCTATGTGGTGAATTGGCGTAAACAGTTCCTGAAAGGATGGATGCAGGCGCCGCATCCGATTCGCGGCGCCTGGGTGTCGCTCAGCGGAACAGAAAGTAAAGCCCAGCCCAACTGATCCTATCGTCACCAGGCCTGCTGTGCAGGTCATCCATATCCCTCAGTACCTTACTGCGTTTTAGAATTTCCTTGGACAACTGGATCAGGTAATCCCTTTCAGAGTCGCCCGTCAGGTTTTCGTCAGCCAGGTTTTTCAAGTCGTTGACGTGCAGTTCTCGGTCCGAGTGGGGGCCTTTCAACTTCTCGAAATACTTGAGCATCTCATCGGCCAATTCCGCGTCAGTCTTGTACTTGAAGTAGCTTTGTCCGTGGATAACCGCGTTCACATTATTCCGGTCGATCAGACCATCGAGTGCACCGGTCGAGGTGTGCCGGTCAAGCGCGCTCATCAGTTCCGGACGTCGCAGCAGTTCTTTGGCCAGGCGAATGTTCTCATTGGTGCTGGGAAACGGGGACCACCCTTTATTCGCCATCGCTCGAATGCTGTCGGCGCTGATATACCCAGGGTTCCTGGGGTCCCTGAAGGCATTGAAGTTGTCACGCAACTGCACGGCCAATTGTTCATTGTTCTTGAGGGAATAATGCGGATCAGGCCTGCCTGGCACGGTAGGGAAAGGGCGTGGCGGTGGGTTGCTGATGACAGGCAGGGGGCGGTGTGGAGGATTGCTCCAACCTGGATGGTGCGGTGGTCGCCCCCAACCCAACCATGGGTTCACCCAATGCCTGACCTGATCCAGTAAGCCCGACTGCGCAGGAGCGGTTTTCTGATGGGCCACCGGATCTGCAACACTATTACGCGCTGTCGCCGGCGATTGACTGCCGAACACTGGCCCGGCCACGCTTTCCCGGGACTGGAAGCTGACGTTTGCAGCGTTTTGACCGCTGAAGGAGGGTGCGGCCGGTGCCGCAAGACTGTTGTTTGCCGCAGGGCTGGATTTGACCTGCGAAGGATCAGGGTTTGATGAAGTGGGTACGGGTGTATCGAGCATCGATACCGACATAAGTTTCTCCAATACGGTGAGCGCAATCTTCAGCCGGGCGCTTCAACCATGAAGTCGAAGCTTGTCAGCTAGCCCATGTGTGGTTTTTTGTCGGAATTGGTTCCTGATCAAGCAGCAAGATGCGCCGAAACAGTGTAGGAAATGGGCAGAAGAATCGCAGCCCGGCCAAGGACTGCGATATTTCCAAACCGGAACGAATCAGAACCCGACGCTGGCCTGAACGAAGAACGTCCGCGGCTCGCCCAGGTACAAGCCGGCATTGTTATCACTGGAACGGGTGTAGTGCTGCTGGTCGAAGATGTTTTTCACGCCGACGCCCACCTTCAGGTTCGACAACTGTTCGCCGAAGTCATAACCGCTGCGCACATTGACCGAAACATAACCTGGAATATCGCCGAACTGCCCGTCCGCCGAGCCTTGGGTGACGTAAGTGCTGGTGGTACCCGGTGCGCGTTGGCCGGACTGGGCGTACACATCCAGGTTGTGGGTCCAGTGATTGATGTCGTAGCGCAGGCCCAGGGTGGCCACCTCACGGGAGTACAGCGGCAGGTCACGCCCCTTGAAGGGTACATCGCCTTCGGAGGTGGCTTTGGTGTAGGTGAAGCCGGCATTCGCCGTAAGGCCGTCGAGGCGCGGGTCCAGGTTCGACAGGTCGTAGTGGGCCGAGGCTTCGATACCCGTGTGTTGGGTAGCGCCGAGGTTGGTCCAGCCCACATCGTTGCTGACGTATTGCAGTTCATCCGAGAAGTCGATGTAGAAGAAGGTCAGCTCGCCGCCCCACACGCTGTCGTTGTAGCGTGTCCCCACCTCGTAGGTCTTGGCTTTTTCCGGGTTCAGGCCGTTGGCGGTCTGGTCGCCGGTGCCGCCCTGCCCGAGCTGGAAGTATTGCAGGCTGCCAAACGAGGTCTCGTAGTTGGCGAACAGTTTCCAGGCATCGGACACGTGGTACATCACGCTCAGTGCCGGCAGCGGTTCGTTGTTGTGGATCTCGCGGCGTTTTTCCTGAGTGCGAGTGCCGTTCAACGCAACCACCGGGCGGTCGTGCCATTCGGTGCGGATGTCTTCGAAGCGAATACCCGGGGTAATGGTCCACTTGCCGATATCGACTTTGTTATCGATATAAAAGGCGTTGGCCTCGGTGCCACCGGTGCGGTCCTGGTAGACATGACCATCACTCTGCCCGCCCGGTGTCGGTACGTTATTGACCAGGTTGAGGCTGGTGGCCTGCTCGTGCATGCCTTCCTTGAGGTAGCGATAACCGACGCTGACTTCCTGGGTGCTGGGGCCTACATCGAACACATGGGACACCCGTGGTTCAATGCCGAAGGTGTAGTAGGTGCGCGGGTAGGAACCGAGGGTTTTCAGGTCGCGGTTGGCGATGTTGCTGCCACGGAAACTGTCGGAATAGTAGGTCAGCACTTCGGCCTGGGTGCGGTCGTCGATCTGCCGGATGTACTTGAAGGACACGTCCTTGCGGCGGCCGCTGAAATTGTCCCAGTCACGCACCGATTGGTAGGGGTTGGCATCGAACTGCTTCTGGGTCAGGCCACCAGGCATGTCGGCGCTGGCGTCGTAATAGTGGAAGTTCAGCGAGAAGTCGTCCTGGTCGGTCGGCGCCCAGTGGGTCTTGAAGATCACGTCGTCGATATCGTTGCCGTTGTTGCTGTTGCGATAGCCGTTGCCATTGACCCCGGAGTACAGCAAGGCCGCGCCGATGCCGTTGTCGGCCGTGCCGCCGAGAAAAGCGTTGTCAATGTGCTTCCAGCCGCCGTGGGCCGAGGTTTGCAGGGTGCTGCCGACTTCGCCGGAGAATTTCTCGGGGATCGCACGGGTCACAAAGTTGATCACGCCACCGACGTTCTGTGGCCCATAACGCACGGAGCCGGCGCCGCGTACCACGTCGATGCTGTCCAGGTTACCGGCGGAAATCGGCGCCATCGACAATTGTGGCTGGCCATACGGGGCGAACGCCGCCGGTACGCCGTCGATCAGCACAGTGGAGCGTGGCGACAGACGCGACGTCAGGCCGCGTACGCCAACGTTGAGGGAAATATCACTGCCGCCAGTGCCGTTGGCTTCCTGCACCTGCACGCCGGGCACGCGGCGCAGTACGTCGCCGACGTTCATTGCGCCCTGCTCGACCATGGCTTCGCGGCGGATCACCGTGCGCGCGCCGGGGTGGTTCTGCACCACTTCGGCGTCGGCATCGCCGAGCCAGTCACCGACCACCTTGATATCGGTGGTGCCCAGTTCCAGAGGCGCGCCGGCCTCGCCGGTACCGTTGCCCAGCGGGCGCAGGGTCACGGAGCCCGCATCGATCTGGTAGTCCAAGCCGCTACCTTGCAAGAGCTGGCGCAGGGCCTGTTCTGGGGAAAGGTTGCCGTCTACCGCCGGCGCCTGCTTGCCGGCGACCAACTCGGGGCTGAAGAACACTTGCAGGGAAGTCTGCTGGCCCAACTGGCTCAGCGCCGCGCCCAAGGGTTGGGCCTGGATATGAATACCCTCGGCAGCGTAGGCCAGAGGCAGGGAGGCGCTGATAGCGAGCACCAGCGCCAGAGGCACCCAGTGGGAGATTTTATTGTGATGGGCGGCAAGTTTTTTCACGTCGAACCTAGTCCTGTGATCGCAAGAGTGCACGGCTGTTAATACAAACCAGTTGCAGTTGCAGGAGAAGACGAAGAACTCGGAAAAAACCTGAATCTCAGCGTGAAATAATTTCCTGGCTGCCGTCCGGCAAGGTGCGCAGGGCCACGGGCAGGATATGGGGCAAGGCCTTGAGCAAGGCATCGGTGTCATTGGCCTTGAACACGCTGGTCAGTCGCAGGTTGCCAACGGCGGGTGTGCTGACGCGCAACGGGCGCTCGCGATAACGCGACACCTCACGGGCGACTTCACCCAGGGATGCGTTGTTGAACACCAGTTTGCCGCTGCGCCAGGCCGTCAGTTCCTCGGTATTCACTGCGTAGGACGCTGCCACCAGGCCTTGGTCATTGATATGCGTCCCCAGCCCCGCCGTCAGCGTCACCCCCTCGTTCGGTGAGCGCCCTTGCACCTTCACCGTACCGGCCTCGACCACCACACGGGTCTGGTCGTCATCGCGACGCACATCAAAGCGCGTGCCGGTGACCGTCACTTGCCCTGCACCGGCGGCGACCACAAAGGGACGGCGGGTGTCATGCTCGACACTGAACATGGCCTCGCCCTGCTTGAGTTCAACAGTGCGGCGGCCTTTTTCGTAGTGCACCGAGACAACACTGCGGCTGTTCAAATCCATCGTCGAGCCGTCGGGCAATACCACCTGGCGATGCTCACCCAGGCGCGTGCTGAAATCGGCCCGGTAGGGCTTCGGATGATCAAGGCCGCTGAACAAGCCGAGCCCCAAGGCCACGGCAACCACACTGGCCGCGACGGCGTAACGCAACACGCCACGACGTTTTGGACGCTCGGCCGGCGCCTCGCCCAACGCCTGCAAGCGGGCCTTGGGCACCAGGTCGGCGGCGCTCCACAGGCCTTGCAGCACATCGAATTCATATTGGTGCTCGGGCTTTTCACTGCGCCACGCATCGAAACGCTCGCGCTCGGTGGCGTCCAACCCAGCGTCTTGCAGGCGTACAAACCATTGCGCGGCTTCGTCGCGGGCACGGTTATCCATCATGGAAGGTCCTGTTTCAGAGCGAGCGTGTGTCATGGTGCCATCGCGTCCAGGCGGTCACGCAAATGCCGCAGGGTGCGGATCATATACTTTTCCACCATGTTCTTGGATAAGCCCAGGCGCTCGGCGATCTCCTGCTGGGTGAGGCCCTCGATCTTCTGCCAGATAAAGATCCTGCGGCAGTTGAGCGGCAACTCGGCCAATGCCCGCTCGATGGAGTCCGCCAGTTGAATCGCGTGCATGAAATGCTCCGGGTCATCGCCATCGGGCTGGCTCTGATCAAAGGCTTCCAATGCCATGGCTTCCCGCCGGTCTTCGCGTCGGTAGGCGTCCACGGCGATATTTCGCGCAGTTTGATGCAGATAAGCGCGCGGTTGCTCTACCTGGGAGGCGGTTGTCTCCAGCACTCTCACAAAGGTGTCATGGGCCAGGTCCTCGGCCTGCTGACGGTTTCTCAGGCGGCGCGTCCAGGTGCCGATCAACTCTTCGTAGTGCTCGAAAAAGCCTGTTCTGCGGGGCGGCTGAGGGATCATCGCGAGGGCACTGGGGAGGCGGGGCGTGAATAGTAATGCTTCCTATTAAGTGGAGCAATTGCTACCCGTCGACCGCGCCACTGCCTGGAAACTAAAGCGCCTGTTTAAGGCGACTCAATTTCTCCCGGCTGCCGCACACGCTCATCTGGCACCATTTGCGCAGTTTGTTCTTGGAGATATCTAGGAATAGCCAATCACAGTCGGTGGCCGTGCAGCACTTCAGCACGCGAAGATCACCGGACACCAGCAACTGCGTGGCCTCGATCGCCAGGCGCCCGATCAACATTGCACTCAGTTCCTGGGCAGAGGTGCAGGTTTTCCACGCCCAGGCCGGCGTCCCGTCAACCGTGCGCAGAACCCGCCAGGTGGTGCCTTGCTGGAAATTCAGGTTGATCTGCTGCAAGGCGTCATCGGCCGCAGCATGGCGCAAGGACAATGGATAAAACACGGCATACAGGCATTCGCGGAACGCAATGATGGCGTCCAGATCCGGCTGGTAGGAAATAGGCGACTCAAACACCATGGCCTTGTATTCAGCGAACTCCTGGGCAGAGATCAGCGAGGCGTGCAGCGCCCATTCAAAGAAAAACTGAAAACTGGTGAGCCGCTCTTCCATGACCTTGAGTGGGGAACCAGGGCGGCGGCCGTTGGTGGTATTGATGAAGTCCAACACCTGGGCCCCGCCGATCAGACGGATGGATTTTGCAGTGCCGGTGAAATGCGTCATGCCTGCTCCTGAAAAAACGCGGTATGCCTGCGATGGCGCAGATTACCTTGTTTTCTGAAGGTGCAGGCACCGCCACCGCGGCGCAAAGACCAGCGGCTATGTGCGCCCGTCGTTGCGGGCCATCCAATCGAGAATAGTCGCGACAGACTGTTCGACCGACAGCGCCTGGGTGTCCAGGTGCACTTCCGGAAAGATCGGCACGTCGTAGTTCGAATCAATCCCGGTGAAATGTTGGATCAGCCCCAGGCGGGCTTTTTTATACAAGCCTTTAGGGTCACGTTGTTCCGCCGTTTCCAGCGGCGCGTCCACATGCACCTCGACAAAATGCTCATTGCCGACAATGGCGCGCGCGTAATGCCGGCTGGCCGCCGACGGCGAGATCAGCGCCACGATCACCACCAGCCCCGCGTCCAGCATCAAGCGCGCCACTTCGGCGACCCGCCGGATATTCTCGTCGCGGTCGCTGTCGGTAAAACCCAGGTCGCGGCACAGGCCGCTGCGCACCGAGTCGCCGTCAATGATGCAGGTCAAGCGCCCCTGCGCCTGCAAGGCCATGTCCAGCGCATCGGCAATCGTCGACTTGCCGGCCGCCGAGATGCCCGTCATCCAGATGACCAAGGGCTTCTGCCCCATACGCGAGCGTTCCGCGCCGAGATGGCTGAACGCAAACGCATGCAGATTCCGCTCTGGACGTTCCGCAAAATGACTCATGGCCGCTCACCCTCCGTCACCGCCACAGGCGGTTTACCCAACAGGAACACCATCACGCATTGCACGAACAGCAACAGCGCAACCACCCAGTAGACGGTCGCGAACGAGCCGGTCAGGTCCTTGGAAAAACCGCCCAGGAAGTTGCCGCACACGCCCCCCAGGCCGATCAGCACATTGGCAATGCCGAATGCCTGGGTCAGTCGGCTGACCGGCACGATTTGCCCGATGTAGCTGGGGACAAGCCCGAAGATGGGGTAGAACGCCAGGGCAAACAAAAATGCCGCCAGGTAGAACAGCGGGAGGCTGTTGAAACTGAACACCAGGGTGGCGGCCAGCCCCGCACTCAGAAAGCACATGGCCAGCGACGCCCTGACGCCCACCTTGTCGGCGATCCACCCCACCAGAAAGCCCGAGGCCATGCCCACCGCGCCAATGGTGGTCCAGACAAACCCGGCGTCCTGCACCGACACCCCCAACTCATCCCGCAGGAACGGAGCCAGGTAAGTCTGGAACGGCAACAGCGCCATCCCGTTCAAAAACGCAATGGCCCAGGTCAGGTACAGCGAGCGACTCAACCACGGTGCTTGGCTGTCGAACGCCGTCGAACGCGGCCCGGAAAAACCGGCGTCCTTGTCCGCCACCAGGTTGCGCAGCAGAAACCAGGCCACCACGCACAGGGCCACCGAGATCAGGCCCGCGGTGAGCCAGATCGAGCGCCAGCCACCCTGCAGGGTGAGGAACGACACCAGCAAGCCATTGATGAACACGCCGTAGCTGGTGCCGCTGGAAATCAGCCCCATGACCCGCGAGCGATTACCCGGGCTGAAGCCCTTGGTGACAATCTCCGCCAGCGGGATGTACACCGAGGCCGAGCAGCCGCCGAGCAAAATCAACAGCGCCCCGGACAGCCAGATACTGTTGCTGACACTCAGCCCCAACAGCGCCAGGGAGGTCATCAGCGTCGACACCAGGCTGATTTTCCAGCCTTCGAAAAAACGACTGATGTAACTGGTGACCGATGAAAACAGCAGGAAGCCGATCTGCGCACCGCCGGTGATCAGGCCCACCGTGGTGTAGTCGAAGCCGATGTCGCGGCGCATGTCCACCACCAGGTTGGCGAACAGGTAAACGCCAAACCCGTAGGTACTGGCCACGAACCCGGTCAACACCACCGCCAGCACGACGCTGTCCAACGGGCGCGCGCTACTGTGTACCAGTGTGCTCATCAGGTACTCCTTAAACGGCGCGTGCGGTGTGGATGACAAAATCACAATTCATCATGTCGTAGTCACGCTGGAAATCCCCGTAACTCTCATGGGCGCAAAACCCGGACTTGAGCACCTCCCCCTTCAACTCGCCCGGCAACAGCGGATAGACCTGCAACCGGTACTGCTCGGCGTCATCAAAGGAGTAGATGAACTCACACACGTGCTCATCCACCTGCCCAAGGCCGACGGATGCCTGCGTGCCGCAGTAATAGTAATTACCGCTGGATTTGAACTTGCCTGCGCGAATGGCAAAGAAGTTACGTTGATCCACAATCAGCAAGCCGCCCGGATTGAGCAATGCCCTGAATCTCTCCAGCACCTCCAGCCGTTCATGGGCTGCAAACACATGGCACAACGAACTGCCCAGGCACACCACGGCATCGAAGCGCCCCAGTTCGGCGGGATCGAGGGACTGCCAATCCCGGTAGTGCGATTCGATCGCCAACCCACGTTGCCGAAAATTCTCCCGAGCCTTGGTCAACATCGTGCTGCTGCCGTCCGTGGCGACGACATCGAACCCCGCCTGCTTAAGCTGGACCGCATGAAAACCACTGCCCGTGGAGACGTCGATCACCGACTTCACGCCGTGCTGCTTCAGCAGGTTTTCAAAGAACCCGTTCTCCCCCGCCTTTCTTTTGTCCCAATCGATCAAGTCATCCCAGCGTTCGACGAATTTTTTCGAGTATTGCGTGGCGTAACTGGCGACTTCGCTGTGCTTGTGCCGCGACATTTGATTCATCACACACCTACCAGGTTGAATGTTTGAAAGACAGGTATTTGCTCGACAGCTCGTGGGCAAACTCGGCGGACTGTTCGATGGACATGGTTTTCTTCGAGTACCCCAGCATCGCCTGCATCACGGCCATGCATTGCGGGTTATAGGTGACCGAGCCATCGCAATGAATTTCATCGATGCCATCCTGGCTCTGGCAGATGGTATTGATGCGCACCGCTTCGTCCTGGGGGCAGTCGGCGCTGAACTGCACCTTGATCTGCCCCTCCTGCAGCCACACCGGATAGCCGCCCGGCAACCCCAGCGGGCCGGGCGCGTGCACCAGCACCGGCGTGGGCGAAAACAGCCCTTCGATCACGGTGACGGCCGAGCACGCCGTGAGGAACTGCCCATCGATACCGCCCAGGCGGCGGAACTCGGATTTAACCGTGGAAAAAATCGCTTCGGCCGGCAGGTGGGCCGCAGCCGGGCGGTCGCGCACCTCATACAACAAGCGGTAGCTGGCACGCGGGGGCAAGCCGCCGCGCGGCACGTAGTGGCTGAAATAGTGCTGGGCATACAGATGCACCTGCACATCGGCGGGCGCACACTCCAGCAGCCGCGCGATGGAAAATCGCAGCGCCGGGATCAGGTTGGCTACATTGCCCACGCCAATATCCGGCGCCAGCCCGACCCTGGCCAGGATCGGGTTGACCGCATCGGGAAAGGCCGCGTTGACCGTCCTGGCCGCGATACCGGAGGCTTTCACCGCCTGCATCAAGTGATGCATCAGCGTCAGGTGCATGGGCAGCCAGGGGCCGAACTGCGCCTGGTCGAGCTGCTCGAACGAGAGCCTGGGCAACCCGGTGATCACCCGCCACGACTGCAACGACGCGCAGTTCACCACCAAGTCCGGCGCCTCTGCACGCAGCACCTGGGTGACCCGGTCGATATCGGTGAGGTCGGCGATCACCGGCTTGATCGTGATGTCTTGCCCCAACTGTGCACACGACAGTGCCACCAGGTTGCACAGCCGCACGGTCGCGTCTTCATTGCGCCCCAGCACCACGAATTCAAAGGCATTTTTCGGCCCGAGAATCTTCAGGATCTGCAGGCACAGGTTGCCTGCGCCCACCAGCAGCAGTTTCTTCTTGGGGGCTGACGGGCTCATCGTGGGTAGGCTCCGTTGTCTACCGGAATGACCTTGCCGGTGACATGCCGCATGGCATCGCTGATCACCAGCAAAATGACCTCGGCAACACCGCCGGGCAGGATCGGTTCCTTGAGGATCTCCTGGCGCGCGTACTCGGCGCGGCGGTATTCAGGGATGGTGTCGTAGATGGCGGTGTCATGGATCAGCGCCGGCGACACTGCGTTAACCCGCACGAACGGCGCGAAATTCCAGGCATTGGCTTTGGTCAGGCCGATCACCGCCGCCTTGGTGGCGCCGTACAAGGCATCGCAACTGCCCACTTCGCCGGCCACCGAGGCGATATTGACGATGCTGCGCGGCGCCTCGTGTTTCATCTCCCGTTCGGCGAAGTCTTTGGAGAGATAGACCAAGGCCTTGAGGTTCACAGTCAGGATTTCGTCCACTTCGGCATCGGAATAGGCGTAGACGCTTTTGCCGTGGTAAATACCGGCGTTATTGATTAATGCATGAATAGTTGCGTGACGCTCGTACAGCGCAGGGATAAACCCCTTGATCAGCGCATTATCCGAAAAATCCGCGACATGGGTTTCCAATACATCCGCCGTATAAGTGCGCTGTAACGCACGCAGGCCTTCGGCATCCTTGTCGGCACCAATAACGAAATAACCTGCCTGGATAGCCTTTTCCACAGTAGCCCGGCCGATCCCATTGGCCGCACCGGTGACAATCAACTTTTTCATACAACAATCCTTATTGGCAAAATTCATTCATGCGTGCGTAGAAGGGTCGGTGGTATTCGTAAAAGGCTTTTAATTTTGGCGACCGATCGAAAGCGTCCATATCGATAGCAGGTTTATCCGGCAGAGCAATGCGTTCACTGTTCTCCGCCGCCACATGCCAACTTCTCCAGGTTTTCCACTGTCGTGGACATTCGCGTTTCCATGTCATGGCGTGGGGCAAAAATTCAATCTGCAAGTAGTCACACAGTTTACGAATGACACGCTCCGGCTCGGCGGCAAGGTCATCGGCATTAATCACATAAGGCACTTTTCCGATGAGTTTGGTGACCACACAAAAAATCTCGTACAAGGCTTTATGCCCGATGGCCTGCACGGGCATATCGGGGTGTACCCGGTGATGGGAAATAATGCTGCTGGCAGGTTCGCGAATAATAAAAATATTGTGTTGTTGCGCCAGGAAGTCCCGGTCAACTTTCAAGTCATCCAGGCAGTGGTAACACATGTCTTTGTGAAAGACATTGGTACTTTCCCGGGCCTTGAGCAGTTGCTCTTTGATGCCTTGATAGGTGGTGGGCAAACTGTGATCCCATTCATCCGAAGGAATCACTGAATCTGCGGAAAACGCCATATGGGCAAACGGCTCGTGGAAGACCTCAAAATCCCCCCGCTCGATAAACACCCGTTCCAACACGGTGGAACGGGAACGCGGGTGCGCCCATAACCCGACCATCTTGTTCATGCCAGCACCCCGTACTCAGCCGCCAGGATGGCGTTGAGCGAGCGTGCGAAAGGCTTCGTCACCGGACACAGGCGCACGCAGTAATCGGTCAGGCGCCGATGCGCGCTGTTGGCCTCGTTGCAGGCGTTGATAAACGCCTCGTGATTGCCAAAGTCGTAGGGCTCGATGCTGTCGATGAAATAGGCTTCGCAGAAGTACGGAATGCGAATGAGCCGGGCGAACGTCTCAGCCGGCGCCTGCTGGGGTTCACAGGCGGGCGCCACCGGTTTGCCGTGGCTTTCACGCTCGATCAGAAACTCCACCACCTCCGGCGTCAGCGTGTAGCACGTGGTGGTCAGCCCGGTCTTTTCCAGGTGCCAGCAGTGCTTGTGGCCACGCTCGTCAACGTCGACCTTGATACTGGAAAGCAGGGTCTTGACCGGCACCTTCGAGGCCGCGACCAGGGCCTGGATCTGCTGGTAAATCATCAGCTCGGCCCAGCGCATGTCCTCCGGGCCCAGCGCCAGGCCACGCTCGGCGGCCTGCAAGGCGAACTCGGGCTGGCAGGAAAAACGCCCGATCATAAAGGTGATCACATACTTGCAACGGCCGGTGTCGACGCCATTGCGGAGGGCGCAGGCGATGCCCCGCTCTATCGCCTGGATACCGGCCTGGAACTGCGAAACGGTGAAGCAGAACGTGATGTTGACCGAAACGCCTTGGGCCACCAGGTGTTCGATCGTCGCAAAACCCTCCAGGCTGCCCGGCACTTTCACCATCACATTCGCGGCCAGGCGATGCAGCTCCAGGCCCCGCGCGGTCATGCGTTCGCTGCACCGCACGTCCGACGGGTCGACCTGGGCGCATAGCCAACCATCGGCCTGAGCCGATTGCACCCACAGCGGCTTGAGCATCGAGGCGCCTTCTGCAATCACTTCGTTGTACAGCTGCTTGCGCAATTCCCCGGGAGACAGGCTGGCCAGATTAAAACGCGACGACCAATACTCTTTCTTGTCGAGGATCGCCGCCGTCACCAGCCGGGGGTTGGTGGTCACACTGCTGAAGCCCCAGGGCTGGGAGAGATCCTGCGGCATCAACTGTTCGATATGGGCGGCGGCAGCCGGGTACTTGTCCAACAAATGCTGTTTATACGGTGCGTACACCACGGGCGACGAATCCCACCACACTTCCGAACGTGGATCATTACGTTTAAGTCGCTCTATATAACCCAGTGTGCCCACAACACTTGCTCCTTGAGTAACGTGATCAATGAGGGTCGGTAACTCACGCATATCGGCAAAAGGTAACGCGCCGGCTTCGGCCAATATTCGATGTCGAGATAACGGACCAAAACCCAGGACTTTTATAGTGGCTGCCACGGCGGCTTGAATCCCTGTGACACTGTCTTCAATCACCAGCGCATCACAGGGTTCAACGCTGTAAGTTTCACACGCCGTTAAAAACACCAGCGGATCAGGCTTCCAACGCCCCAATTCATAACAACTGAATATTCGCCCCTCGAAATAAGGCAACAACCCCACAAGGCGTAAACACTGTTCTATCTTATTGCGCGGCGCACTCGAGGCTACGCAATAGGGAGTTTCCAGCACTTCCAATACGTCAAGTATCCCATCAGTCGCTTTCACATTAAGCGTCAATGCTTCCAGCGCTCGAACTCGGAAGTCCTCTTCAAACCGAGGGGGCAAACAAATACCCAATAACGGTTCTACTTCGCGCAGGCAATCGGCAATCTTCCTTCCACGAAAGTGCTCAATGAAATACGCACTATCCAGTGTCTTGCCGTCCTGTACGTGAGCATTAAGCATGCCGATCAATACAGACAGGGTGATCTCTTCGCTTTGGACAAGTACACCGTCGCAATCGAAGATGACTAACTTAGGCAACGGCGTAGCTCCCTGCTCTGGTAGTTCCCCTATAGCTGCCGATAAACACATAGGCATCTCTTATAGGTGACTCCGCATGACTTCCGAACTACCAGCGGAACGGGTTGAGGTGTGCTTATAAGACACGGGGCAAAAAACCCTGTCAAACGCTTTTTAGCGGTTTTTTAGTATCTTATGGTTATTTTTTATTCTTCTGTTATTCCATTTTTCACCATGGTTGTAGTCGCTAATTTCACACGGCTGAACTTCCGTTGCGCACCGCCAGTCAGCTACTTGAACTCACGAATTCAAGGTCGGGTGGGCAATGCATATCTCGTTGGAGCAACAAGTGGCGCTGGTAACGGGCGCCAGTTCCGGTATCGGCGCCGGTGCGGCCAGGGCCCTGGCGCAAGCCGGCGCTGCGGTGGTGCTCAATTACAACAGCCAGGCCGCGCCCGCCGAGGCCTTGGCAGAGCAGATCAACGCCGAGGGCGGCCGGGCGATTGCCATCCGCGCCGACGTGTCGAAAGAAGCCGATGTGGAACGCCTGTTCGCAAAGACCCTCGAGGCGTTCGGCCATCTGGACATCCTGGTGGCCAACTCCGGCATGCAGAAGGACGCCGCCGTGGTCGACATGACCCTCGACGACTGGAACGCCGTGATCGGCGTCAACCTTACCGGCCAGTTCCTCTGTGCCCGTGCGGCCGTGCGTCTCTTCAAGCGCCAGGGCATCCGTGAAGGCGTATCCCGGGCCGCCGGCAAAATCATCCACATGAGCTCGGTGCACCAGTTGATCCCCTGGGCCGGGCATGTGAATTACGCGGCGTCCAAGGGCGGCGTTGAGATGCTGATGCGCACCCTCGCCCAGGAGGTCAGTGAACAGCGCATCCGTATCAACGGCATTGCGCCGGGGGCGATTCGTACGGCGATCAACCGTGCCGCCACCGAAGGTGCGGCGGAACAGGCGCTGCTCAAGTTGATCCCCTATGGCCGGGTCGGCGATGTGGAGGACGTGGCCAACGCCGTGGTATGGCTGGCCAGTGACGCCTCGGATTACGTGGTCGGCAGCACCCTGTTCATTGATGGCGGCATGAGCCTTTACCCGGAGTTTCGTGACAATGGTTGATTTGAAAAACGAACCACAAAGCGCCATCGATGCCCACGGCATCATCGGCGACATGCGCAGCGCGGCGCTGGTGAACGATAAAGGCAGCATCGATTTTTTCTGCTGGCCGGAGTTCGACAGCCCGTCGATCTTCTGCTCACTGCTCGACACCCCCGATGCCGGCACGTTCCAACTCACCCCGGACCTGCCCAATGCCCGCCGCGAACAGATCTACCTGCCCGACACCAATGTGCTGCAAACCCGTTGGCTCAGCGATGACGCCGTGGTGGAAATCACCGACCTGCTGGTCATCAGCGAAGAAATCGACGACTTACCCCTGCTGATTCGCCGCGTACGCGTGGTCAGCGGCACGGCCACCCTCCACCTGCGCTGCGCCGTGCGCCATGACTATGCGCGCGCCTCCACCGAGGCGAGCCTGGATAACGCCAGCGTCTGTTTCAACGCCGATGGCCAGCCGGGCATGCGCCTGTGCGGCAGCCATCCGTTGCAGATCGAAGATAACGCCGCCGTGGCCCGCTTCACCCTGGGTCAGGAAGAAGGCGCCGAGTTCGTACTTGGCGGCCAGGACGATGAGCGTGTGGCGGGTGTCTGCACCGACCTGGCCCTGGCCCACACCTTGAAGTTCTGGCGCGGCTGGATTGCGCAGTCGAACTACCGCGGGCGCTGGCGCGAAATGGTCAACCGCTCGGCCCTGGCCCTCAAGCTGCTGACCTCGCGCAAACACGGCGCAATCATCGCCGCGGCCACCTTCGGTTTGCCGGAAACGCCTGCGGGCGAACGCAACTGGGACTACCGCTACACCTGGATCCGCGACGCCTCGTTTACCGTCTACGCGTTTATGCGCCTGGGTTTTGTCGACGAGGCCAACGCCTATATGCGCTGGCTCAAGGGCCGGGTCAGCGATTGCTGTGGCCAGCCGACCAAGATCCATATCCTCTACGGCATCGACGGCCGCCAGGAGCTGCCCGAAACCGCGCTGGAACACCTCGGCGGCCACGGCGGCGCCAAGCCGGTGCGCGTCGGCAATGGCGCGGTCGACCAGGTCCAGCTGGATATCTATGGCGAGTTGATGGACGCGGTGTACCTGGTCAACAAGTACGGCGAAGCCATCTCTCACGAGGGCTGGAAACACACGGTGGAAGTCGCTGACCAGGTGTGTGAAATCTGGAACCAGAAAGACGTGGGCATCTGGGAAATGCGCGGCGAGCAGCATCACTTCCTGCATTCGCGGCTGATGTGCTGGGTGGCCCTGGACCGTGCGATCCGCCTGGCCTCCAAGCGCTCGTTGCCGGCGCCGTTTGCACGTTGGGACCAGACCCGCCAGGCGATCTATGCCGATATCTGGAGCAACTTCTGGAACGAAGAACGCGGGCATTTCGTGCAGCACATCGGCAGCACCGCCCTGGACGGTTCGATGCTGCTGATGCCGCTGGTGCGTTTTGTCGCCGCCACCGACCCGCGCTGGCTGAGCACGTTGCAGGCGATCCAGAAAAGCCTGGTGCGCGACGGCATGGTCTACCGCTACCGCAACGACGACAACGCGATCGACGGCCTGCAAGGCACCGAAGGCGCATTTGCCGCCTGCTCGTTCTGGTACGTCGAATGCCTGGCCCGCGCCGGGCAAGTGGAGAAGGCCCACCTGGAATTCGAACAACTGCTGCGCTACGCCAACCCGCTGGGCCTGTATGCCGAAGAGTTCGACAGCCAGGCCCGCCACCTGGGCAATACACCCCAGGCGTTGAGCCATCTGGCGTTGATCAGCGCGGCGACGTTCCTGGACCGCAAGCTCAGTGGCGAGAAGACGACCTGGCAGCCCTGAGGCGCCCTGCCCTGCCTTTACAGGCAGGGCATCCCGTCATGTCTTTCGACTAGAGTTTCAACACCTGACAGGAGCCCACCATGACCATCACCGCCCCCCTCCTCTACGTGCGCACCTCCATGCTCGATGTGGCGTATGAAACCCACGGCCCCATCGACGGCGAGCCTGTGATCCTGCTGCATGGTTTCCCTTACGACCCACGCGGCTATGACGAGATTGCGCCGGTGCTGGCCGAACGCGGCTACCGGGTGCTGGTGCCGTACCTGCGCGGTTATGGCCCTACGCGGTTTATCAACGCGCAGGTGATGCGCTCCGGCCAACAGGCAGCGCTGGGCAAGGATCTGCTGGATTTCATGGATGCGCTGTCGATCCCGCGCGCCACCCTGGCCGGGTATGACTGGGGCGGGCGCGCCGCGTGTATCGTCGCGGCGCTGTGGCCCGAACGGGTACGCGGGCTGGTGACCGGCGATGGCTATAACATCCAGGACATTGCCAGGTCGCGCCAGCCACGGGCTCCGGCGACGGAGCATCGGTTGTGGTATCAGTTCTACTTCCACACCCAGCGCGGTGTGGACGGGCTGACGGCCAATCGCCGCGAACTCTGCCAGTTGTTGTGGTCACTGTGGTCGCCGTCCTGGGCCGAAGGGCCGGGGCTGTATGGGCAGACGGCGCCGTCATTCGATAACCCGGACTTTGTCGAGGTGGTGATTCACTCCTATCGCCATCGTTTCATGTATGCGCCTGGCGATCCGGCGCTGGAAGCCATCGAGCAGGCCCTGGCGCGGCAACCGGTGATTGCGGTGCCGAGCATTTCGCTGTGCGGTGCCGACGACGGCGTGGGCCCGCCGCCGCAAGAGGATGACGACGTGGAGCATTTCAGCGCTTTTTACCGGCGGGAGGTGTTGCCCGGCGTGGGCCACAATATTCCCCAGGAAGCACCGCAGGCCACCCTCGACGCCCTGTTTGAATTGCTCGCCTAGGCCACCGGCGAGAACCGCTCGCGGTAGGCCTGGGGCGTCACCGACAAGGCCCGCATAAAGCTGCGGCGCAAGGTTTCTTCGCAGCCGAAACCACACTGCACGGCGATGCGCTTGATCGACGTGGTGCTGTCGGCCAGTTGCCGGCGCGCGCTTTCGACACGGATCAGCTCCACCGCGCGCGCGGGCGTCTGGCCGGTTTCGGCGCGGTAGTGGCGCACGAAGCTGCGCTCGCTCATGCCGGCCTGGGCGGCGAGGGTCGGGATACTCAGGTCGAGGGTCAGATGCTCGGCTATCCAGGCATGCAGCTCGGTGAAACGGCTGCCGCCCTTTTGCAGGGACAGGGTCACGCTGAATTGCGACTGGCCGCCGGGGCGCTTCAGGAACACCACCAGGTGCCGCGCCACTTCCAGGGCCACGGCGCGGCCCAGGTCTTCTTCCACCAGAGCCAGGCACAGGTCGATGCCGGCGGTCACACCGGCGGAGGTCCATACCGCGCCCTGCTGGATAAAGATCGGGTTGGGCTCCACGGTCAGCGCCGGAAACTTGCGCGCCAGTTCTTCGCAACGGGTCCAGTGGGTGGCGACGCGGCAACCATCGAGCAAGCCACTGGCCGCCAGCAAAAACGCACCGGTGCACACCGAGGCCATGCGCCGGGTGTGCCGGGCTTTTTCGCGCACCCAATCCACCAGCGCAGGCTTTTCAGCGGCGCCGTACACGCCCCAGCCACCCGCGATCACCAGGGTGTCGCAGGGCTGGTCGACCGCAGGCAACGGCTCGGCCACCAGCGCCAGGCCGGCGGAGGTCATCACCGGGCCGGCCTGGTCGGCGATCACCGTGACCGCGTAAGGCAACGGCACGCCACGCTGGCGCGCCAGGTCATTGGCCGACGCAAACACCTGCAGCGGCCCGGTGACGTCGAGCACCTGGGCATTCTCGAAAGCGAGTACGTGGACAATTCTGGGCATGGTTGGCGTGATTCGTGGGTTCAATGGCGTACTCGCCAAAGCCTAGGCCGCTAGAGTGAGGTCGTCTACCCCTTTCTCGGAGCTTCATTCATGACCTTGCAGATCGGCTTTCTGTTGTTCCCCGGCATTCAGCAACTGGACCTGACCGGCCCCTATGACGTATTGGGTTCGCTGCCGGATGTAAAGCTGCACCTGGTATGGAAGGACCTGGCGCCGGTCACCTCCAGCACGGGCCTGGTGTTCACGCCAACCATGACCTATGCCGACTGCCCGACGCTGGATGTGATCTGCGTGCCCGGTGGTTCCGGCGTGGGCCCATTGATGGAAGACCCGCAGACCCTGGACTTCCTCAAGGCCCAGGCGCAGACCGCGCGCTACGTGACCTCGGTGTGCACCGGCTCGCTGGTGCTCGGCGCGGCGGGGTTGCTGCGCGGGCGCAAGGCGACGACGCACTGGGCCTACCACGACATGCTCGCCCCGCTCGGCGCCATCCCGGTACAGGAGCGCGTGGTGCGTGACGGCAACCTGTTCACCGGCGGTGGCATTACCGCCGGTATCGACTTTGCCCTGGTGCTGGCGGCGGAGCTGTACAGCGAAGCGGCGGCGCAACTGGTGCAGTTGCAGATTGAATATGCGCCGGCGCCGCCGTTCGATTCGGGTCGTCCGGACACAGCGCCTGCGCATGTGCGGGAAGAAGCCAACAAACGCACCGCCGAATCGCGCAGGGTGCGCGGTGAAATCGTCGCGCGCGCAGCAGCACGGCTGGGCTGAGCCTGTACCTGTGGTGAGCCAGCTTGCTCGCGCTGGGGCGCGAAGCGGCCCCAAGCTTTGGAGGGGCTGCTGCGCAGCCCCGGCGCGAGCAAGCTCGTTCACCACAACAAGCTCGTTTGGCCACAGACCGCTTGCTCGCCGCACAATCCCTTCACCCCATGGGGTCAGGTTGGGCGCGACATCAGCGCCAGGCGCACCGCCAGCACGCTCAGCACCGTCACCAAGCCCCATTTCTGTAGCCAGGCGCCTTTTGGGCGCCTGGCGAAGAAGCGGCTCAGCGCCCCGCCGAAAATGCCCAGCAGCAGGTGAAACACCCCAGCGATCAAGGTGAGCACGCCGCCCAACAGCATCAACTGCACGGCGATGGAGCCGGCCTGCGGCCGTACGAACTGCGGCAAAAACACCACAAAAAACAGCAACGCCTTGGGGTTGAGCAGGCTGTTCAGCATGGCCTGCAGAAACACCCGGCCAAGGGGCACGCGGTGTAGGGAGGCAGGGTCCAGCCCAGTTTTTTTCTGCAGCGTCTTGAACACCAGCCACAGCAGGTAGACCACACCCGCATAGCGAATCACGTCAAAGGATGGCGGCCAACTGGCGACCAACGCCGTCACCCCGGTGGCGGTCAATGCGGTCAGCAACACGTCAGCCACACCGATGCCCAGGGCCGAGGCCACTCCCCCACGCCAGCCGTGGGTGACGCCATGACTGATCACAAAGGCCATGTTCGGCCCCGGGGATAACAGCAACAACAGCACAGCACCTGAAAAAACCGCCAGGGTCCCAAGGTCGATCATGCTCAGCCCTCCACCGGGAAAAACCTGCACATTAGTGCGTGGGCCTGGGGCGAACAAAAAATTGTGCTGGATACATTGTTCATCGGCAATTGCGAATGGCCACGACCAGCGTCTAGAATGCGAAACATTATCAATTAAGACGGCTGCGCCAGGATGCCCATGTCGAGCGATCACCCACTGGACCATGCCGCCATCGGCCAGCTTTATCACACCCATCACTCCTGGCTGCGCGGCTGGTTGAGCCGACGTACCGGTTGCCGTGAACGTGCCGCCGACCTGGCGCAGGAAACCTTTGTGCGCCTGCTCAACGCACGCAAACAGCAGGCCGTGCTGCAGCCGCGCGCGTACCTGAGCAGCATCGCCCGCAGCTTGATGATCGACCAGTACCGACGCCGGGAATTGGAGCGCGCCTACCTCGAAAGCCTTGCGCATTTCCCCCAGGCCGACGTGCCGTCGGAAGAAACCCGCCTGCTGATTCTCGACAGTCTGGAACGCATCGACCGCCTGCTCGACCAGCTCAAGCCGCGGGTGCGTGAAGCGTTCCTGCTGGCGCAACTGGACGGCCTGACCTGCGCGCAGATCGCCCTGCGCCTCGGGGTGTCCAAGGCTACGGTGGAGCGTGACCTGTCCAAGGCGCTGCACGCCTGCTATCGGTTGCGCTATGCCGACCTCTGACCCTCGCCTGGTCGACCAGGCTATCCAGTGGATGATCAAGCTGCGCTTCAACGTCGCCGACGACGCCAGCACCGCTGCGTTCGAGCGCTGGCTGCACACCAGCGCCGAACACCAGCAGGTCTGGCAACGGGTGGCGACGATGAATGATGAGTTCAGCCACCTGCCCGCGCAGGTCGGCCGCCACGCCCTGCACGGGGCGCGTCGACGTATCAGCCGTCGCGAAGGGTTGAAGCTGCTCGGCCTGGTGGCCGGTGCGGCCGGCCTGACCTGGTTTGGCCGCGACTGCACCCCGCTGCCCGCCTTGATGGCCGACTACCGCACTGCCACCGGCGAACGGCGTTGGGTGGCATTGAACGACGGCAGCCGCATCCAACTGAACAGCGCCAGCGCGTTCGACACGGCGTTTACTCAGGAGCGGCGCCTGGTGCAGTTGCGCCAGGGTGAAATACTGGTCAATCCCGGTGCCGACAACCGGCCCTTCTGGGTACAGACCCGTGACGGTTACCTGCGCGCCCTCGGCACGCGCTTCCTGGTGCGCGAAGAGACCCAAGGCACCATGCTCGCCGTGCGGCAGGGCACGGTGGCGGTGTTTGCCGACAACCACGCCGCCGGCGCGCGCCAAGTGATCAACCCCGGCGAACGGG
Organism: Pseudomonas sp. NIBRBAC000502773; assembly: GCF_006517195.1. Lineage (NCBI taxonomy): Bacteria > Pseudomonadati > Pseudomonadota > Gammaproteobacteria > Pseudomonadales > Pseudomonadaceae > Pseudomonas > Pseudomonas sp. NIBRBAC000502773. The sequence continues at coordinate 5,395,766 of NZ_CP041189.1, read as the reverse complement.
TATTGTTCGACCGCAGTGGCATTCGTTCTCTCGCCGCCAATGGCCTGGACCCTTGGGCCTGGAGCGAAGGCGTGATCAGCGCCCGGGACATGCGCCTGGATGCTTTCCTCGCCGAACTGGGCCGCTACCGCAACGGCCTGCTGCGCTGCAGCGAAGCGGTGGCCGGATTGCGGGTGTCGGGCACTTATCAGTTGGACGACACCGATGAGGTGCTGGGCCTGGTAGCCCACTCACTCAAGCTCGATGTCACTTACCGCAGCCGCTACTGGGTGACCGTCACCGCCCGCGTTTAACATTCGAAAATAAATGAGGTGAATTCTCATTGCCGCTCGACCTGTAAGGAAAGGCCGATCAACAGGCCGGTTCTGTTCACTTCCTTCAGGAGCATCCCGCGGTCATGCAAGCGTTCCCCTTCCCACGTTCACCCCTCAAGCACGCGGTGCACGCCGCCTTGCTCGGCGCCTGCCTGAGCTGCGCAACCGCGCCGCCGTTCGCATGGGCCGAAACGCCGGCCAGCGACACCCAGGCCCGCGACTGGAACATCGCCGCCGGTTCCCTGGCCACCGCACTGGACCAGTTCGCCCGCCAGGCCGGCGTCAGCCTGTCGTACGACGCCACCAGCGTCGCCGGCAAGACCAGCCAGGGCCTGAGTGGTCGCCTGGACCGCGAGCAGGCGCTCGGCCAGTTGCTGCGTGGCCAGGGCCTGCAAGCCCAGCGCCAGGGCAACAGTACCTGGCTGCTGTTGCCGCAAGTGGCCGACGGCGGCGCGCTGAACCTGGGCGCCACCACGGTCACCGGTGAGCGGTTGGGCGCCACCACCGATGGCACCGGTGCCTACACCACGGGTGCGGTGACGATCGGCAAGGGCGAGCACAGCCTGCGGGAAACGCCGCAATCGGTGAGTGTGATGACCCGCCAATTGATGGATGACCAGAACCTCACCACCATCGATGACGTGATGGAACGCACGCCCGGGATCACCACTTACGAATCACCCATGGGCGGCAAATATTTTTATTCCCGTGGTTTCAAGATGCTCGGCCAGTACCAGTACGACGGCGTCCCCCTGGACATGGGCAAGGACTACGTGCAGGCCGACAGCTTCAGCGCGAACATGGCGATCTACGACCGCGTCGAAGTGCTCAAGGGCGCGGCGGGCATGCTCAAGGGCGCCGGCACCGCCAGCGGCGCGGTGAACTTCGTGCGCAAGCGGCCCCAGGCCAAGCCCACCACCAGCCTGTCGCTGTCCGCCGGCACCTGGGACAACTACCGCGCCGACGTCGACACCGGCGGCCCACTGAATGACAGCGGTACGGTGCGCGGCCGCGCGGCGATCAGCCAACAGAATCGCGGTTCCTACATGGACATTTCCAAGCGCCAGGACCAGGCGTTCTATGGCGCCCTGGATGTCGATCTCAGCGCCGACACCACCCTGGGCTTCGGCGCCAGCTATGAAGACGTCGACGCCACACCGTGCTGGGGCGGCCTGCCGCGCTATGCCGACGGCAAAAGCGCCCACCTCAGCCGCTCCACCTGCCTGGGCCAATCCTGGAACGACTGGCAAAGCCGGCGCACCACCTTCTTCGCCGACCTCACCCATCACTTCAACGATGACTGGAAACTCAAGGTTGCGGCCGTGCACAGCCGCAACCTGCAAGACACCAAATACGCCGCCAGCGAAGGCACCATTGCCTACGGCAACCCGACGCCTACGGCCAACTCCTATGCGGCGCTGATGGACTACGACCACAAGGACTTCGGCCTCGACGCCTATGTGGACGGCAAGTTCGAAGCCTTCGGGCTGGAACACGAACTGATCCTCGGTGCCAATGGCAGCCGTGGTACCCAGGACGATGTGTACGCGATCCAGAACCTGCCCAGGCGCCAAGGCATCTACCAACCCGACCACCATTTCCCGGAGCCGGCCAACAGCACCTTCTGGCCGAACATGTATCGCGGCGGCACGGTGAAGGAAACCGCCACCCAGTACGGCGCCTACACCACCTTGCGCCTGCGCCTGGCCGAGCCGTTGATGTTTATCGTAGGCAGCCGCGTGAGCTGGTACGAGAACCGTCGCCAGTCCAACAACCTGGCCTGGGGCGAGTGGGCCTTGCAGGATGCCCGCACCCGGGAAACCGGTGAAGTGACGCCGTTTGCCGCACTGATCTACGACCTCAATGAGCACCTGTCGGTGTACGCCAGCTACGCGGATATCTTCCAGCCGCAAAGTTCCTATGCCACGCTCGATGGCGCCGCGCTCAAGCCGAAGATCGGTGACAACTACGAGCTGGGTATCAAGGGCGAATGGTTCGACGGGCGCCTCAACAGCTCCCTGGCGCTGTTCCGCGCCGTCGAGAAAAACGCGGCCGAATCCGATTACATCGCCCAGTGCCCGACCTCCGCCGACGGCTATTGCTACACCGACAGCGGCAAGGTGCGCGCCCAGGGCGTGGAGGCGGAAATCAGCGGTGAAGTGCTCGAGCGCCTGCAGGTATCCGGTGGCTACACCTACACCCAGACCAAGTCCCTGAAGAACATCGATACCGCCCTGGAGGGCGGTACGTCCAACACCTACGTACCTCGACACATGCTGCGCATGTGGGGCGACTACCAGCTCGACGGCGCCCTGTCGAAATGGAGCGTGGGCACCGGCGTCAACGCCCAGAGCAGCAATTACCGCGTGCAGACCATCAAGCTCGAACAGGCCGGTTACGCAACCTGGAGTGCCCGTGTGGCGTACCGTATCGACGACACTTGGACCGTCGCACTCAACGGCAACAATCTGTTCGATAAAAGTTACTACAACACGGTGGGTACAGCCTCCTGGGGTAACTTTTATGGCGAGCCACGAAATTTTACGGTGAGTTTGAAAGGCAACTTCTGATCTGGCGAAAGTCCCGCAGGCAGGGCACTTCGTGCGCCCTGCCACCCCCTCTTTGTCCCCCCTTCCTACCGCCTTTGAAAAAAGGTTTTTCCTTTATGCAGGAAAAATCCTGCATTTGTTTCTACACTCAAAAACACACCCAATCACCGCTTACCCGGACAAGGAATGTCAATAAAATGCCGAACAAAACACTGATAAACCTGTCTGCCCTGCCACCTCCGCACCATCGTCAATTCATTGACAAATTGATTAAGGGAACACTCCTGTAGTCACTACCCCCGCGAATTCCCTTCAAATGGATAGCCGCATTTGAATTGATAGTTGCGTATTACCCAGAGTAGCCATAGTTGGAAGTGCCCTCTAAAGCAGTTCGCTGCTTTATTGAACAAACATCCAAACAATAGCTCTGGCGTGCAATGAGGGATGTTTTATGCGAGAGAAGTCGTCCGTCGACAGCCTGTTTTTAACGCGCGCCGGTTTTGTTGAGTTCTTTGTTGTTTTCGTCAAGTTCATACATGGCCTGAGTGCCATTTTGCCCCCGCTGATCCTGGTGATGTTCATCGACCCGATGGACCCTGAACTGCGCGGGCACTTCCTCGGCCTGCTGGTATTTTTCGCGGTCCTGACGATCATTCTGTTCCAGGCCCTGGGCATCTATTCCGAAGAACTGTTCAGCAACCGGCTGCGCCTGAAAACCAAGGTCAAGGCATGGTCGGCGGCGTTTTGCATCCTGTTGTTCATGTACCAGATCCTGCAGTTTTTCCCGCAATTGACCCCGCGTAACCTGGTGGCCTGGTACGTCGCCAGCCTGGGCTTGTTCTGCCTTGAGCGCCTGCTGATGCTGCGCCTGTACCGCAGCCTGATGCGCAAGGGCAAATACCTGCAACGTACGGTGATCCTGGGCTTTACCGACACCGCCATGCACGTCGCCGATCACCTGCAACGCAACGGTGATATCCGCTCCGGCCTGATCGGCTTTATCGACGATCGCACCGAGCGGATCCCCAAGGAATTGAGCAACCTGCCCCTGCTGGGCAACACCCGTGACCTGGAGAAACTCATCCGCGCCGAGCAGGTCAACCAAGTGATGATCTGCCTGCCCTGGGCCGCCGAGCAGCGCATCCACGGGCTGGTCAATCGCCTGCGGCAGATGTCGGTGAACGTGATGCTGGTGCCCGACATGGCCGCCCTGCGCTATGGCCATAGCCGTATCACCGACGTGGGCGGGATCCTGATGTTCAACACCTCGCAATTGCCGTTGCGTGGCTGGTCACCGGTGATCAAGCGCCTGGAGGATGTGCTGCTGGCCAGCCTGGCGCTGGTGACACTGTCCCCTGTGATGGTCGCGACGGCAATTGCGATAAAGCTCGACTCCAAAGGGCCGATCCTGTTTCGCCAGAACCGCTTTGGCTACAACGACAACGAAATCCGCGTGTTCAAGTTCCGCTCGATGTACACCGACCAGAGCGACTTCACCGCCGAACGCCAGACCACCCGCCAGGACCCGCGCATTACCCGGGTGGGGCGCATTATCCGCAAGACCAGCATCGACGAGCTGCCGCAGTTGTTCAACGTGCTGCTGGGCAACATGTCCATGGTCGGCCCGCGCCCCCATGCCACGGCGACCAAAGCCGCCGGCATTCCCTTCGAAGTGGCGGTGAGCGAGTACAGCTCGCGCCACCGCGTGAAGCCGGGGATTACGGGCTGGGCGCAGATCAACGGTTACCGGGGTGAGACCGACACCCTGTTCAAGATCCAGAAACGTGTCGAGTACGACCTGGAGTACATCTCCAAGTGGTCGGTGTGGTTTGACCTGTACATCGTTTTCATGACGGTCCCGGCCGTCCTTTCCACCAAGGAAGTCTATTGATGAAGACCCTCAACGGATTAATTCCCTGCATCGTTTCCGGTGGTTCGGGCACTCGACTGTGGCCGGTGTCGCGGCAGAACATGCCCAAGCCGTTCATGCGCATGCGCGATGGCCAGAGCCTGCTGCAAAAAACCTTCCTGCGCGCGGCCAAACTGCCCGGTGTGGAAAGCGTGCTCACGGTGACCAACCGCGACCTGTTGTTTCGCACCCTCGACGACTACCGCGGAGTGAACAACGCCCGCCTGCCCCTGGACCTGCTGCTGGAACCGTTCGGTCGCAACACGGCGGCGGCCATCGCCGTGGCGGCCCTGCATGTGCAGGAGCATTTCGGCGGCGACGCACAGTTACTGGTAATGCCCGCCGACCATCTGATCCTCAATGAAGTGGCGTTCGCCGAGGCCGTGACCCAGGCCCGCGACCTGGCCGAAGCCGGCTACCTGGTGACGTTCGGCATCCAGCCTGACCACCCGGAAACCGGTTTTGGCTATATCGAGCAAGGCGAGGCGCTGAGCCATGGCTACCGGGTCAAACGCTTCGTCGAGAAACCCGACCTGGCCACCGCCCAGGCCTACCTGGACGGCGGCAAGCACTTGTGGAACGCCGGCATGTTCTGCTTCAAGGCCAGCACCCTGGTGGATGAGCTCGCCACCCATGCACCCGACGTGCTGGAGGCCGCACGCGCCGCGCTGGAGCACAGCCAGAGCCTGCAGAACACAACCTCGCGCCAACGTGAACTGGATGCGGATGCGTTCGGCAGTGCGCCGGATGTTTCCATCGACGTGGCCTTGATGGAAAAGTCCCGGCAAGTGGCCGTGGTGCCCTGTGACATTGGCTGGAGCGACATCGGGTCCTGGGAAGCGCTGCGCCAGCTCACCCCCAGCGATGCCCATGGCAACCAGGTCAATGGCGAAGCGATTTTGCATGACGTGCACAACTGCTACATCGACTCGCCCAAGCGCGTGCTGGGCGCCGTGGGGGTACGCGACCTGATCATCGTGGATACCCCCGACGCACTGCTGATCGCCGACGCCCACCGCAGCCAGGATGTGCGCTATATCGTCGCCGAGCTCAAGCGCCAGAACCATCCGGCGTACAGCCTGCACCGCACGGTGACCCGGCCGTGGGGCACCTACACCGTGCTGGAAGAAAGCAGCCGCTTCAAGATCAAGCGCATCGTGGTCAAGCCGCTGGCCTCGCTGTCGTTGCAGATGCACCATCACCGCAGCGAACACTGGGTGGTGGTCAGCGGCGCGGCACAGATCACCAATGGCGACCGCGAGTTCCTGATCAACGCCAACGAGTCCACCTACATTCCCGCTGGGCACAAACACCGGCTGACCAACCCCGGCATCATCGACCTGGTGATGATCGAAGTGCAGAGCGGCGAGTACCTGGGCGAAGACGACATCGTGCGCTTCGACGACATCTACGGCCGCGCGCCTGCCGAGGCGAAAAAATGACATGCGCACTTCATTGATCATCCCCACCCGTAACGCCTCCAGCCACCTGGCACGCCTGCTGCCCGCGCTGAAGATGCAAACCCTGCAACCTGACGAGATGCTGGTGGTGGACAGCGCCTCCAGCGATGACACCGTGGCGCGCTTTCGCGCGTTCGGCGCGCGGGTCGAGGTGATCGACGCCCGTGACTTCAACCACGGCGGCACCCGCCGCTGGGCCAGCGAACAGGTGGGTGGCGACGCGCTGATCGTAATGACCCAGGACGCCATCCCGGCGACGCCCGAGACCTTTGCCAACCTGCTCGATGAATTGCAGCAGGACCCGCTCAACGGCGTGGCCTATGGACGGCAATTGCCTCACCCCGATGCCGGCGTGCTGGGCGCGCAATCGCGGCACTTCAACTACCCGGAACACAGCCGCAGCAAAAGCCTGGCCGATGCACCGGAGCTTGGGATCAAGACCTGCTTCAGCTCCGACTCGTTTTCGGTGTACCGGCGCAGTGTGTTGCAGGCCGTGGGTGGCTTCCCTGCCGACGTGATCGGCAGCGAAGACGCCTTTGTGGCCGCACGCATGCTGCTCGACGGCTACAAGGTGCGCTATGCCGCCACCGCGCTGGTGCATCACTCCCACGATTACAAACTCATGGACGAGTTTCACCGCTACTTCGACATTGGCGTGTTCTACGGCCGCGAGCCGTGGATCAAGCAAGCCTTTGGCGACGCGGGCGGCGAGGGCAAACGCTATGTGCTGGCCGAACTCGCGGCGCTGCGCAAAGCCGGCGCCTTGCACCGCGCTCCCGAGGTGCTGGTGCGCAGTGCGTTCAAACTGCTCGGTTACCGCCTGGGCCATCTTGAACGCCGCCTGCCGCTCGCCCTCAAGCGGCGCATCAGCATGTTTCCCGGTTATTGGAGGTGAGCAGCATGACCCACAGGAAGTCCCCCTTGATGAAGCGAAGCGTGCTCGCCCTGGCCATGCTGGCCCTGGCCGCCTGCAATACCCCGGCGCGTATCGAGCCACCGGACAGCAAGACCGTCGAGGACGGCAAGCGCGCCCTCGACCAACTGGCCCAGCTGCCACCGGCGGTGGAACGCATCCGTATCGGCGACCAGTTGCGCATCGTCCGCGATGCCGGCGAGATGCCGACGCTGTCGGCGTTCAACGTCAGCACCATCTACGAGCTGACGCTGTACACGGTGCAGACCGACGGCAAGATCAACTACCCGTTCCTGGGGCCGATCCAGGTTGCCGGGCGCCAGCCATCGGAGCTGGCCACCCAACTGACCCACGAGCTCGCGGCGACCTACCGCGAACCCCGGGTGACGGTGAACATCAACCAGGCGCCGAGCAACTCGGTGATCGTCGGTGGTGCGGTGAATAACCCCACGGCGGTGCAGATCGCCACGGCCAACACCCTGGAACAGGCGATTGTCGGCGCCGGCGGAGTCAGCCCGGCGGGCAACGCGAGCATGGTTGCGCTGCTGCGCGAAGATGCCCAGGGCGCCTATCGTGCTTACTTCCTGGACTTCAGCCAGCTCCTCAAGACCGGCGCCAACGGACGCAAGCCGGTGCGCCTGCAACGCGGCGACGTGGTGTTCGTGCCCAAGTCCAACGTCGGCGAGCGCATCCAGGGCGTAGACACCTACATGAACCAACTGATCCCGTTCACCAAGTCCATCGGGGTCGGCTACAACTACACGCGAACCAGCGGCGGCAGTAATTAAAGGAGCGACATCCCATGATCGAGATCCGTTCTTTTCGTGATCTGCTACGCCTGTTCTTCATCTTCCGCCACGAGTTCAAACTGGCCGCCATTGCGGCGCTGGTGATCATTCTGCTGGGGGCTTTCCTGCTGCCGGCCAAGTACGAATCCACGGCGCGCCTGCTGGTCAAGCCAGGGCGTGATTCGACCTTGCCCATCGAGATCAGTAACCGCCAGGCGCTGGTGATGCCCAGCACCCAGCGCGACCCGATTGTCGACGAGGAGCGTCTGCTCACCGGGCGTCCGATTGTGCGGGCGGTGGCCGAGCACTACCTGGAAGTGATCAGTAACGCACCGCCACCGGAAGGCTTCTGGAAGCGCACCAAGTACTACGTCAAGAGTGGCATAGGCGCGGTGTTCGATGGCATCCGCGTGGTACTGGAAACTGTCGGCGTGGTGGAAAAAACCACACCGGTGGAGCGCCTGGCGGCGGGCCTGGAAAAGAACTTCGAGGTGAGCCACGCGGCCGGCTCCACGGTGATGGACATCAACTTTACCTGGGGCGACCCGGAGATAGCCCAGGCGGTGGTCAAGGACTGGGTCGAGACCTATGTCAACGAACGCACCCAGGCCCTGGGGCGCAAGAGCCTGTACGTCTTCTATGAAGGCCAGGTAGCCACCAGCGCCACCGAGATCCAGAGCTACAAGCAGCAGATCCTCACGCACCTGAACCAGATCGGCGCGGCGAGCATCACTGATCGCCTGGAAGACTTGTCCGAGCGCATCAACGTACTGCGGGGCGAAACGTTCAACACCACGCGCCTGATCGCCTCCTCCGACAGCGCCATCCAGAGCACCCGCACGCAGCTCAAGAGCCAGCCCAAAGAAGTCACCACCGTGCGCCAGATCGCACTGAACCCCCAGCAGCAGGACTTGCGTCGCCTGCTGAACCAGAAGCTGCTGGAAAAGGCCGACATGATGCGCACCTACACGGACAACGCGCCGCCGGTCAAAGCCCTGGATGCGTCGATCCGCGCAATGCAGGCCCATGTCGCGAGTGAAAGCAACACCGTGCAAAGCTCGGAAAACCGCGCGCCCAATACCCTGGAAATCCACTTGCAGCGAGTACTGCTGGATGAGTCGAGCAACAACCTCGCGCTGCGTACCCAACTGACTCAACAACAGAAACAACTGGCCAACCTCGAAGCCCAGCGCAAGCAAGCCCTGGAGATCGAACCGGAACTGACACGCCTCGCCCGGGAGCTGGGCGCCGCCGAACGCAACTACGCGCTGTATGTGGACAACCTGGAGAAATCACGCATCGACCGTGAACTGGATAACAGCCAGATCAGCAACATCGCGGTGATCGAAGAGGCCACCCTGAACCCCGGCCGTATCTTCCCCAAGACCCTGGTGATGCTGGTGCTGGCGGTCCCATTCGCCCTCGTCGTCGGCCTGCTGGTGATCTACCTGTGCTACCTGCTCGACCAGCGCATCCACGATGGCGGCCTGGCGGAACGCAAGTTCGGCCTGCCGCTGTGGACCACCTTGCCCGAGCTGGACACCAGCACCGCCCAAAGCACCAACGCGTTCAATGCGAGCATCTACCGGCTGTACGGGTTGCTGCAGTTGGAGCGCATCGCCGAGCAGGGCCTGACCCTGGGGCTGACCTCGGCACGTCATGGCGAAGGGGTGACCTTCGTGGTGGAACAACTGCGTCAGTTGCTGCAGGAAAACGGTATCAACGTGCGTGTGGGCGGCGCCGAACCGGCGGCGCCAGGTGAAGTGGTGCTGCTGGACGCCTCGGCGCTGCTGGATAACCGCGATGCGTTTATCAACCTGCGTCGGGCCGACCTGATTGCGCTGGTGGTGGAAGCGCAGAAGAGCACGGTGCCGGTGGTGGAGCACGCGCTGTCGATCCTCAACACCGCGTTCGGCAAAGTCGACGGCATCATCATCAACCGGCGCAAATTCGAAGTGCCGGCCAAGGTGCTGAAAACCATCGCCAAGTACCGAGGGGCATTCTGATGCGCGTCGCCCTGCTCGCCCCGTTGCCGCCGGAGAAAAATGGCATCGCCGACTACGCGAACCATTTCCGCACGGCACTGGAACAACTGGAGGTGACGGTGCTGACGCCGTTGGCCGGGGTGGCGGGCAACAGCGAGGCGATCAAACAGGCCATCGGTGGTTTCGACTGGCACAGCGTGGACCTGGTCCACGCCGAGCTGGGCGGCGGACGGCTGGGGGAGTTCCTGGCCCTGCGCGAATTGCGCAAGGCCTACCCGGCACTGCCCTTGACCGCCACGGTGCATGATCCGGAACGCATCGTCTGGCGGCGCGAGCGCTTGCCATTCCCGTTGAACCTGCTGGAGCGCTTGCCCAGCCCGATGCCACAGGCGGCAGTGGTGCTGGCCGATCCGCTGACCTTGCGTGAAGAGCGCCAGGTCGCCGCCGGCTTGACCCGCTTGATCACCCTCACCCGCCTGGGCGCCGAGTGCCTGGGCCAACGCATGCAACTGCCGGCGGGGAAAGTCGCGGTGATCAACCATGCCAATCTGGCGATTCCATCGGCGCCGTTGCCGCCCTTGGATACGCTGCGCCTGCTGTACTTCGGGTTTATCTACCGGGGTAAAGGCATCGAAGACCTGTTAGACGCCCTGGCCGGCGTATTCAAGCAGGCCCCCGAATTGCGTGAGCGTGTGCGCCTGACCCTGGCCGGTGGCACCGCCGCCGAAATGGCGTTTGGCGCGGGTGGTAATTACCTGGAGCAGTTGAACCGCCAGATCGCCGAATTCGGCCTGGCGGACGCTATCGACTGGCGGCTGAACCTGCCGGCCGACGAGATTGCCCAGACCATCCAGGCCCACCATGTGATGGTGCTGCCCTATCGCGAATCGAAAAAACTCGGCCTGCTCGGGCGCCAGCGCGGTACCAGTGGCGCGCTGTCCTGGGCTGCCGCCTGCGGGCGTGGGGCGATTACCTCCGACGCTCGCGCGTTTGCCGAGGAAGTCGCCAGCGGCAACGGTGCCATCTACCCCGAAGGCGATGTGGATGCCCTCAGCGCGCAACTGCTGCGCCTGGCGCGCACGCCGCTGCTGGCCCGGGAGTGGGCCGAACGCGCCGGCGAAATCGGCCGCGAGCGCTTATGGCCGTTGACCGCGCAAAAGTTCAAGGCTCTGTTTGAGCAAGCCATCGAGGGCGGCCGCCATGGCGCGTAAACGCACCTACGTCGCCACCCTGGTCGTAGTCGCCGCCCTGGGCCTCACCGCGTTTTTGTGGGGGCGCCAGGCCGATGCCGAGAGCCATGTGCTCAAGGGCAACAAAACTGTGGTGTGGAAGGATTTCCTCGGGGTGAACGCGCAGTTCCTGTGGTTCGCCCCTGAGCGCTATCAGAAGCAGATCGACCGTCTCAAGGCGCTGGGCCTGGAGTGGGTACGCCTGGATTTGCATTGGGACCAGCTGGAGCCGGTCGCAGGGCAGTACCAGGTTGCGACGCTGGATCAGCTGGTGGGCAAACTGCAGGACAACCAGCTCAAGTCGGTGTTCTACCTGGTCGGGTCGGCGCCGTTCGCCACCACTGCGCCGGTGGGTGCGCCGTATCAGGACCAGTACCCGCCGAAAGACCCGAACGTGTTCGCCAACCGCATGGCGCTGTTGGCCCAGCGCTATCCCAGTGTCGACGCCTGGCAGGTGTGGAACGAACCGAACCTGCTGGGCTTCTGGCGCCCGGCAGCCGACCCGGCCGGCTACGCCGCACTGCTGACCACCACCGCCGCCGCGTTGCGCGCAATGAACCCGAGCAAACCGGTGGTGGCCGCCGGCATGGCATTCTTCAGCGAAATGCCCAACGGCCAGAGCATGTTCGATGCCCTCGGCGCCCTGGGCGTCGCCAGCCTCAATACCGTCGTCTCGTACCACCCTTATACCCAATTGCCCGAAGGCAACGACCCGGCCAACCTGGACTTTATCGCCAGGACCACCACGCTCAACCAGGCCCTGCGCAGCGGCGGCGTGCAGACCCTGTGGAGCACCGAATGGGGCTGGTCGACCTACACCGGTCCCAAAGACGCCCAGGACATCATCACCCCACAGGCCCAGGCCGATTACGTGGTACGCCGCCTGGCGCTGATGAGTGCGCTGGATTACGACCGGATCTTCCTGTTTACCCTCAGTGATCTGGACCAGCGCGCCAGTGTGCGTGATCAGTCTTACGGTTTGCTCGACATCGACGCCAACCCCAAGCCGGTCTACACCGCGCTGAAAAATTTCCTCGACGTCAGCGGTCCGACGCTCACCCCCGGCGATCCGCCCAGCGCCGATCAGTTGCCCGACGGCCTGTTCAGCATCGGCTGGACCCGCGCCGACGGGCGCAAGCTATGGTTCTTCTGGGCGGCCGGGGGCGGCAACGCACACCTGCCCAACCTGGCCAGCGCCACCCTGTATGACCCGCTGCGCGGTACGCAAACCCCGGTAAGCGGCACCCACGGGCTGACCGTCATGGTCAAGCCGAACCTGCAAATTCTGTTATGGGAGTGAGGCCCGCCATGCGCATTTTATGGATCCTGCCCTACTCGCCCTGGCCCGCCACCAGCGGCGGCAAGACCCGCCAGTTCCACCTGCTGCGCAGCCTGGCGGCGCGGGGGCATCGGATCACCTTGCTGCTGCATGACAAGCATCCGGTGTCCCCTGCCGACCGCCAGGTGCTGGAAGCGTTTGTCGAACAGTTGATCATCCTGCCGCGCCGCCCGTTGCGCAGCCTCAAGACCCTGGTGGCGGGGCTGTTTGCACCCTACCCGCTGCTGGCCAGCGTGAATGGGCTGGCGGGCGAGTTGCAGGACACCTTCAACTGGTTGCTGGGTGAGCAGTGGGACGTTGTGCAGATCGAGCACAGCTACAGTTTCCAGCCTTACGAAGATGCGCTGGCGCGTAGATCACAGCCCTTTGTGCTGACCGAACACAATGTGGAATCGGCCCTGGGCGCGGCCACCTACGACCGCTTGCCGCGTTGGTCGCTGCCGTTCATTCGCTACGATCAATGGCGCTATGCCCGCTGGGAACGCCGGGTGATGCGCCAGGCCGCGCAGGTGGTGGCGGTCACTCAAAACGATGCGCACGTCCTGGAAAAAATCGCCGGCAAACCCGTACCGGTGGTGGTCAATGGCGTGGACTGCGACCACTTTGCCGCCGCCCATCCCGACCCGTCGACACGCCGTGTGCTGTTCCTCGGTAACTATGAATACGCGCCGAACGTGGACGCCATCGAATGGGCCCTGGATGAAATCCTGCCCAAGGTCTGGGCGCGCTGTGCGGATGCGCGCATGAGCGTGTGCGGCTTCGGCATGCCCGGCAGCTGGCGCGAGCGTTGGAAAGACCCGCGTATCGAATGGCAAGGCTTCGTGCCCAACCTGCTGGACCTGCAATCGAGCTGTTCGGTGTTCCTGGCGCCGTTGCGCCATGGCGGCGGCTCCAAGCTCAAGGTGCTCGAAGCCCTGGCCGCCGGCCTGCCGCTGGCCAGCACCGAACAAGGCGTGTCGGGGTTGGACCTGGTGGAAGGCCTCGACTACCTCGGTGGGCAAAGCGCCGACGACCTGGCCGATGCCGTGGTGCGCCTGCTGCAATGCCCTGAAGCCGCCGCGCCCATGGGTGAGGCAGGCCGCGCCTACGTACGCCGCGCCCATGACTGGAGCGTCGCCGCCAGCCAATTGGAGCAGGTGTACGCCACCCTCGTGCCGCTGAGCCAGAGGGAGCCCGCATGCGTATAGGCCTGGATTACCGCACCGTCGGCACTTCGCCGCAATCGGGCATCAGCCGCCAGGTGTATGCACTGGAAAGCGCCCTGCACACCTTGCCGGGCATTGAGCTTGAACGGTTTACCGTGGCACCACTGGGCGATGAAACGCGCCTGCAGGCCCACTGCCCGGCGTGGGGCTGTGCCAAGACCGCCATGCACCAGCCGCAGAATCGTCTGCGCTTTGAGGCCGGTTTTCTGCCGCGCGCCTTGCGCGAGGAGCGTATCGACCTGTACATCAGCACCTTCAACATGGGCCTGCCCTTGCCGCCCAAACCGAAAGGCTTGCGCACCGTGGTACTGCTGCATGACCTGTTCCAGATCACCCTGAACAACTACCATGCCAACCGCTTGAAGGCGCTGATCTACAAGACCAGCGATCGCCTGTCGATTACCTACGCGGTGCACAGCGCCGACCGCGTGTGGACGCCGTCGCAATACAGCGCCGATGAAACCGCACGGCTGTTTCCCAAGGCGGTGGGCAAGATTCGTGTGCTGCCCAATCAGGTCGATGGCTTTGCCGGGCTGGTGGCGGACCTGAGCCGGCATCAATTGCCCGAGCGCTACTGGCTGCTGGTGGGCACCCGCGAGTTGCGCAAGAACGTGCCGTTTTTGGTGGACGCCTGGCAGCAGGCGCGGCGCCAATCCCCTTCGGTGCCGGAGTTGGTGCTGGTGGGCAGTTTGGAACACTTGCCCGAAGCCCAGCGCACATTGCCGGGGATTCGCGCCCTGAGCGGCGTGTCGGACGCCGAGTTGCAGGGGCTGTACCGCCAGGCGTCACGCCTGTGGCAGCCGTCGTATGCCGAAGGCTTTGGCCTGCCGGTGATCGAGGCCCTGAGCGTCGGTACGCCGGTGGCGGTGGCGAGCGGCACTTCGCTGGATGAAATCACCCCGCCGTCGGCCCCGCGGTTTTCGCCCACCGATGGCCCGGCGCTGGTGCAATTGATGCTCAGCCTGGGCGCGCGGCCGGATGAAGACTGCGCCGAGCAACGGCGCCTGTGGGCGCAACGTTTCAACCATCATGCTTATCGCCAGCGCCTGGCCGAACTGATCGAGGAACTTCAGTGAGAGTGAACCTGGCAAGCCTCGTCGCGATCCTCTTCGGCCTGCTGTTTGGCGCCCTCGCCCTATTGCTGTCGCCGGCCAAGGCGTTCCTGGCCGTGGTCGGCCTGGCGGGGGCAGTGACCATCCTGCGCTTTCCGTTGTGGGGGCTGTTGCTGTTCGCCATGATCGCCACGTTCATGCCGTACTCGACTATCAACCTGGGGATCCGCAGCACCGTCAGCGAAGCGATCCTGGCCCTGACCTGGGGCGCGGTGCTGTGGCACAACTTCCTGGCCCGCCTGCCGGACACCCCAAGCCTTACCCGCCGCCCCACCGACCAGATGCTGCTGTGGCTGATGCTGTTCAGCGTGTTCCCGTTTATCGTCGGCCAAGTCACCGTCCACGCCGACAGCAGCGGCGTGGCCAACTGGCTGCGCTGGTTGCTGAGCCTGTCGGCGGTGTTCCTCTGCGCCAGGTTGCTGGTGGACCGCAAGCAGCGTGAATCCTTGGTGATCGCCCTGTTGCTGGGCAGCCTGGCGATGCTGGTGCTGTCGATTGCGGTGTTCGTGCGCACGCGCTCCGGGGCCGGCATTGCGCCGATTCTGGCGTTGTTCAACTACGGCAATTTCGACATGTTGAAATTCGGCCTGGAGGCCATGTCTTCGCGCATGGGTTCGCCGTGGATGCACCCGAATGCCATCGGCGGGATCATGGCATTGCTGCTGCCCCTGGCCTTCTGCTTCGGCGTGACCGAACAGGGCTGGAAACGTGCGCTGGGCCTGGGCGTCGCCTGCCTGGGCGCGGCGGCGTTGCTGTTGGCCAGCAGCCGCGGCGCGATGGTCAGCCTGGCGTTGGTGCTGCTGTGGATGGCTACGCGCCGCGTGCCCTACACCGGGCGCCTGCTGATGATCGGCGCGGCGCTGACCGTGGCACTGGTAATGGCCTACCCACCGTTGCAGGAACGCCTGGCGACGATTTTCTCGTCGGACAACGCCAGTACCGAAGTGCGGTTCGACGAGTACCGCATGTTCCCGCAGGCGGTGGTGTCTTATCCGTTCGGGATCGGCTTCAAGGTTGACCCGCCGGTACCGGGCACCCACCTGCTGGGGATCTCCAACCTGTGGCTGAACTTCATCTACAAGACCGGCATCGTCGGCATGCTGTTCTTTGTGGCGGTGACCGTGCGCTGGTGGCGTGAGGCGCGTCCGCAAAAAGGCCCGATCCGCCTGACCAAGGATAATGCCCTGTGGCTGGGCACCACCGGCGGGATTCTGTCGGCGCTGGTCAGCGGCCTGTTCGACCACTACTTCAGTTTTGCGGTGGTGATGGTGGCGTTGTTCTGGCTGATGGTGGGCATCAATGTGCTGGAGGCGCGGCGGTTGTTTCCGGCGCGGCTGCCGCAGGTGAAGACCGTGGCCTACCGCAAACACCTGCCTGATGGGGCACGGCCCTGATGCTCGGCTCCGCCGCCTGGCTGACCCTGGCGACCCTGGTGGGCCTGTGCCTGGGATTTGCCCGTGAATGGTTGCTGGTGGCGGCCTGGGGCGCCGGAGAGCGCAGCGATGCCTTCCTGATCGCGCTGTTTTTGCCGGAAGCGCTGCGCATGTCGTTGGCCGGCGGTGTGCTGAGCGCCGCTGCGCTGCCGTTGTACCTGCAACGCAAGCATGGCGAACGCCTGGAGTGGCTGGCGGTGCTGTTCCCGGCGTTGCTGCTGATCGCGCTGGTCATCAGCCTGCTGCTGACGCTGTTGGCGCCGTGGCTGGTGCAAGTGCTCGGCCCGGGATTGGCCGACACCGCCACAGTTTTGGCCAGCAGCAACCTGCAGATCGTCGCCTGGTGTGTGCCGGGCTTGATGTTGCATGGGCTGTTCAGCATTCCCTTGCAGGCCAGCGAACGTTTTGTCCTCGCGGGGCTGGGCTCGTTGCTGTTCAACCTGCCGCCGGTGACGTACCTCGCCCTCGCGGGCACCACCAGCCAACCGCACGCGCTGGCCCTGGCCTGCCTGGCCGGCAGCCTGTTGATGCCGCTGGCGCTGTTGCCGTCGATGTGGCGCCAAGGCTGGCGGCCATGGCGCTGGCAACTGAGCGTCGCACCCTTGCGGGAGCTGGGCCAGCGCATCGGACCGCTGTTGCTGAGCAATGGCGCCAGCCAGGGGTTGGCGCTGATCGAGCGGCTGGTGGCATCGCTGCTGGGCGAAGGCGCGGTGACCTGGGTCAACCTGGCGCGCAAGCTGATGAACCTGCCGCTGATTGCGCTGATGAGTCTCAACCAGGTACTGCTGGGCATGATGAGCCGCCGTCAGGGCGATGAGCGCCTGGCCCTGCTCAAGCGCGGCCTGGAAACCGCCAGCGTGCTGACCCTGCCTGCCGGTGTCGGCCTGGTGGCGGCAGCCCCGAGCCTGGTGGCATTGCTGCTGCCCAAGCAATCGGCGGATTCGCCGTTGCCGCTGCTGCTGGCCTGGTTTGCCGTGCCGTTGGTGTTCGGCGCCTGGAACGCCTTGCTCGCGCGCTATGCCTACGCCGCCGGCGATACGCGCCAGCCACTGCGCTGCGAGTTGCTGGGCAGCCTGGTCAACGTGTTGTTGCTGGGAGCGCTGCCCTGGGTGTTTGGCCTGGCCGGTATCCCCTTGGCCGCACTGGCCGGCGTGCTCTACACCGCACTGTTGCTGATGCAGCGCCAGGCCTTGCTCGACGCCCTGCCCTGGGCCCGGCACTGGCTGCTCAGTGCACTGCTGATGGGGCTGGCGGCGCTGATGCTGTTTGGTATTGAGGGCGTGTGGCTGCAACTGGGGCTGAGCACCCTGGCGGGCGCCGTGGTACTGCTCGGCATGGGGCTGTGGCTCAAGCCGTGGCGCAAGGCATGAATGATCGATCGGGAGCACTCAGGTGAAAAATCGCTGGATTCAAATGGATATCGCCAAGGGCATCGGCATCCTGGTGATCGTGTACGCCCACAGTTGGTTTGTCGCCACGTCGCCGGACTTGATGTACCCGATCCTGGCGTCGTTCGTACTGCCGTTGTTCTTCTTTCTGTCGGGGGTGTTTTTCAAGCCTGAACAGCCGTTTGTCGAGATGGCGGTGCGTAAGGCCGACGGCCTGCTCAAGCCGTTTTTCTTCACCATGCTGGTGTATGTGATCGTGCGCGATGTGCTGCGCGGCCAACCGCTGCTGCCGGATATCGGCGGCGTGCTGTACGCCTCGGTGGACACCATCCCGTGGCAGGCGCTGTGGTTTTTGCCGCACTTCTGGGTGGCGATCCTGTTCAGTTGGGCCGTACTGCGGCTGATCCAGCGCCTGCCGCTGGCGGTGAGTTGCGCAGTGATGCTGGTGCCGCTGCTGATCGGCATCTGGATGCTGCCGTGGTTCTGGCAACTGCCGGTGACTCTCGGCGGGCAAACCTGGGTGCTGCCCGGCCTGCCCTTCAGCCTGGATATCACCCTGATCAGCAGCGCGTGTTTCGTCTACGGCTACCTGCTGCGTGACTGGCTGCGTACCCATGCGGGGTCACTGCTGACCCTGCTGGTGTCGGTGGCGCTGTTCGCGGTGGTGTTCCTCTACCGGGGCGACACCATGGACCTGGCGCAGCGTCGCTACGACCACTGGCTGTGGACCAGCCTGCTGGCGGTGATTGGGGTGTACCTGTGCTGGGCGTTGGCGCGGGTGCTGATGGCATCGGCTCTGATCACCCGGGTCATGACCTACATCGGCCAGTCGACCCTGATCCTGCTGATCTTCCATGGGGAGATCCAGCACAAGACATTCGACTTGATGGAGCGTCTGGGGCTGCACGCGTTTGTCGCGGCCTGTATCGGCTTTGTGGTGGCGGTGGTGGTGCCGTTGTTGATCGGGGAAGTGATCAAGCGGGTGGCGTTCCTGCGGTTTTTCTACTTTCCATTTCCGCTGCGCAAGGCTGCCAGATAACGGTAGGAGCGAGCGTGCTCCTACCGAGTATCAGGTTCAGTCATCCAGTTGTTGCGCGGCGGGCTTGCCGGCGTGTTTAGCCGGCTTGGCGCCCTTGGCCGGAGCCGGAGCAACGGGCTCGGGTTCCGGGGCGGCGGCGGTTTCTTTCTCGGCCATCGGCATCTGGTCGATGGCGCTGAAAAACTCTTTCAAGTCGAGGCTATCCGGCGGCACGGTCTTCTCGACTTTCTTCTCGCCATCCTTGCCCACCAGGATCACTTTGGTGCCGCTGCCGGCGCCCAGTTTGAGGGCGCGGATCAGCGCATTGGTCTCGGGCGGCGTGAGCTTCTTGTTGTCCTTGGGGTCCTTGGCGAACTTCTCCCCTTCGGCACCGATGCTGCCGAACTTAACGGTGTAGAACACCATGCTGCGCTCTTCAAAGGACTGCTTGGTGGCAGGCTCGTCCAGTTGTTTCTTGAGGGTCGCCAGTGTGTCGTTGCCGGAATCAAGCTCCACCACCACCAGTGGCCGGGCTTTGCCCAGGTCCTGCTTAAGCGGGTTGATATCATCAGCAGCCAACAGCGGCCCCGTAAAAGCCATCAAGGTAGCCAGGGTCAGCGACCGGATGAGCATGCGCACCTCCTTTGAATTCCATGCAGGGTTCTTGAGTTTCATGTCTGCGACAGTCAAATTCAAGGATGATTCCTACACCGCGTTCAGAAAGCGTAGGCCAGGACGCCCGCTCCGCAAGGACTTGGCGGCGACAAGCCGCATTGTTTCCTTTGATTGCGGAAACATTACGAGACCTTCCAGCCCGGCCAATGGCGGGCAAAGACAGGTGCCATGATCGGGTCGGCATCCACCTGCGCCAGGGTCTGGGCAAAGCCTGGCGCCAAGGCAGTCAAGGCCTCACGCGCCTCATCCCAGCGCGACACCGCCGCCGCCATGATGCCCAACGCATTCGGTGCGCCGTCGGGCGCGAACAGCTGGCCGGCAAACTGTTCGGCAAACACCACCCAGGCCTGATGCAGATAGCGGCGCGTGCCCGTGACCAATTGCGCCAGCACCACCTCATCGACGTTGCCCAGCCAGCGTTGCGGGTAGTCGATGATGCCGATCGCCGAATAACAATTGGCCGCGATGTACACCAGGCCGCGAATGATCTGGTCACGGTCGCCGCCCAGCAGATGCGCATCGGGAAACGCCAGGCCCAGGTGGATCAGGATCGCGGCACTTTCCGTCAGCACCTGCCCATCGGGTGTGACCAGGGTGGGCACCTGTTTGAGCGGGTTGATACGGGCAAGCTCGTCGCTGCCCTCGCCGTCGGCCCAGGAGGCGGCGTCGACCCGTCGCCAGGGTACCGCGCACCGTTGCAGGGCGATTTCGATCATGCAGGAGCCGGATTCGTCGATGCCATAGAGTGTGTACATGGGCCTTTCCTCCTATCGTTGCAGTTTCGCCTGCAAGTTGACCTTCACCTGCGGCCATTCCGAATCGATGATGCTGAAACGCACCGAGTTGCGCTTGCGCCCGTCGGGCATGATGCGTTCGTGACGCACGATGCCTTCCTGCACGGCGCCCAGGCGCAGAATCGCAGCACGGGACTTTTCATTGAGTTCGTCGGTGGTAAATTGCACGCGCACGCAGTCCAGCACTTCGAACGCGTAGGTCAGCAGCAGAAGCTTGGCTTCGGTGTTAATGGCGCTTTTTTGCGTGGATTGCGCCAGCCAGGTATGGCCGATCTCCAGCTTACGATTGACCCGATCGACCTTCCAGAACCGCGTGCTGCCGACCACCTGGCCGGTGTCGCGACGCACGAGGGTGAAAGGGATCATGCTGCCCGCCTCGCGCCCGGCCAAGGCGGTGGTGATGTAATTATCGACAGTATCCGGGCCCGGTACGTGGGTGACCTTGAGGTTCCACAACTCGCCATCGGCCGCAGCAGCAAGCAAGGCGGCCGCGTGTTCGCGTTGCAGGGGTTGGAGTTCGACCGTGGTGCCGGTCAGGGTGAGCAGGGTCATGGAGCGCTACGCCGTCTGGTGATCATCAGAGGCCAAGAGTGCAGGCTCTCACCAGGGTGAATCAAGGATTTTAGAACAGACCCATTTGCCCGCCGACCAGGGTGCTGAAATCGTCACTCACGAACGGCAGTATCGCATCCGCGACCGGTTGCAATTGCCGGGTGACGTAGTGGTCGTAATCAATCGGCGCCTGGCGTACTTCCAGCGGTTCGGGGCCGTTGACGCTGATCACGTAGCGGATCCAGCCGCCGCGCTGGTACTGGCGCGGGCGCCCCAGGCGGTCGTTGTATTCATCGGCCAGGCGCGCCGCGCGTACATGGGGCGGCACGTTGCGCTCGTAGTCATCCAGTTGACGGCGCAGACGTTTGCGGTAGATCAGCAGTTCATCGAACTCGCCGCTCAAGGTGCGGCGCACGTAGTCGCGTATGTAGTCCTGATGGGGCTGGCGGTGGAAGATGCGCTGGTAGAGTTCCTGCTGGAACCGGCGGGCCAGGGGCGACCAGTCGCTGCGTACGGTCTCCAGGCCTTTGTAGATCATCTCTTCGCTGCCGTCGGCATGTACCACCAGGCCGGCGTAGCGCTTCTTGCTGCCCTCCTCCGCGCCGCGAATGGTCGGCATCAGGAAGCGGCTGAAGTGGGTTTCGTATTGCAGCTCCAGGGCACTTTGCAGGCCGAACGCGCTGTGCAGGTGCTCGCGCCACCAGGTGTTGACGTGCTTGACCAGCGCCTGGCCGATACGGCTGGCGTCGTCCTGGGAATGCGCGCTGCCGAGCCACACGAAGGTGGAGTCGGTGTCGCCGTAGATCACCTCATACCCCTGGGCTTCAACCAGTTCGCGGGTCTGGCGCATGATCTGGTGGCCGCGCATCGTGATTGAGGAAGCCAGTCGTGTATCGAAAAAGCGGCAACCGCTGGAACCGAGTACGCCGTAGAACGCATTCATGATGATTTTCAGCGCTTGGGACAGCGGCGCGTTGTGCTCACGCTTGGCCTCTTCGCGACCTTCGGAGACACGCGCAACGATGGCCGGCAGGCAGTGCCGAGTGCGAGAAAAGCGTGCACCGCGAAAGCCTTCGACGGAGTCGCTGTCGTCGGGGTGCTTGAGGCCTTCGATCAGGCCCACCGGGTCGATCAGGAAGCTGCGGATGATCGACGGGTAGAGGCTTTTGTAATCGAGCACCAGCACCGATTCGTAGAGGCCGGGGCGCGAATCCATGACAAACCCGCCGGGGCTGGCCTGGGGCGGTTTGTCGCCCAGGTTCGGCGCGACGAAGCCCTGGCGGTGCATCAGCGGCATGTACAGGTGGGTAAATGCCGCTACCGAGCCGCCGTTGCGGTCGGCCGGCAACCCGGTGACGCTGGCGCGCTCGAGCAGGAACTTGAGCAGCTCGGTCTTCTCGAAAATCCGCGTGACCAGCTCGCAGTCCTTGAGGTTGTAACGCGCCAGGGCGGGCTTGTCCTCGGCGAACATACGGTTGATTTCGTCCATGCGTTGATACGGTGTGGAGATGTCCTTGCCCTCGCCGAGCAGGGTTTGCGCGACGTTTTCCAGGCTGAAGGATTCGAAGCTCCAGGTGGCCGAACGCAAGGCTTCGATACCGTCGATGATCAGGCGCCCCGCCGCTGCGGCGAAGTAATGGTTGCGGCTGCCGTGTTCGCGCCAGGCCATGGGCTCATCGCCGCGACCGAGCATCAACGGCACGTTGAGGCGCTGGGCATGTTCGTGGAGTACGCGAAGGTCGAACTGCACCACATTCCAGCCGATGATTGCATCGGGGTCATGGGTGGCGAGCCATTGGTTGAGGCATTCGAGCAGTTGGGCGCGGGTGTCGCAGTAGTCAAGCTTGAAGTCCACCGCGTCGGTCTTGTTCGGCGGGCCGAGCATGTACACCTGGCGTTCGCCGCAGCCTTCGAGGGCGATGGAATAGAGGTCGCCCTGGGCGGTGGTCTCGATGTCCAGGGACACCAGCTTGAGCGGTGGGCGGTAGTCGGGCGCGGGCTTCATCTGCGCGTCGCACAGGGTACCACCGGCATCCGGTGTCCCCCCGAACCAGACCGGAGCGGTGATGAAACGCTCCATCATGTAGCGTTCCGGCGGGCGCACATCGGCTTCGTAGACATCGACACCGGCGGCGCGCAGGCGTTTTTCCACGTCCATCAACTGGCGGTGCTGGCGCGTGTAGAGGCCCAGGACCGGGCGGTGATGGAAATCGCAGAGTTGCAGCGGGCGCAATTCGATATCGCGTTCACCTTTGAGCAACCAATCCAGCGGCTTGCGATGGGCCTCGGGAATAAACATCACCGAGGTCTGCACGGGTAGGCGGATAAACCGTGGCCCCTGGTCTGTGGCCAGCCAGAAACTGACCTCCGTGCCCGCCGGGGTGTCGCGCCAATGCCGGGTCAGGACAAAACCCTGCTGTAAATCCACCGTACCGCACCTCTGGAATAGCTTTCAGGCGTTGATTCTACGCGGCATCGGCGCAAACGCAGCAGGTAAACGCGCACGCAGACTGCAATCTGACAAATTTGTTGCATGCCGTTAATAATAATTACTATCATCTGCGCCGGAGTCGTATTCGCGCAGTGAGGAAGCGCAACGCCTGTTGCCCCTCTTCTCACATTGACGGTTCGCCGTCAGGATCGACCATGCCCACCCGTAGCCCATTCGCTGTGCCGTTTCGCCCGACCTTGCTCGCCCTTTGCTGTTCCCTGAGCCTTGCCGCCCATGCTGCAACCCCAGTCAACCCGCAGGATGCGAACAACCGTCAGGACGGCAGCACACTGGAATTGGGTGCCACCACTATCAACGCCGACGGGCCCGCACCGGGTGCCCTTCCCCCCGTGTACAGCGGCGGCCAGGTGGCACGCGGTGGTCAATTGGGAGTGCTGGGCAACCAGGACATCATGGACGTCCCCTTCAGCATGGCCTCCTATACCGAAAAATTGATTCGTGATCAGCAGGCCGAGACCGTCGGCGATGTGCTGCTCAATGACTCGTCGGTGCGCCAGGCGTCGGGGTATGCGAACCAGGCGCAGACCTTCATGATCCGTGGCCTGCCGTTGAACGGCGATGACATTTCCTACAATGGTTTGTACGGCATCCTGCCACGTCAGATCATCTCTACCGACGCCCTGGAGCGTGTGGAAGTGTTCAAGGGGCCCAACGCGTTTATCAACGGCGTGACACCGGGCGGCTCGGGGATCGGCGGCGGCGTGAACCTGCAACCCAAGCGCGCCGATGATGTACCGCTGCGTCGCTTCAGCACGGATATCAGCAGCGATGGCCGTGTAGGCGAACACGTGGATATCGGCCAGCGGTTCGGCGAAGACAATCGTTTTGGTGCACGGGTAAACCTGTCGCAACGCGAAGGGGATACCGGTATTGACGATGAAAATCAGCGTTCCAAACTGTTTGCCCTCGGCCTGGATTACCGCGGCGATGCTTTGCGCGTATCGAGTGATTTTGTCTATCAAAAGCAGCGCATCAACGGCGGGCGCAATTCGGTATTCCTGGGTACCGCCACCCATGTACCGGATGCGCCTTCAGCAGACACGAACTATGCGCCGAGCTGGAGCAGTACCAACCTTGAAGACACCTTGGGGATGCTGCGCGCCGAGTATGACCTGAACGAAAACTGGACGGCTTATGCCGCAGCCGGTGCCAAACACAGCCGTGAAATGGGCCAATATTCATCGGTGACCCTGACCGATAACCTCGGCAATGCCACATCCAGCCGCTCGACCATCGCGCACGAAGAAGAGAACTCCAGTCTCATGAGCGGCCTGAACGGCAAATTCCAGACCGGCGCCGTCAGCCATCGACTCAACTTCGGCCTCGCGGGCATTTGGACTCAGGCACGTAACGCCTATGTCTTCAACGGCTCACCGAGTGCGACCAATATCTACGCGCCTGTGACTGGCGCACCACCGACCCTCAACAACCCGCGCAATACTCCGGGTACCGATTTCAGCGACCCGACCATTACCGCCAAGACATTCGTGCGCAGCGTAGCCGTCTCCGACACCGTGGGCTTCTTCGATGACCGCCTATTGGTGACCGTCGGCGCACGTCGCCAGCAGATGGTGGTTCAGGGTTACAACTACATGAGCGGTACACGCACCGCCAACTATGACGAATCAATCACCACGCCGGTCTACGGCATTGTGTTCAAGCCATGGGAACACGTGTCGGTGTACGCCAACCGCATCGAAGGCTTGGCCCAAGGACCGGTTTCCCCGCTCGTGGCAGGCACCCGCACTGTGATTGGCGGCGGGCAGGCCTATGCGCCCGCTCGCTCCAAGCAGATCGAAGCGGGCGTCAAAGTGGACATGGGTACCTATGGCGCTACCTTAGGGGTTTATCGTATCGAGCAGCCTGGAGCAGGTTACTCGGAGGTCGTCGATGCAACCACCGCACGCTACGTTCGTGAAGGCCAGCAGATCAATAAAGGCGTCGAATTGAATGTCTTCGGCGAACCGGTCAGCGGCCTGCGTTTGCTGGGTGGTGTGACCGTGATGAAGACCGAACTCAAGGACACACAGAACGGTGCCAACGATGGCAACCGCGCCATTGGTGTACCTTCCTTCCAGCTCAACGCGGGCGTGGACTGGGATGTTCCCACCCTGCAAGGCGTGACCCTCAACGGGCGCATGCTGCGCACCGGTGGCCAGTACGCGGATGCAGCCAACAACTTGAGCCTGCCGGCCTGGAACCGCTTCGATATAGGCGCGCGCTATACGTTCACGCTGGACCAGCGTGATGTAACTCTCGGGGTTACTGTGGAAAACGTCGCTAACGAAAAATACTGGGAGTCGGCTCAGGGCGGGTTCCTGAGCCAGGGCGATCCTCGCGTAGCCAAGTTGTCCGCGACGGTGGATTTCTAACCGTCAGGCCATTCCCCCGTGAACATTGGGAACGACAAAGACGGGCATCCGTTAATGATGCCCGTTATGCGGCTCACGCCCTACGTGCTTTGCTCAAATAGTTTTCGATATTGCCCATCTGATCGTCCCAGCCACGGGAGTTCATCTTGAAGGCCTTTTGCCTACGAGCCTCCGGCACCGCGTTGAAACCGGATTCAACCACTCGCAGCAAAATGCCCGGCGCCCGATCCTCAATGGTGAATTCCACCAGTGTCGGGGTTTCCTTGTCGTAGTCGACGCCCTCTTCCACTGCGAAGGGGTGCCACCAGAAAGAGAACAATGTTTGCGGCAGGATGCGTTCGATTTTGGCTTTCCAGATCACGTGTTCGTAACCTGGGTAGGTAATCGGCGCCTCTATGGTTTCCCCTGCCACAAAGGCTTTGCCCTTGAGGGCGATACCAAACCAATTACCGAATTGCTCGGCATGGGTGAGTGCTTCCCAGACCTGTTTACGTGAAGCGTTCAGCAGAACTTTTCGCTCAATGCGATCTAATACGTGCATAAGTCACCTCCTCCATTGACAGTAGGCGACACCAAATAATGCGCAACCTCAGGTTGTAAGCAATCATGATGACCCCGTCCTTGAACCGGCAATACGTTTATGACTGACCCATTGAATGGAAGTTGCTTCTGCAAAGGTGTCCGCTATCAGGTGGACCAGTTGGACATGCCTATCAGCCACTGCCACTGCGCAAGCTGCCGCAAAATACATGCGGCACCGTTTGTCGCCACTGCAGGCGTAATGCGCGAACATTTTCGCTGGACGCGAGGGGAGGAACTGCTGGCGTCCTTTGAATCTTCGCCGGGCAAGCTCAGGCATTTCTGCTCGCGCTGTGGCTCACATCTGATAGCAGAACGTGGGCATCAGCCCCATGTGATCGTGCGGGTGGCGACGCTGGACGATGATCCGGGCGTCAGGCCCACCTCGCACATCTGGATGGCCCATGATGTGCCCTGGCTTGCCCATGAAGGCATCGAGCAATGGGACGAGTGGAAGGCATGATTTAGACGTGGGGGTCACCTGGCGCTTTTGCCGGCGTCGCATATTGCGGCTTCAGGTGACCGTCTTGGTCGAGTAGCCAGGCATCCATGATTTGCCGCACCACCGGACCCGCGACGCGACCACCGGCCTCACCGTTTTCGATCATCACCGAAATCACTATCTTCGGGTGTTCGGCCGGAGCGAAGCCAACGAACAACGCGTTGTCACGGTGGCGTTCCAGGGTCTTCTCGCGGTTGTAACGCTCGCCTTGCTTGATCGCAACCACTTGCGCGGTACCGCTCTTGCCGGCAATGCGATATTGCGCCCCTTGTGCGGCGGCCCGGGCGATACCTCGTGGGTCATGCATCACCAGTTGCATACCGTGGTTGACCTGCTCCCAATCACGCGGATCTTTGAGGACGACGTTGGGCATTGGATTCTGGTCTACCGGCGGCTCACCATTGATCGTCTTGGCCAGGTGAGGCCGATTCCACACGCCTTTGTTGGCGATCAACGCCGTGGCCTGGGCCAATTGCAGCGGAGTGACTTGCATGTAACCCTGGCCAATGCCGAGGATCACGGTTTCACCAGGGAACCAGGGTTGGCGCCGTGTGGCGCGCTTCCATGCCTGGGATGGCATCAAGCCGGCGGACTCTTCGAACATGTCCAGGGAGACTTTCTGACCCAGGCCGAACTCGGCCAAGTAGTCATGCAGGCGGTCAATGCCGAGCTTGTGAGCTAGGTCGTAAAAGTAAGTGTCGTTGGAACGCATGATGGCAGCGTCCATGTCTACCCAGCCGTCGCCGCTGTGGTTCCAATTGCGGTATTTGTGGTCAAAGTCGGGGAGCTGGTAGTAACCGGGGTCGAATACACGGGTCTGTGGGGTGACGACACCGCTGTCGAGACCAGCGATGGCCACTTCCGGCTTGATGGTCGAACCTGGCGCATAGAGCCCTCGGAGGACGCGGTTGAAGAGCGGCCGGTCAATGGAGTCGTGCAGCGCGGCATATTCCTTGAAACTGATGCCGGTGACGAACAGGTTCGGGTCAAAACTCGGCTTGCTGACCATGGCCAGCACTTCACCGGTTTGCGGATCGAGGGCAACCACCGAGCCACGGCGATCACCCAGGGCCTCTTCCGCAGCCTCCTGGAGCTTCACGTCGAGGCTCAGGACGATATTTTTGCCAGGGATCGGGTCGGTGTGCTTGAGCACACGGAGTACGCGGCCCTGGGCATTGGTCTCGACCTCTTCGTAGCCGACATGACCATGCAGTTCGGACTCGTAGAAACGCTCGATACCGGTTTTGCCGATGGACTGCGTGCCACGGTACTCCACCGAGTCGAGGGCTTTGGATTCTTTCTCATTGATCCGCCCCACATAACCGATGGAGTGGGCAAAGTGCGCACCCAGCGGGTAGTGACGGACGAATTGCGGCTCTACATCTACTCCTGGCAGGCGGAACTCATTCACCGCCAGCAATGCAATTTGCTCTTCGGTCAACTCGTAAAACAATGTCACGGGAACGAATGGGTGGCGTGCCTGCTTCAGAGCCTTGTCGAACAGTGCTCGGTCTTCGACAGGCAGGTGCAGCAAGTTGACGATGGCGTCGAGCTCGCCCTTGAGGTCAGTGGTGCGCTCGCGGGTGATGGTCAGGTTGTAGCTGGGTCGGTTATCGGCAAGCAGCACGCCATTACGGTCATAAATAAGGCCACGCGTCGGAGTGATGGGCAGCACGTGGACACGGTTGTTTTCAGAAATCGTGGAGTGGTAGTCGAACTGTACGACTTGAAGGAAATACATACGCCCTACCAGCGCACACGTAATGCCTATCACCAACAACGCACAAGCGAGCAGGCGCTTGTTGACCAGGCGGTTTTCTTTTTCGTGATCTTTAATCGGTATAGGTTCAGGCATTTCTACAGCATCTCGTTGAAGAAGGTCGACGCCGCATCCTGCGATGAAAGATCAGTCCTTGAGAAATGTGCTGCACCATACCAAAAATGCAGAAACACTTTGCATTGAATTCCCCAACGGCACTCTGAAGTGAGTTCCCTCTCGATGGGTACGGCGATACGGCAGCTGCCCTTGACGATACTCAACAGCTCATCCGCCTAGGCGTACCCACTTTTCGACCGCCCAAAACAAAACCCCATCTGCTTTCGCAAATGGGGTTTCGGAATTTAATCTTGACGATGACCTACTCTCACATGGGGAAACCCCACACTACCATCGGCGATGCATCGTTTCACTGCTGAGTTCGGGATGGGATCAGGTGGTTCCAATGCTCTATGGTCGTCAAGAAATTCGGGTACTGAGTCGTGGCCAGCTGGCCTCGCTTCAGCAAATTGGGTATGTGACAGCTGTCGGTGTTTTGTAAGATCTCGAACTTTCGGTTCATTGCGTCTTCACACACCGCAATCTGGCCTTTCGACGCAAATTGCTTGGGTGTTATATGGTCAAGCCTCACGGGCAATTAGTATTGGTTAGCTCAACGCCTCACAGCGCTTACACACCCAACCTATCAACGTCGTAGTCTTCGACGGCCCTTCAGGGGACTCAAGGTCCCAGTGAGATCTCATCTTGAGGCTAGTTTCCCGCTTAGATGCTTTCAGCGGTTATCTATTCCGAACATAGCTACCCGGCAATGCCACTGGCGTGACAACCGGAACACCAGAGGTTCGTCCACTCCGGTCCTCTCGTACTAGGAGCAGCCCCTCTCAAATCTCAAACGTCCACGGCAGATAGGGACCGAACTGTCTCACGACGTTCTAAACCCAGCTCGCGTACCACTTTAAATGGCGAACAGCCATACCCTTGGGACCGGCTTCAGCCCCAGGATGTGATGAGCCGACATCGAGGTGCCAAACACCGCCGTCGATATGAACTCTTGGGCGGTATCAGCCTGTTATCCCCGGAGTACCTTTTATCCGTTGAGCGATGGCCCTTCCATACAGAACCACCGGATCACTAAGACCTACTTTCGTACCTGCTCGACGTGTCTGTCTCGCAGTCAAGCGCGCTTTTGCCTTTATACTCTACGACCGATTTCCGACCGGTCTGAGCGCACCTTCGTACTCCTCCGTTACTCTTTAGGAGGAGACCGCCCCAGTCAAACTACCCACCATACACTGTCCTCGATCCGGATAACGGACCTGAGTTAGAACCTCAAAGTTGCCAGGGTGGTATTTCAAGGTTGGCTCCACGCAGACTGGCGTCCACGCTTCAAAGCCTCCCACCTATCCTACACAAGCAAATTCAAAGTCCAGTGCAAAGCTATAGTAAAGGTTCACGGGGTCTTTCCGTCTAGCCGCGGATACACTGCATCTTCACAGCGATTTCAATTTCACTGAGTCTCGGGTGGAGACAGCGCCGCCATCGTTACGCCATTCGTGCAGGTCGGAACTTACCCGACAAGGAATTTCGCTACCTTAGGACCGTTATAGTTACGGCCGCCGTTTACCGGGGCTTCGATCAAGAGCTTCGCGTTAGCTAACCCCATCAATTAACCTTCCGGCACCGGGCAGGCGTCACACCCTATACGTCCACTTTCGTGTTTGCAGAGTGCTGTGTTTTTAATAAACAGTCGCAGCGGCCTGGTATCTTCGACCGGCATGGGCTTACGGAGCAAGTCCTTCACCCTCACCGGCGCACCTTCTCCCGAAGTTACGGTGCCATTTTGCCTAGTTCCTTCACCCGAGTTCTCTCAAGCGCCTTGGTATTCTCTACCCAACCACCTGTGTCGGTTTGGGGTACGGTTCCTGGTTACCTGAAGCTTAGAAGCTTTTCTTGGAAGCATGGCATCAACCACTTCGTTAACTAAAAGTTAACTCGTCATC
Organism: Pseudomonas sp. NIBRBAC000502773; assembly: GCF_006517195.1. Lineage (NCBI taxonomy): Bacteria > Pseudomonadati > Pseudomonadota > Gammaproteobacteria > Pseudomonadales > Pseudomonadaceae > Pseudomonas > Pseudomonas sp. NIBRBAC000502773. The sequence goes on along the minus strand of NZ_CP041189.1, from coordinate 5,365,361 downwards.
AGCTCTCGGCCTTAGAATCCCGGATTTACCTAAGATTCCAGCCTACCACCTTAAACTTGGACAACCAACGCCAAGCTGGCCTAGCCTTCTCCGTCCCTCCATCGCAATAACCAGAAGTACAGGAATATTAACCTGTTTTCCATCGACTACGCTTTTCAGCCTCGCCTTAGGGACCGACTAACCCTGCGTCGATTAACGTTGCGCAGGAAACCTTGGTCTTTCGGCGTGGGTGTTTTTCACACCCATTATCGTTACTCATGTCAGCATTCGCACTTCTGATACCTCCAGCAAGCTTCTCAACTCACCTTCACAGGCTTACAGAACGCTCCTCTACCGCATCACTTACGTGATACCCGTAGCT